>CAUPJZ010000007.1:0-259064 GCA_963511605.1 uncultured Duganella sp. | reverse complement strand
GCGGCGATGCTGTTGCTCGACAGCGCGCCGATCTGGGCGGTGCTCAGGCTGGCGAACTGGCTCGATTTCATCGCGACGATCTGGTCGGTCGTCAGGCCGTTGGCGATGTTGGCGGTGCTCATCGCGGCGAACTGCGCGGTGACCAGGCCGTTGACCTGGTCGGTCGTCAGCGCGGCGACCTGGCTCGAATTCAGGCCGGCGAACGAGGCGCTGCGCAGGGCGGCCAGATCGGCCGTTTGCAGGGCGGCGACCGCGTCGGTGCTCAGCGCGGCCACTTGCCCGCTGCCCAGGGCGTTGGCTTGGGCGGTCGTCAGCGCGACAACCTGGTCGGTCGTCAGCGCGCGCACCTGGTTGGTGGTCAGGCCGGCGACGGCGGCGGTTTTCAGTGCGGCGAAGTCGGCCGTTTCAATCGCGGCGACCGCTTCGGTGCCGAGGGCGGCCACTTGCGCGGTGGTCAGCGCGGCGGCTTGGGCCGTGGTCAGCGCGACGACCTGGTCGGTGCTCAGCGCCTTGACGCCGGCGGTGGTCATGGCGACGATCTGGTTGCTCGACAACACGCCGACCTGGTCGGTGCTCAGGCCGGCGATCTGGTTCGATTTCAGCGCGGCGATGCCGGCCGTGCTGATGCCGACGATGTCGGCCGTTTCAATCGCGGCGATGCTGTTGCTCGACAGCGCGCCGATCTGCGCGGTGCTCAGGCTGGCGAACTGGGCCGACGACATGGCGACGATCTGGTCGGTCGTCAAGCCGTTGGCGATGTTGGAGGTGCTCAGCGCCACCAAAGTGGCGGTGGTCAGGGCCTTAACCTGGTCGGTGGTCAGCGCGCCGACCTGGTTCGACGACAGCGAGGCGACGGCGGCGGTCTTGAGGGCGGCGATGTCGGCCGTCTGCATCGCGGCGATAGCGTCGGTGCTCAGGTTGGACACTTGCGCGGTGGTCAGCGCGTTGGCGCCGGAGGTGGTCAGCGCGACGATCTGGTCGGTGGTCAGCGCGCGGATCTGGACACTGGTCAAGCCGGCGATGGCGGAGGTTTTCAGCGCGGCGAAATCGGACGTCTCCAGCACGGCGATGGCGTCGGTCGTCAGCGAGGCCACCTGCAGCGTCGACAGCGCGCCGGCCTGGGTGGTGGTCAGCGCGACGACCTGGTCGGTCGCCAGGGCCTTGATTTGGGCGGTGGTCAGGCCGGCCACCGCGTTGCTGCTCAGCGCGGCGATGTCTTCGGTGCCCAGCGAGGTCAAGGTGCTGGTAGCGATCGCGCCCAGTTGGGTGGAGCTCAGGACGGAAGCATGCAGTGTGCTCAGCGCGCCGATCTGGTCGGAGTTGAGCGCAGCAAAATCAGCTGTTGTGATCGTGATGACCTGCTGCGTAGTCAGGCTGGCGATCTGGTCCGTTGTGAAACTGGTTACGACGCTCATTGCATTTCTCCTAAAGGGCGCTAATTCGATCTGTCCGAAAAAGCGGGATCGACGGCCCTACCCGTCGTGTCCTAGCTTCCGTCAGTGGCACATTTGCCGTTTTATAACTATGTATTTGCTGCTAATTCATTACTACAGGCGCAAAAAATCCCGCACACACATTCTTAACGTCAACAAAAGTGTCAACTTTAGCAAACGGTGGCGATTTGCTTCAATTCAACTCAAATTTCTTCTCAAGCTGTGCCGTCCACCGCCAAGAACATGATCAACCGCACTCGGCTGGCGACGATTCTGCTCCACCCGAGTACAAGGCGACCGGAGCTGATCTTTCACTAAACAAACTTATTGCTACAGGGAATAAAAAATCCGGACCTTCTTCGCCATGTATTAAAAGCGCCCCAAGCACTTGAAATCATTGGCTTTTTTATACTCCGAAACGGGCTTGGGGGGCACCGAAGCAGAGCGTATTAGCAGCAAGTATAGCCGACTTAATTTCCAACAAGAATTTATTTCGGCAAATGTATCTTGTCCGCAACCTGTCAAAAAGCAATATTCCGATGCAATTAATGATGTCCTTTCGACCACGTTTTGTTGCCGGGAAGATATACGAAATCTTGCTGTCACCGAGAAAATCGCACGCGATATTAAGTCGCGAAGGAAACTTTGTTAAACATGGTAAGGTGGGTTGATGACAAGCGCATGACGCGATACTGGAAGGACTGGCGGGTAGGAGAAACGCCTGGTGGACAGGCGGGGACGGGTTCAGCCGGCGGGGACGGAGCGCAGGCGCCACGCAAGCACGGCCGCGGTGGCGCACTGCAACGCCAACGCGACCGTGTTCAGCACCAGGGTGGCGCCGGAAAACTGCAGGACCAGGCCGATGCTGACGCCGGCCTTGACGCTGTATTGCCAGCCGCCGTCGTGCGGGAAATAGCTGACCAGTTGCACCGCGTAATACAGCATGCCGCCCCACAGGCCGCTCTTCCAGCGTTTGAGCGACAGCACGGCGGCCAGAAAACCGAACAACCCGACACCGAACAACACCGCCAGCGCGTCCGCCTCCTGCGGCGCGCCGAGCAGGCCCAGGCTAACGCCCAGGGTCAGCGCGCTGTTCAGCAGCAGGACCCGCGCGACCCACGTTTCAAATCCCTGCATGCCGTCCCTTTGTTTGAGTTGACCGAAATTGGCCGAAGTTGCCCCGGATTAGCCAAAGCGCGCCTGGTATTCGCTCGGCACCACGCCCAGCTGCGCGGCGAAGGCGCGGCGCAGATTGTACTCGCTGCTAAAGCCGCTCTGGGCGGCGGCGCGCTTGACGGTCATGCCGGGCTGCTCAAGCAACGCGCAGGCGCATTCCATCCGCAGCCGCAACAACAATTGCGCAGGCGACACACCCGCCTCCTGTTGCAGCTTGCGGTGCAGCGAACGCACCGACAACGCGAACGCCGCCGCCATCTGGTCGACATCGATCGGCTGCTTCAGGCGCGGACGCAGCCAAGCCGTCAACTGGCCGTGCAAGCCCTGCGGATCGGCCTGGGCCAGCAATTCGGAGCTGAACTGGCGCTGGCCGCCGGGGCGCTTGAAGAACACCACCAGCCGCTTGGCCACGCGTAGCGCGAAGTCGCGGCCCTGGTCCTCGCCGACCAGACTGAGCGCCAGATCGATGCCGGCGGCGATGCCGGCCGAGCTATACATGGGGCCGTCCTTGATATAGATGGCGTCGTCCTGCACGGTGATGGCCGGGAACTTGGCTTGCAGCCGTGCAGTGTCCTGCCAGTGGGTGACGGCGCGGCGCCCGTCCAGCAGTCCGGTGCGCGCCAGCAGGAAGGCGCCGGTGCAGATCGAGCAACACCGCGCCACGGCATCCGCGCCACCGCCCGCCTGCGCCACCCAGCGCACCAGGTCCGGGGTCACCGCCGGGTTCGACCCGTCCTCCACGCCGCGCCCGCCGGCGATGATCAGGGTAGATCCGCCCAGGCCGGTGGTGGGCAACGGCTCGGTCAGCACCGTCACGCCGGCGGCGGCGGTGACCAGACCGCCGTCCGGCGACACCATATGTATACGGTAGGGCGCGGGGCGGCCGGCGTCGCGCGCCTCGTCGTTGGCGGTGGAGAACACCTGGGCGGGGCCGGTGGCGTCGAGCAGCGCGAAGCGCGGCAGCACGAGTAGCCAGACGTCGATGGCCGGGTCGGCGTTGGCGGCGGTGGCTGGGTTGGTATCCATAGATATTGGCAGATATTCCACCATCGATGTCATTTGTGTCAAGCACGGAAGTGGGATGATCGCGGCTTTCGTTTCAGGAGGCACCCATGACCCGCACCATCGGCATCTATGTTTACGACGACGTCGAGGTCCCCGACTTCGCCGGACCGTACGACGTGTTCACCTGCGCCACGCGTGTCAGCCACAAGACGACACCGGAGGCGGCGCCGCCGTTCCGGGTCCGCACCATCGGCCGCACCTCCGCGCTGCTGCGCGCACGCGCCGGCCTGACGGTTTTTCCGGAAGCGGATTTCGGCGGCGGCCACCTCGACGTGCTGATCGTGCCCGGCGGCGTGATCGACGCCGAACTGGCCAGGCCGGACGTCATCGCCTGGATCGCCGAGACGGCGCGCGACTGCGAACTGGTGGCCTCGGTGCGCACCGGTGCCTTTCTGCTGACACAAGGCGGGCTGCTCGACGGCCGGCCACTGGCCGCGGACAACGCCGCGGCCGGCGCAGCGTTCCCCGAATTGCGGGTGCAAGGCAAGCGCCGCTGGACCGACAATGGCGCGATCGTCGCCTCCGGCGGCGTCACCACCGGCATCGACCTGTCGCTGCATCTGGTCGAGCGGTTGGCGGGACGCGAATTGGCGCTGGCCACCGCGCGGCAGATGGACTACGACTGGAGCTGACCGTGAAAATCGTCCGCGCCAGCGACTACACCGGCGCCCGCGCCTGGGACGCGCAACTGATCGCCACGATGAAGGACGCCACCGTGCGGCTGCACTGGACCGACCAGCCGTACCAATGGCACGTCAACGATGGCGACGAGGTGTTCGCCGTGCTCGATGGCGAGGTGGCGATGCACTACCGCGAGGGCGGCCGCGAACTGGTGGCCCGGCTGCGCGCCGGCGACATCTTCCACGCCGCCGGGGGCGACGCCCATTGCGCCCATCCGGTCGGACAGGCGCGCATCCTGGTCATCGAGCGTGCCGGCAGCGTCTAACCCGGCTTGACCGTTTTTCGGTCGCGGTGGGCCAGCCGGTATAGCAGCGGCAGCACAAGCAGCGTCAGTGCGGTCGACGACAAGATCCCGCCGATGACCACCGTCGCCAACGGACGCTGGACCTCGGCGCCGGTGCCGGTGGCGATCGCCATCGGAATGAAGCCCAGCGACGCCACCAGCGCCGTCATCAGCACCGGACGCAATCGGCCCAGCGCCCCCTCGCGTATCGCCTGCTCCACGGTGCGTCCCTGCTCGCGCAAGGAGCGGATGTACGAAATCAGCACCAGGCCGTTGAGCACCGCCACCCCGGACAGCGCGATGAAGCCCACCGCCGCCGATATCGACAGCGGTATGCCGCGCAGCGCCAGCGCGGCGATGCCGCCGGTCAGCGCGAACGGAATCCCGCTGAACACCAGCAGCCCGTCGCGCAGGTTGCGGAACATCGCCAGCAGCAGCACCATCACCAGCAGCAGCGCCACCGGCACCACGATCTGCAGGCGGCGCGTGGCCGACTGCAGCTGTTCGAACTGGCCGCCCCACGCGGTCCAGTACCCGGCCGGCACCTTGACCTGGTTTCGCAAGGCCTGCTCCGCCTCGGCGACGAAGGAGCCGATATCGCGCCCGCGCACATTGGCGCTGATGACGACGCGGCGCTTGCCGTCCTCGCGGCTGATCTGGTTCGGCCCCGGCGACACGCTGAAAGTGGCCACCTCGCCCAGCGGGATGAAGTTGGCGCCGCCGCTACCTCCGACACCGCGCGGCAGCGGCACCGGCAGGCGCCGCATCACCTCCAGGTCGTCGCGCAGCGCGTCCGGCAGTCGCACCACGATGTCGAAGCGGCGGTCGCCCTCGAACATGGTGCCGGCCTCCTTGCCGCCGATGGCGGTGGCGACGGTCTCCTGCACCTCGCCCACATTGAGGCCGTAGCGCGCGGTCTTGCCGCGGTCGATCTCCACCGTCAGCATCGGCAGGCCGGTGGTCTGTTCGATCTTGACCTCGGTCGCGCCTTGCACCTTGCCCAGCGCGGCGGCGATCTTCGCTGCGGTGTCGTTGAGCACCGCCGTGTCGTCGCCGAACAGCTTGACGGCGACGTCGCTGCGCACGCCGGATATCAGCTCGTTGAAGCGCAGCTGGATGGGCTGGGAAAACTCGAACGCGTTCCCGGGCAGCTTTTCCACCGTCCCCCTGATCGCCGCCAGCAACTCGTCGCGCGACTTGCGCGGCTTGGGCCAGTCGGCCTCCGGCTTGAGCATGATGTAGCCGTCCGAGATATTCGGCGGCATCGGATCGGAGGCGATTTCCGCCGTGCCGGTACGCGCGAAGATCCGTTCGATCTCGGGGAATTTCTGCTTCAAGGTCAACTCGATCTGCTTTTGCATCTCCACCGATTGCGTCAGGCTGGTGCCGGGAATGCGCAAGGCCTGGATGGCGAAATCGCCCTCGTTCAGGTTCGGCACGAACTCGCTGCCCAGGCGCGTCGCCAGCAACAGCGACAGCACCACCGAAATTCCGGCGAACGTCAGCACGACCGGGGTATTGGCCAGTACCCGTTCCAGAATTCCGCTGTACCACGCGGTGATTTTGCGGTGCTCCTTCTCGACCACGTTGTCGCCGATGAACAGCGCCACGGCGGCCGGGATGAAGGTGATCGACAATAGCATCGCGCCAAGCAGCGCGATGACCACCGTCAGCGCCATCGGATGGAACATGCGGCCTTCGACGCCGGTCAGCGCGAAGATCGGCAGGTAGACCACCATGATGATCAATTGGCCGAACAGCAGCGGGCGGCGCGACTCCTTGGCCGCCGCGTGGACTTCGTCGAAGCGCTCGGCGAGGGTCAGCCTGCGGCCGAGTTCTTTCTGGGCGTGCGCCAGCCTGCGCACGCAGTTCTCGACGATGACCACCGCGCCGTCGACGATGATGCCGAAGTCCAGCGCGCCGAGGCTGAGCAGGTTGGCGCTGACCTTGTAGGTGACCATGCCGGTGAAGGTGAACAGCATCGACAGCGGTATCACCATCGCCGTGATCAGCGCCGCGCGTATATTCCCGAGGAACAGGAACAGCACCGCGATCACCAGCACCGCGCCTTCGAGCAGGTTTTTCTTCACCGTGGCGATGGCCTTGTCGACCAACACCGTGCGGTCGTAGACGGTGATGGCCTGCACGCCGGCCGGCAGGCTGCGGTTGATGTCGACCATCTTCTTGTCGACCGCCTGCGAGACGGCGCGGCTATTCTGGCCGATCAGCATGAAGACGGTGCCCAGCACCACCTCGCGGCCGTTGTCGGTGGCGGCGCCGGTGCGCAGTTCGCGGCCGATCTGCACCTCGGCCACGTCGCGCACCCGCACCGGCACGCTGTCGACGTTGCTAAGGATGATGTTGCGGATATCCTCCAGCGACTGCACCTGCCCCGGCGCGCGCACCAGCAGCTGTTCGCCGCGCTTTTCGATGTAGCCGGCGCTGGCGTTGCCGTTGTTGCGGTCCAGCGCCGTCACCACATCCTGCAGGGTCAGGCCGTAGGAAGCGAGGCGCTGCGGATTGGGCGCGACCTGGTATTCCTTGGCGTAGCCGCCGATCGAATTGATTTCGGTGACGCCGGCGACGTTGCGCAGCTGCGGCTTGATGATCCAGTCCTGGATCTCGCGCAGGTCGGTCGGCGTGTAGGGCGTGCCGTCGGCCTTCTTCGCGCCCGGCTTGGTCTCCACCGTCCACAGGTAGATCTCCCCCAGGCCGGTGGAGATCGGCCCCATGGCCGGCGCGATACCGGCCGGCAGCTGCGCCCTCGCCTCCTGGATACGCTCGTTGACCATCTGGCGCGCGAAGAAGATGTCGGTGCCGTCCTTGAAGATGACGGTGATCTGCGACAGCCCGTAGCGCGACAGCGAGCGTGTCTGCTCCAGGTTCGGCAGGCCAGACATGACGGTCTCGATCGGGAACGTCACGCGCTGCTCGGTCTCGAGCGGCGAGTAGCCCGGCGCGGCCGTGTTGATCTGCACCTGCACGTTGGTGATGTCGGGTACCGCGTCGATGGGCAGCTTTTGATAGCTGTAGATGCCGAAGCCGGCCATCCCCGCCACCGCCAGCATGACCAGCCAGCGCTGGACGATGGCAAATCGTATGATGCGTTCGAACATAATGTCGTCCCCCGCCTCAGTGCGCGTGCTCGGCGCTGCCCTTGCCCAGTTCCGCCTTGAGGACGAAACTGCCGGCGGCGGCGTACTGCGTGCCAACCGTCAGGCCTTGCAGGATCTCGGTGACCCTGCCATCGCTGCGTCCCGTCACGACGGGCTGCGGCCGGAAGCCGCCGGCCACCTTGACGAACACCACCGGCTTGTCCTCCAGGGTCTGGATCGCCTGGGTGCCGACGGTGACGGCGGCGGCGCCGGTCTGCCCGGACAGCACATCGACGTTGACGAACAGGCCCGGACGCCACGCGCGGTCCGGATTGGCCAGCGCCACGCGCGCCTTGGCGGTGCGGGTCTGCTCGCCGAGCAGCGAGCCGACGTAGGTGATCTTGCCGGTGGCCTGGGCATCGAACGCGGAAGCCTTGACGGTCACCGTCTCGCCCACGCGCACCAGGTTAAGATCCTTCGGCGGCACGGCGATTTCCGCCCACACGGTCGACAGGTCGGAGATGGTGAAGACGTTGGCGTCCTCCTTCACCGCTTCACCGAGCGCCAGGTGTTTTTCCATGACGATGCCGTCGAACGGCGCGCGCAATTCCAGCCGGTTCAGGTCCGAGCCGGAGGCGGCGCCGGTGCCGAAGGCGCTCAACTTCTGGCGCGCGTTCTGCACCGCGATTTCCGCTTCGCTCATCGCCTGTTTGGCCTGCAGATAATCCTGCTCGGCGGAGATCTTGTCCTGCCACAGCCGGCGTTCGCGATCGAGCGTGGTGGCGGCCAGCGCCAGCCGGCGCTGCGCCGACAGCAGCTCGCTGCGCTGCTCGGACAAGCCGCTGCTGGCCACCACCGCCAGCACCTGCCCCTGCTTGACGACCTGGCCCAGATCCGCCATCACGGCGGTGACCACGCCGGACAGCTTGGGCACCACGTGCGCGGTGCGGTCCTCGTTGAAGCGGATTTCGCCGGGCAAGGTGATGGCGATGCTGATGTCGGCCGGCGCGGCGGCGGCGACAGCGATGCCGGCCGCCTTGATCTGGGCGTCGTCGAGCGCGATTTTTTCCGGCTTGTCCTCGCCTGCGTGCTCGTCTTTATGGGGCGCCACCGCTTCCGAACCATGGTCATCGTGGTTTTCATGGCTTTCTTCGGCGTGCTTCGGCATCAGCATCCATGCCGCCAGCAATACGCCGATGACCGCCATGGCGGCGATCGTGATTTTCTGTTTCTTGGTCAGGCTATTCATCTTATTGGTCCTCTCCGAGGATGCGGCCGATGGCGGACTTGGCGCGATGCGCCTCCGCCAGGGCGTTCAGGTATTGGGATTTCGCCTGCAGCAAGGTGCGCTGGGCGTCGAGCACGTCGAGGAAGCCGAATTTGCCGTAATCGAAGCCGGTGCTGGCCGCCTCGTAGGCGCTTTGCGCGCCGGGCACGATTTCGCTGCGCAGCGCCAGCGCCTGTTGGCGGGCGACGTCGAAATCCTCGCGCGCCTGCGCCAGTTCGGCGTCCAGCCGCAGCGCGGTGGAGCTCAATTCATCGCGCGCCTTGTCGACGCGGCGCGCCGTCTCCAGCACATTGCCCTGGTTGCGGTCGAAGAAAGGCAGCGGCACCGAGATGCCGAACACCGCCTGCGAGCGCCCCAGTTCCTCCGAGCGTTTGCTGCCGACGTTGAGCGTGACATCGGGCACGCGGCGGGACAGTTCGAGCCTGGCCAGCGCCTGGCGCTTGTCCAGCTCCGAGCGCGCCAGCGCCATCCCCGGCGCCTGCGCCAACCGGTGGTGCAACAAGGCTTGATCGGGCAGCGACGGCAGGGTATCGAGATCGCCGTCGGCCTTCTCGAAGCGCGGCGCCGGGTTGCCCCACATCGCCGCCAGCCGCTTGCGCGCGACCGCCAGGGTGCTGCGCGCGCGCAGCAGATCCAGTTGCACGGTCGACGCGGCGACCCGCGCGCGCGTTTCCTCCACCGGCGACACCTTGCCGGCGACGACGCGCCGTCCGGTGGCGGCGGCGGCGCGCTGCGCCAGTTCGGACGCCTCCTGCGCCAGCCGCAATTGCTCCTGCGCGGCCAGCACGGCGAACCAGCCGTCGATGACATCGGCGCGGATATCGGCCTGCCGCGCGCCCAGCTGCGCCGAGGCGCTATCGCGTTCGCGCTGCGCGGCCTGCATGCGCGCCTGCCGTTTTCCGCCCAGCTCCAGCGGTTGGCTTAGTAAAAAGGTGGTTTCACGGGTGTCACGGCGGGTATCGACCCGTTCGACCGACAGCGAGGGATTGGGCAGCAAGCCGGCCTGCTGGACCGCGCCGTCCACCGCCAGCAGCTCGTGGCGCGCGGCCGACAGGTCGGCGTTGGCGCCGGCGGCCAGCGCCAGCGCCGTCTCCAAGGTCAGCGGCCCGGTGGGTTCGGACGCGGGCACGGGTGCCGCGGCCAGCGCGAACGCCGGCCATGCCGCCATATAAAGCGACAAAACATACTTGAACATCGAATTCTCCGAATAAATGGAAAAGAATTCGACGAGACGTCACCGTCGTTCGACAGACAAAATGAGGAGGGGAGTCTCGCCGCGCTAGACGACGAGCAGCCAATTGGGTCGCTGGGGCCCATCGGAGATATAAGAATGATAATTCGCGAGCGGCGGCTCCGCATGCGATTGCGTCAGCGGCTGGGCGGCCACGCCGCTGTCCTCCAGCACGGAAGCCTGCACCGCGTGGTGGCAGACTTCGCAGTCGCTATGGACTTTGACGGGTTTGCCGTGATCCGGATCTTCGTCGGACTGGGCCTGGTGCTCATGGCCGTGATGGCCAAAGTGGCTCACCTTGGCCGGCTCGTGCTGGCAATAGACGGCCGCCATCGACCAGGCGTACTGGATCGGCAGTATGGTCAGCAGCAGGATGAGCAATAGCTTTTTCACCGGACTATTGTAGCAGCCTGCCGCCACCCTTGGCCCATCAGGCCTTTTTTAGTATCTCGGGACGCAACGGCATCTCGCGTACCCGCTTGCCGGTCGCCGCGAAGACCGCGTTGGCCAGTGCCGCGCCCACGCCGGCCGTTCCCGGCTCGCCGATGCCGCCCGGCGCCTCGGTGCTCGGGACGATTTCGACCTCGATCACAGGCGCCTCGCTCAGGCGCAGGATGCGGTAATCGTGGAAGTTGCTCTGCTCGACGCGCCCGTCCTTGAAGGTGATGGCGCCGAACAGCCCCGCCGTCAGGCCGTAGTTGATGCCGCTCTGGATCTGCGCCGCCACGGTGTCCGGGTTGACGACATGGCCGCAATCGACCACGCACACGACGCGCTTGACCACCACCTCGCCGTCGTCGTTGACGCTGACGTCGACCACCTGCGCCAGGTAAGTGCCCCAGGCCCGCATCAGCGCGATGCCCCGGCCGGAGCGCGCCGGCAGCTTTTCACCCCAGCCGGCGCGCCGCGCGGCCACTTTCAGCACATGGGCCGCGCGCGGCTGCTTGTCCAGCATCGCCAGACGGTAGGCCAGCGGGTCCCGGCCGGTCTTTTCCGCCAGTTCGTCGATGAAGCCCTCCAGCACAGCCATGTTGCGGGTCGGGCCGACACCGCGCCAGAAACCGCTCGGCACCGGGCCGTCCTCGCGCGTGTACTCGACGCGCATGTTCGGGATATCGTAGGAAAAGGTGTCCGAACCCTCGACGTTGTCGGTGTCCAGACCATTTTGCAGGAAGGACGGCGCGAACGTGGCCAGGTTCGACGGACCCGCGATCTTGTGCGAGAACGCCACCGGCATGCCCCTGGCGTCGAGCGAGGCGGACACCGAATGCGCGTACAGGCCGCGCACCAGATCGTGCTGGATATCCTCCTCGCGGCTCCACACCACCTTCAGCGGCGCCTTGACCTGTTTGGCCAGGGCGGCTGCCTGCACCACGTAGTCGGTGTACAGCCGGCGACCGAAACCGCCGCCGATCAGGTGATTGTGCAGCGTGACCTTTTCCGGCGCCAGTCCCAGCACCTTGGCGGCGTCGTCGCGCGCGCGGGCGGGCACCTGCGTGCCGACCCAGATCTCGGCGCTGCCGTCCTTGGCGTTGTAATGGACCGTGCAGTTCATCGGCTCCATGGTCGCATGGGCCAGCATCGGATTGACGTACACCGCCTCCACGCGCTTGTTATCGGCCGCGATGGCCTTGAGCGCGTCGCCGTCGTTGCGCGCCACCTTGCCGGGCTTTTTCAGCGCATCGACCATGATGGCGCGGACATCGTCGGTCGACAGCTTGGCGTATTGACCCTCTTCCCAGGCGATATCCAGCGCGGCCAGTCCCTGCTTGGCGTACCAATAATTATCGGCCACCACGGCCACCGCGTTCTCAAGCTTGATGACGCTACGCACGCCCCGCATCTTGCGCGCCTTGGCGTCCTTGACGGATTTGAGCCTGCCGCCGACGACCGGACTCGCCGCCACCACGGCCACCTTCATGCCCGGCACCACTGTATCGATGCCGAACAACGCGGTGCCGTCGGTCTTGCCCCTGGCGTCGAGGCGCTTGAGCGGCTTGCCGATCAACTTGAAGTCTTTCGGATCCTTCAGCGCGATTTTCCCGGGCACCGGCAGCCGGGCGGCCGCTTGCACCACTTGACCGTACTTGATGCGGCGGCCACTGGCCGCGTGCACCACCTCACCGTGTTCGGCGCGGCAGCTGTCCGGCGCCACCTTCCACTGGTCGGCGGCGGCCTGGATCAGCACCATGCGGGCGGCGGCGCCGGTCTGGCGCATCGGCTCCCACATCAGGCGGATGGAGGTGGAGCCGCCGGTGAACTGGTCGCCGATCGGCGCCCCGTAAACCTTCGCATTGGGCGGTGCATGGCGCAGCGCGATCTTGTCCATATCGACTTCCAGCTCCTCGGCGATCAGCATCGGGATGGAAGTATAGGTACCCTGCCCCATCTCCACCTTGGGCATGGTCAGGGTGATGGTGTCGTCGGCGCCGATGGCGACGAAGGCGTTCAGGTCCGCCGGCGTGGCAGCGGCGGCGGTGTTGGCGGCGGCGGTGGCGGCGAACGCCTCGCCCGGCAGCGACCAGAAGCCGACCATCAGGCCACCGCCGGCGGCCGCCGCGATTTTCAGGAAGCCACGGCGCGACTGTCCGATGGACGGGGGATCAAAGGGAGCGCTCATCTCAAGCCCCTTTCAGCAGTGGCGACTTGGCGGCATCCTTGATCGCCGCGCGGATACGGGTATAAGTGCCGCAGCGGCAGATATTTCCGGACATGGCATCGTCGATATCGGCGTCGGTCGGCTGCCTGTTTTTGGCCAGCAGCGCAGCGGCGGACATGATCTGGCCCGATTGACAGTAACCGCACTGCACCACCTCGGCGGCGATCCAGGCCTGCTGGGCCGCCTTGCCGGCCGGCGTCGCGGACACGCCCTCGATAGTGGTGATCTTCTTGCCCGCGACCGCCGACACGGGAAGCACACACGACCGCGTGGCCTCGCCGTCGACGTGCACGGTGCAGGCGCCGCACAGCGCCATGCCGCAGCCGAATTTGGTGCCCATCATATGCGCCTCGTCGCGCAGCACCCAAAGAAGCGGCATATCGCCCGCGACATCGAACTCCCGGCTCTTGCCGTTGATTTCCAACTTAACCATATGCGGCTCCCGAACAGATAAAGCCACACTATAGGCAGATATGTCTTGCCGACAATACTCCCCAAAAGTGATAACACAACCCCGGGGGTCAGGTCCGACATTCGGACATTTTGGAACTTTTTCCCGGCCTTGAAGTTCCCAATTTTCGCCTTTTGTCCGAATGTCGGACCTGACCCCGGGGTTTATTTTGCTTGGAAGCGGTTCCAGTCGGCGCTGGTAACAGCCATGTCATATGACGTCATTACTCTATGGCCTTTTTACATCTGACCATTGGATACCCACATGCATCTCGTTCCGTCGCGCCCCCTTATCCTCGCCATCAGCATCGCCGTCGCCCTGAGCGCCTGCGGCGGTTCCAGCAATGACGATCAGGTCGTGGCCGTGCCGGCGGCGCCGGCCGACCAAGGCGCGGCAGACGTGGCCCCGGTGCCGACCGTCGCAGCCTTCGTCGATACCGCCTTCAGCAACCAGCGCGGCGACGCCCGCTACGCGACCCTCGACACCAACGCCGGCGTGCGCGTGCTCGCCGGGATGTTGCAGATCTGGAAACCGTTGACGGAAATCGTCGACGCCGGCGTGACCGCGCCGGCCGTCGGCAACTTCCCGGCCGTGACGGCGTCCGCCTGGACCGGCGTGCCGAACGACGGCACCAACGGCGGCACCATCCTGAACCAAGCCGTCCACAACGCCAATATCGACTACGTCGTCAAAGCCACCGCCAACCGTACGCCGGAACAGGCGCTGGCCGCCTATCTGGACGACCGCCGCAACAAGGGCTATAGCGTCAGCGACGGCATGGGGCCGCTCACCAGCGCCTGGCGCACCGCCGCCCAGCAGACCACCACCATCACCTCGATCCCGGCCGACGCCACTACCGTGTTGTACAACGACGGCGGCAACAACAACGGCGTCGGCGGCAGCGCCAACCCGACCTTCGGCGCCGTCGTCGACCTGGTCAACATGGTCGGCGCCAACGGTTCGACCGAGCCGGCCAAGCGCTTCTATAAATATGCCCGCCCTTACCGCTGGAGCAGCGCGGTGCAGGTGCTGCCGGCGCTGAACCCGGCCAAGAGCCCGACCCCGACCACCGACGGCGGCTTCACCAGCGGCCACTCGGCCGAGTCGGTGCGCAACGCGCTGGCGATGGCCTACGCGGTGCCGGAGCGCTATCAGGAAATCATCAGCCGCGGCCTGGAACTGGGCGAATCGCGCATCCTGGCCGGCATGCATTCGCCGCTCGACGTGCTGAGCGGCCGCATCCACGCGCAGGCGGTGGTCGCCGCCGCCATGGTCGATCCGGCCAATGCCGCCAAGAAGACGGCCGGCTACGCCCAGGCCCACAGCACCCTGATGGCCGCAACCTCGACCACCCCGACCACCTTTACCGCGTTCGCCCAATCGGGCAGCGACCGCTTCTCGGACTACGCCACCAACAAGGCCAATTACCTGCGCCGCATGACCTACGGCTTCGCGCCGATCGCGCCGACCAACGCGCCGGCCTCGGTGCCGAAGGGCGCCGAAGTGCTGCTGGAAACCCGCTTGCCCTACCTGAGCGACGCCCAGCGCCGCGTGGTGCTGAAAACCACGGCCGTCGCCTCCGGCTACCCGGTGATGGACGATCCTGAAGGCTGGGGCCGACTTAACCTGTTCTCGGCGGCCGACGGCTATGGCGCCTTCACCGGCAACGTCGTGCTGGTGATGGACGCGTCCAAGGGCGGCTTCAACGCGGCCGACCGCTGGCGCAACGACATCGGCGGCACCGGCAAGCTGGTCAAGCAGGGCAGCGGCGCGCTGAAACTGGCCGGTAACAACACCTGGACCGGCGGCACCGAACTGACCGCCGGCGCGCTCGAAGGCGTGTCGCCGACGGCGTTCGGCAACGGCGACGTCTACGTCAGCGGCGGAACCCTGGTCGCCAACGCTCCGGCGGGCTTGAAACTGGCCCGCGCTTACACGCAGCTGGCCGGCGCCACCACCCTGGAACTGAACGCGCTCGGCGGCGCCAAGGGCACCATGACGGTGACCGGCACCGCCACCATCGTCGGCGGCACCTTGCGCGTCAAGTTCCCGGGCAGCTACAAGCCGAAGGCGGGCGAGAGCATCATCGTGCTGAGCGCGGGCAGCCTCAAGGGCCGCTTCACCAGCATCGTCGTCGACGGCTTCGCCAAGGTCGATCCGGTGTACAGCCCAACAACGCTGACGTTGACGGTCGGTAGCTAACTCTTCCGCTCTACCGGTATCATGGGGCATGATGCGATCATGCCCTTTTTTATTGGATAACGCGGAAACCCGATGAACGACAACGACCCGACATCGCACCCCCAGGGCGATTTTTTCAACGCCGACCGCTTTCACAACGACCTGCAGAATTTCTCCAAGCAGATCGCCGGCTGCGACAAACTGGTACGCATGGCGAATATCAGCCTAAACCAGATCGACGCGCGCATCGCCGAGGCGGCCAGGATCGAGGCCAAGGCCGCCGCCATCGTCGACGCCACCGCCAGGGAGGCGGGACGGGTGGCGGCCGAGTCGGCCAGCATCGCGGTGGCCGACATGATGGGCAAGATGGCGGCCGTGACCAAGGAGGCCGAACAGGTCGTCCAGGCGATCAACCGCAGCCGTGGTCAAACGGGCTTGTGGATCGCTTTCTACATCGCCTGCACCTTGGTGATGTGCCTGCTCACAGCATGGATTACGCAACGCATCGCCAAGTCATCGGCTATCACCCCTGAAATCACCGAGTCGATCGCGCTGGGCGAAAAGCACGAGGCCTTGCTGCGCAAGGCTACCGACAAGGAACGCAAGCTGATCAACGAGATCATCGCCCGCAAACCGAAATCCAGGTAGCGTCAGGTACCCGTGCGACATTTGACCGCACCGGCGCTGCTGCCTATGATGGAAGTATGGAAGCACGCCTGATCAAGCTCGAAGAATTTGCCATCGAAACGCGGGAGCGGCTCGCGAAAATCGAGTTGCGCCTGGAGCAAACCGCAACGAAGGCGGACATCGCCGATATGCGCGCCGATATGCAAAAATCCAGCACGGATATTCTTCGCCGGATGACCGCCACGGCCATCGGCCTTTTCTTCGGTTTTGGCGGACTGTTTTTCGTGATGAACAATTCCACGAAAAATCCTGCTCCCATTGTCATTTACGCCCAGCCACCGGCCGCACCGCCGGCCGTGGGCAAGCCTTAGATCGCGCCCCGCCTCGGCCGTCGCCATCATTCAATATCGTTGCCCCGCTTGGTGATTATCAGAATTGCATCGCCCACGCGTTCCCGGCAGACTCCCGCCATGAAAACATTATTAAGCGCCATGCTGATCATGGCAATCGGCTGCGCGCCCGCCCACGCGCAGCAAGTGGATGTAGCCGGCGGCAAAGTCGCCGGCCTGCCCATGGCCGACGGCAGCAGCATCTACTACGGCATCCCGTACGCCGCCGCGCCGACCGGCGAGTTGCGCTGGAAGCCGCCCGCGCCGCGCGCCGCCTGGCCCGGCGTGCTCGACGCCACCAACATCGCGCCGGCCTGCGCCCAGGGCGATACCGGCTGGAACAAGGGCTTCCTGCCCACGATGCGCGAGGACTGCCTGACCGTGTCGATCCGCACCCCGGCCGTGACCACGAAAGGCAAGGCCCGGCTGCCGGTGCTGGTCTACCTGCACGGCGGCTCGAATGCCTACGCCGGCGCAGGCGACATGGCCGACGACGCCCTGCACCGCGAGGGCATCGTCCTGGTCAAGGTGCAATACCGGCTGGGCGCCTGGGGCTTCCTCGGCCTCGACGCGCTGCGTGAAGAAAGCCCGCAGCGCGCATCCGGTAATTACGCATTGCTCGACCAGCTCGCCGCGCTGAAATGGATACAGGCGAACATCGCCACCTTCGGCGGCGACGCCGGCAACGTCACCATTACCGGCAACTCGGCCGGCGCGTTCGATGCGCTGCTGCTGACCATGTCGCCGCTGTCGCAAGGGCTGTTCAAGAAAGCGATCCTGCAGGCGCCGGCGCCCGGCGCGCCCCGCACCGCACAACAGAACGAGGCGATCGGCAACGTGCTGCTGGACCGCCTGAAACTGCCGCATGGCGCCGAAGGTCTGGCCAGGCTGCGCAAGCTGCCGGCGGCGACCGTCGACGCGGCCGCCGCCAACCTGCCGACGCCGGACGGTGTCGATCCGAGCTTCATCTGGGAACAGCAAATCATCGACGGGCACGTGGTGCGGCTGCCCTACGCCGACGCGTATGCCAAAGGCGCCGGCAAGGATATTCGCGTCATCATCGGCAGCAACAGCCAGGAGCTGGGCTCCGACCGCAAGCCGGAAACCGTGCCGGCGTTGCTGGCAGCGGCGTTCGGCAAGCATGCGCAGGCGGGCAACGCGCTGTACCGCGATGATGCCGTTCTGGGCAGCGTGCCGACACAACTGATCACGGACATGTGGTTCCGTTGCCCGGCCGGCTGGATGGCGCGGCACATGGCCGATCCGGCGCACGTGTGGCGCTACGAGTTCGGGCTGGGCGCGCCGGGATCGGGCAAGCCGCCGGAGCACACGTCGGAAATGGATTATGTTTATCGCGCGACGCCGGCCAAGGCGCTGCCGGTTGAGTGGCCGCCGGTGCAGCGGTACTGGGCCAACTTCATTCGCAACGGCGATCCGAACGGGGCCGGCCTGCCGCGCTGGCCTGCGGTGGGGCAAAAATCGTGGGAGGCGGCGGCGTATCTGGATATCGCGCCGGCCGGTGTCGAAGCACGCAGGGGATTGCGGGCGGCGCAGTGCAAGTTGATGTACCGGGAGCGGGACTATCCGCGGTCGGCGACGGTGCCGAATTAGGCGCTAGCGGCGCTTGCATGGCGGATTACGCTTCGCTCGAATTTACGTAGGGCGGATTAGGCGGAACGCCGTAATCGGCCATGCCTGCGCCGCCGACGGCGCCTGCATGGCCGATTACGCTTCGCTAATCCGCCCTACGTGATTTGGAAGACTTTTAGAGATCGTACCCTCATTACGGCGCCGGGCTGTCGGCCACGTGCGTGGCGCGCTTGCCCAGGCTTTCCTCCTGCGGACCCGGAGCGTCGAGCACCGGACGCAGGCGCGGCAGAGAATCCGGATAGTTGGCCGCCACGAAGGCGATGATCGCTTCGCGGATCTCGCAGCGCAGGTCGAAGGCCGTGCCGGAATCCTGCGCGCTGATCAGCAGCCGCAGCTGCATGCCGCGGTCGTCGGCGTCCGTCACGTGCAGCACGCACACCCGCTTGTCCCAGCGCGACGATGCGTGCGTGATGCGCTCGAACTCGGCCCGTATCGCCGGCACCGGCACGCTGAAGTCCAGCCATAAAAACACCGTGCCGAGTATCGACGACGAGGTGTGCGTCCAGTTCTCGAACGGATTTTCGATAAACCATTGCAGCGGCACGATCAGGCGCCGCTCGTCCCAGATGCGCACCACGACATAGGTGCCGGTGATGCGTTCAACGCGCCCCCACTCGCCCTTGACGATCAGCACATCGTCCAACCGGATCGGCTGCGAGAAGGCGATCTGCAGCCCCGCGATAAAGTTGCCCAGCACGGGCCGCGCCGCGATACCGGCCACCAGGCCCGCCACGCCGGCCGAGGCCAGCAGACTGGCGCCGAACTGCCGCGCACCCGGCAGCGTCAGCAAGACAAACCCCAACCCCACCAGCCCGATGATGAAGTTGGCGCTGCGGGTCAGCACGGCCGTCTGCGTCAGCAGCCGGCGCGCGCGCAGGTTGTCGGCCGAATCGACCGGATTGACGTCGGTGATCGTGCGTTTGATGGAATTGACGCAAGCGATCGCCAGCCAGGTCAGGCAGATGATCAGCAGCACGCTGTTGATGCGCGATATGGGCAGCAGGAACGGCATGTTTTCCGGCGCGCCCGTCAGCACCAGCCGCAGCGCGAACAGCGCCATGCACAGCTGGCTCGGACGGTAGCCGTACTTGACGGCATTGGTGGTATAGGGGCGGTTCCGCGCGATGCGGCGCAGCAGCATAATGCCCGCCCGATGCAACAGTAGAGCCACAGCAACAAAAATCACGGCGCTGACGCCCACCACTGCGGCGGCGCGCCACGGCCCCTCGTGCATATCGGAGAAATAGTCTAGTTCCATGGCCCTGATTCTAGGGGACTCTGCCATGTTGCGGCGCGCCATTTGCCCGCATGCGTGCGCTAGCGAACAAAGGTTTTTCCCCTATGAATGAAACAATAGAGGAGCTGAGGTCGATTGCCACGCATCCCGAAAAATTGATGCAGCGGTTGTTTTTCTATCCTGCAATCACACCTGAGGACTCCTCCAATGCTTTCACGCTCTGTAAAACTATCGTTACGTTTCATGCTCCCCCTGGCGATCCTGCTGGGACTGTTCGCCTACATCGTCGTCCCGCTGATGGACAACCTGACCCTGCGCTGGTCGGTGCGCGATCTGGATAACCGCTCGCAACTTCTTGCCGCCACCCTGCAGGTGCCGCTGCGCGAGGATGTGCTGCTCAACGACAAGGCGCACATCAAGAAGCTGTTCGACGGCGCCATCGAAGACGAGCGCCTGTTCGCGCTCGGCTTCTGCGATCCTTCGGGCAAGCTGCTGTACAAAACCTATACCTACCCGCAATCGCTGGGCTGCTGGGAAAAACCGGCCGACGGCAGCAAGCAAAAGTCGCTGGTGCAATTGCCGCGCGGCCCGGTGCACGTTGCCGACACGCCGATCGAAGACAACGGCACCGGCCTGGGCCGCCTGATCCTGGTGCATG
Organism: uncultured Duganella sp.; assembly: GCA_963511605.1. Taxonomy (GTDB): domain Bacteria; phylum Pseudomonadota; class Gammaproteobacteria; order Burkholderiales; family Burkholderiaceae_D; genus Rugamonas. The sequence goes on along the minus strand of CAUPJZ010000007.1, from coordinate 238,960 downwards.
ACATGAGCTTCATCGAGCGCCGCAGCGCCGAGACCACCAAATACGTGCTGATCTTCTTCGCGTTGCTGGGCGTGGCGATCGCCTTCCTGACCATGCTGGTGTCGCACCTGAGCTGGCGCGGCTGGCTGGCCAGCCTGAACGACGTGCTGCGCGGCCAGTTGTTGCCGCGCGACGTGCAGTCGACCGCGCCCGGCGCGACGCCGCCACCGCCGCCGCCACCGGAGATGGAACCGCTGATCGGCGAGCTGCGCAGCCTGCTGGAGGAATACCACGAGGAACGCCAAAGCAGCAGCGGCAACAGCGCCGAGTGGGCGCCGGAAAAACTCAAGGCCCTGCTGCAACAGGATCTGGCCGGCGACCAGGTGCTGGTGGTGTCCAACCGCGAACCCTACATCCACGAGAAAAACAAGGACGGCACAATCCGCGTGCGCCGTCCGGCCAGCGGCCTGGTGACGGCCGTCGAGGCGGTGATGCGCGCCTGCTCCGGTACCTGGATCGCCCATGGCGCCGGCAGCGCCGACCGCGAGACGGTCGACCGCAACGACCACGTGCCGGTGCCGCCTAAAAACCCGAGCTACACCTTGCGCCGCGTATGGCTGACGGAAGAAGAGGAAAAAGGCTACTACTACGGCTTCGCCAACGAAGGCCTGTGGCCGCTGTGCCATATCGCCCACGTGCGTCCGGTGTTCCGCTCGTCCGACTGGGACGAGTACGTCAAGGTCAACCGCCGCTTCGCCGACGCCGTCATCAAGGAAGCGCGCACCGACAACCCGGTGGTGCTGGTGCAGGACTACCACTTCGCCCTGCTGCCGCGCATGGTGCGCGAGGCGCTGCCGAAAGCGACCATTATCACGTTCTGGCACATCCCATGGCCTAACTCGGAGTCGTTCGGTATTTGCCCGTGGCGCGAGGAAATTCTGGAAGGTATGCTGGGCAGCACGATCCTGGGCTTCCACACGCCGTTCCACCGCAAGAACTTCCTCGACACCGTCGACCGTTACCTGGAAACCCGCATCGAGCCGGAAGCGTCGACCATTTCGTACGGCAACGAGCTGACCCAGGTCGAGGACTATCCGATTTCGATCGCCTGGCCCGACTATCCGGACACGCAGCCGGTGGAACAGTGCCGCACCGAGATCCGCCAGATCCTGGGCGTGCCGGAAGACCACCTGCTGGCCTTCGGCGTCGACCGCCTCGACTACACCAAGGGCATCCTGGAGCGCTTCCAGGCGGTCGAGAGCATGCTGGAGCGCCATCCGGGCATGGTCGGCAAATTCAGCTTCGTGCAGATCGCCGCGCCGAGCCGCTCGGACCTGGAGGAATACATGAACTTCGAGCAGCGCGTGCGCAAGCTGGCCGCGCGGGTCAACGACCGCTTCGGCAGCGACGGCTACCTGCCGATCATCCTGAAGATAGAGCACCACGAGCAAGCCGAACTGCAACGCTACTTCCGCGCCAGCGAGGTTTGCATGGTGACCAGCCTGCACGACGGCATGAACCTGGTGGCCAAGGAATTCATCGCCGCCCGCGACGACGAACGCGGCGCGCTGGTGCTGAGCCAGTTCACCGGCGCCGCCCGCGAGCTGCACGAGGCCTTGATCATCAACCCGTACCACATCGAGCAGGGCGCCGAGGCGCTGTACCGCGGCCTGACGATGCCGCCGGTCGAGCAGCGCGAACGGATGCGCAGCATGCGCGACCGCGTGCGCCGCTTCAACGTCTACCGTTGGGCCGGCCACATGCTGCTCGACGCCGCCCGTTTGCGCAAACGCGAAAAAGTGATGCAGAAGATCCGTTCCCACAGCCGCGGCAACCTGCGCCGGGTCAGTTAACCTAGCAGGTATAAAGACAAAGATGATGACACTCGAAACCAACCCGGCGGACGCGACGAACACCGGCGCGTCCGCCGACAACCAAGCTTTCCTGCTGACCGACTGGCCCGATTGCAGCCTGTTCCTGGACTTCGACGGCACCCTGGTCGACCTTGCCGAAACGCCCGACACGGTGGTGGTAGTGCCCGGCCTGGTGGAAGCGCTGGCCACCTTGCGCGACAAGCTGGGTGGACGCCTGGCCATCGTCAGCGGCCGCCCGATCGAACAGATCGACGCCATGCTGGCGCCGCTCAAGCTGCCGGCGGCCGGCGTGCACGGCGCCGAACGGCGCGCGGCCGACGGCGAGCTGCACTACATCACGGTGCTGCCGCTCGACAATGCCCGGTCGCGCCTGCAACCGCTGGTGGCGCAATATCCCGACCTGCTGCTGGAGGAGAAGCGCGGCGCGCTGGCCCTGCACTACCGTCTGGCGCCGGGGCTGAAGGAACTGTGCGAGCAGGTCATGCAGGAAGCGCTCGACGCCAGCCCCGGCATGGTGCTGTTACATGGCAAAATGGTGCTGGAGCTCAAGCCCGGATCGAGCACCAAGGGCAGCGCCCTGGCCGCGTTCATGCAGGAAGCGCCCTTCAAGGGCCACAAGCCGGTGTTTGCCGGCGACGACACCACCGACGAAGCCGGCATCGCCTACGCCCAGCAAGCGGGCGGCATGGGCGTGAAGATCGGCCCCGGTCCGAGCGCCGCGCTGCGCCGCCTCGCCTCGCCGCAGGAATTGCGCGCGCAGCTGGTGCAAGCGGCCACCACCCTGCCTCATGGAGACACGCAATGACCAGCACAGCAACCGATACCAACTCCGCCGCACACACCAACCCCAGCGAGGCCGCGCCCGGCAAACCGGTGACACCCGAGGCGTCGCTCAACTGCGGCGTCATCGGCAACTGCTCGTACAACGCGTTGGTCGACCGCAGCGGCAACATCGTCTGGTGCTGCCTGCCGCGCTTCGACGGCGACCCGGTGTTCAACGCCCTGCTGGACAACTCCGAGAACGGCAGCGTCTGGAGCATCGAGCTGGAAAATTGCGTCAAGACCGAGCAGTTCTACGATCCCAACACCGCCGTGCTGCGCACCCGCCTGATGGACGCCGACAACCACGGCATCGAGATCACCGACTTCGCGCCGCGCTTCACCAGCCGCGACCGCATGTTCAGGCCGCTGATGCTGATACGCCGCATCCGCATCCTCAACAGCGCGGTGCGCATCCGCGTGCGGCTGCGTCCGCGCTTCGACTGGGGCCGCGAGGCGCCCGGGATCACGCGCGGCAGCCACCACATCCGCTATGTCGGCCCCGACCAGACCCTGCGCCTGAACACCGACGCCTCGCTCAGCCACCTGCTGTCGGAGACCTGGTTCCTCGCCAACAGCTCGCTGAACTTCATGCTGGGACCGGACGAGACCTTGAACGACGGCATCGAGGACGTGTGCCGCCGCTTCGAGAAGGAAACCATCAACTACTGGCGCAACTGGAGCCGCCGCCTGGCGCTGCCGTACGAGTGGCAGGACGTGGTGATACGCGCGGCCATCACGCTCAAGATGTCGCTGTACGAGGACACCGGCGCCATCATCGCCGCCATGACCACCAGTATTCCGGAAGCGCCCGGCAGCGCCCGCAACTGGGACTACCGCTTCTGCTGGCTGCGCGACGCCTTCTTCGTGGTGCGCGCGCTCAACAGCATTTCCGAGGTCGGCACGATGGAGGAGTATCTGCGCTGGCTGAGCAATATCGTCGCCAGCTCCAAGGGCGGCCACATCCAGCCGCTGTACGGCATCGGGCTGGAGGAATTCCTGCCCGAGTCGACGGTCGATCATTTGCCGGGCTATCGCGGCCACCAGCCGGTGCGGGTCGGCAACCAGGCGCAGGAGCACTTCCAGCACGACGTGTACGGCAACGTGGTGCTGGGGGCGGCGCAGGCCTTCCTCGACCACCGCCTGCTGAACCGCGCCGGCGTGGCCGAGTTCGCGCATCTGGAGGCGGTCGGCGAGCAAGCCTTCCGCGTCCACGACCAGCCGGACGCCGGCATGTGGGAATTGCGCACCCGGGCCCGGGTGCACACCTCGTCGATGCTGATGAGCTGGGCGGCATGCGACCGGCTGGCCAAGATCGCCAACGTGCTGGAATTGCCGGAGCGCGCCGCGCACTGGCAGGCGCGCGCCGAGCAGATCCGCGTGCCGCTGCTGCGCGATTCGTGGAGCGAGAAGCGCCAGGCCTTCTGCGAGAGCCTGGGCGGCGAGGATCTGGACGCCAGCGTGCTGCTGATGGCCGAGGTGAACTTCATCGATCCGAAGGACCCGCGCTTCGTCAAGACGGTGGAGGCGCTGGAGAAGTCGCTGTGCGACGGCCCGTACATGCGCCGCTACGAGGCGCCGGACGATTTCGGCAAGCCGGAGACGGCGTTCAACATCTGCACGTTCTGGCGCATCGACGCGCTGGCGCGGATCGGCCGCAAGGACGAGGCGCGGGAGATCTTCGAGACCATGCTGAAGGCCAGGAATCATCTGGGGCTGCTGTCGGAGGACACGCACCCGGTCACCGGCGAAATGTGGGGCAATTTCCCGCAAACGTATTCGATGGTCGGTTTGATCAACTGCGCGATGCGCCTGTCGGCGCCGTGGGACAGCGTGGTGTAAGCGGGCGTTGACGGCGGCGCGCCGATGGCGGATTACGGCGTTCCGCCTAATCCGCCCTACGTGTCTCCGTGGCGGCGGATCGTGCGGTGGCATTGAATGAACCCAACGGCCACGACACGTGAGCGACCTCGGAAACACATAGGGCGGATTAGCGCAGCGTAATCGGCCTTGGTTGCGTCGCCGACGGCGCATGGGCGCCAATCACGGCACCCGCCCCAACCTGCCCAACACCGCCTCGATCGCATCGAAATCCACCGGCTTGGTCAAATGCTCGACGAAGCCGGCCTCTTTGGTCAAGGCGCGGTCGTTCTCCGCGCCCCACCCGGTCAGCGCCACCAGCGCCATGCTATCGAGCGCCGGATTCCTGCGCAGCGCCTGCGCCAGCTCGTAGCCGTTCAAATTCGGCATGCCGATATCGATCAACCCGACCTCCGGTATCCAATCCTCCACCACCTCCAGCGCCTCGATGCCGTCGTTGGCCACGCGGATGCTGTGCCCCTTGAACTCCAGCAGACTCGCCAGGGTCTGCGCCGCGTCGGCGTTGTCGTCCACCACCAGTATCCTCAACATTTCGGTGCGCAGCGGCGCCGCCAGCTGACCGGCGGGCGCGGGCTCCGCCTCCACCGCCACGCTCAACGGCAAGCGAATGGTGAACGTGGTGCCGCCGCTGTGCGTCCCGCCGCTGGCGACGCTGATACTACCGTCATGCATCTCCACCAGCCGCTTGACCAGCGACAGCCCGATCCCCAGGCCGCCGTGCGACAGATCCATATTCCTGCCGACCTGGTTGAACATATCGAAAATGAACGGCTGCGACGCCTCCGGAATACCGACGCCGTTGTCCTCGACCGAGATGACGATCCGCCCCCCTTCCCGCACCGCGCTCAAATCGATCCGGCCGCCGGGCGGCGTGTACTTGGCCGCGTTGTTGAGCAGGTTGCCCAGCACCTGCACCATGCGGGTCGGGTCGACCAGCACCTCGATGTCCTCGTCGGGCATGACGACATGCAGGCGATGGCGGGCGTTCTCGATCATCGGCGCGTTGGCCTCCACCGCCGACGAGACGATGCTTTGCAGCGCAACGCGCTCCTTCTTCAGATCGATCTTGCCGCCGTTGATGCGGGCGATATCGAGCAGGTCGTCGACCAGCCGCACCATGTGCGTGACCTGCCGGTCCATCATGTCGCGCATGCGCTCGACCATCTGCGGATTGCCGCCGCTTAGCTTGAGGATATCGAGGCCGCTGCGGATCGGCGCCAATGGATTGCGCAACTCGTGCGCGAGCACCGCCAGGAACTCGGTCTTGCGCCGGTCCACCTCGGACAAGTCGGCCGCCAGCCGGCGCAGGCGCGCCTCGTTCTCCTTGCGCACGCTGACGTCGGTGAACAGCAGCGCCACTTTGCGGCTGTCGGCGTCGCCGACCCGGCTGGCGTAGCCTTCGAACCAGCGCCCGCTCGACTGCGCCTGGTTCTCGAAGCGCACCGGCTGCCCGGTCACCGCCACCTGCGCATAGGTGTCGATCCAGTACGAGCCGATATGCGGCACCACCTGCCTGATGGTCTTGCCGACCACATCGCCCAGGCCGTAGATCGCGATGCCCGCCGGGTTCATCTCCAGCACCTTGTAATCGACCGCGTCGCCGGCATCGTCGAAGATCACCTCGATCACGCAAAAGCCCTGGTCCATCGAATCGAACAGGTTGCGGTAGCGCTCCTCGCTGCTGCGCACCTGCTGGTACAGCTGGCGCAGATGGTCGTCGTCGGCGCGCTCGCGGGTCAGCTTCTCGTTGAGCAGCGCCAGTTCCGCTTCGACCGCGCGGTTGACCAACTCGCGCACCTTCTTGCCGATGTAAAGGAAAAAGACGCCGACCACGACGAACAGCGCCAGCGAGACCTGGTCGCGGAAAGAGCCCACATACAAGCTGCCCAGCGGGAGAAAGATCGAACAGCCGTAGAGGAAGCCGGTGACCAGGACGATCGCGGCGGGACCGCTGCCCAGCACCGCCGCCGCCAACGCCACCCAGGGAATGAACAGTAAAAAGGGGATCCGGTTGCCGACCACGAAGGAGACGCCGACCTGCAACATCAACGCAAACAGCGACAAGCCCGCGCCCACGACGTAGCGCATTGTGGGTGAAAGTTTTTTTGCGGAAAGCAGCATTGGAAGTCCTTGGTTTTCTCTATCATACCAAGCGACAACCTCAACCAGTAAAACGGTCTCGACTTTAACGGCTATGGCTCACGCTTGCATCGCCGCGTCTTGCGCCAGCGCAAACTTAGCGATCGTTTTTACTGTTTCTTGGCCGGCTCGGGCTTCGAGCCGTGCCGCACCTGCGTCGCCTGCCTGAGCGCGGCGGCGCAATCGACCGCCTCCACATTGCCGGGATTAATCAACGGCACCACCGCCGCCAAGGGGTTGATGATGCCCAGCGCCACCGCCGCGCCGGCCTTGAGCGCCAGCGGTCCCTTGGCCACGCCGATGTCCGGATTGGCGAAGGTGCCCCGGGCGTACAACGGCGTGCGCAGCGAGATGATGCGCACGCCCTTGGTCTTCGGCTTGACGTCGAGGTTCAGGCGCTCGCTGGCCAGGTCGATGCTGCCGGTGACGTCGATGACGGCTTCGTCCGTGTCGACGACGAAGCGCCGGGTTTGCGCCTGGCCCTTTTCGACGACGAAATCGCTGGCCACGCAGTTCAGCTGCACCTGCTTGTCGCCGAACAGTTTGACGAAGACGGCGTTGGCGATGTTCAGGCCGGCCGCCTCCAGCACGAACTTGCTGACCGAGCCCTCGCTGACGGTGGCGCCCAGTTCGCCGCTGGCGGTCGCCAGCATCGCCGACACCGAATTGCCGGTGCCGGCCAGCGCGGCGTCGCCGTTGACCTCGCCCACGCTGGCCTGCATAGCTTGCAGTTTCGGGAATAGCTGGCGGATCTTCAGGTGGCGCGCGGCCAGCTTGATCTGCGCCTGGATGGGATTCTTGCCGCCGTCCAAGGTGATGTTGGAGGTGACGTTGCCGCCGGCCATGCCGAAGTTCAGTGGCGTCAAGGTCAGCACTTTATTCTTCATGCGGATACGGGTTTCGATGTCCTCCAGCGGAATATCGTGTGTGCGCACCAGCTTCTTGCCGGTGAATTTGACGTCGGCGTCGAGCGCGTCCCACTTGGCGGTGTTGAATTGTTCGACCGGCAGCGCCTTGCCCGCCGGCTGGTTGGGCTTCTTGTCGCGCGCCACCTTGTCGGCATTGCTCTCTGCGCCGATGGTCGGCCCCAGGTCCGCCAGCCGCAACTGGTTGGAGGTCAGGGTGCCGGTCAGCAGCGGACGCGGCTTGCGCGGGCTGTAGCTCAAGGTGCCGTGCAGGTCGCTGGCGCCGACGGTGCCGGTGAAGTCGCGGTAGGTCCAGCTCCAGACGCCGCCCTCGTTCCTGCCGCCCAGGCGGCCCTTGGTCGCGTAGGCCGGCGTCTCGGGCAGCAGCACGCCGGTCAGCGGATACAAGTCCGCCATGCTGGCGCCGGCCAGCGACAGCGACAGATCGATGCCCGCCAGCGCGCGCGGATCGGTCAAGGTCCCTTCGATGGCGATCTTGTTCTTGCCCAGCATGGCGTTGGCCTGCACCGGGAATTTGCTGTGTTCGTCCTGCAGCGACAACACGGCGCCGGTCTTGCCGCCGCCGGTCACCGGCGCGCCGCGATAGGTGCCGCCCAGTGCGAAGCGCATGCCGTAGTTTTTGGCGTCGGCGTCGTTCGTATCGATCGTGGTGGCCTTGGCGCGCAGGTCCAGCTTGATGCCGTCGTCCAGATAGCGCAGGCTGCCCTCGCGGAACGCCAGGCGCCGGATATCGACCTCCCACTCCGACGGGCCGTTGTCCTTGAAGGTCCAGGTATTGCTGCCGTCGGCGCGGCGCTGGGCCGCCACCTCCAGCTTGTCCAGTTCCAGGTTGGTGATCACCACCTGCTTGTGCAGCAGCGGCAGCGTATGCATGGCGACGACGATATTGCCCACGCTGGCCAGGCGCGGGCCGGTGGTGGTCCACGCGGGATTGACGACGTACACATCGCTGGCGCTGATTTCAGGGCGCGGTACATAGCGGCGCCATCCCGGCTCCGCCGCGTCGCCCTGGCGGAAGCGCACGTCCAGGTCGCCCTTGATGGCGAACTCCCGCCCGATGGTCTGCGACACCTTGTCGTTGATGTAGGGACGGGCGCGGTTCCAGTCGAACGTCAGCACAAAAATGACGAGCGCCACCAGCAGCACCAGCAGCACCAGCAGTGCGGCAAGAAAATAGTAAAGAATGGTGAGGGGGCGCGATCTTCTCATGCGGTCAATGCTACGCCTCGGTCAAGCTGCGTTATGTGAACCATTCAACAAAACGGGCAAATCCGCCGGCAGGACGGCGCGTGCGCTGGCCGCGTAGCGCAGCAAGGTATCGCCGAAGCCGCCGCTGGCCTTGGGGTCGCGACGGGCGCTGGTCACCACGCGCGGCGCCGAACTCCAGGCGACGCGCGCGCCGCAGCGCTCCAGCGCCGCCACCAGCGCCACGTCCTCGCCGCAGGCCAGGGCTTCGAAGCCGCCGGCGCGCGAGTAAGCCGCCGCCGACACGCCCAGGTTGGCGCCGTGGATATGGCGGTGGCCGTCGGCGTCGGTGTAGCCGAGGTGGAAGTGGCGGCGCAACGCCTCGGCGTCGTCCAGGTGCGGCGACCAGTCGTCGACCGCGATGGTGCCGCAGACGACGTCGACGTCCAGGCCAAGCTGCACCGCCAGCCACGCCGGCGAGACGCGCGTGTCGGCGTCGGTGAAGGCCAGCCAGCGGGCGCCGAGCGCCAACAAACACGCGGCGCCGGCCGCGCGGGCGGCGCCGACGTTGCGGAACGCGACCGCGATGCCGTTGACGACGCAGCCGCCGTCGGCGCCGTGCAGCGCCAGCGCGTGGTGCTCGACGATGGCGCGCGAGCCGTCGCCGCAGCTGTCCAGCACCACGATGACATGCACCGCCTCGCCGCCCAGCGCGGCGTCGCCGGCGGCCACGCGGACCGCCGCCAGGCACCGTTCCAGTTCGCGCTCCTCGTTGTGGGCCGGGATCACCACGCCGATCATCAGGCCAGTCCCTCTTGCTGCGCCACCGAATCGGCGCTGCCGGACCAGACGTCGAGCAGGAAGTCGTCCTCGCTGTGGCGCAGCAGGCGATGCAGGCCCGGCGCGGCGTCGAACACGGTGTGCATGCTGTCGGTGTTGAGCCGGCGGTCGGCGAACGGCCGGCGCCAGTGGCACATGACCAGCGTGCCGCCTTCGGCCAGGCCGTCGACGCAGCACTGGCGCAGCCGCAGCAAGGCCTGTTCGTCGAGGTAGTAGGCCATCTCGCTGATGACGATCAGATCGAACGCCGTATCGGCCGGCCACTCCTGCGGCATATGCTGCTGGCGGATCGTCACGCGCGCGGCGTCGCTGGGCGCCTCGCGCAGCATGCGCCGGCGCGTCAGCCCCACCGCCTCGGCCGACAGGTCGCTCGCCAGCAGCCGCTCGGCGCGGTGCGCCAGCGCCGCCGTCAGCTCGCCATTGCCGCACGCCGGCTCGAACGCGTTGCGGTAGCGCTGGCGCGGCAGCGACGCCAGCAGGATGTCGCGCTTGCGCTGCTCGTACCAGCGCTGGCGCACTTTCCACGGATCGGCATCCTGCTGGTACAACTGCTGGAAGTGCGCGAGCGGATCGAAGTTGGAAGGGAGTGAGGTCGTCATGTGAAGTATATTTCGTAGGGATGCAGCAAGCGCGCCAGCACATGCGGCGGCAGGATGGCCGGCTGGCCGGTGGAGGTATCTTCGTGCAGCTGGCTGGTGAAACAGCCGACCGCCTCGCGTTTGCGCCGCAGTACATCCTCGTCCAGCGCCAGGCGGCGCGCGCGGCGCCACGGCAGGCGCGGGTCGCCCGGCGCGGCCCAGTGCCAGCTCCATACGGGCATCTCGACCAGGGTCGCGCGGCAGGCGCCGGCGGCCATCGCGGCGGCCAGCCCGCACGCCTCGTGGTCGGGATGGCCGTCGTGGCGCCAGGTGACGAAGACCACGTCGTCGGGCCGCAGCATTTGCCGCAGCAGCGTGTGTAGCTGGTCCAGCGAGGCGGCGACCCCGCCGTCCGGCAGCCGGGCGCGCAATACCCGCGGCGCCGGTTTGCCGGCCGACGCGCCCAATCCCAACGCCCCCATGGCGGCGTCGGTTTCGCGGGGGCGCAGGCGCCCCAGCTGTTCCGGCGTGATCGCCGTCGAACCAGGATGGCTGCCCGTTCCGTCGGTCACCGCCACCAGCACCGTGGGGCTGCCTTGCGCCGCCAGCAGTTGCAGCAGCCCGCCGCAGGCCAGCACCTCGTCGTCGGGATGCGGCGCGACGATGACGGCACGCCGGCCCGGCGGCACCAGCGCGGCGGCGGACACCGGCGGCAGATCCCGTAGTCCACCCCAGGCTTGCCAGCTGGCGTCGGGCGTGCCTTCGCCTTCGATGTGGCGCGCGGCGGCGCCGTGGTCGATCATAGCGCCCACGGCGACTCCTCCGACTCGGACAACATGCGCCCCAGCGACGCGAGATCGCGCTCGGCGTGGCTCTGGCGCAGAAACACCGGCAGATCGGCCGCCAGGCGGGCGAAGTGCGGGTCGCGGCACAGCGGCGTGGCGCCCAGCGCGCGCGTGGCGTGCTGCAGCACCAGCGTGGCCGCCGCTTCGACGGCGAGGCGCGCGCGCAACGCCAGCACCCCGGCGTCGGCATCGGGATCGGCGTCGATGGCGGCGGCGGTTTCGCGCAGCACGGCCGCCGCGCCGGCCAGCGCGATGTCGACCATGCCTAGTTGCGCGAGGCGATGCGGATCGGCCGCCTGGCGCGCGGCGCCTGCGCGCACCGCCGCGTGCAAGGCGTCGGCGATGGCTTGCGCCGCCCCGTACCAGCAGGCGGCGATGCCGGCGCCGCCGTGCCAGAATCCCGGACGCCGCACATACGCTCCGGAGGCGCCGACCAGGCGCGCCTCGGCATCGTCGAACACCACGTCGACGCTGGCGCTGCCGGCCATGCCGACGGCGTGCCAGCCGTCGGCCGTCACCGTCACGCCGGGTTGGTCGAGGGCGACGGCGGCCAGCCAGGGCAGGCCCTCCCCGTCCCAGCAACTGACCAGCGCGTGGTCCACCGTCGCGGCGCCCGAACACCAAAGCTTGCGCCCCGACAGGCGCGCCGTTGCCTCATCGGAGCGATGCACCACCACCCTGCCGTCGGGCGGTTCGGCGCACCAGACGCCCCATAGCGTGTCCGGGGCGGCCGGCGCCCCCAGCTCGGCCAGGATGGCGAGGGCGTCGGTGTGGCCTTCATAGAGCTTGAGCAGGCTCAGATCGTGGCCCGCCACCTCCGCCAGCGCGCGCCAGCGCTGCGCCGTGGCGCCGCGTCCCGGCGGCGGCAGGCGGTCCAGTCCATTGGCCACGATGCGCCGCAGCAGCTCCCCGGCGGTGGCCGCGCCGCCGCGCTCGGGCAGCAATAACCGGCGCAGCGCCGCAGGCACGTCGCTGCCCGCCGCGGAGGGTGGCGGGGAGGCCGCGATGATCGATAACAGGGCAGGCATGACTATCCATTCGAGACGTTGAGGAAGACGCTTTCATCATGCTGCGGCACTGTTGGGCTGTATGTTCGCTCGGACACAATAGGCGCCAATCAACCGCGACACCCCGCCCCGCCTTGACGGGTAGAATAAAAGACCGGCGCCTCCGGCCCGACCTTTCTTTGCGTCATCATATTCAATGAAACCGCGTGACAATATTGATATCTGGCACGACTTCCATCCGGCCGTGGCGGCGTGGTTCCGCGCCAGCTTCGCCGCCGCCACCGAGGCGCAGCGGCGCGCGTGGCCGCTGATCCAAGGCGGCTCGCCGACCTTGATCGCCGCGCCGACCGGTTCCGGCAAGACCCTGACGGCCTTCCTGGCCGCCATCGACGCGCTGGTGCGCGAGAGCGGCGACACGCCCCTGCCGGACCAGACGCGGGTGTTGTACGTATCGCCGCTCAAGGCCTTGTCGAACGATATCCGCGTCAACCTGCTGGCGCCGCTGGAAGGCATCGGCCGCGAGTTGGAGGCGATGGGGCTGCCGCCGCATGGCATCCGCGCCGCCGTGCGCACCGGCGACACCACCCAGGCCGAGCGCAACGCCATGCGCCGCCGGCCGCCGCACATCCTGGTCTCGACGCCGGAGTCGCTGTACGTGCTGCTCGGCTCCGACAGCGGCCGCGCCATGCTGGCCGGCGTGCGCACCGTGATCGTCGACGAGATCCACGCCGTCGCCGGCGGCAAGCGCGGCAGCCATCTGTCGCTCAGCCTCGAACGGCTCGACGCCCTGTGCGAGGCGGGCGGCCAGCGCACGCCGGTGCGCATCGGCCTGTCGGCCACGCAAAAGCCGTTGTCGGCGGTGGCGCGCTTCCTGGCCGGCGCCGGCGGCAAGGATGGCGCCGGGCGCGACTGCGCGGTGGTCGACGTCGGCCACGTGCGCGCGCGCGACCTCGGGCTGGAGCTGCCGCCGGTGCCGCTGGAGGCGGTCATGCCCAACGAGGTGTGGGAACGCGTCTACGACCGGCTGGCCGAATTGACCGTCATGCACCGCACCACGCTGGTGTTCGTCAACACCCGGCGCATGGCCGAGCGCATGGCGCGCCACCTGGGCGAGCGCCTCGGCGCCGAACAAGTGGCCGCGCACCACGGCAGCCTGGCCAAGGAATACCGGCTCGACGCCGAGCAGCGCCTCAAGCGCGGCGAGCTGCGCGTGCTGATCGCCACCGCCTCGCTGGAGCTGGGCATCGACATCGGCGACGTCGACCTGGTGTGCCAGATCGGCTCCCCGCGCGGCATCGCCTCGTTTTTACAGCGGGTCGGCCGCTCCGGCCACCACGTCGGCGGCCTGCCCAAGGGCCGCCTGTTCCCCACCTCGCGCGACGACTTGGTCGAATGCGCGGCGCTGCTCGACTGCGTGCGCCGCGATGAACTCGACGCGCTGCGTATCCCGGTCGCGCCGCTCGACGTGCTGGCGCAGCAGATCGTCGCCGAAGTGGCCGGGCGCGAATGGCGCGAGGACGAGCTGTTCGACCTGGTGCGCGGCGCCGCGCCGTATGCGTCGCTCGAACGGGCGCGCTTCGACGCCGTGCTGCGCATGCTCACCGAAGGCTACACCGGACGCCAGGGCGTGCGCGGCGCCTACCTGCACCGCGACGCCGTCAGCGGCACCGTGCGCGCGCGGCGCGGCGGCAAGCTGACCGCCGTCACCTCCGGCGGCACCATCCCCGACAACGCCGACTTCACCGTGGTGCTCGAGCCGCAGGGCCACAATATCGGCACCGTGCACGAGGACTTCGCCGTCGAGAGCCTGGCCGGCGACGTTTTCCAGCTCGGCAACACTTCGTACCGCATCCAGCGCGTGGAGGCCGGCAAGGTGCGGGTCGAGGACGCCCACGGCGCCGCCCCCAACATCCCGTTCTGGCTGGGCGAGGCGCCCGGCCGCAGCGACGAATTGTCGGCCGGCGTGGCGCGCCTGCGCGGCGAGATCGACCGGCTGCTGGACGAAAAGGACGGCGCCGCCGCTATCGACCACGCGACCGGCTGGCTGTTCGAGCATCTTGGCCTGAACGACGACGCCGCCGGCCAGATCGTCGACTACCTGGCCCGCGCGCGCGCCGCGCTCGGCGCGCTGCCGACCCGCGACACCCTGGTGATGGAACGCTTCTTCGACGCCTCGGGCGGCATGCAGCTGGTGCTGCATTCGCCGTACGGCAGCCGCATCAACCGCGCCTGGGGACTGGCGCTGCGCAAACGCTTCTGCCGCACCTTCAACTTCGAGCTGCAGGCCGCCGCCACCGAGGACGCGATCGTGCTGTCGCTGTCGGACACCCACAGCTTCCCGCTCGACGAGGTGTGGCGCTATCTGCGCTCGGGCAGCGCCGAGCATGTGCTGATCCAGGCGCTGCTCGACGCGCCGCTGTTCAACGTGCGGTGGCGCTGGAACGCCACCACCGCGCTGGCCCTGCCGCGCTACGCGGGCGGACGCAAGGTCGCGCCGCAGCTGCAACGCATGAAGAGTGACGACCTGCTGGCCGCCGTCTTCCCCGACCAGGCGGCGTGCCTGGAAAACATCGTCGGCGAGCGCGAGCTGCCCAGCCATCCGCTGGTCGACCAGACGCTCGACGACTGCCTGCACGAGGCGATGGACAGCGAGGGCTGGCTGGCCCTGCTGCGCCGCATGGAGGCGGGCGAGGTGCGGCTGCTGTCGCGCGACCTGCCGGCGCCGTCGCCGCTGGCGATGGAGATCCTCAACGCCCGGCCCTACGCCTTCCTCGACGACGCCCCGCTGGAGGAGCGCCGCACGCAGGCGGTGGTCAACCGCCGCTGGACCGATCCGGCCTCCGGCGACGACCTGGGCGCGCTCGACGCCGGCGCCATCGAGGCGGTGGCCGCCGAAGCCTGGCCCGGCCCGCTCAACGGCGACGAGATGCACGAGGCGCTGATGTCGCTGGCCTGCGTCACCGAGGACGAGGCGCAGGCCGGCGACGGCTGGCGCGCGCTGCTGGCGGCACTGGCCGCCGGCGGCCGGGCCACCCGTTTGCGCGGCGGCGGCGCCGACCTGTGGGTGGCGCTGGAGCGCCTGGCGTGCCTGCGGGCGGCCTGCCCGGACGCCGTGGCCAAGCCGGCGCTGACGATACCGGAGCGCCTCGCGGCCGGCGACGGCGACGAGCCCTGGACGCGCGACGACGCGCTGGTCGAGATCCTGCGCGCGCGCCTGAGCGGCTTCGGCCCACAACCGCTGGCCGCCATCGCCACCCCGCTCGGCCTGTCGGAGGGCGACACCGCCATCGCCCTGGCGCGGCTCGAAAGCGAAGGCTATGTGATGCGCGGGCGCTTCACCCCCGGCGGCGCCGGCGAGGAATGGTGCGAACGGCACCTGCTGGCGCGCATCCACCGCTACACCATCAAGAGCCTGCGGCGCGAGATCGAACCGGTCGAACGCCAGGATTTCATGCGCTTCCTGTTCGAGTGGCAGCACCTGGCCGAGGACGCGCGGCTGCGCGGCAGCGAGGCGCTGCCCACGATACTGGCGCAACTGGAGGGCTACGAGGCGGCGGCCGGCGCCTGGGAAAACGAGCTGCTGTCGCCGCGCATGCGGGACTACTCGATGCTGTGGCTTGATGACTTGTGCCGTGCGGGCAAGGTGGTCTGGACGCGGGTCGGCGCGCCCGCCAGCGCCGCCGGCGGCCCGGTGCGCGCCACGCCGCTGGTGCTGCTGCCGCGCCGCCAGCTAGGCCTGTGGCACGCGCTGCCGGCCGTCGCCGCCGAGGTGGAGGTGTCGCCGCGCGCGGCACGCGTGCTCGACGCGCTGCGGCGCGAGGGCGCCATGTTTTTCGACGAGCTGTCGCGCGATGCCCGGCTGCTGCCGGTCGAACTGGAAACCACGCTGGGCGAGCTGGTGGCGACGGGCTTGGTCAACGCCGACAGCTACGCCGGCCTGCGCGCCATGCTGCTGCCCGCGGCCAAGCGCGCCACCATGGACAAGCGGCGCCGCCGTGGCGCCGGCCCGACCATGGAGGAGGCGGGCCGCTGGGCGCTGGTGCGTCGCGCCGATGGCGTCACCATCACCGAGCGGTTCACCGGCTTGACCGTCGACGGCGGCGCCGGCGACGGCGATGACGTGGTTGCCCCCCCGCCGGCGGCGCAGGCCCGCAAGCCGGCAACGTCGGTGGCGCCGCGCAGGCCGCGCACCGATCCGCAAACGCTGGAGCACATCGCCATGACGCTGCTGCGCCGCTACGGCGTGATGTTTTGGCGCCTGCTCGAGCGCGAGGCCGCATGGCTGCCGCCATGGCGGGAACTGCTGCCGGTGTACCACCGGCTGGAGGCGCGCGGCGAGATTCGCGGCGGCCGATTCGTCGCCGGCCTGTCGGGCGAGCAGTTCGCCCTGCCCGAGGCGATTCCGCTGCTGCGCGACATGCGCCGCCGGCCGCACGACGGCGGCTTCGTCGGCATCTCCGGGGTCGACCCGCTCAACCTGTGCGGCACCTTGCTGCCGGGCGACAAGGTGCCTGCGCTGGCCGGCAACCGCGTGCTGTTCCGCGACGGCCTGCCGGTGGCCGTCATCGTCGCCGGCAAGTTCCGCTACCTGCAAACGCCCGACCCGGCCGAGCGCGAACTGCTGCACGCCCAACTGGTGGCGCGCAGATAGCGCGGGTTGGCGCCGGCGGCCTAGGTGCGGTTGATGGAAACGCCGCCATCGACCATCAGGCAGGACCCCGTGGTGAAGCTGGAGGCGTCGGAGGCGAGATAGAGCGCCGACTGCGCGATCTCCTCGGGCCGCGCCAACCGCTTGAGCGCGTGCAGCCCTTCGACAAAGGCGAGTGCTTCCGGCGTATTGCTCACCGCGCGTCCCAGCGGCGTATCGGTGCCGCCGGGCAGCAGCGCGTTGGCGCGGATGCCGCGCGCCCCGTATTCGACCGCGATCACCCGCGTCAGGCCGATCAAGCCGGCCTTGCTGGCCGCGTACGCGGCCATGCCCGGAAAACCGACGCTGTGGCCGACGAACGTCGAGGTGAAGATGAGGGAGCCGCCGCCGCGCGCCAACATCGCCGGGATCTGGTGCCTGGCGCCAAGGAAGGCGCTGGTCAGGTTGGTGTCGAGCACCTCGCTCCAGGCGCCGGCCGGCAGGTCGGCCAGCGGCACGGCCGCGCCGAGGGTGCCGGCATTATTGAAGGCGATATCGAGTCCGCCGAAGCGGCCGACCGCCGTCTCCACCAGCTCCCGCGCCAGCCGTTCGTCGCGGACATCGCCGGCCACGGCCACCGCCGCGCCGCCGCCGTGTCCGATCTCGTCCACCAGCGCGTCGAGTTCGGCCTGCCTGCGCCCCGTCACCACCACGCGCGCGCCGTGCTGCGCGAACAGCTTCGCCGCCGCGCGGCCGATGCCCGAGCTGGCACCGGTAACGATTGCCACCTTGCCTGATAACCGATTCATGTCGACACCCTTTTTGAGTTGATAAGAATGGCCAGCATAGGAGGGCCGCGCGCGGCGCACTACCCGTTTATTGCTTTCGTTGTGGGAGGACGATGCTCGGCGTTGTCTGTGCGCAGGCGCGCGTTTCCGTCGATGTGTGACTTGCATTCCACACTTTGATTTCCAACAAGAATCGTGCCGAGCTGTTCCGCAGGGTTCGATACGATGACGGTTCAGCACCAGCTATCACAAAGGACACACATGGAATACTCGGACCTCAGCATCGCCATCCAGATCCGCACGCTTGCGGCGATCCGCCAAGCTGAAACCCTGCACGCGCGCGGCAACATTGCGCCGGACAGCGCGGACGCCAGGAAATGGATGGAGGAAAACCATCTGCTGACTTTTGTTCCGCTGGTGATCCAGGAACTCAAACAGATCACCGAGATTATCAAGCAGGAATACTGACGGCCTCTTTCAGCCGATCATCGGATCGGTGCGGCTGGCCCGGCCCGTTTCGACGTGGCCGGCGACGCGCCGCAGCCATGCCGGGTCGGCGTCGCAGGTGACGCTGAAGTCGTACCAGCCGAAGCTGCCCGCCAGCCCGCGCGGCACCAGCAAGGTCTGGCCGGCCACCACGCGGTGGCTGGCGGCCGGCGAGCCATAGGCGTTGTCGGTGATGGTGAAACGGCAGGCCTTGCGCCCTTCCAGATTCGACAGCACCAGGCTGATGTCGCCGTTGCTCCGGTCGTAGCGCGTCAGCAGTTCCGGACGCGCGCCGCCGGCGATGGCGAAGCGGCCCTTGAACTGGCGCATATAGCCGTTGGCGCCGTAAGCGCCGAGGTCGTATCCGGTCCCGGTCCAGTCCCACATTTCGTGGTTAATTTCCTTGCCCGCTTCGACCGTGTAATACCAGGGACCGTCCTTGCGCACGCTGGAATACACGATGAAGGCCGCTCCGGCCTGGCCGCTGTTGGCGAAGCTTAGCTCGAACTGGCCGGCGCCGGCCAGCCGGCCGTGAACCGACAATTCATACGGCAGCGCGCAGGCGGTGCGCGGCCCGCCGACGGCCGCGCCGGACTCCTGCCGGGGCAAGGTTTGCTCGGCCGGTGGCATCGGATACGGCTTGCCGGAGACGCGCCGGTCGGCCGCCGTCTTGGGCACGCTGGCGGGCCAGCCGCTGTTCGGCGTGCGGAAGTCGAAGGCGGAGGTGAGGTCGCCGCAGACCGCGCGGCGCCACGGCGAGATCAGATCGCACCGCACCTTGTCGCGCGCCTGGCCGCGCGCCACCAGCCACTCCTCCAGGAAGCGCAGCTTGGAGGTATGGTCGAACAACTGCGAGCATACGCGCCCGCCTTTGCTCCACGGCGAAATCACCAGCATCGGCACGCGCGGGCCCAGTCCCACCGGCTCGCCCTTGTAGGTTTCATGCGTGCCGATGTCGGACAAGGTGGTCTTGCCCATGCTGGCGTCGAGCGGCGCCAGGTCGGAGGGCACGTGGTCGAAGAAGCCGTCGTTTTCGTCGTACATCAGCAGGAACACGGTCTTGGACCAGACATCCGGATTGGCCACCAGCGGGGCCAGCAGGCGCGCGGTGATGTTCTCGCCGGCGTTGGGCGAGTTGGGCGAATGCTCGGTGTAGTCGTTGGGGGAGCAGATCCACGACACCTGCGGCAAGCGGTTGTTGCGCACGTCGTCGGCGAAGGCGTCGACCAGCCAGTCGCCGGTGGTGCCGGGGGCGTTGGCGGCGGTGGAACCGGGCGCCAGCGCGCGGCCCTTGCGGTACAGCGGCGAGTCGGCATCGAGGCGGGAGCCGTCGGCGTTGACGCGGAAGTTCTTGAAGTAGGCCAGGTAATTGTCGCCGTAGTTGTCCCACTCCTGGTAGACCTTCCAGCTGACCTGGTTCGCCTCCAGCACCTCGGCGTAGGTGCGCCAGTTGGGCGCGCCGGCCGTGACGCCGGGCGAGATGTTATCGAGCGCCGGATCGCCGTTGAAGCGCTCCGCCTTGTCGACGTTATACAGCTTGCCCATATTGTCGATCCAACCCTGGTTGCTGCCGGTGAGCGAGTACAGGCGGTTCGGATCGGTGGCGCCGAACACCGAGCAGTGATAGGCGTCGCAGATGGTGAAGGCGTCGGCCAGCGCGTAGTAGAACGGCAGGTCGCCCCGGTCGAAATAGCCCATGGCCTGCGGCGTCTTTTTCTGGACCCACGCGTCCCAGCCCTGCCAGGCGCCTTGCGACCCTTTCCACGAATGGTCGGTACCGAGCGACAGCGCGCTGGTGTTGTTGGCGTCGAAATGGAAGGGCAGCACGTGGCCGCCCTTGCCGTCGGGCTGATACCACACCAGGCGGCCGTCGGGCAGCGCGATGGCGCGCGGATCGTTAAACCCGCGCACACCCGACAAGGTGCCGAAGTAATGGTCGAAGGAGCGGTTCTCCTGCATGAAGATGACCACGTGCTCGACGTCGGCCAGGGTGCCGGTGGCGTTGTTGGCGGGCACCGCCAGCGCCTGGCGGATCAGGTCGGGGAAAGTGGAGGTGGCGGTCACGCCCGCGCCGGCTGCGGCGAGGCGAAGGAATTTGCGACGGCTGATGGACATCGAAGGCTTTCTGGTGCGCGACAAGGACGTGCGGATCGCAAGATCATAGCCACCAAATATGACAGGCATATTGCACGCCAGACCACGCGTACATCTAAAACACGTAGGGCGGATTAGCGAAGCGTAATCGGCCATCTGCGCGCCGCTGGCGGCTCATCGATGGCCGATTACGGCGTTCCGCCTAATCCGCCCTACGTGATCCCCGGAGTCATCGATGTCACCAGCCGAATTTCAACTCCATGCCCAGGTAGTTGGCGCTGCCGCCACCGGCGGCGCGCAGGCTGTCGCCGGCCTGGAAATGCACCGCTTCGAGCGACGCCGTGACGTTGGGACTGACGACCCAGTCGGTGCGCATCTGCGCGTAGGCGCCGGTCCAGCGGTCGCCCTGCCCCGCCGTGCGCGGCACGCCAGCCATGCTTTGCACGTAGACCGCGTCGCCCGTGGTCTGGCGCCATTGCAGGCCGACGGCCGTCGTTACGCTGAGCGCCTTCGCCGGCTTGAGCGTGACCGACGGTTTCAGGTGAATCAGGTTGCTGTAGCCGGTCAGGCCGGCCAGCGAGAAGTAGTAGCCGTTGGCGAACAATGGATTGAAGGTACCCAGCTTGCCGTCGCCGGCATGCCTGTCGCCGGAGGCCATGTCGAACTGCACGCCCACGCGCGGCGTCCAGGGCGACGCGGCGAAGGTGTAGCCGGCGATCGAGCCGATCGCCCATGACGACACCCGCTTGGCGCCCACCTGGCCGTTCTGCAGCATGCCCTCCACGTCCCAGTCGGCGTTTCCGGTCTTGCCGTTGTAGCGCACGTCGTAGACATCCCGGCGCTCGTCGCCCTGCGCGTCGAGGAACCGGGCGCCGTCACGCCGGTAGCGCGAGTAGTAGCCGGACAGGTCGCCCGGCCCCAGCCCCTGCCGCTCCAGACGTATGCCGTTCAACGTGAGATGGCCGTTGGAATAGTCGTCGAAGTTGTCGACGCTGCGGTTCTGCACCGGCTGCGTGACGTAGCCGATCAACCGCCATGGACCATGCTCCCAGTTGGCCCAGAGGCCATCGAAGGCCTGCCGCATGTTCGGGCCGTCGCGCACGGCGATGAAGCGCTGAAGATCGAAGGCCATTTCCTGCCGTCCCGCGCGCACCTTGATGGCGCCATCGGCGGTGGGCACCACCACGGCCACGAACAGCTGCTCGACATCGAGCTTGTTCTTGTCCGGCGGCGCGATCGACTGCTTTTGAACGGCGCGCGCGTCGACCAGTTGGCCGAACACCTGCACATAGCTGCCGAGCCGCAGGTCCGCGTGAACATTGGCGCGCTGGATCACGTAGCCGTCGGATGGCGCGCTGCCGGCGCCGAACAGCGGCGTGTCAATATGCTCATAGCGTTCGCGCAGGCCGCCACCGAGCGACAGATAGGACAGGCCGTCCGCGCCGAGCGGGATGTATTTCAAGCCGTCGAGCGGCTGACGCGGCAGGCATGGGTCGGCCAGCACGTCCCAGTTCTCCATCCAGCGGTTGAAGCTGACCGACGGGCGCTTGACGTCGCACGCGGACGGCGCGGCATCGGCACCGGCCGCCGGCGCCAAGGTCTGCGCGCCGGCGGCGCCGCCGACGACCAGCGCCAGCACGCCGCCGCAGCGGCGCAATGCCAGACTAGGGCGCGGCATCGTGGATCTCACTGATATAACCGCCGGGGAACTGCAGCATGGCACTGACATTGCCCTTGCTGGTCTTGTATGGCGGCGACAAAACAGTCACGCCATTGGCGGCCGCCTTGGTCAGGGTGGCCGCCATGTCGTCGACTTGATAGCCGGTGGTCTCCCGGCCGAATGGGAATGGCAATTTGCCGTCGCTGACGAACACGGTCATCTTGCCGAAGTTCGACGTCAGGTGCACGCGGCGAATCCGCTCGCCCGCGCGGCCGATCTCGCCGCCATCGACCTGCTCGTCGCTGGCCACCCTGGCGTGCGCGAACTGCTTGAACTGGCCGATGAATTTGTCGGCCGACACGCGCGAGACATACACGCGGTTGTCCGGCACCGAGTGCAGCGGCGCGTACGACGGCGCCTTGGTGTGCCAATACAGCTGCATGTTGACGCCGCCTGCCCACTGGATCAGCACATCCTTGCCGATCGGATCGTCGAACGGTTCGACGGTGACGTCGGCGCCCGCTTCCACCGCCGCCTTGGTGGCGTCGTTGATGTCGGTGACCAGATAGCCGGTGCGCTCGGTGCCGAAGCCGTACGGAATCGGCGTCTGGAAGGCGAACACCGACAGCATGCCCACCGGCGTTTGCACGTACTGCGAGGCTGTCTTGCTCGGCGTCGGCGTGACGGTGAACACCGCGCGCGGCGAGGCCTTGCCGCCGAACGTGTTGACGAAGCTGGTGACGAAGGCGTCGATGTCGGCGTTTTGCACGTACACGTGGGTGGTGTCGTATTGCGGCGCGACGGCGACGTCCGGCGCTGCCATGGCCAGCGCCGGCAGCGCCAGGGTGAAGGCCATGGCGTACGAGGCGATACGGGTGCGGATGGAATGCGTAGTCATGTGAAGCTCCGAGAAATAGCGACGGACCGGGGCGGTCCGACCACGGGAAAAGCGGCGCTGTCTGCATCGACCGGGCCGGGATTCAGGTATCGGCAGTGGCGCGATGGCGCGACTACTGCCGATTCACTATACGCAAGGAGCGTGTGGATTTGACCTCCCATCGGATCGGGTAGGTCCTATGCATTTCGTGTTGGTGCCATGTGGCGGCAAGCCCAAGCCAGCGCTAGCGCGCGTAGCTCACCACGTATTGTTTGCCGCCCTCCAGGGTCATCTCATACGCCCCGTTGCCAAGGCTGCGGATGGCGCCCTGCCGGCTGTGCGGCGTCTTGCCGCTGTTGAAGCGCAATACGCCCTGGCCGCCGACGGTCGTCACCTTGATCTGCGTGTCGCTGGCAAACACCGCGATATCGCCCTGCGGCGTCGGCACCTTGCCTTCGATCCATTTGAGGCCGCCAAGCTTGGGTTCGACGATGTAGCTGGCGTACCCCGGGCCGGTCGGCCTCACGCCCAGATAGTATTTCCCCAGCAGATAGACCGGGCTGGCGCCCCACGCGTGGCACAAGCTCATGCCGAAAGCCTTGCCATACATCGCGTAGCGCTCCACGCCCTTTTGCTTCGGATCATATTGTTCCCAGAAGCAGGTGGCGCCGTCGCGCAGCATGCCGCCCCAGTAATCTTTGATCTGGGTGGTGACATAGTCGTGCTGCCCGATCTCGGCCAGCGCGGCCAGTTCGTAAAACCGCATGTAGGGTGTGGTGATGGCGGAAACCTTATCGCTCATCAACGCATTGCGCTTGACCGACTCGGCCTGCGCGGCGTCGAGGTAGCCGAACATCAGGCCGAACATATTCGGATGCCTGGTGACCATCCGGTTCACGTGCCCGTTGACGCGGCTGTGGATGAAGACTTGTTTCTCCTTGTCCCAGAAGGTGTCCATGATCTTCGCCTTCAGCTCCGAGGCCAGCTGGCGATACATCGCCGCCTTGGGCTGATCATTCACCAGTTCTGCGCTGGCGGCCATCGACTCCAGGCTGCGGGCAAACAGCAGCTGGATGACGCTCAGCTCGCCGTCCTTCGGCATGTCCGCCCAATCGACGAACACCCAGTCGCCCGGCAAGCCTTCCAGCATACCGTTGCCGTTGCGGCGGCCGAGGACGAAGTCCATCAGCGTCACCATGCGCGGATAGATGCTTTTGACGAAGGCCGCGTCGCCCGTGTACTGGTAGTACTCCTGGATGCCGATGAACCAGTACAGCGAATAGTCGAGGATGGTGTTGATGTGCATATCGACCGGGTCGGCGCCCCGCAACGCGCGCGTGGTGCGTTTGACCGTGTCGCCGTCGAAGAAGGAGTAGTAATTCATCAGGTAGGTCTGCACGGCGTCGCCCGACCACACCCAGTGGTCGCGCTTGATCCCGTCGAGGAAGAAGGCGCGCGTGTTCAATTCCAGCGTGCGGAGGGAAACGTCCCAGATTTTATTGAGTTCGGCGTCGGAGCTTTTGAAGGTGCCGCGCCGGGTCTGCGGCAGGTATTCATACATCAGCGAGACGTCGTCGGCGCTCATGCCTTCGGCCAGCTGGATGTTGACGTAGCGGAGCGCGCGCGACCGGTCGGAGACAAAGTCCCGCTGGCCGCCATCGACCGTGAAGTGGTCGAGCGTCTCGCATTGTTCAGGCGACAGCGCCTCCTCCTTCGATTCGCCATAGTAGAAGGAGACCTTGCCGCTTCCCTTGAGGTTCTTCAGTTTGACGAAACCTATCGTTTCCTGGCCAAAGTCCACCAGCATGGAACGCGGGCCGCGCTCGATGCTGGCGGCCGGTACTTCCCTGGTCGCTAGCCGGAAGCGGGACGGGCGCTGGTCGGCGGCGTCGAAATTCCAGCTGCCGGCCAGCACCGCGTTGACGTCCTCGGGCTGGCGGTTGGGGGCCGCCGCGACCGTCCACGAAGAGTCCGAACGGATGGTCTTGCCCCGCACGTAGATGGAGGGCGGCGCCGCCGCGTTGTGCACCTGCACGCTGATCAGGTGTTTGCCGGCCGGGACCAGGATGCGGCGCTGGTCGCCCTGGACGAATTGGCCGTCGATGACGGTGGCGTGCGCGCCTTCGGCGTCGACGGTGATCTCCTCCGGCGCGTCCAGCTCCACCCGCCGGGTGAAATGGATCAACGGCTGGTGCCCGTACAGACGCCAGAACGGCATGAAATAGGCATCGCGCTCGTTGCGCTGGACCTGCAACTGGTTGCTGAGCCAGATCTCGAAGTCGCCGGGATACCAGATCCACGTGGCCCGTTCCTGGGCGTGGGCGTGGGCGTGGGCAGTAAGGCAGGACAGCGAGATCGCGATCCCGCAAATAATGGAAATTAAGCGCATGGCGGTATCGCATCCTCGTCGGCGGCCGAGCGGTGAGTATAGCGACGTTCGTTTATCGATAACTTTCCTCCTCGACGGTCGATTAAATAATCATTCCCTTGAGCGAAACCTTGGCAGGCGCCATCGATTGACAAGCTGCCCATCCAAGTATACGCTGTATACATGAGTGAGCAAAACACATCGACCAAGATCCTGGCGGCGGCGCGCGCGCTGCTGGAGCGGGAAGGCGCCGACGAGGTCAGCATGCGCCGCGTCGCCGACGCCGTCGGCATCACGCCGATGGCGATCTACCGCCACTTCGCCAATCGCGAAGCGCTGCTAAAGGCCGTGGCCGACGCGGCCTTTCTGGAGGTGGCGCAGGAATGGTCCGCGCGCGCCCGACACCCGGATCTGATGCAAGCGCTGCGGCACTCCATGGAGAACTACCTCGACTATGCGCTGCGGCACCCGCATATGTTCGATTACAACTTCCTGGTGGCCCGCGACGGCGCGCGCCGCTTCCCGGAAGACTTCCGCGCCCGCTGTTCGCCCACGCTCAATGTGGTGGCCGACATGCTGACCGAAGCGATGCGGCAGGGCCTGCTGCGCGAGAACGATCCGTGGGACATCGCCATGACCTTGTGGGCGCAGGCGCACGGCCTGATCGCCCTGTACCGCGCCGGCCGCTTCAGCTACGACGAGGAACGGTTCCGCAGCTTCTATCTGCAATCCATAGGAGTGGTGTTCGATGGCATCGTCCGCTAACCGTTCTGTCGTGTGGGTGGGCGCCGCCACGACCATCCTGTCCGGCGCCGCCTGGTGGTTTGGCACGGGGCTGCATCCGCAAGCGTGGCTGACCTGGCTTGCCCCATTGCCGCTGCTGCTGCTCGCGCCGCGCATGCGCTGGCAGTATGCGGCGTTGGCCGCACTGTGCGCGGGCGCTTGCGCCGGTCTCAACCTGTGGCACTACCTGATCAAGGTCATCGGGCTGCCCCTGCCGGTGGGCGTGATCGCGGCCCTTGGGCCCGCCGTGACGTTCGCGCTGGCCTTGTTGCTGTTTCGCCGGCTGTGGCTGGTGCGGCGGTATGCGGCGGCGGCGGTGGCGTTTCCGTCGTTGTGGGTGGCCGTGGACTACCTGTCGTTTCGTGGTTCGCCGCACGGCACCTTCGGTAGCCTGGCTTACAGCCAGCTGGACGTGCTGCCGTTCGTGCAGGTGGCCAGCCTGGCCGGTATCTGGGGCGTTTCGTTCTTCCTGCTGTTCGGGCCTGCGGCGCTCGCCATCGGACTGATGCCGGGGCCGGACCGGCGCCAGCGGCTGCTGGTGACAGGCGCGGCGTTCCTTCTGTTGGCGGCGGTGTTCGCATTCGGCTTCGCCCGCTTGCAGGCGCCGGCGACCGGCATCGTGCGCATCGGGCTCGCCTCGATGCCGGGAAAACTGCGTCCGGCGGTCGATTCAGCTGAGGGGCAAGCTATGCTCGGGCGCTATCTGGCCGCCATCGATACCCTGGCGGCGCAGGGCGCGCAAGTGGTGGTGCTGCCCGAAACCGTGCTCGCCACGGACCAGGCGACGATTCCGGAATTTGCCGCCAGCGCGGCGCGCAACAAGGTGACGATCAACGTCGGCGTTGCCATCAAGGATGCCGCGCGGGGGCAGCGCAATAGCGCGCTGGCCTTCGTACCCGGTGCGGCGGCGCCGGTCGGCTACGCCAAGCACCATCTCATTCCAGGGTTTGAGGATCAATACAAGCCGGGCGCGGACTACGCCATGCTGCCGGGCACGCGTACCGGGCTGGCGGTGTGCAAGGACATGGACTTCCACGACACCGCCCGGGCCTACTCGGACCGGGGCGCCAATTTATTGCTGGTGCCGGCGTGGGACTTCGCGGCCGACGGGCGCATGCACAGCCGCATGGCCGTCATGCGCGGCATCGAGAATGGATTCGCCATCGCGCGCGCCGCTCTGCGCGGCAACCTGACTTTGTCGGACGACCGTGGCCGCATCGTCGCGGAAACCTCGGACGAGCTTGGCGATGCCACCTTGATTGGCGAGGTGGCGTTGCATGATTCCCGCACTTTTTACGCGCGGTGGGGGGATTGGTTTGCCTGGCTCAGTCTCGCCATGCTTGGGAGCGCTTTGCTCGCCTTGCCGAGGTCGGCGACACGACGCGCAGAGAATGATTAGAATAAAAGCAATTTAACCACCGCCAAACCCTCACCTCATCCATGAACGATAGCGCTCCCCGCAGGACATTGCACATCGCAAAAAAGCTGATGTCGCTACTCGGTAAGTTCCAGATCACCGACGACGACGACAACATCCTCTATGAGTGCAGCGCGCAGTGGGGATGGCTCAGGCGTCCCTGGCGCATCACGCGGAACGGCGTCGAGGTTGCCGTCGTCACGCAAAAGCTGTGGTCGTTGGTGCCGAAGTGGAACGTCGAAACCAGCGAGGAGAGCTTCCGATTGCTTGGCAAGTTCTGGAGCTGGCGACGCCACATCACCGTTCAAGGTGGCAGGTTCGACGGGGCGGAGTTAAAAGGCGGTTTGTTCGATATGAATTTCGAGCTTTCCTGGCGCGGGCAGGCGCTGGCCAGGGCAGAGGCAAAAATACTTACATTGAGGACGCGTCACAGCATCGAGCTGTTGGACGGCTCGCCCCAGGCGGAGCTTCTCACCGCTATCCTGATGACCACGCTGATGATGCAGAAAGGCGAGGAAAAACATATGGGCGCGGCGGAGCAGGATCACAATCCCTCGATCTAGCGGCAGGGCATCTATGCCACTTACTGCGCTGGAGGGTCCAAGCCTCTTAACAACCCGTCCGTGGCAAGAATCTCCGTCACCGTCTGTTCTTTGATGGCATACACTCCACGCGCGGAGCGCCAGACCTCCCTCTTTATAGACAACTATAGAGGAATTATAGACCGATTATTTCTGCTGTCACCTGCGGTGAAACATGTAAAAACGCCCTGCAAATCAAAGACTTGCAGGGCGTAGATACCTACCAAGGTTGGGCCTTAGAAAGGAATGTCGTCATCCATATCCGAGAAGTTCGGCGCCGGCTTCGGTGCCGGACGTGGCGCCGGAGCGGCCATCTGCGGACGCGGAGCCGGAGCCTGGCGCTGCGGCGGGGCCGATTCGTAGCCGCCGCCATCATCCATGCCGCCGCCATCGCCCATGCCTTGACGGCCACCCAGCATTTGCATCTGCTCGGCGATGATGTCGGTCGCGTATTTCTCTACGCCGTCCTTGTCGGTGTACTTGCGGGTCTGCAGGCGGCCTTCAACGTAGACCGACGAGCCCTTCTTCAGGTACTGGCCGACGATTTCCGCCAGGCGGCCGAAGAACGAGATGCGGTGCCATTCGGTTTGCTCTTTCTGCTCGCCGGTGTTGCGGTCCTTCGATTTGTACGATGTCGCCACGGCAATGTTGGCGATCGCGTCACCGCTAGGCATGTAGCGAATTTCCGGATCGCGACCCAGATTGCCGACGATGATGACTTTGTTGACTGATGCCATTTATAAAACTCCTGAGTAACGACGGCCGCGCTTTGCGGGCTGTTTAGGGAAGGCTAAACGCGGATTATAGCATCGCCGCGAGGGCAAAATCCGGCGTCCGTGGCGGCTTATGGCCGATTACGGCGTGCCGCCTAATCCGCCCTACGTGGTTCAACTCACCTTCGCGCAATCGGGCTGGCGATTTCTGACAGCGCGTTGAAACGGCGCAAGAAAATACTGGTATTATATACAGTGTCAAGCCCGGCGCGCGCGATGTAGATCAAGCCCGGCGCATATATACCCAAACCCGGCTATAGTGACGGGTTGACTCTAAAGGCCAAAATTAATGGAACAGATCCGCATCCGCGGCGCACGCACGCACAACCTCAAAAACATCAATCTCGACCTCCCGCGCAACAAGCTCATCGTGATCACCGGCCTGTCCGGCTCCGGCAAGTCGTCGCTCGCCTTCGATACGCTGTACGCCGAGGGCCAGCGCCGCTATGTGGAGTCGCTGTCGGCCTACGCCCGCCAGTTCCTGCAGCTGATGGAGAAGCCGGACGTCGATCTGATCGAGGGCCTGTCTCCGGCGATTTCGATCGAACAGAAAGCCACTTCGCACAATCCGCGTTCGACGGTCGGCACCGTGACCGAGATCCACGATTATCTGCGTCTGCTGTATGCGCGCGTCGGCACGCCTTATTGCATCAACCATCCGGACCAGGCGCTAGCCGCGCAGACGGTGTCGCAGATGGTCGACGCGGTGCTGGCCATGCCGGACGACACCAAGTTGATGATCCTGGCGCCGGTGGTGGCCAACCGCAAGGGCGAGCACTCCGACCTGTTCGAGCAAATGCAGGCGCAGGGCTTCGTGCGCTTCCGCGTGCAAAGCGGTACCCACGAGGCGAAGATCTATGAAGTCGATGACCTGCCCAAGCTGAAGAAAACCGAGAAGCACACCATCGACGTGGTGATCGACCGCGTGAAGGTGACCGCCGACATCAAACAACGCTTGGCCGAGAGCTTCGAGACCGCGCTGCGCCTGGCCGATGGCCGCGCCGTGGCGCTGGAGATGGACAACGGCACGGAGCACGTCTACTCCAACAAGTTCGCCTGCAATACCTGCGGCTATTCGCTGCAGGAGCTGGAGCCGCGCCTGTTCTCGTTCAATAACCCGATGGGCGCGTGCCCGGAGTGCGACGGCCTCGGTCACATCGAGTTCTTCGATCCGAAGCGCATCGTCGCCTTCCCCAACCTGTCGCTGGCTTCCGGCGCGGTCAAGGGGTGGGACCGCCGCAACCAGTTCTACTTCCAGATGCTGTCCAACCTGGCGGCGTACTACGAGTTCGATCTGGACCTGCCGTACGAGCAGTTGCCGAAGACCGCGCAGGAAGTGATCCTGCATGGCTCGGGCAAGACGCATATCCCGTTCACGTATGTGAATGAGCGCGGCCGCACCGTCGTCAAGGAGCACGCGTTCGAGGGCGTGGTCACCAATCTGGCGCGCCGCTACCGCGAGACCGATTCGATGGCCGTCAAGGAGGAACTGGCGAAGTTCATCAACGAGAAGAAGTGCCCGTCGTGCGAAGGCGCGCGTTTGCGCATCGAGGCGCGCTACGTCAAGGTCGGCACCGGCAAGCAGGAAAAGGCGATCTACGAGATCGCCGAGAAGCCGCTGCGCGAGACGCTGTCGTTCTTCGAGCAGCTGAAGCTCAAGGGCGCGAAGAAGGAGATCGCCGACCGCGTGGTCAAGGAGATCATCTCGCGCCTGAAGTTCCTCAACAACGTCGGCCTCGATTACCTGTCGCTGGACCGCAGCGCCGATACGCTGTCTGGCGGCGAGGCGCAGCGCATCCGCCTGGCGTCGCAGATTGGCTCCGGCCTGACGGGCGTGATGTACGTGCTCGATGAGCCGTCGATCGGCCTGCACCAGCGTGACAACGACCGCCTGATCGAGACGCTCAAGCACCTGCGCGACATCGGCAACAGCGTGCTGGTGGTGGAGCATGACGAGGACGCGATCCGCACCGCGGACTTCATCGTCGATATGGGCAAGGGCGCCGGCGTACATGGCGGCGACATCATCGCCCAGGGCACGCTAAAGGACATCCTGAAGAACAAGCAGTCGCTGACGGCGCAGTATTTGAACGGCACGCTGAAGATCGCGGTGCCGAAGAAGCGCCACGTCGCCGATCCGGACAAGCAGCTGGTCATCACCGGCGCCACCGGGAACAATCTGAAGAAGGTCAACCTGCACCTGCCGGTCGGCCTGATGACGTGCGTGACCGGTGTTTCCGGTTCCGGCAAATCGTCGCTGATCAACGATACGCTGTACCCGGCGCTGTCGCGCCACCTGTATGGTTCGCAAACCGAACCATCGCCGCACGACTCCATCAGCGGCCTGGAACACTTCGACAAGGTCATCGCCGTCGACCAGGCGCCGATTGGCCGCACGCCGCGCTCCAATCCGGCGACCTACACCGGTTTGTTCACGCCGATCCGCGATCTGTTCTCGACGGTGCCGGTGGCCAAGGAGCGCGGTTACAGCGCCGGGCGGTTCTCGTTCAACGTCAAGGGCGGCCGCTGCGAGGCCTGCCAGGGCGATGGCGTGATCAAGGTGGAGATGCACTTCCTGCCGGACGTCTACGTGCCGTGCGACGTTTGCCACGGCAAGCGCTATAACCGCGAGACGCTGGAAGTCCAGTACAAGGGCAAGAACATCACCGAGATCCTCGACATGACGGTGGAGGACGCGCACGAGTTCTTCAAGCCGGTGCCGCTGATCGCGCGCAAGCTGCATACGCTGCTGGACGTGGGCTTGGGCTATATCAAGCTGGGTCAGAGCGCGACCACCTTGTCGGGCGGCGAGGCGCAGCGCGTCAAGCTGTCGCTGGAGCTGTCCAAGCGCGACACCGGCCGCACCCTGTACATCCTGGACGAACCGACCACCGGTCTGCACTTCCACGATATCGATCTGCTGATGAAGGTGATCCACCGTCTGCGCGACCAAGGCAACACCTTGGTCATCATCGAGCACAATCTGGACGTGATCAAGACGGCCGACTGGGTGGTCGATCTGGGGCCGGAGGGCGGCGCGGGCGGCGGCAAGATCATCGCCGCCGGCACGCCGGAGGATGTGGCCAAGAACCCGGCCAGCGTCACCGGCAAGTACTTGGTGCCGCTGCTGAAGTAATCAACAGCAAACCATGAAACGGGAGCTCCCTCTCTCACCGCTCGATCAGATGATCGACATCGTCGGCCGATTGGCGCGCGACGACGAGCGGTACGAGACGGTGATCCCGTTTTTATCGTTGCTGCGGTCCTCGCGGCCGACAGCCGTCACGCGCGGGGTGCTCAAGCCCTCGTGCTGCGTGATTCTTCAAGGCGGCAAGCGCGTGCACCTCGGTGCCGACGTTCTCGATTACGGTCCCGGTGAATATCTTGTGGTGTCGGTCGACCTGCCGGCCTCCGGACAGGTGCTCAACGCCACGCCGGGGCAGCCGTATCTGCTGCTGAACATCGAATTCGATCCGCAGGAAATCGCCGCCATCGTGGCAGAGGCGCGCATCGCGATGGGCGATGACGCGCAGCCGGTGCGCGGCGCGTTCGTCGGCAAATCCGATGCCGGCCTGCTGGAGGCGTTGAACAAGCTGGTTCACCTGCTGGATGCGCCGGCGGCGGAGGCCGAATTTCTGGCGGTGGGATTGAAGCGGGAAATCATCTACCGCCTTCTGACAGGCGAGTACGGACGGCAGCTGTATCAGAACGTGGTGCTCGACCAGCAGGATCGCGGCATCAGCAAGGCGATCGCGTGGCTCAAGGATCGGTTCGACCAGCCGGTCAAGGTGGAGGATCTGGCGCAGGCCACCAATATGAGCGTCTCCAGCCTGCACCACCGCTTCAAGGCGGTGACGACGATGGGGCCGATGCAGTACCAGAAGCAGCTGCGCCTTCAGGCGGCGCGCACCTTGCTGCTCAATGGCGATATCGACGCCGGCACCGCCGCCTACAAGGTTGGCTACGAAAGCCAGTCCCAGTTCAGCCGCGAGTACCGGCGCCTGTTCGGCGCCCCGCCGATGCAGGATGTGAAAAAGCTCCGTATTTAGCTGGCCGTCACCGTCCGCTTCTCGTCCGCCACCCAATCCTTGATGTGCTTTTCCAGAACGTCCATCGGCAGCGCGCCCGCGCCCAGCACCTGGTCGTGGAACTTGCGAATGTCGAAACCGGCGCCCAGTTCCTTGCGGGCGTAGTCGCGCAGTTCGAGGATCTTCAACTGGCCAATTTTGTAGCCCAGCGCCTGGCCCGGCCAGACGATGTAGCGGTCCGTCTCGCTCTGCACGTCCACTTCCTCGATGCCCGAATGGTCATGGAAGAAGTCCACCACCTGCTGGCGGTTCCACTGTTTGTAGTGCAGGCCGGTGTCCACCACCAGGCGGATCGCACGCAGCATTTCATCCTGCAGGTGGCCATAGTAGCTGTATGGATCCTTGAAGAAGCCCAGCTCCTCGCCCAGACGCTCCGAGTACAACGCCCAGCCCTCGGCGTAGGCGGTGTAGTTGCCCTGCTGGCGGAACATCGGCAGACCCTCGATCTCCTGCGCGATCGCGATCTGCATGTGGTGGCCCGGCACGCCTTCGTGCAGCGCCGTCGTCTCGATGCTGATGGTGGAGCGGTCCTTGAATTCACCGGTGTTGACCATCACGCGGCCGGGGCGCTTGCCGTCCACCGAGCCTGGCATGTACGCGGCCGCGGACGCGCCCTTCTCGCGGAATTCCTCGACCTTGATGATCTCCACCTTCGCCTTCGGCAGCACGCCGAACTGCTGCGGCAACTGCTTGTACATCTGGTCCGTGTATTTCTGATACAGGTCGATGATCTCCTGGCGCGATTTCGGATGCGTGGCCGGGTTGGCGGCCAGCGCCTTGTTGAAGGTCTTCAGGTCCTTGAAGCCCAGCTTTTGCGCCGTCTCCAGCATCTGCCCCTCGATGCGCGCGACCTCGGACAGGCCGAGTTGATGGATCTCCTCCGGCGTCATGTCGGTCGTCGTCGAATTTTTCGCCTTGAAGGCGTAGCGCGCCGCGCCGTCCGGCAGCGACCACATGCCCACCTCCTTGCGGCCGTGCGGCAGGTATTGGGTCTTGGTGTAGACCGCCAGCTTTTTATACGCGGGATTGACGTGCGTGCGGACGGCGGCCAGCACCTCCTTGCTCAGGCGCGCCTTGTCGGCGGCCGAGAACTCCTTCGGGAACTTCTTCAGCGGTTCGGCGAACGGAGACTTGGCCGGCGCCATCGCCGCCACATCCTCGCACTGCTTGACGATCTTCGGGATCAGGAATTGCGGCGGCATCAGCTTGTCGCCGACGCCCTTCTCCATCTGCACGCGCGTTTCGTCGAACAGCTTGGGCAGCGATTGCAGGCGCTTGATGTAGTCCTCGTAATCCTTGACGGTGTCGAACGGCAGCGCCGAGACGATCAT
The DNA here is from genome assembly GCA_963511605.1 of uncultured Duganella sp. Classification (GTDB taxonomy): domain Bacteria; phylum Pseudomonadota; class Gammaproteobacteria; order Burkholderiales; family Burkholderiaceae_D; genus Rugamonas. The sequence goes on along the minus strand of CAUPJZ010000007.1, from coordinate 205,014 downwards.
CGGCGCGTCGATGTGAATGCCGGAGTTCTGCGCCAGCGGCATCTCCCAGTCCTTGAAACGGGCGCCGTCGACGTTCTGGCGCAGCTGGCGCACCATCAGTTCGCGGTTCAGTTGCTCCTGCAGCGGGAAGCCGCTGGTGTCGACCGCTTCGAAGCGCTTGAGGAAGTCGTCGCTGGCCTTGATGTCGGCCTCGATGTTCGCTTGCGAGAAGTCGGACCACTTGTCGTTGTAGCGCTTATCGCCCAGCAGCGACGCCCACTCCGGGCTGTTGCGCATCGTGTACTCCCACTGCTCCTTGATCAGGCTATTGAGCGCGGCGCGGCGGCCCTCGAGGTCCGGCGCGGTGTTCGCGGATTGGGCGTGGGCAGGGCCAAGCAGCAGGGAAAACAGCAGCGCGCTGGCGACGCCGAGGCGGGTGGTGGTCAGCTTCATCGGGGACTATCCATAGAAAGGGTCGAGCATGCACTGTAAAGGAAGCGGCCGCGCGGCGGCGGGGTTTTGTGACGGATGGCGGAAACGCGGCGACGAAATGCATTTTCGCGCGACAGGCAGAATCAGGCAAAGATAGTGCAGGAACCGCACTAACGCACGGGCGCCGGGATTTCTAGAATGGACGCACCTATTCCACCAAGCCGAAACCGGAGCCCAGCCATGCGCAATATCGAACATATCTACATCAACGGACAATTCGTCACCCCGCACGGGACGGAGATGGCCGATCTCGTCAACCCTACCACCGGCCAGCTGACCGGGCAGGTGCGCCTGGGCGACGTCGAGGACACCCGCCGCGCCATCGCCGCCGCCCGGGCTGCCTTCCCCACATTTTCCCGCACCACCAGGGAGGAGCGCGGCGCCTGGCTGCACAAGCTGCACGACGCGGTGGCCGCGCGCGCGGACGACGCGGCGCGCGCGCTGGTCGAGGAGTACGGCGGCCCGCTCAAGACCAGTGTCGGCCGGTCGCGCTACACGGCCAAGATGTTTTTGGACGTGAAAAAGGTGATGGAGGATCACGCCTTCGTCAAAACCGTCGGCGTGTCGAAGGTGGTGCTGGAGCCGGTGGGCGTGGTCGGCATCATCACGCCGTGGAATTCGAGTGCCTGGTTCATCGCCAACAAGGTCGCCACCGCCATCGCGGCCGGCTGCACGGTGGTGGTCAAGCCGAGCGAATTGAGCGCGGTGCAGAACCAGATCCTCGCCGAATGCTTCCATGCGGCCGGGCTGCCGCCGGGGGTGGTCAACATCGTCAATGGGCGCGGCGACGTGGTCGGCGCCGAAATCAGCGCCCACCCCGGCATCGACAAGATCTCGTTCACCGGCTCCACCCTGGTCGGCAAGACCATCGCGCGGGCGGCGGTCGATACGATGAAGCGCGTGACCCTGGAGCTGGGCGGGAAAAGCGCCAACGTGCTGCTCGACGACGCCGACTTCGACAAGGCGGTACCGGCCGCGATCCAGGCCTGCTTCATGAACAACGGGCAAGCGTGCATCGCCGGCACGCGCCTGCTGGTGCCGGCGCACCGGCTGGAACAGGTCAAGCGGCTGGCCAAGACGGCGGCGGAGGCGTTCACCGTCGGCGATCCGCACGAGGCCGGCGTGGCGCTGGGACCTATCGTCACCAGCAAGCAGTATGAGCGCGTGCAGCGGTATATTCGCATCGGCATCGAGGAAGGCGCAGAGCTGCTCACGGGCGGGCCGGGCAAGCCGCAGGGGCTGGAGGCCGGCTACTTCGTCAAGCCGACGGTGTTCGCCAACGTCACGCCGTCGATGACCATCGCCAGGGAGGAGATCTTCGGGCCGGTGCTGTCGATCCTCACCTACGAGACCGAGGACGAGGCGGTCGCCATCGCCAACGATACGCCGTATGGCTTGCAGGCCTATGTCAGCTCGACCGACTTGGCGCGCGCCAACCGGGTGGCCGGACGCCTGATCGCTGGACGGGTGCATATCAACGGCGTGCACGACGACCTGATCGCGCCGTTCGGCGGCTTCAAGCAGTCAGGTATCGGCCGCGAATTCGGTCCCTACGGACTGGATTCGTATCTGGAGCCGAAGGTTATCCTTGGCGAAGCAGCCCAGTATCCGGACTGAAATCGAGCAGGTCGCCGACGTGGCGGAAGATGCGCTGAGGGTGTTGGGCGGCCAGCGCGTCGACGTGGTTGAAGCCCCAGGCCACGGCGCCGAAGTCGATGCCGATGTCGGCCGCCGCCTTGGCGTCGCGGATCTCGTCGCCGATCAGCATCGCGTGCTCCGGCGCGGTACCTGTGGCGGCGAGCACTTTGCGTATCTTGGACGGCTTGCCGAACAGCGACGCGCCGCATTCCACATGGCTGAACAGGGCAAGCAGCTCCGGCCCGAGGATGGCGCGCACGTTGCCCGGCGAGTTGGAGGTGACGATGGTCAGCGCCACGCCTTGCGCGTGCAGCGCAAGCAGCGCCTGATCGATGCCGGTGAACAGTTTGATGTTGCCGATATCGTCGGCAATGCGGGCGCGCATGAAGCGCGCGATGGCCGGCACTTTCCATAGAGGTACGTCGTGATGCGCCATGATCTGGCGGGCGTCGAGGCCGCGCAGGACGTCCTGGCGTTCGCGGTCGAGGCGTTTGAAGCCGTACTTGTCGGCGGCCTGGTCGAACACGCGCACGAAGCTGGGGAAGGTATCGGCCAGCGTGCCGTCGAAATCGAAGATGATGAGCTTGCTGGACATAGGAGACACGTAGGGCGGATTAGCGTAGCGTAATCGGCCAATGCATGCGCCGTCAACGGCTCATGCATGGCCGATTACGGCGTTCCGCCTAATCCGCCCTACGTGGTTTCCCGTTCATTCATGCCGTTCGGCCGAATGAACGGTTTTTTGCTTAGTTTGCCAAGCGCTGTTCCAGCTCGGCTTTCACCGCGGTCAGTTCCTTCGGCAGGTGGTAAGCCAGCTTGGTGAACAGTTCTTCGTGCAACTTGAGCTCTTCACGCCAGGCGTCCTTGTCGATCGAGGTGATCGTTTCGAACTCTTCCGGCGAGAACGGGATGCCGTCCCACTTCAGGTCGCCAAAGCGCGGGGTGGTGCCGAAGATGTTTTCGATGCCGCCGGCCGAGCCTTCGATGCGTTCCAGCATCCACTTCAGCACGCGCATGTTGTCGCCAAAACCAGGCCAGACGAAGTGGCCCTGGTCGTCGGTGCGGAACCAGTTGACGCAGTAGATCTTCGGCAGCGTGGCGGCATTGACCTTGCCCAGCTTCTCGCCCAGGTTCAGCCAGTGCTGGAAGTAGTCGCTCATGTTGTAGCCCATGAACGGCAGCATCGCGAACGGGTCGCGGCGCACGATGCCCATCTGGCCGGCGGCGGCGGCGGTCGTTTCCGAACCCATCGTCGCGGCCATGTAGACGCCTTCGACCCAGTTGCGCGCTTCGGTGACGAGCGGAACGGTGGTCGAGCGGCGGCCGCCGAAGATGAAGGCCGAGATCGGCACACCGGCCGGATCGTCCCAGGCCGCGTCGATCACCGGGTTCTGCGTGGCGGCAACGGTGAAGCGGGCGTTCGGGTGGGCGGCCTTGGTGCCGGAGTCCGGCGTCCAGTCCTTGCCCTGCCAGTCGATCAGGTGCGACGGCGCTTCCTTGGTCAGGCCTTCCCACCAGACGTCGCCGTCGTCGGTCAGCGCGACGTTGGTGAAGATGGTGTTCTCGCGCATCGAGGCCATGCAGTTGAAGTTGGTCTTTTCGTTGGTGCCAGGGGCAACGCCGAAGTAGCCCGCTTCCGGATTGATCGCGTACAGGCGGCCGTCGGCGCCCGGCTTGATCCAGGCGATGTCGTCGCCGATGGTGGTCACTTTCCAGCCGTCGAAGCTCGCCGGCGGGATCAGCATGGCGAAGTTGGTCTTGCCGCAGGCCGACGGGAAGGCCGCCGCGACATAGTGCTTCTTGCCTTCAGGCGATTCGACGCCGAGGATCAGCATGTGTTCGGCCAGCCAGCCCATGCCGTCCTTGGCCGCGTCCTGGTGGCCCATGTTGGAGGCGATGCGCAGCGCGAAGCATTTCTTGCCCAGCAGCGCGTTGCCGCCGTAGCCCGAACCGTAGGACCAGATCTCGCGGGTCTCCGGGTAGTGGACGATGTACTTGGTCGGGTTGCATGGCCATGCCACGTCTTTTTGGCCGGCTTTGAGCGGCGCGCCGACGGTGTGCACGCACGGCACGAATTCGCCGTCGGTGCCCAGCACGTCATAAACGGCCTTGCCCATGCGCGTCATGATGCGCATGTTGACGGCGACGTAAGGCGAGTCGGACAGTTCGACGCCGATGTGCGCGATCGGCGAGCCCAGCGGGCCCATCGAGAACGGCACGACGTACATCGTGCGGCCGACCATGCAACCGTCGAACAACGGGTTCAGGGTCGCGCGCATTTCGGCGGGCGCCATCCAGTTGTTGGTCGGGCCGGCTTCTTCCTTGGTGTTGGAGCAGATGTAGGTGCGGTCTTCGACACGGGCGACGTCGGTCGGGTCCGAGCAGGCGAGGTAGGAATTCGGACGCTTTTCCTGGTTCAGCTTTTTCATGGTGCCGGCGGCGACCATTTCGGCGCACAGGCGGTCGTACTCTTCCTGCGAGCCGTCGCACCAGTAGATGCGGTCCGGTTTGGTCAACGCGGCGATCTCCGCCACCCAATTGATCAGTTTTTGTTGTTTGATGTAAGCTGGGACGTTCAATGTGGCAACGCCACCCATGACGGGCTGATTCATAGTACCTCCAATACAATTAAAATTCTTGGCCATACGCTGGTCTCTACGCGGCAGGATCGTCGTCAGCTTGTGGCTTGCGCTCGGAAGCCCATTCGAAATGGGTCGGCGGATCACGGCGGTCTTGTCGAAAGCGCCAAGTGTGTGCATTGGCGCGCAACTCTTTTTGGTGGGGAGTTGTTCAATTTTTGAGCGATTGTACACCCGTCAATAGGTGATTCGATCAAAAATGTAGGAGAATTGGTTGACTAAAGTAGTAAGCTATTCCAGTTCTTCCCGACACTGTTATTTCGCTACGAATTTCATCATAAAATCGTCTAACTCCCATGAAAATCGCTATTCTCGATGATTACCAGAACGCAACCGCTACACTCGCCTGCTACGATTTATTGCGTGAGCACGAGATTAAAGTGTTCAATAACACAACAAAAGGGCTGGGACAGCTGGCAATCCGGCTGGCGCCGTTCGATGCTTTGGTGCTGATACGCGAACGTACTACATTGAATCGCGCGCTCCTGGCCAAGCTGCCGAACCTGAAGCTGATTTCGCAGACGGGCAAGCTGGCCGGACACGTCGACGTGGCCGCCGCGACCGAGCTGGGCATCGCGATCGCCGAGGGCGTCGGCTCGCCGACCGCGCCGGCCGAGCTGACATGGGCGCTGATCATGGCCGCCGCGCGCAAGATCGTGCCTTACGCGACCAACTTGAAAGATGGGCTGTGGCAGACCGCCTCGGTCAACCCGCAGTTGAACGGTCTGGGCGTGGTGCTCAAGGGACGGACCTTGGGGATTTGGGGCTACGGCAAGATCGGCCAGTTGATCGCCGGCTATGGCCGGGCGTTCGGCATGAAGGTAGTGGTGTGGGGCAGCCAGCCCAGCCGCGACAAGGCGGTGGCAGATGGCTACGGGGCGGCGCCGTCGCGCGAGGCGTTCTTCGGTGAGGCCGATGTGCTGAGCCTGCACCTGCGGCTGCATCCGGACACGCGCGGCATCGTCACGGCGGACGATCTGGCGCGCATGAAGCCGACGGCGCTGTTCGTCAACACCAGCCGCGCCGAGCTGGTGGCGCCCGACGCGCTGGAGCGGGCGCTGAACAAGGGCCGGCCAGGTTACGCGGCGATCGATGTGTTCGAGACCGAGCCCTTGGGGGCGGACTCGCCGCTGTTGCGCATCCCGACCGTGCTGGCGACCCCGCACCTGGGCTACGTGGAGCAGGACAGCTACGAGCTGTACTTCCGCCATGCGTTCCAGAATATCGTCGACTTCGCCGCAGGCAACTGCGACAAAATCAACAATCCCGACTACAAGGCCAACGCCAGGTTGTAAGCCTGGCATGAAGCCCGGGTGTTAAACCAGCGCCAGCGCTTCCGACAGGGGACGGCGCCGGTCAGTCGGCAGCGGCCCCGGCGCCGGTGGCGTAGAGCCGCAGAAAAAGCGCGACGCCACGCCGGGCGCGCGCGGCGATTTCTTCCTGGTCCATCGGTGCGCAGACCCGCAGGTTTACCCTCAGTATCTTGGTGCCGTACCACAACGCCACCAGATCTTCGGCGGCGGCGGCCGCGTCGTCCATGCGCAACTGGCCGTCGCGCTGCGCTCGGCGCTGGATGAAGGTCAGCAAGGTGTAGCCGCGCCCGGGACCTGCGTCGAACAGGCGCTGCGCGAATGCCGGATACAGATCGTTGGCCGAGGCGATCAACTTGTCCCATCCCAGCAATTGATGCTCGTTGGCAAAGCAGAGATAACGGATGCCGAATTCCACCAGTGTCGAGCGCAGATCGGCGCGCTGTGCGGCGCTGAACTGGGCGTCGGAAATGGTGCGGTCCGATTCACGCCGCAACACCGCCTCGATGAACGCTTCTTTGTCGGCAAAGTACGTGTAAAAGGTGGTCTTGGCGACTTTGGCCCGCATGACGATGGCATCGACCGTGATGCGCAGCCCGTAGGTCAGCAGCAATTCGCGGCCCACGCTCAACAGCAAGTCAACCGCCTCGAGCTTTTTCGGACGGCCGCGGCCGCGCTTCACGGTCGTCATCACGCTGAGGCGTGCACGCCGATCAGCAGCAGCGCCCCGGCCACGGTCAAATGCTCGAGCACGATGTGCATTTCCTCCGTCCTGCGCGGCTGCTCGAATTTCCAGAACGCGTGGCCGTACGGAATCGTCAGCAGCGTAAAGCCGGCCAGCATCGCCGCCCCTACCCATGCCATGCCGGCCGGGTTGCCGATCACCAAGGCCGAACCGAGCAACTGGACCGCGATGACGCCGGCCGCAAGCACGCGCCCGCATGGCAAGCCGACCGACCTTATCTCTTCCATAACCTTGCCGTAATTAAACAGTCCGAAAATGCCCGCGCTCCAAAACAGCAGCGTGGCCAGCACACGTAACGCTACATCCATGTCATCTCCTCATCTGAAAAAGCCAATATATCGAACTTTCCAGTATGAAAAAAGCGACCGGTCGCGGCAGCGTGTGCGTCACGCGTAGCCGATCCAGCCCCGGAAGATGCCGCCGACATAGAACAGGTCGACGTCGCGGAAACCGGCTTCGCGCAGCAACGCTTCGTCCTGCCCGGGTGCCAGCACCGGCAGCGTGGCGCCGATCACCTCGCGCCGCTGGCGCGCCTGCGCCAGCCCCACCCCGGCCGACACGGCGAACGCCTCGTCTCGGGCCAGCCAGCGGGCCGCCTGCTCCGGCGCAAAACTCAGGTGGGCGACGACGAACGGCGCGCCCGGACGCAGCCTGCGCCGGATCGCCGCCAGGGCATGCCGGCGTTCGTCCAAAGTCATGAAGTGCATGGTCAGCAGGCAGGCGGCGGCGTCGAACGGTCCCTCCGGCGCCACGTCGATGTAGCCCTCGTGCAGGGTGACGCGGCCGGCGTGCGGATCGACGGTGCGCAGCGCCAGCGCCAGCATTTCCGCCGACGGATCGACGCCGTCGAACGTCCACCCGGCGTGGGCATCGGCGAAGGCTTTCAGTTCAAGCCCGCCGCCCGCGCCCAGTACCAGAACCCTGGCGTCCGCGGGCGCGCTCTCGGCCAGCAGCACCCGGGCCATGCGCTGCATGTCGGCGAAGCCGGGCACCATGCGTGGCGGCCCTTCGGCGTAGCGCGCCACATCGGCTGGATTGGAAAACCCCATTGCGCCTCCTCGTCATTTCTCGTAACTTATTATATTACGAAAAAGATGGCGCGGGTGGTAGCGGAATTTAGCGTGGAATTAATCCGTCTGTTCCGGCACTTCCGGCAAACCGGTCAGGTTGACGCGCGGCGCCGGCATCACATGCACCTTGTTCCACAGTCCGGCCCAGCCGGGCGGCCAGCCGATCTCCGGTCCCGCGTACGGCGGCAACGTCGCGCGCACCGGTATCACCGGCACCGCCGGCATGTCCGTCAGCGGCCCGCCGTCTGGGCGCTGCATGTCCAGGCTGTACATATACCCCGGCAACAACGCCTCGCACACGCTGTCGAACCACGCGGTGTGGTCCTCGTCGCGCCCCAGCGCCTGCGCCAGCCCCTGCGGATCGAACCTGGCCAGCGCATGGATCAATTCCTCGGTGGTGGCGCCGGGCGAATCGCCCCAGCCCATCACCGGATTGACGTTGTAGTCGGCCCCGGAGCCATACCAGCCCTCGCGCCACGAGCGCTGCATCCAGTCGCGCTGGCCGGTGAACAAATGCCAGCGCCAGTGCAAGCCCGACGGCTTGGGCCAGGAATACAGATAGAGCCTTTGATAACCCGCCTTGTGCAACGCGCGCACCACCGCCATCAGCCGCGCGTGGGGCATGCGGTCGGGCGGCGCGCGGCGGAACAGGATCGCCTCGCCATCGGCGAACTGCACCTCGTCCGTGGACAGGTTCAGGTCGAGCGTGCGCGACTCGCTGCCGAAGCGGGCGGAGATCCAGCCGGTCAGCAGATTGACCGACGTGATGACGCCGTAGCCGCGATGGCGATGAAAGATAACAGTTCCGGGAGCGACGGCTTTCATGGTGTGGAAACGGACAAAAGAAACCAGTGTAGACATAGTATGCCCAACTTTCCAGCCGGCCGCGCCCTCTTTTTTTGCGCTGCGGCGTGTGCGGTGGTTTGGGTTATGATGCAGGTCATTTTCCCCAGCTTGAGCTTTTATTATGACTTTGCGCATCCTCGCCACCGGCGGCACCTTCGACAAACATTACAACGAATTGAACGGCACCCTGGGCTTCGCCGAGAGCCACGTGCCGGCGCTGCTGGAACGCTGCCGTCTGACCGTCGACGTGGCCCTTGAAACATTACCGCTGATGGATTCGCTCGACATGGTCGACGCCGACCGCGAGCGCATCCTGGCCTCGTGCCGCGCCGCGCCGGAGAAGGCGATCGTGATCATCCACGGCACCGACACGATGCCGCAAACGGCCATGGTGCTGGGACCAGCCCAGCTCGGCCAGACGATCGTGCTGACCGGCGCGATGATCCCCTACGAGATCGCCAATTCGGACGCGCTGTTCAACCTCGGCTTCGCCTGCGGCGTGGCGCAAACCTTGCCGCCCGGCGTGTACGTGGCGATGAACGGCAAGATCTTCGCCTGGGATAACGTGCAGAAGAACAAGGCGGCCGGCGTGTTCCAGCCGCTGTAACGTCCAGACGAAAAAAAGCCGCGACATCGTGCGATGTCGCGGCTTTTTTTACCAAAAACTTAGGCTTTCGCTTCGCCGCCCAATGCTTCGACGACGTCGGCCATCAGCTTGTTCAGCTCGCCCGTCATCAGCATGAAGTCGCCGTCGAAACGCTCTTCGTCGTTCTTGGTGCTCGATTCCTTTTCGGCGATCACGTCCAGCGGCTTGATGCCCTTGATCGCCAGCGACTCGGTCAGCACGAAGGAAATCTTGCTGTCCCACGTCATCGCCAGGCGCGTGCACTGCTTGCCGGCGGCGATGTGGCGGCGCACCTCGTCCGCTTCCAGGGTGTGGCGCACATAGCGCACGGCGGCCTTGCTCTCGCCGGTGGCGCGCAGCTCGGTGTCCATGTCGACCGTGAAGCCGGCCGGCGCGTCGTCCGCCTGCAGCCATTCGGTCATCACGCCGACCGGCGAGCGCTGCACGCGCAGGCTTTCCAGCGGCAGTTTATCGACGGCCTTGAGCAGCAGCTTGATCACTTCGTCGGCCTTGGCCGGGCTGGCCGCGTCGACCACCAGCCAACCGTTGACCGGGTCGATCCAGGTCCAGACGTTGCTGCGGATCGAGAACGCGCGCGGCAGCAGTTCGTCGGCGACGCGCTCTTTCAACTCCTTCATGGCCTTCTTGCCGGGAGCGAAACCTTGCGCTTCTTCCATCTCGGCCGCGCGGGCCTTGGCGACCTGGTTGATGACGGTCGACGGCAGCAGTTTTTTCTCGGTGCCCAGCAGAATCAGCATTTGCTTGTTCACCACGTGCACCAGGCCGCCGTTCGGGCGCGGCGTGTCCCAACCCTGGCGCAGCAACTCGTTGCTGCTGGCTGGTACGAAGGAGTGGGGAGCGAGGGCGGCTTCCAGTTGTTCAGGGGTATAGGCCCAAGGGGCCGGCAGACGGTAAATCTGAAGATTCTTAAACCACATGAGTGAGTGCCTTGTTCAGTAATGCCAGGGGAGCGCCATTTTACACGGTGGCGGCCGCCCCCGACCGATTGTGGTGGGATTGAAACTATGCGAACAGGTCGCCCTGCACGCCGCGCCGGGCGTGGACCGCGCCTTCCGGCGGCGGGGGTTCGAGCGTGCTGGCCCGTACGCCCAGCAGCCGCAAGCGCCGCTCCAGCGGCACGCGCTTGAGGCATTCGCGCGCCGCGTGCAGGATGGCGGTCGGCTCGGCCACCGGGTGCGGCAGGGTGACGTTGCGACTGACGATCTGGAAATCGTCGAAGCGCAGCTTGATGCTGATGGTGCGGCTGACGTAGCCCTTGCGCTTGAGGTCGTCCGCCAACCGGTCGCACAGCGACGTTAGGATGCCCGACAGCGCGCCACGGTCCTGGCGCGCGTGCAGGTCGCGCTCGAAGGTGGTTTCGCGGCTGATCGACTTGCTCTCGGAGCTGGTGGAAATTTCGCGGTGGTCGATGCCGCGCGCGGCCGTGGCCAGCCAGCCGGCGTAGTGGGCGCCGAAGTGGTCCTGCAACAGGCCGGCGTCGGCGGCGGCCAGCTGGCCGATGGTGTCGATGCCCAGCGCCGCCAGTTTCTCGGTGGCCTTGGGGCCGATGCCGTTGATCTTGCGCACGCCCAGCGGCCAGATGCGGGCCGGGATGTCGTCGTAGCCGAGGATGGTCAGGCCGTTGGGCTTTTCCAGGTCGGAGCAGATTTTCGACAGCAGCTTGTTGGGCGTGATGCCGATCGAGCAAGACAGGCCGGTGGCGTCGCGCACGGCCTGCTTGATGCGCTGCGCCAGTTCCAGCGTCTCGCCTTCGACGCGGGTCAGGTCGATATAGATCTCGTCGATGCCCCGGTCCTCGAAATCCGGCGCGATCGACGCCACGGCGGCTTTAAATAGCCGGGAGAAATGGCGGTAGGCGTCGAAGTTGACCGGCAACAGGATGGCGTCGGGCGCCAGCTTGGCGGCCTTCATCATGCCCATGGCCGAACCCACGCCGAGCGCGCGCGCCTCGTAGGTGGCGGTGGTGATGACGCCACGGCCGACATAGTCGCGCAGGCGGGCGTAGCGGTGCGTGCCGTCCTCCTGCAACACCGGCTGGGCGTCGCGGCCGCCGCCGATCACCACCGGCAGGCCGCGCAGGTCCGGGTAGCGCAACAGCTCCACGGAGGCGTAGAACGCATCCATGTCGAGGTGGGCGATGCGCCGAGGACATTCAATCATGTGCAAATGCTGCGGTGTTAGCGTTTATCTGAATCACGTAGGGCGGATTAGCGCAGCGTAATCGGCCATGCATGCGCCGTTGGCAGCCCATGCATGGCCGATTACGGCGTGCCGCCTAATCCGCCCTACGTGTTACCCATCAAAGCACGAATTACTGTGAATTCATACAGTATCCACGGAAATTGATCAGGCTGCAAGTCCGGGCTGGCCGTAACGCGCCCGGAACCACTCGGCGCTGGCCGCGTCGGCCGGGAAAAACGATTCCACCCGCAATTCATGCACCGTCACGTCGTGCGGCGTGCCCAGGGTGGCGATGGTGGTGAACAGATTGAGCTCGACGCCGTCCTTGCGTATCGTCACCGGCAAAAACGGCAACGCGCGGCGGTCGAGGTTGGGCGCCCCTCCCCTGCCCGCGACGCCGCCTATGCCCGGCAGCGCCAGCAACTCGTTCAACAGCGTCGTGGCCTCGCTGCCGGGGCCGTCGCTCATCGCTTCGCGCTGTATCCAGTGCAGCAGGTCGGCCGCGACGTCCTGCCAGTTGTGCAGGTACTGGCGCACGCCGCCGGGATCGAGCATCAGCTTGAGCACGTTGACCGAGCCGTCGGTGGGCAGGGCGGCATCCGCCGGCAGTCCCAGCAGCCAGCGCATCAGGCCGGCGGCCGGGCCGTTGGCCATGGCCAGGTTCCACAACCGGTCCACCACCAGCGCCGGATATGGCGCCTGTTGCGCCAGCATGAAATCGAGCGCCTGGCGCACCGCGTCCAGTTCCGGATCGGACAGCTTGCGCTCCTGGTAGGCGGGCGCGAAGCCGGCCGACAACAGCATGACGTTTCGTTGTCGCAAAGGGATCTCCAGCACCATGCCCAGCTTGAGGATCAACTCCTTGCTGGGCTGGGATCGTCCGCTTTCGAGAAAGCTGATGTGACGCTGCGAAATCTCGCCCTCGGTCGACAGCCGCAGCTGGCTGTAGCCGCGCTTGCCACGCCAGTAACGCAGCGCCGCCGCGAAATCGCTGAAATACTGGTCCGGCGCGGCGGCTGTGTTCATGGCGTCTCCATCGTGTGGGCAAGTCGATAATGTAGCTCAGGCCGGCACCGCGTCGAGGAAGCCCGTCACGCTGGCCAGGCGGCCGTCGCCGGCGACCTGGGCGACATCGGTCCCGTGCGCCACCGGCGCGGCGCCCGGCAGGCCCAGGGTCCACGAAAAGCGTACCACGTCGTTGTGGCCGTCCGGCGTACCGTCCAGTTCGAAGCGGTAACCGGGGAACTGGCCCTGCGCGCCGGCGATCATGGCGTCGATGCCGTCGTGGCCGGCGCCGCGCATCATCGGATCGACATAGCTGGCGTCGATGCTAAAGGCGCGCGCCACCAGGGCGCTGCGGGCGGCGGCATCGCGTTCGTTCCAGACGGCCAGATATTGGGTGGCGATGTCGGCGGGGGTAGCGGTATGGGTCATGATGATCTCCTTGGGTGGTTGTGTCGAATCGACAGAACCCATTCTCCGGAAATCGGCATGGCGCGGCGATTACCTCCCAGGTCATGGCATCTGGAAAATTAAGTCAGAGAGGGGTAACTAAATTCAGTACTTAATTTGGCTTTCGGTGCTATCATCGCCTGACAACTTCGACGGAGGACGGTATGAATTTTGCGAACATTCAGCCCATTAGCTACTTGAAGACGAACACTAGCGACGTGGTCAAGCAAGTGCTGGAGACTCGTGACCCAGTGGCGATTACCGTCAATGGCAGAGTCCAGGCCGTCGTTCAAGACTCTGTTAGCTATCAGAAGACTCAAGACCAACTTGCCATGCTTCGGATTTTGGCACTCGGCAGAAAGCAGATTGAAGAAGGTAAAGTAATTAATCATGATGATGTTGTCGCTCTTCTCGAAGCGGAAGACGATGAAAGCTCATGACACAGATGAGAATCATTTGGACGCAATACGCCTTGAACGACCTGCATGACATTCGCGCTTATTTGAAGCAAAGCGAGTCCCCTGCCTTCGTTAAGAAGGTGACTCAAGACATTTTGGCTGAGGTCAATTCTCTTAAAGAATGGAAAACTAAAGGCACCTTTGTGCCCGAGCTGGAAGATCTTCATTTGACGACCCACCGTCAACTCTTGGCCGGTCAGAACCGTATCCTCATCGAGCGCGCAGATGACGATACCGTTTATGTTCATATGATTGCTCATACGAGCCGCGACCTTGAAGCTTTGATTTGCCGTCGCTTGCTCAGTTCCTAATCGCAGACAGGCGCCTTTCTCCCGCTAGTGCTCACGGCAGCCACCACCAGCACGGCGCCCGCCACCAGACTGGCCGCCAGCAGATAGATGCCGTTGGCCGTGCTGTGCGTGGCATCCTTGATCGCGCCGACCAGATACGGGCTGACGAAGCCGGCCAGGTTGCCGACCGAGTTGATCAGCGCGATGCCGGCCGCCGCCGCAGCGCCGCCCAGCATGGCCGTCGGCAGGCTCCAGAAAATCGGAAACGTGCTCAGGATGCCGGCCGTCGCCACGCTCAGCGCCGCCATCGCGATGACGGTGTTGTCGCTGTAGACAGTGGCGACGATCAGGCCTGCCGCGCCGGCCAGCGCGGCCACGGCCGCGTGCCAGCGGCGCTCGCCGCTGCGGTCCGAGTGGCGCGCCGCCAGCACCATGACGACCGCCGCGACGAAATACGGGATCGCCGTCAGCAGGCCGATCGTGAAGACGTCGTCGATGCCGCTGTTCTTAACCAGTTGCGGCAGCCAGAAACTGACGCCGTACAAGCCCATCACGAACAGGAAGTACACCAGCGCCAGCAGCCATACCTTGCCGTTGCTGAACATCTGCGCGAGCGGCATGTGCTGTTGCTGTTTGCCGTCTTCCGCGATGGCTTGCTCGAGCTTTTGCTTATCGTCTTCGCTCAGCCACTTGGCGGAGCGGATACCGTCGTCCAGATAGAACAGCGTCCACACGCCGAGCAGCACCGACGGCACGCCTTCGAGCAGGAACAGCCACTGCCATCCACTCAGGCCATGAAGGCCGGCGAAGGTTTTCATGATCCAGCCCGACAGCGGCCCGCCGACCACGCCGGCCACGGCCACGCCGCTCATGAACAGCGCCACCATGCGCGCGCGCCGGTGCGCGGGATACCAGTAGGTCAGGTAGAGGATGATGCCGGGGAAGAAGCCCGCCTCGGCCGCGCCGAGCAAGAACCGCAGCACGTAGAAACTGGCGACGCTGTTGGTGAACATCATCGCCGACGAGATCACGCCCCAGCTGATCATGATGCGGGCGATCCAGATGCGCGCGCCGGTGCGCGTCATCACCAAATTGGACGGCACCTCGAACAGGAAGTAGCCGACGAAGAAGATGCCGGCGCCGATGCCGTACACGGTATCGCTGAAGCGCAGGTCCGACAGCATCTGCAATTTGGCGAAGCCGACGTTGACGCGGTCCAGGTAGGCGGCCACGTAGCACAGGAACAGGAACGGCATCAGCCGCCAGCTGACGCGGCGGTACAGGCTGTCGAGGGGATCGTTACCACTGTCGTTGCGCCGCATGGGGTCTCTTTCTTATGGGTTCGTCGCGGGCATATCTTGACACCCCCTAAACGAGCTTGCGAGCAATTTTTCTAAATTATTTACAAAACCCCTTGCGGAACCAATAAACCAGCTTGTAGAATACGGCCTCGTTCAGCAGTTGTAGCAGTTAAATGAAACAACGCTGATAAGTTTTCTGGGTGCTTAGCTCAGTTGGTAGAGCGGCGCCCTTACAAGGCGTAGGTCGGGAGTTCGACCCTCTCAGCACCCACCAGAGAAAACGATAAAACGAATTAGGAGTGGTAGTTCAGTTGGTTAGAATACCGGCCTGTCACGCCGGGGGTCGCGGGTTCGAGTCCCGTCCACTCCGCCAACATTCCTTAAGGGCCCGATCTTGATCGGGCCCTTATTCATTTCAGCTTCAGAAATATTGCGTATGCTTGTGCGCGATGACATCCAACCTCCATCCCTATCTGCGCTTCCGCGCCAGCATGACGCGGCAAGCGCTGCTGCGCATCATCCCCAGCCTGTCCAGCTCACTGGAAATCATTCTGCTCGGCTTCGCGCCGGTGGTGATCGGACTGCTCGCGTGCATCGCCTTACCGGGATTGTTCGCCGCCACGCTTCCATGGCCGCAGGCGCTGGCGCTCGTGCTTGCACAAGTGCTGGTGGCCACCGCGCCGGTCTGGCTGATGCGCAAGCATCTGCATCCGGCCGAGGTCACGCTGTGGAGCCGCGCGCTGCCGATCAGTCCACGCTTGCGATGGAGCGCCGACGCGATGGTCGCCGGCATCATCGTCGGACCGGTGGCCGTCGCCTTTGCGGTCTCGACCGCGATCTGGTTTTATCAGAGGCCTGACTGGCTGCGCCCGGTCGCGCCGGCGGCCCTGGCCCTGACGGTGCTGTCGCTGCTGCTGGCATGGCTGCTGTCGACGCTCGTCCTCGCGCAACGCGTCCGCATGCCGGCGGCGCGCAAGCCCGGCCGCGCCCGGCCCGCGCCGACCAGCTACGTACCCGGCGAACAGCGCATACCCAAGCCGCTATACCAATGGCATCGACTGTTTTGGCTGCCGTTCTGGCGCGCGGACGATGTCGTCGGCATCCAGCAGACCTTGCTGCTACTCGGCGCCATGCTCGGCGTCTCGGTCTGGATGTGGCATCCGCCGCTGGTGCCGCCCGCGCTGTGGGGCGCGTGCACCGCGCTGACCTTGATGCTGCTGACCGATCGCGGCGACAAGGCCGTGGCCGAGCAGATCGCCCGGCTGCGTCCCGTCGCCGCCGCCTGGCCCATCGATGCCGAGCGCCTGTTCCGTGCCGCGATGGTGCTGACGCTGCTGCCTGGCCTGTGCGTGCTGGCGTGGTTTGCCGCGCTGGCCTTGGGCCGCGCCGCCGCCGGCTACAGCACCACCGTCGCCATCGTGTGGCTGTGCTTTGCCGCCATCGCGCAAATCGCCGTCGTCGCGTCGCGCGGCCTGAGCGCGCGCGGTCGCACCGCGCTGGTGATCGGCGCCATCCTCATCCTGACCGCGATCGGAAGTGAACTATGGAATTGAACACCGTGCTGCACATCGACCAATTGAACTTCGAGTTCGCCAACCATCCGCTGTTTCGACAGTTCTCGCTGCGGCTGGGCGCGGGCATCACCTGGCTGCGCGGCGAAAACGGCGCCGGCAAGACCACCTTGCTGAAGCTGGCCGGTGGAGCGCTGACGCCGCACGGCGGCGTCATCCGCCTCGGCGGCATCGAGATCCACGCGCAACCGCTGGCGTACCGCTTGCAATGCCACTACTGCGGCGGCGACACGCCGCAACTGCCCTGGCTGACCGTGCGCGAGATACTCGACCTGCATCTGTCGCTCTACCCCGCCACCGACGCCGCGCTGCTGAACTCGGAGCTGGTTGCGTTCCACCTGCTGCCGACACTGGACCAGCCGGTGACCACGCTGTCGCTGGGCCAGCACAAGAAAATGCAGCTGGCATTGGCGCTGGCGCTGCCGGTGCGGCTGCTGCTGATCGACGAACCGTTCAACGGCCTCGATGTCGACGCCGTCGCCTACCTGCGCGCGCAACTGTCGGCGCCGGAGCGGCTGGCGCGCCAATGCATCGTGCTGACCAGCCATCTCGATCCCGTGCTGCCGCTGGCGCAGACCGTCCAACTATAGCAATCAAGCCGCCACTTTCCCCAGCGCCGCGACCAGGCTGTCGATCTGCGCCTCGGAGGTGAAGATCGACGGCGTCACGCGCACGCAGGCGCCGGAGGCCAGGCCGTCGCGCATGACGGTGAATACGCGATGCTCCCGCAACAGAAGCCTCGACAAGGCGAGATTATCGGCCACCGACGCGCGGCCCTTCAACCGGAACGATGAAATCGCACTGGTCAGGCGCGGATCGGCCGACGCCAGCAACTCCACGCCCGCCATCCCGCGCACCGCCTCTACCCAGCGGTTGCGCAGCCGGTGCAGCCTGGCCTGCTTGTTGGCGACACCTATGCGCTGATGCAAATCCAGCGCCGCCGGCAAGGTCAGATACGCGGCGAAGTTGACGGTGCCGGTATGCACGCGGGTGCGGATATCGTCGCCGTCGGTCTCGCCCATGTACGGGTCGATATCTGCCACGCGCCCGCGCCGGATGTAGACGGCGCCCACGCCGACCGGCGCGCCTATCCACTTGTGCAGATTGATGCCGACGAAGTCCGCCCCCAAATCCGGGATGCGCATGTCGAGCTGGCCGAAGCCGTGCGCCGTGTCGACGATGGCGTCGATGCCGCGCTCGCGCGCCATGCGGCCGATCTCGGCCACCGGCAGCACCATGCCATTGCGGTGGTTGACGTGGGTGAGCAGCATCATGCGCAGTCCCGGATGGCGCTCCATCGCCTGCGCGTAGCAATCGATCAGCGCCTGGTGGGTGGCCGGCTCCGGCATGGCGATGGACACCACCTCCACGCCGCGCCGCTCCTTGAGCCAGTGCACGGCCTTGATCATGTTGTCGTAGTCGACGTCGGCGCACAGCACCACGTCGCCGGGGCGCAGCTTGTTGTAGCCGCCGATCAGCGCCAGCAACGCCTCGGTGGCGCCGCGCGTGAAGACGATCTCGTCGCGCTCGACGCCCAGCGCCTGGGCGGCACGGGCGCGCGCCGCCTCGTACTCGGCCGGAAACTGCACGCGGCCGTAGTAGGCGTTGCCGCGATTGACCTCAAGCGTGTGGCGCTCGTAGGCCTCGGCCACCGGCCGCGCCATCGAACCCCAGTAGCCGTTGTCGAGCATCGCCACCTCGTCGGTGATGTCGTACAGGTCGGCCACCGATTGCCAGTAGTCGGCGTCGGCGGCCAGCGATTCCGGTCCCAGCAGCGGCCGCACCGGAAATTGCGGCGAAGGGTTGGACGCCAGCGCGCCGGCCGGCGCCACCGATAGAGGTAAAGACAAAGGAAGAGACAAGATCGCCCCGGCGCGCAGCAAGGCGCGCCGGCTCAAATCAGGCTGGCTCAAAACTTCACCGTGTAGTCGATGTAGAGGTTGCGGCCATCGGTGTCGTACGGCGCGTTGCGCGAGTAGATCAGGCCGCGGCTGGCCTGGAACACCGCTTCGTCCGGATACTTGTCGAGGACGTTGTCGACGCCGACGCGCAGCGAATGGTTCTTCGCGATCTTGTAGCTGGCCGCCAGATCGAGGAAGCGCATCGCGCCGAAGCGCTGGAAGATGTCGCCGGTGGCGTTGCCGGTGCTGTCGGTCCAGGCGCCGTAGTGGCGTACGCGCGCCAGGGCGCTCCAGGCGCCGAGGTCGTAGGTCGCGCTGACGGTCGCCTTCTGGCGCGGCAGGCGCTCCTCGAACACGGTGCGCTGGCTGGCGTTGGTGGCGACGCTGGAGCGGCCGCTGTCGACCTTGGTGCTGTTGTAGTTAAACGCGGCGGTGAAATTGAGCTTGCCGTCGCCGACGCGGCTCAGGTAGTTGCCGACCACATCGACACCGCGCGTGGTGGTGTCGAAGTCGTTGGTGAAGTAGCTGACCGAAGTGTAGCGCAGCGGATTGGCGGCGCCGGCCGGCACGGCGAACGAGGCCGAGGTGCTGAAGCGGTCGCGCAGCTTGATGTCGTACAGGTCGACCGAACCGGACAGGCCCAGCGCCGTCTTCCACGTGAAGCCCAGCGACAGGTTCTTCGACTTTTCCGGCTGCAGCGGCTTGGCGCCCAGCGCGACGGCCAACGGATCGCTGTTCGACAGCCGGCCGGTGGTAAACACCAGCAAGGTCTTGGTGTCGAGGCCCTGGCTGGTGCTGTTGGTGTTGAGCTGGCCCGGCGTGGGCGCGCGGAAGCCGGTCGAGTACGAACCGCGCAGCGCGAAGTCCGGCGACAGCGCCAGGCGCGCCGACAGCTTGCCGTTGAGCGTGTCGCCGAATTCGGAGAAGTCCTCGTAGCGCAGCGCCGCGCCAACCGTGATCATCGCGCCCAGCGGCGCCTCGACGTCGAGGTAGGCGGCGTAGCTGTCCTGCCCCCAGCGGCCGGCCTGGCGGTCGCTGAAGCCCGGCGCGCCGTTGGAGTTGGCGTCCAGCCCGGCGGCCGCGCCCGGCCCCACCGCGAAGGACGCAGGATCGCCCGCTCGAACCTTGTAGGTTTCGTTGCGGTACTCGGCGCCGAAGGCGACGTTGACCGGCTGGGCCAGCGCCGGCAAGCGCCACTCGTAGTTAAAATTGGCGTTGACCAGCTTTTCCTGCTGGGTCAGGCGGCCCAGGTAGAACGAGGTCGGGCTGGCCGGGCCAAGCGAGGCGTTGATCGAGTTGTGCAGGCCGTAATCGATGGCGTTGGAGCCATACGACGCGCTGACATCCCACGCCAGCGCGTCGCTGAAGCGGCCGCGCGCGCCGGCCAGCACTTGCAGGTCGTCCTGCTCGTTGGTGTACTGCGGGCTAAAGCCGAGCGGATAAATGCTGCGCACGTCCCAGCCAGGGAACACGGCGCCGGTCTTGTAGACGCTGGTGCTGGTATCGGGATTGCGCCAGTTGAAATCGGACGTGCCGTCGCTGTGGCCGACCAGGCCGTGTCCATACAGCACGGTGTCGCCGGCCAGGCCCAGGCTGGCGTTGAAGCCGGCACGCTGGCTCTCGAGCTCCGGCTGGCCCCAGCGCTGCACCGGATTGGGCACGGCCAGGTTTGGATGCGCGGCCTGGAAGGCGATCGCGTCCGGACGCTGGCGGGTGCGCGAGGTCGGGTCCGACTTCGCCGCCTCGGCGAACAGCAGCACGCGGCCATCGTCGCCGAAGGTGAAACCGTACTTGGCGTTGAGTTCGTTGGACTTGCCGTCGCCTTCGCTGTATTGCGCGTGGCGCGCGGTGATCTCGCCGCCGACCGAGTCGTCCAGGATGATGTTGATGACACCGGCGATCGCGTCCGAGCCGTACTGGGCGGAGGCGCCGTCGCGCAGCACCTCGATACGCTTGATGGCGCTGGTCGGAATCTGCGCCAGGTCGGGCGCCTGGGCGCCGCGCGCGCCGAGCAGGGCGCTGCGATGGAAGCGGCGGCCGTTGACCAGCACCAAGGTCTGGTCCGGCGACAGGCCGCGCAGGGTGGCCGGGCGCACGAACACCTGGCCGTCGGCCATCGGCAGGCGCTGCACCACATACGACGGCACCAGTTGCGCCAGCACGTCGTTCAGGTCGGACGATTCGACGGCGCCGATTTCCTCGCGGGTGAACACGTCGACCGGCGCCAAGGTGTCGAACTGCGTGCGGTTGCTGCTGCGGGTGCCGGTCACGATCACCGATTGCTGCGTTCCGGCCACGTCGGCGGCCGGGGCTCCGGAGCTCTGGGCATGGGCGCCGGGCAAGACGTTGTATGCGCACAGTGCGGCGGCGATGGCGATTTGGCTGCGTTTGATATTCATTGGCTCAATCTGGTTAAGAAAAAAATAACGTCAACTTCTATTAATTTCATTCAAGTGAGATTAACTTCGTCGAAGCGGGCGGGCATAAGCTTACAAAACCAGTGTGTCAGGGGCATGACGCGGTGCATGGCTGAAATGTACGAGATGTGTTTAATTTGCAAAAATTTCCGCAACGGAAGGATCTAGCGGGGTAAAACAGGCGACAATGTCCGCTTATGTGCAGCGATAACGCGTGATTGCGGCTGTTTAACCACTTTGGAGTTTTGTCTCGATGTTCGGCTTTTTCAGGTCCCCCACGTTGTCGCCGCGGTTGTTGCGTCTGAAGGATTCGGCGTTGTTCGCCACGCTGACACCCCTCGAACTGAAAATCGTCGACGGCCTGATGCATGAGCGCCGCTATCTCGCCGACGAAATCATCTTCGACGAGGGCGAGGAAGGCCAGGCGTTGTACGTGGTGATGTCGGGCCGGGTGCTGGTCAGCCGCGAGGTCGGCGCCGGACGCGAAGTGGTGGCCGAGCTGTCGGCCGGCGCCTTCTTCGGCGACATGGCGCTGCTGGACGACTCGCCGCGCAACGCCCAGACGCGCGCGCTGGAAAACTGCGAGTTGGCGGTGTTCTTCCGCGCCGACTTCATGGGGCTGATGGAAACGGACGCCGTGATCGGCTACAAGATCGCGCTGGCCCTGGCGCGCCACATCGGCACCCGCCTGCGCGAATGGATGGGCGCCGCGCCGCACTTCGAGGCGCTATGACGTTCATTCCCACCCAACAGCGCGCCGGCCCGGTCGTCTGGAGCGGCATCATCGCCGCCACCTGCGCATTGCTGTTCCTGTTGCAACAGATGCTGTTCCTGGCCATCCCCTTCCTGTTCGGCATCGTGCTGTACTACATCCTGCAACCGCCGATGCAGCGCCTGATCCGCATGGGCGTGAGCCTCAACGCGGCGACCATGACGGTCGGCTCCGTGTTCCTGCTGGTATTGCTGATCGCCATCGTGATCGCCGTGCAGTGGGATTCCGGCCCGTCCGTGTCGTGGCAGGACATGCTGGGCAAGTACATCAACGGCGGGCTGGAATTCGTGCGCCAGACGATGCTGTCGCTCGAGCGCGAGTTCCCCATCCTCAAGCAGGTCAAGCTGGCGCGCACCGTCAACAGCCGGGTCAACTCGTTCACCGGCACCTTCGTGCAGAAACACCTGACCGAGATCCTGGTGTCGGTGGCGGCGTGGCTGCCGTCGCTGCTGCTGGCGCCGTTCCTGACCTTCTTCTTCCTGCGCGACGGCCTGCGCTTCAAGAAGTTCCTGGCGCGCGCGGTGCCGAACGCGTTCTTTGAAAAGACCTTGTGCCTGCTGCACGAGGTCGACCAGACCGCGCACCGCTACTTCCAGGGCCTGGTCAAGCTGACCCTGCTCGACACGGCGGTGCTGGCGCTGGGCCTGTGGGCGATCGGCGTCTCGTCGCCGCTGGTGCTGGGGCTGATCGCGGCGGTGCTGGCGTGGGTGCCGTACGTCGGCTCCATCCTCGGCTGCGTGCTGGTGGTGATGGTCGCCTCGACCGACGCGCCCGGCGATCCGTCGGTGGCCTACCTGGCCATCGGCGTGTTCATCCTGGTGCGCCTGCTGGACGACTTCGTCTTCATGCCGCTGACCCTGGGGCGCAGCCTGCACATCCACCCGCTGATCACGGTGCTGATGATCTTCATCGGCGGCTATGTGGCCGGCGTGGCCGGGCTGATGCTGGTGCTGCCGCTGCTCGGCGTGGTCATGGTCGTCGGCGAGACGCTGGGGCGCCTGGTCACCGATGCGCGCCTGCGCGCGCGCCACCGCAACGCCATCCACCTGCGCGACAAGCAGGCCAGCGTCGGCCTCGTCACATAAACACGGCCGGCGCCGCGGTCAGCGCCGCGCCGGCGGCTTGTACCTGGCCAGCCAGGCGCGCACGTTGTTGGCGTCCGCGGCGCGTGCATATTTTCCCTGGGAATCGAGGAACACCATCACCGTCGGGCGCCCCTTGACGCTCGCGTGCAACACCATGCAGCGGCCGGCTTCGGAGATATAGCCGGTCTTTTGCAGGCGGATGCGCCAACTCGGGTTGGCGGTCAGCCGGTTGGTGTTGTGGTAGACGGTTTGCCGCGCCCCCTGGCGGATGGTGAAACCGCGGTCCGTCGAATAGCGCCGTATGAGCGCGTGCTTCTCGACGGCGATCACCAGCTTGGCGAGGTCTTTCGGGCTGGAAACGTTAGCGCTCGACAGCCCGGTCGGCTCCACATACCGCGTATTGCGCATGCCCAGCGCCCTGGCCTTGGCGTTCATCGCCGCCACGAAGCGCCTGGTGCCACCCGGATAGTTGCGGCCCAGGGCCGCCGCCGCGCGGTTTTCCGAACTCATCAAGGCAATATGCAGCATGGCCGAGCGCGACAGGCGGGTGCCGACCTGCAGCCGGGACGAGGAGAACTTGAGCCGGTCCACGTCCGCGCCGGTCACCTCCAGCATCTGGTCCATGTCTTGGCGCGCCTCCACCACCACCAACGCGGTCATGAGCTTGGTGAGCGAGGCCACCGGCATGGCCGCGCCGGCGTTCTTCTGGTACAAGACCTCGCCGGTGTTCGGATCGAGGATGAGCACGGCGCTCGACTTGAGCGTCGCCAGGCGGGCCACGCGTGGCGCCTTG
Source organism: uncultured Duganella sp. (assembly GCA_963511605.1). Lineage (GTDB taxonomy): Bacteria > Pseudomonadota > Gammaproteobacteria > Burkholderiales > Burkholderiaceae_D > Rugamonas. Next base: position 181,428 of record CAUPJZ010000007.1, on the reverse strand, counting down.
AGCACGCGGCGCGCGGCAGGTTTGGCGGCGCGTTTTCCGTGCGCGGCCTTGCCCGCCTTGGCGGCGGGCGACGGGCGCGCTTCCTTGGCCAGCGCGGAAGGTGAACCGGGTCCCGCGAACAGGGCCAGGCCCACGAGCAAACAAGCGAATAATTTCATTGAGCAAACTTGGCAAGCCCCGCCCCGTCTCCATGCGGACGGGCGGTGGATGGGATGATCCGGCCATTCTGGCCAGCCAGACTTAGCAGCCACTTAGCGGCCACTCAGCGGCCACTTCGCTTCAGGGACGTCGGCGGGCGCGCACGCTAGCGGGCCCGGCGCGAACGGGCCGGCATATATAATCGGCCGGTGCGACGCGCCCATCGCGGGCGGGCAGACGGAAGGAAGCAAGGATGAGGGTGTTGCTGGTGGAGGACGATCCGATGATCGGCAGCGTGGTCCAGCACGCGCTGCGCGACGCCAGCTACGCGGCCGACTGGGTGCGCGACGGCGAGTCGGCGCTGACGACGCTGCGGGCCATTGAATACGAAATGGTGTTGCTCGACCTGAACCTGCCGCGCCTCGACGGCATGACGGTGCTGCGCACGCTGCGCGGCATGCGCGCAAACGTGCCGGTGCTGGTACTGACCGCGCGCGAGGCGACCGAGGACCGCGTGGCCGGGCTCGACGGCGGCGCCGACGACTACCTGGTCAAGCCGTTCGCGATGAGCGAACTGCTGGCGCGCATGCGCGCATTGGCCCGGCGCAAGGACGGCAGGGCCGACACCGTGCTGGGCAACGGCATCGTCGAACTCGACCCGGCGACCCGCGAGGCGCGCGCCGGCGCGGCCGCCGTGCGCCTCACGGCGCGCGAGTTCGCGCTGCTGCAGGCGCTGCTGGTCCGGCCGGGCGCCATCCTGTCGCGCGCCGAGCTGGAGCACCGGGTCTACGGCTGGAACGAGGAAGTCGAGAGCAACGCCGTCGAATTCCTGATCCACGCGCTGCGGAAAAAACTGGGCAGCGACGTCATCAAGAATGTGCGGGGGGTCGGATGGATGGTCGCCAAGGGCCGCTAGCGGCGTCGCTGCGCTTCCGGCTGTCGCTGTGGATCTCGGCCGCGATACTGGTCGGCGCGGCCGTCGCCGGGCTGTATTCGTACAACGAGGCCACCGACGACGCGCACCGCGACCAGGACACCCACCTCAAGCAGGTCGGCTACCTGATCAGCAGGCTGGACGCGGTGCCGGCCTCGCCGATGGCGCGCGAGCGGATCGGCGATGTCGATTTCGACGCCCGCATCGTGGCGCGCTTCATCGGCGCCCCGGGCACCGCGGCGGCCCGCCCGGAACCCCCGCCGCACTTTTCCCCCGGCCTGCCCGACGGCCTGCAAACGGTGGCCATCGGCAGCGAGACCTGGCGCGTCTTCGTGCGCACCAACGCCAAGGGCGTGCGGGTCGCCGTGGCGCAGCAGACGGCGGTGCGCGACGCGGTCGCGCGCGCCGGCGCCATGCGCACGGTGATGCCGATCCTGTGCCTGGGACCGGTGCTGGTGCTGATGGTGGCGCTGCTGGTGCGCACCATGTTCCAGCCGCTGCAGCGGCTGGCCGCGCAGCTGGGCCGGCGCGGCGAACACGACCTGGGCGCGCTCGACCGCGCCGCGCTGCCGTCCGAGGTCTGGCCCTTCGTCACCGAGATCAACAAGCTGATCGCCCGCACGGCGCGCGCGCTGGCGCGGCAACGGCGCTTCATCGCCGACGCCGCCCATGAGCTGCGCTCGCCGATGACCGCCATGTCGCTGCAGGCGGAACGGCTGGCGGCCAGCGACATGCCCGGCGAGGCCAGGGAACGGCTGGGCACCCTGTCGGCCGGGCTGTCGCGCACCCGCGTCCTGCTCGATCAATTGCTGGCCCTGGCCCGCACCCAGGCGTCCGGCGGCGAGCCGGCGACGCGCGTGGCGCTAAAAAAGGCGATCCAGGCGTGCCTGGAGGATCTGGTGCCGCTGGCCGAGGCCAAAGGGATCGATCTGGGCGTGGTGGGCGACGCCGACCCGACCGTTGCCGGACGCCCGGTGGACATCAAAATCCTGGTCAAGAACCTGGTGGACAACGCCATCCGCTATACGCCCGAGGGCGGACGTATCGACATCACCGTCGCCGAGCGGGACGGGCGCGTGGTGCTCGAGGTCGATGACACCGGGCCCGGCATTCCGCTGCCCGAGCGCGGACGGGTGTTCGATCCCTTCTACCGGATACTGGGCAGCGGCGAGCTCGGTTCGGGCCTCGGGCTGGCGATCACGGCGTCCATCGCGCGGCAGATCGGCGCCACTATTTCGCTACTGGACCGGCCCGACGGCACACGCGGCCTGAGCGCGCGCGTGGTGTTTCCCGCCTAGGCGGCACGCCCCGGGAAGTCGATTTCCCTTGACTTATGAATGAGAATCGTTATCATTCCTGTTTCCGATTGGATTACCAGTAATTACAATCCCCCTCCCCGTGTTTGGCCCAAACTAACAACAGGAATCAATGAATACGCACGCCCGCGCCCACCAGCGTCTCAAACTGAACCAACTCGCCCTCTGCGTGGGACTGGCGATGCCCTTCATCGCCCAGGCCCAGATCGCCGACCAGAACAGCGCCGTGCTGCCGCAGGTCGAAGTCACCGCCGATAAGCTGGCCGACACCACCGAGGGCACCGGCTCCTACACCACCGGCCGCGCCCGCACCGCTTTGCCGCTGGGCCTGTCGCTGCGCGACACGCCGCAATCGATCTCCGTGGTCACCCAGCAGCGCATCGAGGACCAGGGCCTGGTGTCGATCACCGATGTCGTCAACAACGTCACCGGCGTCTCGGTCAACCAGTACGAAACCAACCGCGCCGGCTTCACCGCGCGCGGCTTCGACGTCACCAACCTGCAGATCGACGGCATCCCGACCACGTGGGAACAACCCTGGAGCTCGGGCGAGGTGGCCGGCAGCCTGGCCATCTACGACCGCGTGGAAGTGGTGCGCGGCGCCACCGGCCTGATGACCGGCGCCGGCAACCCGTCGGCCGCCATCAACCTGGTGCGCAAGCGCGCCACCAGCAAGGAGCTGACCGGCTCGGCCGAAATCGGCTTCGGCCGCTTCAGCGAGCGCCGCGCGCTGGTCGACGTATCGACCCCGCTGACCCAGGCCGGCACCGTGCGCGCGCGCGTGGTCGGCGAGTACCAGGAAGCGGACAGCTGGATCGACTACGCCAGCGACAAGAAAAAAACCATCTACGCCACCGTCGAGGCCGACCTGACGCCGCGCACCTTGCTGTCGGCCGGCTTCAGCCGCCAGGAGACCGATCCGAAGGGGCCGATGTGGGGCGGCCTGCCGTTCTGGTACACCGACGGCACGCGCACCAACTGGCCGGTGTCGAAGACCTCGGCCGCCGACTGGGCCGACTGGCCGACGTCCTACAACAACGGCTTCGCCAACCTCGAACACAGCTTCGACAACGGCTGGAAGGTGCGCGCCACCTACAGCCACGGCGACCGCAAGAGCGACTCCCACCTGCTGTACCTGTCGGGCGTGCCCGACCGCGTGACCGGCGCCGGCATGTTCGCCTTCGCCGGTTCCTACGCCACCCACACCAAACAGGACGACGCCGGCCTGCACGCCAGCGGTCCGTTCGAGCTGGGCGGGCGCAAGCACGAGGCGGCCTTCGGCTATATGCACTCGAAACAGAAGTTCAACGCCAACAGCCGCGCCGCCGATTTCGGCTCGCAGCCGTCGGGCGTGGGCGACTTCAACAACTGGAACGCGGCCGCCTATCCGAACCCGAGCTGGGGCCCGCAAACCTTCTACGAAGGCGGCGTCACCAAGCAGGAGGGCTTGTACGGCGTGGCGCGCTTGTCGCTGGCCGATCCGCTCAAGCTGATCCTGGGCGCGCGCGTGACCAACTACCAGAAGGACGTCACGCTCAGCTACGCCGCCCCGTACACGATGAAGTACGACAAGGAAGTGACGCCGTACGCCGGCCTGGTCTACGACCTCAACGACACCTACTCAACCTATGTCAGCTACACCGACATCTTCCAGCCGCAGAGCCAGAAGGACTTCGGTGGCGGCTCGCTCGATCCGATCGTGGGCAAGAGCTACGAGGGCGGCATCAAGGGCGAGCATTTCGGCGGCCGCCTGAACACCTCGCTGGCGGTGTTCCGCATCAAGCAGGACAACCTGGCGCAGGAAGCCGGCACGGTCGACCGCGACGGCGACGGCCCGCTGGTGAAGGAGGTGTACTACCGCGGCGCCGAGGGCGCCACCAGCACCGGCTTCGAGCTGGAAGCGTCGGGCGAACTGGCGCGCGGCTGGAACGCCACCATCGGCTACACGCAATTCAAAGCGGAGGAGGCCACCGGCGCGGACTTCAACAGCATCTATCCGCGCAAGCTGTTGCGCGTCTACACCACCTACAAACTGCCGGGCCAACTGAGCGGCCTGACGGTGGGCGGCGGCGTCAACTGGGAAGGCCGCACCTACACGGTCGACCCGTCGGCGCCGGCCAACACCAACGGCTTGATCGAGCAGGATTCGTTCAGCCTGGTCAACCTGATGGCGCGCTATGACATCACCAAGCAGCTGTCGGCGCAACTCAACATCAACAACGCGCTCGACAAGAAACACTTCGGCATGTTCGCCGCGTACGGCGCCATCACCTACGCCGCGCCGCGCACGGCGTCGGTGTCGCTGAAGTACCGCTTCTGATCGGCCCGGACCGCGCCGACGCCGGCGCGGTCCTTTTTTGCTTTCTAATTGTTGGAGGTTACCTTGCGCGCCTTCTGGACTTTGGTTCATCGCTACGCCGGCCTGCTCATGGCCGGCTTTTTGTTTATCAGCGGCGTCACCGGCGCCATCATCTCGTGGGACCACGAGCTCGACGACGTGCTCAATCCGCACCTGATGGAAGCCCACACGGCCGGCCCGGCGCAGGCGTCGCTGGCGCTGGCGCGGCAGGTCGAGGCGCGCTACCCGGACGTGCGCGTCTCGTACATTCCGCTGCACGCGGAAAAGGGCGAATCGCTCGCGCTGGGCGTCAGTCCGCGCGTCGATCCCGCCACCAAAAAGCTGGCCGAGCCGGGCTTCAACCAGGTCTTCGTCGACCCCGTCAGCGGCGCCGAGCTGGGCAAGCGCGAATGGGGCGCCGTCTGGCCGATCACCAAGGAGACCTTCGTCTCCTTCCTGTACCGCCTGCATTACACCCTGCATATTCCCGAAATGTGGGGCATCGACCGCTGGGGCATCTGGCTGCTGGGCGGCATCGCCATCATCTGGACCTTGGACTGCTTCGTCGGCTTCTACCTGACGTTGCCGGTGCGGCGGCGTGGCGCCAACAACGCCACGCGCGCCGTCGCCCGCGACGACATCGCCGGCGACCTGCCGCTGCCGGCCGGCAAATCGTGGTGGCAGCGCTGGCAACCGGCATGGAAGGTGCGCTGGAAAGGCGGCAGCAACAAGCTCAACTTCGACCTGCACCGCGCCTTCAGCCTGTGGACCTGGGCCCTGCTGTTCATCCTGGCCTTCACCGCGTTCTCGCTCAACCTGTACAACGAAGTGTTCGCGCCGGTGATGAAGACGTTCTCGCAGGTCACGCCGACGCCGTTCGACACCCGCCCGATGGCCGACAAACACCATCCGATCGAGCCACGCCTGGGTTACGCCGAGGTGATCGAGCGCGCCAGCAACGAAGCGATCAACCGCAAGTGGGCCGAGCCGGCCGGTGGCGTGTTCTATTCGCAGGAGTTCGGCATCTACGGCGTCAGCTTCTTCACCCCCGGCAACGACCACGGCACCGGCGGCGTCGGCACGGCCGCGCTGTACTACGACGGCGCCGACGGCCGCCTGCTGGGCGACCGCCAGCCATGGAAAGGCACGGCCGCCGACATCTTCCTCCAGGCGCAATTCCCGCTACATTCGGGCCGCATCCTCGGCCTGCCTGGGCGCATCCTGATCTCGTTCATGGGCGTGGTCGTCGCCATGCTCAGCGTAACCGGCGTGATCATCTGGTGGCGCAAGCGCGCCTCGCGCGTGACGGTGGCGCAAAAGCGCCAGCGCAACGTCCTGGTTGCCGAGTAAACACTCCGGGGTCAGGTCCACCATTTCTACACAAGCTCAGCCCTGCCAGGCGGTACAGACCAGATCGTGTAGAAATGGTGGACCTGACCCTGGATTTGCGCGGGCGAAAAAAAACCGGGAGCTTGCTCCCGGTTGTCATTTGATGCCGTGGCCGCTTACGCGGTCATCGCGTGCTTCTCGGCCGATTCCTCGACCACTTCCTCGTCGTCCGAACGGATCAGGTGATCGAAGGCCGACAACGCCGCCTTCGCGCCCTCGCCGGTGGCGATGATGATCTGCTTGTACGGCACCGTGGTGACGTCGCCGGCCGCGAACACACCAGGAATCGAGGTCTGGCCACGGGCGTCGACTTCGATCTCGCCGTGGCGCGACAACGCCACAGTGCCCTTGAGCCACTCGGTGTTCGGCACCAGGCCGATCTGTACGAACACGCCTTCCAGCTCGACCTTCTTGGCTTCGCCCGACACGCGGTCGTTGTAGCTCAGGCCGTTGACGATCTTGCCGTCGCCGTGGATCTCGGTGGTCTGCGCCGAGGTGATCACGGTGACGTTGGCCAGGCTGCGCAGCTTGCGTTGCAGGACCGCGTCGGCGCGCAGCTCGGCGCCGAACTCGATCAAGGTCACGTGCTTGACCAGGCCGGCCAGGTCGATCGCCGCCTCGACGCCGGAGTTGCCGCCGCCGATGACCGCCACGCGCTTGCCCTTGAACAGCGGACCGTCGCAGTGCGGGCAGTAGGCGACACCGTGGTTGCGGTATTCCTTCTCGCCCGGCACGTTGATCTCGCGCCAGCGGGCGCCCGTCGCCAGGATCACCGACTTGGCCTTCAAGGTCGCGCCGCTGGCGGTCTGCACCTCGATCAGCTTGCCCGGCACCAGCTTGGCGGCGCGCTGCGTGTTCATGATGTCGACTTCGTATTCCTTGACGTGCTGCTCCAGCGCCACGGCGAATTTCGGACCGTCGGTTTCCTTGACCGAGATGAAGTTCTCGATCGCCAAGGTGTCGAGCACCTGGCCGCCGAAACGCTCGGCCAGCACGCCGGTCTTGATGCCTTTGCGGGCCGCGTAGACGGCCGCAGCCGCGCCGGCGGGACCGCCGCCAACGATCAGCACGTCGAACACGTCCTTCTTGCTCAGCTCGGCCGCCTGGCGGGCGCCAGCGTTGGTGTCCAGCTTCGCCAGGATCTCTTCGACGTTGGTGCGGCCCTGGCCGAAATGTTCGCCGTTCAGGAACATCATCGGTACCGCCATGATCTGGCGTTCTTCGACTTCTTTCGGGAACACGCCGCCGTCGATGGTGGTGACCTTGATGCGTGGATTAATCACCGACATCGCGTTGAGCGCCTGCACCACTTCCGGGCAATTGTGGCAGGTCAGCGAGATGAAGGTTTCGAAGGCGTAATCGCCGTCGAGGTTGCGGATCTGTTCGATGACGGCGTCGTCGAACTTGATGGTGTGGCCGCCGACCTGCAGCAGTGCCAGCACCAGCGAGGTGAATTCGTGGCCCATCGGGATGCCGGCGAAGCGTACCCCGATATCGGTGCCGGGGCGGTTGATGCTGAACGACGGCTTGCGCTCGGCGTCGTCGGTGCGTTTGACCAAGGTGATCTTGTCGCTCAACAGGACGATTTCCTGGAGCAGTTCTTCCATCTCGCGGGCCTTGGCGCTGTCGTCGAGCGATGCGACGATCTCAATCGGTTGCACCACTTTTTCCAGGTAGGTTTTCAACTGGGCTTTGAGATTTGCATCCAACATGATTTTTATTCCTTTTTTACAAATATTTAGGCGTATGCCGGGCCGGACGCCCGGTCCGGCATCGCGGTAACTACTTGTGTGCTGCGTGCTTCAAGCGCTCAGCTTTACAACTTAGATCTTGCCGACCAGGTCGAGCGATGGGGTCAGGGTCGCTGCGCCTTCGGTCCATTTGGCTGGGCACACTTCGCCTGGGTGGGAAGCGACGTACAGCGCGGCTTTAACTTTGCGCAGCAGTTCCGACGCGTCGCGGCCGATGCCGTTGTCGTGCACTTCCATCACTTTGATCTGGCCTTCAGGATTGATGACGAAGGTACCGCGCAGTGCCAGGCCTTCTTCTTCGATCATGACTTCGAAGTTGCGCGACAGGGTGCCGGTTGGGTCGCCGATCAGCGGGTAGTTCACTTTCTTGATCGCGTCCGAGGTGTCGTGCCATGCTTTGTGCGCGAAGTGGGTGTCGGTCGACACGCCGTAGACTTCCACGCCCAGCTTGGCGAATTCAGGCTGGTGATCGGCCAGGTCTTCCAGTTCGGTTGGGCAGACGAAGGTGAAGTCGGCTGGGTAGAACATCAGAACGGACCACTTGCCCTTCAGGGATTCGTCGCTCACGTCGATGAACTTACCGTTAACGTATGCGGTTGCCTTGAATGGTTTTACATGGGTATTGATCAGAGACATTGTGGTTTCCTCGTTGGGGTTGTGAATCATTGAGACGCCAGTGTACGGCTTTTTAGCCCATATGCAAAATTGATTGTTCCAATAGTTTCAATTTGTTTTAACTATGATGCATGCATATGGGATAGCTATTATCGCCGTTCCGGCGAGGCGCCGTGCGCGCCTTACTTTTCACACACTATTGCCCCCCAACCCCGAGGGTCAGGTCCGACATTCGGACATTGGCAATGAACTGCGGAACTTTTTCCGCGCTCGGAAGTTCCTGGATGTCCGAATGTCGGACCTGACCCCGGGTTTGACCCCGGGTTACACGGCGGACTTGAGGAAGGCGTCGAATTGCTCGGCCGGCATGGGCTTGGCGAACAGGTAGCCCTGCCCGTAGTCGCAGCCGGCGGCGGCCAGCAGCCCGCGCTGCTCGGGCGTTTCGACGCCCTCGGCGATCACCTTCAGCCCCAGCTTGTGCGCCATGACGATGATCGCGCCCGACAAGGCCATGTCGCTCGAGTCGGCCGCCAGGTTGCGCGTGAACGAGCGGTCGATCTTCAAATAGTCGATGTCGAATTTCTTCAGGTATGACAGCGACGAGTAGCCGGTGCCGAAGTCGTCCAGCGCGACCTGGATGCCGGCGTCGCGCAGTTGCAGCAGCTTGTTGCTGACGGCCGTGTTGGCGTCGAGCAGCAGGCCTTCGGTGATCTCCACCACCACCGATTGCCCCGGCAAGTCCAGCGCCCGCAGATGGTCTATCCAGCCCTCGTAGCAGCCGTCCTCGCGCTGGAACTCCAGCGGCGACTGGTTGATGCTGACCTGGAAATCCGGATGGTGCTCGCTGCGCCAGCGCCGCACCCACTGCGCCGATTCGCGGAACACCCATTCGCCGATGCCGGAGATCAGCCCGCTCGCCTCGGCCAGCGGGATGAACTCCAGCGGGCTGACGACGCCGCGCTGCGGGTGGTTCCAGCGGATCAGCGCCTCGGCCTTGTGGATGCGCCCGCTCGCCAGGTCGACGATGGGCTGGAAGTACAGCGCGAACTGCTCGCCGGCGAGCGCGCCGCGCAGGTCGTTGGTCAGGCGCATGCGGTTGAGCGCGGCCACCTGCAGGGTCGGCGTGAAGAAGCTGTAGCGGTTGCGCCCGGCGCCCTTGGCCGCGTACATCGCCTGGTCGGCGTGCTTGAGCAGGTCGCCGATGTCGAGCGCGTCGTCCGGGTACAGGGTGATGCCGATGCTGGCCGACACGAACGCCTGCTCCTGCCCCAACGCGAACGGCGCGCGCAGGCTGTCGATGATCTGCTGGGCGATGCGCTCGACGCGGTCGGTCTGGCCCAGGGTCGACAGGATCACGGTGAACTCGTCGCCGCCGAGCCGCGCCACGGTGTCGGACTTGCGCACGCAGGCGCTGATGCGCCGCGCCGCGTCCACCAGCAGGATGTCGCCCTGGTGGTGGCCGAGCGTGTCGTTGACCTCCTTGAAGTGGTCGAGGTCGATGAACAGCACGGCCAGGCTGGAGCGCTCGCGCTGGCAGACCACGATGTCGTGCGCCAGCCGGTCGTGGAACATGCGGCGGTTGGGCAGCTGCGTCAGGGCGTCGAAGTTGGCCTGCTGCCAGATCAGGGTCTCGCTCTGCTTCTTGGCCGTGACATCCTCGATCATGCACAGGTGGTGCGGCTGGCTGGCGGCCTCGGTGTCGAGCACGGTGATCGACATGTCGATCCAGGCCATGTCGCCGTTCGGAAGATACATGCGGCTGGTGGCCTTGAAGCCGGTTGCCCCCTGCGCCGTCAGCATGGCCATCTGCGCCTTGATCTGGGCGGCGTCGTCCGGATGGGCGATGTCGAGCCACTTGCCGGCGCGCAGCTCCTGCTGCGAACGGCCGACGATGTCGAGGTAGCGCAGGTTCAGGTCGCGGTATTCGTAGCTGACCGAGTCGACCAGCGCGATGCCCAGCGGCGACGCTTCGAACATGGTGCGGAAGCGCTGCTCGCCCTTGCGGATGGCGTCGAGCGCGCGCTTGCGTTCGCGCGCCAGCAGGCTGAAGTGGACCGTCGCCGCCAGCACCAGCGCCAGCGCGACCGCGCCCAGCACCCGGTACAGCCACACCAGGCTGCTGCGCTTGTCGTGGTCGTCGTACAGGAAGCCGTCGAAGCTGACCGCCTTGGGCAACATGCCCAGTCCGGCGTAGACGTCGGCGATGTGGCGCCAGCGCTCCGGGTTCATGTAGCCGATCTCGACGAGCACCGGCTGCACCAGCCCCACCATCTGGCGCGCCTCGTACAGCAGGTGCTGGCGGTCGTTGCGGCGCGAGTACTTGTTCAGGATCAGGTCGACGGCCTCTTCCTGGTGGCTCATCGCCCATTGCCAGCCGCGCATGGTGGCGGCGCGGAAGGCGCGCACCCGCTCCGGATGGCTGGCGATCTCGCGCTCGCTGGTGAACAGGTTGTCGCCGTAGAAGTCGATGCCGACCGCGCGCGGGCTGTAGATATCATACGGAAAGCCGACCCGGTCGAACATGTCGGGCTCGTTGGTCGTGTAGACGGCCATGGCGTCGACCCGGCCCTCGATCAGGTCGCGCGGATCGAAGCTGGGCGCCACGCGCTGGATGCTGCCGACCGGCACGCCCTCCTTGGCCAGGTAGGCCAGCAATTCGTCGGCGTTGCCGGCCTCGTCGGTGAGCGAGCCGATCATCGCCCGCTTGCCGATCAGGCGGCGGATGTCGGGCTCGCCGCCGGACTGGCGCATCGCCAGCCCGTACGGCGAATGCTGGAAGATCACGCCCAGCACCACCACCGGCTTGCCCGCCAGCCGCGCCAGCAACAGGCTGCTGCCGGCCACGCCGTACTCGGCCTTGCCGGACAACACGTCGCGCTCGGCCTCGTTGCCGTCCGCGCCCTCGAGGATGCGCACGTCGAGCCCGGCGTCGCGGTAATAGCCCTGCTCGAGCGCCGCGTAGTAGCCGGCGAACTGGAATTGGTGCAGATGCTTGAGCCGCAACGTGACTTTGTCCTGCGCGACGGTCGGCGCGGCGGCCAGCAACAGCACAAGGAGGGAGAGGATGGCGCGGAGGATGGCGCGTGAGCGGGATGGCACTAGGGGTCCTGGAGCGAAAGAGCTAGGCAAATTGTAGCCGCTCCACACCGTTTGCCGGTGCTTTATGACATGTCATGGACACAAAAAGCAACGGACGGCCGGGCAAACGCCCGCCGTCCGTCCGCACGCCACCGGCCGGTGGCGCCGCGCTGCCGCGCCGCCGTCGCCTAGTTCGGCACGTTGACCGGCACCGGCGCGTACGGCGCCTTGCTGCCGGTGCCCAGCTGGCCCTCGGCGTTGCGGCCCCAGCCCCACAGCGTGTCGTCCGCCTGCAGGCCGAAGCTGTGCGACATGCCGGAGGTGATGGATTTCCAGTTGGTGCCGGTGCCGATCTGCAGCGGCACCAGGGAATTGGCGCCACCGGTGCCCAGTTGGCCGAATTCGTTGGAACCCCAGCTCCACAGGGTGCCGTCGGTGCGCAGGCCGACGGTATGCTCGGCGCCCCCCGACATCTGCGACCAATTGCTGTCGGTGCCGATCTGCACCGGCGCGGTGGCGTCGGTCACGGTGCCGTTGCCCAGTTGTCCGACGAGGTTGGAGCCCCACGCGTACAACGTGCCCGAGGTGGTGATCGCCATCGAGTGCACCGCGCCGGCCGACACCGAGGTGTACTTGAGCGTGCCGATCTTGGCCGGCGCCGTCACGTCGGTGCGGCTGGCGTTGCCCACCTGGCCGCTCGCATTGCCGCCCCAGCCGTACAAATCGTTGGTGTCGCGCTGGATCGCCAGCGAGTGGGTGTCACCGGCGGCGATCGAGGACCACAGCAGCACGCCGATCTTGGTCGGCACGGAACGGTTGCCGGTCAAAAGGGGGTCGCCGAGCTGCCCCTTGTCGTTGCGGCCCCACGCGTACAGGTTGCCGTTGGCCTTCAGCGCCAGCGCGTGGGCCTTGCCGGCCGCCACCACAGCCCAGTCCTTGGCGGTGCCGATCTGGGTCGGCACGGCGCGGTTGACCTGGGTACCGTCGCCCAGTTGGCTGTCCAGGTTGTAGCCCCACGACCACATGGTGCCGTCGTTGCGGATTGCCACGACGAACTGGTCGCCGACGGCCACCTGTTTCCAGGTCGTGCTGGCGCCGGCCACCACCACCGGCGTGTTGCGGTCGGTGGTGGTGCTGTCTCCCAACTGCGATTTGATGTTCGAGCCCCAGCTGTACAGATTGCCGTCGGCCTTGCGCGCGACGGTCTGGTAGCCGCCGGCGGCCACATTCATCCATGGGGCCGTGACCGTGATGGGCAAGGTGCCGACCACGCTGTCGACCGTGGCCGTGACGTTCTCGGTGCCGACCGCCTTGGCCGTGAGCGCGCCGTTGGTGGCCACCGCCACCACCTTGCCGTTGGCCGGCGCCCACAGCAGGCCGCCGGCGGCCGTCAGCGCCTTGGTGGTGCCGTCCGAATAGCTGCCGGTGGCGACCAGCACCTTGGGCGCGGTGCCGACCGCGATCGTGGTGGCGTTACCAGGAACGGTGATGGCGATGCTGCGCAAGGTCGGCGTGGTGGTGGCGGGAGGCGTCGCCGCCGAATCGCCACCGCCGCCACCGCCGCAGGCGGCCAACACCGCCAGCAGGGCGACCATCGGCACGTGCAGCACGGACGAGAATTTAAAGTTTTTCATGATGATCCAGTTTCACAGTGAAAGTCTGCGTTGCCGGCCGCCGGAGATGACAGCCATCCTCGACCAGTGTAGTCGGAAGGGCCATGCCCGCATCGCTGGAGCAGGACCGAATTAGCCGTGCAATTTGACCGATGCAACTATTTCACAACATTTCCATGAGGTATGTACGAAAAAAAAGCAGATACATCGCCGCATCTGCTTTTCTTGTGCACCGGCTTTCCGGCAGAGCGCCGGAGGTGCGGGCTACTTGCGTCCGCGCGGGGCGGCGGCCGGCGCGCGCGCCGGTTTGCCGCCCTTGGCCGGGGCCGAGGCCGCCGGCTTCTTGACCTTGATGGTGTCCAGAATGGACGCGCGCACCTTGGTCTCGAGCGACTGGCGCGCCGTGAGCGAACCGGTCAGCGCGTTGGCGCGCTGGCCCTGGCCGCGCTGTTGTGGCTGGGCCGACGCCACGATGCCGGATTTGGCGCCCTTCTTGGGGGCGGCGCCCGGCAGCGGCAGCGCCGAGGCCGGGCCACGGCGGCCGTCGGTGCTCGGGTTGCTGCTCGCCTCGCCGGCGGACCAGCTCGGGATCAAATGCTTGTCGCCATTGCCGATCAAGTCGCCACGGCCCATGGCCACCAGCGCCTCGCGCAGGATCGGCCAGTTCTCCGGGTCCTGGTAGCGCAGGAAGGCCTTGTGCGTGCGGCGGATCTTGCCGCTGCGGGCCGTCTCGACCACTTCCGAATCGGCCGTCACCTTGCGCAGAGGATTCTTGCGCGTGTGGTACATCGTGGTGGCCATCGCCATCGGCGTCGGCATGAAGGTCTGCACCTGGTCGAGCTTGAAGTTGTTCTTCTTCAGCCACAGCGCCAGGTTCAGCATGTCCAGGTCGGTCGTGCCCGGGTGGGCGGCGATGAAATACGGGATCAGGTACTGCTTCTTGCCGGCCTCCAGCGAGAAGCGGTCGAACATTTCCTTGAACTCGTCGTAGGCGCCGATGCCCGGCTTCATCATCTTCGACAGCGTGTTCTCTTCGGTGTGCTCGGGCGCGATCTTGAGCAGGCCGCCGACGTGGTGGGTCACCAGTTCCTTGACGTACTCGGGCGAGCGCACCGCGATGTCGTAGCGCAGGCCCGACGAGATCAGGATCTTCTTGACGCCCGGAATCGCCCGCGCCTTGCGGTACAGCGAGATCAGCTTGCTGTGGTCGGTGCCGAGGTTGACGCAGATCGACGGGTACACGCACGACAGGCGGCGGCACGATTCCTCGATCTTCGGGTCCTTGCAGGCCAGGCGGTACATATTGGCGGTCGGCCCGCCCAGGTCGGAAATGGTGCCGGTGAAACCCTTGGTCTTGTCGCGGATGTGTTCGATCTCGCGCAGGATCGACGGCTCGGAGCGGCTCTGGATGATGCGGCCCTCGTGCTCGGTGATCGAGCAGAAGGTGCAGCCGCCGAAGCAGCCGCGCATGATGTTGACCGAGAAGCGTATCATTTCCCACGCCGGGATGCGGGCCTTGCCGTACGACGGATGCGGCGCGCGCGCGTAGTTCATGTCGTAGACGCCGTCCATCTCGTCCATGCGCAGCGGCAGCGGCGGCGGATTGATCCACACGTCGCGCTCGCCGTGCGCCTGCACCATGGCGCGGGCGTTGCCAGGATTCGATTCCAGGTGGAACACGCGCGACGCGTGCGCGTACATCACCGGATCGACGCTGACGGTCTCGTACGACGGCAGCCGCACCACGGTCTTGTGGTGCTTTTCCTTTTCCATCGCCTGGCGCTCTTCGCGGCTCATGATGCGGATGGTTTTGACGACTTCAACGGGGGCCGGCTTCGGCTCGACCATGGCCTCGTTGACCTCGGCGTCGGCACCGGCAGCCTTGGCGCCGCCGTTCTCGGTGGCGCACGACGACGTGTTCTGCTGCACCATCATGTACGGATCGACATGCGGATCGACCTTGCCCGGCGTATCCATGCGGGTGCTGTTGTTGACGCCCCATTCCTCGCTCGGCAGCCAGCCGGCCGGCACCATGAAGGCGGTGCCGCGCAGATCGCGGATGGTCTTGATGTCCTCGCCGGCGGCCATGCGGTGGGTCAGGTCGACCAGCGCGCGCTCGGCGTTGCCGAAAATCAGCAGATCGGCCTTGGAATCGGTCAGCACCGAGCGGCGCACCTTGTCGGACCAGTAATCATAGTGGGCGATGCGGCGCAGCGACGCCTCGATCGAGCCGATCACGACCGGCGTGCCGGGGAAGGCTTCGCGCACGCGCTGGGCGTAGACGGTGACGGCGCGGTCGGGCCGCTTGTTAGGCTCGCCGTTGGCGGTGTAGGCGTCGTCGGAGCGGATCTTGCGGTCGGCCGTGTAGCGGTTGACCATCGAATCCATGTTGCCGGCGGTGATGCCGTAGTACAGGCGCGGCTTGCCCAGCGCGCGGAAGGCCTCGGCCGACGTCCAGTCGGGCTGGCTGATGATGCCGACGCGGAAGCCTTGCGCCTCCAGCAGGCGGCCGACCAGCGCCATGCCGAAGCTCGGATGGTCGATGTAGGCGTCGCCGGTGACCAGGATCACGTCGCACTCGTCCCAGCCGAGCGCGTCCATCTCGGCGCGGGACATCGGCAGGAAAGGCGCGGCGGCAGCGCGGGCAGACCGCTTCGGGACGGTCGCAAATAAATTGGTAGGGGAGATCATATCGGACAGCATTGTACCGGAAATGCCATCCCTCCGCTCACGTGGCGCGGAAAATTCTTTTAGTATTCAACAACTTGTGACGAAAGCGCCAGTATTATCGGACGATAAACGCTGGCGCTTCGACACCGCCCGGGCGGGCGGCGGCAAGCTTTAAACGCCGATGTTGGACAGCATGCGGCCCAGTTCGCGCAGCGCCGGCTCCAGTTTCGGGTGCTCGGCGGCGAATTTGGCCGAGATTTCCTGCGAGCGCTCGGCCAGGCCGAAGGTGGTGGTGCCGCCGTCGGGCTGCTCTTCCTTGCCGCGCTCGAGCAGGGCCTGGATGTCGCCGTCCAGCTGCACCAGCAGTTCCTGCAATTCGGCGTCGACCGGGCCGGCGTTGGCCAGGTTGGCCTGCAGGGTTTTGAGCGATGTTTTCAGATTACTGTCCATGATGCTTATCCCTCGTTGTTCAATCGGCAAATTTAGTGGTCACGTACAACTCTTCGACCTTGGTCCTTGCCCACGGTGTCTTGCGCAAAAACTTCAGGCTGGATTTAACGCTTGGATCGCTGATGAAACAATTGATGTCGATCCGCTGGGCCAGCTGTTCCCAGCCGTAATGCTCGTGCAAACGGGTGACGATGGCTTCCAGCGTGACGCCGTTCAAATCATTACTCATGTTTATATCTTACTCAAAAAATGAAAGGGCCGAAGCCGATTCTACACAAATCGGGTTCGGCCTCGGGTTCCGGGTGGACGCGGGGGCTATCGGCGGCGCTTGGCGGATTACGCTTCGCTAATCCGCCCTACGTGTTTACCGGGTTTCACTCACGCTGCTGGCCTGGGTTTATTTTTCCGTCAGGCCGCGGCGTTCCAGCAACGGTTCGATCTTGGCGTCGCGGCCGCGGAATTCGCGGAACATTTGCATCGCGTCCATCGTGCCGCCCTTCGAGAGCAGCATCTTGCGGAAGTAATCGCCGTTTTTGCGCAGCATGCCGCCGTTCTCGTTGAACCATTCGACGGTGTCGGCGTCCAGGCGCTCCGACCACAGGTAGCCGTAGTAGCCGGCCGAATACCCGCCCGAGAACACGTGCGAGAAGTACGTGGTGCGGTAGCGCGGCGGCACCGGCGCGTAGTCGACGCCGGCGGCCTTCAGCGATGCCGCCTCGAAGCCCAGCACGTCGGTCGGGATCTGCGTCGCGCCCAGCTGGTGCCATTTCTGGTCCAGGATCGACGCGGCCAGGTACTCGGTGGTGCGGAAGCCTTCGTTGAACTTCTTCGAGGCGATCACCTTGTCGAGCAGTTCCTGCGGCATGGCGGCGCCGGTCTGGTAGTGCTTGGCGTAGTTGGCCAGTACTTCCGGCTGGGTCGACCACATCTCGTTGACCTGCGACGGGAACTCGACGAAGTCGCGCGGCACGCGGGTGCCGGCGAAGCGCGGATATTTGACGTTCGAGAACATGCCGTGCAGCGCGTGGCCGAACTCGTGGAACAGGGTGCGCAGTTCGTCGTAGGTCAGCAGGGTCGGCTCGCCGTCGTTCGGCTTTGGAATGTTGAGGTGGTTGGCCACCACCGGCTGCGTGCCCATCAGCGACGATTGCGACACATAGGCGTTCATCCAGGCGCCGCCGCGCTTGTTGCTGCGGGCGTAGAAGTCGGCGATGAAGATGGCCAGTTGCTTGCCGTCGGCGTCGATGACGTCGAACACGCGCACGTCCGGGTTGTACACCGGCAGGTCCTTGCGCTCCTTGAACGACAGGCCGTAGACCTTGTTGGCGGCGAAGAACACGCCGTTGGTCAGCACGCTATTCAGCTCGAAGTATGGCTTGAGCTGGTTCTGGTCGAAATTGAAGCGCTCGGCGCGCACCTTGTCGCTGTAGAACGACCAGTCGTGGGCGGCCAGCTGGAAACCACCCTTTTCCTTGTCGATCACTTGCTGGATCTCGGCGCCCTCTTTTTTCGCGTTGGCGACGGCCGGGCGGGCGAACTCGGACAGCATCTTGTTGACCGCTTCCGGATCGTGCGCGGTCTGGTCTTCCAGCGCATAGGCGGCGAAGCTTGGATAGCCCAGCAGCGCGGCCTTGTCGGCGCGCAGCTTGGCCAGTTGAAGCACCACTTGCGTGTTGTCGAACTTGCCGCCGTGGCTGCCGCGCGTCAGCGACGCGGCCATCAGGCGCTCGCGCGTGGCGCGGTTGGTCAGCACGGCCAGATTGGCCTGGCCGGAGGTGTTGACGACCGGGATGGCGAACTTGCCTTCCAGGCCGCGCGTCTTGGCGACGGCGGCGGCGGCGTCGATCGCCTTGTCGCTCATGCCGGCCAGTTCCTCGCGGGTGTCGACAATCAGCGCCGAGGCGTTGGCTTCTTCCAGCACGTTTTGCGCGAAGGTGGTTTGCAGCTTGGCCAGCTCGGCGTTCATGGCCTTGAGCTTGTCCTTGTCGGCGGCCGACAGCTTGGCGCCCGCGCGCACGAAGTCCGTGTTGTAGCGTTCCAGCAGGTATTTCGATTCGGCGTCCAGGTTCAGCTTGTCGCGCTTGGCGTACAGCGACTGGATGCGCGCGTACAGCTTGCCGTTGAGGCGGATCGCGTCGCTGTGGGCGGCCAGTTTCGGCGACAGTTCGCGCTCGAGCGCCTTGAAGGTGTCGTTGGTGTTGGCGCCGGACAGGTTGCCGAACACGCTGGAGACGCGCGACAGCAACTGGCCCGATTTTTCCATCGCGATGATGGTGTTGTCGAAGGTCGCCGGCTTCTTGTTGTTGGCGATGGCTTCGATCTCGGCCGCCTGCTGGCGCATGCCTTCGGCGAACGCCGGCGCATAGTCGTCGTTCTTGATCTTGTCGAACTGCGGGTAGCCGTATTGCAGCGGGCTCACCTTGGCGAACGGATTGCTGGCCGCCAGCAGCGACGCCGGTTGGGCGGCGTGGACAACGCCGCAGATCGCGGTGATGGCGGCGGCGATGATCAGGTTGGTGCGATGCATGGAAATCCTTGATATAGATGAATACAAATGGCCACAGTTCCACGTAGGGCGGATTAGGCGGAACGCCGTAATCGGCCATCGATGCGCCGTCGGCGGCCCATCGATGGCCGATTACGCGCTGCGCGCTAATCCGCCCTACGTGTCACCCAGGTATCGTCACGTTACTTGCCGGTCAGGCCACGGCGTTCCAGCAACGGCTCGATGACCGGATCGCGGCCACGGAAATTGTGGAACAGATTCATTGCATCGTCCGTGCCGCCGCGCGAGAGCAACTTGGCGCGGAACCAGTCGCCGTTCTCGCGCTTCAGGCCGCCCTTCTCCTTGAACCATTCGACGGTGTCGGCGTCCAGCTTCTCCGACCACAGGTAAGCGTAGTAGCCGGCCGAATACCCGCCCGAGAAGCTATGCGAGAAATACGTGGTGCGATAGCGCGGCGGCACCGGCGCGAAATCGACGCCCATGTCCTTCAGCGACTGCGCCTCGAAGCCCAACACGTCGGTCGGGATCTGCGCCGGGGTCAGCTGGTGCCAGCGCTGGTCCAGCAGCGACGCCGCCAGGTACTCGGTGGTCATGAAGCCCTGGTTGAACTTCTTCGACGCGATCACCTTGTCGAGCAGTTCCTTCGGCATCGGCGCGCCGGTCTTGTAGTGTTTGGCGTAGTTGGCCAGCACTTCCGGCCACACGGCCCACATCTCGTTGACTTGCGACGGATACTCGACGAAGTCGCGCGGCACGCTTGTGCCGGAGAAGCGCGGATACTTCACGTTGGAGAACATGCCGTGCAGCGCGTGGCCGAACTCGTGGAACGCGGTCTTGACCTCGTCGTAGGTCAGCAAGGTCGGCTCGCCGGCAGGCGGCTTGGGAATGTTGAGGTGGTTGGCCACCACCGACTTGGTGCCCAGCAGGGTCGACTGGGAGATGTACTCGTTCATCCACGCGCCGCCCTGCTTGTTGCCACGGGCGTACATGTCGGCCAGGAAGATGGCCAGCTGCTTGCCGTCGGCATCGAACACGTCGAACACGCGCACGTCCGGGTTGTACACCGGCAAATCCTTGCGCTCCTTGAAGGTGATGCCGTACAGCTTGGTGGCGGCGAAGAACACGCCGTTGACCAGCACGTTGTCCAGTTCGAAGTACGGTTTGAGCTGGTTCTCGTCGAAGGCGAAGCGCTGCGCGCGCACCTTGTCGGTGTAGTAGGCCCAGTCGGCCGCGCCGATCTTGAAGCCGCCCTTTTCCGCGTCGACCACGGCTTGCAGGTCGGCCGCTTCCTTCTTGGCGTTGGTGACGGCCGGAGGTGCCAGCTCGCCCAGCAGCTTGTTGACGGCGGCCGTGTCGTGCGCGGTCTGGTCTTCCAGCGAGTAGGCGGCGTAGTTGGCGTAGCCCAGCAACGTGGCCTTCTCGGCGCGCGCCTTGGCGATCTTCAGCACAACCTGGCGGTTGTCGAACTCGCCGCCATTGGCGCCGCGAGACAGCGACACGGCCATCAGCTTGTCGCGCACGGCGCGGCTTTTCAACACGGCCAGCGGCGGCTGGCCGCTGGTGTTGACCAGCGCGATCAGGAACTTGCCGTCCTTGCCCTTGGCCTTGGCGGCCGCGGCGGCGGCGTCGATCTCGGCGTCGCTCATGCCGGCCAGCTCCTCGCGGGTATCGACCAGCAGCGCGGAGGCGTTGGTTTCCTTAAGCACGTTCTGCGTGAAGGTGGTCTGCAAGGTGGCGATGACGCCGTTGAGCGCCTTCAGTTTTTCCTTGTCGGCGGCCGACAGGTTGGCGCCGGCGCGGACGAAATCGGTGTGGTAGCGTTCCAGCAGGTGCTTCGATTCGGCGTCCAGTTTCAGGTTGTCGCGCTTGTCGTACAGCGCCTTGACGCGCGCGTACAGTTTGGCGTTCAGGTAGATGGCGTCGCCATGGGCGGCCAGCTTGGGCGACATTTCGCTGTCGATGGCGTCGAGCTTGTCGTTAGTGTTGGCGCCCTGCAGGTTGGCGAAGGTGGTTTGCACGCGCGTCAGCAGCGCGCCGGATTTTTCCATCGCGACGATGGTGTTGTCGAACGTCGCCGGCTTCTTGTTGTTGGCGATGGCGTCGATTTCCTTCAGCTGCTGGCGCATGCCTTCGGCGTAGGCCGGCAGGAAGTGCTCATCCTTGATCTTGTCGAAGGCTGGATAGTGGAACGGCAAGGTGCTGGCGGTGGCCAGCGGGTTGCCGGCCAGGGAGGCTGCCGGAGCGGCCGGGGCGGCCAGAACTGTCTGGGAAAAAGCCAGGCCAAGGGCGGCGGCGACAACAAGCATCTGAGGACGGGACATGATCTGGATCTTTCAGTAAGCGCCAAGGAAAATGCCGGCGCGGCAAAGCGCGGCACGGAAGCGCAAGATCATATCAGGGTGATAGACAGACAGTCACTCGCAAAAAATGGTGCACTGCACTTGATTGGAAACCGATGCATTTTTCCGAAGAATGCTTTGTCGAGATGCTCTTTATATCGTGGACGTACGCCATCTGGCAATATCGACCGTAGAAAACCCAAGCCTCCGTTTGCCTGTGCGCAGCAAACAAATTGTTTGAATTGTTATTGGTTATATTAGTATTACGACATTCATTCAGGAGCCCCCATGCCGCGTACCCTGCTTGTCGCTGCCCTGCTCACCGCCGGCTCTTCCATCGTCTCCGGCGCCGCCGACGCCGCCGTGTCCGTGGCGGCCTACAACAAGGTGGCGCCGCCGCCGGGCTTGTACCGTCTCGACCAGGACGGCACCACGCGCATGCCCGACGCCGATGCCAGCTTCCGACAAAAGGAGGATGGCGCCACCGGCGACGTCAGCACCCGCACCACCCAGGGCGGCCAGAGCTACGACCGGCAATTCAAGGGCAAGGGCCCGAACACTTTCTGCGTCAGGTCCAGCGCCGGCAAGCCGGTGGCGTTACCGCCAGAAATGGCGGCGGCGGCCTGCAAGAACATATCGGAAAGCGCCACCGACGACACCATCGTGCTTGAGTCGCAGTGCTCGATCGGCAAAATCAAACTCACCATCCGCAAGCTGGGCAAGGACACCTGGGAGTACCTGCACGAAGGCGACGTCAAGGTTCATAACGGCGCGCCGGACATGAACGCCATGCGGCCGATGCTGGAGATCGCGGCGAAGAACGGCGCCACGCCCGAGGAACGGGCGCAGGCGAAAAAAATGCTGGCGAATTTGCCGCGCCAGCAGGCAGAGATGCAAGCGCACTTGACCGAGGCCAAGGCCGCGCTGCTCGAAGAACAAGCCAACGCCAACTCACCCGAAGAAGCCGCCGCCATCGCGCAGGCGCTGCAGGCGATGGAGCAAGGTGGTCCGCGCATGCAGACCAGCAGCCGCACGCTATGGACGCGTATCGGCAATAGCTGCGCGCAGTAAGCTCAGAACCTTAGGAGCGCATCGCCGCCTCGATGCGGCGGTCGGGCAGGAACCACAGTATCGCCACCAGCACGAGCAGCGTGAACGACGCCCATACCGCCACGAAGGCCAGCGGCACGGCGAGGAAATACAGCACCATCGACGCCATGCCCTTGCGGTCCTTGCCGATGGCCTTGGCCAGTACGCGGTCCTTCGGATTGCAGGAGATCAGCATGTGTTCGAGAATGAAATAGGCCACCGACGACAGGAACAGCGTGGCCGCGTACAGCGCGACGGGCAACGGCGCGAAATGGTTCTCGCCCATCCAGCCGGTGGCGAACGGGATCAGCGACAGCCAGAACATCAGGTGCAGATTGGCCCACAGCACGGTGCCGTTGACCACGGTCGAGGCGTGCAGCATGTGGTGGTGGTTGTTCCAGTAGATGCCGACGTAGACGAAACTGAGCACGTAGCTGAGGAACACCGGCACCAGCGGCTCCAGCGCCGCCAGATCGGCCCCGTGCGGCACCTTCAGTTCCAGCACCATGATGGTGATGATGATCGCGATGACGCCATCGCTGAATGCTTCAAGCCTGCCTTTGCCCATCTGATTCCCCGGTGGTTTTGTGGGCTGATTTTACAGGATGGCCAACGACTTAGCGGCGTCAAGATCTCCCCCATTGGTTAGCTGCGCATGAGTTGGCATCGAAGGTGCAATGCGTCGCTTGCGCGAACGCTAGGCTGTCACATTCGGAGCTGCGTCAATTGTGCGCTCTTTGCGGCGCGTAGATGACGGCGTAAGGTAGTGATTCCTGCGGAGGAGCCATCATGACCAGCGAGAACCAGGCCCGGCAGGGCCAGCCGTACATCGTCGAGCGCGTCGCCCATCTGGAAACGGCGCTCGACTACCAGGGCCAGGCCATAGCGGGACTGCGCGACGAAATGCGTGCCGGCTTCGTCCGTACCGATGCCGAGTTCGTTCGCGTGCATGAGCAATTGATGAAGATCCGCACCACGGACTTCCGCATTCTGTCGAGCATCTGCCTGAGCACCGCCCTCGGCACGGCAGGCTTGATCGTCAAGGTGTACGGTTTGTTCCCATCCCATTGAGCGTCAGTCATCGCACCAGCGCGCTACGCCCTTGGCGTGGCGCCTCAGGAAATTCATCGCGGTGCGGCTTCGTCGCGACTCGACAATGTCTATTTAACCACATAAACTGACACCCACTATCCCCTGGTGGCGCCATGAAATCAAACATTTTCAACAAAAAATCCCTTGCTCCCGCACTCGGCCTGGCGTTGCTGGCAAGCGCCGGCATCACTTGCGCCGGCGAAGCCCAAACCGTTCGCTCCGTTGCCGACTTCACCAGCTGTCAGAAGCCGGAATGGCCCAAAGAAGCTCTGCGCAACGAGCAGACTGGTACCGTCATGCTGTCCTTCCTGGTTAGCGAAGAGGGGAAAGTGACGGACTCGATGATCGTCAAGTCGAGCGGCGTTCCCTCGCTGGACGAAGCGGCGCAGCGCGGCATCGAGCGCTGCCGATTCAGCCCCGCAAAAGTCAACGGCACGGCACTGGGCGCTTGGACGCAGATGCAGTATGTATGGAGCATCGATACCCGCAAACGAACGCAAGAGGCCTTGGACCGGGCGGAGACGTATCGCGCCGCCGCGCTGAAAGGCGATTTGGAGGCCTTGTATCAGCTGGGGATGCTGTATCGGGGAGCGCGCGGCTTGCCGGCCGATCCGGCCTATGCGACCAGGATGTTTCGCCTCGCGGCGGAACGGGGACAGCCGGATGCGCAATATGAGCTCGCGAACATCTTGCATTACGGGGTGGGCGCGGACAAAAATCCCGAGCAAGCACTGGCCTACTATCAAAAGGCGGCACAACAGGGCAATCTCAACGCTCAGCGCAAGCTGGCCGGCTTCTATGAAACCGGTACGGGCGTCGCGCGCACGCCCACGCTCGCGGCCGAGTGGTATCGCAAGGCCGCCGACCAGGGCGATGCTGCATCCGAGGATAAATTGGGCAGCTATTACGAGAACGGGACCGGCGTTGAACCTAGCGATGTCAATGCCGTTGCCTGGTACCGCAAGGCGGCGGAAGCCGACCTGCCGGCGGCTCAAACCCATCTGGGCCTGATGTACTTACGCGGCAAGGGGGTCGAAAAAGACTTGTCCTTGGCCATCCTTTGGCTTAAAAAGGCTGCGCAACGGCGCGATCCCCCAGCCGAGGCGATGCTGGGCGAGTTGTATTTTGCAGGCAAGGGCGTGGCGCAAAGCCCGATCAATGGCTGGAACTTCCTGCAGCGTGCTGCGGCGGGTGGAAATGTCCAGGCGATGGCAGTGATGGGATATATGCTCACCCGGGGGATGCACGCGACGCCCGATCCCGAACAAGGCCGGGTCTGGCTGCGTAAGGCCTCCACCTTGGGAAGTCCGATAGCAGGCCGGTGGCTCGATAACAGCGAGGCCGCGAACTACACCTTTGGCGAGTGATCGGCAACGGCGGAGCAAAACGCACTTTGCGTGCATCGGGCAGTTCCGCGCGCGACCGCCAGGTCGGCCGTCGCGTGCGGAACTGCGTCAATCGTGCGTTCTAGGCGGCGCGCAGATGACGGCGTAAAGTAGTGATCATTGCGGAGGAGCCATCATGAACAGCGAGAACCAGGCCCGGCAGGGCCAGCCGTACATCGCCGAACGCGTCGCCCATCTGGAGACGGCGATCGACTACCAGGGCCAGGCCTTATCGGGACTGCGCGACGAAATGCGTGCCGGCTTCGGCCGTACCGACGCCGGCTTCGTCCGAACCGATGCCGAGTTCGCCCGTACCGACGCCGAGTTCGTTCGCGTGCACGAGCAATTGATGAGGATCCGCACCACGGACTTCCGCATTCTGCTGAGCATCGGCCTGACCACCGTCCTGGGCACGGCGGGCTTGATCGTCAAGGTTTACGGCCTGCTTCCGTCGCCTTGAGGGTCATCGCGCCTCCGCGTCATCACTTCACCATCTAAAATTACTGGCGGATCTCCGGTTCGACCAGTTGCGCCAGCAGCACCAGCGATTCCTGCCAGCCCAGATAGCAGGCCTCGGCCGGGATGACAGCCGGGATGCCTTCCTGCACCACCTTGATCTCCACGCCGCAGAACACTTCCCGCAAAGTCACGGTCGTCTGCATCTGGCCCGGCAGGTTGGGATCGTCGAACTTGGCGGTGTAGCGCAGCAGCTCGTTGGGCACCAGTTCCAGATATTCGCCGCCGAACGAGTGGCTGTCGCCGGTGGTGAAGTTGGTGAACGACATCCGATAGGCGCCGCCGACCTCGGCATCCATTTGATACACCTTGGCGGTGAATCCAAACGGCGGCAGCCATTTGGCCATGGCGTCCGGGTTCAGGAAGGCGCGGTACACCCGGTCCGGCGTGGATTTGAGGACGCGATGCAGTTGCACGGTATTGGTGGTCATAATCGATTCTCCCGAAAGATATAGAGGACAGCCCTCAAATCATACGACGAACGATCAACGGCCGATTCGACATCGGTCCGCGTATTTTCTTCAACTATCTCGGCGTTTCGGCGGCGGCGTGGCGCGGCCTACCCGCCCAAGGTAACGGCCCGGCCCTGCGCCTTGGCGAGATACAACCCGGTGTCCGCGCGGCGCAGCATGGCCTCGATGGTGTCCGCGTCCGACAGGCGCATGGCGATGCCGGCGCTGTAGGACAGCTCGAAATCGAGCGTCGGTAACACATGCTCGGCCAGCCAGTCGCGCAGGCGCCGGTCGTAGGACCGGACGGCGGCGATGTCTGCCCGGTTGAGCAGCACGCAGAACTCCTCGCCGCCATAGCGGCAGAAAACGTCGCCGGTGCGGCTGACCGCCCGCAGCGCCGCCGCGAAGCGCTGCAGCGCGCGGTCGCCGGCGGCGTGGCCGCGCGTGTCGTTGAGTTGCTTGAAGTGGTCGAGGTCGAGCATCAGCACGCCCATCGGCTGCCGGTAGCGCACGCTGATCGCCAGGTCGACGCCGGCCTGCGCCAGCCAGGCGCGCCGGTTCAGGGCGCCGGTGAGGCCGTCTATCGTGGCCAGCCGCTCGAGCTCGCGCGCGGCCTCGTCGCGGTGGGCCAGCAGGATGGCCGCCAGCGACAGCACCACCGTGATGTTGGCCACCAGCGCGAATACCAGGTTGACCACGTGCGGCGCGAAGAAATGCGGGAAGTCGGCCGTGTAGAAGGCGCCCAGCGCGCCGCGCCAGGCCGTCACCACCATTTGCGCCAGCAGCGAGATCACCAGCAACCAGCGCCAGCGGCCGACCGGCGCCTGCGGCCGGCGGCACAGCGCCATGACGACCATCGCCATCTGCAAGGTCAGCAAGCCGTTGGCCCAGCCGACGCGGAAGGCGTAACTCGAAAAGCCGGCGCCGTAGCCGAGCGTCAGCAGCACGGCGATGATGGCTGGCGCGCGCGCGGTGGCCTGGCGGCCGCACCACAGGTCGAAGGCGACCGCGTTGAACGCCATGCCGCCGGCGATGCAGCCCATCGACAGGGTCGACAGCACGCGGTCGAGCCAGGCCCCCGGTTCGCACATGCTCGACAGCAGCAACAGTACCCAGCCGGTCGTTTGCAGGGCGACGCCGACCTGCGCCCGCCGCGCCGGCCGGTTGACGTGTCCCATGAAGTACGGCAACGCGACCGCCATCGTCAACATGTTGAGCGTCATGGCGATGAGCAGGGTGGAGACGTCGATGTGCATGTAAAACCACGGGGAAAGCGTGGCGGGGCGCGGCACGCGGGGCGATAGTATAACGCACAACCATCTGTTCCATCAGACAACTTTATGGGCATTGACACAACTAAATCCAGCTGATGCGGCTTCTTGCGGATGGGAGCAAAAGGCCGAGCTCGGCTACACTGCGGTCTGCGCTTACTAAGTACCCACTAAAGGATTATCGATGGAAAATTTCCCGGAGTTGCTCGAGACGTTGACGCAGCAGGAGAAGGAATTGCAATTTACCGCCTTCGGCAGCGATACCGCGCTGGCGCTGGGCTTGAAGGTGGTCGAGCTGGCCAAGGACAGGCAAAAGAGCGTGACTGTCAACATCACCGTCAACGGCCAGGTGCTGTTCCACCACGCGATGCAGGGCGCCTCGGCCGACCAGGCCGACTGGATACGGCGCAAGAACAATGTGGTGGCGCGTTTCGGCCGCTGCTCGTTCTTCATCGGCATCGACCACAAGCACCGGGGCGTGGCGTTCGACGAGATCAAGTATCTCGATCCGGCCGACTACGCGGCCCACGGCGGCGCGTTCCCGATCACGATCAGGAATGTCGGCATGATCGGCACGGTGACGGTGTCGGGCCTGCGCCAGGCGGAAGACCACGCGATCGCCGTCGAGGCGTTGCGCGCGGTGCTGGTGTAAATCAGTAGTGCGGCGGCGGCTCGTGCGCGAGCGCGCCGCCGCTGTTGCCCTGGGCCTGGTCGCGCACGTGCTGGACCAGCGCAGCGCACATCTGCTCGAGCTTGTCGATCTGCTGTTGCTGCTCGTAGACGCGCTGGTTCAGCGACTCGACGATGTGTTCCTGGTGCGCCAGTTTGATTTCAATATCGATGAAGCGGTCTTCGGTGTTGCCCACGGCATGCTCCCAGCTGGAAAGCATGCATTCTAACCGCCCCGGCGCTTATTTCAGATAGACGCCCCCGCACATCACCATATCTTCTTCCGGCACGCAGTACATGCTCTTCGGTTCGATCTTGCCGTTGGTCGGGTTGGTGAACTTGTAATCCTGCCAGAACGGCTTTTTCTTCTTGGCCAGCTCGATGCGCTCCTTGATGAAGAACTTGCCGTCGATGTCGCGGATTTCCATCAGGTTCTTGCCGATCATCTTGGGATTGGCGCCGTGCGTGCGCACCGTGCCGTCGAGGCCGTAAATCACCAGATACAGGTCGCGATCGACGAACTGGCCATCTTTCTTGCCGATCTCGGCGTAGGTTTTCTCGTTGCCGTTGGCCTTCCAGTATTTCAAGCCCTTGGCCACCATGGCCTCGGCCTCCGGCTTGGTGGCGAATTCCTCGGCCTGGGCCGCGGGCAAGAGCGCGCAGGAGAGCAGCAAAGCAGCGATAAGTCGGGTACGCAAGATGTCACCTCCAAAAGCAATCGGACCAAAGCGGCCACCAGCCGATGCTAGCACATTGCCCGGGAACAACGCACGTGCAACACGCGCTCAGGGCTTCGGTTCCGGCTTGGGTGTGGCTAAAAGTTCCTTCATCCTTGCCAGCCGCTCTTTTGGCGTGATGATTTCGGACTCGACCGGCGCGGCCGTGCCGACGTCGAGCGCCATTTCCTTGATGAAGCGGGACGGGTCGCAATGCACCTGTTCGCCCCCGCGCTTGCGCTTTTTACACCAGGTGATCTGCAAGGTGCGCTGGGCGCGCGTGATGCCGACGTACATCAGGCGCCGCTCCTCCTGCACGCGGGCGGCGATGGTCTCGGCCGGCGCGTCCGGGTCGCCCTTGTGCGGCAGGATGCCCTCCTCGACGCCGACCAGGAACACGTGCGGATACTCCAGTCCCTTGGACGCGTGCAGGGTGGACATGCGCACCGCGTCCGGGTCCTCGTCCTGGCCCTCCAGCATCGACATCAGCGCCACCATCTGGGTCAGCTCGAGCACGTTCTTCTCGTCGCCGTCGCGGTCCTTGCCGCCACGGCCGCGCTCCTTGAGCCAGTTGGTGAACTCCAGCACGTTCTGCCACTTGCCCTGGGCCGCGCGCTCGTCGAACATGTCGTACAGATAGGACTCGTAGTTGATCGCCTCCAGCAGGTCGTCCAGCACCTGGGCGGCGTTGTCGCCGCTGCCGCTCGGGCCGGGACGGCTGGCGCGCGACTCGAGGTTGTTGATGAAATTGCAAAAGTCGCGCAGCGGTCCCAGCTGGCGATCGTTGAGCAGGGCTTCGATGCCGCCCTTGAACACGGCTTCGAACAGCGAGCATTGCCACTGGCCCGAGAAGGTGCCCAGGGTTTCCATCGTCGACTGGCCGACCCCGCGCCGGGGCGTGGTGACGGCGCGGATGAAGGCCGGATCGTCGTCGGTGTTGGCCAGCAGGCGCAGGTAGCTGATGATGTCCTTGATCTCGGCCTTGTCGAAAAAGCTCTGGCCGCCGGAGATCGTGTACGGAATGCGTTCCTTGCGCAGGCTCTGCTCGATGATGCGCGCCTGGTGGTTGCCCCGGTACAGGATGGCGTAGTCGGACCATTTGTTCTTGCGCTGGAAATGGTCGGCCGATATCATGATGGCCACCTGCTCGGCCTCCTGGTCGTCGTTGGCCATGCCGAGCACGTTGATCGGCTCGCCCAGGCCGTGTTCGGACCACAGCGACTTTTCGAACAGCTTGGGATTGTTGCCGATCACCGCGTTGGCCGCCTGCAGGATGCGCGTGGTCGAGCGGTAGTTCTGCTCCAGCTTGATCACCTGCAGGTCGGGGAAGTCGGTCTGCAGGGTCTTGAGGTTTTCCACCGAGGCCCCGCGCCAGGCGTAGATGGCCTGGTCGTCGTCGCCCACGGCGGTGAACATCGGCTTCTTGCCGACGCCAGTCACCATCAGCTTGACCAGCTCGTACTGGCAGGTGTTGGTGTCCTGGTACTCGTCCATCAGCAGGTAGCGCAGGCGGCGTTGCCACTTGTCGCGCACCGGCTCGTTGCTGCGGAACAGTTCCACCGGCAAGCGTATCAAATCGTCGAAATCGACCGCCTGGTAGGCCGACAGGGTCGCGACATAGCTGGCGTAGATGCGCGCCGATTGCGCCTCGTCCTCGTCCTTGGCCTGCTGCAAGGCGATCGTCGGGTCGACCAGGCCGTTTTTCCACAGCGAGATGTCGGTCTGGATGCGGCGCACCACCTGCTTGTCGGTGGTGATGGCCAGATCCTGGATCAGCGAGCCGCAATCGTCGCTGTCCATGATGGAAAAGCGGTCCTTGAGCCCGACGCCGTTGGCCTCCTGGCGCAGGATCTTGACGCCCAGCGAGTGGAAGGTCGACACCGTCAGCTGCTTGGCCTGCTTGGGCTGCTTGAGCAGCTTGGCGATACGCTCCTGCATCTCCAGCGCCGCCTTGTTGGTGAAGGTCAGCGCGGCGATGGTGCGCGGGTCGTAGCCCCGGTCCTCGATCAGGTGGGCGATCTTCTGCGTGATCACGCGCGTCTTGCCCGAGCCGGCGCCTGCCAGCACCAGGCACGGGCCGTCCAGATAGGTCACGGCTTCGCTTTGCGGGACGTTGAGGCCGAATTGTGGTGCTTTGGACATCGGGGGACGATCTGACGAGGAATTAGCCAGCCATTGTAGCAGCGCCGTGCGCGGTCCGGGCGGCTGCCCGCGGCCCGGACCGTAGCCTTTATGACATTTGCGTTACCATGTTGGCCTGGAGCGCAAACGCGCCCGCTTTTACACGGTTGAACTATGAAATTCGAACATTTAATTGAGATTAACGACCCGCTGAACCCTTTGATCGACGCCCTGACCGTCGAACAGCTGTGGGCCGGCCTGGTGCTGAGCGCCGAATCGCCGAAGTTGTTCGTGCCGCACCTGGACGATTGCATCGTCGACGAGCGCACCGACAACGGCTTCCGCCGCCGCCGCCGCTTCGGCGAGCTGGTGGTCGAGGACCGCGTGGTGCTCGAACCGATGCGCCAGCTGCGCTATGAAGTGGCGCCGCAGCAGGACATCAGCCGCCAGAGCCTGACGGTGACCATCGAAACGCCGACCGCCGACACCTTGTACGTGCGCTTCCAGTACCAGGACGACCACGACGCCGCCACCGACGCCGCCAACGCCATGTACGACGAGTTCCGCAAATCGGCCTACCAGGAGTCCGACATCGACATGATACGCGTGCTGCGCGACCTGGCTTCGCAGGGACGGCTCGGCGCCACGCTGAACTAGTCCATGGCGCTGGCCTAAAGCGCCGCCGCGCGGCCCCACACCTGTTCCATGCGCAGCGGCGGCGCGTTCAGCGCGGCCACCTGGGCATTGGTCAGCACCTCGCGGATCGCGTGCAGCGGCAGGCGCGTATCGCGCTCGAGAAACACTTCCAGCGGCGCCCCGCGCGGGCCGAGCAGCGACTCCACATGCGGCGTCGTCGATTGCAGCCCGCGGCGCGACACCACCGCCACCTCGCCGTTGATCAATCGTACATAGCTGCCGATGGGATAGATGCCCAGCTCGCGTATCAGCAGCGAGGCCAGGTTGGTGTGCAGGGTGGTTCTCGCTTCCAGCAGGATATCGCGCAGCGCCGCGTTGGCCGACATCGCCGTGCGGTAGCCGCGCTCCGACACGCGCGCGCAATAGCGGTCGGCCAATATCACCAGCTTGGCCAGCGGCGGGATCTGCGCCCCGGCCTTGCCGAACGGATAGCCGGTGCCGTCCTCGTTTTCGTGGTGGTGCAGCACGCAGTCGACCCAGGTCGGGTCGGTGATGCCCACATCGGCCAGCAAGCGCGCGCTCAGCTCGGGATGGGCCATCATGCGCTCGCGCTCGGCCGCGTCGAAAGCGGCGGCGCCGTCATGCCAGCGCTGCTGGTCCTCCAGCAAGCCCAGATTCATCGTGAGCGCGGCCAGCGTCACGGCCAGGATGTCCTCCGGCGAGCGCTCGCGGGCGCGGGCGAGCACCTGCGCGATGATGGCGGTGTCGACGCAGTGGCGCACCGGATAGGGCGCCTGCCGCTGGTTGTGCAGGATGCTGGCGGTGGCGATATCGACATTCAGCGAGATCGCGTCGCCCACCAGGGTCGCGATCTCTTCGAGCTTTCGGCGCAGGCCGGGCGGCGCCGCGCGCCGGGCGATGGCCTGCTGCAAGCCCTGCAGTTCCAGGCAGGCGCCGTTCAACTTGCGCAGCACGGACTCCGGCTCGGCCGATTCCGGCCCCTGGTCGCTATAGTCTTCAAAACTGCCGCGCTCGATCAGATAGGCGATCTGATTGGCGCTGGCGATCATGTGTCCCTTGCGTACCAGCAAAGCGCCGGTGTCGCTATATACATTCCACGGAATCAGCATTCCCAACTTCAAATCCGCCGCCGTGACCTTACGTATCTTCATCAAACTACTACCGGAACTATCGATTTAGCATCGTAAAGCTTCCGGATGGAAATGTGTGACTTTTTTTGTATCGTTGTGTGACAATCAAGGATCATGGCGCGGGGGTGCAGTCGACGCAGGGATCGTCGTGCTTGGGCTCGTTCGCCAACCGGTGCGCCAGGTCGCGCAGCGCGGTGCGCACGCCCTCCTCCACCACGGGATGGTAAAACGGCATGTCCAGCATGGCGGCCACGCTCAGCCCCGCCTGGGCGGCCCATGACAGCAGATGGCCGATGTGCTCGGCGCGCGGGCCGATCATCTCGGCGCCGAGGAAGCGGCCGCTGCGGAACTCGCCGTAGACGCGCAGCATGCCCTTGTTCTGCAACATCACGCGGCTGCGGCCCTGGTTCTCGAACGACACTTGGCCCACCGCGAAGCGGCCCTTGTGCGAGGCGCACAACTCCTCGTGGCTGGCGCCGGCCGTGGCGATCTGCGGTTCGGTGAAGGCGATCGTCAGCGGCGTGCGGCGCAGGCCCGGCTTGACGTCCGGATAGCGCGCGGCGTTGTCGCCGGCGATGCGGCCCTGGTCGGCCGCCTCCGGCAATTGCGGGCGCTCGTTGTCGGCGTCGCCGGCGATGAAGATGGGGCTGTCCTGGCACTGCATGGTGTATTTGTCGTACACCGGGATGCCGTGGTGGTCGCGCTTGAGGCCGGTGTTTTCCAGTCCCAGCCCGTGCACGTTCGGGCGCCGCCCCACCGCCGACAGCAGGTGGCTGAAGCGCTCGGTGCGCTGCTCGCCGTCCAGCCCGGTGCTGGTGACGACCAGTTGCCCACCGTCGAGCTCGACGTTGGTCACCTTGGTTTCATAGCGGATATCGAGCTCGTCGCTCATGGCCCGCCGGGCCACCGCCAGCACGTCCGGGTCGCTCAACTGGGCGATGCTCTCGCCACGCGCGAACACGGTCACGCGCACGCCCAGCCGGTGCAGCGCCTGCCCCAGCTCAAGGCCGATGATGCCGGTGCCGGCGATGGCGATCGATACCGGCAGGTCCGTCCAGTCAAACACGGCGTCGCTGTTGATGACGCGCGGGCCGGCTGCGGCCCACTCCTCCGGCACGATGGGGGTCGAGCCGGTGGCGATGACGAAGCGTTCGGCCTCGACCACCGTGTGGTCGCCCACCTGCAGCGTGTTTTCACCGATAAAGCGGGCGTGGCCGTGCAGCTTGTCGGCGGCCGGATAGCCGTCGACCGCCTCGACGACGAAGCCGACAAAGCGGTCGCGCTCGGCACGCACGCGGGCCATCACGGCCTTGCCGTCGACGCGGACCGGCCCCGGATGGACGCCGAAGGCCGGCGCGGCCGTCGCCGCGTGCGCGGCCTCGGCCGCGGCGATCAACAGCTTGCTGGGCATGCAGCCGACCCGCGCGCAGGTGGTGCCGTAGGGGCCGCTCTCGATCAGCAGCGCCTTCTTGCCGCCGGCGGTCGCGGCGCGGTAGGCCGTCATGCCGGCGGTGCCGGCGCCGATCACCGCAACTTCTGTTTTGATAGTCTTCATGGGCGGTTCCGATTGGTTTTCAATTTTACTTTGGAGCAAAAGAGCATTAGTATTACTTATTGTATTTCAATTTTATAAGTAACACTTATGGCTTCACTAGACTATCGTGCGCTTGCCGTGCTGGACGCCGTCGCCAGCCATGGCAGCTTTGAAAAGGCCGCCACGGCATTGGGCATCAGCCAGTCGGCCGTCTCGCAGCGCATCAAGGCGCTTGAGGACGCTTCCGGCCGCCTGCTGATCGTGCGCGGCCAGCCGGCCGTGCCCACCGGGCTGGGCCAGCGGCTGGTGTCGCACCACCGCAGCGTCAAATTGATGGAGGCCGCGCTCGATATCGATCTCGGCAACAAGATTAGCATGCCGGAGATTTCCCTGGCGGTGGACGCGGCCAGCCTGGCCACGTGGTTCCCGCTGAGCTTGCAACCGCTGCTGTCGCCGCCGCGTTGTCAACTCAATATCCAGCAGGCCACGCGCGACATGGCCCTGCATCTGGTGCGGGAGGGTAGCGTATTCGGCAGCGTCGCCGCCGCCCAGCCGCACGGCGAACACCCGGCCAACGGCCCGGAGGTGACGCCGCTGGGCAGGCTGCGCTATGTGTGCGTGGCCGCGCCGGCGTTCGCCGGCCACTGGTTCGGCGACGGCTTCTCGGCCGAGGCGGCGCGGCTGGCGCCGGCGGTGGTGTGCGACCGCGACATGATGGCCGGCTTCCTGCGCGAAGCGCTCGACCTGGACGGCCCGTATCCGCACCACACGGTGCCGCTGTCTCCGGCCAGCGCCGAGTGCATCCACGGCGGCCTGGCCTACGGGCTGATGCCGCTGCCGCAGGCGACCCGGCCGTTGGAGGACGGGCGGCTGGTCGATCTGGCGCCGGGCAAGCACGCGGACGTGGCGCTGAACTGGCACGCGTGGAACCTCGATACGCCGTTCACGCGCGCGCTCAGCGAGCAAGTCATCGCCACCGCGCGCCGGTTTTTGCTGCAGTAACTGCGGCAGTCGCCTTCAGATATCGAGCGGATCGACTTCCAGCGACCATTTCACGCGGCTTTTCATCTCGCGCAGGGTCCACAGCCAATCCTTGAGAAACGCCTGCAGCATCGGCCGCGACGCCGATTCGACCAGCAACTGCGCGCGGTCGACGTTGTGCACCCGGGTCATGCTCATCGGGATCGGATCGTTGATCGTGATGCCCGGATGCTCGACGCAATCGCGCGCGATGGTCAGGAATTCGATGGCGGTCGCCAGCTCCGGCGCCTCGGCGCGCAGCAGCGCCTGGAACAGGTACGGCGGCAGCGCGGCCTGCTCGCGCTCCTCCAGCAGCGCCGACGCGAAGTGGTCGTAGTCGTGGTGCACCACCGCGCCATACAGTGGATGTTGCGGATAGCGGGTCTGGATCAGCACCTCGCTGACGCTGCCGCCCTCGGTCCGGCCGGAGCGCCCGGCGCGTCCCGCCACCTGCATCAGCTGCGCGAACAGCCGCTCGCTGGCGCGGTAATCCTGCGAGAACAGCGCGGTGTCCGGATTGAGGATGCCGACCAGCGTGAGCTTCTTGAAGTCGTGCCCCTTGGCGACCATCTGCGTGCCGATCAGGATATCGACCTCGCCCCGGTGGACCGTGTCGAAGGCTTCCTGCGCGCTGCCCTTCTTGCGGGTGGAGTCGGCGTCGATGCGCAGCACGCGCGCCTCCGGGAACATGGCCTGCAAGCCCTCCTCCACACGCTGGGTGCCGCGTCCCAGCGGTTGCAGATCGACGTTGCCGCAGGTCGGGCAGTGGCGCGGAATGCGCAGCTCCAGGCTGCAGTGGTGGCAGCGCAGCCGGTGCTCGGGACGGTGCAGCACCATGAACGAGGTGCAGCGCGTGCACTCGCTGATCCAGCCGCATGATTCGCAGCAGATCACCGGCGCGTAGCCGCGCCGGTTGAGGAACAACAGCGATTGCTCGCCGCGCTCCATGCGCTGCTTGATGGCGGCGATCAGTCCCGAGGTCAGGCCGTCCTTCGGCTTGTCGCGCTCCATGTCGATCAACTTCACCTGCGGCAGCACCGCGTTCTTGACGGCGCGCTCGCGCAGTTCCAGCTTGCGGTAGCGCCCCGACTGCGCATGGTGCCAGCTCTCCAGCGACGGCGTGGCCGATCCGAGCACGATCGGAATCGCCAGCTGCCAGGCGCGCCACACGGCCAGGTCGCGCGCCGAATAGCGCAAGCCTTCCTGCTGCTTGTACGACGGGTCGTGTTCCTCGTCGATGACGATCATCTTCAGGTTCGGCAGCGAGGCCAGGATCGCCAGCCGCGTGCCGAGCACGATGCGCGCCCTGCCCTGGTGCGCGGCCAGCCAGTGCAGCATGCGCTCCCCCTCCGACAGGCTGCTGTGCAGCGTCGCCAGCATCACGCCCGGGAAGCGCGCGCGGATATTGCCTTCCAACTGGGGTGTCAGGTTAATCTCGGGCACCAGGATCAGGATTTGCGCGTCCACGTCGCGCGCCAGCACCTGCGCGCACGCCTGCAGATATACCTCGGTCTTGCCGCTGCCGGTCACGCCGTACAGCAAGGTGGGCGTGAAGCCGACCGCGCCGCCGATGGCGTCGGCCGCCTCCTGCTGCGATGGATTGAGCACCGGCATGTTGAGCGGCGTGCCGTCGTGCGGCGCGTCGAGCTTGGCCAGCTTTTTGAGCGCCTTGTCCAGGGTCAGCGGGGTGGGCGCGCGCAGGTTCTTCGGCAAGCCCGGCAGCGCCACCTCGCCCAACGGACGCTGATAATAGTCGGCGGCGAAGCCGGCCAGCGCCAGCCATTGCGCCGACAACGGCGCCAGCTGGCTGCGGATCGCCAGCGCGTCCTTCAGTTTACCGGCCGGCACATCGGTCTCGGCGGCGACGCCAACGATCAGTCCCATCACCTCGCGCGGGCCGAACGGGACGAACGCCAGCTGCCCGACTTGCGGCTGCTCCGCCGCATCGCAATACCAGCGGTAGTCGAAAATGGCATTCAGCGGCGTATCGAGCGCCACCTGAAGAATGCAATGGTGAAAGAGGCCCTGCATAGTTCCAATCACATGAAATTCGGCGCTGCGGAAGACTCCACAGTTTTTGTGGATAACTTTGTGGACAAGAGAATCTTAATCTCCGGAAACCAATCACTTAACAGTTGGAAGCCGCGTGAACCGGGCAAATATTAGAATTTATTTTCTTTTAAAATCAAGCACTTGGGAAAACCCTCCTAGGAGGCCGGGAAAACCGCTTTTTTCTCCGCAGCTGTGCATAAGTGAAGTATTTCGGTTTCATTTTTAACGATTTCGAACACTTTCCGGGGCTTTTTAAGGGCCACCAGAAAGTACAACGTTCGGCCGATAACGACGAATTTTATACAGGCCCAGTGTAAATGGTTTGCGCGCTCATAACTTCGTTATCAAGCCTGCCATTTTGCTTAAAAATCGTGCAGCGCAACATAGACTTCATGCAAAACAACAACATTATGGCTAAGTCACGGTTTACTAAGTACTTTTATTTTTTATCCACAGTTTTTGTGGATAACTTTGTGGACAATGAAGAAATAAAGCCGCGGAAGCCCGACTTATGGGTTTACAACCAGTACACACCCTCATCCAGCAATACGTAAATTACGCTTACAAATCAACGACTTAAAACCAACTCCCGGGTGAGGAAAATAGTGCTGCCTGTTATTCTTGCACCAAAAAAAATTGTGCATAAGTCGGTTTGCTTTCCTCCACGCACCAATGAAAATGGGGCACGCCCGATCGGAACGTGCCCCACGGGTTTGCGGTAGATCAAGACGCGCGCTGTGCCTTGCTGTAGGCGTGAACAGCATCCACCATGGCCGCCACATTCTCCGGCGGCGTGAATTGGGAGATGCCGTGGCCCAAATTAAATACGTGTCCATGGCCGTTTTCGGGCTTGCCGAAGGCGTCCAGCACCTTGTGCACCTCGGCGCGGATCTGCTCGGGGCTGGCGAACAGGATCGCCGGGTCCAAGTTGCCTTGCAGACCGACCTTGTGGCCGACCAGCTTGCGCGCCTGCGCCAGGTTCACGGTCCAGTCCAGGCCGACCGCGTCGGCGCCGATGTCGGCGATCTGCTCGATCCATTGGCCGCCGCCCTTGGTGAAGACGATGGCCGGAATCTTGACGCCATCCTTGTCCCTCTTCAGCAGCGACACCACCTGGCGCATGTAATCGAGCGAGAACGCCTGGTAGGCGCCGTCGGCCAGCGCGCCGCCCCACGAATCGAAGATCATCACCGCCTGGGCGCCGGCGTCGATCTGGGCGTTCAGGTACTCGGCCACCGCCCTGGCGTTGATGGCCAGGATGTGGTGCATCAGATCCGGACGGTTGTACAGCATCTTTTTGATGGTGTGGAACTCGCGCGAACCCTGGCCCTCGACCATATAGCAGGCCAGGGTCCACGGGCTGCCGGAGAAGCCGATCAGCGGCACGCGGCCGTTCAATTCCGTGCGGATCTGCGTGACCGCCTTGAACACATAGTCCAGCGACCCCAGTTCCGGTGCGCGCAGCGCCAGCACGTCGGCCTCGGTTTTGAGCGGACGCTCGAATTTGGGGCCCTCGCCTTCGACGAAGTACAGCCCCAGGCCCATGGCGTCGGGCACCGTCAGGATGTCCGAGAACAGGATGGCCGCGTCCAGCGGGAAGCGGTCCAGCGGCTGCAAGGTGACTTCGGTGGCGTAATCGGGATTGGTGGCCAGGCCCATGAAGGAGCCGGCTTTCTGGCGGGTGGCGCGGTATTCCGGCAGGTAGCGCCCCGCCTGACGCATCAGCCATACCGGGGTGTGTTCGGTCGGCTGGCGCAACAACGCACGCAAGAAGGTGTCATTCTGAAGCGGAGCAAATTGTGGCATGAAAGGCAATCAAAAAGCGGGGAAAGGGCTATTATCGCACTCCGCGCCGATTTTTTTTCGCGGACGCTGGAACATTGCGCCCCCTTTCTCTATCATCCTAGCACCCCGCCCCGTCACCCAACACAAGCCCCCGGAGCCGCCATGACATCAGAAACATCAACCATCGCCGAATATGGCACCTGGCCATCGACCATCAGCGCCGAGCGCGTGGCGGCCGGCGCCACGCCGATGTCGTCGCTGATGCTGGGCGGCGCCGACGGCGGCGATATCTTCTGGCTGGCCGGACGCGCCGCCGAGGCGGGCCGCAACACGCTGCTGCGCCATCACGGCGCCGTCACCGACGAACTGACGCCGGCGCCGTTCAACGTGCGCAGCCGGGTGCACGAATACGGCGGAGGCGCCTACGCGGTCGACGGCGAAACGGTCTATTTCTCCAATTTCGCCGACAACCGCGTCCACCGGCTCGATTTCACCGCCGCCGACGACGGCGCGCAGCCCGCGCCGGTGGCGCTGACGGCGGCAGGCAGGCAGCGCTTCGCCGATTTCGTCGTCGACCGCGCGCGCGGACGCCTGGTCGGCGTGCGCGAACTGCACGCCGAGGATGGCCACGGCGAACCGTCCAACACCATTTGCGCGATCGGCATCGCCGACGGCGCCGAAACGGTCTTGGCGCAGGGCGCCGACTTCTATTCGTCGCCACGGCTGTCGCCGGACGGCCGCGCGCTGGCATGGCTGACCTGGGACCACCCGCGCATGCCGTGGGAAGGCACCACGCTGTGGCTGGCCGAATTCCAGGACGACGGCACGCTGGCGACGCCGGTGCGCGCGGCCGGCGGCGCCGAGGAATCGATCTGCCAGCCGGAATGGTCGCCGAACGGGCTGCTGCACTTCGTCTCCGACCGCAGCGGCTGGTGGAACCTGTACCGCCTGGGCGCGGACCGCCAAAGCGTCGAGGCCCTATGCCCGATGGAGGCGGAATTCGGCTCCCCGCACTGGACCTTCGGTAACTCGATGTACGGCTTCCGCTCGGCCTCCGAGATCATCTGCACCTATATCGACAAGGGCGTGAGCCGGCTGGCGCGCCTGCTGCCGGCCAGCGGCAAGCTCGAAGCGATCGCCAACCCGTACGAGGAAATCCGCGAACTGCGCGTGGCGCCCGGCTACATCGCCATGCTGGCGGGCGGCCCGTCGATCCCGCTGGAATTGGCGCGCATCGACTTCACCGAGGAAGGCGTGGAGATCCTGGCGCAGTCGATCGCCGACCTGCCCGACGAGGACAACCTGTCCATCCCCGCCAACATCAGCTACCCGAGCGCCAACGGCCGCATCTCGCACGCCTTCTTCTACGCGCCGCGCAACCGCGACGCGCGCGCGCCGGAAGGCAGCAAGCCGCCGGTGATCGTCATCAGCCACGGCGGGCCGACCGGCATGACCGTCAACACGCTGAAGCTGGCGACCCAGTACTGGACCAGCCGGGGCTTCGGCGTGCTGGATGTGAACTACGGCGGCAGCACCGGTTTCGGCCGCGCCTACCGCGACCTGCTCAAGGGACAATGGGGCATCGTCGATGTCGAGGACTGCGTGGCCGGCGCCCGCGCGCTGGTCGAGCGCGGCCTGGCCGACAACGACCGCCTGATCATCCGTGGCGGCAGCGCCGGCGGCCTGACGACGCTGTGCGCGCTGACCTTCCACGATGTCTTCAAGGTCGGCGCCAGCTACTACGGCGTCTCCGACCTGCAGGGGCTGGACGACGACTCGCACAAATTCGAGTCGCGCTACACCGCCTACCTGATCGCGCCGCAGCCGCGGGCGCAAGCGCTATACAAGGAGCGCTCGCCGATCAACCACACCGACAAGCTGGCGCGCCCGATGATCTTCTTCCAGGGCCTGGACGACAAGGTCGTGCCGCCGCAGCAATCGGAGATGATGGTCGACGCGCTCAAAGCGCGCGGCGTGCCGGTGGCCTACGTGCCGCTGGAGGGCGAGGGACACGGCTTCCGCAAGGGCGAGAACATCGTCCGCACCCTGGAGGCGGAGCTGTACTTCTATCAGCGCATCTTCGGCCTGCACGACCCCTCGGCCGCGGCCCCGGTCCACATCGACAACCTGAAAGACTGATCCACGCATGGCCGACCCGAAGCTGCTTGCCGAATTCGACGCGCTTGAATTCAATGAAAAAATGATACTGGCGCTGCTCGCCCTGATCGGCGAGCCGGTCGGGCGCACCGCCATCCTCGATCATCTGAACAAGGCGCGCATCGAGGACAAGGACGGCCACCACTACAACGTCGGCACCCTGGACGAATCGATGCGCAAGCTGGAACGGCTGGCCTTCATCAGCGTCGTCACGGGGCGCGGCTTCATTTGCAACCCCAAGCTGCGCTGGCCTGCCATGCGCGCCTCGATCGGCACCCACGCGCTGGACGACCTGTGCGAAGCCTACGACGAACTGGTGCCGATGCGCCAGACCTGGAACAGCGTCGAGCCGCGCAGCTACCGCGCCGGCATGGCGCGCCTGCGCATGGGCCTTCTGCGCGGCCAGGCACCGCAGCAGATCCAGGCGGTCCTGGCGTTCTGCCTCGGCAGCTACGAGGCGGCGCAGTTGCACCCGATCGTCGACATCTTCGGCCGCCCGTTCGAGCCGGGCATGATCGCGCGCGTCCATCCGCTGCTGCAGGACGACGTGCTGGCGGTGCTGCTGGAGAACGCCAAGCGCGAACTGCCCACCGTGCCGGTGATCCGCGAGTTCTGCGAGCAGCACCTGCAACGGCGGCTGGCCGCCAAGGACGACATCAGTGCCGAACTGCGGCTGGCGCTGGCGGAGGACG
This sequence comes from uncultured Duganella sp., assembly GCA_963511605.1. Taxonomy (GTDB): domain Bacteria; phylum Pseudomonadota; class Gammaproteobacteria; order Burkholderiales; family Burkholderiaceae_D; genus Rugamonas. The sequence continues at coordinate 139,953 of CAUPJZ010000007.1, read as the reverse complement.
CCATCCTGTGCGGACGCCTGGACGACGCCAAGCGCTATCTGGAGCGCACGGCCGGCCCGCAAAGCCAGTTCCTGGCCAGCACCATCGTGCTGCTGCGCGGCGCCACCGGCGCCGCCTTTGCCGGCTACGAAGCGGCGCTCAAGCTGCTGCGCCGCGAAACGGGCAAGCGCAAACACCTGTTCGCCGGCATCGGCGCCTATCTGTATCTGCTGTCGCTGCTGCGCAGCGAGGACCCCAAACATCAAAAAGCGGCGGACGCCTACCTCGAGATCGCGGTGCGCATGCCGCCAAACTACGACGCCGCCATCCACCAGCAGATCGACATGCTGCGCCAGATCCGTGCCGGCACCATGCAAACCGACGTCGTCTCCGCGCTGCCGTGGGACACCGCCGTGCAGACGCAGATGTTCCAGTGCCTGCTGTATTTCTGGCTGTCGTTGCCGCACCTGGGCGAGCGCCGCTTGCAGTTGCAGGAGCTGTTCGAGAATGCCGAGCGCGCCGGCTACCTGTTCATCGCGGCGCAAGCGGCCGCCCTGCTTGGCCACCTGGGCGATGTCGACCAGCAGCGCCATGCGAGCGCCCTGCGCACCCGCCTCGGCATCCCGGACATGACGGTGTGGTTCGAGCGCCAGGAGGCGTGGCAGCGGCAGTTGTCGGCGCTGATCAATCTCCAACAGCCTGCCACGGCCGACGCGGCCGGCGCCACGCGCCTGGTCTGGCAGCTGACCTACGACAACCGCCACGGACTGACCGACGTCGCGCCGGTCGAGCAGAAACGCGACGCGCGCGGGCTGTGGAGCAAGGGCCGCGCCGTGGGCCTCAAACGCCTGCGCTTCGAGCCGGAGCAATTCGACTTCCTGACGCCGCAGGACGTGCGCGTGTCGGAGGCGATCTCGGTGGCGCACCGCAGCTACCAGTCCAGCGGCCTGGCCTACGAGATCGATCCGCAGCGCGCCGCCTCGGCGCTGATCGGCCATCCGCTGCTGTTCTGGGCCGACGCCCCCGACACGCGCGTGGAGATGCTGGCCGGCGAGCCGGAACTGCTGATCAAGAAAAGCCCGGGCAATCTGGAGATCCGCCTGCAGCCGCGCATCCCGGACGACAATTCCTTCGTCATCGTCAGCAAGGAGACGCCGACCCGCCTGCGCGTGGTCAACATCCTCGACGAGCACCGCCGCATCGCCGCCATCGTCGGCGATAGCCTGACCGTGCCGGCGCACGCCGAGCAGCAGGTGCTGCACGCGATCAGCTCCATCTCGTCGCTGGTGACGGTGCAGTCGGAAATCGGCGGCGCGGCGCCGGACATGCAGCAGGTGGACGCCGACACGCGCCTGCACGTGCACCTGCTGCCCTACCAGCACGGCCTGAAAATGCAGATCCTGGTGCGGCCGCTGGCCAACGGCGCCTACTACGCGCCCGGCGCGGGCGCCGACAGCGTGATCGCCGATGTCGGCGGCAAGCCGGTGCAGGCGCGCCGCCAGCTGATCGACGAACGCGACGCCGAACGGGAGCTGATCGCCAAGTGCCCGGTGCTGGAATCGGCCGAACAGGATCACGGCGAATGGCTGCTCGGACAACCGGCGCTGTGCCTGCAATTGCTGGTGGAGCTACAGGAGCTCAAGGCGGGCAGCATCGTGCTGGCCTGGCCGGAGGGCGAGAAATTCCGCGTCACCGCCAAGGTCGAGACCAAGCAGGTGCGCCTGTCCATCAAGAGCAACAAGGACTGGTTCGCGGCCAGCGGCGAGGTGCAGATCGACGAAGACAAGGTGATGGACCTGCGCACCCTGCTGGAGCTGATGCAGAAGAACCAGAGCCGGTTCGTGGAACTGGGCGAAAACCGCTACCTGGCGCTGACCGAGGAACTGCACCGCCGCCTGCGCGAGGTGTCGGCCTACGGCGAGCTGACCGCGGACGGCGTGCGCCTGCATCCGCTGGCCGCGTTCGCGCTGGAGGAGCTGGCCGACGACGTCGGCGGCCTGAAGGCGGACAAGCTGTGGAAGGAGCACATGCAGCGCATGGCGTCGCAGGCCGCGTTCGAGCCGCATCTGCCGAGCACCCTGCAGGCCGAGTTGCGCGACTACCAGCTGGAAGGCTTCAACTGGCTGGCGCGCCTCGCGCACTGGGGCGTGGGCGCCTGCCTGGCCGACGATATGGGCCTCGGCAAAACCCTGCAGGCGATCGCGCTGATCCTGTCGCGCGCGCCGCAGGGCCCGACCCTGGTGATCGCGCCGACGTCCGTGTGCATGAACTGGATCAGCGAGACGGCGCGCTTCGCGCCGACCCTCAACGTCAAGCTGTTCGGCGCCGGCGACCGCGCGGAAACGATGTCCACCTTGCAGCCCTACGACGTGGTGGTGGCCAGCTACGGCCTGCTGCAGCTGGAATCGGCGCTGTTCGCCGGCGTGCAGTGGAACACCATCGTGCTCGACGAGGCGCAGGCGATCAAGAACGGCGCCACCAAGCGCTCGCAGGCCGTCATGGCGCTCAAGGGCGACTTCCGCATGATCGCCACCGGCACGCCGCTGGAAAACCACCTGGGCGAGTTGTGGAACCTGTTCCGCTTCATCAATCCGGGCCTGCTGGGCAGCATCGAACAATTCAACCTGCGCTTCGCCGCGCCGATCGAAAAGCCGCAGGACCACCGCGCCGAACTGGGCGCGCGCAACCGCCTGCGGCGCCTGATCCAGCCGTTCATGCTGCGCCGGACCAAGGCGCAGGTCTTGACCGAGCTGCCGTCGCGCACCGAGATCACCTTGGAGGTCGACCTGTCGAAAGAGGAGACGGCGCTGTACGAATCGCTGCGCCGCACGGCGCTGGAAAACCTGGCCGCCGTCGAAGGCCCGGCCGAGAAGAAGTCGATCCAGATCCTGGCCGAGATCATGCGGCTGCGGCGCGCCTGCTGCAATCCGAACCTGATCGCGCCGGAACTGGGGCTGGCCAGCAGCAAGCTGGCGGCGTTCGCGCACCTGCTCGAAGGACTGCTGGAGAACCGCCACAAGGTGCTGGTGTTCAGCCAGTTCGTCGACCACCTGTCGCTGATCCGGGCGCACCTGGACGCCAACGACATCAGCTACCAATACCTCGACGGTTCGACCTCGATGGCCGACCGCAAAAAGCGCGTCGACGCCTTCCAGGCCGGCATCGGCGACGTTTTCCTGATCAGCCTGAAGGCGGGCGGGGTCGGCATCAACCTGACCGCCGCCGACTACGTGATCCACATGGACCCGTGGTGGAACCCGGCGGTGGAGGACCAGGCATCGGACCGCGCGCACCGCATGGGCCAGCTGCGCCCGGTGACCATCTACCGCCTGGTGGCGCGCCACACGATCGAGGAAGGCATCGTCGACCTGCACCAGCACAAGCGCGACCTGGCCGACAGCCTGCTCGAGGGCAGCGACGTCTCGGGCCGCATGTCGGCCGGCGAGATGCTGAGCATGCTGCAGGAAGGGTTGAAAAAGTAATCGACGTGGTTTGTCTTGTATCGAACGCTCTCAAGCGGGCCGATTAGTGATAATCTCCAACGCTTCGACTTGGCCCGCTTGCCGCAGCGTGATGTGGACACGCGCGCCTTGTCAAAATAAACACAAGGCTGCAGACGATGATCAAGACAAAAATTGCACTGGCTGTGGTGATGGCGGCACTCGCCTTCGCGCCGGCCGGCGCGGCGACCGCCAACAAGGACGCCAGCACCACCAGCACCAAAAAAAAGAACGCCAAGAGTAGCAAAAGCGCCGGCAAAACCGGCACCAAAAGCGCCGCGGCCGGCAAGGCTGGCAAAAACAGCAAGACCACCAAGAAGGGCGGCAAGGCCGTGGCCGCCGCCGCCGCGACAACGGCGGCGGTCGCCGCCAGGCCCGCCGTTGCCGCCGTGTCCGAACGGCGCCAGGACCGCTCGTTCGACACCCTGAGCAACCAGTTCCTCAACGCGCTGTGGCGCATCGACTCCGAAAGCGCGATCTACGCCGGCAAGTACGACACCGCCGCCACGCTGTCCGTTCCGGACGCGGCCACGCAGGCCAAGGAACTGGCCTTCATCGACGACTGGAAACTGCGCTTCGGCAAAGTGAACGCCAGCCAGCTGTCGCCGAAACAGCGCACCGACCTGGCGCTGCTGATCAACAAGCTCGATAGCGATCGCTTCCGCCTGACCACCCTGCGCGAGTTCGAGTGGAACCCGGCCAGCTACAACGTCGCCGGTCCGCTGGACCTGATCCTGAGCACCGAATACGCGGCCCAGCCGCAGCGCCTGCGCACCTTGCTCAAGCGCATCGCCAGCATTCCGGCCTACTACGAGGCCGCGCGCAACAACATCGTCAACCCGACGCGCGAGCACACGCGCCTGGCGATCAAGCAGGCGCCCGGCGTGCAAACCGTGCTGATCGAAGTCGACAAGGCGGCGCAGGCGTCGATCCTGACGCCGATCGAAAAGCAGCAGTTCACGCAGCGGGTCAACGCGGCGCTGACGGCGGTCGACGGCTACGTGGCCTTCCTGACCGAGATGGACAAGCTGATGGACAGCCGGGGCCGCCGCACCTTCCGCATCGGCAAGGACATGTATGAGCAGAAGTTCGCCTACGACATCCAGTCCGGCAGCACCGCCGAGCAGACGTACCAGAAGGCGCTGGCCGCGCGCGAGGATCTGCTGGCCAATATGGAGCGGCTGTCCGACGAGATGTGGGACAAGTACATGGCAGGCGTGGCCAAACCGGCCGACCGCTTTGCCAAGATCGGCATGATGATCGACAAGCTGTCGGCCAACCATGTGCGGCGCGAGGATTTCGTCAACGAGATCAAGCGCCAGATTCCCGTGCTGCAGGACTGGGTGATCAGCAAGAACCTGCTGACCCTGGACCCAAATAAACAGCTCGAAGTACGCGCGACGCCGGCCTACCAGGCGGGTGTGGCGGGCGCCAGCATCGACGCGCCGGGACCGTACCGGCCGCAGGACCGCACCTACTACAATGTCACGCCGCTCGATGGCGCGACGGCGGAGGCGGCCGAGAGCAGCCTGCGCGAGTACAACCATTGGATCCTGCAGATCCTCAATATCCACGAGGCGATTCCCGGCCACTACGCGCAGCTGGTGTACGCCAACAAGTCGCCGTCCATCGTCAAGTCGATCTTCGGCAACGGCGCGATGGTCGAGGGTTGGGCGGTCTACGGCGAACGCATGATGCTGGAGTCCGGCTACGGCGACAACGCGCCCGAAATGTGGCTGATGTATTCGAAGTGGAACCTGCGCAGCGTGACCAACACCATCCTCGACTACAGCGTGCACGTGCTGGGCATGACGGAGGAACAGGCGATCGACCTGCTGACGCGCCAGGCCTTCCAGACGCGCACCGAGGCGGTCGAGAAGTGGCACCGGGTGCAGGTGTCATCGGTGCAGCTGACCAGCTATTTCAGCGGCTACAGCGAGATCATGGAATTGCGCGAGGAGCGCAAGAAGGCCTTGGGCGACAAGTTCAACCTGAAGGAATTCCACGAGCAGTTCCTCAGCTACGGCAGCGCGCCGGTGCGGGTGATCAAGGGCTTGATGACGAAGTAGTTGTGGCGCATTGATATTGCGAAACGGGGTGCCGCCGGAGACGTTGGCGCCCCGTTTTCATTGGGTCGCGCATTGGCGCGCTTGCGAGCGCGCAAAGGCCTCATCCACCGATTCGATACGATGGTCGCTTGGCCCATGCCGGGCCGGTTCTGCTACGATAAAAGCCGGGAGTGATCATGACCATGCCGATCAAGTTTGATACCCTTGAGTACGCCAGGAGGCTGGCGGAAGCCGGAATCCCGGCCGACCAGGCCGACGCCCATGCGCAGGCGCTGAGCGAGGCGCTGGCGACGGCCAGCGTCACGCCGGCCGAACTGGTGCTGGTGAGAAGCGAGCTCCTGGCGCGAATGGATATGCTGAAGAGCGAGGTGTATGCCCGCATCGACCTGCTGAAGGTCGAAATCGATGCGCGATTCGACCGGTTGAACGTTGAACTCGATGCAAGATTCGACCTTTTCAGAAGGGAAATCGATGCGCGATTCGAGCGGCTTGGCGCGCGATTCGACGGGATTGAAGCACGGCTCGACGGGCTCGAAACACGGCTCGACGGGCTTGAAGCACGGCTCGACGGGATTGAAGCACGGCTCGACGGGCTCGAAACACGGCTCGACGGGCTCGAAACACGGCTCGACGGGCTTGAAACACGACTCGACGGGATTGAAGTCCGATTGGAGTCCAAACTGCGCCCGTTGCGCTGGCTGCTGGGCATCGCGCTGGCCGGTCAGCTGGTCACGCTCGGGCTGGTCGCCGTGATCTTGACGCGGCTACCGGGCTGATCAGGACTGCTTTTCTTCCGGTGCCGTCGAGATGCGCACGAACAGCGGCGCCACCAGCAAACCCAGCTCGAACAGCAGGCACATCGGAATGGCCAGCGAGAACATGCTGACCGCGTCCGGCGGCGTGACGATCGCGGCGATGACGAACGCGCCGACGATGGCGTAGGGACGGATTTCCTTGAGCTTGGCCACGGTCACGAAGCCCATGCGCACCAGGATCACCACCACCACCGGCACCTCGAAGGTGGCGCCGAAGGCCAGGCACATCGACATGACGAAGTCGAGATAGTTTTCGATGTCCGGCGTCACCGCGATCGATTGCGGCGAGAACTCGGCGATGAACTGGAACACGCGGCCGAACACCAGGAAGTAGCAGAACGCCACGCCCGACATGAACAGCAGCGACGACGAAATGACCAGCGGCGCGATCAGGCGCTTTTCATGCGCGTACAGGCCGGGCGCGACGAACGCCCACAGCTGGTAAAGCACCCACGGCAACGACAGGATGATCGAGATCACCAGGGTGACCTTCATCGGCACCAGGAACGGCGAAATGACGCCGGTGGCGATCATCTTCGAGCCGACCGGCAGCGAGGCGATCATCGGCTGCGCGATGAAGTCGTAGATTTGGGCCGGCCCCGGCCACATCATCAAACCAAAACACACCAGCGCCACGCCGATCGACGCCTTGACCAGACGGTCGCGCAGTTCGATCAGGTGGGAAATGAAGGTTTCTTCGCCGGAGTTCGGTGTAGTCATTAGTAGAAGCTAGCGTTGGTATTGCCGCGTGGGCGGAAGCGGGCGACGCGCGCCGCGCCGGACGTCACATGCAGCTTGCCGCCGTGGCGCTGCTTGTACCAGGCCGGAATGGCGGCGCTGCGCACCACCTTCTTGCGGCGGAATTCGCGCGCCTTGCGCGCCAGGTCGTCCGTGCTGACGCTGCCGTACGAGGAAGTGTCCGGTGTCGAGGCCGGCGTGTCGTGCCAGGCGTTTTCGACTTCGGAGATATTCTGCGAAATCGAGTTTTCCACATCGCTCTTGATGTTCTGCGCGGCGTCCTGCACCGTCTTGTGGAGGTTTTTCAGCTCCTCCAGCTCGATTTCGCGCGAGACCTCGGATTTGACCTCGTTCAGGTAGCGCTGGGCGCGCCCGTACAAGGTCCCGGCCATGCGCGCCACGCGGGGCAGCTTTTCGGGACCGATGACGATCAGCGCAACCACGCCGATCACAGCAAGTTTGGTAAGACCGAGATCGATCATAGGATATGCGCGTAAGCCAGGGGCCCGGCGACAATTCGCGGGGCCCGCACAGGCTTACTGCTTGTTTTTCTCTTTGGCGTCGACGTCGATGGTGCCCGGCGTGGCCGGCGTGACGGGCTTGTCTTCGTCGCCCTTGACGCCATCCTTGAAGCCTTTGACGGCCTTGCCGATGTCGGAACCCATATTGCTCAGTTTCTTGGTGCCGAAGACCAGCATCACAATCACCAGAACGATCAGCCAGTGCCAAATACTAAATGAACCCATCATATTCCCCTTGCAAGGCGCATGCGCCCAGATTATCCGTTGATTCAAGAACCGCGTGCGACAGTATAAGCGAACGGCGGCGTGTCATGTAGATGTCATGTGGCAAGCGATATCAACCACCGGTATGCCGCAAAAAATACCGGCTTTTACCGCTGGCCGCGCCAGGGGTGCGCGCCGCCGATCACGTGCAAATGCAGATGGTACACCTCCTGCCCGCCGTCCGGCCCACTGTTGATCAGGGTTTTGTAACCGCCGCCGGGCGTGCCGTCCGCATCATAGCTGACCGCGCAACCGAATTCCTCTGCCAGACGGGGGGCGAGGGCCAGCATCCTGCCCAGCAGCGGCGCCTCGTTGGCGCTGCAATCGGACAGCGTCGAGATGTGTTTCTTGGGAATCACCAGCAGATGCACGGGCGCGGCCGGATTGATATCCTTGAACGCGAGCAACTCGTCATCCTCGTACACGGCCGTCGAAGGAATTTTCTTTTCGGCTATCTTGCAAAACAAACAGTTTTCCACAGCGACTCCATCAATGATTCGAGTTGACCCGGGGTTATTCCTTGCGCGCGGCTTTTTCGGCGATGCCGGAGACGCCTTCGCGGCGCGCCAGCTCGTCGAGCACCTGCTGCGGCTTCAGATCGAACTGGGCCAGCAGCACCAGCGTATGGAACCACAAGTCGGCCACTTCGTACAAGACCTTGTCGGCGTCGCCGCTGGCGCGGGCGTCCTTGGCGGCCATGACGGTCTCGGTGGCCTCTTCGCCGATTTTTTTCAGGATGGCGTCGTCGCCCTTGGCGAACAGCTTGGCGACGTAGGAGGCGGCGGGGTCGCCGCCGTTGGCCGGCTTGCGTGACTCGATCAGCTCGGCCAGGCGGTCCAGTTGTGTGCTCATGGGGTCTTCTTCGGTTTTGCCGCGTAAATGTCGGACGGGTCTTTCAGCACCGGCTCGCTGTTGTGCCAGTCGCCCTCGAGCGCGTCGCCCTCGAACTTCTGGAAGAAGCACGAATGCCGGCCCGTGTGGCAGGCGATGCCGCCGGCCTGCTCGATCTTGAGCAGCACCACGTCCTCGTCGCAGTCGAGGCGGATTTCCAGCACCTTTTGCGTGTGGCCGGACTCCTCGCCCTTGTGCCACAGCTTCTTGCGCGAGCGGCTCCAGTACACCGCCTCGCCCAGCTCGACCGTCTTGGCCAGGGCGTCGCGGTTCATCCACGCGAACATCAGCACGTCATTGCTGCCGGCTTCCTGGGCGATGACCGGCACCAGGCCGTTTTCGTCCCATTGAATTTTTTTCAGCCATTTGGCTTTGGCCAGGCTGCTCGGGGTGGTCGACATAATGCTATCCAGTGCTGTGATCAATTGGTCAGGCGCATCGGAATGCCCTGTTGTGCCATGAAACGCTTGGCTTCCTGCACCGTGTGCTGGCCGTAGTGGAAGATGCTGGCCGCCAGCACCGCGTCGGCCTTGCCCAGCTTGACGCCGTCGGCCAGGTCCTGCAGGCCGCCGACGCCGCCCGAGGCGATCACCGGGATGCCGACGGCGTCGGACACGCCGCGCGTCAGGCCCAGGTCGAAGCCGGACTTGGTGCCGTCGCGGTCCATGCTGGTGAGCAGGATCTCGCCGGCGCCCAGTTTTTCCATCTTGACGGCCCACTCGATGGCGTCGATGCCGGTGGCCTTGCGGCCGCCGTGGGTGAACACTTCCCACTTGCCGGGCGACACTTGCTTGGCGTCGATCGCCACCACGATGCACTGCGAACCGTGCTTTTGCGAGGCGTCGAACACCAGTTGCGGATTGCTGACGGCCGACGAGTTCATGCTGACCTTGTCCGCGCCGGCGTTGAGCAGGCGGCGCACGTCGGCCACCTCGCGCACGCCGCCGCCCACCGTCAGCGGAATGAACACCTGCGAGGCGACCGCCTCGATGATGTGCAGGATCAGGCCGCGGTTGTCGCTGGTGGCGGTGATGTCGAGGAAGGTCAGTTCGTCGGCGCCCTGCTCGTCGTAGCGGCGCGCGATCTCGACCGGGTCGCCGGCGTCGCGCAGCTCGGTGAAGTTGACGCCTTTGACGACGCGGCCGTCGGTCACGTCCAGGCAGGGAATGATGCGTTTAGCGAGCATGAGCCTTATTCTTCCTCGTCGTCGATGAGGTCGCCGCTGAGCTCGTCGGCGCGCAGCTGCGCCGAGGCCAGGTCGATCGTGCCCTCGTAGATCGAGCGGCCGCAGATGACGCCCTCGATGCCCTCGTCCTGCACCGCGCACAGCGCTTCGACGTCGGCCAGGTTGTGCAGGCCGCCGGAGGCGATGACCGGGATCTTGACCGCCTGCGCCAGCTTGACGGTGGCCTCGATGTTGACGCCGCCCATCATGCCGTCGCGGCCGATGTCGGTGTAGATGATCGATTCGACGCCGTAGGCCTCGAATTTCTTGGCCAGGTCGATGACCTCGTGGCCGGACATCTTGCTCCAGCCGTCGGTGGCGACCTTGCCGTCCTTGGCATCGAGGCCGACGATGATGTGGCCGGGGAAGGCGCCGCAGGCGTCGTGCAGGAAGCCCGGCTCCTTGACGGCGGCCGTGCCGATGATGACGTAGCTGATGCCGGCGTCCAGATAGCGCTCGATGGTGTCGAGGTCGCGGATGCCGCCGCCCAGCTGGACCGGGATCTCGTCGAGGCCGTTTTCCTCGGCGTACTCCTGCACCACCTTCAGGATCGCCTTGACGGCGCCCTCGTTCTTCGGCTTGCCCGCGAAGGCGCCGTTCAAATCGACCAGATGCAGGCGGCGCGCGCCCTGCTTGAGCCAATGCAAAGCCATGTCGGCCGGATCTTCGGAAAATACGGTGGCGAGTTCCATATCGCCTTGTTTCAAGCGAACGCAGTGACCGTCTTTGAGGTCGATGGCAGGAATGAGCAGCATGATGGTTTTAAGTGTGAGAAGGTGAAAGGTTCGAGGTTACAAGCCAGGGCGACAGGCGATCAAGGATTCCAGTGAACGAAGTTCTTGTACAACTGCAGTCCGGTCGCGGCGCTTTTCTCCGGATGGAACTGTGTGGCAAAAATATTATCACGGGCGACGGCGCAACTGAACGGCGCACCGTAGACGGTGGTGCCGACGGTGTGCGCGCCGTGCTCCGGCTGGGCGAAATAACTGTGCACAAAATAGAAATAACTGTTGTCGGCGATTTCGCTCCACATGGGGTGGGACGCGTTTTGCCGGACTTGGTTCCAGCCCATCTGCGGCACCTTGAAGCGCGAGCCGTCCTCCTGCAACTGGCCGTCGAGCTGGAAGCGCACCACCTTGCCGGGCAGCAAGCCCAAGCCGGCGGCGCCGCCCTCCTCGCTGCTGTCGAACAGCATCTGCTCGCCGATGCACACGCCCAGCAGCGGCTTGTTGCGGGCTGCCACCATCAGCGCGTCCTGCACGCCCGATTCGCGCAGGCTGCGCATGCAGTCCGGCATGGCACCCTGGCCCGGCAGCACGATGCGGTCGGCGCCCTCGATATCGGCCACTTCGCCGGAGATCAGGACGTTGGCCTCGGGGGCGACGGCGCGCAGCGCTTGCGCGACCGAACGCAGATTACCCATTCCGTAATCAACTACGACAATTTTTTTCATGGTGAGTAGGTGGTTCGCTAAGCCTTACAGGCTGCCCTTGGTCGAAGGAATGGTGCCGGCGGCGCGCGGGTCCAGCTCGGACGCCATGCGCAGCGCGCGGCCGAAGGCCTTGAACACGGTTTCGCATTGATGGTGCGCGTTGGTGCCGCGCAGGTTGTCGATATGCAAGGTCACCAGCGCGTGGTTGACGAAGCCGCGGAAGAATTCCAGGGTCAGGTCGACGTCGAAGGTGCCGATCATCGCGCGCGTGAACGGGATATGGTATTCGATGCCCGGACGGCCGGAGAAATCGAGCACCACGCGCGACAGCGCCTCGTCCAGCGGCACGTACGAGTGGCCGTAGCGGACGATGCCCTTGCGGTCGCCGATGGCCTTGGCCACGGCCATGCCCAAGGTGATGCCCACGTCTTCGACCGTGTGGTGGTTGTCGATGTGGATGTCGCCGGTGGCTTCGACGTCGAGGTCGAACAGGCCGTGGCGGGCGATCTGGTCCAGCATGTGGTCGAGGAAGGGCACGCCGGTGTTCAGCTTCTGCTTGCCGGTGCCGTCGAGGTTGATGGAAACGCGGACTTGCGTCTCGTTGGTGTTGCGGATGATTTCTGCGGTGCGGTTCATGAAAGACTCGGTGGCGGTGATTTAAGCTGCAAGCGGTGCGAGGGATGCCGACAGGGCATCCAGGAAGGCGGCGTTCTCTTCCGGTGTGCTGACCGTGACACGTAAACAATTGGCCATCACGGTATCCATTTTACTCATATTTTTAATTAATACCTTGTGGGACAGTAGTTTCGCATAGGCATCATCGGCATTTGGCACCCGAATCAAGATAAAATTCGCCGCCGACGGAAACACCTCGACCCCCGGCATGGCGGCCAGCGCGGCCATCAGATCGGTCCGTGCGGCGCGCAAAGCGGCCGCCTGCTGGTTCAGCACCTCCAGATGGTCGAGCGCGAATTCGGCCGCCGTCTGGGTCAGCACGTTGATGTTGTAAGGAGGCCGCACTTTGTCGAATTGCTCGAGCAATTTGGGCGCGGCCGACATGTAGCCGAGGCGGATGCCGGCCAAACCGAGCTTGGACACCGTGCGCATGACGATCAGGTTGTCGAACTCCGGCAGGCGGTCCATGAAGGTTTTCTGGGCGAACGGCTCGTAGGCCTCGTCGACCACGGCCAGGCCGAAACCATCCAATGCCTTGATGATGGTGACGATATCGTCGTCCGAGAACAGGTTGCCGGTCGGGTTGTTCGGATACGACAGGAACACCAGCGCCGGCTTGTGTTGTTCGATCGCCGCCAGCATGGCCGGCATGTCGAGCGTCAGGTCGGCCTTGACCGACACGCCGACGTAGTCCATGCCGGCGAACTTGGTCGAGCGCGAATACATGACGAACGACGGCGTCGGCGAGATGGCGACGGCGCGGCGGTCCTGGTGGGCGCAGGCCATGCACAGGATCGAAATCAGTTCGTCCGAGCCGTTGCCCAGCATGACATCGTAGCCGGCCGGGACGCCCAGCTTGGCGCGGATGCGCTCCTTGGTGCTTTCGTAGGAGGCCACCGGGTAGCGGTTCAGGGTGACGTCGGCCAGGCGCCGGGCCAGCTCGCGCGTCAGATGCTCCGGCAGGTGGTAAGGGTTCTCCATCGCATCGAGCTTGATAAAACCGCTCGCGTCGGCGACGTGGTAGCCATTGACGGCGCGCACATCGGAACGGATGGTGGTGTTGATCAGGGTGTCGATGGAAGACATCTTACGTGGGCTCCTAAGTTAGATTACGCTTGCTTGGTGATTGCGGCTTGCTATGTTGGCGGCTCATGCATGGCGGATTACGCGCTTTGCGCTAATCCGCCCTACGTGTCTATGTGGTCGGTGCTTTTTTACCGGCCTTGGGGACCGGTTTCCTTTTCCCGGGCGGTGGCGGCAAATCCGCCGCCGCGATGCGTTCGGCGATGATGGCGCAGTAATCGGGATTCAACTCGAAGCCGACGAAATTCCGCCCGCAGCGTTTGGCGGCGATCGCCGTCGTGCCGCTGCCCATGAACAGGTCCAGCACCACGCCGTCAGGAGGGCACGAAGCCTTGAGCATGCGCTCGATGATCTCCAGCGGCTTTTGCGTCGGATGGTCGGCGCGCTCGGGATGCTCGCGGTGCAGACGCGACACGCTCCACAAATCCTTGGGGTTGTAGCCCACTTCCAGCCATTTGGCGCCGACGAAAATCGAGCGCGAACGGGCTTTCTTGGTCTCGGCGTCGTACGGAATGCGCACCGCGTCCAGGTCGAAGTAGTAGTCCTTGCGGCGCACGAAAAAGCCGATGGTGTCGTGCACCGACGAATAACTGCGCACGCTGCCGCCCATCGACGGCACCCGGCGGTCCCAGATAATCTCGTTCATCATCGTCATGCGTTTTTTCAGCAGCACGAAGATCTCCGGCGAAAAGCGCCAGGTCAGGAAGATGTACAGGCTGCCGTTGGGTTTCAGCTTGGGCAGCGCGGCGTCGATCCACTGCTCGGTCCAGCGCAGGTACTCCTCGACCGTCTGCGAGTCGGAATCGTTGCCGTAGTCCTTGCCCAGATTGTAGGGCGGATCGGTCAGGATCAAATCGATGGAGCCATCCGGGATGCGCGCCAGGCCGGCCAGCGCATCCTCGCAGAAGACCTGGTTGATCCAGGTCTCCTGATTGTCCATGGCCACGGCCACTGTCATTGCGGCGTCTTCAAACGCAGTTCGGCGCTGCGGGCGTGGGCTTGCAAGCCTTCGCCGTAGGCCAGTTCGGCCGCGACCTTGCCCAGCGTTTGCGCGCCCGCTTCGCTGACCATGATCACCGATGAACGTTTCTGGAAATCGTAAACGCCCAGCGGCGACGAGAAACGCGCGGTGCGCGACGTCGGCAGCACGTGGTTCGGGCCGCAGCAGTAGTCGCCCAGCGACTCCGACGAAAAGCGGCCCAGGAACATGGCGCCGGCGTGGCGGATCTTTTCGGCCCACTGCTGCGGATTCTCGGCCGAGATTTCCAGGTGCTCGGCGGCGATCGAATTGGCGATGGCGCAGGCCTCGTCCATGTCGCGCACCTTGACCAGCGCGCCGCGGTCGGTCAGCGAGGTACGGATGGTTTCGTGGCGCGGCATCGTCGGCAACAGCTTGTTGATGCTTTCCTCGACCTTGGCGATGTATTCGGCGTCGGGGCACAGCATGATGGCTTGCGCCAGTTCGTCGTGCTCGGCCTGCGAGAACAGGTCCATCGCCACCCAGTCCGGATCGGTGGTGCCGTCGCAAACGATCAGGATCTCCGACGGGCCGGCGATCATGTCGATGCCGACGATGCCGAACACGCGGCGCTTGGCGGCTGCCACGTAGGCGTTGCCCGGGCCGACGATCTTGTCCACGGGCTGTATGGTTTCGGTGCCGTGGGCCAGCGCGCCGACGGCCTGCGCGCCGCCGATGGTGATCACGCGGGTGACGCCGGCGATGGCGGCGGCGGCCAGCACCATCTGGTTCTTCACGCCGTCCGGGGTCGGCACCACCATGATGATTTCCCCGACGCCGGCGACGTGCGCCGGGATCGCGTTCATCAGCACCGACGACGGATAGGCTGCCTTGCCGCCCGGGACGTAGATGCCGACACGGTCGAGCGGCGTGATTTTCTGGCCCAGCACCGTGCCATCCGGTTCGGTGTAGGTGAAGCCTTGCAGCTCCTGCTTCTGGCGCTCGTGGAACACGCGGATGCGCTGGGCGGCCACTTGCAGCGCCTCGCGCTGGGCGGCCGGAATCGCGGCCAGCGCGGCCTGCAGTTCGGATTCCGGAATGTCGAAGGCGGCCATGCCGGCGGCGCCGCCGTTCGGAATGCGGTCGAAGCGGTTGGTGTATTCCAGCACGGCGGCGTCGCCGCGCGCCTTGACGTCGGCCAGGATGCCGGCCACCGCGCGCTCGATGGCGTCGTCGGTGCCCGCTTCAAACGCCAGCAGGGTGTCCAGTGACTTTTTGAAATCGGCTTGGGTGGAATCGAGCTTGGTGATTTGAATCGGCATGATGGAATCCGTGGTTACAGCTTGGTTATACCTTCGAGGCGCGTTCGAACGCTTCGATGATCGGTTGCAGACGCTCGCGCTTGAGCTTCAACGCGGCCTGGTTGACAATCAGGCGCGACGAGATGTCCATGATGGCTTCGACTTCGACCAGGTCGTTGGCGCGCAGCGTGTTGCCGGTGCTGACCACATCGACGATGGCGTCCGACAGGCCGACCAGCGGCGCCAGCTCCATCGAACCGTAAAGTTTGATCAGGTCGACGTGCACGCCCTTCTTGGCGAAGTGCTCGCGCGCGGTCTGCACGAACTTGGTGGCCACGCGCAGGCGCGCGCCCTGGCGCACGGCGGTCTCGTAGTCGAAGCCGTTCTTGACGGCGACCGACATGCGGCAGGCCGCGATGTTCAAGTCGATCGGCTGGTACAAGCCCTCGCCGCCGTGCTCCAGCAGTACATCCTTGCCGGCCACGCCGAAGTCCGCCGCCCCGTGCTGCACGTAGGTCGGCACGTCGGTGGCGCGCACGATGATGACGCGCACGTCGGGATCGTTGGTCGACAGGATCAGCTTGCGCGAGGTCTCGGGGTTCTCGGTGACGGTGATGCCCGCCGCTTCCAGCAGCGGCAGTGTGTCCTCGAAAATACGTCCCTTCGACAGCGCCAGGATCAGCTGCGAATTGGCTTGGAATGCGCTCATGTTTACTTAATCCGGGTTATTTGATGCGTTTAATGTTGGCACCGACGGCGGACAGCTTCACTTCCATCTGGTCGTAGCCGCGGTCGAGGTGGTAGATGCGGTCGATCAGCGTCTCGCCGCGCGCGGCCAGCGCCGCGATCACCAGCGAGGCCGAGGCGCGCAGGTCGGTCGCCATCACCGGCGCTCCAACCAGCTGCGCGACGCCCTTGATGAAGGCGGTGTTGCCGTCGGTCTCGATGGACGCGCCCAGGCGGTTCATCTCCTGCACGTGCATGAAGCGGTTTTCGAAAATGGTCTCGGTCACGCGGCTCGGGCCCGAGGCGATGGTGTTGACCGCCATGAACTGCGCCTGCATGTCGGTCGGGAAGCCCGGGTATTCGGTGGTGCGGAAGGTGACCGGCTCCGGGCGCTGATCCATCTGGGCGCGGATCCAGTTGTCGCCGACGGTCATCTTCAGGCCGACTTCACGCAGCTTGTCGAGCGCCGCGTCCATGATATCGACGCGCGTGTTGCGGATCGTGATGTCCCCACCGGTTGCGGCCACCGCGCACAGGAAGGTCGCCGCCTCGATGCGGTCGGAGATGACGGCGTGCCTGGCGCCGTGCAGCTCGGCCACGCCCTGGATCACCAGGCGGTCGGTGCCGATGCCTTCGATCTTGGCGCCCATGGCCACGAGCAGGTTGGCCAGGTCGGTCACTTCCGGCTCGCGCGCGGCGTTTTCCAGGATCGTCTCGCCTTCGGCCAGGGTCGCGGCCATCAGCAGGTTCTCGGTGCCGGTCACGGTGATCATGTCGGTGACGATGCGCGCGCCCTTGAGCTTTGCGCACTTGGCGTAGATGTAGCCGGCGTCGATGGTGATCTCGGCGCCCAGCGCCTGCAGACCCTTGATGTGCTGATCGACGGGACGCGAACCGATCGCGCAGCCGCCCGGCAGCGAGACCTTGGCTTCGCCGAAGCGCGCCAGCAATGGGCCCAGCACCAGGATCGAGGCGCGCATGGTTTTCACCAGCTCATACGGCGCTTCCAGCTTGTTGATCGCGGAGCCGTTGAGCGTGACGGCGTCGCCGTCCTGCTTGACCTGCAGGCCGGTTTCCTTCAGCAGCTTGAGCATCGTGGCGACGTCGTGCAGGTGCGGCACGTTGGTCAGTTCCAGATCGCCGGCGGTCAGCAGGCCCGCGCACAGGATGGGCAGCGCCGCGTTCTTGGCGCCGGAGATGTTGATGTCGCCGTGCAGGCGGTTGCCGCCTTGGATGAGGAGCTTGTCCATGCTTATCCTTTGTATTCTTCAGGGGTGAGGGTTTTCATCGACAGCGCGTGGATCTCTTCGCGCATGCGGTCGCCCAGCGCGGCGTAGACGATCTGGTGGCGCTGGATCGGACGCTTGCCCGCGAACGCCGGCGAGACGATGACGGCCTGGAAGTGCTGGCCGTCGCCTTCGACTTCCAGGTGGGTGCATTCGAGACCGGCCGAGATGTAGCCGTGGATCAGTTCTGGAGTGGTGGTCATGATGATTCCTTGATGAGTGACGCAAACCTTAGTGGCGTAAACGGTAGCCGCTGCGCAGAAGACGAATGGCGGCCAGCGACAGCACCACCAGGAAGCCGGAGACGATGGCAAGGCTGGTCCATGGATTGGTGTCGGACTGGCCGAAGAAGCCGTAGCGGAAGCCGTCGATCATGTAGAAGAACGGGTTCAGATGCGACACCGTCAACCAGAACGGCGGCAGCGAGTGGATCGAGTAGAACACGCCGGACAGGAACGTCAGCGGCATGATCAGGAAGTTCTGGAACGCGGCCAGCTGGTCGAATTTCTCGGCCCAGATACCGGCGATCAGGCCCATGGTGCCGAGGATGGCGGCGCCCAGCAAGGCGAACACGATGATCCACAGCGGCGCGGTGAACGACATGTGCGCGAAATACGCGGTGGCGGCGAACACGCCCAGGCCGACCACGATACCGCGCACCATCGCCGCCAGCACATAGGCGGAGAAGATCTCCCAGTGCGACAGGGGCGTGAGCAGCACGAACACCAGGTTGCCGGTGATCTTGGACTGGATCAGCGACGACGACGAGTTGGCGAAGGCGTTCTGCAGAACGCTCATCATCACCAGGCCGGGGATCAGGAACGAGGTGTAGCTGACGCCCTCATACACCTGCACGCGGCCTTCGAGCACGTGGCCGAAGATCAGCAGGTACAGCATCGCCGTCAGGATAGGCGCGGCGACGGTCTGCGTGGCGACCTTCCAGAAGCGCAGGGTCTCCTTGTAGACCAGGGTGCGGAAGCCGCTCGAGATGAAATTCATACGGTCCCCTTTTCCATGATCTGCAGGAAGATGTCTTCCAGGTCGGCCTGTTGCAGCTGCATGTCGTCGATGACGGCGCCCGATTCGCGCAGGCGCGCCAGGATGGCCTCGACCTCCGAATATTCATTGATGCGCAGGCTGTATTTACGTCCGTGCTCGGATACCTCGGGATGCGTGACCAGGTGCTGCAAATCGGCCGGCAGGTCGCCCTGCGCCATGTTGACGATCAGCTGCGAGCCGGAGATGCGGCGGATCAGCGCCGCCATCGTATCGAGCGCGACGACCTTGCCGCTCTTGAGCATGGCCACGCGCTTGCACATGGCTTGCGCCTCTTCCAGGTAGTGGGTGGTCAGCACCACGGTATGGCCCTCGCGGTTCAGGCGCGAGATGAACTTCCACAAGGTCTGGCGCAGTTCGACGTCGACGCCGGCGGTCGGCTCGTCGAGCACGATGACGGGCGGCTTGTGCACCAGCGCCTGCGCCACCAGCACGCGGCGCTTCATGCCGCCCGACAGCGCGCGCATATTGGTGTCGGCCTTGTTGGTCAGGTCGAGGTTGTGCATCACCTCGTCGATCCAGGCGTCGTTGTTGGGCAGGCCGAAGTAGCCCGATTGCAGGCGCAAGGTTTCGCGCACGGTGAAGAACGGGTCGAACACCAGCTCCTGCGGCACCACGCCGAGCTTGCGGCGCGCCTCGCGGAAGTCGCCGGTGACGTCGTGGCCGTGGATGGCGACCTTGCCGGCGTCGGGCCGGATCAAGCCGGCGATGATGGAGATCAGCGTGGTTTTGCCGGCGCCGTTGGGGCCCAGCAGGCCGAAGAACTCACCCTCCTCGATCGAGAGGGAGACGCCGCCCAGTGCCTGGAGCGACTTGTAGCGCTTCTCGACATTCGTTATTTGGATCGCTGTCATGCTTGACTTATCAGTTGTTCGCGGCGGCGTGTGCCGGCGCGGGATACGTAATGATGCCTAAAGGCGGAAGGTAGACCAGGCGCCACGGCTCTTAGGCGGTGGCAACGTTCAATTATATTGGAAATCTGGTTCGGCAGAGCCGGATGGGCTATTACCGGGGATAACTAGAGGTACAACAGGATGAAGCGCGGCGGGGTGGGGCGGGGGTCAATGATGGTGGTGCAGGTCGGCAGGCACGTCGGCCTGGCCGGCGCAGGCTTGCGCGGGGTCGCTTTGCTCGGGGAAGACCAGCGCGCAGACGCCGTAAAGCTTGGTCAAGCTTTGCAGCGCCGGCGGCAGGTTCTTCAATTCCAGCTTGAGGCCGGCCTCGCTGGCGGCGCGTTGCCACGCCAGCAAGACCGACACGGCCACCGAATCGACCGTCAACACATGGCGCAAATCGAACACCGTCTGGCCGGCCTTGATGGCGGCCAGGCCGCGCTCCAGCGCCGCGGTGGCGTTGAGCACGGTCAGGGACGTGAGCGATTGCAGGTTGTCGGTCGGTTCGGACATGGTCGTTATCTTGGTTAAAACGTTCTTAAAAACGTCGTAGAGGCGTTATTTTGCCGTGGTTTTCAACGGTTTGCTGGCCAGCGACTGGTTTTTCGCGGTCAGGGTCTTGATCAGGCCGTCGATGCCGCCCTTGCTGATCTCCGACGCGAACGTGCCCTTGTAGGTCTCGACCAGCCAGGCGCCCATGACGTTGATGTCATAGATCTTCCAGCCGGCGGCGGCCTTGGCGACGCGGTAGTTCAGGGTGATCGGCTCGCCACGGGTCATGTTGACCTTCGAGCGCACTTCGACCTCGGTGTCCGACGGGTCGGCGCGCAGCGGCTGGAAGTCCACGGTTTCATTCTTGATCTGCGACAGCGCGCCCGAGTAGGTGTAGATCAGCAGGGTGCGGAACTGCTCCGACAACTCCTTCTTTTGCTCGGGGGTGGCGTCGCGCCAGAAACGGCCGGCCGCCAGCGAAGTCATGCGGTCCGAATCGACGTGCGGCAGGATCTTGGTCTCGACCAGCTGCATCACTTTCTTGGTGTCGCCGGCCTGGATCGCCTTGTCGGTCTTGGCGGTCTCGATGACGTCCTGGCTGATGCGCTTGACCAGCGCGTCCGGCGCTTCGTTGGCGGGACCGGCGGCGTGGGCGTTGAAGGCCAGCGAGACGGTGGCAATGGCTAACAGTTGTTTAAACAATTTCATCTTTTATCTACCTATGTGGGTTCTTCGGGGTCACAGGCTGGCGTCGCTCGCAGCCGGCGTACCGGAGTTTAACTCCTTGGCTGCCGATTCGGATGACACGGATGCGGAATTTTCCGCAGACTTCGTCTCGACAGGGGCCGGCGCGGCCGCCTGGGGCGTGACCGGCGCGGCCGGCGCGGCGTCGGGTTTGGCCGCCGGCGCGCCCTCGTCCGCCGGATCCTGCTTCTTGGAACTATTCGGGTTGCCGTCCGGATGGATCAGGCTCTCGCGGCGCTGCAGGTAGCCGTCGCGGATGAACTCGTAGCGGTCCAGCGCGGCGTCTTCCAGCATGCTGGTGGCGTCGAGCAGGCTGGCGCGGGTGTCGACCAGGTTGACGCCGGTGCCGATGTTGCGCAGGTAGACCGGGGTTTTGTACGACCAGATGTTGCCGGCGAAATCGGCCGGCAGCGCCACGGTGTCGCGCACCGTCGACGGGCCCAGCAACGGCAGCATCAGGTAGGGACCGGACGATACGCCCCACGTGCCCAGGGTCTGGCCGAAGTCTTCCTTGTGCTTTTGCAGGCCGGCCTCGGAGGCGATGTCGAACAGGCCCAGGATGCCCAAGGTCGAGTTCAGCGCGAAGCGGGTGACGTCGGTCATGCCGGCCTCGCCCTTGCCTTGCAGCAGGTTATTGACGGCGGTCCAGGCGTCGCCCAGGTTGCCGAAGAAGTTGCCGACGCCCGTTTGCACGAACGATGGCGTAACATCGCGGTACACGGTCGCAACGGGCTTCAACGCGTAGGTGTCGACGGTGTCGTTGAACGAGAACACGGCGCGGTTGTAGCTCTCGTACGGGTCGCGCGGGTTGGGACCGGCGCAGCCGGCCAACATCAAGGTGGCGCCCAGCGCCAGCGCGGCCTGGCGGAAGTGTTTCGGAGTGCTAGACATTTATTCTTCCTTTTTTCCTTCGGCGGCCTTGCTGTAGATGAACTGATTGATCAGGTCTTCCAGCACGGCGGCCGATTGGGTTCGTGCGATTTTGTCACCGGCGGCCAAATTGTTGGTGTCGCCGCCGGCCTCGATGCCTACGTATTGCTCGCCCAGCAGACCGGCCGTCAGAATTTTGGCGGAACTGTCCTTAGGGAATTTATAACCTTCTTCCATATTCAAGGTTACCAGCGCCTGGTAACTCTTGTCATCAAACTTGATCTCGCCGACGCGGCCGATCACCACGCCCGACGCCTTGACCGCCGCCTGCGGACGCAGGCTGCCGATGTTATCGAACTTGGCCGTGATCGGGTAGGTCTTGCTAAAGGACATGGAACCCATGTTGCCGGCTTTCAACGCCAAGAACATCAGCGCGGCCACGCCGATGACGATGAACAGACCGACCCAGACATCCAGTGATTTACGTTGCATAGCTATCCTCGCGTAATACTACTAAGTATTCTTTAATATTGTTTTATTTGCTGAACATCAAGGCGGTCAGCATGAAATCGAGCCACCAGATCATCAGCGATGAGATCACGACGGTGCGGGTGGTGGCGCGCGCCACGTCTTCCGGCGTCGGCTGGGTCTGATAACCCTGGTACAGCGCGATAAAGGTGATGGCGATGCCGAACACCACGCTCTTGACGAAGCCGTTGAAGATGTCTTTCCAGATATCGACGCCGCCCTGCATCTGCGACCAGAAGGCGCCGTCGTCGACCCCGATCAACTGCACGCCGACCAGCCAGCCGCCCATGACGCCGACGGCGCTGAACACGGACGCCAGCAGCGGCACCGAGATCACGCCGGCCCAGAAACGGGGCGCGAGCACGCGCTGGATCGGGTTGACGGCCATCATCTCCATCGCCGACAACTGCTCGCCGGCCTTCATCAGGCCGATTTCCGCCGTCAGCGAGGTGCCGGCGCGGCCGGCGAACAGCAGCGCGGTGATGACCGGGCCCAGCTCGCGCGTCAGGCCCAGCGCCACCAGCAGGCCGAGCGACTGCTCGGCGCCGTATTTATTCAGCGTGTAATACCCCTGCAGGCCCAGCACCATGCCGACGAACAGGCCGGACAGGGTGATGATCAGCATCGAATAGTTGCCGATGAAATGCAGCTGCTCGATCAGCAGGCGCGGGCGGCGCAGCAGGCCGGGCGACAGGCCCAGCATGTTGAGGAACAGGCGCGCGCCGTAACCGATGCTTTCGATGTAGTCGCGCAGCGGCGCGCCCAGCTGGGACAACCAATTTCTTACAGTCATGCTTTCCCCCCCAGGCCCAGATCATCGGCCAGGGACTTGCCTGGATAGTGGAACGGCACCGGGCCGTCCGCTTCGGCGTTGACGAACTGGTGCACGTACGGATCGGTCGACACCATCATGTCGGCCGGCGTGCCGTGCGCGACGATCTTGCCCTGCGACAGGAAGTAGACGTAGTCGGCGATGGCGAAGCACTCCTTGACGTCGTGCGACACCAGCACCGTGGTCGAGCCGAGCGCGGTGTTGAGGTTGCGGATCAGGTTGGCGGTCACGCCCATCGAGATCGGGTCGAGGCCGGCGAACGGCTCGTCGTACAGGATCAGTTCCGGGTCGAGCGCGATCGAGCGCGCCAGCGCGACGCGGCGCGCCATGCCGCCGGAGATCTCGGCCGGTTTCAATTTGGCGGCGTTGCGCAGGCCGACCGCGTGCAGCTTCATCAGCACGAGGTTGCGGATCAGCTCTTCCGGCAGATCGGTGTGCTCGCGCAGCGGGAAGGCGACGTTTTCAAAGACGGTGAGGTCGGTGAATAGCGCGCCATGCTGGAACAGCATGCCCATTTTGCGCCGCAGCAGATACAAGCCGGCGGTATTCAACTTGTGCACAACCTGGCCCTGGACTTTCACCTGGCCTTTTTGCGGGCGGATCTGGCCGCCGATCAGTCGCAATACCGTCGTCTTGCCGCTGCCCGAACCGCCCATCACTGCGATCACTTTCCCGCGCGGGAAATCCATCTGGAGGCCCGACAGAATCGAGCGCTTTCCATAGGAAAAGTGTAAATCACGGATTTCGACAAGATTAGGCACGACTGAACTCATTATTTTTAATGCCGTATTGTAGTGCAGAAAGGTTAATCTCTGCTGGAGACGGCCCGATTCCGGGCCGTTGGCGCTCTGGTGCGTGGCAGATAATACAACACTACTGAATCTCAAGTCAGCAATTTACACGAGGCATGAAATGTTACATTGCTGCGGCACGGTAGCCAGTGTGCGGGCAAAACTCTTACCGGATTCTGACTGGCGCCGGATAAATAACCGTGCGGACAGGCACATTGGCCGCGATGTAGGCGCATCGCGGCCGGGCCGGGCGGAACAGAACCGTTCAGCCGCCGTTCATGCGCTCGAACAACGCCTCGCCCATCTTGCGCGAGCCCGCCGACAGGCCGACCAGCACCTCGTCGCGCCCGTCCGCCAACTGGAGCAGCGCCTCCGTGGCGAACGCTTCCGGCGACATCCTCGGCTGGCCGCTGGCGGCGCCACTGCGCGTTCCCCCGCCCAGGCCGGTGTCGACGATGGGCGGCGCCATCTCCACCACGCGCACGCCGGTGGTTTTGAGCTGGTGGCGCAAGGTGAGCGTGAACGAATGCATGGCCGCCTTGGTGGCGCAATAGACGGGGATGTCGGCCAGCGGCGCGAACGCCAGGCCCGAGCTGACGTTGACGATGGTCGCCGTCGGCTGCCGCGATAGCAGGGGCAGCAGCTCGCCGATCAGGCGCACCGGCGCGGTGAAGTTGGTCGCCACCTCCTGCTCCAGATGGTCCAACGCGTCGGCCTCTTGATAGTTCCGGCGGTATTGCACGCCGGCGTTGTTGATTACCACGTTCAGTGCGGGATGGTTGGCGCCCAGCCAGTCCACCATCGCCCGGCGGCTGGCGTCGTCGGTGATGTCGCAGACGCGGGTGATCAGGGCCGGCACTTGCGCCTGCGCCTGGCGCAGCGACTCTTCGCCGCGTCCGCAGATGATGACCCGGTTGCCGCGCTCGGCGAGTTGGCGCGCCAGCGCGAAGCCGATGCCGGCGGCGGCGCCGGTGATGAGTATGGTGTTAGCTGTCAGATGCATGTCGACTCTCCTTCTTGGTTGAAAACGGGAAGGTGTGCCGACGAGGACGAGGGTTTTCCGCGGGCACACCTGTATCACCGGCAAGCCGGTGCAGGTGTCGCGGATACCCTGTTGGGAAAAGCAGCCGCCCCGGGGGAGGGACGGTGACCGGGCTACCATCGGGTCTGCGCTCTTTCGACGGGGAAAATGGTAGCACGGCGCATTACACGCCGCAAGCCACTTACAGCAGCGCGGCGGGGAGCTGCTCGACCAGCGCGTCGATCGCCAGCCGAAGGCGCAGCGGCATGTGCGACGTGCCGGGCCAGACGGCATAGCAATCCATCGTCGCGCTTGGCAGGTTGTCGAGCACGCCCACCAGGCGGCCGTCGCGCAGGCGCTCGCGCACCAGCCATTCGGGCAGCCAGGCCAGGCCCAGCCCGGCGGTGGCGGCGTCCGCGATCGCCTCCAGGTCGTCGAGCTGCAGGCGCGAGGACAGCGGCGTGTCGACGATGCGCCCGCTGGCGTCGGCCAACTGCCAGACGTTGATGCGGTCGCCGCGCCGGTACTGCAGGATGCTGTGCGCGGCCAGCGCGGCCGTGTCGCGCGGCACGCCGCGGGCGGCCAGGTAGGCCGGCGACGCGCACACGCGCTTGCGCTGCACCACCAGCTTGCGCGCGCGCAGCCCGTCGCTGTCGGCGCCCAGCACGCCGCTGCGGATGGCGAGGTCGAAGCCTTCGGCCAGCACGTCCACCGGGCGGTCGCTAAAACTCAGGTACAGGTCCAGCGCCGGGTGCCGGCGCGCCAACTCCAGCAGGATGGGCGCAACGCAATGGCGGCCGAACAGCACCGGCATCGACACGCGCAGCCGGCCCGCCACCTCGCGCCGGCCGGACAGCATCTGCGCCTCGGCCGCCCGCATCGCCGCCAGCGCGCGCAGGCAGTGCTCGTGGTAGATCTGGCCATCCTCGGTCAGGCTTTGCACCCGCGCGGCGCGGTGGAACAGGCGCGCGCCCAGCCGCGCCTCGAGCCGCGCCATCGCCTTCCCCACCGCCGAGCGCGTCAAGCCCAGGTGCTCGGCGGCGCGCGCCAGCCCGCCCAGGCGCACCACCTCGACGAACATGGTGATGCCGTCGAGGCGCTCCTGGCCGGCCGGCAAGGCGTCCAACTGGATCATCGGGGAATTTAATTCTTCTTCCATCGGAATTTATCTCTACCAAGGATCGTATTTTTCTACTTTAGCATAGCGCCTAGCCGTCGCGGCGGTGTTCCCGGCCGCCGGCCTCTTTCTGCTGATCAAGGAGCCACAACCATGAAACTGCTTTGCCTCGACATCCCCCAGCCCGGCGCCACGATGGAAAAATACCAGCCGCACATGCTCGACGAGGCGCGCCACGCCTGGCAGCTCTACAAGAGTGGCGTCGTGCGCGACATGTATTTCCGCCAGGACCGTCCTGGTGTGGCCATCATCGCCGAATGCGAGTCGGTCGAAGCGGCCCGGCAGGCGCTGCGCGAATTCCCGCTCGCCAAAGCCGGACTGATCGACTGGGACGTCATCCCGCTCGGTCCCTTCCTCAACTGGGAAATGCTGTTCGCACCCGCTAACGCTTAATCAAGGAACCCCATGGCCACCAACGTAAGCGACATCAAGCCCGTCCTGTTCGTCGTCAGCAGCAATGCCGTCAAGGGCGCGACCGGCATCCCCACCGGCTACAACCTGGCCGAAGTCACGCACCCGCTGGAAAAACTACAGGCTGCCGGCATCGCGGTGGAGTTCGCCTCGCCGAAAGGCGGCGACGCCCCGCTTGACGGCCTCGAGGACATGAGCGACCCGGTCATCGCGCGTTACTGGGCCGACGCCGATTTCCGCCACGCCATTTCGCACACGCTGCCGTTGGACGACATCGATCCGGCGCGCTATTCGGCCATCTTCTTCGCCGGCGGCCACGGCACGATGTGGGACTTCCCGGACAACGCCGCCGCGCAAAACGCCATCCGCGCGATCGACGCGGCCGGCGGCATCGTCTCGGCGGTGTGCCACGGACCGGCGGCGCTGGTCAACGCCCGCCGCGCCGACGGCACCCTGCTGGTGGCCGGCAAGCGCCTGGCCGCCTTCACCGACGACGAAGAGGAGGAGGTGCAGTCGACCCACGTCGTGCCGTTCCTGCTGGCGAGCACGCTCACCGAACGCGGCGCGCACCATCAGAACGCCGCCAACTGGGCCGACAACGTGGTCGTCGCCGGCCGCCTGATTACGGGTCAAAATCCGCAATCGGCCGCCAGCCTGGGCGTGGCGCTGCGCGACGCCTTGCTGGCGTAACGCGACAACCTGGAGGGCGCGATGAAACTGATCTGTGTTGAAGAGCATGTACTCGATCCGGCCATCGGCGCCGCCACGCAACAACTGGCCCTGGCGCAGGCGCCCTATCTGCCGGACTGGGGCAGCCGGGTGACCGACGGCGTGCACGTGGCCCACCCCGGCCGGCCGCACGTCATCGCCGCCAGCGACTCGACCCGCAAGGGGCTGGAGATGGGCGCGGCGCGCCTGGCCGACATGGACGGCGCCGGCATCACCATGCAGGTGCTGTCCTATGGCGGCTTTCCGCAGCTGTTGCCCGACGCGCAGTCGATCGATTTGAACCGCGCCGCCAACGACCGGCTGGCCCAGGCCGCGCAAGCGCACCCGACGCGCTTCGCCGGCTTCGCCACGTTGCCATGGCAGGCGCCGGAGGCGGCGGCGCGCGAGCTGGAGCGGGCCGTCAAGCAGCTCGGCCTGAAGGGCGCGCTGATCAACGGCCGGCCCGGCGACGGCTTCCTCGACGACCCGCGCTACGCGCCCATCCTCGCCGCCTTCGACGAACTGAAGGTGCCGTTGTACGTCCATCCCGGCCTGCCGCTGCCGGCGGTCCAGGCGCCCTATTACGGCGGCTTCGAGCGCGAACTCGGCGCGCGGCTGGCGATGTTCGCCTGGGGCTGGCACAACGAGGCCGGCATCCAGGTCGTGCGCATGCTGCTCGCCGGCGCGTTCGACCGCCACCCGGGACTGCAGGTGATTAGCGGCCACTGGGGCGAAATGGTGCCGTTCTTCCTGCAACGGCTGGAAGACTCGATTCCGCAGGAAGCTTCCGGCCTCGCGCGGCCGATCGCACAAACCTATCGTGAACACGTCTACGTCTCGCCCAGCGGCATGCTGACGATGCCGCACTTCCAGTTCATTCATGCGATGATGGGGGCGGAGCGCATCCTGTACTCGATCGACTATCCTTATCAAAGCCTGGACGGGGCGCGCGATTTCATCGAGCGCCTGCCGGTGAGCGACGCGGACAAGGCGCTGATCGCCCACGGCAACGCCGAGCGGCTGCTGGGGCTGTGATCCGATTGAGAGGAGCGTCCATGACGCAAGCAATGGAAGACCGGGCCGCCATGGCAAGATCGGTCAGGCGGCGCACATGCGTGTTCTGCATCGCTGCGGCCGCTCTGCTTCCCGCCGGTCCGATGGCGGTCGCCGGGAACACCCCTGATGCGAAGGAGAACCCCGTGCCCCACATCCGCTGGTCGGAGCTGCAGATCGACCCGGCCCAACTGGATCGCTTCGCGGTGCAGGCGAATGAAAATATCCGCCAAACGCGGCGCACGGAGCCGGGAGTCACCGCGTTTTACTCGGCCGCCGAAAAAGATCGGCCGGATCGCGTCCGCGTGCTGGAGATTTATGCCGATGCCGACGCTTATCAGAACCATCTGCACACCCCACACTTTCAAAAATTTCATTCCGCCACAAGCCGGATGGTGGTCGAGCACAAACTTTTTGAAGCCGTTCCCGTGAAGCTCGGCGCCAAGCCGGGGTTGCCGCCGGCAGGCGTTCAGGTGCGCATCGCCGAGCTGGTCATCGATCCGGCAAAGCTCGACGCCTACAAGGCGGCTGTGGTTGAAGAAATCGACGCGTCGATCAGCGTTGAACCGGGCGTCTTCGCGATCTACGCGGTGGCCTTGAAAGACCAGCCGAATCACCTGCGGTTCTTCGAAATCTACGCCGACGAGCAGGCCTACCAGCACCACCGCGCGACGCCGCACTTCCAAAAATACGTCAACGCGACGCAAAGCGCGATCACGGCGCGGCGCCTTATCGAAACCGCGCCAACCGGAAAATAAAAAAACCGGGCAGCGAGCGGGGATCACCCACTCGCTCCCGGCCGGGAAGCAAACGTTCCGTGCCTGCCGATTAACGTGGCAGGTCGGAATAGCCCATCAGGAACTCGTCGACCGCGCGCGCGCACTGGCGGCCTTCGCGGATCGCCCACACCACCAGCGACTGGCCGCGGCGCACGTCGCCGGCGGCAAACACTTTAGGCGCGGACGTCTTGTAGCAGCCCTCGCCATCGGTGGTGGCCTTGGCGTTGCCGCGCGCATCCTTGTCGATGCCGAAGGCGTCGAGCACGTTGGCGACCGGCGACACGAAGCCCATCGCCAGCAGCACCAGGTCGGCCTTCATTTCGAATTCCGAGTTCGGCACTTCGGACATCTTGCCGTCTTTCCACTCGACGCGGCAGGCGATCAACTTCTCGACCTTGCCGCCCTTGCCTTCCAGACGCTTGGTGGCGACCGCCCAATCGCGCTCGCAACCTTCCTCGTGCGACGACGAGGTGCGCAGCTTGGTCGGCCAGTACGGCCACACCAGCGGCTTGTTCTCTTGCTCCGGCGGCATGGGCATCAGTTCGAACTGGGTCACCGAGGCGGCGCCGTGGCGGTTCGACGTGCCGACGCAGTCGGAACCGGTGTCGCCGCCGCCGATGACGACCACGTGCTTGCCGGTGGCCTTCAGCTGGTCCTTGACCTTGTCGCCGGCGTTGACCTTGTTTTGCAGCGGCAGGAAGTCCATCGCGAAATGCACGCCCTTCAGCTCGCGGCCAGGCACCGGCAGGTCGCGCGGCTGCTCGGCGCCGCCGGCCAGGATGACCGCGTCGTATTCTTTTTCCAGGTCTTCAGGGAAGATGGTTTCCTTGGCCCAGTTGTTGACGTTGGCCGGGAAGTCCTTGCCCACCAACACGCTGGTGCGGAACACGACGCCTTCGGCTTCCATCTGCTTGATACGGCGGTCGATGTGCGACTTTTCCATCTTGAAGTCTGGAATGCCGTAGCGCAGCAGGCCGCCGACCCGGTCGCTCTTCTCGAACACGGTCACGGCGTGGCCGGCGCGCGCCAGCTGCTGCGCCGCCGCCAGGCCCGCCGGGCCGGAACCGACCACGGCCACTTTCTTGCCGGTCTGGTGGGCGGCGGGCTGCGGCACGACCCAGCCGTGTTCCCAGCCCTCGTCGATGATCTTGTGCTCGATCGACTTGATGCCGACCGGATCATTGTTGATGCCCAGGGTACAGGCCGACTCGCACGGCGCCGGGCAGATGCGGCCGGTGAATTCCGGGAAGTTGTTGGTCGAATGCAGCGTGTCGAGCGCTTCGCGGTAGTTGCCGCGATAAACCAGATCGTTCCAGTCGGGGATGATGTTGTTGACCGGGCAGCCCGTGTTGCAGAACGGGATGCCGCAATCCATGCAGCGCGCACCCTGCACCTTGGCCTGCTCGTTGGTCAGGGGGATGACGAACTCGGCGTAGTTCTTCAAACGCGCCGCTGGTGGCAGATAGCCTTCGTCCTGGCGCTGGAATTCCATGAAACCGGTGATTTTACCCACAATAAATCCTTAAATATGTTCGGTCAGAGGTCGACGGCGGCTCAGGCGGCGATCGGCTGGACGGAGGCTGCTTCGTTCGCCACGTCCTCGGCCATTTCGGCCAGGGCGCGTTTGTATTCGCTCGGGAATACCTTGACGAACTTGCTGCGGCCATCGGCCCAGTTGTCCAGCAACAGACGGGCGCGCGTGCTGCCGGTGTGCTTGAAGTGGCGCTCGATCAGGCGCTTCAGGATCACCTCGTCCGCTTCCGCGCCGTTGTCCTTGTGCTGGATGTGCCAGGTGGCCTTGTCCGCTTCCTGCTGCTTGGCGGTCAACACCGGCTCCAGCGACACCATCGCGGTGTTGCAGCGCGATTCGAAATCGCCGTCCGGGTCGTACACGTAGGCGATGCCGCCCGACATGCCCGCGGCGAAGTTGCGGCCGGTGCCGCCCAGTACCACGACGGTGCCGCCGGTCATGTATTCGCAACCGTGGTCGCCGGTGCCTTCGACAATGGCCGTGGCGCCCGAGTTGCGCACCGCGAAACGCTCGCCGGCCACGCCGTTGAAGAAGGCTTCGCCGCTGATCGCGCCGTACAGCACCGTGTTACCGATGATGATGTTGTTGACGGCCCAGCCGCGGAACTCCGTGTTCGGACGCACGATGATGCGGCCGCCCGACAAGCCCTTGCCAACGTAATCGTTGCCTTCGCCCACCAGGTCGATCGTGATGCCGTGCGCCAGGAAGGCGCAGGCCGACTGGCCCGCCGTGCCTTGCAGCTGGATGTGGATGGTGTCGTCCGGCAAACCGGCGTGGCCGTAGCGCTTGGCCACCTCGCCCGACAGCATGGTGCCGACGGTGCGGTTGACGTTGCGTACCGGCGAGATGAACGAGACGCGCTCGCCCTTCTCCAGCGCGGCCTTCGCTTGCGCGATCAGCTTGTGGTCGAGCGCCTTGTCGAGGCCGTGGTCCTGCTCCATCGTGTGATAGATCGAGTGGCCGTCCTGTACTTCCGGCTGGTAGAAGATGGCGCTGAAGTCCAGGCCCTTGGCCTTCCAGTGCGTGATCGCCTTCGATTTGTCCAGCAGGTCGACGCGGCCGATCAGCTCGTCATAGGTGCGGATGCCCAGTTGCGCCATCAGCTGGCGGGCTTCCTCGGCGACGAAGAAGAAGTAGTTCACAACGTACTCGGGCTTGCCGGAGAACTTGGCGCGCAGCACCGGATCCTGCGTGGCGACGCCGACCGGGCAGGTGTTCAGATGGCATTTGCGCATCATGATGCAACCTTCGACGACCAGCGGCGCGGTGGCGAAGCCGATCTCGTCGGCGCCCAGCATGGCGGCGATGACGACGTCGCGGCCGGTGCGCATCTGGCCATCGGCCTGGACGCGGATGCGGCTGCGCAGGCCGTTCAGCACCAGGGTTTGCTGCGTTTCAGCCAGGCCCAGCTCCCAAGGGGTGCCGGCGTGCTTGACCGACGACAGTGGCGAGGCGCCCGTGCCGCCGTCATGGCCGGCGACGACGACGTGGTCGGCCTTGGCCTTGGTGACGCCGGCGGCGACGGTGCCGATGCCCACTTCCGACACCAGCTTGACCGAGATCGAGGCGCGCGGGTTGGCGTTCTTCAGATCGTGGATCAGCTGCGCCAGGTCTTCGATCGAATAGATGTCGTGGTGCGGCGGCGGCGAGATCAAGCCGACACCAGGCACCGAGAAGCGCAGGGTGGCGATGTATTCCGACACTTTATGGCCGGGCAGCTGCCCGCCTTCGCCTGGTTTCGCGCCCTGGGCCATCTTGATCTGGATTTGATCGGCCGAGTTCAGGTAGGCGGCGGTGACGCCGAAACGGCCCGAAGCGACCTGCTTGATGCGCGAGCGCAGCGAGTCGCCTTCCTGCAGGGGAATATCGACCACCATCTGCTCTTTGCCCATGACCGAGGCCATGGTCTCGCCCTGCTTGATCTTGATGCCTTTCAATTCCATCGTGTAGCGCGACGGATCCTCGCCGCCTTCGCCGGTGTTGGACTTGCCGCCGATGCGGTTCATCGCCACGGCCAGGGTCGCGTGCGCCTCGGTCGAGATCGAACCCATCGACATCGCGCCGGTGGCGAAACGCTTGACGATTTCCTTGGCCGGCTCGACTTCCTCCAGTGGAATCGCCTTGGTCGGGTCCAGCTTGAACTCGAACAGGCCGCGCAGGGTCAGGTGACGCTTGCTCTGGTCGTTGATGATCTGCGCGTACTCTTTATAGCTGGAGAAGTTGTTGCTGCGGGTCGAGTGCTGCAACTTCGCGATCGCGTCGGGGGTCCACAGGTGGTCTTCGCCGCGCACGCGGAAGGCGTACTCGCCGCCGGCGTCCAGATGGTTGGCCAGCACCGGATCGTCGCCGAAGGCCAGGTTGTGCAGGCGCAGCGCTTCCTCGGCCACTTCGAACACGCCGATACCTTCGACGTTCGAGGCGGTGCCCTTGAAATATTTGTCGACCAGCGACTTGTTCAGGCCGACGGCTTCGAAGATCTGCGCGCCGCAGTACGACATATAGGTCGAGATGCCCATCTTCGACATCACCTTCATCAGGCCCTTGCCGATGGCCTTGGTGTAGTTGTAGACCGCCTTGTCGCCGGACATGTCGCCCGGCATGCCGTGCGCCAGTTCGACCAGGGTTTCCATCGCCAGGTACGGGTGGATCGCTTCGGCGCCGTAGCCGGCCAGCAGAGCGAAGTGGTGGGTCTCGCGGGCCGAGCCGGTTTCGACGACCAGACCGGTCGAAGCGCGCAGGCCCTTGCTGACCAGGTGCTGGTGCACGGTCGATGTGGCCAGAAGCGCGGGGATGGCGACACGATCGGCGCCGATCGAGCGGTCCGACACGATCAGGATGTTATGGCCGGACTTGACGGCGTCGACCGCCTCGGCGCACAGCGACGCCAGGCAGGCTTCGACGCCTTCCTTGCCCCAGGCCAGCGGGTAGCAGATGCTCAGCTCGTACGACTTGAACTTGCCGCCGGTGTGCAGGCTGATGCCGCGCAGACGGGCCATGTCGTCGAAGCCGAGGATGGGCTGCGACACTTCCAGGCGCATCGGCGGATTGACGTTGTTGGTGTCCAGCAGGTTCGGCTTCGGGCCGATGAACGACACCAGCGACATCACCATCGCTTCGCGGATCGGGTCGATCGGCGGGTTGGTCACCTGGGCGAACAGCTGCTTGAAGTAGTTGTACAGCGGCTTGAGCTTGTTGGACATGACGGCCAGCGGCGAGTCGTTGCCCATCGAACCGGTGGCCTCTTCGCCGGCGGCGGCCATCGGCGCCATCAGGAACTTCAGGTCTTCCTGGGTGTAGCCGAACGCCTGCTGGCGGTCCAGCACGGACGCGACGGCTTTTTCGCCCGGCGCGGCGCTGTACTTGACGCGGTTGTGCGCCAGCTGGCTTTCGCTGAGCTTGATTTCGTTGAGCTTGATGCGCACGGCGTTGATCCACGCCTTGTACGGCTTGGCGTTGGCGTAGGTGTCTTTGAGCTCTTTATCGTCGATGATGCGGCCCGCTTCGAGGTCGATCAGGAACATCTTGCCCGGCTGCAGGCGCCATTTCTGGATGATTTTCGATTCCGGAATCGGCAACACGCCCGATTCCGACGCCATCACCACCAGATCGTCGTCGGTGACGATGTAGCGCGCCGGACGCAAACCGTTGCGGTCCAGCGTGCCGCCGATGTAGCGGCCGTCGGTGAAGGCCATGGCGGCCGGGCCGTCCCATGGTTCCATCATCGCGGCGTGATATTCGTAGAACGCACGGCGATTGTC
This sequence comes from uncultured Duganella sp., assembly GCA_963511605.1. Classification (GTDB taxonomy): domain Bacteria; phylum Pseudomonadota; class Gammaproteobacteria; order Burkholderiales; family Burkholderiaceae_D; genus Rugamonas. The sequence goes on along the minus strand of CAUPJZ010000007.1, from coordinate 105,846 downwards.
GTCCATCGTGCCGTGGTTTTCCCAGGCTTCCGGAATCATCATCATCATCGCCTGGGCGATCGGATAGCCGGCCATCAGCAGCAGTTCGAGCGCGTTGTCGAAACAGGCGGTGTCCGACTGGCCTTCATAGATCAGCGGGAACAGCTTCTGCAGGTCTTCGCCCAGCACGGCCGACTTCATCACGCCTTCGCGCGCGCGCATCCAGTTGAAGTTGCCTTTGACGGTGTTGATCTCGCCGTTGTGGGCGATCAGGCGGTACGGGTGGGCCAGCGGCCATTCCGGGAAGGTGTTGGTCGAGAAACGCTGGTGCACCAGCGCCAGCGCCGAGACGCAGCGCGCGTCCTGCAAGTCCTTGTAGTACACGCCGACCTGGTCGGCCAGCAGCAGGCCTTTATAGACGATGGTGCGGGCGGACATCGAGGCGACGAAGAATTCCTTACCGTGCAGCAGCTTGAGTGCCTGGATGGCGTGGCCGGACGATTTGCGGATCACATACAGTTTGCGTTCCAGCGCGTCGGTCACCATGATGTCGGCGCCGCGGCCGATGAAGATCTGGCGGATCACCGGCTCTTTGGCGCGCACGGTCGGCGACATCGGCATGTCGCAGTCGACCGGCACGTTGCGCCAGCCCAGCACGACCTGGCCCTCGGCGCGCACGGCGCGCTCGATTTCCTGTTCACAGGCGATGCGGGAAGCGTTTTCCTTCGGCAGAAACACCATGCCGACGCCGTATTCGCCTGGCGGAGGCAGTTCCACGCCCTGCTTGGCCATCTCGTCGCGGTAGTACTGGTCCGGGATCTGGATCAGGATACCGGCACCGTCGCCCATCAGCGCATCGGCGCCAACGGCGCCCCGGTGATCGAGGTTCTTCAGGATCAGCAGACCCTGTTCGACGATGGAGTGGCTTTTATTTCCCTTGATGTGGGCGACGAATCCGACGCCGCAGGCATCGTGTTCATTGGAAGGATCGTACAGACCTTGGGCTTTCATGGGGCTTCTCCGCTGGCAATTGGGCTAATGAGAAACTAGAGTAGTGCAATGCAGCGTAAAAGACAACCATAACAAATAGGGTCGGAGTCGAATTAATTTTTTCCGGGTTGCTGGAAATTTTAATTAGGGACAGAGTAGTGAGACCTTTAAAAAAACCGCAGGAACGTTCGTATCCCGCGGTTTGGCCGAATTAACTCAGGCGGATTCGGGCTTGATTTTGAATGGCCGCCCCCGTTTCGCCGGCAATACCTGGCGCTTGACCTTCTGTTGCAGTGCGGTCTTGAACTGGTCCGATCCCAGCGGCCAGCCCTTCAGCAGCGCCTTGCTGATCGAGGCGATCTGCTCGGCTGTCAGCGGCGGCTCGCTCATGGCCGTATAGGCGGCCTCGCGCTGGAACGGCGTGTTGCCGAGCGCCCAGAACTGCGCGTGGTCGACCACCAGGCCGTCCGAGCGGATGCCCGCGTGATGGCAATAACTGGACCAGGGATAATCCTCGGCGCGGCTGACGATGCCGTTACGGACCGGATTGAACTCGATGTAACGGCTGCACAGCATGAAATATTCATCCGCGTCGATCAGCGAGGTTTTGTAGCGTCCGTTCCACAAAGTTCCACTGCGGCTATATTTTTGGTTGAAGTAGGGGACGTAGTAGCGGCCTATCCACTGCATCATCTGGCCCAGGCCGTTCTCATCGGACGGCGTGACCAGCAAATGGAGATGGTTGGGCATCAGGACGTAGGCGTGGACCGCCACCTTGTGGTTTTTGGCGGCGGTGCGCAGCCAGCCGTGGAAAGCCTGGTAATCCTCGGCATCGTGGAAGATCAACTGGTCGTTATTGCCGGTCTGGATGACGTGGTGCGGCTGGGAGGGGACGATCAGGCGGGGGAGACGGGCCATAAAGGATACACAGGATACACGTAGGGCGGATTAGGCGGAACGCCGTAATCGGCCATGCATGCGCCGCTGGCGACACATGCATGGCCGATTACGCTGCGCTAATCCGCCCTACCCGATCCCGGGGGATCGCATACTAATCGGCCGAGGTTGACAAGAACTCCGATTCTACACCACTCTGTCCCCGATTATTCACGCGCGCAGCAAAAGCGGCGCGACTCTGTCCCTGTTTTTGCCGCCGGGGCTGGACAGCTGGAACACGCTGACCACCTTGGCCAGCGCGCCGCTCTGGTCCTCCAGCGCGGCCGACGCCGCCGCCGCCTCCTCGACCAGCGCCGCGTTCTGCTGCGTGACCTGGTCCATTTGCGCGATGGCGCGGTTGATCTGCTCGATACCGGCCGTCTGTTCCACGCTGGCGCTGGTGATTTCGCCGATGATATCGGTCACCCGGCCGACGTTGGCGACGATCTCGCGCATCGTGGTGCCGGCCTCGGCCACCAGCTTGGCGCCGTTCTCCACCTTGCTGACCGAATCGCTGATCAGGGTTTTGATTTCCTTGGCCGCCGCCGCGCTACGCTGGGCCAGGTTGCGCACCTCGGACGCGACCACCGCGAAGCCGCGCCCCTGCTCGCCGGCGCGCGCCGCCTCGACCGCCGCGTTCAAGGCCAGGATGTTGGTCTGGAAGGCGATGCCGTCGATGACGGCGATGATATCGACGATCTTGTGCGCCGACGCGTTGATCTCCGACATGGTGTCGACCACCTGCTCGACCACGTTGCCGCCCTTGACGGCCACCTCGGACGCCGACAGCGCCAGCGTGTGCGCCTGGCGCGAGTTGTCGCCGTTCTGCTTGACTGTAGCGGTCAGCTCCTCCATCGACGACGCCGTCTGCTGCAGCGAGCTGGCCTGCTGCTCGGTGCGCGCCGACAGGTCCAGGTTGCCGTGGGCGATCTCGCCGGAGGCGGTGGCGATGGTGTCGGTGCCGCTGCGCACCTGGCCGACGATGTTGACCAGGCTGGCGTTCATGTCCTTCAGCGCCTGCAGCAGCAGGCCGGTCTCGTCCTTGCCGCGGACATCGATCTTGCTGCTCAAGTCGCCGGCGGCCACGGTTTGCGCCACCGCCACCGCCTGGTGGATCGGGCGCGTGATCGACACCCCGATCACATAGGCGAACCAGGCGCCCAGCGCCAGCGCGCCGGCCGCCAGCGCCAGCAGGAAGTGCTGGCCGGAACGGTACTGTTGCTGCACGTCGGCGGCCAGCTGGCGGCCGACATCGGCCTCGTACTTGCCGATTTTGGCCACGCTGCTTAAATACGCGGCGAACTGCGGCTCGAGCCGGTCGTCGGCCAGGCGGCGGGCGGCCTCGATGTCGCCGCTTTTCTTCAGTTTGAACATGGCGTCGCGGCTGGCCGCGTAGTCCTTGCGCACCGAGGCGACGGCGGCGAGCAGCGCCTTTTCGTCGTCGCTGACGAGCATCGGTTCGAGTTGTTTCTGGATGGCGTTGACGCGCGCGCGGGTGGCGGCGGCTTTCTCGGTGATCGCGGGGGACTCGGCCGTTTCAGTGTTGCGGGCGAATGCCAGCACGCCGATGCCGCTGATGCCGATCTGGTTGTGCCACTCGGCCGTCAGACGCTCCTTGACGCTGGCACTGCCGACCATCTCCTCGGTCAGGTCGCCGACCGATTGCAGGCGCCAGATGCCGGCCATAGCCATGCCGACGATGAGCAGCATGACCAGGCCGAAGCCGCCGGCCAGCCGCACCCCTATTTTCAAATCGGTGAAACGCATCGCAGTACTCCTCAAAAATCACGGGTAGAGGAGTCATACTACGATGACGATGCCTTACGGAAACTCACCAATTCTCACAATCTACTGAGCAAAATCAAATAAAACGTTTTGCCCAGGACGACTTGCATCAAAGGAGTGGTTTTGATCAGGACAGATTGAAGCTGGCCGAGAGGCTGTAGCCTTCGCCATAGGCGCTGCGCAGCGGCAGATCCTGGCCCAGGCCGGTGCGCGCCTTCTTGCGCAGGCGATACACCAGCATGTCGACGCGGCGTCCGGCGTCCGGATCGTCGCCGCCGATGCCGGCGACGATGACCTGGCGCGGCACGGGACGGGTGTTAATCGTCAGCAGGTGCAGGAAATTGCATTCCTTTTCCGTCAGCGTGATCGCCATGCCCTGCAGCTCGAGCTGGCGGGCGCTCACTTTCAGCGTCCACTTGCTCGGCAGCGGGATGGTTTCCTGCGGGCCGACGCGGCGGTCGAGCGCCTCGATGTGCGCGGCCAGCTCGGGGAATTTGATTGGCTTGGTCAGGTAGTGGTCGGCGCCGAGGCGCAGACCGAGGATGCGGTTGTCGAAGGCGACGCGGCCGGTGAGCACCAGCAGGCCGATCTGCGGGTAAAGCTGGCGCATGCGCGGAATGACGTTGAAGCCGTCTTCATCGGGCAAGCCGAGGTCCAGCACCACCACTCCCACGTTTCCCTGGCTTAGGGCCGTCCACATATCGCTGGCGTTGTTAGTGATGTGCACTTCGTGTTGTAGCTCAATCAGGAACTCCGCCATTTCTTCGGCGTAGTCCAGATTGTCTTCCACGATAAGTATTTGCGTCATTGATGCGCCATTTGATCGATTGTTGAGCGTTGCGCCCGTGCTGCTTCAGCTTGTATGCGGGGAATTATCACTGTTGCCACCCGCTCGCGCAAGGCTTTTCCCGGGAACGATAGTTACCGGCAGCCAAATCCGAAATTCCGCGCCGCTTTCAGAAACATTTCTGGCCGTGACAGTGCCACCGTGGACGTCGGCGATCGCGCGCGCCATGTACAACCCCAGGCCCGATCCGGCCACGCCCGAAGCGTTGCCGCCTCGGTAAGCCTTGGCGAAGATTTGTTCCAGCTCGGCCTCCGGCACGCCGGCGCCGCCATCGCGCACCAGGAACTCGACACCGCCCTCGGTTGCAATTCTGCCCATCAATTCTAACGGAGTATTTGCATCCGTGTATTTGATCGCATTGTCGACCAATATTTCCAGGCACAGGCGGATGCCGGCGGGGTCGCAGCGCATCCATTGCGGCAACGCTTCCACGCGCAGATGAACACGGCTGCGGCGGCCGCGCGCCTGCTCGGCGACCGATTGCAGCAGCGCCGCCGGCGAGATCTCGTCGGGCTGGCGCGTGCGGCCGATGCTGGCCATGCGCTCCGGCGACAGGTACTCGTCGAGCATCGACAACATGCGGTCGACCGCCGTCTGTATCTTGCGGTAGCGCTTGCGGGTGCCTTCGTCGTGATGCGCGCCGGTCATCTCCAGGCGCTGCACGGCGCCGTCGATGGTCGACAGCGGCGTGCGGAATTCGTGCGACAACATGGAGGCGAATTTCTTCTGCTGCTCGGCCAGTTCGCGGCGTGCCGTCAAGTCGCGCACCACGCCGACCACCGTCACCGGCGCGCCGGCGTCGTCGAGTATCAAGGTGGAATCGATTTCAACCGGCACCACGCGGCCGCCGGCGTGCGCCAGCTCGGTCTCGCGCACCAGGTGGCGGCGGCTGGCGTCACCGGCCGCGAAGCGCGCCAGGCGCGGCGCCAGGTCTGCCAGCAGGCCGGCCGCCACGGTGTCGGCGGTGGCCAGCGTGTAGCCGAACTGGCGTTCGGCCGCGGCACTGAGCCACGTCAGCCGCAGCGTCGCGCAATCGACCATCCAGCTGACTTCGGTGCTGTTGTCGAGCAGCAGGCGGTAGCGTGCTTCGTTGGCCCGCGACAGCGCCAACGCCGCCCGCAGCTCGTCGACCGTCGGCTCGACTTTGGCCATCCGCTACTCCACCAGCGGCGCGAAGATCTGTTGCAGATCCTCTTGCGTGAGCGCCATTTTCTGCGACTCGCCCTCGGCCAGGATCGATTGCGCCAGGTCGGATTTTTTCTGTTGCAGCACCTGGATCTTTTCTTCCAGCGTGCCCTTGGCGATCAGCTTGTAGACGAACACCGGTTTGTCCTGGCCGATGCGCCAGGCGCGGTCGGTGGCCTGGTTCTCGGCCGCCGGGTTCCACCACGGATCGTAATGGATCACCGTGTCGGCCGCCGTCAGGTTCAGGCCGACGCCGCCGGCCTTCAGGCTGATCAGGAAGATCGGCACCGCGCCCTGCTGGAAGGCCGCCACCTGCGCGCTGCGGTCCTTGGTGTCGCCGGTCAACAGCGCGTACGGGATGTCGCGCGCCTCGAGCTCCTGCTCGATCAGCTCGAGCATGCTGGTGAACTGCGAGAACACCAGGATCTTGCGGTTCTCCTCCAGCAAGTCCTCGACCATCTGCATCAGGTCGATCAGCTTGGCCGAGCCGGCCGTCTGCTTCTTCGACGGCAGCGACTTGACCAGGCGCGGATCGCAACACACCTGGCGCAGCTTGAGCAGCGCCTCGAGGATGACGATCTGGCTGCGCGCCACGCCTTTGCGGTCGATTTCCTCGCGCACCTTTTGGTCCATCGCCAGGCGCACGGTTTCGTACAGATCGCGCTGGGCGCCGGTCAGCTCGACCTTGCGCACCATCTCCGTCTTCGGCGGCAGCTCCTTGGCCACGTTGTCCTTGGTCCGGCGCAGCAGGAAAGGCTTGATGCGGCGGTTCAGCAAGGTCCGGCGCATCGGATCGTCCTGGCGCTCGATCGGGTGGCGGAACACGCTGTTGAAGCCCTTCTCGTCGCCCAGCAAGCCCGGCAGCAGGAAATGGAACTGCGACCACAATTCGCCCAGATGGTTTTCCAGCGGCGTGCCGGACAGGCACAGGCGGTGGCGGGCGCGCAGCAGGCCGGCGCTTTGCGCGGCCTTGGAGCGGGTGTTCTTGATGTAGTGCGACTCGTCAAGGATGACCAGGTGGAAATCGTGCTCGCGCAGTTTTTCCTCGTCGCGCGGCAACAGCGCATAGGTGGTCAGCACCAGGTCGGCCTCGTCGATCTGGTCGAACTGGCCCATGCGGTCCTTGCCCTGCAACAGCAGCACGCGCAGGCTCGGCGCGAAACGGGCCGCCTCCTCCTGCCAGTTGCCCATCAGGCTGGTCGGCGCGATCACCAGCGCCGGCGCGGTCAGGCGGCCGGCCTCTTTTTCGATCAGGATGTGGGCCAGGGTTTGCACCGTCTTGCCCAGGCCCATGTCGTCGGCCAGGATGCCGGCAAAGCCGTATTCGCGCAGGAATTGCATCCACGACAGGCCATCGGTCTGGTAGTCGCGCAGGGTGGCCTGCAGGCCGGCCGGCGTGGCCACTTTCTTGACTTCGCCGAACTGGTTCAGGCGCGCGCCCATTTCGCGCAGCGCGTCGCCGCCATTCCAGTTCAGTTCGACGTTGCGGGCCAGCTCGTCCAGACGCGCGGCGTCCAAGGTGGCCATGCGCAGCGAGGTCTTGATCTTGTCGCTGAAATACAGCTCGCCCAAGGTCGACAGGATGGGCTTGATCCGCGCCCACGGCAACGCCACGCGCGCGCCGTCGGCCAGGGTGGCCAGCATCTGGTCCTCGTCGCCGTGGCTGGCGATGGCTTTCGGATTGAAATCGTTGGGCGCGTTGCGTATCAATTGCACCAGCACGGGCAGCAGCGGCACGCGCTCCTGGTTGACCATGATGCCCAGCTCCAGTTCGAACCAGGCGCGGCCGCCGTCGGCCGGGTCTTCGGTGACGTCCGCGTACCAGTCGCCGACTTCCATGACGTCATAGCGGTACTTGGTGGTCTTCTCGACTTTCCAGCCTTCGTCCTTCAGCGCGGCGATGCCGTCGCGGGCGAAGCGTATCCACTCGGCCTGGCTGGGCAACAGCAGCCCGCCTTTGACGCTACTCAGCGGCAACGCGGTCGGCGCGTGGAAGTGGCGCTCGTTGAGCAAGGCCAGCGCCTGCTCCTCGGCGGCGGCGTCGCGCTGGATGATCTCGGTGACTTCGCCCTTCTGGCGCACCACGCGCTGCGACGGGTCGAAGGACACGCGCTCGCCATCGTAATCGAAGGAGAGCACGGCGAAATCGTGCCAGCGCTGCAAGGAACCGTCGGCCAGCATCGCCGCGTCCAAGGTCAGCACGGGGCGCGGCTTGACGTCGTCGCGCACCCGCTGCGGCAATGGCTGCGGCAGCGGCATCAGCTGTTGCAGCCCGTGCGCCAGCAACAGTTGCGACACGCGCATCTTGTCGTTGGCCGTCAGCAGCGGCGCCTGCGCCACCAGCGCCTGCAGGTCGGCCAGCGGAATCGAGGCGCCGCCCTGGTTCAGTTGCAGCACGCCGCACGACAGGTTGTCGATGTACCACGGCGGATCGGTCGGCAACATGTAATCGACCTGGTCGGCGCCATTGCTGGGCACGCGCGCGCCCGGCGGCGGCTGCACCTGCCAGCCGAGGCGCAGGCCCTTGCCCTCCTCGCGCCAGGCCAGATTGGCTTCGCGCAACACGCCGCCCTTGAGCGGATACACCAGGCCGTTGCCGACATCGGCCCAAGAATTTGCCCACAGCAATTTATCCTGCTCGGCCAGCATCTGCAGCAAGGCCGCGCCGATCTTGCCGCGCGGCTCGGTGGCCGAGCCGGTCTGCGAATTCTGGCCGCTGCGCATGGCGACGAAGAAACGGATCAAATCCTCGTCGCCGGGCGCCAGGAAGGTCGGCGGCGCCGACAGCAGCGAGAACACCTCGCTGACCGGGGTGGCGGCGGCGACGTCGCCGTTCGAGCGCAGCCGCGCCTTGTACAGGCACAGCGCCACGTGGCGGCCGCCGCTGGTGGGCGCCATCACGTAGATCAGGCGGTACTGGGTTTGTTTCGGATCGCTATCGACCGGCGGCGCGGTCAGCTTGGCCTTGGGGTGCGCGGCGGCGTCCACCCGTTGCAGCCAGGTGGCCACCGCGTACGACAATTGGTTCGCGGGCGGCGGCGGAAGGCGCGTTGAAATAGCCGGGGCGGCCGGCGCCGCGGGAGCGGCTGGCTTGGCGGGAACCTCGTCGGTGGCGTCGTCGCGGGTAAAATCCATAGGTCGCATTGTTGTTCAAAGATGGTTCAAAAACGGCAACAGGCGATATTATCCGCCATAGACGCGTTCGTGTTTGCGGATTCTTTACAAAACCCGCGTGCTTATGTGCCTTTGGTGTCTTTCGACGCCTCAAACACGGTTCAATATTTGCGGATCGGCCATATCTTCGTCCATTTGGACTGTCAAGACTGGCACAATCGCGCCGATTGCGTATCATTCCGGGCTTGACCGCTAAGGAATGACCCACATGCTGCCTTCCATCGAACAACGTCTCGCCCTCGAACTGGCCGCCAAACCGGTCCAGGTCGCCGCCGCCATCGCCCTGCTGGACGAAGGCGCCACCGTCCCCTTCATCGCCCGCTACCGCAAGGAAGCCACCGGCGGCCTCGACGATATCCAGCTGCGTTTGCTCGAGGAGCGCCTGCGCTACCTGCGCGAGCTGGAAGACCGCCGCGCCGCCATCGTGGCATCTATCACTGAACAGAACAAGATGACGCCGGCCTTATTAGATGCTGTCATGCATGCGGAAGACAAGACCCGGCTGGAAGACTTATATCTTCCGTACAAGCAAAAACGCCGCACCAAAGCGCAAATCGCCATCGAAGCGGGCCTCGCGCCGCTGGCCGACAGCCTGCTGGCCAACCCCGAACTGACTCCCGAAACGGAAGCCACCCGCTTCCTGCGTGACGCATTCACGACCGCCGACGGCAACAATCCCGGCGTCGCCGACACCAAGGCCGCGCTCGACGGCGCCCGGCAAATCCTGATGGAACGCTTCGCCGAGGACGCCACCCTGCTGCAGTCGTTGCGCGAGTACGTCCAAGAGCATGGCATCGTTGAATCGAAGGTTATTGAAGGAAAGCAAGACGAAGGCGAAAAATTCGCCGATTACTTCGATTATTCGGAAACCATTGCCACCGTGCCGTCGCACCGCGCGCTGGCGCTGATGCGCGGGCGCCGCGAAGGCATCCTCGACGTCACCCTGCGGCTGGACACGGAAGCCGAGAAACCGAAGTGGGACGCGCCGCACAATCCGTGCGAGGGCCGCATCGCCGCCCGCTTCGGCATCAGGAACCAGGGCCGCGCGGCCGACAAATGGCTGGCCGACACGGCGCGCTGGACGTGGCGCGTGAAAAGCTTCATGCACCTGGAGACCGAACTGATGGGCGCGCTGCGCGAGCGCTCGGAGCTGGACGCGATCAATGTCTTCGCCACCAATTTGAAAGCCTTGCTGCTGGCCGCGCCGGCCGGCCAGCGCGCCACGATGGGCCTGGACCCGGGCCTGCGCACCGGCGTCAAGGTGGCGGTGGTCGACGCCACCGGCAAGGTGGTCGACACCGCCGTCATTTATCCGCACCAGCCAAAAAACGACTGGGACGGCGCGCTGCACACCCTGGGCCGCCTGGCCGCCAAGCACAACGTCTCGCTCATCTCGATCGGCAACGGCACCGCCTCGCGCGAGACCGACAAGCTGGCGCAGGACCTGATCAAGCGGCATCCTGAACAGAAGATGACCAAGATCGTCGTCTCCGAGGCGGGCGCGTCGGTGTATTCGGCGTCCGAATTCGCCTCGCGCGAGCTGCCGGACATGGACGTCTCGCTGCGCGGCGCCGTCTCGATCGCGCGCCGGCTGCAGGACCCGCTGGCCGAGCTGGTCAAGATCGACCCGAAATCGATCGGCGTCGGCCAATACCAGCACGACGTCTCGCAGACCCAGCTGGCGCGCTCGCTCGACGCCGTGGTCGAGGACTGCGTCAACGCCGTCGGCGTGGACGTCAACACCGCGTCGGCGCCGCTGCTGGCGCGCGTGTCGGGGCTGTCGACGTCGGTGGCCCAGGCCATCGTCTCGTACCGGGATGTGAAGGGCGCGTTCCCGTCGCGCGCCGCGCTCAAATCGGTGCCGCGCCTGGGCGACAAAACGTTCGAACAGGCGGCCGGCTTCCTGCGCGTGATGGGCGGCGAAAATCCGCTGGACGCCTCGGCGGTGCACCCGGAATCGTACCCGCTGGTCGAGAAAATCCTCGGCGACATCAAGAAGGACATCAAGGCCGTCATCGGCGAGACCGCGCTGATCAAGAGCCTCAACCCGGCCAAGTACGCCGACGATAAATTCGGCGTGCCGACCATCACCGACATCTTGAAGGAGCTGGAAAAGCCGGGCCGCGATCCGCGTCCCGAGTTCACCACCGCCACCTTCAAGGACGGCGTCGAAGAGATCCGCGACCTGCGTCCGGACATGATCCTTGAAGGCGTGGTCACCAACGTGGCCGCGTTCGGCGCGTTCGTCGACATCGGCGTGCACCAGGACGGCCTGGTGCATATTTCCGCCTTGTCGAACACGTTCGTCAAAGACCCGCACACGGTGGTCAAAGCCGGCCAGGTGGTCAAAGTGAAGGTGCTGGAAGTGGACGAAAAGCGCAAGCGTATCGCTTTGACAATGCGCCTGACCGACAGCGCCCCGCAAGCCGGCGCCCAGCCGCAGCAGCGCAGCGACCGTACCGACCGCAAGAGCATGGGCCAGCACCAGAAGCAAACCGCGCGCGCCGAGCCGATCGGCGGCAGCATGGCGGCCGCGTTCGCCAAACTGCGCGGCTAAACCCCGGGGGTCAGGTCCGACATTCGGACATTTTTGAACTTTTGCCAACCAAAAAAGTTCAACAAAATCTGGATTTGTCCGATTGTCGGACCTGACCCCGTGGGTTGTTGGTACGCGGGGGCCGCATTTCTTATAAAATGTGCGCACCTAATACTTATTTACACTGAGGCAGCTATGAGCGACGTACAAACCTGGATCAAAGAAACCGTGACCGCCACCCCGGTCGTGCTGTTCATGAAGGGCACCGCCCAGTTCCCGCAATGCGGGTTCTCCGGCCGCGCCATCCAGATCCTGAAGGCATGCGGCGTCGAGAACATCGCCACCGTCAACGTGCTGGAAGATCCGGAAGTGCGCCAGGGCATCAAGGACTACTCGAACTGGCCGACCATTCCGCAGCTCTACGTTAAAGGCGAGTTCATCGGCGGTTCGGACATCATGAACGAGATGTTCGAGTCCGGCGAGCTGAAAGCACTGCTGGATGCCTGATCGCCCGCGGCCATTCGTGGCCCGGCGGATAATCATCGCCATCACCGGCGCCACCGGCGCCGTGTATGGCGTGCGTCTGCTGCAACACTTGCAACACACTCCTGACGTCGAGACGCATCTGGTCGTCTCCGACGCGGCCGTCCTCACCTTGCACCAGGAAACCGGCCTGCAGCGCAAGGAGGTCGAATCGTATGCCCACGTGGTGCACAAGGTGCGCGACGTCGGCGCCTCGATCGCCAGCGGCTCCTTCCAGTCGGACGGCATGATCGTCGCGCCCTGCTCGATGAAGACCCTGGCGTCGGTGGCGCACGGCCTGTCGGACAACCTGATCGCGCGCGCGGCCGACGTGGTGCTCAAGGAGCGCCGCCGGCTGGTGCTGATGGTGAGGGAAACGCCGTTCAATCTCGCGCACTTGCGCAACATGACGGCGGTAACGGAGATGGGCGGCATTATCTACCCGCCGCTGCCGGGCTTTTATCACAATCCGCAAAGCATCGCGGAGATGGTGGACCACACCGTGGGCCGGGTCATCGACCTGTTCGGCATCGAGCATACGCTGGCCCCGCGCTGGGCTGGTATGAAACCAGCCAGCCCGTCCAACGAAGATGGTGCCGGTCCCGCCTAGCGCTTATCGAACTGCGATCCGCTGGCTTTTTTCAAATCCCTGGCTTCCTCCACCATGCGGCGATGGGCGATGCGCTTGCGCATCACCTCGGCATGCTGGGCGGCGGTCATCGGAGGGACGGTCATCAAATCTTTTAGCTGCGCGACATTGCTGTAGTTGCTTTTCATAGGACGGCTCAAAAGCTTGGCTCCGAAGTAAATGCTGCGGTTCAGCGGCGCTGACTCCCCATTGTGCCTGAAATCCATGTCGAAACGATGACAATTCGCAAAGGGGCCCAAAATAAAAAGTCACCACTTCAAATGCACCTTTTCCGAACAAAAACTGGTGAAATCATGAAACTAGTTTCACACCGCATCCACCGGAAAAGTCGCCACAAACAGTCGATATAACTCCGTACCAGTACTTAAAATGACTACTTTTGGTAGTTCACCCGTACCAGCATGCGAATAAATTCGCGGGCGATTTGCCGATGGTGCTCGTCCAGGCGCTGTAAATCGGCGATCAGTTTGACGTCGGCCGACTCGAAGCGGGACACGCCGCCGCCGCTTTCGCCGGCCGGGGCGCCCGCCTCGGCGCCGCCGAAGCGCAGCCACTCGGCGGGCACGCCCAACCACTGTGCGATCATGCGCAGCTTTTCCTGGGTCGGGATGGCCTCGCCCACCAGCCATTTGCGGGCCGCGTGGACTGTGATCGGTCTGCCATCAAACCGAATATTAAATTCCCTGGCCAGCCGGGTGGGGCTGTCGGGCGAGTAGTGGGCGTTCTTAAGAGCCTGCTGCAAGCGCTGGCTAAAGCTTTCGCGTTCATTGGAAGAGTTCATAGGTGCACTATTTCACGTTGCGTCATGAAAGTCAGTCTCTTGAGAACGAGCGCTGAAGGTGACGTGATGGGATGTCGAAATTGGCATTCTATCCTCTGTAAGTGCGGATGCCGGCGCACAGGCCGACCAAATTATGTTTGGTCGGCCACTGCAAAAGAGGCAACTTCTCGCTCTTTCTTATGGGGGTGGTGAAGTTGCAAATCTTATCACTAGTTGCCCGGCGAAAGCCATACCACTTTTACGCGGAAGCGTATGATGCCGCCGGCCCGGGATCAACGTCGCACGATACCAGTGCGCCACAGTTGGCGGCGATCGCCGCCGATAGCCGCCGGCCGGGCGCCAGCCGCGCTACAATATCCGTTACGTTGACGTAAACGGAAATCGAACGACCTACCGCCCTGACCCCGATGCCTACCTATACCATTACCGAACTGGCCCGTGAATTCGACATCACGGCGCGCGCCATCCGCTTCTACGAGGACCAGGGCTTGCTGAGCCCGTCCCGCGAGGGCGCCGGCGGCCGCAGCCGCGTGTACACGCCGCGCGACCGCACCCGCCTCAAGCTGACCCTGCGCGGCAAGCGCCTGGGCCTGTCGCTGTCCGAAATCAAGAGCCTGGTCGACATGTACGAGACGCCCAAGGACACCAGCGCCCAGATGAACCGCTTCCTCGGCGTGCTGGCCCAGCACCGCCAGACCTTGGAACAGCAGCGCGAGGACATCGAAATGTCGCTGGCCGAGATCACCGCGCACGAGGACGAATGCAAACGCCTGCTGGCGGCCCAGGAAGAGGCCAAAACCGCTTGACGTGCTGTACGTGACTGTACATCAGCTTTACGTTTACGTAAACGTCACTCCAAGGTATGATTGCCGTTCAAATCCAACCAGAAGAATGAGGATGACATGCTCCATCTCCCAGGCCTGACCTTTGACCACGGCGAAGACATCGCCGCCCTGCGCGAAACCGTGCAACAGTTCGCCGCCGCCGAGATCGCCCCGCGCGCGGCCGAGATCGACCGCAGCGACCAGTTCCCGATGGACCTGTGGCGCAAGATGGGGGAGCTGGGCGTGCTCGGCATCACCGTCGGCGAGGAATACGGCGGCGCCAACATGGGCTACCTGGCCCACATCGTGGCGATGGAGGAAATCTCGCGCGCGTCGGCCTCGGTCGGCCTGTCGTACGGCGCGCACTCGAACCTGTGCGTCAACCAGATCAAGCGCAACGGCACCGACGAGCAAAAGCAACAATACCTGCCGAAGCTGATCTCGGGCGAACACGTCGGCGCGCTGGCGATGTCCGAGCCCAACGCCGGTTCCGACGTCGTCAGCATGAAGCTGCGCGCCGATTTCAAGGGCGACCGCTGGGTGCTCAACGGCACCAAGATGTGGATCACCAACGGCCCCGACGCCGACGTGCTGGTGGTCTACGCCAAGAGCGACCTCGACGCCGGCGCCAAGGGCATGACCGCCTTCCTGATCGAAAAGGGCTACAAGGGGTTCTCGGTGGCGCAAAAGCTCGACAAGCTGGGCATGCGCGGCTCGCACACGGGCGAGCTGGTGTTCGAGGATTGCGAAGTGCCGGTCGAGAACGTGCTCGGCGGCCTGGGCAAGGGCGTCAACGTGCTGATGTCGGGCCTGGACTTCGAGCGCACCGTGCTGTCCGGCGGTCCGCTGGGCATCATGCAGGCGTGCATGGACGCGGTCGTGCCCTACATCCACGACCGCAAACAGTTCGGCCAGGCGATCGGCGAATTCCAGCTGATGCAGGGTAAGATCGCCGATATGTACTCGACCATGATGGCGTGCAAGGCGTATGTGTACGCGGTCGGCCAGGCCTGCGACCGCGCCACCACGCCGGAGGCGGTGCGCCAGCTGCGCAAGGACGCCGCCGGCGCCATCCTGTACAGCGCCGAGAAGGCGACCTGGATGGCCGGCGAGGCGATCCAGGCCCTGGGCGGCAACGGCTACATCAACGAGTATCCGGTCGGCCGCCTGTGGCGCGACGCCAAGCTGTATGAAATCGGCGCCGGCACCAGCGAAATCCGCCGCATGCTGATCGGCCGCGAACTGTTCGCGGAAACCCGCTAATCGCGCATTGGGGGTGCGACCATGACCCAGGCTGCATTCCCAAAACTGCTGCGCTCGCAGATCGCGTTCGACATCGCGCGCACGATCCTCGACGGCTTCGACAAGCACTACCGCCTGTTCCGCCAGACCAGCCGCCAGGCCAAGGAACATTTCGAGCGCGGCGCCTGGGGCGCGGCACAGCAGGCCGCGCGCGAGCGGATCGATTTCTACGACCGCCGCGTGCAGGAATGCGTGCAGACGCTGGAGGACGAATACAGCCAGTCCGATCTGACCGACGAGGTGTGGCGCGAGCTCAAGCTGCACTACATCGGCATGCTGTCCGACCACAAGCAGCCGGAGCTGGCGGAAACCTTCTTCAACTCCGTGTGCTGCAACATCCTGCACCGCAGCTACTTCCACAACGAATTCATTTTCGTGCGGCCGGTGGTCTCGACCGAATACATCGAGACGGGGGAGCTGGCGCCGACCTACCGCGTCTACTATCCCGGCACCGACGGCTTGCACTCCACGCTCAAGCGCATCGTCACCAACTTCCAGCTCGACGCCACATTCGCCAACCTGACGCGCGACGTCGAACAGGTCGAGGCGCGCCTGCAACAGCTGTTCGGCGCCGGCAGAACCGAGCCGAACAACCAGATCCACGTGTTGTCGAGCCTGTTCTTCCGCAACAAGGGCGCCTACATCGTCGGCAAGGGCATCAACGGCAACAAGGAGTATCCGTTCGTCGTGCCCATCCTGCACAACCGCGACGGCGAACTGATACTCGACACCGTGTTGTTCGACCAGGAACTGATCACGATATTGTTCTCGTTCACGCGCGCCTACTTCCTGGTGGACATGGAGGTGCCGTCGGCCTATGTGCAATTCCTGCGCACCCTGCTGCCGCGCAAGCCGCGCAGCGAGATCTACACCATCCTCGGCCTGCAAAAGCAGGGCAAGACGCTGTTCTACCGCGACTACCTGCAGCATTTAAAACATTCGTCCGACCAGTTCGAAATCGCGCCCGGCATCAAGGGGCTGGTGATGCTGGTGTTCGCGCTGCCGTCGTTCCCCTACGTGTTCAAGGTCATCAAGGATTTCTATCCGCCGCCCAAGGACACCACGCGCGCGCTGATCAAGGAAAAATACCTGCTGGTCAAGCACCACGACCGCGTCGGCCGCATGGCCGACACCCTGGAGTATTCGAACGTCGCCTTCCCGCGCCAGCGCTTCACCGAGGAGCTGGTCGCCGAGTTGAAACACTACGCGCCGTCCCTCTATGAGGAGGAGGGCGGGAAGATCATCATCAAGCACCTGTACATCGAGCGCCGCATGGTGCCGCTGAACATGTGGCTCGGCAACGCCGACAAGGACGGCAACGACGCCCAGCTCGAACACGGCATCCTCGAGTACGGCAACGCCATCAAGGAGCTGGTCGCCGCCAACATCTTCCCCGGCGATATGCTGTACAAGAATTTCGGCGTGACCCGCCACCAGCGCATCGTGTTCTACGATTACGACGAGATCGAATACATCACCGACTGCAATTTCCGCGACATTCCCGAGGCGCGCAACGAGGAGGACGAGATGGCGTCGGAGCCCTGGTATTCGATCGGCAAGCACGACGTCTTCCCCGAGCAGTTCGGCCGCTTCCTGCTGGGCAACGCCAAGATCCGCAAGTATTTCATGAAGCACCACGCCGACCTGCTAACGCGCGAATATTGGCAGGCACGCAAGCAGCGCATATTGGACGGCGTCGTCGAAGACGTCTATCCTTATCCGCAGCACATACGCTTCTTCCATGAAAACCAGTCCAACATTCCGGCGGTATCGATCCCGGTGCCGCCACCCTTTATGGAGACTCTAGAAAATGAATGATCCTATCGTCATCGTGGGCGCAGCCCGCACCCCCATGGGCGCCTTCCAGGGCGACTTTTCCGGCAAGGCCGCGCACGACCTGGGCGCGGTCGCGATCGCCGCGGCGGTCGAGCGTTCCGGCATCGACGGCAAGCTGGTCGAGCACGTCTACTTCGGCAACTGCCTGATGGCCGGCCAGGGCCAGGCGCCCGCGCGCCAGGCTTTATTGAAAGCCGGTTTGCCGGCCTCGACCGGCGCCGTCACCTTGTCCAAGATGTGCGGCTCGGCGATGCAGGCCGCCATCTTCGCCCACGACCAGCTGGTCGCCGGCAGCGCCGACGTGGTGGTGGCCGGCGGCATGGAGTCGATGACCAACGCACCGTATCTGATTCCCAAGGCGCGCGGCGGCTACCGCATCGGCCACGCCATGATGTTCGACCACATGATGTACGACGGCCTCGAGGACGCCTACTCGCGCAACGAGAAGACCGGCGAAGGCCGCTCGATGGGCACGTTCGCCGAGGAATGCTCGGCCAAGTACGCATTCACGCGCGAGGCGCAGGACAACTTCGCCATCGAATCGGTCAAGCGCGCCCAGGCCGCCACCAACGAGGGCTGGTTCAAATGGGAAATCGCACCGGTGACCGTGACCAGCCGCGCCGGCGACACCGTCATCGACAAGGATGAAGGCCCGCTGAAGGCCAAGGTCGAGAAGATCCCGACCCTGCGCGCCGCGTTCAAGAAGGACGGCACCATCACGGCCGCGTCGTCGTCGTCGATCAACGACGGCGCCGCCGCGCTGGTGATGATGCGCGAATCGACCGCCAAGCGGCTGGGCGCGACCGTCATCGCCAGGATCCACGGCCACGCCACGTTCGCGCAGGAACCGAACCTGTTCACCACGGCGCCGATCGGCGCGGTCGAAAAGCTGTACAAGAAGATCGGCTGGGCCAGCCGGGACGTCGACCTGTTCGAGATCAACGAGGCGTTCGCCGCCGTGCCGATGGCCGCCATGCGCGACCTCGACATCCCGCACGGCAAGATCAACGTGCACGGCGGCGCCTGCGCGCTCGGCCACCCGATCGGCGCCTCCGGCGCGCGCATCATTGTCACCCTGATCGGCGCGCTCAAGCGCACCGGCGGCAAGAAGGGCGTGGCCGCGCTGTGCATCGGCGGCGGCGAGGCGACGGCCATGGCCATCGAGCTGGTGTAATCGGATGGCGACCGCACTCATCATTGGCGCCTCGCGCGGCATCGGGCACGAACTCGTCAAGCAATACCTGGCCGACGGCTGGCGCGTGATCGCCACCGCCCGCAAGGCCGAGGACTGCGCCGCGCTCGGCGCGCTGGGGGCCGAGCCGCACCAGCTCGACGTCACCAACGTCGAGGCGTGCGCCGGCATCGGCTGGAAGCTCGACGGCGAGGAGCTCAACGTCGCCATCCTGAACGCCGGCGTCTACGGCCCGCGCCACGACGGCTTCCCTTTGCAGACGGACTTCGATGCCGTCATGCACACCAACGTGCTGGCGGCGATGCGCCTGCTGCCGATCATCGCGCCGATGGTGGGCGCGGCGCGCGGCAAGCTGGCGGTGCTGTCGTCGAAGATGGGATCGCTGAGCGAGCGCGGCAGCGCCAGCGGCTCGCTGTACCGCGCCAGCAAGGCGGCGCTGAACTCGGTGCTGATCGACACGGCGCTGGTGTTCGGCAAGCAGGGCGCCACCTGCGTGGCCTTCCATCCGGGCTGGGTGCGCACGGAAATGGGCGGCGACGGCGCCGACATCTCGGTCGAGGAAAGCGCCGGCGGCATCCGCGCGACGCTGGCCGCGCTGCCGGCGTCGGAGCGCGCCGTCTACCGCAACTACGACGGCAGCGAGATCGGCTGGTAACAAAGCAGGCGTTAAAGACGAAACCCGCACATCCAGGCGGGGTCGTACCCGCCCGGGTACGACCCCGTCGTCGCGGGTTGCGGGTTACAACTATAAATAATAAGAGACGACATGGTACTGACCGAAGAACACGAAATGATACGCGACGCCCTGCGCACCTTCGCGCGGGAGCGCCTGGCCCCGCAGGCCGCGCGCTGGGACAAGGAGCACCACTTCCCGAAAGAAGAACTGAAGGAACTGGCCGCGCTGGGCGCCTTTGGCGTCGCCGTGCCGGAGGCCCTGGGCGGCGCCGGCATGGACTACGTCTCGCTGGCGCTGGTGCTGGAGGAGATCGCGGCCGGCGACGGCGGCACCTCCACCATCATCTCGGTCAACAACTGCCCGGTGTGCAGCATCGCCATGATGTACGCCAACGACCGGCAGAAGGAGCAATGGCTGCGTCCGCTGGCGCAAGGCGACATGCTGGGCGCCTTCTGCCTGACCGAACCGCACACCGGCAGCGACGCCGCCGCGCTGCGCACCACCGCCACGCGTGACGGCGGCGATTACGTCATCAACGGCGTCAAGCAATTCATCACCAGCGGCAAGTACGCCGACGTCGCCATCGTCCTGGCCGTCACCGACAAGGCCGCCGGCAAGAAAGGCATCAGCGCCTTCTGGGTGCCGACATCGACGCCGGGCTACATCGTCGCGGGGCTGGAGCAAAAGATGGGGCAGCATTCGTCGGACACGGCGCAGATCCTGTTCGAAAACTGCCGCATCCCGGCCGAGAACCTGATCGGCGAAGAGGGCCAGGGCTACAAGATCGCGCTGTCCGGACTGGAGGGCGGGCGCATCGGCATCGCCTCGCAAGCGGTCGGCATGGCGCGCGCCGCGTATGAGGCCGCGCTGACATACGCGCGCGAGCGCGAAAGCTTCGGCAAGCCGATCTTCGAGCACCAGGCGGTGCAATTCCGGCTGGCCGACATGGCCACGCAAATCGAAGCGGCGCGCCAGCTGATCCGCCACGCCGCATCGATGAAGGACGCCGGCCTGCCATGTTTAAAGGAGGCGGCGATGGCCAAGCTGTTCGCCTCCGAGATGGCGGAAAAAGTCTGCTCGGACGCGATCCAGGTGCACGGCGGCTACGGCTACGTCTCCGACTTCCCGGTCGAGCGCATCTACCGCGACGTGCGCGTGTGCCAGATCTACGAAGGCACCAGCGACATCCAAAAACTCCTCATCGCCCGCGCGCTCTAAATCCAACTCCGGGGTCAGGTCCTAATGCCGCTAAGTTAAGTGATGTTCGTAGGGCGGATTAGGCGGAACGCCGTAATCGGCCATGAGCCGCCGACGGAGCATGGCCGATTACGCTGCGCTAATCCGCCCTACGTGATTTAGATGAACGCTTAACTTAGCGACATTAGGACCTGACCCCGGATTTGCGGACGAAAAAAAAGCCCGTATCTCAACGGGCTTCGTTCCAATGTATTACCAATGCTTTAATCGTGCCGTCGTCCAGTGCTATCTGCAAAGTGACTTCAGCGTTTCTCGGACGCCCATGCTATCTGCGTGGTGCCTCCAACGTGTAAAACGACCAATGTATTCGAAACTACAACTCCAGGTGGCGCCTTTGTGATCCGTTCTTACACATATCGAATCACTGCGCTTGCCTTGGATGTGGGACTGTTCGCTTGGAAACCAAGAAACCTCAACCACGAACGTAGTGTAACACAGATGTTTGTGCGGCGCACAAATTATTTCATTTCTGTCGCTTCCGTGGTCATCGGCGTCGGATTGCGGCGCGGCTTGTGGCGGCATGCCCGCTCGAACTCGGAGATCACCTGGGCGCCGAACAGCAGCAAGGTGGCGCCGATCTCCAGGCTGAACATGACGATGATGGCCGTCGTCATCGAGCCGTACACGACGTTGACCTGCGACAGGGTCGAGAAGTACCAGACCAGGATGTGGCGCGCCAGTTCCCACAGCAGCGCGGCCGTCACGCCGCCGATCAGGGCGTGCGACAGCGACAGCCGCCCCACCGGCATGACCAGGTAGATGGCCGTCAGCACCAGCACCTCGCCGCCCAGGCCCAGCATGTACAACAGCGCGCCGGACACGCCTTCGAGCGACCAGTCGTAGCCGAACAAGCGCACGCTTTCCTCGCCCATCACTTGCAGGCTGCCGGCCACCAGCGTCACCACCAGCATGCCCACGCCCAGCGACAGGATGAAGCAATACGGCATGATCGCGGAAATCAGGAAACGCCGGCGCTTGATCTCGACCCGGTGCTTGAAGATGACCGACATGGCGTTTTCCAGCACCGTGAAAGCCAGCGAGCTGAAGAAAATCATGCTGACCAACAGCACGCCGCCGACCACGTCGCGGTGCTCGAGGAAATGCCCGACCTCGGTGACGAACGGTTTCGATTGCCCGGGCACCAGATAGTTCAGATAGCGCCCCACCGTGTCGAGCAACACATCCTGGTCGATGACGTGCGACAGCGCGACCACCACCAGCATCAGCAGCGGAACGATCGATAGCAACGAGTAATAGGCCACCGCGCCCGCCAGCAGCAGGCCTTGGTTGGCGCGAAAGCCCTTGAGGCATTGCACCAGGAAGTCCATGGGGTGCGTCAGCACGTAGGCCAGGCCCCGGCGATTGAGAAATTTCATTTATCCATTGTACGCGGCGGTTCAGCGCGGGGTATGTGCGTCTACGTCCAGATAACGCCAGTTGGTGAATTCCACCGGGTGGCGCGTGTAATGTTTGAGCCACGGCTGCTGCAGATCGGCGGCGATCGGATGCGTCAGCAGCACCCATGGGGTGTACGCGTGGATGATCTGCGCCATTTCATCATACAACCTGGTGCGCTCGGGCGTGTCCCCCATCGTGCGGGTTTGCTCGTAGCGCTGGTTGTAGGCGGGCAGGTTGAAGCGGGCGTAGTTCGGCCCCGCCTTGTTCGGGCCGTACAGTAATTGATAGAAATTATCGCCGTCGGGGAAGTCGGCCACCCAGTTGGTTTCGAACATCATCACGTTGCCCAGGCGCGAGGCTTTGATGATCTCGGTCTTCTTGTCGCTCTTGAAAATGACGTTGAGGCCGATCGCGTTCAGGTTCTTGCGCCACAGCTCGTCGCGCAGGCGGCCGACCATCGACGGCTCGGTGTGCATGACCAGGGTCAGCGGTTTGCCGTCGGGCAAGGTGCGGAAGCCGCCCGGTCCCTTTTTATAGCCGTAGCGCTCCAGCAGCGCGTTGGCCAGCGCCGGATCGTAGCCGACCGGGCTGCGGTAGGCCGGATCGTAGCCCAGCACGTTCGGCGGCAGCGGCGTCTCGGCGCGCAGCGCCAGGCCCTTCTTCATCTGCGCGATGTCCTCGGCGCTGTTGTAGCTGAGCGCGATGGCGCGGCGCAGCGCCACCTTGGCCTTGCCGTAGCCGCCGATCAGCGGGTCTTCCATGTTCATCCACATGTAATAGGTTTGCAGCACGGGGAAGGGCGACAGCACCAGCCCCTTGCGGGCCAGTTCGGGCCTCAAGGTCGGCTTGGCGTCGTCGGTCAGC
This sequence comes from uncultured Duganella sp., assembly GCA_963511605.1. Classification (GTDB taxonomy): domain Bacteria; phylum Pseudomonadota; class Gammaproteobacteria; order Burkholderiales; family Burkholderiaceae_D; genus Rugamonas. The sequence continues at coordinate 83,113 of CAUPJZ010000007.1, read as the reverse complement.
ACCATTTCCTTCATCGATTCGGGCAACTGCTCGAGGAAGTCGAATTCGCCGTTCAAAAAGCCCAGCACGCGCGACTGGTATTCCTCCATGACCTTGATGTCGACCCGGTCCACCAGCGGCAGGCGCCGGCCCTGAAAGAACATCGGCCGAAAGTCGCGGTTGGCCAGCAGCGCGATCTGGTCGCTGCGCTTCCACGTGCCGATCTTGAACGGGCCGGTGCCGACCGGGTGGTTGCCGACCTGCGGGCCGTACGCCTCGACCACCTCGCGCGCCACCACGCCCGTCGCCGGGATCGCCAGGTAGAACAGGAAGTTGGGATCGGCGGCGTTGAGCCGGATGCGCAAGGTGAACTTGTCCACCGCTTGCAGGCCGGCGATGTCGCCGTCGTAGCCGAAGCGGGCCTTGAGCGCCGCGTCGCCGACGATTTTTCCGTCCAGCAGGAAGCTCCATGGCGATTTGAGCGCCGGATCGTACAACCGCTTCAGGCTGTAGACGTAATCCTGCGCCGTCACCTGCCGGCGTGCGCCTTTAAAGGCCGGATCGGCCGTGAAATAGATGTCCTGGCGCAGAGGGAAGGTGTAGGTCAGGCCGTCGTCCCCGACCGTCGGCATGGCCGTCAGCGTGTTGGCCTGCAATTTGACGGGGCGGGCCAGGTAATCGTAGCGCAACAGCGGATCGAACAGGTTTTCCAGCAGGCTGAGGCTGGCGATGTCGGAGGCCACCGCCGGATCGAGCCCGGTTTCGCCGGTGCTGAGGAAGGCGCGCAAGACCTTGGGCGCGGACGCGGAAGGCGCCGGAAGGGGCGACGAGGCGGCCGACGAGGCGGCCGGCGGCGCGGGTGGCGGCGCGGCCCGCGTCGCCGGCGCGGCAAGCCCGACCACCAGCGCCAGCACGGCCGCTGCATAACTTTTCAGCATGGCATCCATTTCACATCGCATACGTAAAGCGGCAGCTTATAACTTTTTCCGCGCGCCGACCCGCTATACTTTGCCTGTCGCCCACTGTTTCAAGAAAATCCGCACATATGTCGCTCAATTACATCTGGTCTGGCTTCTTCCTCGTCGGGTTTGCCGCCGCGCTGGCGCAGTACCTGTTCATGGGCGACACGGAAATTTTCAAGCGCATCATCGACGGCACGTTCGAGTCGGCCAAGAGCGGCGTGATGGACATCGCGCTGCCGCTGGCCGGCGTGATGACCCTGTGGCTCGGCATCATGAACATCGGCGAGAAGGCCGGCGCCGTCAACCTGCTCGCGCGCGTCATCGCGCCATTCTTCTCGCGCATCTTCCCGGGCGTGCCGAAGGACCATCCGGCCACCGGCCACATGCTGATGAACTTCTCGGCCAACCTGCTGGGCCTGGACAACGCGGCCACGCCGTTCGGCCTGAAGGCGATGGAAAGCCTGCAAACGCTCAACCCCAGCAAGGACGAACCGACCGACGCCCAGATCCTGTTCCTGGTGCTGCACACCTCCGGCCTGACCCTGATCCCGGTGGCGATCATGGCGCAGCGCTCGATCCTGGGCGCGGCCGACCCGTCCGACATTTTCATTCCGTGCATGATCGCCACCTACGTCGCCACCGTCACCGGCCTGATCGCCGTGGCGATCCGCCAGCGCATCAACCTGTTCGACCGCGTCGTCCTGAGCTGGCTCGGTTGCAGCACCGCCGCCATCGTCGCGCTGATCTGGTATTTCACGCAGGTGCTCACCCGGCCGGAAATCGAACTGTTCTCCAAGGTCTTCAGCAACCTGATCCTCATCGGCGTCATCGGCGGCTTCATCATCGGCGCGCTGTGGAAGAAGGTCAACGTCTACGAAGCCTTCATCGAGGGCGCCAAGGGCGGCATCCAGACCTCGCTGACGGTCATCCCCTATCTGGTCGGCATGCTGGTGGCCATCAGCGTGATCCGCAACGCCGGGCTGTTCGGCTTTGTCGTCGAAGGCTTCAGCTGGCTGTTCGGCGCGCTCGGCTTCAACACCGATTTCGTGCCGGCGCTGCCGACCGCGCTGATGAAGCCGCTCAGCGGCAGCGGCTCCAAGGCGATGATGATCGACGCCATGCAGACCTATGGCGTGGACTCCTTCGTCGGCCGCCTCGCCTGCGTGTTCCAGGGCTCGGCCGACACCACCTTCTACATCGTCGCGCTGTACTTCGGCTCGGTCGGCATCCGCAAGACGCGCTACGCGATCTCGTGCGGCCTGATCGCCGACTTCGCCGGCGTCGTCACCGCCATCGCGGTCGCCTACGTCTTCTTCCATTGAACGGATTAGCCATGCTTCGTCGTCTTATCCTCGCCGGCGTTGGTGCCCTCATCGCAGCCGGCGCCGTCCGCGCCGCCGACCTGCCGGAGCCGGTCGCGCGCCTGATGCAGTCGGCGCAGATCCCGCCGGAGGCCGCCGGCATCGTCGTGCTGCGCGGCGACACCACGCTGATCTCGCACAACGCCCGGCAAAGCATGCAGCCGGCATCGACGATGAAGCTGTTCACCACCCTGGCGGCGCTCGAGCAACTGGGGCCGGTGTTCCGCGGCCGCACCGAACTGCTCACCAGCGCCCCGCTCGTCAACGGCGTGCTGCAGGGCGACCTGATCCTGCGCGGCGGCGCCGACGCCGACTTCAACGAGGATGTGCTGGGCCACATGCTGCGGGCGCTGCGCAACCAGGGCATCAAAAGCATCAAGGGCGACATCGTGCTGGACCGGCAACTGTTCCAGCCGTCGCGGCCCGACCTCGGCCAGCCGCAGTTCGACGAATATCCATGGGCCTATTACAACGTCGTGCCGGACGCGCTGCTGGTCAACACCAACCTGCTGAAGGTGGAGCTGCGCTCGGTCGGCGGCAAGCTGTCGCTGGCGATGATGCCGGACATGGACCGGGTCAGCGTGCGCTCGGAGATGGCCGCCAGCGACGCGCCCTGTCCGGCGTGGGAGAACGGCTGGCGCAACCCGGACTTCAAGCGCAACGGCGACAAGATCGAAGTCGTGTTGCACGGCAGCTTCCCCCGGGATTGCGTCAAATCGATCAGCGTCAACGTGCTCGACCCGCACGACTATCTGGCGCGCCTGGTGCGCAGCACTTGGCAAAAGCTCGGCGGCAGCTTGAAGGGCGAGGTGCGCGAAGCGAGCGCGCCCGTGCCACCGGCCCTCGCCGCCCCGGAACCGGCCGCCGTCTCCTCCAATGCCGACACCGACGCCACCGCCGCCACACCGGCGCCCACCGCGCCGCCTGCGGCCGTGCCCGCGCCGGCCACCACGCCGGTGCTGCGCCTGCTGGCCGAGCACGTCGCCCGGCCGCTGCCGGAAGTGCTGCGCGACACCAACAAAAACTCCGACAACACGCTGGCGCGCACCATCTTCCTGAGCCTGGGCAGCCTGGAGGCCGACCCGGTCCTGGGCAGCCGCCCGCTGCCGCCCGACGCCGGCCAGCCCACCACCGCCGGCCGCGCCGAGGCGGCGATCCGCGCCTGGCTGCAACAACACGCCATCGACGGCAACGGCCTGGTGCTCGACAACGGCTCCGGCCTGTCGCGCACCGAGCGCGCCACGCCGGCGCAGGTGGCCGGCGTGCTGCAGGCGGGCCTGAAAAGCCTGTGGATGCCGGAGTTCCTGTCCAGCCTGCCGATCGCGGCCACCGACGGCACCATGCGCCGGCGCCTCAAGGACAGCCCGGCGGCGATGCGCGCGCGCATCAAGACCGGCAGCCTCAAGGGCGTGATCGCCATCGCCGGCTACGTGCAGGACGCCGACAACCAGCCCGTCATCGTGGTCGCCATGCTCAACGACGAGCACGTCGCCAACGGCGCCGGCCGCGCCGTGCTCGACGCGCTGATCGACTGGGTCGCGCGCTCCGGCGCGTCCGCAGCCGGCGCCAGCCCCGCCGTCCCCGACGCTCCCTATGCGCCGAGCGCGCCTTCGGCCACCAGGTAATCGATCATGGCCCGGACCTTCAACGCCAGGTGCGGGCCGGGCATGTAGACGGCATGCACGGTGCCCGCATACGGCTCGTCGAACGTCCAGTCCGCCAGTATCCTTACCGCCCGCCCCTGCGCCAGCGCCGCCCGCGCGGTGAAATCGGGCACCAGGCCGATGCCGCCGCCGGCCTCCACCACCGCCATCAGTGCCGCGCTGTTATTGATCGTCAGCCGTGACGGCACGCGGAGGCTGGCGATTTCCGGCCCGCCGGCTCCTTCGCGCCGCATTGTCCAGGCCGCTCCGAAACGCGCATAGCCCAGGTAGTTGCAGCGATGACTGGGCAGCTCCTGCGGCGTGGCCGGCGTCCCGTGCGCGGCCAGATACCGCGGCGACGCCACCAGCACATAGCGCATCGGCCCCAGCGGCCGCGCGGCCAGCCCGGGCGCCAGATCGGCCGAGATGCGGATCGCCAGGTCGATACCCTCCTCGATCAGATCGACATTGCGGTCCACCAGCGACAGGCGGACATCGACCTCGGGGTACCGGTCCAGAAACGCCGGCAGCAAGGGCGCCAGCCATAGCTGCCCCAACACCACCGGCGCACTGATGCGCACCACGCCGTTGGGGCGGGCGCTGTAGCTGCCGGCCAGCGCGTGGATCTCGCGCGCCGTGTTCACCATGCGGACGCAGGCGGCGTGCACCTGCTCGCCCAGCTCCGTCAGCGACACCGAGCGCGTGGTCCGCTGCAACAGCCGCCCGCCGATATAGGTTTCCAGCCGCGACACGTGGCGGCTGACGGCCGACGTGGTTAGCCCCAGCTGGCGTGCGGCGGCGGAAAACCCGCCGCTGTCGACCACCTGCGCGAAAATCGCCATTTCCTTCAGCATTTCCATAGCCAGCCGCCTCACCGTTGCACCTGCATCAATAATGCTTTGCATTTTAATCGGATTGTGGATTTTTTAGATGCTGGCATACTTGAATCCAAGCTATCGACAGGGAGGCAATCATGAAACAACGCAATTTAGGCAATCAAGGCTTGACGGTATCTGCGCAGGGCCTCGGCTGCATGGGCATGAGCAACACTTACGGCCCGGCCGACCAGACCGAGGCGGTCGCCACCCTGCACCGCGCGATCGATCTTGGCGTCAACTTCTTCGACACCGCCGAGCAGTACGGGCCTTACGACAACGAGGCGCTGCTGGGCCGCGCCTTCGCCGGGCGTCGCGGGGAGGTCATCCTCGCCACCAAGTTCGGCTTCGACATCCGCGACGGCAAGACGGTCGGCGTCACCAGCGACCCGGCCGGCATCCGCGCCAGGGTCGAAGGCTCGCTGCGCCGGCTGAACACCGACTACATCGATTTGCTGTACCAGCACCGCATCGATCCGCTGGTGCCGGTGGAGGAGGTGGTCGGCGTGATGGCCGATCTGGTCCGCGAGGGCAAGGTGCGCTATCTCGGGCTGTCGGAGGCCGGCGTGACCAACATCCGCCGCGCGCACGCCGTGCACCCGATCAGCGCGGTGCAAAGCGAGTATTCGCTGTGGGAGCGCAACCTGGAGGCGGACGTGATACCGGCGCTGCGCGAGCTGGGCATCGGGCTGGTGGCGTTCAGCCCGCTGGGACGCGGCTTCCTAGCCGGTACCGCCAAGCGCGCGGAGGAATATCCGCCGAGCGACTTCCGCCACCTGGACCCGCGCCTGCAAGGGGAGAATTTCGACCGCAACATGCAGGCGGCGGCCATCGTGCGCGAGCTGGCCGATGCGCGCCAGGTCACACCGGGCCAGGTCGCGCTGGCGTGGGCGATGCGCAAGGGCGACGACATCGTGACGATACCCGGCACGCGCCGCCGCACGTATCTGGAGCAGAACGTGGCCGCCGCCGAAATCGCACTCGACGCCCGCGAGATGGGTGTACTCGACAACGCGTTGAAACAGGTCGCCGGGCCGCGCTATAACAAGGAGCGGATGGCGATGGTGGACCGGTAAAACAGAGTTCCTTAGGGACTTCGGCGGGGGGATGCCCGAAAAAGCCGGATTTACTAAACCTGACTAATCCTCTCTAACCTTTACTACTCCGGGCTATCTCTTACTAAAATTGCTGGCGGCACAGCTAAAACCTACTAAATTATCGAGACACCTAAGAAATAGTATCGACTAGTGCTTTTTAGTTTGCGAGTAGTAGCAAAGAGCGCGAAATAGCGAGCGATATCGAAAGGTAGTAAGAACTAGTAGGTTTTAGTAAAAGCCGAAAAAAGCGTGTCCCTCTCTCGCGGCGGCGCGTGGTTTTTACAATACGCGCGCGTAGTCGCGTCGCACCTTCAGCCGATCACCGCAGTCGAAGTGCCACCATTCGCTGTTGATGCCGACGAAGCCGGCCTGGAACATCGCGCCCCGCAACCAGCGGCGGTTTTCTATATGCTGGGCGCTCAACTCGCCTCGCGCCAGCAACAGCGCCTCCTTGGCCGGATGCGAGCGCTCACTCAGGTCGTCGAAGCCGGTCCCCATGTCTAGTTCGCGGCCTTGCCCGTCCAGTAGCGTGACGTCCAGCGCCATGCCGAACGAATGGATCGAGCCGCGCGCCGGCTCGGCGATGTAGCCCAGCAGATCGGTTCCCTGAAGCGCCTGCCAGAGCTGCTCCTGCACCCGTTGCGGGCGCAGGGCGTCCAGCACTAAAAACTTGTAATCCGGACGGCGCGCCCCCAGCCATGCGACCGCCCGCTCGAGCGCGGCCGCCGCATCCTTATGCAGAAAGGAGCAGTCCAACGGCGAATAGAGATCCCTGCCGACAAAGTTGTCCGGCGTGGCGTAGCGCAGATCGACTGCGATGCCCTGGATGGCGTCGAGGCGGCGGAAATCGGGGCGGCCGGCAATCGTTTCGCAATAGATGGGAGACGTCATTGCGGGCTTCCGGTGGCTTATTGCGACTCGACCGGCTCGGTGACGGGCACCGGTTGCGGAGGCACGGCGGGGATCACCGGCGTCGGGACGGGCGCGACTGGCGCGGGCGTCGCGGGCGAGGGCGTGGCCGGCGAAGGTGTCGCAGACGGTGGTGTCACGGGCGCGGGCGCCGCAGGCACCGGCACCGGCACCGGCACCGCCGGAGCAACAACCGCCGGCGCGGCCCCCGCACCCTGCGCAGGCAAGGCCGGCAGCGGACTAGTCAACACATCGAGAATCGCCGCCGTCTCCGCATCCGGCATGCCGTCGAACAACGATTGCCGATACTTCGACTGGAACACCGTCAACACATTGCGCGTCGCCTCGTCGAACTGTCCGGTCTGCGGCACCGCGTAGCCATGCTGCGCCAGCTTGAGCTGGAACCACAGCACATCCGGCAACTGCTGCTGATACCCCGGCAGGCGCGCGGCCACGCGGCTCGGCTCCGGCCACGTGACCAGCCCGGCGTCGGCCAGCTGCTTCCACGGGAACATCGGCCCCGGGTCCTGCTTGCGCTGCGGCGCGATATCGTTGTGGCCGAGGATATTCTCCGGCTTGATGCCATGGCGCTTGACGATATCCTTGAGCAGCAAAATCAGCTGGTCGATCTGCGCCTGCTTGAACGGATACCACACCCGTCCCTGAGGGGTGTCGGTAAAACCGGGATTGACGATCTCGATGCCGATCGACGCCGAATTGAGCTGGTTGTAGATCTTCCAGCTGCTGATGCCGGCGTGGTTCGACTGCCGCGATTCGTCGACCAGCGCGTAGAAGAACGGCTGCTCGGTGTCGGTCAGCAGATAGTGCGCGCTGACATCCTGCTGCGTCAGTATCTTGATCGAGCGCGGCAGGTCCGACACCGTGTAGTGCAGAATGATGTACTTGACCCGGTCGCTCTGTCCGCGCGAGGTCAGGCTGCGGTCGATGCGCGGCTCGCTCGGCGGCACGGTGGCGCAACCGGCCAGCAACGCCATCATGGTGGACAAAACGGTCAGCGGAACTATCTTCATGGGCAATCTCGGCAGCGATTCAATTGTGTGAGTTTAGAGCAATACGGGCCGCCGCGTGGTGCGCTTGTGTTGCGCGCTGCGTCAATGACAACGCTTCGGGCAGCGCCGCGCGCATCGCCAGCGCGATCAGCGGATGCAAGGTGGCGGCGCGGCCGGCCAATGCAATAGGGCGCGGTCCGTAGCGGCGCACCAGCGCCAGCGCGATGCGCGCCAGCTCGCGCCCGGCATCCTCGAGGATGCCACGCGCGACCGGGTCGGCGTCGGCGCTGGCGGCGACGGCCAGCGCCAGCCGCCCGATCGCGCCCCGCTCCTGGCCATAAATGAACTGGCGCGACAAGGCCCAGTCGCTGCCGCCGACATGGTCGAACACCGCGCGCGCCATGGGCGAGCGCCGCCAGGCGCCGGGCTCCTCGTCCTCCAGGCGCCAGATGTGGCGCATCGCCTCGCGCGCGATCCAGAAGCCGCCGCCGCCGTCGTCGAGGGTCACGCCCCGTCCGCCTGCGCGATGGAACTGGCCGTCGGCGGCGATCCAGGCGGCGATCGAGCCGGTGCCGGCGTACACCAGATAGCCCTCGCCCGGCGCGAAGCCGTCCAGATAGGCGATTTCGATATCGCTGCGCACCGTCACGGTGGCCGGCGCGACGTTCAGCAACTCGGCCAGCCATTGCGCCGGCAAGCCGGCGGCGCCGTCGAAACCGGTCAGGCCGGCACACACGGCCACGGGCCGGCCGGCGGCCCGCACCTGCGCCGCCAACGTGGCGAAGACGGCGCGCACGGCGTCGCGGCCGGCGTCATTGCCCATCTGCGTGGCCGACATGCCGTCGACCGCGCCCTCCGCGACGATGGCGCCGGCCGCATCGGCCAAGGCCCAGCGGGTTTGCGTGCCGCCCGCGTCGATGCCGAGGCCCGGATCGCCCATCGTCAGCCGCGCTTGTAGACGCTGACGCGGGCGCTTTCGTTGCCCAGCCGATCAACCGCGCTGACCACCACCGCCTCGGCCGCCTGCCCGGCCGCGTCGTCCGCCAACAGCAGCACCGCCCGCGACGCGGGCGCCACGGCGAAGCGCCACTCGGCGCCGTAGCGGCTCCAGATCGCGTAATGCGTCACCGGCTTGTCGCCGCCGGCCGCCAGCCGCAGACCCAGCCCCTGCGATTCGCGCCGGGCGGTGGCGCTCGGCGCGGCCGGCGCTTCGGCCCCCAGCCACGGCGTGGCCGGCGACAGCGCCGGCGCCTGGTAGGTGCGCGCCTTGAGCTGGTCGGTGATGCCCTTGCGGTTCTCCATCAGCGCGGCGATCGAAAAGTGCAGGTGGCCGCGGGCGCCGGCGCGGCTGCGCGTGACGCCGATCTGCTTGACGATCTCCTCCGGCGCGAACGTCTTGGCGGTGTTGTCGATGCGGCTGGTGTAGAGCCCCGGCCAGACGTGGCGCGCGCGCGTGTTCTGCGCCAGCCAGTAATCGAGCAGCACGTCGAACGCCTGCGGCGCCTGCGCCACCGGCCAGTACAACTGCGGCGCCAGGTAGTCGAGCCAGCCGTTGTTGAGCCACAGCTCGGCGTCGGCGTACAGCTTGTCGTACTGGCTGAAGCCGACGATGCCGGCCGGGCGCCGGTCCGGCCGGCCGATGCCGAACGGGCTGATGCCGAAGCGCACCCAGCTCTTTTCCTTGTGGATGCCGATGTACAGCGCCTGGATCAGCGAGTTGACGTTCTGGCGCCGCCAGTGCGGCCGGTCCAGGGTGCCGCCGCCGAGCAGATAGCGCTGCCACGACGGCTGGTCCGGGAATTCCAGCTCCTGCTTGCCGCCCAGGCCGCTCAGCCCTCCCTCCAGCGCCACGCCCTCGGGGCCGGCCGCGTTGGGCGTGTCGATCGGATAGGGATAGAAATAATCGTCGATGTGCACGCCGTCGATATCGTAGCGGCGCACCACGTCGAGGATGACGTCGAGCGTGCGCTGCGAGGCGGCCGACTCGCCCGGGTCCATCCACAGATAGCGGCCGTAGGTCTTGACCGCCTCCGGGTTGGTGTTGGCGATATGGTTGCGCGCCAGCGGCGACTTGGCCGTCGCATGGCGGGCGCGGTAGGGGTTGAACCACGCGTGCAATTCGAGCCCGCGCGCGTGCGCCTGCTCGATCCAGAACTGCAGCGGATCGTAGCCGCCCTTGGGCGCGCGGCCCTGCTGGCCGGTCAGGAACTCCGACCACGGCTCGAGCTCGGACGGATAGATCGCGTCGGCGCTCGGGCGCACCTGCAGCACGATGGCGTTCAGGTTCAGCGCCTTGCAGCGCTCCAGGATGGCGACGGCCTCGGCCTGCTGCTTCTCGGAACTGAGGTTGCCGCGGCTGGGCCAGTCGATATTGGCGACGGTCGACACCCAGGCCGCGCGGAACTCGCGCGGCGCCGGCGGCGGCATGTTCGGATCGAACGGCGGCGCCGGCGGCGGCGCGATGGCGCCGGGCTGGCGCGGCGTGCCGGGCGGGGGCGCGGGCGGCGGCGGGGTGGCGCCATCGGCGCCGGGCGCCGTCGGCGTGCTTGAACAACCCTCCAGCAGCGCCGCCATGACGCCGGCCACGCCGGCGGTCAAGGTCAGCCGTTTCTTTGCATTAAATACCAAAACCATTCCCCGATACAGTTGAGCCTAGTATTGTAATACCGGGCGCGCGTGTTTCTTACCGCTTATTTCTTACCGAATTCAGCCGGGATGGTCACCCTGGCCGTCATGAAAAACGCCGGCAAGGTCGAAATACATGCCCAGATGAAAAAGTTTTGGTAGCCGAGGTGGTCCTGTATCCAGCCGCTGACCATTCCCGGCAGCATCATTCCCAGCGCCATGAAGCCGGTGCAGATCGCGTAATGGGCGGTCTTGTGCTCGCCGTCGGCCACCAGGATCATGTACAGCATGAAGGCGGCGAAGCCGAAGCCGTAGCCGAACTGCTCGACCGCCAGGCAGGCCGAGATGAGCACGATATCGGTGGGCAACGCCGTCGCCAGGTAGACGAACACCAGGTCGGGCACGTGCATGATGAACACCATCGGCCACAGCGCGCGCTTGAGGCCGAAGCGCGAAATGACCACGCCGCCGGCCAGGCCGCCCAGCACCAGCGCGCACACGCCGATGGTGCCGTAGACCAGGCCGAACTCCGACGTCGTCAAGCCCAGGCCGCCCTGGTCGCGCGGATCGAGCAGGAACGGCGCCGCCATTTTGAGCAGTTGCGCCTCGCCCAGCCGGTACAGCAGCAGGAAGCCGAGGATGGCGCCTATGCCTGGCTTCTGGAAAAAGCTGCGGAAGGTGTTGATGAAATCGGTCCACAGCGCGCCGCCGCCGGCATGGCTGCGGTCCGAATCGGGACGCGGCAAAACAAAATGGTGGTAGGCACACAGCAGCAAAAACAGCGCCGACATCACGCCGAACACCACCGACCAGGCCCACGCCGGATCGCCGCTGGACTTGATCAACTCGCCGGCCATGTAGACGATGCCGCCCTGGCCGGCGATCATCGCCAGCTTGTAAAAGGCGCTGCGCACGCCGACGAAGGCGGCCTGCTGGCCCTGTGTCGGCAGGCCCAGCATGTAATAGCCGTCGGAGGCGATATCGTGGGTGGCCGAACTGAACGCCATCAGCCACAGCACCGCCAGGCTCAGGGCGAAGAACTGCGGCAGGTGCAGCGTCAGCGCCACGCACGCCAGCGACGCGCCCGTCAACAACTGCAGCAGCACGATCCAGCGCCGCTTGGTGCCGACCAGCTCGACCAAGGGCGACCACAGCGGCTTGATCACCCACGGCAGGTACAGCCAGGCGGTGTAGAAGGCCAGGTCGGTGTTGGAGATGCCCAGGTTTTTATACATCACCGTCGACAGCATCATCACCGCGACGTAGGGCACGGCCTGGCTGAAGGAAATGCTGGGCACCCAGCTCCACGGGTTGCGTTGTTGCGCTGACTTCATACTTCCTTTCGCGGCGGCCGCTGCTGTTATGCTCACGGCAGTTACCATACGCACACAACGAACAATACGCAACCGAACCACGCCAAATCATGTACCTGCTGACATTTTTACTGATCCTGCTGTCCTATCCGCTGATGTTCCTGATGGTGACCATCTTCCTGTTCGGTCCCTTGAACATGTATCTTGGCTACCGCGCCTACCGGGGCACGCTGGCCAAGCGTCCCGGCCTGACCTTGGGCGGAAAATTGTGGGCCGCGCGGGCGCTGCTGGCGGCGGCCGCCTCGTTCGCCTTCCAATACTACATCGTCGCCACGGGGTACAGGGCATGACCCGCCCCGTCAACGCTGCGAAAAGTCCCCCGGAAAACGCTGCGGAAAAACCACGGAAACACGTAGGGCGGATTAGCGCAGCGTAATCGGCCATCTATGAGCTGCGGGTCACGCACGCATTGGCCGATTACGGCGTTCCGCCTAATCCGCCCTACGTGTCTCCAAGGCTTTTTACAGATCCGCGCGGCGTCACAGTATCACCGCGCGCCCCCGCAGCCGGCTGGCATCGGTGGCCGGCGCCTCGCCATACAGGCGCCCATACTCGCGGCTGAACTGCGACGCGCTGTCGTACCCGACCTTGAACGCCGCCTGCGCCGCGTCCATGCCCTCGGCCACCATCAGCCGCCGGGCCTCCTGCAACCGCAAACGGGCGCGGTACTGGATCGGACTCAAGTGGGTGATCGACTTGAAGTGCGCATGCAGCGACGACGGGCTCATGCCGGCCTGCTCGGCCAGGATATCGATCGTGATCGGCTCGCGGTAATGGTCCTTGATCCAGCCGATGGCCCGCGACACCTGGTTCAGGCTGCGGTCGCCGGTGGCGATGTGATGCATCACCGCGCGCGCCGGCCCGGTGGCCAGCCGGTAGATGATTTCCTGCTCGATCAGCGGCGCCAGCGTGTCGATGTCGGCCGGCGTGTCGAGCAGTTCCACCAGCCGGGTGAACGCGTCCACCAGCTGCGGCGTCGTGTCGTGCACGGCCAGCCCGCGCACCGGACCCGCCACCCCGTCCCGCCGTGCGGCGGCGTCGACTTTCAACGCCAGCTTGGTCAGCTCCGGCCGGTTGAACCGGTAGTACACGCACAGATAAGGCCGCTCCACCGTGGCCTCGGTCACCGCGCCGACGGCCGGCACGTCCACCGCCGCGATCAGATAGCGGGCGCTGTCGTAATTCAATATCTGCTCGCCCGCCAGCACCTGCTTGCTCCCCTGCGCCATCACGCAAATCGAGGGTTCGTAGACCGCCGGCATCGGCATGGTCGGCGTGGACGAGCGGATCAAGGTCACGCCGGGCAGCGCGCAATCGTGCATGCCGTCGGCGGGCGCGTGGCGCAGCATCAATGAGGTCAGTTTTTCGAGCATGATGATGACGAGGTGATAGTCCAGCGCTAGTGTAAGCCGAATCCGCTCCGCCGCCAGCTTTTGGAGTATCAGGCAAGAATCGCATAGCAATGCTATGCAGGCGCGCGCGCGGCCGGGCGTATCGTTGCCCCATCGACCGCCACCGGAGCACGACCATGCCTACGCCCAAACACTTTTGCTGGTTATTCGCCTGCGCGCTGTGGGCAGGCACCGCCGGAATGGCCGCCGCCGGCGGCGCCAAGCCGGCCACCGAACAAAACCGCCGCTTCATCACCCAGGCGTTCGAGCGCTGGTCCAGCGGTAGCGGCAATTTCTTCCAGGACGTGCTGGCGCCGGACGTGCGCTGGACCATCAAGGGCAGCGGCCCGGCCGCCGGCACCTACGCCAGCCGCACCGACTTCCTCGAGCGCGCGGTGCAACCCTTCGTCGCGCGCCTGGCGACGCCCATCCGCCCCACGGTCAAGGCGATCTGGGCCGATGGCGACGACGTCATCGTCCACTGGGACGGCAGCGCCACCGCCGGCGACGGCGCGCCCTACCGCAACAGCTATGTCTGGATCTTCCGGATGCAAGACGGCCGCGCCGCCGAGGTCACCGCCTTCCTCGACCTGGCGCCGTACGATGACATCATGCGCCGCCTCGCCGCGCGTAAAAGTCCGTAACGCCCTCTAAACGACCGGAAGTGGCTACCGCAGCGCGGCGCGCACGTCGCCATGCGCCGCGTCCAATAGTCCCTGCGCCTGCTCGACGCCGAGCTCTTTGAGCAGCGCGACAATGGCGACCTTGACCTGGAAATGGCATTGCGCCAGCACGCCGCGCGCGGCCTCGGCGTCGGCGCCGGTGGCGTGCATGGTCAGCTGGATGGCGCGCTCGACCAGCTTGGTGTTATTGGCCTGCACGTCGACCATCAGATTGCCGTAGACCTTGTGCAGCCGCACCATCAACGCGCTCGACAAGGTGTTGAGCACGATTTTTTGCGCCGTGCCCGCCTTGAGCCGGGTGCTACCGGAAATCACTTCCGGCCCCGTGTCGAGCACGATGCCGACGTCGGCGCCGGCCGCCAGCGGCGTGCCGGCGTTGTTGGCGATACCCACCGTCAAGGCGCCCACCGTGCGCGCCGCCTGCAGCGCGCCCAGCACATAGGGTGTGGTGCCGGACGCGGCCACCAGCAACACCACATCGTTAAAACCCGGATACAGCAGCCGCAGGTCGGACGCGCCCTTGGCGCGGTCGTCCTCGGCGCCCTCGACCGCCTCGAACATCGCGCCCAGGCCGCCGGCGAGCAGGGCCACGGCGCGCTGGTGCGGCCACGAGAAGGTGGGGAACAGTTCGACGCTGTCGAGGATGCCAAGCCGGCCGGAGGTGCCGGCGCCGACATAGATCAGGCGCCCGCCGCCGGCGATGCGCGGCGTCATCGCCTCGACGGCGGCGCCGATGGCCGGCGCTGCCGCTTGCACCGCGCGCACCGCATACGCCTGGTCGTCGATCAACGCATCGACCAGCAAATCCACCGGGTAGCGGTCCAGTTCAGGGTGCTGCGTGCTCGGCGTCTCGGTTTTCAGCATAAATAACGAGCGGGCGGGGTCAGGTGGCGCGGCGCATCTCGGCGACGAAGTCGTAATGGTCGCTATGACAATATGAATGCGTCAACTCCATCGCCTCGCCCGTTTCCAGATAGGCAATACGCGTAATGTACAACACCGCCTGCCCCTCGGGCACGCCCAGCTGGCGCGCCAGGTCGGCCGAGGCGTTCATCGCGCGGATGTGCTGCAGCGCCCGCACCGGCGACTGGCCGATGCTGTCCAAATATTGGTACAACGAGGCGCCGACCGCGTTCGGGTCGTTGAGCACCGTCTGCGGCAGCACGCTGACCTCGTAGGCCATGACCACGTCGTCGGCCAGCCGCAGGCGCTCGAGCCGCGCCACCTTCGAATACGGCGACAGGCCCAGGCTCAGTTGCTCCTCGGGCGTGGGCGTGACGATCGCCCGCTTGAGCCAGCGCGAGCCCGGCACGTGGCCGCGCTGCTGCAACTGCTCCGAAAAACTGGTCAGGTTCGACAACGGCTGCTCGATGCGCGGCGCGATGTAGTTGCCCGAGCCGCGCCGGCGCACCACCAGGCCCTGGTCGACCAGCTGGTCGATCGCCTTGCGCGCGGTCACCCGCGAGACGTTGAGCAACTCCGACAGCGCCCGCTCGGACGGCAGCGCCTGGTCGACCTGGTAGCGGCCGTTATGCACATCGTCGCTCAATTTCCGCGCAATCTGCATGTACAGCGGCGAACTGTCGTTGGCGTCCGCCTTGAATTCAAAACCACTCTGGCTCATTTGTTTCTCCTAACCCCTCTAGTGTAATAGCGATACGCAAGCCCGTGCGCCCGCGAGGCTGTAAAAACGCGATATTTAGTGCCGCCGGCGTAACTCCGGGCGGTGCGCGGGCGGCCTATTTGGCGGATAATGCTGGCTTGTCACACCAGCCAGTCCTGCCACCCATGTCCAAGAAGTCCGCCGCGCCAGCCGGCTGCCCTTGCGGCGGCCCGTCCCTCGCGGCCTGCTGCGGCCCCTATATCGCGGGCGCCGCCATCCCGCCCACCGCCGAAACGCTGATGCGCTCGCGCTATACCGCCTATGGCCTGCGCGACGAGCCCTACCTGCTGGCCACCTGGCACGCCAGCACCCGCCCGGCCGAGCCGATCATGAACGACGAAGAAAAATTGCAATGGCTGGGACTTGAGGTAAAATCTGCTTTACGTTTACGTCAACGTAAAGTAGAAGTTGCACCTGATGCAATAGATCCGAACCGCGACACGGTCGAATTCGTCGCCCGTTTCAAGGTCAACGGCAAGGCGCAGCGCCTGCACGAGATCAGCAACTTCGTGCGCGAGCCGGCCGAGGGCGGCCCGCGCTGGTTCTACGTTGACGGTAGTTTTCCCGAATAATCATCACGACGCGTGCGAGACCACGCGCACAAAGGAAAAACAATGCCGCAGATCGAAAGCAAGCTCAATCCCCGCAGCGAGGACTTCAAGGCCAACGCCGCCGCCATGCAGGCCGTCGTCGACGACCTGCGCGCCAGGGTCGCGAAAATCGCCGCCGGCGGCGGCGAGGCGGCGTCGGCCAGGCACGTCGCGCGCGGCAAACTGCTGCCGCGCGACCGCGTGCAAATGCTGCTCGATCCCGGCACGCCCTTCCTCGAACTGTCGCAGATGGCCGCCTACGGCATGTACCAGGACGCCAACGGCGCCGACGCCGCGCCGGCGGCCGGCATCATCACCGGCATCGGCCGGGTGGCGGGCCAGGAATGCGTCATCGTCTGCAACGACGCCACCGTCAAGGGCGGCACCTACTACCCGATGACGGTCAAGAAGCACCTGCGCGCCCAGGAGATCGCCGACCAGAACAACCTGCCGTGCATCTACCTGGTCGATTCGGGCGGCGCCAACCTGCCCAACCAGGACGACGTCTTCCCCGACCGCGACCACTTCGGCCGCATCTTCTACAACCAGGCCAACCTGTCGGCCAAGGGCATCCCGCAGATCGCCGTCGTCATGGGCTCGTGCACGGCCGGCGGCGCCTACGTGCCGGCCATGAGCGACGAATCGATCATCGTCAAGGACCAGGGCACGATTTTCCTCGGCGGCCCGCCGCTGGTGAAGGCGGCCACCGGCGAGGTGGTGACGGCCGAGGACCTGGGCGGCGGCGACGTCCACACCCGCCTGTCCGGCGTGGCCGACCACCTGGCGCAGAACGATCTGCACGCGCTGTCCCTGGCGCGCACCATCGTCTCGAATCTGAACCGCACCAAGCCGCAACAGGGCGCGTTGCGCGAAGCGGAAGAACCGAAATACGCCACCGGGGAACTGTACGGCGTGATCCCGGTCGACACCCGCAAGCCGTTCGACGTGCGCGAAGTGATCGCCCGCATCGTCGACGGCAGCGAGTTCGACGAATTCAAGGCGCGCTACGGCACCACGCTGATCTGCGGCTTCGCCCACATCTTCGGCATGAAGGTCGGCATCATCGCCAACAACGGCATCCTGTTCTCCGAATCGGCGCTGAAGGGCGCGCACTTCATCGAGCTGTGCGCGCAGCGCAAGATCCCGCTGGTGTTCCTGCAAAATATCACCGGCTTCATGGTCGGGCGCAAATACGAAAACGAAGGCATCGCCCGCAACGGCGCCAAGATGGTCACCGCCGTCGCCACCGCCGCCGTGCCCAAGTTCACCGTCATCATCGGCGGCAGCTTCGGCGCCGGCAACTACGGCATGTGCGGGCGCGCGTTCTCCCCGCGCTTCATGTGGATGTGGCCCAACGCGCGCATCTCCGTCATGGGCGGCGACCAGGCCGCGTCGGTGCTGGCCACCGTCAAGCGCGACGGCATCGAGGGCAAGGGCGGTACGTGGTCGGCCGACGAGGAAGCGGCCTTCAAGCAGCCGATCAAGGACCAGTACGAGCACCAGGGCCACCCCTACTACGCCACCGCGCGCCTGTGGGACGACGGCGTCATCGACCCGGCCGACACCCGCATGGTGCTGGGCCTGGGCCTGTCGGCCGCGCTCAACGCCGAAATCCCCGACACCAAATTCGGTGTCTTCAGGATGTGACGACGACCATGCGCCATCGCCTGCAACCCCGTCACCGTCTGGCGGCGCCTCTGTGTGCGCTGCTGTGCGTGCTGGCGTGCGTCCGCGCCGTCGCGCAGGAGGGCACACAGGTGACGATGTTGCAGCCGTTGACCGGACCCGCGCAGCGGCTGCCGATCGTCGACAAGCGCATGGGCGAACAGGTGGTCGACGTCCCCGCCACCATCGGCGGCGACACGATCACCCTGCAAACGACGATCTTCAAACCACCGGGCAACGGCCCGTTCCCGGTGCTGTTCATGAACCACGGTAAATCGGGCGGCGCCGACGCCCACCAGCAGGAGCGCGCGCGCTACGTCGTGCTGTCGAAGCAGTTCATCCGGCGCGGCTACGCCGTCGTCATCCCGATGCGGCTCGGTTTCGCCGGCTCGGGCGGCATCTACGTCAACTCCCACTGCCGCGCCGAGAAAAACGGCGACGACCAGGCCAATTCGCTGTTTTTCGCGATGCAATACGCGATGAAGCAGCCATGGGCGGATCAAACCCACGTGCTGCTGGCCGGCCAGTCGCACGGCGGCCTGACGGCCATCGCCGCCGGCAGCCACAATATCAGCGGCGTGCGCGGCGTGATCAACTTCGCCGGTGGCGTCAACAGCCGCTCCAAATGCGACTGGCAGGACGCGCTGGTGGACGCCTTCAAGGCCTACGGCGCGCGCAGCAAGGTGCCGACCCTGTGGTTCTACGGCGCCAACGACGCCCACTTCGGCCCCAAGCTGGCCGAGGAACTGTACGCGGCCTACACCGGCGCCGGCGGCAAGGCGCAACTGGTCGCCTTCGGCCCGTTCAAAAAAGACGCGCACACCATGGTGCTGAGCGGGGACGGCGTGCCGGTCTGGCTGCCGGAAACCGACCGTTTTCTCAAATCGATCGGCATGCCGACCGAAATCAAGTACGCAATCAAGGAGTAGGCATGGCATTCAACACACTTGGCATCGCACGCGAAGGAAAAACCGCCACCGTCACGCTGAACCGGCCGGACACGCGCAACGCCTTCAACGAAGAGACCATCGCCGAACTCACGCGCGCGTTCCGCGAGTTGGGTGCCGACGACGACCTGCGCGCGATCGTGCTGGCCGCGAACGGCCCGGCCTTCTGCGCCGGCGCCGATTTGAACTGGATGAAAAAAATGGCGGGCTACACGCACGCCGAAAACCATGCCGACGCCCTGCAACTGGCGGAGATGCTGCGCACGATCTACCTGTGTCCCAAGCCAGTGGTGGCCAGGGTGCAGGGCGATTGCTACGCCGGCGGCATGGGCCTGGTGGCGGCGTGCGATATCATCGTCGCGGTCGACGAGGCCAACTTCTGCCTGAGCGAAGTGAAACTGGGACTGATCCCCGCGACCATTTCGCCCTACGTGATCAAGGCCATGGGCGAGAACGCGTCGCGCCGCTACTTCCTGACGGCGGAGCGTTTCTCCGCCCGCGAAGCGCTGCGCATCGGCTTCGCCCACGAGGTGGTGGCCGCCGACGCGCTCGACGCCAAGGTGGCGGAGATCGTCAAGGCGCTGGTCAACAACAGCCCGCACGCGGTGCGCCAGGCCAAGGCGCTGGTGCGCGACGTGGTTGGAAAAACCGTCGACGACGCGCTGCTGGCCGACACCGCCGAGCGCATCGCGCATATCCGCGCATCGGAGCAGGGCCGCGAAGGCGTGGCCTCGTTCCTGGAAAAGCGCAAGCCGAACTGGCTGGCGCATTAAAGAAATCGGAGTTTCCTTGCAAGACAAAACACAAAGCGAATGGGTGGCGCGCAGCCTGCGCAGCGTATGGCACCCATGCACGCAGATGCAGCACCACGCGCAGTTGGACAACCCTGTCCCGCTGATCCCGGTCAGCCGGGGCAAGGGCGCGTGGCTGTACGACCATGAAGGCCGCCGCTACCTGGACGCGATCAGCTCCTGGTGGGTCAACCTGTTCGGCCACGCCAACCCGCGCATCAACGCCGCGCTCAAGGACCAGCTGGACACCCTGGAGCACGCCATGCTGGCCGGCTTCACGCACGAACCGGTGATCGAACTGTCGGAAAAACTGTCGGCGCTGACCGGCCATGTGCTGGGCCACAGCTTCTACGCCAGCGACGGCGCCTCGGCGGTGGAGATCGCGCTCAAAATGAGCTTCCACTCGTGGCGCAACAACGGCAAGGCGGATAAACAGGAATTCGTCTGCCTCAAGGGCAGCTACCACGGCGAGACCATCGGCGCGCTGGCCGTCACCGACGTCGCGCTGTTCAAGGACGCCTACGGCCCGCTGCTGCGCGCCTCGCAGACGGTGATGTCGCCGGACGCCCGCAATGCCAACGCCGCCGAAGGCGAAACGGCCGAAGACATGGCGCGCCGCGCCGCCGCCGACGTCGAACGCCTGTTCGTCGAAAAGGCCGACAAGATCGCCGCCATCATCATCGAGCCGCTGGTGCAATGCGCCACCGGCATGGCGATGCACGACCCGCTGTACCTCAAGCTGGTGCGCGAACTGTGCGACCGCCATCAGGTGCACCTGATCCTCGACGAGATCGCCGTCGGCTGCGGCCGCACCGGCACCTTCTTCGCCTGCGAGCAGGCCGCCATCTGGCCGGACTTCCTATGCCTGTCCAAGGGCATCAGCGGCGGCTACCTGCCGCTGTCGCTGGTGATGACGCGCGACGATATCTACCAGGCCTTCTACAGCAGCGACGTCACGCGCGGCTTCCTGCACTCGCACTCGTACACCGGCAACCCGCTGGCCTGCCGCGCCGCGCTAGCGACCCTGCAAATCTTCGAGGAGGACGATGTCCTCGAGGCCAACAAGATCAAAGCGGCGCGCCTGACGTCGGCGCTGCAACCGCTGGCGCGGCACAAGCAGGTGCGCAACTTCCGCCAGCGCGGCATGATCTGGGCCTTCGACGCCATCGGCGCCACGCCGGACTTTTCGCGCCGCTTCTTCGCCACGGCGGTCGAGCACGAGCTGCTGATGCGCCCCATCGGCGCCACCGTCTACATGATGCCGCCGTATATCCTGGGCGACGACGAAATCGACGGCCTGGCCGCCAACACGCTGGCCGTGTTCGACAAAACGATGGCGGGCTGACGATGAAGCTCCTGAATCAACTCACGCAGCAGTT
Source organism: uncultured Duganella sp. (assembly GCA_963511605.1). GTDB lineage: Bacteria > Pseudomonadota > Gammaproteobacteria > Burkholderiales > Burkholderiaceae_D > Rugamonas. The sequence continues at coordinate 62,170 of CAUPJZ010000007.1, read as the reverse complement.
GCGCGCCCTCGACGAGCAAAGCCTGATACGCAAGCGCCGGACCGTCGATACGCCCTGCGGCGCCCGCGTGTCGGTCGACGGCCGCCAGCTGCTGGCCTTCTGCAGCAACGACTATCTGGGCCTGGCCAACCACCCCAAGCTCAAGCTCGCGCTGCAGGAAGGCGCGGCGATCTATGGCGTCGGCAGCGGCGCCTCGCACATGATCAGCGGCCATGTCCGCGCCCACGCCATGCTGGAGGACCGCCTGGCCGAATTCGTCGGCGCCCATCTGGAATCGGCGCGCGCGCTGACCTTCTGCACCGGCTACATGGCCAACCTCGCCATCATCACCGGCCTGACCGCCGGCGACCGCGAGGCCGAGATCTTCTCCGAGTCGCTCAACCACGCCTCGCTGATCGACGGCGCCCGCCTGTCGCGCGCCAGGGTCACCGTCTATCCGCACGCCGACCTCGAGGCGCTGGGCGCCATGCTCGCGGCCAGCAACGCCGCTACCAAGCTGGTAGTGACGGACAGCGTCTTCAGCATGGACGGCGACCTGGCGCCGCTGCCGGCGCTGCTGGCGTTGTGCGAACGGCACGGCGCCTGGCTGGTCATCGACGACGCCCACGGCTTCGGCACCCTGGGCGGCCATGGATGCGGCGCGCTGGAGCATTTCAACCTGCGCTCGCCCTACCTGGTCTACATGGGCACCCTGGGCAAGGCGGCCGGCGTGGGCGGCGCCTTCGTCGCCGCCCACGAGACGGTGATCGAGACGCTGATCCAGAAGGCCCGGCCCTACATCTTCACCACCGCCACGCCACCGGCGCTGGCGCACGCCCTGCTGACCAGCATCGACCTGATCGAGGGCCAGGAAGGCATAAAACGGCGCGCGCACCTGGCCGCATTGGTGGCACAATTGGACGATGGCCAGGTTGGGCTCAAACTGCGTCGCTGGCGGCGTTTGCCGTCGATGACGGCGATCCAACCTATCCTGATCGGCGATAATGCCGAAACCATGCGCGCCGGCGCGGCCCTGTACGAACAGGGGCTGTGGGTAGGCACTATCCGCCCGCCCACCGTCGCACCAGGCACATCGCGCCTGCGGGTGACGCTGTCTGCGGCCCATAGCAGCATGGAAGTGGCGCAGTTGATAACCGCGCTGAATAATTTGGATGCCCCGGAAAGGACGTCAGATGAGTCTCGATGATCCCGTCATAGCAGTCGACATACCGTCCGACGCGCCAGCGGTCGAAGATGTGCTGGAGCTGGAGCCCGAGGTGCAACCGGCGGCGCTGGCCGGCGGCCTGCCACCGCGCTTTTGCTGCTTCGTCACCGGCACCGACACGGAAATCGGCAAGACCCTGGTCTCGTCGGCGATGCTGCACGCCCTGGTCAAGGCCGGCGTGCGCGCCTGCGGCATGAAGCCGGTGGCCGCCGGCGCCGAGCTGCGCGACGGCGAGTGGCACAACGACGACTGCGACCAGCTGGCCGCCGCCGGCAACGTCCACCTGCTGCCGACCATCACCACGCCGTTCCTGCTCAGGGAGCCGGCCGCGCCGCACATCGCCGCCGAACTGGAAGGCATCGTCATTTCGCCGGTGCCGATCCTGGCGGCCTACGTCGAAATCAACGCCGCCTCGGACGCCGTGGTGGTCGAAGGCGTGGGCGGCTTCCGCGTGCCGCTCAACGACGAATTCGACACCGCCGACCTGGCCGAGCAGCTCGCGCTGCCGGTGGTGCTGGTGGTCGGGCTGCGGCTCGGCTGCATCAGCCACGCGCTGCTGACGGTCGAGGCGATCGAGTCGCGCGGCCTGACCGTGATCGGCTGGGTCGCCAACGAAACCCAGGCCGACATGGCCTTCGCCGACGAAAACGTCGCCGCGCTGGCGCAGCGCATCGACGCGCCGCTGCTGGGACGCATCCCCCGCCTGGAGCACCCGAGCGCGGAAGCCGCCGCCGCCCATATCGATTTCACCGGGCTGCCCAACTGGCCAACCCGGAACAAACTTTGAACGAAGAAGGAAACACGATGTCCCTGACCACCCTCCAAGAACCTAAAACCGTAGCCCTGCACCGCCCGACGGCCGCGATCACCCTGCCGCCGGCGGCGACCTGGCCGCTGGAAGACGTGATGGCGCTGTTCGACCTGCCGTTCAATGACCTGATGTTCAAGGCCCAGCAAACGCACCGCCTCAACTTCCCCGATGGAGACGTCGAACTGGCCACGCTGTTGTCGATCAAGACCGGCGGCTGCGAGGAAGACTGCGGCTACTGCCCGCAGGCGGCGCGCTACGACACCGGCGTCGAAGCCAAGAAGATCCTCGACATCGACACGGTGCTCGACGCCGCCCGCCAGGCCAAGGACAACGGCGCCACCCGCTTCTGCATGGGCGCCGCCTGGCGCAGCCCGAAGGAACGCGACATGGACAAGGTCGAGGAGATGGTGCGCGAAGTGAAGGCGCTCGGCCTGGAAACCTGCGCCACGCTGGGCATGCTGGAGGAAAGCCAGGCGCAGCGCCTGAAGGACGCCGGCCTGGATTACTACAACCACAACCTGGACACCGCGCCCGAGTTCTACGACAACGTCATCTCGACCCGCGAATACCAGGACCGCCTTGACACGCTGGGCCGCATCCGTGAAGCGGGCCTGAAAGTCTGCTGCGGCGGCATCGTCGGCATGGGCGAGACGCGCCTGCAGCGCGCCGGTTTGATCGCGCAGTTGGCCAACCTGAACCCGTATCCGGAATCGGTGCCGGTCAACCACCTGGTGCAGGTGGAAGGCACGCCGCTGTACGGCATGGACCCGCTGGACCCGTTCGAATTCGTGCGCACCATCGCCGTCGCCCGCATCACGATGCCGAAGGCGCGCGTGCGCCTGTCGGCCGGCCGCCGCCAGATGGGCGAAGCGGTGCAAGCCATGTGCTTCATGGCCGGCGCCAACTCGATCTTCTACGGCGACAAACTGCTGACGACCGAGAATCCGGAAGCGGAGGACGACCGCAACCTGCTGGCGAAACTGGGCCTCAAAACCCGTGGCGCCGTGCTGGAATCGGCGCCGAAAGAGAAGTGCGGCTGCTAAGGACGGTGATCACGTAGGGCGGATTAGCGCGCAGCGCGTAATCGGCCATGCATGCGCCGTCGACGGCTCAAAAATGGCCGATTACGGCGTTCCGCCTAATCCGCCCTACGTGATATAGATTTTGGCACGTACCCAGGCCGGGATCGGGATTGAAAACAAAATTTGGGTACGCCCCCCGGGACCGGACCGGGGTTAAAAATATAAAACAGAGGGAGACAAAATGTTCACCAAAATCCTGATCGCAAACCGTGGCGAGATCGCCTGCCGGGTCGCCGCCACCGCTCGCCGCATGGGCATCAAAACCGTCGCAGTCTACTCCGAGGCCGACGCCAACGCCAAGCACGTCGCCGTCTGCGACGAAGCGGTGCTGATCGGCCCCGCCGCCGCCAAGGAAAGCTACCTGTGCGGCGACAAGATCATCGCCGTCGCCAAGGCCACCGGCGCGCAAGCGATCCACCCCGGCTACGGCTTCCTGTCCGAGAACGCCGCCTTCGCCGACGCCTGCGCCGAAGCGGGCCTGGTCTTCATCGGCCCGCCGGCATCGGCGATGCGCGCGATGGGCTCCAAGTCCGCCGCCAAGTCGCTGATGGAAAAGGCCAACGTGCCGCTGGTGCCGGGCTATCACGGTGAACAGCAGGACGCCGACTTCCTGCACACGCAAGCCGACAAGATCGGCTACCCGGTGCTGCTCAAGGCCTCGGCCGGCGGCGGCGGCAAGGGCATGCGCGTGATCGAGAACTCGGCGCAGTTCAAGGACGCGCTGGCGTCCTGCAAGCGCGAGGCGATCAGCTCCTTCGGCGACGACAAGGTGCTGGCGGAAAAATACCTCCAGCGTCCGCGCCACATCGAAATCCAGGTCTTCGCCGACACGCTCGGCAACTGTATCTACCTGTTCGAGCGCGATTGCTCGGTGCAGCGCCGCCACCAGAAGGTATTGGAGGAAGCGCCGGCGCCGAACATGACGGCCGAACGCCGCGCCGCCATGGGCGAGGCGGCGGTGGCCGCGGCCAAAGCGGTCGGCTACGTCGGCGCCGGCACGGTCGAATTCATCGCCAACCAGGACGGCTCGTTCTACTTCATGGAGATGAACACCCGCCTGCAGGTCGAGCACCCGGTCACGGAGATGATCACCGGGACCGACTTGGTGGAATGGCAGTTGCGCGTGGCCGCCGGCGAAGCGCTGCCGAAACAGCAGCACGAACTGGCCATCAACGGCCACGCCATCGAGGCGCGCATCTACGCCGAGAGCCCGGAAAAAGGCTTCCTGCCGTCGATCGGCACCCTGCGCCATCTGGCCACGCCGCACGCCGTCTCGTTCGAACTTGGCGGCGCCGTCAACCTGCCGGCCGGCGTGCGCATCGATTCCGGCGTGCGCGCCGGCGACGCCATCTCGCCGTTCTACGACCCGATGATCGCCAAATTGATCGTCTGGGGCGCGGACCGCAAACAGGCGCTGGCCCGCATGGCGCAGGCGCTGTCGGAATACCAGGTGGTCGGCCTGGCGACCAACATCGCCTTCCTCAAGCGCCTGGTCGAAGGCCAGGCCTTCTCCACCGCCGATCTTGACACGGGCCTGATCGAGCGCAATCAGGATGCGCTGTTCCCGGCGCCGCAGGCCGCGCCGCAAGCCGCCCTGGCGCTGGCGGTGGTGTCGCTGATCGCCGCCGAAAAACAAAGCGCCGCCGCGCAATCGCGCGCCAACCCCGCCGATCCGTGGGGCCAGGCCCTGGGCTTGCGCTTGAACCAGCCGTACCTGCGCGCGCTGTCGTTCAGCGACGAATTCGCCAGCGACCAGCCCTACACCGTCCACGTCAGCTACCGCGCCGGCGGCTGGCTGTTCAGCGTGGGCGCGGGCGCGCAACCTGAAGTTCTCAGCCTCACCTCCGAGGGCGAGGATGGCTACAGCATCAAGCTGGGTGCGCAGGCCGTGCACGGCGCGGTGCGCCGCGACGGCGACGTGCTGCATGTCTTCACCGGCGGCGCGCACTACCAGTTGACCTACAACGACCCGATGGCCCACGCCGGGGAGACCGAGGCCGAAGGCGGCCGCCTGACCGCGCCGATGCCGGGCAAGGTGGTCGCGGTGCTGGCCGCCAAAGGTCAGGAAGTGAAGAAAGGGGACGCCCTCGTCATCATGGAAGCCATGAAAATGGAACACACCATCGCCGCGCCGCACGATGGTGTGGTCGATGACATCCTCTACGGCGTTGGCGACCAGGTGGCCGATGGCGCACCGCTGCTGGCGTTCAAGACGGCGTAAAGAGAAACCGGGGACATCATCATGCGCATTCTTCTACATCGCGCGGACGGCAAGACCGAGCCGTGGATCAAGGACTTCACCAAGTTCCTGCCCGAGGCGGAGTTCGAGATCTGGCACGCCGGCGAAACCAGCCAGCCCTGCGACTACGCGGTGGTATGGTCGCCGCCCGAAGCCATGCTGCCGGAGCTGGCGCAGGTCAAGGCGATCTTCAACACCGGCGCCGGCGTCGACGCGCTGCTGCGCTTCGGCGACGCCATTCCGCGCGAGGTGCCCATCATCCGCCTCGGCGACGCCGGCATGGCGGTGCAGATGGCCGAATACGTCACGTATTCGGTGCTGCGCTACTTCCGCCGATTCGACGAATACGAGGCGCAGGCGCGCTCCGGGCTGTGGGCGCCGCTGCCGCAGCACACCAAGGGCGACTTCCCCATCGGCGTGCTGGGCATGGGCGTGCTGGGCAAGCGTGTGCTCGAGGCGCTGGCGCCGTTCGGCTTCCCGCTGCGCGGCTGGAGCCGCAACGAGAAGAAAATGCCGGGCGTGCAGTGCTACCACGGCAGCGACGGGCTGGACACCTTCCTGCGCGGCAGCCGGGTGCTGGTCTGCATGCTGCCGCTGACGCCGGAGACGTCCAACCTGGTCGACCGCACCAACATGGGCAAGCTGCCGGCCGGCGCCTTCATCATCAACGTCGCGCGCGGCGCGCACATCGCCGAACCGGACCTGCTGTCGCTGATCAAGTCAGGCCACATCGCCGCCGCCACGCTGGACGTGTTCCGCAACGAACCGCTGCCGGCGCAGCATCCGTTCTGGCAGGAGCCGCGCATCACGATCACGCCGCACATCTCGGCGCTGACCTTGCGCCGCGAAAGCGTGCAGCAAATCGCCGAGAAAATCCGCAAGCTCGAAAAGGGCGAACCCGTCGCCGACATCGTCGACCGCAACCAAGGATATTGAAGATGAACAGTTTGCCCCGGCAGGTCAAGATCGTCGAAGTGGGGCCGCGCGACGGCCTGCAAAACGAAAAAGCCAGCGTGCCCGCAGCAGTCAAGATCGAACTGGTGGACCGCCTCACCAGCGCGGGCTTCCAGAACATCGAAGTGGCGTCCTTCGTCTCGCCGAAGTGGGTGCCGCAGATGGCCACCAGCGCCGAGGTCATGGCCGGCATCGCGCGCAAGAACGGCGTGATCTATTCCGCGCTCACGCCCAACATGCAGGGGCTGACGGCGGCGCTGGCCGCGCGCGCCGATGAAGTGGTGATTTTCGGCTCGGCGTCGGAGGCGTTCTCGCAAAAGAACATCAACTGCTCGATCGCCGAATCGATCGCCCGCTTCGAAGACGTGGCCAAGGCGGTCAAGGACAACGGCCTGCGCCTGCGCGGCAGCATCAGCTGCTCGTTCGGCTGCCCGTACCAGGGCGACGTGCCGCTCGACGCGGTGGCCGACGTGGTGGGCCGCATGCGCGACCTGGGCTGCGACGAGATCGACATCGCCGACACCATCGGCGTGGCCACGCCGCGCAAGACGCAGGCGGTGATGGAGCGCGCGATCCGCGAGTTCCGCGTCGACGGCCTGGCGGGGCACTTCCACGACACCTATGGGCAGGCGCTGGCCAACATCTACGCCAGCCTGGAGGTGGGCATCTCGATCTACCACTCGTCGGTGTCGGGGCTGGGCGGCTGTCCGTACGCCAAGGGCGCGACCGGCAACGTCGCCACCGAGGACGTGCTGTACCTGATGCAGGGGTTGGGAATCGAGACCGGCATAGACCTCGATATCGTGGTCGATGCGGGCCAGTTCATCTCGCACTTCCTCGGCCGCAAAGGCGCCAGCCGCGCCGGCAATGCCATCGCCGCCAAGCGCGCGAATTAAGAGTATCAAACGCCATCGGCGGATCACACATGGCGGATTACGGCGTTCCGCCTAATCCGCCATGTGAGATACGCCGCCGACTAAATCTGGCGAAACTGCTTTCACGGCTTTTCAGCCGCTTGACCGTTTGCAGCAGGCGCGCGGCCGAAAGAGGCTTGACCAGATAGTCGGCCGCGCCGGCATCGAAAGCACTGAGCGCATGTTCCGCATACGCCGTCACAAAAACGATGTGCGCCGATTCCGGCACATGCCGTGCCACCTACAGCCCATTCAGGCCCGGAATCCGGATATCGAGGAAGACAATATCCGCACGCACCGCCTCCACCGTCAGCGACGGCGTCAATGCGGAAGCCAGATGCGACATCACGAATTTGCGGGATGAATCGGTTTAAAAATGGAAAACAAATGGAAAAACCCCCGTTTGACGTTGCCATCAAACGGGGGTTTTAAATTCTGGTCGGAGTACAAGGATTCGAACCTTGGACCCCCTGGTCCCAAACCAGGTGCGCTACCGGGCTGCGCTACACTCCGAAGAAGCAAGATAATACAAGCTGCCCCAGTATCCGTCAAGTGCCCTATGAAAATCATTATGTACCACGGCCGGTTTTTTTCAAGGTAAGATCCCCGGGGTATGCATAACTTAACTAAAAAGCCATGAGCGCGACCTTGACCTTGGGCGAGCCCGCACGACTGCGGCGGCCGGGCATGGCGTGGGGCGTCGCCGTTTCGGTGGTTTTGCATGCGATGTTGATCTTCGGCTACCGGCTGACGTCGACACAGGCGCCGGCCGAGCTGCCGCCAAGGGAGGCCATGACGGTGTGGCTGGTGCCGCCGCCCAGGCCGCCGGCGCCGGCGGTCGTCCAGCTTGAGCCGCCGCCGGTCAAACAGGTTCAGCCACGCGAGCGGGAAAAAAAAGTAGAGGTGGCCCGCGCCAGCAGGCCGGCGCCACCGGACACGGCGGAAGACAAGCCGTCGCAGGCGATCACCTTGCCGGTGCCGACGGCCGACAATCTGCCAGATCCGCTGTATCCAGAGCGGCAGCAGCAAGCCAAACAGTTTGATATGAATGCGGCTCTCAAGACGGCGCGTAAAGTGGCCAATGAGAAAGATCCAGCGCGGGCGGGCTTGCCGGTGGCGCAGCTGGATGACCATCCGCTTTATCCGGAACGGACGGCGGGCGAGCTGGCGACCAAAATGGAGGGCGCCAAGCGTAAAGACTGCCTGACCCAGCCGGGTAACCTGCTGACGCCGCTATTTTGGTTGTTGGAGAAGAAGGATCACGGGTGTAAGTTTTGAGGGTGGGCGGCTCATAGATGGCCGATTACGGCGTTCCGCCTAATCCGCCCTACGTGGAACTCCTCGATGCGTGCTTCACGGTCTCCGATTAATCTTCTTCTTTTAACTGCAACGCGCGGTCGTAAAGCGCGTTTTTCTTGCGGCCGGTGATCTGGGCGGCCAGGTTGGCCGCCTGCTTGACCGAGCATTCGGTCAGCAATATCTTCAAAATCCGCTCGGCTTCGACATCCTGCTCGTCCTCGGCCGTCGGCGCGCCTGCCAGCAACACGACGAATTCGCCCTTTTCGCGGTGCGGATCGGCCTTGATCCACGCCTCCGCCTCGGACAACGGACAGCGGTGGATTTCCTCGAACATCTTGGTCAGCTCGCGCGCGAACACCACTTCGCGTTCCGGCTCGAACACCGACGCCAGCGCCACGGCGCAATCGAGTATCCGGTGCGGCGCCTCGTAGAACACCATCGTCGCCGTCACCGCGCGCAATGTGCCGAGGAAATTCTCGCGCTGCTTGGCCTTTGCCGGCAGGAAACCGACAAAATAAAACTGGTCATTGACCAACCCGCTGGCCGACAACGCCGTCACCGCCGCCGACGCCCCCGGCAGCGGCAACACGCGCAAACCGGCCGCCCGCACCGCGTCGACGATGCGCGCGCCCGGATCGGACACGCCCGGCGTGCCGGCGTCCGACACCAGCGCGATGCGCTCGCCGCCCTGCAGGCGCGCGATCAGCGTCTCGGCCACCTCGCGCTCGTTGTGCTGGTGCGCGGCGATGAGCGGCTTGTGCAGCCCGAAACGCGTCATCAACTGCGCCGTGTTGCGGGTATCTTCGCAGGCGACCGCGTCGACCAGGCTCAAAACGTGCAACGCGCGCAGCGTAATATCGGTCACATTGCCGATGGGGGTCGCCACGATATACAAGGTTGCGCTAGGATAGGCCTGGTGCGCCGTTTCACCCAGCACGGGTAGGGTGGAGATGGCGCGGGAATCTTGGTCGGTCATTGGGGGTCGAATGAAAAGTATGAGGTTGTCGCTGCGGTGTGCGGCTATTACGACGATTGCGGCGGTCACGGCGGTCGCCTTGAGTGGATGCGGCAGCACGCCGATACCACCCATGGCGCCCATTATAAGCGCAACCCCGCCGCCGCCCGCCCCGCCCCCACCGCTGCCGAAGCCGCCCCCCGAGCCGACGCCGCCGGCCGCCGAAACCTTCGCCATCGACCTGCCGGGCGGCGCCGCCCCCGCGGCCGGCGGCAACCGGGGAGCCGGCGACCAGCCCGAAGGCCGTGTTGCCGACGAGCGCGCGCTGCCGTCCAACGCCCCGATCAACATGGCGCTGCTGTTGCCGCTGCGCTCCGAAACCCTGGGCGCGGCAGCCGAATCGCTGCGCGCCGGCTTCATGGCCGCGTGGGAGCGCGACCGCGACAACATCACCGTCACCGTCATCGAAACCACCGACGTGCCGCAGGACATCCTGTCGACCTACGCCAGCGCCGCCGAGCGCGAGGACATCATCGTCGGCCCGCTGGCACGCTCGGCCGTGGCGGCGATCGCCTCCAGCCCGCTGGTGAGCAAGCCGACAATCGCGCTGAACTATCCGGAAGGCTACGGCAGCGCCGGCGCCGCGCCGCTGCCGCCGAAGATGCTGGCCATGGGCCTGTCGATCGAGGAAGAGGCGCGCCAGGCCGCCCAGTGGGCCGCCGCCGAGCATCCGGGCGCCAGCGCGATGATATTGACCACCAGCTCGTCATGGCAGCGCCGCATCGCCGCCGCCTTCGCCGGCCAATGGCAGCGCATCGGCCAACCGGTGCGCATGGTCGAGCTCAACGCGCCCAACGGCTACCTCAGCGATCCGGACCTGGTGCAACTGCGCGCGCGCCTGGCGCAGGATCCGCCCGGCCTGCTGTTCTCGGCCATGGGCGCCGACCAGACCCGCCAGTTGCGCGGCGCCCTGAGCGCCCCGGTGACGACCGAGCCGACCAATCCGACCATCAGCACCGCCGACGCCATGCCGGCCCAGCCGCCGGTGCCGCTCAGCTCGTTCAGCGCGCTGCCGGTCTACGGCACGTCCGCGCTCAACCCGGGCGCCACCATGGCCTTCGCAGGCCCCGAGCTGGACGGCGTGCGCCTGCTCGACCTGCCTTGGCAGGTGCAACGCGACCATCCGGCCGTGATGGTCTATCCGCATCCGGTGCAGGCGGGCACGGCCGACATGGAACGCCTGTACGCGCTGGGCATCGACGCCTACCGCGTGGCGCGCGAAATCAGCCGCCATCCGGTCGGCCGCTTCCATATCGACGGCGTCACCGGCCGCCTGACGGTCGATTTCGGCTCGGGCACGTCCAGTTTCGAAAGGATCGAGCAGCCGGCCATCTACAAAAACGGCGTGCCGCAGGCCGTCGCCCGATGAGATCGCCATGTCGCCGCCACGGCCACGCGCCGGCAACGCCGGCGGACAGCCCACCGAGCAGCAGCGGCTGGGCCGGCTGGGCGAGGACCGGGCGCTCGAGCACCTGATCGGCCAGGGCCTGACCCTGGTCGAGCGCAATTTCCTGTGCAAGGTCGGCGAAATCGACCTGGTCATGAAGCAGCGCGACGGCCTGGTGTTCGTGGAGGTGCGGCGCCGCGCCGCGGCCGGCTTCGGCGGGGCGGCCGCCAGCGTGACCCCGGCCAAGCGCCGGCGCCTGATCCACGCGGCCCAGTATTACCTGCTGCGCTACCCCGATCCGCCGCCGTGCCGCTTCGATCTGATCGCTATCGATGATGAAACGTTGTCATGGATGCAAAATATTTTGGAGTTGTAAGCATTTTTAACACCGCTTGTCCGACTCGTTAAGGGACTGCACTATAATCAGCACACTATGAATAATCAACGCATCCTGGCGCACTTCCACGAAAGTGCCGAAATCAAAATCCAATCCGCCACCGTCCTCGCGCCGCATCTGGCGCAGGCGATCGAACTGATGTTCTCGGCGCTGTCCAACGGCAACAAGATCCTGGTGTGCGGCAACGGCGGTTCGGCCGCCGACGCCCAGCACTTCGCCGCCGAGCTGGTGGGGCGCTTCGAGCGCGAACGTTTCCCGCTGCCGGCGATGGCCCTGACCACCGACACCTCGATCCTGACGGCCGTGGCCAACGACTACAGCTACCGCGAGATCTTCTCCAAGCAGGTGCAAGCGTTCGGCCAGGCCGGCGACATCCTGCTGGCGTTTTCGACGTCGGGCAACTCGGCCAACGTGATGGCGGCCATCGAAGCGGCGCTGGAACGCGAAATGCGCGTGGTGGCGATGACCGGCAAGGGCGGCGGCGCCATCGGCAAGATGCTCACCGACGCCGACGTCCATATCTGCGTGCCGGCCGACCGCACCGCCCGTATCCAGGAAGTCCATCTGGTATCCATACATTGCATTTGCGACGGCATCGACGTCGCGCTATTCGGAGGAGATGTGAATGACTAACCCAGGTGCTATCTGGAACAAGATCCAGCGCCCGCTGGTCCTGAGCGTGCTGTGCGCGACGATGATGACCTCGTTGACCGGCTGCATCGCGCTGGTCGCCGGCGGCGCCATCTCGGGCACGCTGGCCGCGTCGGACCGCCGCACCTTCGGCGCCCAGACCGAGGACACCACGATCCAGATCAAGGCCGCCAACAAACTTCGCAACGTCGTCGGCGACGCCGGCCACACCAACGTCAACAGCTTCAACCGCCGTGTGCTGCTGACCGGCGAAGTGCGCGACGAGGCCATGAAGGCGGCCGCCGAGCGCGAAGTGCGCGGCGTCGAAGGCGTGATCTCGGTCACCAACGAGCTGGAAATCGCCGGCCCGTCCAGCTACACCTCGCGCTCCAACGACACGCTGATCACCACCAAGGTCAAGGCCAGCCTGGTCGACGCCAAGGATATCTCGGCCAACTCCTACCAGGTCACGACCGAGCGCGGCACGGTCTACCTGCAGGGCCGAGTCACCCAGCGCGAAGGCCAGATCGGCGCCGACATCGCCCGTGGCGTCAGCGGCGTGAACAAGGTTGTGAAAGTGTTCGAATACATCTCCGAGGACGAGTACAAGCAGTACCAGGCCACGCCTGCGGCGGCCCCTGCCGCGGCGCCGGCCAGCACCGACAGCGGTGGCGCCACCACCCACTCGGTGCAGTAACGCCGACGTAGGAAACCCGTAAAAAACGGCTCGCGGGCGTCGTCGGGGATACCGGTCTATAATGGCCACAACCTCTTCGGCGCCCGACTCCATCATGCAAGATACGCTCACTTCCGCTGCCCCTTCCCCTACTTCGTCGTCGCGCGGCTGGATCAAGCCGGTGCTGGCGGCCGTGGTGATCGCCGCCATCGGCTTTGGCGGCTATGTCTCGCTGAACAAGCGTCCGGTCGCGCCGGACGTCGGCTTCGTCACCATCAAGGGCGAGAAGATCTCCCCCGACGCCTTGCGTGGCAAAGTCTACATGGTCAATTTCTGGGCGACGTCATGCACCACCTGCGTGGCCGAAATGCCCCAAATGGTCGAGACCTACAACAAGTTCAAACCGCAGGGCATGGAATTCGTCGCCGTGGCGATGAGCTACGATCCGGCGAACTACGTCATCAACTACGCCGAAACGCGCCAGCTGCCCTTCAAGGTGGCGCTGGACACGGACGGCTCGGCCGCCAAGGCCTACGGCGACGTCTCCATGACGCCGACCACCTTCGTCGTCGGCAAGGACGGAAAAATCCTCAAGCGCTATCTGGGCAAGCCGGATTTCGACGAGCTGCACAAGCTGCTGGCGACATCGCTGAAGGGCTAAACGCAGTCGTCCCGCCGGCGCTGGCACAGCGCTTGCATGCTCCATGACCATCCCAACCCAAGGAGTCGTCATGGACCGCCAGCAAGTCACGCATAAAATCCTGTCCGTCAAAGTCGCCCGCAACATGCTGTGGGGCGACATCGCCAAGGAGATCGGCCAGAGCAAGGAGTGGACGACCGCCGCGCTGCTCGGCCAGATGACGTTCAACCGCCAGCAGGCCGACACGGCGCAGCGGCTGTTCGACCTGACCGACGAGGAGGCGGCGTGGCTGCAGATCGTGCCCTACAAAGGCTCGCTGCCGTCGGCGGTGCCGACCGACCCGCTGATCTACCGCTGGTACGAGATCGTCAGCGTGTACGGCACCACCATCAAGGAATTGATCCACGAGGAGTTCGGCGACGGCATCATGAGCGCGATCGATTTCTCGATGGATATCCAGCGCGAGGAAGACCCGAAGGGCGACCGCGTGCAGGTGGTCCTGAGCGGTAAATTCCTGCCCTACAAATCCTACTAAGCTCGACAAGACCACGGAAACACGTAGGGCGGATTAGGCGGAACGCCGTAATCGGCCATGCGTGCGTTGTCGGCGGCCCATCCATGGCCGATTACGCTGCGCTAATCCGCCCTACGTGTCTCCGAGGCGTTTTCAAAAACCCGCTTGCACCGACAGGTAAACGCCGTGCTGCTTCTTCGGATTGAAAATGGTGATGTCGCCCAGCTCCGCGTAGGCCGCCGTCACCGAGAAATTCTTGGTCGGGAACCAGGCCACAAAGGCGTCGTAATACGCCTTCTCGTCGTCGACGGTGAGGTTGCGCGGCTTGCGCCGGTACTCGGCGCCCACCGCCAGCTTGCGCGTGACCAGATACGCCGCCGAAAACTCCGGCATGAAGCGCCGGCTGTCGCGCAGGTCGCCGCCGAATCCCAGCAAGCCCATTTGATTGGCGTTGGTCGACCGTAAGGTGGCGTTCAGCAGCAAACTTTGCTCGAACAGGATCTTGGTGGCGGCGACATAGTAGTCGTAGCCATGATCGTCCTTCGCGCCCAGCTGCGTCACCTTGGTCACGCCCAGCGCGCCAAGGCCACCGATGCCCTTGTTCTTCTTGTACATCGCGCCGACGGCGATCTGCGGCAGCCAGCTATCCTGCTCGTAGACGGCATCGCCGGCGACTTTCACTTTCAGGCCGACGATATCCTGCTGGATGGCCAGCCGGTCGAGCGGGGCCAGGCTGCCCTTGAATTCCTGGTTGGCCAGCGAGATCTCGACCCGGTCGGCGATCCCCATCGCCACGCCGTAGCTGGTCAGCTTGTAGTCCTGGGTTTTCAGATAGGTGTAATGCGTGTTCGCGCCCCAGCTGTCGCGCGTACCGTAACCGGAGATCAGCGCCCACGGCACGATGCCGCCGCCGCCCGCGCCTTCGACCTGGCTGACGCCCCCGGTGGCGAGGAACTTGCCCATATCCGGCATCGCCTGCGCGGCCGCGCCGCCGAAGGCGCAAGCCGTCGCCACCGCCGCGACGAGATTTTTCAAAGAATGGTTGTTCACTGCGAGGCTCCCGGCCGTATCATTTGGTCACGATGGCGCGCTGCATCGGCGCCAGCTTGGCTATCAGCTTGTTCGCCACGCTATTGGGCACGTTGTTGCGCTCCATGGCGATCTGCAAATCCTCGGTCAGCGCGTTGAACATCGCGTTGGTGATTTTCAAATCCTGGTGCACGGTCGCCATGTCACGCTCGGTGCCGACGCCGTCCATCGTCTTGTCGCGGTATTTGCCGGTGTACTTGCACGGCCCGCCGGCGAACTCGCAGAACTGCTCCTGCAAGCGCACATTGAGCTGCTCCATGTCGAAGTCGGCGAAGCTGTCCTTGATGCGCGGATCGGCCAGCAGCAGGGGGATGAAGGTGTCGACGATCTTCTTGATGCCTTCCTTGCCGCCCAGGCCCTGGTACACCTTGTCGTCGGTGTACGGCGTCTGCGCGACCGCCAGCGAGGAGGCCAGCAGCAGGCCCAGGCCGATGCCGGCCATCTTCGTGAATCGACTCATTTCTTATCCTTGTGCGAGGGCTTCGTCCCCGCACAATTTATCAGTTATTTGGGGAACAAAACCATCTGTGTGCAACGGAACAACGCTATCGTTTTACCGGTGGCCTGGCTGGTCACCACCGCGTCCCACACCTGCGTGGTGCGGCCCAGATGGACCGCCTTCGCGGTCGCCACCACCACGCCATCGCGCGCGGTGCCCAGGTGGTTCGACTTCAGTTCGATGGTGGTGAAATTCTGCGCGCCCTCCGGCAAATGCGCGAAACAGGCGTAGCCGCAGGCGGTATCGGCCAGCGTGACCACGCTGCCGGCATGCAGGAAACCGTTCGGCGCCAGGTGCTTGGCCGCGACCTCGAACTGCGCCTCCAACTCGCCTTCGCGCACCGCCGTGATGACGATGCCGAGGTGGGACGGCAGCGTCTCCTGGCCGAACTGGTTGAAGTACTCGGGCGTGAACTTTTGAGCGTCCATGAATGTCTTTCGCGAGTGAGGGCTATGCCCGACACCCGCGATGATACCAACTTACATCACGCGTACCCAAGCGCCTTTGTACAGGATAGGACCGGTCGGGCCGTTCGGATTCGGCGAGCCGCCCTTCGGCTCCAGGGTCACCGCCAGCAGCGCAACGTCGTCGCCGATCGCGTTGCTGGTCAGCGCCAGCTTGACCTCGCCGCGATCGGCCAGCAGGCCGAGCGAACGCGGATTGCCCTGCTTCGGCACCGCCCACAGTTCCAGCGATTTATCCGACGGCACCGGCGCGTTGCCCACCATGCGCACCGTCAGCGCCTTGCGGCCGGTGTCGCCGGTCAGCACCAGCGCGGTCTGCGACTTCTCGTCGGTCAGGGTGGCGACATAATCGAGCTGCGGCGCGTCCAAGGTGCGCGTGGTGATGACCACCACCAGCAAGGCCGCCAGCGCGGTCGACACCACGCCCAGCGACCGCCAGAAAGTGACCGACTCGTTGCGCCAGAATTGCCACGCCGAGTGCGCGCGTTTCAGGTTCAGGCGCCGTTCGATGTTGGTCCACACCTGGCGGCGCGGCGCCTGCGGCGTCGAGAACTCGGCCAGCGGCGTCAACCGGTCCGCCCATTCCTGCGTGGTGCGGCGCAGCGCCGCGTCGTTGTGCATATAGCCTTCGAAACGGCGCCGCGCGCCGCCCTTCAAGGTGCCGAGCACGTATTCCGCCGCCAGCTTCTCGCGCAGCGGCCCGTTGTCGCGGATGTTCATGATTGCTCCCGCTTCGACAGGCAGGTCTTCAACCGCTCCAGGCTGCGGCGTATCCAGGTCTTGACGGTGCCGATCGGCAGCGCCATCTGCGCCGCCACCTCGCTATGCGACAGGTCGTGGAAGAACGCCAGCCCGATCACCTGGCGGTGCAGCCCTTCCAGCGCGGACATGCAATAGGCCAGGGCCTTGGCGTCGCTGCTCATTTGAAGTGCCTCGATCGGCGTGGCGCCCGGGTCCCGTAATGCATTGATAACCTCGCTGTCAAACTGTTCCCCATCGATTTCGGTGGTCACGTCGCTGCGGCGCAAGAGATCGAAAGCCTTGTTGCGCACGATGGTGGTCATCCACGTCATCGGTGCGGCCAAATGGCTTTGATAATTGCCGGCGTTGTTCCAGATCGCCACGAAACTCTCTTGCAACACCTCTTCGGCAAGTTCGCGCTTGTTCAATATACGCAGCGCGAAGCCAAACAGTTTCGATGACGTGGCGTCGTAGAGGGAACGGAAGGCGGCGTCATCGCGGTTGGCGGCGCCTTGCAGCCACGCGCGCAGCTGCTGGGGATCGAGTGAATGAACGTCGGACACTGCGCGCCTTGAAAGTGATGATGCATTGATGGAAAACAAATTGGGCGTGTGAAAAATACCATATTCTCGCGCGCGCACGAAAATAAATTATCGGGTCATCAATTGAATCCGAACCGCTTCCCGCTCCGTACAACTCACAACTTTGAAGAATGAATAACTCGGGTTGGGAGACGCGATGGGGATCAAACGTAACATGGCGGCGGTGATGGCGGTTGCCGCCGCGCAGGGAACGGGCGGCATGGCGCTGGCCGCCGAGGACACCGAAGTGGCCGGCGCGGCGGCGATGAGCAGGGTGACGGTGTTGGCGCATTACGACAACGCGGTCGGCACCTCGGACGCCGCCAGCCAGGGCACGGTGACGTCGAACCTGATCGCCAGCCGCGCCGCGCTGCGCACCGGCGAGCTGCTGGAGTTCGTGCCCGGCATGATCGTCACGCAGCACAGCGGCGACGGCAAGGCCAACCAGTACTTCCTGCGCGGCTTCAACCTCGACCACGGCACCGACTTCGCCACCTATGTCGACGCGATGCCGGTCAACATGCGCAGCAACGCCCACGGCCAGGGCTACTCCGACCTGAACTTCCTGATCCCGGAGCTGGTCCAGCGCATCGACTATAAAAAGGGAAGCTACTTCGCCGACGAGGGCGACTTTTCGTCGGCCGGCGCCGCCCATATCCGCCTGTCGGACCGGCTGCCCGAAGGCATCGCCAGCCTGACCCTGGGACGCAACGGCTACCGCCGCGCGCTGTTGGCGGACTCGATGGAAGCGGCCGGCGGCACCTTGCTGTACGGCATAGACTTGGGCCGCAACGATGGTCCGTGGCAAACCCCGGAACAGGTGCGAAAATACAACGCCATGCTGCGCTACAGCCGGGGCGACGCGCAAAACGGTTACAGCGTCACCGCCATGGCCTACCGCAACCGCTGGAACGCCACCGACCAGGTGCCGCAACGGGCCGTGCGCGACGGCCTGATCGACCGCTTCGGCACCATCGACGCCAGCGACGGCGGCGAGACCTCGCGCAGCAGTCTGTCGTGGGACATGCACCGGCGCGCCGACGGCCGCATCACCGAGGCCTCGGCCTATCTGGTGCGCTCCAGCCTGGATCTGTACAGCAACTTCACCTACCTGCTGGCCGATCCGGTCGACGGCGACCAGTTCCAGCAGAGCGAGCGCCGCACGATGGGCGGCTTCAACGCCAGCCAGACCTGGCTCGACAAGATCGCCGGCATCGACATGCGCAACAAGATCGGCCTGCAGACGCGCTACGACCATATCTCGCCGATCGGCCTGTACGCCACGCGCGAACGCGAGCGGCTGAGCACCGTGCGCGAGGACCGCGTCAAGGAAGCGAGCGCCGGACTGTATCTGGAAAACACCAGCTATTGGCTGCCGGAATTCCGCACCATCGCCGGCTTGCGCTATGACGCCTACCGCTTCGACGTCAATGGTCGCGACGCCAGCGCGAACAAGGCCTCGCCCAAGCTGTCGCTGATCTTCGGACCGTGGGCCAGCACAGAATACTTCATCAACTACGGCGCCGGCTTCCACAGCAACGACGCCCGCGGCGTGCTCGCGCCGGACCGCGCCACCCCGCTGGTGGGCACGCGCGGCGCGGAACTTGGCGTGCGCAGCGAACTGGTACGCGGCCTGCAAAGCTCCCTGTCGCTTTGGACGCTGGATATCGACTCCGAGCTGGTCTACGTCGGCGACAGCGGCGACACCGAGGCGAGCCGCCCCAGCCGCCGCAGCGGCATCGAATGGAGCAACCACTACATCGCCGCGCCGTGGCTGCTGTTCGACCTGGACCTGTCGGCCTCGCGCGCCCGCTACCGCCGCGACGACCCGGCCGGCAACCGCGTGCCCGGTTCGCTCGACAAGGTGGCCTCGTTCGGCGTGACGGTCAAGGACCTGGGGCGCTGGTTCGGCGGCATGGAGCTGCGCTATTTCGGACCGCGCCCGCTTATCGAGGACAACAGCGTGCGCTCGGCGTCGACGGCGCTGGCCTACGGCCGCATAGGCTACCAGCTCAACAAGCGCACCAAACTCACGCTCGACGGCTTCAACCTGTTCAACCGCCGCGCCAGCGACATCGATTACTACTACGCCTCGCGTCTGCCGGGCGAACCGGCCGAGGGCGTCGACGACGTCCACTCGCATCCAGTCGAGCCGCGCACCTGGCGCGTGACGCTGTCGCACAGCTTCTGACGCGCGAGTTCTAAATATATTTTAAAAAAATCTTATCGAATCTGAATCTGGTGCCATGGCCACCGCGTATACGACCGTGCAGTCCAATCAAATCAACCAGTTGGGGAGAAATCGAATGCAAACAATCTTCAAGCAGGCGCTGTACGCGGCCGTGCTGGGTACTCTTGCCGGCGCCATCGCACCGGCGGCCATGGCATCCAGCCACCGCGAAGCACCGTTCGTCACGCAAAGTCCCAAAGTCGACGCCACCGACTTCTATATGTTCCGCAGCTACGAGAGCGGCCGCTCCAACTTCGTCACCCTGATCGCCGACTACGTGCCGCTGCAGGACGCCTACGGCGGCCCGAACTACTTCGCCATGGACCCGAACGCGCTGTACGAGATCCACATCGATAACAACGGCGACGCCAAGGAAGACCTGACGTTCCAATTCCGCTTCACCAACACCAACAAGGACACCAAACTGTCCGTGGGCGGCAAGGATGTCTCGATCCCGCTGGTGATCAACGGCGGCGCCATCGCCGGCGTCAACGCGCCCGGCGCCAACGTGCGCGAGACCTACACCGTCAACGTCGTGCGCGGCGACCGCCGCACCGGCACCAAGGCGGCCGTGACCAACGTCGCCGGCGGCGCCACCTTCGACAAGCCGCTCGATAACATCGGCAACAAGTCGATCCCCAACTACGCCGCCTATGCGGCCGCCCACGTCTACAACGTCAACATCCCCGGTTGCAGCACGCCGGCGCGCCTGTTCGTCGGCCAGCGCAAGGATCCATTCGTCGTCAACCTGGGCGAGACCTTCGATCTGGTCAACATCAAGGCACCGGCCACCGAGTTCTCCGCCGGCGCCGAGAAGGGCGCCAAGGACGACCTGGCGACCAAGAACGTGACCGCGATCGAGCTGGAAGTGGCGGCATCGTGCCTGACCGCCGCCGGCAGCACCGACCCGGTGATTGGCGGCTGGACCACCGCCAGCGTGCGCCAGGGACGCCTGTTGAACCCGACGCCGAATTCGAGCTCGCCGTCGAAAGAGGGCGGCGCCTGGACCCAGGTATCGCGTCTGGGCGCGCCGCTGGTCAATGAAGTCGTCATCGGCCTCAAAGACAAGGACACCTTCAACGCCAGCAAGCCTGGCGCGGACGGCCAGTTCGCCACCTACGTCACCAATCCAACCCTGCCCGCGCTGATCGAAATCCTGTACGGCAGCGCCGGCGCCAAGGCGCCGACCAACTTCCCGCGCAACGACCTGGTGGCGGCCTTCCTCACCGGCGTCAAAGGCTTGAACCAGCCGACCACCGTCACCGGCGCCGAGATGCTGCGTCTGAACACGTCGACGCCAGCCGTCGCCGCCGGCGCGCAGAAGCGCCTTGGCGTCATCGACGGCGACAACGCCGGCTTCCCGAACGGCCGCCGTCCCGGGGACGACGTGGTCGATATCGCGCTGCGCGTGGTGATGGGCAAACTGTGCACCCTGAACCTGGGCTGCGCACCGGCCGACGCACCAGCCGGCGGACTACACTTCACCGATGGCGCCTACCTGGACGACAGCTTCTTCAACGCCTCGTTCCCGTACCTGAAAACGCCGATCGCCGGTTCGCCGCAGATGTAAGGGGGACGACATGAGATCCCTTAAATATCTGGGCCTGGTATGCGTGCTCGCGTTGAGCGCCTGCGGCGGCGGCAGCGACCATATCGCCTCCACGCCACCGCCAACGCCGCCTGTGGTCACGCCACCGGTTGTCACGCCGCCGGTCAGCATGTTGGACAGCTTCTTCGCCGCCGTGATGTCGCTCATCGGCGATGGTAGCGAGACCACCACCGAGCCGACGGCGACCGATCCTGTCGCCGTCACCACGCCGGACGACACGGAACCGGCGGCCGTGAAGTAAGCGAGCAGTGACAAGGGCGGACGCCGCATGGTCCGCCCTTTCCACCGTTTAATGGTCCGTTTAGAGGTCCCCATGAGAACAACAATAGCCATCGCCCTGGCGCTATCGGCCGGCGCCGCGCAAGCTGCGCCCTACATACCGTCCAGCGGCAAGCAAGTGATCGAAACGCTGCCGCGCCGTGGCGATCCGGTGCAGCAGCAGTTGCGCAGCCTGCGCGCGGAGTTGAACGCCAGGCCGACCGATATCGCACTGGCCGCCAGCGTCGCGCAGCGATACATTTCGCTGGGCCGCAGTGAAACCGATCCGCGCTATCTGGGCTACGCGCAGGCCGCGCTGGCGCCGTGGTGGTCGCAGGCCGCGCCACCGCCGCAGGTGCGCCTGCTGCGCGCCACGCTACTGCAAAGCACCCATCAATTCGGTCCCGCGCTGGCGGACCTGAAAGGCGTGCTGGAGGCGCAGCCTGGCAACGCGCAGGCATGGCTGACGCAAGCGACCGTGCAAACGGTGCAGGGCGACTACGCCGGCGCCACCGCCAGCTGCGCGCACTTGTCGAACCTGTCGATAGAGCTGATCACCGTGACGTGCATCGCCAACGTCGGCACGGTCACGGGCCGCTCCGTCAAAAGCGAACAGCTGCTGGACCTGACGTTGGAACGCAGCGCCAACGCGCCGGAGGAGCTGAAGGAATGGGCGCTGACGTTGCTGGCCGAGATGGCGCAGCGGCGTGGCGACACCGCCGTGGCCGAGGCTCGCTTTAAAAGCGCGCTGGCCATGGCCCCGAACGACAGCTACCTGCTGGGCGCCTACGCCGACCTCCTGCTGGAGCAAAAGCGGCCAGGCGAAGTATTGACGCTGTTGCGCGACCAATCGCGGATCGACGCGCTCTTGTTGCGGCGCGCGCTGGCACTGCAGCAGCAGAAGGGTCAGGAGAAAGCGCTGGCCGCCGACACCAGGGAGCTGGGCGCCCGCTTCGACGCCGCCGCGCTGCGTGGCGACACGGTGCACCAGCGCGAGCAAGCACGGTTTGAATTGATGCTGCGCCGGGATGCATCAACCGCACTGGCGCTGGCGAAGAAAAACTGGGCGGTGCAAAAAGAGCCGGCCGACATACGCATCTACCTGGAAGCGGCGGTAGCGGCACGCGACGCTGTGGCGGCCAAGCCGGTCGTCGACTGGGTGACGCGGCATGGACTCGAAGACGTGAGCGCGCAGCGCCTGATCCTCCAACTAACCAACGGAACCACGTAGGGCGGATTAGCGAAGCGTAATCGGCCATGGATGCGCCGTCGACGGCTCAAAGATGGCCGATTACGGCGTTCCGCCTAATCCGCCCTACGACTTAACCATAATGACACGCCTCCTCATACTCTTCGCATTGATGCTCGGCGCCATGCTGCCGGCACAGGCGCACAAGCCTAGCGACAGTTATCTGTCACTGACCACCCAGGGCGAAAACATCACCGGCCAATGGGACATCGCCCTGCGCGACCTGGATTTCGCCATCGGCCTCGATCAGGACGGCGACGGCAAACTGACCTGGGACGAGATCCGCGCGCGCCACGCCGCCATCTCCGCCTACGCGCTGGAACGCCTGAAACTATCGGCCGAAAGCGTCCCATGCACCATCAACCCCACCGACCAGCTGATCGACGACCACACCGACGGCGCCTACAGCGTCATGCGCTTCGTCGTCACCTGCCAGAAGCCGGTGACGCGACTAACCATCGACTACCGCCTCTTCGCCGACCTCGATCCCCAACACAAAGGCCTGCTCCGCCTGACGCACGACGGCGAAACCTCCACCGCCATCTTCGATCCGCAGCACGCGCAGCAAACCTTGTCGCTAACGGCGCCGAACCGCTGGCAGCAATTCGCCACCTACATCAAGGAAGGCGTATGGCACATCTGGATCGGCTACGACCACATCCTGTTCCTGCTGTCGCTGCTGCTGCCCGCGGTGCTGCTGGCCGCACCGGCAAACAACCTGCGCGGCTCCTTCATCGACGTGCTGAAAGTGGTGACCGCGTTCACGCTGGCACACTCGCTGACATTGACCCTGGCCAGCCTGTCGCTTATCGCGCTGCCGTCCCGCTTTGTCGAATCGGCCATCGCCGCCTCGGTGATACTGGCTGCGGTCAACAACATCTACCCGCTGTTCCGGGGACGGCGGCCGGTCGCCGCCTTCGTATTCGGCCTGATTCACGGCTTCGGCTTCGCCAGCGTACTGATCGATCTTGGTCTGCCAAAGACAGCGCTGCTGGCGAGCTTGTTTGGATTCAACCTCGGTGTGGAAATCGGGCAATTGTGCATCGTCGCACTGTTCCTCCCGCTGGCATTTACGCTGCGAAATACCGTGTTCTACCGCCGCGTGCTCACCGGCGGTTCGGCCGCGATCGCCTTGGTGGCATTGGTCTGGTTCGTCGAGCGCGCGTTCGATATCCAGGTATGAGGGATCACGCGCGACATTGACCCACGTCGCATCCGTTGTCTTTTTGTTCAGCTACGATCAACGCCACTTTCATCGATCGCGGGAACAAAAAAATGTGCGGAATATGGGGCATGATCAACAATGGCGCACCGCAATGCGACACCTCCGCCGCACTGGCCGCCGCCTTTCGCTACATCGACGGACGCGGCCCGGACGCGCGCGGCTCCCGGCAAGTTGCCTGCCGTGGCCACGCCGTCACCTTCGCCCACAGCCGGCTCGCGGTGATCGAACTGTCGGCGCTGGGCGCGCAGCCGATGCTCGATACCGAGTCCGGCTGGTCCATCGTCTACAACGGCGAAATCTACAACTACCGGGAAATCCGCGAAACACTGCAAGCCAGCGCGCAAGTATTCAACGGCGGCAGCGACACCGAGGTCTTGCTGCGCGCGTGGGCGCTCTGGGGCGTGAAAGCCTTGCAGCGCCTCAACGGCATGTTCGCCTTTGCCGCGTTGAATGAAAAGACCGGCGAGCTCTGGCTGGTGCGCGACCGCTTCGGCGTCAAGCCGCTGCTGTGGGGCCGCTGCCCGAATGGCGACATCGCGTTCGGCTCGTCGGCCGCAAGCATCGCCAGCATGGTCGGCACCGACATCGACACCGGCTACTGCGCGCGCGGCGTGCGCTACAAGGCCTACGAGACCGCGCAATCGGGCTCTCCTTACAAAAGCGTGAAAGCGGTCGGCGCCGGCTGCTGGGTCAAGTTCCAGTTGTCGCCCGAACGTATCGGCATCACCGAAGGCCGCTGGTATTCGCTGCGCGACGCGGTGGCGCGGCGGCGCGATGCCATGGCGAACACCGGCGACGCCGAGCTGCTCGAAACATGCCGCCAGCTGTTCGACAGCGCCGTCCAGCTGCGGTTGCGCAGCGACGTGCCGGTGGCCGTATCGTTAAGCGCCGGCCTGGACTCGGCGTCGATCGCCTGCATGATGCTGCGCCACGGCGCGCGCGCGCACGCGTTCTCATTCG
This sequence comes from uncultured Duganella sp., assembly GCA_963511605.1. Classification (GTDB taxonomy): domain Bacteria; phylum Pseudomonadota; class Gammaproteobacteria; order Burkholderiales; family Burkholderiaceae_D; genus Rugamonas. The sequence continues at coordinate 37,503 of CAUPJZ010000007.1, read as the reverse complement.
GCTCGCCGTCCGAGCGGTCCTCCGAAGGCCCGGGCACGCAATCGCTGGCCAAGGCAGCCGGCATCGACGTCACCTACGTCTGGCCGCGCTACAGCAGCTGGGACTTGTACGAAGTGCTGGAGAAAACCATGGCCTTCCAGGAAGCGCCGTTTTCGGGCATGAGCCCGATCGCACAGAACGCCGTGTTTCGCGAAGTCAGGGACGCCGGCTTCAAGGTGCTGCTGGGCGGCCAGGGCAGCGACGAGATCTTCGCCGGCTACCGCAAGTTCATCGTCATCGCGCTGCGCGAAGCGCTGCACCGGCGCGCGGCGAAAGGCGCGCTGCGGCTGGTGTATTCGCTGGGCCTGATGCTGGCGCACGAGGCCAGCCAGGCGCGCATGTACTGGCAAAACCTGAACCGCTACAAGGGCGGCAACAACAAGGCGGCCGCGTTCCGCCTGCTCGACTGGGAGCCCGGCACACACAACCTGTGGGGCGAGGCCGGCATGTCGCTGCCGGACCGGCAGATCGAGGATATTCAGCAATGGAGCCTGCCCACCTTGCTGCGCTACGAGGACCGCAACTCGATGGGCTACGGCATCGAGACCCGGCTGCCGTTCATGGATTACCGGCTGGTCGAATTCGCGCTGGCGCTGCCGACGCGGATGAAGATCGCCAACGGTTACGGCAAATGGATGCTGCGCCACGCGGCCAAGGGACTGGTGCCCGATGTCGTGCGGCTCAATCGCAAGAAGCGTGGCTTCGACGTCGCGCAGAACTGGATCACGCAGGGCATCGGCGCCGCGCTGCGCGGGGCCATCTTCGACCATGCGACGACGTTGCAGGGGCCGCTCAAAAGCGGCGAACAGCTCGACGCGCTGCTGTCCGATGAAGCGCTGTCGAGAGACCCCGACCTTCTCGACGAAGCGCTGCTGTTGGCATGGCTGGTCGATCCGACACGCGTGCCGCGCCGGCAGACCGGGGCCTCCAGGCTGGCGGCTTAGCGACGGAGCCGTGCCATGAAAAAAGTCTGCCATTTTTCGTCGGTGCATCCGGGCCTGGACATCCGCATCTACCGCAAGCAGTGCGTCTCGCTGGCGCAGGCGGGCTTCGACGTGCACCTGGTCATCGGCGCGGACGAGACGCAGGTCGCCGAAGCGGCCGGCGCCGGTGTCACCATTCATCCGCTCGCCGCGCGGCCCGCCGGACGTTTGCGGCGCATGGTGGCGCACAGTTGGCGCTGCTACCGCACGGCCAAGGCGCTGGACGCCGACGTCTATCATTTCCACGATCCCGAGCTGATTCCCTATGGCTTGCTGCTGAGCTGGCAGGGCCGCAAGGTGATCTACGACCTGCATGAGGACCTGCGCGCCGACATCCACTCCAAGCAATGGATACCGAGGCCGCTGCGCCATGTCATCGGCTCGGTCGCGCGCGGGGTCGAGCACTTCGCTGCGCGTCGCTTCGCCGCCATGGTCGCGGCCACGCCCTACATCGGCGCGCTGTTCGACAGGAGCGCCGCGCGGGTCGCCGTGATCCACAACTATCCGGCCATCGACGAGCTTGCCGGCGCATCTGCGACGGTGTTGACAGCGGCTCCGCGCGACAGCGTCTGCTACGTCGGCGCGATCAACGAGATGCGCGGCATCCGCCACATCATCCAGGCGCTGGAGATGGTACCCGTCAAGCTGCTGCTGGCCGGCGCGTTCGACCCGCCCGCGCTGCGCGTCGAGCTAAAGACCTATCGGGGCTGGCGCCAGGTCGAGGAGTACGGTTTCGTCGACCGGCAAAAGGTGGGCGAGATCATGGCGCGCAGCCTGTGCGGCCTGGTGACCTTGAAGCCGGAACCGAACTTCGTCAACGCGCTGCCGATCAAGCTGTTCGAATACATGTCGGCCGGCGTGCCGGTGATCGCCTCGGATTTTCCGCTGTGGCGAGGAATAGTCGAAGACGCCGAATGCGGCATCTGCGTCGATCCCGAAAACCCGAACGCGATCGCCAAGGCGATCAACTACCTGCTCACGCATCCCGAGGAGGCCGACGAGATGGGCCGCAACGGCAGGCGCGCGGCCGAAAGCAAATACCGGTGGGATCGTGAAGGCGCCAAGCTGGTCGCGCTGTATGGAGAGATTCTGGCGGAAGCGCCGGGTGCTGGCGAAATCAGGCCGCGCCGGGTGTGAATCTGCGACGCGGCCGGAGCCAATCCGCGCGGGGAAAAGCTGCGACGGGACCGTGGCCTGCGACGCACGCGTTTCAACGGTAGCACGTAGGGCGGATTAGGCGGAACGCCGTAATCGGCCATGCATGAGTCACAGGCGGCTCATGCATGGCCGATTACGCTACGCTAATCCGCCCTACGTGATCGACGAGGTCGACGCCGCCGTCTTAGGCCGACGCCAGCACGTTATGCGCCTGCTCGTCCGCATGGTACGAACTGCGCACCATGGCGCCGACGGCTGCGTGCTTGAAGCCCATCTTGTACGCTTCCGCCTCGAACATCTTGAACACGTCCGGGTGCACGTAGCGGCGCACCGGCAGGTGGCTGTTCGACGGCGCCAGATACTGGCCGATGGTCAGCATGTCGATGTTGTGCTCGCGCATGTCGCGCATCACTTGCAGGATTTCCTCGTCGGTCTCGCCCAGGCCGACCATGATGCCCGACTTGGTTTTGACTTCCGGATACAGCTCCTTGAATTCCTTGAGCAGCTGCAGCGAGTGCATGTAGTCCGAACCCGGACGCGCTTCCTTGTACAGGCGCGGCACCGTTTCCAGGTTGTGGTTCATCACGTCCGGCAGGCCGTCCTTGAAGATGTCCAGCGCCTTTTGCAGGCGGCCGCGGAAGTCCGGCACCAGCACTTCGATCTGCGTCTTCGGCGACAGCGCGCGGGTGTTCTGGATGCACTCGACGAAGTGGCCGGCGCCGCCGTCGCGCAAGTCGTCGCGGTCGACCGAGGTGATGACCACGTAGCTCAGGCGCAGCTCGGCGATGGTGCGCGACAGGTTGCCCGGCTCTTCCTTGTCCAGCGGATCGGGACGGCCGTGGCCGACGTCGCAGAACGGGCAGCGGCGGGTGCACTTGTCGCCCATGATCATGAAGGTGGCCGTGCCCTTGCCGAAGCATTCGCCGATGTTAGGGCAGCTCGCCTCTTCGCAGACGGTGACCAGCTTGTTCTCGCGCAGGATGTCCTTGATCTCGTAGAAACGGGTCGAAGCCGACGCGGCCTTGACGCGGATCCACTCCGGCTTCTTCAGACGCTCAACTTGCTCGATCGGCACGATCTTGATCGGGATGCGCGCGGTCTTGCTGGCGCCTTTTTGCTTTTCGCTCGGGTTGTAAGCGGGGGCAATGCTGGAGGTGGTCTCAGTGGTCATTTGGCTGCGCGCCCTCGCGGGCATAGTTTGGTTATTGATGTGTTGCTGCTGTTGCTGGCGTTGCTGGTTCTACAAGAGCCAGGACGCGTATCAGTTCGTCGGCCAGTTGCTGTTGCACGTCCGACAATTGCGCCTGGGCGCCGACGGACCGCATATCGACTGTTTCCAGTCCGGCATAGCCGCAAGGATTAATCCAGGAAAACGGGGCCAAATCCATCGCCACATTCAGCGACAGCCCATGGTAGGTGCAACCGTTGCCGCGTACTTTCAAGCCGAGCGCGGCGATTTTGGCGCCCTGCTTCGGCCCGCCGGCCATATAAATGCCCGGCGCGCCTTCAACGCGCTCACCGACGAGATTATACGCCCCTAACACATTGATGATCGCCTGCTCGATTTTATGGACGAATTGCCGGGCGTACAGCTTGCCGCCGGGTTTGTTGCGGCGCAGGTCGATCAGCATGTAAATCACCACCTGGCCGGGGCCGTGGTAGGTGACTTCGCCGCCCCGGTCGGTCTGCACCACGGGGATGGCGGACGCGCCGGCCAGCAGGTGGCCACGGTCGGCCCCCAGGCCCAGCGTAAACACGGGAGGATGCTCGACGATCCACAGTTCATCGCGGGTGTCCGGCGTGCGCGCGTCGGTGAAGGCGCGCATCGCGGCGAAGGTGCTGTCGTAGTCGGCGAGACCGAGGTGGCGGATCAGCGCTGGCCCGGTTGGGGTAGGAGACGTCATGCCGCCATTATAAATCACCCCGCAAAGCGGGGCTGAAGGCGGTTACCCCGGCTGATGGCGCGCCAGCCACTGCTGGATAGACGGCCGCTGCCACTGGGCGGCGGCGTAATCCTTCAATTTCTGCGGCACCTCGTCGCCGTTGCAGATCAAGCGGTTCAGCATCATGGTCAAATCGACATCGACGATCGACCATGCGCCAAACAGATTCGGCCCCTGCACCAGCCGGTCGGCGGCATGGATCAACTTGTCGGCGGCGGCGCGGCCGGCCTCGGTCAGCGGCGCGCTGGCCTTGCCGAAGAACACCGTTTCCGTGTCGCGCTCGACCCGCACCGGCACCAGATCGCTGCGCAGCCACGCCTGCACCTGCCGCGCCCGGGCGCGCTGGCGCCGGTCTTTCGGATACAGCGCCAGATATTCCGGCGCCGGGAAGCTTTCCTCCAGATACTCCGTGATCGCACTCGACTCGGTCAGCACGAAATCGCCTTCCACCAACGCCGGCACCCGGGCGGTGAGCGCGCGGTCGGCGTAGTCGCTGCGTTTTTGATGGCCGGCCTCCAGATCCACCGTCCGCAACGTGAACGGCACGCCTTTTTCGGTCAGCGCGACAAAGGCGGATAGGGCGTAAGGGCTGGTGAACAGGCTATCGACATACAGGATAAAGGACATGGCGGCTCCGGCTTGGGTAGATTTATTCACATGGTAGACCTTGCCGTAGCGCCTGTATAACGTTATATTTTCGTGATTCTTGCTAATTTTATTCACATAGTTATCCACAGCATGCCGACCTGATGAGCGCCAGCCGCCGCCTGCCCAATTTTTCCGCTTTGCGCGCCTTCGAGGCGGCGGCCCGCCACGAGAACTTCTCGCGGGCGGCGGAAGAGTTGCATCTGACGCATGGCGCGATCAGCCATCAGGTGAGGGCGCTGGAGCAGGAATTGGGCAGGCCGCTGTTTGTCCGTCATGGCCGACAGGTGAAAATAACCAGCGACGCGCTCAAATTTGCCCAGTTTTTAGGCAAATCGTTCGCCGATATCGCCATCGCGGCCGATGCGATGCGGGCGGCCAGCGTCAACCAGCGGCTGACGGTGACGTCGATTCCGTCGTTCGCGGCGCGCTGGCTGGCGCCCCGGCTGGGCCGTTTCATCGACTTGCATCCCGATATAGAGGTAGTGCTGCAATCGAGCGGACAGCTGCAGGATCTGGCGCGCGACGGCATCGATGTCGGCATCCGTTTTGGGCGCGGCAACTATCCGGGCATGGTGGTGGAGCGCCTGATGGGCGACATTTACTATCCCGTAGTGAGCCCCCACTATCGAGATGGAGGTCTGCCAGCAACGCCGCAACACCTGCCGCAGCAAACACTGCTACGCTCGGTCGAGCCCTGGTCGCCCTGGCTGCGGGCGGCCGGCGTCGATATGGCCGAGCCGTCGGGCGGCGTGATGTTCGAGGATTTGTCGATGCTGATACGCTCCGCCGCCGACGGCAACGGGGTGGCGCTGGTGCGCCATGTGGTGGCGATGCAGGAGATCGCCTCCGGGCAGCTGGTGCGGCTGTTCGATATCGCCACGCCTTGCCCGGATGAGTATTTCTTCGTCGCGCCTGCCGCCTCGGCAGACAGGCCGCAGGTGGTGGCGTTTCGCAACTGGTTGCTGGAAGAGATAGCCGCCTTCCAGCGCCAGCAACTTACATGACGATCTTGACCATCGGGTGCGCCGACAATTCGGAATACAGCGCGTCGAGCTGTTCGCGGCTGACGGCGCGCACGGTCACGGTCAGGCCGGTGTAGTTGCCCTTGGCCGAGGGACGCACTTCCATTTTGCCTTCGTGGAATTCCGGATCGTGCTTTTGCACGACCAGAACGATGGTCGGGGCGAAGTCGATATGAGTCGGCCCCATCACCTTGATCGGGAAGTCGCTCGGATATTCGATGAGGGACTCTGACGGCGGGATCGCTTGCATATTCATTCCAATCAAAAATAAAAACCGGCGGCATCAACACGATGCCGCCGGCCTCTATTGTAGCGAATTCACGGTAACCGCCGCGTGGCTTACGATTTGCTCATCTCCAATGCGGCCGGCGCGGCGGCTTGCTGGCCCGACAGGCGTTGCAACCGGGCCAGCGCCGATTCATTGCCCAAGGCCGGCTGGCTGACCGATTTGCGGATCGCTTCCAGCTCGGCCGCCTGCTCGTATGGACGCTGGCCGATATCGGTGACGATCTTCAGGCCCGCCGCCTCGTTGCTGATGGCTTGCGCGCGGCGCGTCAGCGCGTTGAGGGCGCTCGAATTGCCGCGCATGCCGGACAGGCCGGCCAGCTGGGCCTGGCGCTCGGCGCGCAGCTGCTGCAAATCCTGCTGGGCCCGCGCGCTGGCCAGCGCCTGCATCGCCTTCTTGGCCGCCGAATCGAACTCGGCCAGCTGCTTCGACAGCGCGTCGACGATGGTTTTCAGCTCGTCCATGTACTGGCGGGCGTCGGCCTCCTCCTGCAACTCTTGCGGCATGCGCTGCTTGTTGGCCTCCAGCTCGTCGCAGAACAGGGTGATCGTCGCCTCCGAGATCTTGCCGGAGGCCAGGCGGTCGGCCAGCGTGCCGGCGGCCTGCTCGTCGGTGGCGATCAGCTGGCGCAGCTTGACGACATCCGCCGCTTCCTTGTCGAAGGAGGCGCGGGCGGCCGCCAGCTTTTGCGCGGTGGTGCGCAGGCTGTCGGCCAGACGGTCGCGGTCGGCCTCGGTCGCCGTTTCCGGATCAAAATTGGCGATCGCTTCGGACACACGGTCCCCCAGTGCGCCAAAGTGTTTGGAGATCAGGCGCGCGGTCAAACCCCAGCCATTCGAGTTGCTCATGTCGGTCTTCCTTCTAGAAATAACGTTAAAAATGCGCATCATTGGATAACGATGCGTTGCTGCTCCACCGGGATGCCAATGACAAAGTCCACGTGGATCCCGCGTTTCGATGCATCGCCGTTCACGCTGCTGATGATCTCAGTCGTGATCAGCAAATATTCGCTGCCGCCGTTGCGCAGCTGGCGCACATACGGCATGAAATACATTTCCTGGCGCAAGCCGAGGCTGCCGCTCGGGTTGTCGATCCGGGTTTCGGTGCCGGAGAACGGCGCGATGAATTCCTCGTCGTCGCTGCCGGCGTCGCGCCAGTAATCGACGCCTTCGTCTTTGCCGAACACCAGGTCCAGATCAGCCTCGTCCAGGCCGATGTCGCCCAGCTGTGCGCGCCACAAGGTGTAACTGCGGTCGCCCAGGCCGGCGTTGGCCAGGCCCATGTAGGCCTCCTGGTCTTCCACGGTCTCGGGAATGACGCGCGCCAGCTGGGTGCAATACATCACCTCGGCCACCTTGCCCTCGGCGTTCTGATACACCTGCAAAAACTTTTCCTTCTCGTTCACGTCGCCCGTGTCCAGGTAGTAGCGGTACAGGCCGCCCGCCTGCTTGAGGCGGATTTGCGAGACGGCGACGACGCGGTTGTCGCCGGCGTCCGGCATCGCGACCAGCGAACCGTTGGCAAGCGCGCCCAACAGCGGCGACTGTTGCAGCCGCACCAGGCTGCCGATGCGCGCGCCCAGCGGCAGGTCCCGATCGGTGCGGGGCGCGTCGGCGCCGGCCAGCTTGGCCACGCCGTTGCGCAGGTAGTTGTAAGCGTCCGTCCAGCTCATCTCAATGCCTCTCGAATGAATAGTGGGGCTGCCGGGCCGCGCGCAGACGGCGCATCTTGCGCACCGCGAACACGGCCGCCCAGGCGATCCCGCTCACCAGGCCCAGCCAGGCGAACCAGCGTAGTACGCTGGCGCCGAACGACGGTTGAGGCGGCGCAGGCGTGCGCGCAGTCACGGCCGGCGCATCGCCGAGGCCGGGCATGCCGGTGATCTGGCCAGCCTGGTTAATGGCCGGCATGGGCGGCGGCACCGAGCCCGCCGTGGTCGGATAGGTCGTAGCAACGGGCGGGGTCGACGATGACGAAGAAGTGGGGTAGGCCACCGGCTGGTTGGCCTGGCTCATCGCACGTCCCAGCATGAAGCCCACCACGCCGCTCATCAGCCCGCTATTGCCGGAGGGCTGCTGCACGATGACCTGCCCCGTATCGCCGGGCGGTGCGGGGGCGGTGTTGCGAGCAGCAATCGCATCCGGCTGGGCGGACGGGGCCGGACGCATCGGCGTGTCGTTCAGCGGCGGCAACGGCGCCGGTGCGCGCCCGGCGGCGCGCCGGGCCTCCAGAGTGTTCAGCGCCCGGGCTTGCGCCGCGCTGCGGTCAAGGTCGCGCGAGGCCGCCGATGCATTCGCGGATCCATTGCGCGGATAGGCGGATGCGGGCGAGCCGGGCGCCTTGCCGAACGCGCCGGGACCGCTCTGACGGTTGGCCGGCGGCGCCGACGGCCTGCTCCTCTGGGTATTGCCTTTTTGGGAAGAAAATCCACTTTTATACGATGACGATGTGCCAAAATATGGCTGAGCTTTGGCTTGCGCCGGGGCGCAGGCGCCGAATGCGATGCAAAAGCTCAGCAACAGTGCGGATTGAAGGGGCTTCATGATGTCTTTTCATAAAGAAGTTGAATAAAAAGCAGCATAGCGCCCGATCGCGGCGGATGCATCGGTAATAAAAGGCACGCTTCACCATGACTCGCAAATACTTCGACATGAATCAACACGACGCGCTCTACAAGGTGGCGCGCAGCTATCCCGGCGGCATCGACGCGCTCGCGCAGGCGATGGGCATCTCGGTTAACGTGCTGCGTAACAAGCTGGCGCCGACGATCGCCTCGCACTATCCATCGTTCGAGGAAGTGTCGGCGGTGGTCGACCTGTGCCACCGCGCCGGCGTGGCCGATGCGCACCTGCCGTTGCACGCGCTGCTGACGCGCCACGGCATGGCCGCGTTCGTCGTCCCGCTGCCGGAAAACATCGGCGACGACGACCTGTCGCAAACGGTGTGCAAGGTGATGAGCCAGGTGGGATCGGTGGCCGAAGCGGTCTCGACCGCGCTAATGGACGGCAAGGTCACGGCCGCCGAGGCCGACCTGATCGAGCGCGAATTCCAGGGAGCGCTCTCGGCGCTGGGAGAATGGCGCGCCCGCCTGCGGCAAAAAGCCGCCCGCAGCCCAGGCTAACCAAAGCAACTCCGGGGGGCAAAAAAAAGCCAGCCCGAAGGCTGGCGAAGACTATTCTCTCTCGGGAATTACCTAGAAAATAGCAGGGCAAATGGATGCGGTCCCGACGGCCCCGCGCGGCGGACGTTGTCGTCCTTGTCTTCGCGCTGCCACCGTTTTGCAATGTTGCTACTCTATGCAAAGCGGCGGACCACTTCCAGCCGATTGTGACGAACTGCATTTTTTGCTGCCTGAACTGCTATTTTCCGGTTTAAACCGTCGCTCACTGCTGGTTGTGCGTCGGCCGGTTGCCGTTGTTGCGGCCCTGGTTTTGCCCCTCGTTGCGTTGCGCCGGTTGGGGGCGCGGCTGCGGCTGCGCTTGCGGCTGGGGTTGATGAACCTGGGGCTGGTGCGCCTGCGGCGGCGGCGATGGACGCGGCGCCGGCTGGAACTGCTGCTGCGGCGCCTGGAACGGCTGCGGCTGAGGCCGCTGCGGTTGCACCTGGACCTGGTGCGGCTGCGGTTGCTGCTGCGGTTGCTGCTGCTGCGGCGGCGGCTGGAACGCCGGCCGCTGCTCGCGCTCGCGCGCTTCCCGCACATCGTCGCGCTGACGCGATGGCCGCCGGCCATTGTCGTCGTCGCGATTGAAACGGTCGCGGTTGGGGTTGACGTGCAATATCGGCGCCGGCATCACACCCGGCTGCTGCACCGAATTCTGCGGGCGCGGACGGTAACCCGGCCGCAACTCGATGCCGACATCGTTCGGATTGATCGTTTGCGCCGGCGGGTTCGGCGTGCCGAACTGTCCCGGAGCGAGCGTGCTGGTGGTCTGCGGACGCCCCGGCCCCGATTGCACTTGCGGCTGGGGCTGCGACGGCGCCGTGATCACCCGTCCCGGCTGCTGGCCGTTGTTGCGCTCGAAACGATCATTGCGGTCATTGCGCCCAAAGCGGTCCGGGCGGCCGTCGCCGTCGCGATCCGGCCAGCCACGCCGGCCGGGATCGCCCACCCGCGTGCCCATGCCCGGCGCCGGCGGCGCCACCGTCACCGCGTTCCTGACCAGGTTGGCCGGCGGGATCACCACGCCGCCGCGATTGACCGGCACAGTGTGGCGTCCCTCGAATTGATCACGCGGCAACATCGTCACGCCGTCGCGGCGGTCCGGCCGGTCGGAGCGTGGCCGGTACGGCTTGCCGTTGTAATGCCACGTCATGCGGTCCTCGTAATGGTTCGAGACCCGGTAGTTCGGCACGTAGCGCTCGCGCGGCGACAGCGGGAACCAGCCCAGGCCGGGGCCCCGATGGTGCGAGAAACCGTCGCCGCCGACCCAGCCGACCAGCGCCGGCGCCCACACGGGACGCCCGACGGGACGACCCGGCGCCCAGAACCAGCGGCGGTTGACCGTCACCCAGCGGCCGTAATGCGACGGCGCGTAGCCCCACGGGGCGTTGTCGACCCAGGTCCAGCCCCACGGCGCCAGCCAGGTCCAGCGGCCGTCGCGGTAGGGCGCCCAGTCGACCGCGACATTGCGCGGCGCCCACAGCGGGCCGTATTCGACGCTCTCGGTCCAGCTGCCGTTGCGGTCCAGTTCCTCATAGCCGGTGATGCCGCTCGACAGATAGCGCGACGTCACCACGGCCTCCGACTGCCGGTCGCGCTCGTCGCCCCAGACATCGAAGCCGTCGCGCCGGGCCACGCCGGTGCGCACGTCCTCGCCGCTGACGTCGACCTGGCGGCCGCTGCTCACCACCACCGACGAGCCGGCGCCCTCGACCCGGGCGCTGCCGCCCAGCACGCTGACCTGGCTGGTATCGGCGACGCGCTCGACATCGACCCGCAGCAAGCCCGGCTCGATCATCGTGACGCGCGCCTGCGGCGTGGCCAGCTCGAAGTCGCGCAGCAGCTCGGGGCTGCGCACGCGGATGCTGACGCTGCCATAGTTGAGGCGCATCCGCAGCAAATCCTCGTCCATGTCGGTGATTTCCAGGTCGGAATCGCCGTCCAGCCGCACCGCCGTCGAGCCGACCCGGAATTCGGCGCGCGCGCCGCTGGCGGTGTTGACATGGTTGGCGCCGGTGACCGGCCAGTTCAGCGATGCCGCCACCGGTGCGCTGACGCCATCGGGATCGTTGCTGACCAGGGTCACCTGGCCCTGGACGGCCGAAATCCGCCCCACCACGGCGGGCGGGTCGGCCAATGCAAGGGAACTGAAACCGGCCAGGACGGCCAGCACGACGGACGGGATGATCTTGCGGCTCATGGCTGCGCTCCTCTGTTTACTCCACCTGTAACGCAGCAGGCCGCGATTCGACTACCGGGGTTACAAATAATTGCAAAGTAAATCATACCTCAGGTGATGGTACCTCAGGTGGTAGCGCCGCCCCGCTTGACGAAGAACAGCGCCGCGCCCACGCCCATCAGCAAGCCGCCGAACACCCGGTTCTGCTTCTTGACGGCGCCGGCGTCGCGGAAAAAGCGCTGCATCGACGACGCCAGGTAGGCGTAGCTGTGCATCACCACCAGATCGATGCAGCACATCGTCGCCGCCAGGATCAGCAGTTGCGGCAGCAGGGGCGCATGCTGGTTGATGAACTGCGGCAGCACCGCCACCATGAAGATGATGCCCTTGGGATTGGTGGCGTTGGTCAGGAAGCCCGTCAAAAAGCGCTTGCGCGCCGACGGCACGGCCACTTCGGCCTGGTTTTTCTGCTCGCCGATGGTCACCTTGGCGCGCCACTGGCTCAGGCCGAGGTAAATCAGATACAGCGCGCCCACCGTTTTGACGATGTTGAACGCCAGCTCGGACGCCAGCAGCAGCGAGCCGACCCCGGCGCCGGCGATGAAAAACACCAGCAGCAGGCCGGTCTGCAGGCCGAAAATCGTGCTGCTGGCACGGCGCACGCCGTACGACAAGCCGTGCGACATCGACAACACCGCGCCCGAGCCGGGCGACACGGCGATGATGCAGGCGGCGATAAAAAAACCCATCCAGGTGGCAAAGCTCATAGTCGTTCCATTGTTCAAACCGCAGCGGCGCTGCGAGGCAACGCACATTGTAGCTGCGAAGCCATATCGCCGCGCCCTGCCCTTGGGTTAATATTGCTCCTTTAATATTGCTCGCTACCAAGGACACCCGATGACCCCTACCACCACCCCAACCCCGCAAGGGAGCCGCTGAGATGGCCGGCTCCAGTCTGTTCGCGCTGATCGACGACATCGCCACCATCCTCGACGACGTCGCCCTGATGAGCAAGGTGGCGGCCAAGAAAACCGCCGGCGTGCTCGGCGACGATCTGGCGCTCAACGCCCAGCAAGTGGCCGGCGTGCGCGCCGACCGCGAATTGCCCGTGGTGTGGGCGGTGGCGCTCGGTTCGCTCAAGAACAAGGCCATCCTGGTGCCGGCCGCGCTGGCGATCAGCGCCTTCCTGCCCGCCGCCATCACGCCGCTGCTGATGATCGGCGGCCTCTACCTGTGCTTCGAGGGCTTCGAGAAGATCGCCCACGGCATCATGCACAAGGAAGATAACGCGCGGCACAAGGAGGAACTGGCCGCCGCGCTCAGCGACCCGAACGCCGACATGGTGGCCATCGAAAAAGACAAGATCAAGGGCGCGGTGCGCACCGACTTCATCCTCTCGGCCGAGATCATCGTCATCGCGCTGGGCACGGTGGCGGCCGAGCCGTTCGCCAAGCAGGCGATGGTGGTGGTCAGCATCGCGCTGCTGATGACGGTGGGCGTGTACGGCATCGTCGCCGCCATCGTCAAGATGGACGACGCCGGCCTGTACCTGAGCCAGCGCGCCAACGGCGCCGCCCGCGCCCTCGGCAACGTACTGCTGGCGGCCGCGCCACGGCTGATGAAGCTGCTGTCGGTGGTCGGCACGGCCGCCATGTTCATGGTCGGCGGCGGCATCCTGGTGCACGGCACGCCGGGCGCGCACGACATCGTCCACCACGCCACCGAAGTGGCGGCGGCGGTCCCGGCGCTGGGACCGGTGCTGGGCTTCGTCACCCCTAGCGTGATCGACGCCGTGGCCGGCGTCATCGCCGGCGCGCTGGCGCTGGTGGTGGTCACCATCGGCGGCAAACTCTTGCGCGCGGTCAAGAAGCCGGCCTGACTCTTCTGGTTTGATGGGGAAGCGCGCGCCAACCCGGCGCCGCCTTCCCCGATCCACAAGGAGTAGCCATGACCCAAGCCCAACCCGGTCCCACCCCCGCCTTCGTCGCCGCCGCCTGGATCGCCCTGCTGGCCGGCGCCTGCAGCTTCATGATCGGCCTGTGGAACGCCACCATGGCGCTCAACGAAAAAGGGTATTACTTCACCATCCTGATGTACGGCCTGTTCGCCGCCGTCTCGCTGCAGAAATCGGTGCGCGACCGCGCCGAGGGCATCCCCGTCAGCGGCCTGTATTTCGGCCTGTGCTGGCTGTCGCTGATGCTGACCTTGCTGCTGTTGACCGTCGGCCTGATCAACGCGACGCTGGCCATGAGCGAAAAAGGCTTCTACGCCATGTCGTTCCTGTTAAGCCTGTTCGGCGCGGTGGCGGTGCAAAAGAACGTGCGCGACCTCGGCGCCGTCAAACAACAGGCCGCCGCCCCGGTGGACCTGAAATAATCCGCGCTTTTTCCGAACTTTCGCGTTCGCCGCCGCTCTAAAGGCCGTAAGCCCGGCTTTTGGAGCAAAAGAAGCATGGATATCATTCAGCGCCACCTGCGCATGGCGCTCGACGCCGCGCGCATGGCCATCTGGGATTCGAACATCACGGATGCGACGGTCATCAACAGCATCGTCAATTGGGTGGGCTGGGGCGCGGGTTTGCTGGGGCTGCCCCCCGGCGATCTGGCCCAACCGTTCTCGCATTTCCTGCAATTCGTCGACCCCGACGACCGCGACCACCTGCTCAACACCATGCAGGAGGCGGTCGATTGCGGCTCCGGCTACGACGTCCAGTACCGCGTGGTCTGGCAGGACGGCAGCCACCACTGGCTGGCCGCCAAGGCGCACGTGTTCTGCGACGAGCGCGGCCAGCCCACCGGCACGCTCGGCATCGTCTGGGACATCACCGAACGCAAGCGGATCGAACAGGACGCCGCGCGCGACCGCGAGCAGGCCGCCGTCACCCTGCGCTCGATCGGCGAGGGCGTCATCACCACCGACGAACGCGGCAAGACCCGGTATCTGAACCGCATCGCCGAACAACTGACCGGCTGGAGCAACGACGAGGCGCGCGGCCTGGACATCGGCACCACCTTGCCGCTGATCGACGAGGGCGGCGCGCCGCTGGCCGAGCACGCGGCGCTGCAATGCCTGCGCCTGCGGCAGACCATCAGCATGCCGTCGCAAAACCAGCTGGTCACGCGCGAGGGGCGCCGCATCGCCGTCGAGGAATCGGCCGCGCCGATCTGGTCCGACACGGGCGGGCTGCTGGGCGCGGTGGTGGTGTTCCGCGACGTCAGCCACGAGCGCAAGCTGAGCAAGCAGCTGTCGTGGAACGCCAGCCACGACATGCTCACCGGCCTGATCAACCGGCGCGAGTTCGAGACGCAAATCGCCAACGCGCTGCACAGCGCCAAGGAGGAGGACCATGTGCACGCGCTGCTGTACATGGACCTGGACCAGTTCAAGATCGTCAACGACACCTGCGGCCACAGCGCCGGCGACCTGCTGCTGCAGCTGCTGGCCAAGATGCTGCAGACGGAGATGCGCGACAGCGACATCCTGGCCCGCCTCGGCGGCGACGAGCTGGGCGTGCTGCTGCCGCGCTGCCCGCCGGACCAGGCGCTGCTGGTGGCCGACGGCATCCGCCAGTCGGTCAAGAATTTCCGCTTCGTGTGGGACAGCCGCACCTTCGAGCTGGGCGTGAGCATCGGCGTCGTCGAGATCAACCGCCACAGCAAATCGATGACCGAGCTGCTGATCGCCGCCGACCAGGCTTGCTACCTGGCCAAGGAGCGCGGCCGCAACCGCGTCCACCTGTACCAGGAGTCGGATCTGCGCCTGGCGCGGCGCCAGGGCGAGATGCAATGGGTGTCGCGGCTGAACGAGGCGTTCGAACACCAGTATTTCCGCCTGTACGCCCAGCCCATCGTCGGCCTCGGCACGCGCGGCGAGGTGCATGACGAGGTGCTGATCCGCATCCAGTCCGGCCCGGGCGAGCTGATCTTGCCCGGCGCCTTCATCCCGGCCGCCGAGCGCTACGACATGATGACGGCGATCGACCGCTGGGTGATACGCGCCGTGTGCCGCCACGTGCGCGGCGTGAGCGAAGGCCGGACCGGCGCGGACGCGGACGGCGCGACGCCACGCCCCGACGGCTATCGCGGCCGGTATTCGGTCAACCTGTCGGGCACCTCGCTGGGCGACGAGGGCTTGCACGACTACATCATCGAACAATTCGCCGAGCACCACGTCGCCCCGGAACAGATCTGCTTCGAGATCACCGAGACGGCCGTCATCGCCAACCTGGTCAAGGCGCAGGATTTCATGGCCCGCATCAAGGCGCTCGGCTGCCGCTTCTCGCTCGACGACTTCGGCAGCGGCCTGTCGTCGTTCGCCTACCTGAAGGCGCTGCCGGTCGACTATCTCAAGATCGACGGCGTGTTCATCCGCGGCATCGCCAACAACCCCATCAACCGCGCGATGGTCAAGGCCATCAACGAGGTCGGCCACGTGATGGGCATCCGCACCGTGGCCGAATATGTGGAGGACGACAACACCCTGGCGGTGGTGCGCGAACTGGGCGTGGACTACGCGCAGGGCTACGCGGTCGGCCGGCTGCGCCCGCTGAGCGTGGAATAGGGCGGCCGGCAATCCGGGGAATTTTGATCTACATCAATAAAATTTGAGGATCGAATCCGTACACTGGTTGCATCTATTGTGATAGAGCAACAATTCAGCCGGAGCAAAGTGATGCGCAACAACCAATCCCACAACAGGCCACCCGTCACCCAGCGTGAAGTGGACGTCCTGGACGACCAGGCCATCGTCTCGAAAACTGATCTAAAGGGCAACATTACCTATGTAAACCCCTACTTCACGCAAATCAGCGGCTACGCCGAGGCCGAGTTGCTGGGCGCGCCGCAGAACATCCTGCGCCATCCGGACATGCCGGCCGAGGCGTTCGCCGACCTGTGGGCCTCGATCCAGTCGGGCACGCCGTGGACCGGCATCGTCAAGAACCGCTGCAAGAACGGCGACCACTACTGGGTGCGCGCCAACATCACCCCCATCCGCGAAAACGGCAAGACCATCGGCTACATGTCGGTACGCGTCAAGGCCGGGCGCGAGCAGATCGCCAGGGCCGAACAGGCCTACCGCGACATCGGCGCCAAACAAGGCCACGGCATCCGCATCAAGAACGGCCAGGTGATCCGTCCCGGCGTCGGCAACCTGTTGGCGCGCCTCGGCCACGTCTCGCTGGCGATGCGCGTGTGGCTGGCCACCAGCGTCGTCAACGTGTTGCAGGTGATCGTCTGCGCGGCCGCGCTGATGAGTGGCGACGGTGGACACAGCTACGCCATCTTCGGCGCCACCTTCGCCGGCCTGCTGATCAATGTGTTCCTGTGGTACACCCTGCGCGTGTCGGTGCTGCAACCGCTGGACCGCGCGCTGCACGGCGCCCGCGCGATCGCCGCCGGCGACCTGTCGTCGGGCAGCTTCGACACCGACTCCACCGACGAGGTCGGCCAGCTGCTGCGCGCGCTGCAGCAAATGAACAGCAACCTGATCGCCACCATCCGCGACGTGCGCGTCAATGTGGAGACGATGGCCGTGGCCACGCGCCAGATCGCCGCCGGCAACGCCGACCTGTCCGGCCGCACCGAGGCGCAGGCCGCCAGCCTGGAAGAGACGGCGTCGAGCGTCGAACAGTTCTCGTCGACCGTCAAGCAAAACGCCGACAACTCGGCCCAGGCCAACGCGCTGGCGCAAAACGCCTCGATCGTGGCGGTGCAGGGCGGCGAAATCGTCGCCGACGTCATCGCCACCATGGACGAGATCAACACCTCCTCGCGCAAGATCGTCGACATCATCGGCCTGATCGAGGGCATCGCCTTCCAGACCAACATCCTGGCGCTCAACGCCGCCGTCGAGGCGGCCCGTGCCGGCGAACAGGGACGCGGCTTCGCGGTCGTCGCCGGCGAGGTGCGCAACCTGGCCCAGCGCAGCGCCACCGCCGCCAAGGACATCAAGAACCTGATCGATATCTCGGTCGGCAAGGTCAGCGCCGGCATGGCGCAGGTCGACCGCGCCGGCGCCACCATGAAGGAGGTGGTGGCCTCGGTGCGGCAGGTGACGGCCATCATGGAGGAGATCTCGGTCGCCTCGCGCGAGCAAAGCATCGGCGTCGACCAGGTCAACTCGGCCATCGCCCACATGGACCAGGTCACGCAGCAGAACGCCGCGCTGGTCGAGGAGGCCGCCGCCGCCACCGCCAGCCTGGCGCTGGAGGCGGGCGGCCTGACGCAGGCGGTCAGCCTGTTCAAGTTCGGCCGCGCCACGCCGGCCCGGCCCGCCACGCGCCCGGTGCGCAAGGCAGCGCCGGCCGCGCGCCTGGCCGCCTGAGAACGGCTTGACCATGCATACCACCTCCATTCTCGGCCATAGCGCAGGTCCCGGCGACGCCGGCGTCGGCGCCGCCTTCCCGGCCGTCGAATTCGACGCCGCCATCATCGGCAAACTGAGCCAGTCGGGACCGCGCTACACCTCGTATCCGACCGCCGACCGCTTCACGCCGGAATTCGGCTACGGCCAGTTCCTCGAGGCGGTGGCCGGCCTGCGCATGCGCCGCAGCCAGCGGCCGTTGTCGCTCTACATCCACATCCCGTTCTGCGACACCGTCTGCTACTACTGCGGCTGCAACAAGATCGTCACCAAGGACCACGGCAAGGCCGCCACCTACCTCGGCTACCTCAAGCAGGAGCTCGACATGCAGGGCCGCCTGTTCGCCGGCATCGGCCAGCTCGAGCAGCTGCACTTCGGCGGCGGCACGCCGACCTACCTGAGCGACCGCCAGATGGGCGACCTGATGGCGCACCTGCGCGCCAACTTCGATTTCGCGCCCGACGCGGTGGGCGAGTACTCGATCGAGATCGACCCGCGCACCGTCCGCGCCGAGCGCATGCACAGCCTGCGCGCGCAGGGCTTCAACCGCATCAGCCTGGGCGTGCAGGACTTCGACGCCGACGTGCAAAAGGCCGTCAACCGCATCCAGCCGGAGGCCGAGACGCGCGCCGTCATCGACGCCGCGCGCGACGCCGGCTTCCGCTCGGTCAGCATCGACCTGATCTACGGCCTGCCGAAGCAATCCGTCGCCAGCATGGAGCAAACGCTGGCCAAGGTGATCGCGGCCAGCCCGGACCGCATCGCGCTGTACAACTACGCCCACCTGCCGCACGTGTTCAAGCCGCAGCGCCGCATCCTCGATACCGACCTGCCCAGCGCCGCCGTCAAGCTGGAGCTGCTGGCCTTGTGCATTGCCCGCCTGTGCGCGGCCGGCTACGTCTACATCGGCATGGACCACTTCGCCAAGCCGGACGACGAGCTGGCCGTGGCCCAGCGCCAGGGCCGGCTGCAACGCAACTTCCAGGGCTATTCGACGCGCGCCGAGACCGATCTGATCGCCTGCGGCGTGTCGGCCATCAGCGCCATCGGCGCCACCTACAGCCAGAACGAAAAGACGCTCGACGCCTACTACGAAAAGCTCGACGACGGCGTGCTGCCGATCGCGCGCGGCATCAAGCTCGACACCGACGACCTGCTGCGCCGCATCGTCATCCAAAAGCTGATGTGCAATTTCGAGTTGTCGATCTCGTCGCTGGAGCAGGCCTATCCGATCCGCTTTCCGCTGTACTTCGCCGACGAGCTGGAGAAATTGAAAGCCTTCGAAGAAGACGGCCTGCTGACCGTCGACCCGCACTGGATCAGCGTCACCGCCAAGGGCCGCCTGCTGATCCGCAACATCTGCATGGTGTTCGACCGCTATCTGAACCAGGCGCGCGCCGACACCACGCAGCCGCTGCGCTACTCCAAGACCATTTGACATCATGATCACCGGCTACCAGCTGCTGCCCGTGTTCCTGGTCGGATTGGCCGGCAGCGTCCATTGCGTCGGCATGTGCGGCGGCATCGTCGGCGCCATCTCGGCCAGCGCGGGCGACAAGCCCTTGCCGCGCAACGTCATCCCCATCCAGAGCGCCGCCAGGTTCGCCGGCGGGCTGGCGGCCGCGTTCATCCCGCGACCGGCCGCGCCGGCGCGGGCGATCCCGCGCGTGCTGGCCTATAACGCCGGCCGCATCGGCAGCTATATGGTGGCCGGCGCGCTGGCCGGCGGTCTGGCGAACGGCGCGCAAAGCCTGGCCGACCTGGCCGGCTTGCAACTGGGCTTCTACTGGCTGGCCAACCTGATGCTCGTGGCGCTGGGCCTGTACCTGATGAACGCCTGGCACGGCCTGGCCAAACTGGAGCAGGCCGGCCGCGTGCTGTGGCAGCGCGCCCAGCCGTGGATGGCGCCGGCGATGAAAACGCTGATGCCCGCCGACCGGCCGCACCAGGCCTTCGCGCTGGGCGCGCTGTGGGGGTGGCTGCCGTGCGGCATGGTCTACAGCGTGCTGCTGACCGCAATGCTCAGCGGCAGCGCGCTCGGCGGCGCCGCCGTCATGCTGGCCTTCGGCCTCGGCACCCTGCCGATGCTGACCGGCCTCGGCCTGCTGGGCGCGCGGCTGCGCCGGGCCATGCAGCAACGCCAGGTACGCATCGCCTGCGGCCTGCTGGTGCTGGTATTCGGCCTGCTCGGCATCGCGCGGGCGGCCGGCGTGGTCGCCGGGCATGCCATCACGCCCGCCTGGATGGATATCCTATGCCTAACGCCACACTAGCCGGCGGCACGGCCGGCGCCGCCTGCTACCACTGCGGCCTGCCCATGCCGTCCTCGGCCTCTGCCCCGGGCACATGGACCGTGCGCATCGACGACACCGACCGCGCGATGTGCTGCCCCGGCTGCGCGGCGGTGGCGCAGGCCATCGTCGATCTCGGCCAGCAATCCTATTACCGCGACCGCTCGGCCTTCGCCGCCACCGCCGAGGGCGCGCAACTGCTGCCACCGGAACTGCAACTGTACGACAACGCCGATCCCCGCTTCGCGCTCGACGAGCACAGCCGCGAGACCACCTTGTCGGTCGAGGGCATCCGCTGCGCCGCCTGCGTGTGGCTGATCGAAAGCCGGCTGGCGCGCCTGCCCGGCGTCGACAGCGCCCAGCTCAATGTCGCCACCGAGCGCCTGTACGTGCGCTGGCGTCCGGACGCCTGCCAGCCGGCCGACATCCTGACCGCGCTGCACACCATCGGCTACGGCGCCTATCCCTACGACGCCGGGCGCCACGGCGAACAGCAGCGCAAGGCCGCGCGCACCTTGGGCCGCCAGCTGTTCGTCGCCGGGCTGTCGATGATGCAGGTGATGATGTATGTGGCGCCGGCCTACCTGGCCGAGGACGGCACCTTGGACGACAACATGGCCGCGCTGATGCGCTGGGCCAGCCTGCTGTTGACCCTGCCGGCGATCTGCTACTCGGCGCAGCCGTTCTGGCGCGGCGCGTGGGCAAGTATCAAAGCCCGTGCGCCCGGCATGGACGTGCCGGTGGCGCTGGGCATCGCCGCCGCCTTCGGCGCCAGCGTCGTGGCCACGGTGCGCGGCCACGGCGACGTCTGGTTCGATTCGGTGACGATGTTCATCTTCCTGCTGCTGTGCAGCCGCCACCTGGAGTTGCGCGCGCGCCGCAAGGCCGGCGCCGCGCTCGAACGCCTGCAGCACGCGCTGCCCGCCTCGGCGACCTTGCTGGCCGACTATCCCGCTGGCCGCGACGCCAGCCTGGTCAAGGCCGCCGCGCTGCTGGTGGATAACGTCATCATGATCAAGCCGGGCGAGGCGGTGGCCGCCGACTGCGTCATCGTCGACGGCAGCACCACGCTCGACCTGTCGCTGCTGAGCGGCGAGAGCGCGCCGGTGGCCAAGGCCAAGGGCGACGCGCTGCCCGGCGGCGCCATCAACGCCGGCGCCGTCGTGCTGGCAAGGGTGACGCGCCGCGCGCAGGACAGCACGCTGTCCAACCTGGTCAAGCTGATCGACCGCGCCGGCCGCGACAAGCCGCGCATCGCGCTGTGGGCCGACAAGGTCGCCGCCTGGTTCGTCGCCGGGCTGCTGCTGTTCGCGCTGGCGGCGTTCGGCTTCTGGTTCCGGCTCGACGGCGACGCCGGGCGCGCCTGGACCATCGCCATCGCCGTGCTGGTGGTGTCGTGCCCGTGCGCGCTGTCGCTGGCCACGCCGACGGCGCTGGCCGCCGCCACCGACCGGCTGCTCGGGCAGGGCGTGCTGGTGAGCGGGGCGCAAACCCTGGAAACCCTGCACCGCGCCACCCACGTGGTGTTCGACAAGACCGGCACCCTGACCTTCGGCCGGCCGGTGCTGCAAGATGTACAAGCGCTGGGGGCGATGCGCGGCGACTTTTGCCTGCAGGTGGCGGCCGCGCTCGACGCCGGCAGCGGCCACCCGCTGGCGCGCGCCATCGTCGGCGCGGCCGTCGACGCGGGCGGCGGCGCGCGTGCCGACTGGCACGCCACGGCGCTGACGGAGACGGCGGGGCGCGGCGTCGAAGGCCATGTGCACAACCGCCGCTACCGCCTCGGCAACGCCGGCTTCGTCGCCGAGCTCAGCGGCTCGATGCCGCCGCACGCCGTCGCCGACGGCGCCACCCCCGTCTATCTGGGGGCCGAGGGGCTATGGCTGGCCTGCCTGCAGCTGCACGACGGCCTGCGGCCCGACGCCCAGGCCACCGTCGACTACTTCCACCGCGCCGGCAAGACGGTGGTGCTGCTCAGCGGCGACCACGACGTGCTGGCGCGCCGCGTCGGCGACCGGCTCGGCATCGGCACCACGGTGGGCGGCTACCTGCCCGACGAAAAGCTGGCCTTCGTGCGCCGGCTGCAAGTGAAGGGCGCGGTGGTGGCGATGGTCGGCGACGGCATCAACGACGCCGCCGTGCTGAGCGCGGCCGACGTCTCGTTCGCGATGGGCGAGGGCGCCGCGCTGGCCCAGGCCCACGCGGACGCGGTGCTGCTGGGCGGGCGCCTCGGCGCGGTGGCCGACAGCGCCCGCGTGGCGCGCCGGACCATGGCCGTGATCCGCCAGAACCTGGCCTGGGCCAGCCTGTACAACCTGCTGGCGATCCCGGCGGCGGCGCTCGGCCTGCTCAATCCGTGGCTGTCCGGCGTCGGCATGGCGGCCAGCTCGGCCGTGGTGGTGCTCAACGCGCTGCGGCTGCGCGGGCGCGGGCGTGTTGAAAAGGACATGTGATGGAAGCCTTATTCCTGCTCGTTCCGCTCAGCGTGGCCCTGGTGTTCGCCGCGCTGTGGCTGTTCTTCCACGCCGCCGACGACGGCCAGTTCGACGACCTGGTCGGCCCGGCGCTGCGCGTGTTGCAGGACGACGACTCGGCGGCGACAAACGCCAACGAACAAGATCCATCCCCAAAATTTTGATCCACATCAAGGTTTTTTGAGGCCCCGAAAAGTAACCTTTGACTTACATCATCAAAGCGTTCTATGGGAGAACTTCGTGGACCTGGCACAGAACTACAATTACAAGATCGTCAAGCAATTCGCGATCGCAACCGTAGTCTGGGGCATCGTCGGCATGCTGGTGGGGGTGATCATCGCCGCCCAACTGGCCTGGCCGGCGCTGAACCTGGACATCCCCTGGCTGACCTACGGCCGCCTGCGGCCGCTGCACACCAACGCGGTCATCTTCGCGTTCGGCATCTGCGGCCTGTTCGCCACCTCGTACTACGTGGTGCAGCGCACCTGCCAGGTGCGCCTGTTCTCGGACAAGCTGGCCGCCTTCACCTTCTGGGGCTGGCAGGCGGTGATACTGAGCGCGGTCGTGACCTTGCCGATGGGCTTCACGCGCGGCAAGGAATACGCCGAGCTGGAGTGGCCGATCGCCATCCTGATCGCCGTGGTCTGGATCGCCTACGCGGTCGTCTTCTTCGGCACGCTGATCAAGCGCAAGGTCAAGCACATCTACGTCGCCAACTGGTTCTTCGCCGCCTACATCATCGCCGTCACCCTGCTGCACGTGGTCAACGGCGCCAGCATGCCGGCCTCGGCGTTTAAATCGTACTCGGCCTACTCGGGCGTGCAGGACGCGATGATACAGTGGTGGTACGGCCACAACGCGGTCGGCTTCATCCTGACCGCCGGCTACCTCGGCATGGTCTACTACTTCATCCCCAAGCAGGCCGAGCGCCCCGTGTACTCGTACCGGCTGTCGATCGTGCACTTCTGGGCGCTGATCTTCACCTATATG
The DNA here is from genome assembly GCA_963511605.1 of uncultured Duganella sp. Taxonomy (GTDB): domain Bacteria; phylum Pseudomonadota; class Gammaproteobacteria; order Burkholderiales; family Burkholderiaceae_D; genus Rugamonas. The sequence continues at coordinate 13,967 of CAUPJZ010000007.1, read as the reverse complement.
TGGGCCGGCCCGCACCACCTGCACTACACCGCCCTGCCGGACTGGACGCAATCGATCGGCATGGTGTTCTCCCTGGTGCTGCTGGCGCCGTCGTGGGGCGGCATGATCAACGGCATCATGACGCTGTCGGGCGCCTGGCACAAGCTGCGCACCGACCCCATCCTCAAGTTCATGATCGTCTCGCTGTCGTTCTACGGCATCGCCACCTTCGAAGGGCCGATGATGTCGATCAAGACCATCAACTCGCTGTCGCACTACACCGACTGGGGCATCGCCCACGTCCACGGCGGCGCGCTCGGCTGGGTCGGCTTCATCACGATGGGCTCGATCTACTACCTGCTGCCGCGCCTGGCCGGCCAGCAAAAGATGTGGAGCACCAAGCTGATCGACCTGCACTTCTGGGTCGCCACCATCGGCATCGTGCTGTACATCGCCGCCATGTGGATCGCCGGCGTCATGCAGGGCCTGATGTGGCGCGCGGTCAACCCCGACGGCACCCTGACCTACACCTTCGTCGAGAGCGTCAAGGCCACCTATCCGTACTACGTGGTGCGTTTCGGCGGCGGCCTGTTGTACCTGAGCGGCATGTGCCTGATGGGCTACAACACCTGGATGACCTTGCGTAACCGCGAAACCGCGACCGCGCCCATTCCCGCGCTGGCCGCCGGCCACGCCTGATATTGGAGTAGAAGATGAAATTCTCACATGAGTGGATCGAGAAAAACCCCTGGCTGCTGATCGCGCTGGTGACCCTGGTGGTCAGCGTCGGCGGCGCCGTCGAGATCGTCCCGCTGTTCTTCCAGAAATCGACCACCGAGGCGGTGGCGGGGTTGAAACCCTATTCGCCGCTGCGCCTGGCCGGACGCGACGTCTACGTGCGCGAGGGCTGCTACAACTGCCACTCGCAGATGGTGCGGCCGTTCCGCGCCGAGACCGAGCGCTACGGCCATTACTCGGTCGCCGGCGAGTTCGTCTACGACCGGCCGTTCCAGTGGGGTTCCAAGCGCACCGGTCCCGACCTGGCGCGGGTGGGCGGACGCTACAGCGACGAATGGCACCGCACCCACCTGGCCAGCCCGCGCGACGTGGTGCCGGAATCGAACATGCCGAACTATCCCTGGTTGGCGAAAACGGCGCTGGTGCCGGCCGAGATCGTGCCGAAGATGCGCGCGCTGCAACGCCTGGGCGACCCGTACACCGACGCCGAGATCGCCGCCGCGCCGGAAGAGCTGAAAGACAAGACCGAAGAAGACGCCCTGATCGCCTATCTGCAAGGCCTGGGCACATTAATCAAGACGAGGAACTAGCATGGCTATCGAGAACCTGTTTGACCGCGCCAGCAGCGTGATGACGGTGATTTCCTTCATCACGTTCGTCGGCATCCTGTGGTGGGCGTTCATCTCCAACAAGGAAGCCGACTTCGCCAAGGCGGCGCACCTGCCGTTCGAGGACGAGCACCTCGACCACCTCGGCCATCCCGACCGGGAGAACGGCCATGGCTGATTTCACCAACGGTTTCTGGGACATGTACATCGTCGTGCTGACCCTGCTCGGCATCGCCGGCTGCGGCATCCTGCTGTACTCGCAGGCCAAGGTCAAGCTGGCCAAGGGCAAGGATGGCAAGGTCGGGACGACGGGCCACACCTGGGACGAGGATTTGACCGAACTGAACACGCCGATGCCGCGCTGGTGGATGTGGCTGTTCTACATCACCATTATTTTCGCGCTGGCCTATCTGTTCCTGTATCCGGGCCTGGGCACCTACGCGGGCAAGCTGGGCTGGAAATCGTCCGGCCAGTACCAGGCCGAGCTGAAGCAGGCTGAATCCGAGTACGGTCCGCTGTTCGCGCAATACCAAAAGCAGGACCTCAAAAAGGTCGCCGCCGATCCGAAGGCGCACGCCATCGGCCAGCGCCTGTTCCTGACGTACTGCGCGCAGTGCCACGGCTCTGACGCGCGCGGCAACAAGGGCTTTCCCAACCTGACCGACAAGGACTGGCTGTTCGGCGGCGCGCCGGAGACCATCAAGGAATCGATCCTGCGCGGACGCATGGGCGTGATGCCGCCGATGGGCGCCGCGCTCGGCTCGGACAAGGATGTGGAAAACGTCGCCCACTACGTGCTCAGCCTGTCCGGCTCGACCGCCGACCCGATCAAGGCGGTGTTAGGCAAGGGCAAGTTCGGCGCCTGCATGGCCTGCCACAGCGCCGGCGGCACCGGCAACCAGGCGCTCGGCGCGCCCAACCTGACCGACAAGATCTGGCTGTTCGGCGGCAGCGCCGAGACCGTGATGGAAACCATCCGCAAGGGCCGCAACGCCACCATGCCGGCGTTCGAGGACTTCCTCGGCGACGCCAAGGTGCACGTGCTGGCGGCGTATGTGTGGAGCCTGTCGAACGACGTCAACGCGCCGGAATCATCGCCCGCGCCACCCGCTGCGGCCACCCCCGCGGTCGCCGCCACGGCCGCGTCGGAATAGGCGTCGAACACTATGAGCGCGCCTGAATCACAAGTCGTCCACATGTACGCCGCGCGGGAGGAGATCTACCCGCGCGAAGCCTCCGGCCGCTATGCCCGGCTGCGCTGGCTGTTCGTCTGGCTGACGCAACTGGCGTTCTATTGCACGCCGTGGCTGCAATGGAACGGCCGCCAGGCCCTGCTGTTCGACCTGGGCGCGCGCAAGTTCTACATCTTCGGCCTGGTGTTGTGGCCGCAGGATTTCATCTACCTGGCCGCGCTGCTGATCATCTGCGCCTACCTGCTATTCCTGGCGACGGCGGTGGCGGGGCGCGTCTGGTGCGGCTTCGCCTGTCCGCAAACGGTGTACACCGAAATCTTCCTGTGGATAGAGCGCAAGATCGAAGGCAAGCGCAGCGCGCGCATGGCGCTCGACCGCCAGCCGCCGTCGGCGTCCAAATTCGCGAAAAAGAGCGCCAAGCACCTGGCCTGGGGCGCGGTGGCGCTGTGGACCGGTTTCACCTTCGTCGGCTATTTCACGCCGATCAAATTGCTGGCCGAAGAGGTGCTGACGTTGAACTTCGGCCCGTGGGAATGGTTCTGGGTGGTGTTCTACAGCTTCGCCACCTACGGCAACGCCGGCTGGATGCGCGAGCAGGTGTGCAAGTACATGTGCCCGTATGCCCGCTTCCAGAGCTCGATGTTCGACCGGGACACGCTGATCATCACCTATTCGGGCGAGCGGGGCGAGCCGCGCATGCCGCTGTCGAAGAAGGAGGCCGGCAAGGGCGGCGACTGCATCGACTGTTCGATGTGCGTGCAGGTGTGCCCGACCGGCATCGACATCCGCAACGGCCTGCAATACGAATGCATAGGCTGCGCCGCCTGCGTCGACGCCTGCAACGGCGTCATGGACAAGATCGGCCTGCCGCGCGGCCTGATCCGCTACAGCACCGAGCGCGCCATGACCATGCACTACACGCCGACGCAGATCCGCCGGCGCACGCTGCGTCCGCGCGTGCAAATCTACGCCGCCATCCTGGCGCTGATCGTGGCCGCCGTCGGCACCGCGCTGTACCTGCGGGTGCCGCTCAAGCTGGACGTGATCCGCGACCGTGGCGCGATGGGCCGCGAGGTCGAGGACGGCATGATCGAAAACGTCTACCGGCTGCAGATCATGAACACGTCCGAGCGGGCGCAGACCTACCGCATCCGTGTCAGCGGCATCGAAACGCTGGCGCAGGTGACGCCGGAGCTGGTGCGGGTCGAGGCCACCGAAACCAAGGCGCATCCGATCCGGCTGCGCACGGCGCACGGCGCCGCCCATCCGGGCTCGAACAAGATCGCCGTCGAGCTGACGTCGGTCGACGACCCGTCGCTGCATGTGAAGGAGGACGCGGTATTCATCGTGCCGCGCTAAGGAGAACGTCATGACCGTATCGATATTGCATGCCACGGCAACGCCGTGGTGGAAACAGCGCTGGCCATGGCTGTTGATGGCAGGCCCGGCGATCGTCATCGTCGCCGGGGTCTACACCGGCTACCTCGCCTTCACGCGGCAGGACGCGCTGGTGGTGGGCGACTACTACAAGCAGGGCAAGGCCATCAACCAGGACTTGCGGCGCGACCGGGTGGCCAGCACCCTGGGGTTGTCGCTGTCGATCGGCTACGACGCCACGCAAGGCATGCTGGCCGGCCAGCTGCGCCGCAACAGCGACGACCACGGCAGGACGGAGCGCTTGTTCGTGCGCCTGTCGCACGCGACCTTGCCGGCCAAGGACATCCAGCTGGTGGTGCAGCCGGACGAATTCGGCAGCTTCCAGATCAATCTGCCGATGCTCGAGCGCAGCCGCTGGGTGGTGCTGGTGGAAGGCGAAAAGCGCGACTGGCGCCTGGCCGGCGCCTGGAGCTGGCCGGCGCAGCGCAGCGTCACCCTGACTGCGGAATAGTCCCCAAACATGTGATTAAACATGGAGACACGTAGGGCGGATTAGGCGGAACGCCGTAATCGGCCATGCATGCCCCTCGGTGGCTCATGCATGGCCGATTACGCTGCGCTAATCCGCCCTACGTGTCTATGTGGTCGTTTCGCCGCTAATGGCAGGTCTGCGTGCCGGCCGTGATGGCCTTGAGCATGGGCGGATCGAGCAGTTCGATTTCGCGGTTGCTCACGCGCAGCAGGCCTTCCTTCTTGAACTTCGACAGCAGGCGGCTGATGCTTTCAATCGTCAGGCCCAGGTAGTTGCCGATCTCCTCGCGCGACATGCGCAGCTGGAAGGTGTTGGGCGAGTAGCCGCGCGCCTCGTAGCGCGACGACAGATTGACCAGGAAGGCGGCGAAGCGCTGCGTGGCCTGCATATTGCCCAGCAGGAGCATGACGCTTTGCTCGCGCGTGATCTCCTGGCTCATCATGCGGTGGAAGTGCCGCAGCAGGGTCGGCATGTCGGCCAGCAGCTGTTGCAGGCTGGCGAAAGGAATCTCGCACACCTCGCTGTCCTCCAGCGCGACGGCGGTGCAATGGTGCAGGTCGGTGCTGATGGCGTCCATGCCCAGCAGCTCGCCCGCCATCTGGAACCCGGTGATCTGCTCGGCGCCCTCGCGGTTGACCTGGTAGGTCTTGAAATGCCCGAGCCGGATCGCGTACAGGTTCACGAACGGATCGCCGATGCGGAACAAGGTGGCGCCGCGCGCGACCTTGCGGCGGCGGCCGATGATCTGGTCGAGCCGGTCCATGTCTTCGTTGCCCAGTCCCATCGGCAAACACAGCTGGTGCATGCTGCAGTTGGCGCAGCTTGCCTTGAGGATGTCGATGGTGGCGCCGGGCAGCACCAGTGAGGGGAGGTCTCTTATCATCCTGACAGTGTAGACCATTCTCCGCCACTTTTGGTCGATGCCGCACCGCGACGATCAGGTATTGGCCCCGCCCGCCAGCTTGCTGCATGCAAGCGGCTTCGCACGGCGGCGGCCCTGGCAAAAAAATATCGACATTTTTTCGAATTTAACTTGCGCACTATTTGATTGTTCGCTATAGTTCAACTCAAGCAAGTCGCACACTACTTAATCGCAAACAACCAACCTCGAAAGGAATCACCATGAAACGCTCGATCCTCGCCTCCGCCCTGCTGGCCGCCACCGTCCTGACCGCCCAAGCCGCCACGCCGGCCGCCGACACCACCGTGGTGCTGGTGCACGGCGCCTTCGCCGACGGTTCCAGCTGGGAGAAAGTCATCCCGCTGCTGCAAGCCAAGGGCTTGAAGGTGGTGGCCGTGCAAAACCCGCTGACCTCGCTGGCCGACGACGTCGCCGCCGCCCAGCGCGTGATCGACGCGCAAACCGGTAAAGTGGTGCTGGTCGGCCACTCGTGGGGCGGCACCGTGATCACCGAGGCGGGCACCAGCGACAAGGTCAAGGCGCTGGTCTACGTGGCCGCGTTCGCACCGTCGGAAGGCCAGGCCAGCGGCGAGCTGGGCAAGGGCTACGCCGTGCCGCCGGGTGTCCCCACCTTGCAGGCCGACGCCAGCGGTTTCCTGTGGCTGCCCGCCGAATCGGTCGCCACCAACTTCGCCCAGGACGTGCCGCCGGCCACCGCCGCGCTGATCGCCGCCACCCAGGGCCCGATCGCCGCGAAGGCCTTCGCCGACAAGACCACCGTGGCGGCCTGGAGAAACAAGGCGAACTATTACATCGCCGCGTCGGAAGACCGCATGATCGATCCGGCCCTGCAGCAAGCGTTCGCGAAGAAAATCAACGCCACCACTATCACGCTGAAAGCGAGCCACGTGCCGATGGTGTCGCAGCCGCAAAAGGTCGCCGACGTGATCGCCGCCGCCGCCCTTCGTTAATCCTGTTGCCAAGGCCGGGCATTGATAGGAGAATTCCTGAACGCGGCACGATAGCTTCGCCGGTAGTTCTCCGATTTCATGTCCTACCCGCCCGACAAGGATGAAATGAAGCCACTTGGCATCAAGGCTAAAGTTGCGCTGGCGACCAGCATCACGTCGATCCTGATGATCGCGCTGGTGACCGTGGTTCAGATGCAACGCATGAAGGCGGACTTCACCAAGGTGCTTTTCACCCAGCAGACGGCGCTGATCGGACGCACCGCCGAGGAACTCGACGACAAGCTGACCATGCTGCTCGACATCATCGCCTTGTCGGCGCACCATCAGCCGATCGGGCTGGCCGGTTCCACCGAGCGGCTGCGCGACTACTACCAGGACCGCGCCGTGCTGGCGCTGTTCGACGATCTGCTGGTGCTCAGCCCGCAGGGCATGGTGGTCGCCGACATCCCGGCCCAGCCCGGCCGGGTCGGCATCGACGCCTCCGACCGCGCCTACTTCCGGACCGTGATGCGCACGCGCAAACCGCTGATCGCCGAACCGGTGATCGGCAAGTCCAACAAGCAACCGATCGTGCAAATGGTGGCGCCGGTGCTCAACGCCAACGGCGAGGTGGTGTGCGTGCTCATCGGCGTGCTGCGCCTGTACAAGGACAACGTGCTGGGCCACCTGCGCACCGCCAAGATCGGCCACAGCGGCTACTTCTTCGCCCTCACGCGCGGCGACCATCCGGTCTACGTGCTGCATCCGGACGCCAGCCGCCTGCTGCAACCGCGCCAGGCCGGCGCCAACGCCGCCACCACGCGCGCGCTGCGCGACGGCTTCGAGGGCACCGTCGACAGCGTCAACGGCAGCGGCGAGCGCGCCCTCAACAGCTACAAGGCGCTCAAGTCGGTCGACTGGATACTGGCCGCGTCGCTGCCGGCGGAGGAGGCGTTCGAACCCTTCGACGGCGCGCTCTCGCGCGTGCTGGCGTGGAGCGTGGCGGCGTCGATCCTGGCGGCGCTGCTGATCGGCTGGCTCACCCTGCGCCTGCTGGCGCCGCTCATCCGGCTGCGCGACGCCATCGTCGCGCTGCGCGGCGACGCCACCCATTTCGCGCCGCTGCCGGTGCGCACCGACGACGAGGTCGGCCAGCTGACGGCCGCCTTCAACAACCTGATGCGCGACCGGCTGGCGGCCGACGCGCGCCTGCAAAGCCTGGTCGAGTTCGCCCCCAACGCGATCGTCGTGGTCGGCGTCGACGGCCGCATCGAAACCTTCAACCGCGAAGCCGAGCGCCGCTTCGGCTATGGCCGCGACGAGATCCTCGGCCAGCCGCTCGAGACCCTGGTGCCGGCGGCGCTGCGCGAACAGCACGCCGCGCACCGCGTCAAGTTCTTCGCCGACCGCCTCAGCGCCGAGCCGGTGCGCATGGGCGGCGCCACCACGCTGTTCGGCCTGCGCCGCGACGGCAGCGAGTTCCCGATCGAAATCAACCTGAGCGCGGTGCGCACCGACCAGGGCACCAAGGTGCTGGCCGTCATCGCCGACATCACCGAGCGGCGCCGCCTGCAGCTCGAGGTCGAGGCCCGCGCCCAGGAGCTGGAAAAGGAGCGCGACCGCGCCGAGGCGGCCAACCGCGCCAAGAGCGAGTTCGTGGCCAACATGAGCCACGAGATCCGCACGCCGATGAACGCGGTGCTGGGCATGGCCTACCTGCTCGGCAACACCACCTTGACCACCCAGCAGCGCAAGTACCTCAACATGGTGAAGGTGTCCGGACAATCGCTGCTGGGCATCCTCAACGACGTGCTCGACTTCTCCAAGATCGAGGCGCGCCACATGGAGTTGTCGCCGGTCGAGTTCAGCCTGGACGACACCATGAATTCGCTGGCGACGATGATGACGATGAACGCCGGCGACAAGGAGCTGGAGCTGGCCATCAGCGTCGAGCCGTCGGTGCCCAGGCGGCTGCGCGGCGATTCGATGCGGCTGCAGCAGATCCTGGTCAACCTGGCCGGCAACGCCATCAAGTTCACCGAGCAGGGCGAGGTGGTCGTCAGCGTCGAGCTCGACGCGCGCGACGAACACGGCGCGCTGCTGCGCTTCGAGGTGCGCGACACCGGCATCGGCATGACCGAGCAGCAGCTGGCGCAGTTGTTCAACGCCTTCTCGCAGGGCGACCAGAGCATCACGCGGCGCTTCGGCGGCACCGGCCTGGGCCTGGCCATCACCAAGCGGCTGATCGAGCTGATGGGCGGGAAAATCGCGGTCCACAGCACGCCCGGGCAGGGTTCGAGCTTCTTCTTCAGCCTGCCGTTCGAGGTGTTGCCGGAGCGGCCAGAGGAGCGCCGCAAGCCGGCCCTGGGCGACCTGCGCCTGCTGGTGGCCGACGACAGCCGCACCAGCCGCGAACTGATCGCCAAGCTGATCCGGGCATGGGGCTGGCAGGCCGACGAGGTCGATTCCGGCGCGGCCGCCCTCGAACGCTTCCGGCTCGGCCTGGAGACGGAACGGGCCTACGACGTGGTGCTGGCCGACTGGCACATGCCCGGCATGGACGGGCTGGCCACGGCCAAGGGCATCCGCGCGGCCGCGCCCGACAGGAAGCAACCGATCGTGGTGATGGTCAACGCCTTCGCCCGCGACCGCATGGAGGAGATCTCCAGCGCGCCCGAAGCCGACGTGGTGCTGGTCAAGCCGATCACCAGCTCCAACCTGTTCGACGCGCTGCACCAGGCGCTGGTGACCAAGGCCGACGCCAGCGTGCAGGCGGCGGCCGACCAGGGCATGGACGGCAGCCTTGGCGGCATGCATTTCCTGCTGGTGGAGGACAATCTGCTCAACCAGGCGGTGGCGCGCGGCATCCTCGAGCTGGGCGGCGCCACGCTCGACGTGGTGGACAACGGCCGGCAGGCGGTCGACCGCATGAGCGAGCACCCCGGCCTCTACGACCTGGTGCTGATGGACATGCAGATGCCGGTGATGGACGGCTTCACCGCCACCCGCCTGCTGCGCCAGCAGTTGAAGCTGAGCTTGCCCATCATCGCCATGACGGCCGGTGTGCTCGAATCGGAGCGCGAGCGCAGCATCGAGGCCGGCATCACCGATTTCATTCCCAAGCCGATCGAGGTCGAGGAAATGCTGGCCGTGCTGCAAAAGCACTTGCCCAAAAAAGCGGCGAGGCCGGCGCCCGCACTGGCCGCCGCGCCGGCGCCGGTCCAGGCGGCGGTCAAGCTGGTCGGCTCGCCGGCGCCGGCCGGCGGGGCCGGCGCCTTCAACATCGACAGCCTGATGCGCGTGATGGGCCGTGACGCCAAGGGCCGCGCGGTGATGGTCAAGATGGTGCGCGGCGCCATCGACAGCGGCATGGAACCGGTCGAGCAGGCCGGCCGGGCGCTGCGCGAAGGGCGCCCGCGCGACGCCGCCCGCCTGTTCCACGGCCTGCGCGGCGCCGTCGGCGTGCTCGGCGCCCGGCGCCTGATCCAGGCCACCATCGACGCCGAGACGGCCATCGGCGAAGCCCGCGACGACGAGCTGGCGCAACACTTCGACGCCGTCCGCGCCGCGCTCGAACAAACGCTGGCCGAAGCCCGCGCCTGGCTCGACCGGCAAGCGCCGTAACGCGATTTCAAATCCCTTCCAAACCACGTGCGGCGTTCCGCCCGCCCTGCGTCTGTCCGCGACAGGCCTCCCGGCATCGAACTTTCGTTGCCTTTTGCCATCATGTGAATAGTATTGATAACAATTCGCATTTACGTTTAAGCATTTTATTGTTACACTCTCACAAATTAGTAAAGATTCCCCGGCTGTCAGACACAGGTTGGCAACACTTCAGCAACACTTCGCGCCGCCGGACTCCCTTCGATTTAGATGAAAGAATGGCAATGATCAAGAGTCGCAAACACGCGCAATCGCGCTTCAACCAACACATGGGCGCGGCGCTGGCCGTGATGCTGCTGCCGGTCGCGGCGGTCGCCCAGCAACAGACCATGCCCGAAGTCAAAGTCCAGGGCACCGCCGACGGCATCAAGGCCGACAAGGCCGCTTCCGTCAAGTACACCGAGAAGCTGGTCGACACCGCCCAGACCATCACCGTCATCAAAAAAGAACTGATCGAACAGCAAGGCGCCGTCACCTTGACCGAAGCGCTGCGCAACACGCCGGGCGTGGGCGCCTTCTTCCTGGGCGAGAACGGCAACACCAACACCGGCGACGCCATCTTCATGCGCGGCTTCGACGCCTCCGGCAGCATCTACGTCGACGGCGTGCGCGACGTCGGCTCGATCTCGCGCGACACCTTCAACATCGAACAGATCGACGTGCTCAAGGGCCCGGCCGGCACCGACAACGGCCGCAGCTCGCCGACCGGTTCGATCAACCTGGTCAGCAAGCAGCCGCAGCAGGAAAACGCCTACCTCGGCTCCGTCACCTTCGGCAGCGGCAAGCAAAAGCGCGCCACCGCCGACCTCAACCAGGTGATCGACGCCGACAGCGGCACCGCCTTCCGCGTCAACGTGCTGGCCCAGGATGCCGGCAATCCGGCGCGCGACGTCGTCGAGAACAAGCGCTGGGCCGTGGCGCCGTCGCTCGCGTTCGGCCTGAACGGTCCGACCCGCGTCTACCTGAACTACCTGCACGTCAAGCAAAACAACATCCCCGACGGCGGCGTGCTGACCATCGGCATGCCCGGCTACAGCGCGCCGGTCCCGACCACCGGCTCGGCGGCCGTCATCGCCGCCGAGCGCGCCCGCCTGGCGCCGCTCAACAACGCGCCGCGCGTCGATCCACGCAGCTTCTACGGTTCCTCGTACGACCACGACGACGTCACCGCCGACATGGCCACCGTGCGCCTCGAGCACGACTTCGCCAACGGCATCAAGCTGCAGAACACCACCCGCTTCGGCAAGACCGAGCAGGACTACCTGCTGACCGCGTTCATGGCCACCGCCGCCAACCTGATCATCCCGAGCGCCGATCCGGCCAGCTGGCAGATGCGCCGCACCAACACGACCTTCAAGGACGCGACCAACAAGATCTTCACCAACCAGACCACCGCCACCGGCGAATTCGCCACCGGCGCGCTCAAGCACACCGTGGTCGGCGGCCTGGAGATCACCACCGAGAAGCAGACCAACTACACCTGGGCGCCGACCGGCGGCACCGGCCTGCCGATCACCAGCGTCTACTACCCTAACCCGGCGACGTCGTTCAACCTGACGTACGCCCGCAACGGCGCGCAAAGCGTCGGCAGCACCGACACCGTGAGCGCCTACGTGTTCGACACCCTCAAGATCGGCGACAAGTGGATCCTGAACGGCGGCGTGCGCGTCGACCACTACAGCACCGACTACAACGCCGTGGCGCTGCAGGCGGCCGTGACGGCGCCGGCGGTGCAGCCGCTGCCGGTGGGCACCCGCATCCCGACCTCGCTCAAGAAGAGCGACAACCTGATCAACGGCAAGCTGTCGGCGCTGTACAAGATCACGCCGGAGAGCAGCGTCTACGCTCTGGTGGCGACGTCGAAATCGCCGCCGGGCGGCACCAACTTCACCTTGAGCGCGGCCGCCAACAGCGCCGCCAACGTCAACTACGATCCGCAGGAAACCACCAACTACGAGCTGGGCGGCAAATGGGACCTGCTCAAGCAGAAGCTGTCGCTGTCGGCCGCGCTGTACCGCACCGACGTCAAGAACGAAGTCGAGGTCGACCCGACCAACCCGGCCGTCTACTACCAGAACGGCAAGAAGCGCGTCCAGGGCATCGAGCTGGGCGTGACCGGCGAAATCACCCGCGGCTGGATCGTCAGCGCCGGCTACACCCGCATGTCGACCAAGGTCGAGAAGGGCCGCTCGGTGCTGGCCAACGGCGAGGAGCAACTGGCCTACACGCCGAAGCAGGCGTTCACGTCGTGGACCTCGTACACCCTGCCGATGGGCCTGCAGATCGGCGGCGGCGTGCGCTACGCCGGCAAGCTGCTGCGCGGCTCCGACGGCGCCGTCGGCACCCCGGCCTTCATCGAGTCGTACTGGGTGGCCGACGCCATGGCGTCGTACCCGATCAACAAGAACGTCGATGTGCGCCTGAACGTGTACAACCTGACCGACAAGGAATACGCGGCGTCGATCAACAAGTCGGGCTACCGCTACATCCCCGGCCAGCCACGCTCGGCCAGCCTGACGGCCAACATCAAGTTCTAATGTAAAGTTGTAAGGTTTAAGCAAAAGGGCCCTTCAGCCGTGTTGCTTGCCCCGCCCTCGCCGGCGGGGCTTTTGTTTTTCCGGAAGAACTGTTTCGAGGAGTTTCATCATGATGCTGCACATCCCGGGCGTGTTGAGCCGTGAACAGGTGGCCGCCATGCGCGCCCGCCTGGACACGTCGGACTGGATCGACGGGCGCGCCACCGTCGGCGCCCAGGGCGCCCAGGTCAAGCAGAACCGGCAACTGCCGGAGAACTCGCCGCTGGCGCTCGAGCTGGGGCGCACGGTGCTGGCGGCGCTGGCCGACAACCCGCTGTTCTTCTCGGCCGCGCTGCCGCTGCGCACCATCGCGCCGCTGTTCAACAGTTACGCCGGCGGCGAGCACTACGGCGCGCACGTGGACGGCTCGATGCGCCGCATGGCGGACGGCCAGTGGCTGCGCACCGACGTCTCGTCGACCCTGTTCCTGAGCGATCCGGACGACTACGACGGCGGCGAGCTGATCGTCACCGACGCCTACGGCGAGCACGAGGTCAAGCTGCCGGCGGGCGACCTGATCCTGTACCCGTCGACCAGCATCCACCGGGTCGAACCGGTCACGCGCGGGGCACGCGTGTGCGCGTTTTTCTGGACCCAAAGCATGGTGCGCGACGACATGCGGCGCGGCATGTTGCTCGAGCTGGACCAGACCATCCAGAGCCTGCGCGCGCGCCTGGGCGACTGCGCGGAACTGGTCGGCCTGACCGGGCATTACCACAACCTGTTGCGCCAGTGGAGCGAGGCGTAGGCCGGGCGCATGCTCGGTTTACACCCGGCCGATACCTCGCCGATACCCCGCCGAAACCGTGCCGCCGACCCGCTGCTGCCGGGCGGCTACACTTTCGCAAGTTCGCAACAGTTCCCCTTAAAAGAATATAAAAAAGTCTAGCAATTTTGAGCATGCTGGTTAAACTGCCAATTCACGGATGGCTGGGGTGGCGCGACCGCGCTCCAAAGCGGCTTTCCGTTTATTCACGGAGAACTCCATGGTCAGCGTACAAGCCACCCGCCCACACCCCCATTCCCGTTCCAGCCGCCTGCGCACCGGGCTGCGCCTGATACCGCTGCTGTGCGCGGCGTGGGCCGGCAACGCCGCGGCCATCGACGTCATCTACCAGGGTCCGCCGGGCGGCAGCGGCCTGACCGGCGCCGTGCCGGGCGCGGCCGGCGGCAACGGCATGACGGCGCCGCCGGCGCAGATCGTCACGTTCAACGCCGACTTCACCAACACGCTGACCGTCACCGGCGGCCGGGGCGGCGACGGCGGCAACGGCGCGGCCGGCAACGCCAATGTCGCGGGCGGCAACGCCGGCGCCGGCGGCGCGGGCGCCGCCACGCTGGCCGACATGGCCTCGGCCATCGCGGCCGGCCCGGCCTCGCTGACCGTCGTCGGCACGGGCGGACGCGGCGGCAACGCCGGCCAGCCGGGCGCCGGCTTCGGCGGCAGATC
>CAUPJZ010000006.1:0-276080 GCA_963511605.1 uncultured Duganella sp. | reverse complement strand
GGCAAATCCAAAATGTCGGCCATTGGGGCCGCCATGCGCAAACTCGCACATTTGTGCTTCGGTGTCGTCAAGACTGGACGGGCTTACGATGAAAATTTTGCCATTCAGGCTTGACGATCAAGACGGTATCTACGTGTCTCCGTTGGATTTCATCTGGCGCTGGCCGGCTGCCATGTCCATATGCTTCCTCCCACATTGATCGCCTTCGGTATCAATTTCTGCTGATAGAACACGTCGGCCACCCGCTGCTGGCTGGCGGCGATGGCGGCGCTGACCGGCACCGCGCCGTATCGCGTGCGGCGCTGCCAGGTCTCCACGATATCCACCGGCAGCCCCATTTGCGGCGCCAGCATGGCGCTGACTTCCTTCGTGTGCGCGTTGGCCCACTGGCCGGTCAGCGCCACCTGGTCCAATAACGCCGACAACACCTTCGGCGACTGCGCAGCGAACTTGCGCGACGCCAGATAAAAACCATTCGCCTGCGGCAGGCCGGTATAGTCGCTCAGCACCCGCACCTGATACGACTTCTGCGCCGAAGCGAAATACGGGTCCCACACCACCCACGCATCGATGCCGCCGCTGACGAACGCCGCCCGCGCATCAGATGGCGACAGGTACACCGGCTTGATGTCGCTGAGCTTCAAGCCAGCTTTCTGCAACGCCGACACCAGCAGGAAGTGCGAGCCCGATCCCTTCTGGAACGCCACCTTCTTGCCCTTCAAATCCGCCACCGTGCGCGCCGCCGAGTCCTTGGGCACGAAGATCGCCTCGCTGTTGACCGGCGCCGGCTCCGCCGCGACGTACAGCAGGTCGATGCCGGCCGCCTGGCCGAACACCGGCGGCGGCGCGCCCGTGCTGCCGAAATCGATGCTGCCGGCGTTGAGCGCCTCCAGCATCTGCGGGCCGGCCGGGAATTCGATCCACTTGATCTGCTGCCCGGCGAAGGCCTTCTCCAGCGTGCCCTGATTCTTCAATATGCCCAGCAGGCCGCTGCTTTTCTGGAAGCCGATGGTGATGGCCGGCGCGCCGTGCGCCAGCAGGGGGAGGGCCAGCAGCAAGCCGGCGGCGATATTTTTCATGGTTTTCCTTTATGCGCTTTCGCGCTCGATAAGTTCGCAGGCCAGCAGGTTGAGGCGCGAGTCCCTGTATCGGTTTGCGGCGCGGTTCGTAGTCCCAAGTCTCGACCATCGGGATGCCGGCGCCGGCGATCAGCGTCTCTGTGGCTCGGTTGTGGAACCGCCCCGTCACCACCAGCGCCGCCGGCTTCCAGCCGAGGAAGGCGCGCACCGCGTTATCTTCCTGTTTGGGCTTTCCGGCTCATTTGCTTGGTTCGCGCATATTTAGAAAAGACATATCGATGAGTTTTTTAATTCTTTGACTTCAAATCGGCCCGCTCCGACACTAAAAAAAGGTATCGGTACCATTCAAAGTCTAGCAAACGTCAGGCGGGGAACTAAGTTGGTTCTTCGATGATGAAAGTGGATTTTCCGCATATGGCGCAAAGGGCGCTTTCAAATCAAGGGATCGGCAATGAAGAACAATAGTAAAAAAATCGGTGCGCTGACGTTGGGCGCTTTGCTTGTCAGTTCGGCCTGGGCGGGTGGGGTGGATGCGGCGGATGCGGCCAGCGCGCCCATCCTGGATCGCGCCGACAGCGCCGCCGTTCCCAGCGTGACGGTGAGTGCGACGCGCCGCAACGCCTCGCTGCAATCGGTGCCGGTGGCCGTGTCGGTGCTGAACGGCGACGACCTGGCGCAGGCCAACCGCACCAGCATCGACACCATCGTTCAGGAAGTGCCGAGCGTGACGTTCCGCCAGCAGGGCGGCAACAAGGACTCGACGATCTTCGTGCGCGGTATCGGTACCATCTCGACTTCTCCAGGCGTGGAACCCACTGTCTCGACGGTGATCGATGGCGTGGTGTATGCGCGTCCGGGCCAGGCCACGCTGGATCTGCTGGACATCGAGCACATCGAGATTCTGCGCGGCCCGCAAGGCACGTTGTTCGGCAAAAACGCATCATCCGGCGTGCTCAATGTGATCGGTCGCAAACCGTCGGAGCAGGCCAGCGGCTTTGTGGATGCTTCCTGGCACGAGGGGAATGAGAAGCGCGTGCGCGCCGGCCTGTCAGGCACGATCCAGCCGGGCGTGGTCACCGCCGCCGTCACCGCGCTGTATGGCGACTACGACGGCAATGTCGACAACCTGCACGCCGGCGGCGGCAAGGTCAATGGCTACAACCGCAAAGGCGCGCGGGCCCGCGTCGACATCACGCCGAACGAGGATCTGGATATCAGTCTGATCGCCGACTATCTGCGGTCGAACGCCTCGCCGTCGTTCACCGCCTACAAGTCCACCAGCGCGCCGTTCTCGCAGGCGATTGCGCCAGTGGTCGCATCGGCTGAAAACCGCAGTATCAACACGGATATTCCAAGCGATATCCGCGATACCAACAAGGGTTTGTCGGCGCAGGTGGACTGGCGCAACGGCGGCTACATCCTGACGTCGATCACCGCCGTGCGTGACTGGGACAATACGCAAAACACCAGCACCTCGGCCATCGGCAACGCTGCGGAGGCGGCGCGCATCTCGGCCGCGTATCCGGCCACGCGCGATATCGGCACGGTCGACTTCCGCCAGGTGTCGCAGGAGCTGCGCCTGGCGTCGCCGAAGGACCAGTTGCTCGAATATGTCGTCGGCGCCTTCTACCTGCATGGCAAGGACCGCGAAACGTACCAGCGCATCGTCACCACCACCACGGCGCCCAATTCCGGCCGCGCCGACTATGGCGTCGAGAACGACAGCTATTCGCTGTTCGGCGAGAGTACGCTCAATCTGACGCCGGAGTGGCGGGCCATCGCCGGCGCGCGCTGGACCAAGGATGAACTGTCCTACGACCATGTCCGCACTTCGACATCGACAGCGGCGTTCCCCGGCGTGCAGCCCGGTGTAAGCAACAGCGGTTCTACCAGCGAAGATGGCTACTCCGGGCGTGTCGGCCTGCAGTACCAGCTGTCGCGCGACGTGAACGCCTACGCGACCTACTCGCGCGGCTACAAGGGACCGGCCTATAACGTCTTCTTCAACATGCTTGGCCGCGACACCCTGGCGCTCAAGCCGGAAACCTCCGATTCCTTCGAGCTGGGATTGAAGGCCAGTGCCTTTGATCGCCGCCTGACCGCCAACGTCGCCGTCTTCAACACCAAGTACTCGAACTACCAGGCCAACTTCTTCGACACCGTCGCAGGTACCGTGATCACGCGCCTGATCAACGCGGGCGATGTATCGACCAAGGGCGTGGAACTGGATATCAACGCGCGGCCAACCCGGCAACTGACGTTGACCGCTTCGCTGGCCTACACCGACGCGAGCATCGACCGCTTCAACTGCCCGCCAGCGGCGACCGCGTCTTGCAACCTGAACGGCCAGCCGTTGCCGTTCTCGCCGAAGTGGAAGTCCTTCACCCGCGCCAACTACGCGCTGCCGCTGCAAAACGGTTTGATCGTGGACTTCTCGGCCGACTATACGTATCAGGCCAAGACGCAGTTCGACCTGTTCCAGTCGCCGGACGCGATCCAGGGCGCCTATGGCGTGATCAACGCCGGCATCGCCTTGTCGTCGACGTCGGGCGGCTGGCGCGTCGCGCTGGTGGGTAAAAACCTGGCCAACAAATCCTACGCCACCAATCTGGTCACCTCGACCGGCTACGTCACGCGCGCCGTGCCGCGCGACGACGAGCGCTATTTCGGCATCACAGCGCGCAAGGAGTTCTGATGACACGCCAGCTCAGTATCGCCGCCTTCATGATGCGGCACGGGCACCACGTGGCCTCGTGGCGGCATCCGCAAACGGACCTGGAGTCGAATCCGTTCAAGGTATTCCGGCAGCAGGTGCAAAGCGCGGAGCGGGCCTGCCTTGATGCGGTGTTCTTCGCCGACAGTCTGGCGTTGACCGGCGGTGTGCCGGCGCTGGAGCCGTTGACGTTGTTGTCGGCGCTGGCCGCGTCGACCGACAAGATCGGTTTGATCGGCACCGCCACCACCACCTACAACGAGCCGTACACCGTGGCGCGCCAGTTCGCGTCGCTCGATCAGATATCGGAGGGCAGGGCGGGCTGGAACCTGGTCACGTCCGACAACGCTGCGGAGGCGGCCAATTTCGGCCGCGACCAGCATGTGGCGCACGCGGCGCGCTATGAGCGGGCGCGTGAATTTCATCAGGTTGTCACGGGATTGTGGGATAGTTGGGAAGATGGCGCGCTTATTAACGACAAGGATGGCGGCCGGTTGATCGATCCGGCCAGGCTGCGCAAGCTGAATCATCGGGGTCCGCATTTCGCCGTCGCCGGGCCGCTGAACGTGTCGCGTAGCCCGCAGGGGCGGCCGGTTGTCGTGCAGGCCGGCGGTTCCGAGGCGGGGCGCGATCTGGCCGCCGCCACGGCGGAGGTGGTGTTCACCGCGCAGCCGTCGCTGGCGAAGGCGCAGGGTTTTTACCGCGACATGAAGCGTCGCGTGGTGGCGCATGGCCGCGCGCCGGAATCGTTGAAGGTGATGCCCGGTTTGTTCGCCGTGGTGGGGCGCTCGCAGGGCGAGGCGGACGACAAGTTCGGGGAGTTGCAGCGCCTGATCGAGCCCAAGGCCGGTCTGGCGCTGCTGGGCCGCATGGTCGGCAACTTCGATTTGTCGGGTTATGCGCTGGACGGCCCATTGCCGGATCTGCCGCAGACGCAGGATGGCCAGCGCAGCCGCCAGCAGTTGCTGACCGATCTGGCGCAGGGCGAGAATTTGACGATACGCCAGCTGTACGAGCGCATCGCCGGCGGGCGCGGACACTTCACGGTGGTCGGCACGGCGCAGGCGGTGGCCGATCAGATGCAGGCGTGGTTCGAGCAGGAGGCGGCGGACGGTTTCAATTTCATGGCGCCGGCGCTGCCGGGCGGCTTGGACGATTTTCTGTCACTGGTGGTGCCGGAATTGCAGCGGCGTGGTTTGTTCCGCACCGCGTACCGTGGTACGACGTTGCGGGAGCATTTGGGGCTTGATGCCTCGAATAATTCGGGCGACACGTAGGGCGGATTAGGCGGAACGCCGTAATCGGCCATGCATGCGTCAACGCCGGCGCATGCATGGCCGATTACGCTGCGCTAATCCGCCCTACGTGTCTCCGTGGTTTAGTTTTTAATAGGATGCGAATATGAAGGTAGTCGGCAGAATATTGATCGCGGCATTTGCCATGTCGGCGTTGATCGCGCCAGTGCATGCGCAAGAATACTTCGGGGACTTCCGTCCCGACGCGCCCGAGCTGGCCGCGCGCGGCTCCCTGCCGGTCGGCGTGCGCACCTTGGTCGCCGAGCACGCGGACCAGCCAGACGTTCTGCGTTACAGCGAAGCGAACCAAAATCCCCGCTACACCCGCAAGCTCACGCTGGAAGTCTGGTATCCGGCCACGCTGGCGGCGGGGCAGAAGGAACATACGGTTTATACCGACGTTCTCGGTTCCGGCCCCAACGATCCCGCCCGCCCCAACACGCCGTTCCAGTTCAACGGCCGCGCGGCCCGCGACGCGGCGCCCGCCACCGGCCGTTATCCTCTGGTGATCGTCTCGCACGGCTATCCCGGTTCACGCCTGCAAATGAGCTACCTGACCGAGAACCTGGCATCGAAGGGTTACGTGGTGGTGGCTATCGACCATCCCGAATCCACGCGCGCGGACAAGGCGGGCTTCGCCAGCACCCTGCTCAACCGCCGCCTGGACGACCTGTTTGTGCTCGACAGCGTGGCGGCTTGGGCCGAGCCGGGCAGCGGCAACTTCCTCGCCGGCGTGGCCGATGCCGGCAACACGGCATTGATCGGCTACTCGATGGGCGCCTACGGCGCGCTGAACACCGTCGGCGCGGGCGTGGGGGCGGCCGCTGCGGCCTACGTCCCCGGCGGCAAACTGGCCGTGAACCAGCAGGGCAACGCGGACTACGAATCGCGTCGCGACGCCCGCATCAAGGCGGTGGTGGCGTTCGCGCCATGGGGCGGCGCGCACAAGGTATGGGATGCCGAAGGGCTGGCCGGCGTGCGTGCGCCGATCTTGTTCATCACCGGCGACCAGGACGACGTGGCCGGCTACAAGGATGGCGTGGTGCGCATTTTCGAAGGCGCCGTCAATGCGGACCGCTACCTGTTGACCTACCAGGGCGGCCGTCACAACTCGGCGCCAAACCCGCCGTCACCGGCGATGTGGTCCAGCTTCGACGACTTCATGTCCTATTCCGAGCCGGTGTGGGACAGCCGCCGCATCAACAACATCAACCAGCACTTCGTCACGGCCTTCCTCGGCATCCACCTCAAGGCGCAGCCTTTGCAACCGTATCTGGACTTGCCGCCATTGGCCGCCGACGGCACGATCAAGCCCGATCCGGGCCTGTGGAAGGGCTTCCGCAAGCGCACCGCGCTCGGGTTGGCGTGGCGCCACCTGCCCGCCCGGTAGGCACAATAAGCGTCCGAAGGCGCGCGGGAGGGAAAAATACCCGTGCGCTTGTATAATGCAGGCAAACTAACAGGCCTGCCACCATGACAAATACCACTCATTTCGGTTACAAAACCGTCGCGGAAGACGACAAAGTCCGCGAAGTTGCGAAGGTTTTCCATTCCGTCGCCGCCAAGTACGACATCATGAACGACGTCATGTCGGGTGGCCTGCACCGTCTGTGGAAGACATTCACCATCGCCCACGCGGCCGTGCGCCCCGGTTTCAAGTGCCTCGACATCGCCGGCGGCACTGGCGACCTGGCCAAGGTGTTCGCCAAGCAGGCCGGCCCGACCGGCGAGGTCTGGCTGACCGACATCAACGAGTCGATGTTGCGCGTCGGCCGCGACCGCCTCTTGAATCGCGGCCTGTTGACCCCCACCTTGCTGTGTGACGCGGAAAAATTGCCCTTCCCGGACAACTATTTCGACCGCGTCAGCGTCGCTTTCGGGCTGCGCAACATGACCCACAAGGATCAGGCGCTGGCGGAAATGCGCCGCGTGTTGAAGCCAGGCGGCAAGTTGTTGGTGCTGGAGTTCTCGAAAGTGGCGACGCCGCTGCAGAAGCCTTACGATATTTATTCATTCAAGGTGCTGCCTTGGATGGGCCAGAAGATTGCCGGCGACGCTGAAAGCTATCGCTACCTGGCCGAGTCGATCCGCATGCACCCGGACCAGGACACGCTCAAAACCATGATGGAAGAGGCCGGCCTGGACCGCGTAACGTATTACAACTTGACGGCAGGTGTGGCCGCTTTACACACCGGTATCAAACTGTAAATACTGTAGGAATGACCATGAACATGAAAAAACTGATGATCAGCGCGGTTGTCGCGCTGTCCGCCTTCACGATGCTGGCCGAGGCGACCGCGCGTCCCGCCGGCGGCAACCGTTCGATCGGCCGCCAGTCGCAAAACGTCAACCGCATGCCGCCGGCCGCCGCGCCGACCCCGGCGCCACGCCAGGCCGCCCCGGCGCCTGCCCCGAACGCGCCGAACGCCATGCCGGCCAAGCGCCCCAGCATGTGGAAAGGTATCCTCGGCGGCGCGCTGTTGGGTCTGGGACTGGGCGCTTTGTTCTCGCACCTGGGTATCGCCGGCGCGATGGCCTCGATCCTGAGCACGATGCTGATGCTGGCGTTGCTGGCCGGCGCCGCGTACTTCATCTTCCGCATGTTCCGCCGCAAGTCGCAGCCGACCGTGGCGCCGGCGGCAGGTGGCAATTTCGGCGGCAACTTCAACGGCAACGGTACCAACAACGCCTACGACAACGGCTACAACAAGGCCTACGCCCCGCAAGCGGGCGGCACGCCGGAAATCGGTTCGCGCCTGCCTGAGCAGCAATACCAGCCGGTGCAAGCCGCGCCGGTGCCGCACACCCCTTGGGGCGTGCCGGGCGACTTCGACGCCGTCTCGTTCCTGCGCGTGGCCAAGAGCAACTTCATCCGCCTGCAAGCGGCCTGGGACAAGGGCGACACCGCCGACATCCGCGAGTTCACCACGCCTGAAGTGTTTGCTGAAATGAAAATGCAGATCAACGAGCGTGGCGCGCAGAAGGACTACACCGACGTCGTCAGCATCGACGCCGAGCTGCTGGGCATCGAGACCACCGAGACCGAGTACCTGGCCAGCGTCAAGTTCACCGGCATGATCAAGCCAGCGCCGGACGCGCTGGCCGAGCCGTTCAACGAGGTGTGGAACCTGACCAAGCCGGTCTCCGGCGCTTCGGGCTGGTTGCTTGCTGGTATTCAACAGTTGGCGTAATCACCGGGAAATCCCGGCGAACTGGTAAGATCAAGACCGCCCGCTTTCCGGGCGGTTTTGTTTTTCTGGCGTAAAGAACTTGTTTGAGCGACGACCTACCGATGACCCCACTGAATTTCAGTCACTTATCCGCCCTGTTATCCGCCGCCGCGCCGGCCAGCGCGGCCATCAACCATTTGCTGGCGCAGGAACCGTGGGCGCGCCAGCAGTTGCTGCGCCACGCGGGCAAGGTCGCCTGCATCGACGCCGGCACCGTCGCGCTGCGCCTGCGCGTGACGGCCGACGGTATGTTCGAACCCGCACCGGCGGACGAGCCTGCCCGGGTTACCATCAAGGTGAAACTGTCGGACCTGCCGCTGATCGCGCAAAACCGCGAACGCGCGTTTTCGTATGTGCGCATCGAGGGCGATGCCGATTTCGCCAACGCCATCTCCAACCTGAGCACGTCGCTGCGCTGGGAAGCGGAGTCCGACCTGGAAAAAGTCGTCGGCCCGGTGGCGGCGGTGCGCATGGTGTCGGGCGCCAAGGCCGCGTTCGAGGCGGTCAGGACCGGCCACCAGAAGCTGGCCGAAAACGTCGCCGAATTCCTGCTCGACGAAAAACAGGTGCTGATACGCCCGCAGGCGGTGGAGGAATTCTCGGCCGACGTGGTGCGCCTGCGCGATGACGTGGAACGGGCCGCCAAGCGCCTGGCCAAACTGGAACAGAAACTGGGAACCCAATGATTTTGAAATTTTTACGCCTGCTGAAGATCCTGCGGGTCGCCATTCGTTACGGTCTCGACGAAATCGCCATCTCCGGCCTCAAAGTGCCGCGCACCGCCAAACTGATCGACACGGTCATCTTCTGGCGCGACATCTCGGCCCCGCGCGGCGTGCGCCTGCGCATGGCGCTGGAGGACCTGGGGCCGATCTTCGTCAAGTTCGGCCAGGTGCTGTCGACCCGCAGCGACCTGATACCGGCCGACCTGGTGATCGAGCTGTCGCGCCTGCAGGACCGGGTGCCGCCGTTCGACTCCGACCTGGCCATCGCGCAGATCCGCAAGTCGCTGGGCGCCCATCCGGACCAGCTGTTCGCCTCGTTCGAGCGCACCCCGGTGGCGTCGGCGTCGATCGCGCAGGTGCACTTCGCCACCTTGAAGGATGGCAAACAGGTGGCGGTCAAGGTGCTGCGTCCGGGCATGAAGAAGTCCATCGACGAGGACGTCGCGCTGATGCATATCGCCGCCGAGTGGGTCGGCCGCGTGTGGGCCGACAGCAAGCGCCTGAAGCCGAAGGAAGTCGTCGCCGAGTTCGACAAATACCTGCACGACGAGCTGGACCTGATGCGCGAGGCGGCCAACGCCAGCCAGCTGCGCCGCAACTTCGCCGACTCCAAGCTGCTGATGGTGCCGGAAATGTACTGGGACTATTGTTCCAACAGCGTGATCGTCATGGAGCGCATGCACGGCCTGCCGGTGTCGCAGATCGACAAGCTGGAAGCGGCCGGCGTGGACCTGAAAAAACTGTCCAGCGACGGCGTCGAGATCTTCTTCACGCAGGTGTTCCGTGACGGCTTTTTCCACGCCGATATGCACCCGGGGAATATCCTGGTGTCGATCGAGCCGGAAACCCTGGGCCGCTACATCGCGCTCGACTTCGGCATCGTCGGCACGCTCAACGACTACGACAAGGATTACCTGTCGCAAAACTTCCTGGCCTTCTTCCGCCGCGACTACAAGCGCGTGGCCGAGGCCCACATCGAATCGGGCTGGGCGCCGAAGGAAACCCGCGTCGACGAGCTTGAATCGGCCGTGCGCGCCTGTTGCGAGCCGATCTTCGACCGTCCGCTGAAGGATATTTCCTTCGGCCAGATCCTGCTGCGGCTGTTCCAGACCTCGCGCCGCTTCAATGTCGAAGTGCAGCCGCAACTGGTGCTGCTGCAAAAAACGCTGCTCAACATCGAAGGCCTGGGCCGCCAGCTCGATCCCGACCTCGACCTGTGGAAGACCGCCAAGCCGTACCTGGAAAACTGGATGGCCGAGCAGGTCGGCTGGCAGGGCTTGTTGCAGCGCCTGAAGGCGGAGGCGCCGCGCTACACGCAGATACTGCCGCAGTTGCCGCGCCTGGTGCACCGGGCGCTGGAGCAGCAGGGCGAAAAACCCGCCGATAACGGCGAGCTGATCAAAGTGCTGATATATGAACAGCAGCGCACCAACCGCCTGCTCAGCTTTGTGATCTATTTCGCCGGCGCGTTCGGGCTGGGCGTGGCCGGCTTCCAGCTGTATTTGCGCTGGCACCATCTGCTCTGACCATGGCCGACTTCCAGCAGCGCGATCCGATGTCGCCGGCGTTCTGGGATGAGCGCTTCGCGCGCAGCTTCACGCCGTGGGATAAAGGCGGCGTTCCGCTGGCGCTGCGCGATTTCGCCGCCGCCAACGGGCCGATGGTCACCTTGATACCGGGTTGCGGCTCGGCCTATGAGCTGGCACTGTTGGCCGGGGCGGGGTGGGATGCGACGGCGATCGATTTTTCGCCGCAGGCGGTGCAGGCCGGCAAGCTAGCCGTGGGCGGGCATGCGGATAGGGTGGTGGAGGCGGATTTCTTCGCCTGGCAGCCGGCGCGGCCGTTGGAGCTGATTTATGAGCGCGCCTTCCTGTGCGCCATGCCGCGCGCGATGTGGCCCAGGGTGGCGGCGCGCTGGGCCGAGCTGTTGCCCGCCGGGGCGCTGCTGGCCGGCTACTTCTTCTTCGACGATGCGCTCAAGGGGCCGCCTTTCGGCATCGCCCGCGAGCAACTGGAGGCATTGTTGCAGCAAGATTTCGACTGCATCGCCGACGACCCGGTCAGCGATTCCATCCCCGTATTCGAAGGCAAGGAGCGCTGGATGATCTGGCGCCGGCGGCCGCACGACTAAAAATGCCTCAATACACGTAGGGCGGATTAGCGCAGCGTAATCGGCCATGCATGCGTCGCCAGCGGCTCATAAATGGCCGATTACGGCGTTCCGCCTAATCCGCCCTACGTGTTTTAGATTGGCTCGTCGGCATGATTCCGCCATTGGCGACAGGAAACAGTCTGGCGGCAAGTAAAAAGCTTTATAATTCAGGGTTTTGATGATTTTTGCGGAGTAATAGATGCCGATCTACGCTTACCGCTGCGAGGCATGTGGTTTTGCCAAGGATGTCTTGCAGAAGATTTCCGACCCGCAGCTGACTGTTTGCCTGTCGTGCGGCAAGGAGTCGTTTAAGAAACAATTGACCGCCGCTGGCTTCCAACTGAAGGGTACCGGCTGGTACGCGACCGATTTCCGTGGCGGCACGCCGCCGGCGACCGGCGTGTCCACCGGTCCGGTGGACGGTGCGGCCAAGGCCGACGCGCCCAAGGCGGACGCGGCTGCAAGCACGCCCGCCAAGCCGGCGAGCGGCACGGGAACGGCCTGAACGACGGCAGCGGCCAGGCCGCTGTCGCCCGTCATTCCACCCACATGAGCACCCATATAAGAGTCTTCGATGCGTAAATATTTCATTACCGGTCTGCTGATCCTGGTGCCGCTGGCGATTACCGCCTGGGTGCTGAGCCTGGTCATCAACACGATGGACCAGTCGCTGCTGTTCGTGCCGGAGCGCTGGCAGCCGCACACGCTGATCGGCTTCGACATCCCCGGCCTGGGCACCCTGCTGACGATCGTGATCGTGTTCCTGACCGGCTTGCTGACCAACAACCTGGTCGGCAACTACGTGGTGCGCATGTGGGAAAAGCTACTCAAGCGCATTCCGCTGGTGAACTCGCTCTATTCGAGCGTCAAGCAAGTGTCGGACACCTTGTTCTCGTCGTCCGGCAACGCCTTCCGCAAGGCGGTGCTGATCCCGTATCCGCACCAGAACTCGTACACCATCGCCTTCCTGACCGGCACGCCCGGCGGCGACGTCAAGAACCACCTGGTCGGCGATTACGTCAGCGTCTATGTGCCGACCACGCCGAATCCGACCTCGGGCTTTTTCCTGATGCTGGCGCGCAAGGATGTGGTCGAACTCGACATGTCGGTCGACGCGGCCTTGAAGTACATCGTCTCGATGGGCGTGGTGGCGCCGGAAAGCGTGCCCCAAGCCATCGAAGTCGTCAGCAAATAACGCAGTATCAGCAACACACCGAATTCACGAGCAATCTAACCTGAACCGAGAAATAAACATGTCCTCAATGCGTACTCACTACTGCGGCCTCACCACTGAAGCGCTGCTTGGCCAAACCGTCAGCCTGTGCGGCTGGGTACATCGTCGCCGCGACCACGGCGGCGTGATCTTCATCGACCTGCGCGACCGCGAAGGCCTGGTACAGATCGTTTGCAATCCGGAACAGGCCGAAGTCTTCAAGGCCGCCGAGCACGTCCGCAACGAGTTCTGCCTGCGCGTGACCGGCGTGGTCAAGGACCGCCTGGCCGGCACCGTCAACGCCAACCTGAAGTCGGGCAAGATCGAGGTCGTGTGCTCGCAGCTGGAAGTGCTGAACCCGTCGGTTGCCGTGCCGTTCCAGCTGGACGACGACAACCTGTCCGAAACCACCCGCCTGACCCACCGCGTGCTGGACCTGCGCCGTCCGCAGATGCAGAACAACCTGCGCCTGCGCTACAAGGTGACGATGGAAGTGCGCAAGTACCTCGACAACCTGGGCTTCATCGATATCGAAACGCCGATGCTGACCAAGTCGACCCCGGAAGGCGCGCGCGACTACCTGGTGCCGTCGCGCGTGAACGCCGGCAGCTTCTTCGCGCTGCCGCAGTCGCCGCAGCTGTTCAAGCAACTGCTGATGGTCGCCAACTTCGACCGTTACTACCAGATCACGAAGTGCTTCCGCGACGAAGACCTGCGCGCCGACCGCCAGCCGGAATTCACCCAGATCGACTGCGAAACCTCGTTCCTGACCGAACAGGAAATCCGCGACCTGTTCGAGGAGATGATACGCATCGTCTTCAAGAACACCATGGACGTCGACCTGCCCAACCCGTTCCCGGTGATGGACTTCTCCGAAGCGATGGGCAAATACGGTTCGGACAAACCGGACATGCGCGTCAAGCTGGCGTTCACCGACCTGACCGACGTGATGAAGGACGTCGACTTCAAGGTCTTCTCGGGCGCCGCCAACATGCCTAACGGCCGCGTGGTCGGCCTGCGCGTGCCGAAGGGCGCCGAGATGCCGCGTTCGGAAATCGATGCCTACACGCAGTTCGTCGCCATCTACGGCGCGCGCGGCCTGGCCTACATCAAGGTCAACGAGAAGGCCAAGGGCCGCGACGGCCTGCAATCGCCGATCGTCAAGAACCTGCACGACGCCGCCCTGGCCAAGGTGATCGAGCTGACCGGCGCCGAAGACGGCGACCTGATCTTCTTCGGCGCCGACAAGGCCAAGGTCGTCAATGACGCCATCGGCGCGCTGCGCGTGAAGATCGGCCACAGCGAGTTCGGCAAGAACGCCGGCCTGTTCGACGACGTCTGGTCGCCGCTGTGGGTGGTGGACTTCCCGATGTTCGAACACGACGAGGAAAACGACCGCTGGACCGCGACCCACCATCCGTTCACGGCGCCGAAGGACGGCCACGAGGACATGCTGGAAACCAATCCGGGCGCCTGCATCGCCAAGGCCTACGACATGGTCTTGAACGGTTGGGAACTGGGCGGCGGTTCGATCCGTATCCACCGCGAGGAAGTGCAGTCGAAAGTGTTCCGCGCGTTGAAGATCGACGCCGACGAAGCGCGCCTGAAGTTCGGCTTCCTGCTCGACGCGCTGCAATACGGCGCGCCGCCGCACGGCGGCCTGGCCTTCGGCCTGGACCGTATCGTGACCTTGATGACCAAGTCCGATTCGATCCGCGACGTGATCGCCTTCCCGAAAACCCAGCGCGCGCAGGATCTGCTGACCCAGGCGCCGTCGGAAGTGGACGAGAAGCAGTTGAAGGAACTGCACATCCGTCTGCGTACGGTCGAACCGAAAGTCGCCAGCTAATTCATCTGGCATAATGAAGAGGCGCCAACGTTCACACGTGGCGCCTTTTCTTTTGCCCGAACCTTATGCCATACAAAATACCCGAATCCGTGCTGGTGGTGATCCACACCGCCGACCTGCAAGTGTTGCTGATCGAGCGCGCCGACAAGCCCGGTTACTGGCAATCGGTGACCGGTTCGCTCGACGCCGTCGACGAGCCCTTGCTGGAGACGGCCGCGCGTGAATTGTTCGAGGAAACCGGCATCGTCGCCGACGGCGAGCGCATCGTGCTGCGCGACTGGCACCTGTCCAACATCTACACCATCTATCCGGTCTGGCGCCACCGCTACGCGCCGGGCGTGACGGAAAACACCGAGCATGTTTTCAGCGTCGAAGTGCCGCGCGATATCGCCATCAAGCTCAGCCCGCGCGAGCATCTGAACCACGCGTGGATGCCGCATCTGGAAGCGGCCGATAAATGTTTTTCTTTCTCCAATGCGGAAGCGATCTTGCAGCTGCCACAACAGATTGTGGCGGGAAGACGCGAATAAAGTGTCTTTAGATTGCCACTGGGCAATATATTCACTACACTCTGGGGATAGGGCGATGGCCCGTCACACCGGAGTCATTCATGAGCACGCCCACCACGTCCAGCCGCGTCAGTTTCGTCGTTGACACCGGCGCACTCACCGTTGACGCCTTGCTGGCCGGTGTCAAATGGGGCGGCGCGGCGGGCACCGCCACCACCGTCAGCTACAGCTTTCCGTGGACCACCGCGACCAGCGCCACTTTTAGCGGCTTCGCCGGCGGCGACTATTCCCAGCTGAACGAGCCTGCCGGCACCCAGCATTCCGGTCTGGATGCGGTAGAGCAGGCTGCCGCGCGGGCGGCCTTCGGTGCCTGGACCAGCGTGGCCAACATCACCGCCACGCCCCTCGCCGAAAGCAGCACCTCCGTCGGCGATATCCGTTTCGCCTGGACCTCGGCGGCGGAGCCGGAGACCGACGGCACGACCGCCTGGGGCTGGGCCTACTATCCGGACGTGCTCAACCCGAGCGGCGGCGACATCTGGCTCAACACCGGATCAAGCGGCGCCACCGACGCCGACTGGTCGGCGGGCAGCCACAACTACATGTCGCTGATTCACGAGCTCGGTCACGCGCTGGGCCTCAAGCATCCGTTCGACGACGGCAAGGTGCTCGACGCCGCCCACGCCACCCAGCAGTATTCGGTCATGGCATATGCCGGCGCGGCCCACGGCTTGTTCGTCGATGTCACCGAAACGCCGACGACCTGGTCGTGGCTGGCATACACTGTCGTGCCCGATACGCCTATGCTGTATGACATCGCCGCTATGCAATATCTGTACGGTGCCAACACCACCTACCGCACCGGCAACGACACCTATACCTTCGATACCGCGACGCCGTTTCTGCGGACGATCTGGGACGCCGGCGGCAACGACACCATTTCCATCGCCAACTTCAGCGCCGGCAGCGTGATCGATCTACAGCAGGGCCATTATTCGTCGATCCGCATCCCTTCCGACAGCGGTGCCGGCATCAACTGGACGCGCCCGCCGCCGGCGTCCACCTACGACGGCACGGACAATCTGGCCATCGCCTTCGGCGCGGTGATCGAGAACGCCATCGGCGGCAGCGGCAACGACACCTTGATCGGCAACAGCGCGGCCAACCGGCTGCAGGGCAACGGCGGCAGCAACGTCATCGACGGCGGCGCCGGCATCGACACCGCCGTCTACAGCGGCAACTTCAGCGCCTACACCATCGCCGCCAGCGGCAACGGTGGTTACACGGTGACGTCGCGCGCCAATCCGGCACAGAGCGACACGCTGACCGGCATCGAGCGGCTGGCGCTGGCCGACGGCACCATTTCGCTGGGCGTCGGCAACCTGGCCGACGATCCGTTGCAGGCCCAGTATGTG
This sequence comes from uncultured Duganella sp., assembly GCA_963511605.1. GTDB lineage: Bacteria > Pseudomonadota > Gammaproteobacteria > Burkholderiales > Burkholderiaceae_D > Rugamonas. The sequence goes on along the minus strand of CAUPJZ010000006.1, from coordinate 259,900 downwards.
GCCCTGGCGCAAAAATTCTATGTCGCCTACTTCGGCCGTCCGGCCGACGCCGGCGGCCTGGCCGGCATGGTGGCGCAGTTCGCCGCCGCCAAGGTGCCGACCACGAGTGCCGAGTTCCTCAATGCGTACAGGACCAATGACATCGTCAAGGCGCTGGTCGACAGTTTCGGCAACAGCGCCGAGTCGGCCGCGCTGTACCACGGCGGCACCGGTGACTTTGTCACCGCGATCTACGCCAACCTGTTCGACCGCGCGCCCGACCCTGGCGGCCTGCAGTTTTGGACGGCCGCGCTGGACGCGCCCGACGGCCTGGCGCGCGGTCTGGCCGCGCTCAACATCATGGCTGGCGCCGAGGCCAACACCAGCGCCCAGGGGCAGATCGACGCCACGCTGGTGGCCAACCGCGTCACCGTGGCCGCCAACTTCACCGCCAGCCTCGACCTGCCACGCGAGGTGGCCGGCTACGCGGGCAACGCCGCCGCCGCCGTGGCGCGCGCCATGCTCGACGGGGTCGACCAGAACACCAGCGTGATCGCCTACCAGAGCACGGTGCTCAACACCACCAACGCACTGGCCAACGGCGTCGCCGCCGCCGCGCAGGAGGTGCTGGTGGTCGGCGTGAACAGCTTCAGCCACGATCCGGCCTTCGCCTGACGCGCTTCCCGGCGCCCCCTGTCGCCGCCCGCGCGCTGCCGTTGGGGGCCGCTCAGCGAGATTGTGCCGCATCAAATAGCGGCAGACTGTGCCGCGCATACTTTGGAATTCGGAGCAAGTTCCGGGGGATGTTGTGGCGACGCTGTTGCGGCTGAGAGGTTACCGTTTCTATTTTCACAGCCAGGTCACGGGCGAGCCGCCTCACCTGCATGTGGACAAGAACCGCAAGTCCGCCAAGCTCTGGATCGAGAGCGCGACGGTGGTGCGCAACGTAGGCTTTAGCCCGCTTGAAGTGCGCGAGATTACCCGCATCATCGTCGAGTACCGGCTGGATTTTCTAAGGATCTGGAATGACTACTTCGAAGATGCCTGACGAGCGTATCAAGACGGTGGTGTTCGAGGACCACGCGCTGGTGATCGGCTTGATGGATGGCCGGCGCATCAGCACGCCGTTGGCGTGGTATCCCCGCTTGGCGAGCGCCACCTCGGCGCAGCTGGGCGAGTGGGAAATCATTGGCGCCGGCGACGCGCTGCACTGGGCGCTGTTCGATGAAGATCTGAGCGTAGAGGGCATGTTGCGCGGGTTTGCCGCAAGCGACAAGCGGCCTGGCGAAGAGGGCACGGACTGACCGCGGCGGATCGCTGTGTGCGTAGGCGAACGCACACGGAGGCGCACTCGGGGTTAGAATGTTCTGTATGAAAATCCGAGTCGCCACCTACAATATTCACAAGGGAGTGTCCTCCATCCGCGCCGAGCCGCGTGTGCTGGCGCTAAAACAGGCGATCGGCCTGTTCAATGCCGATGTGGTTTTTTTGCAAGAGGTACAAGGCAAACATGACCTCAAGGCCGCCAAGTACGGCGCCGAACAGCTGGGCCAGAAGCATTGGCCCGCTGCGGCGCAGCATGAATTTTTCGCGGGTGAGTCGCGCCATCTGCATGCGGCGTACGGCATGAACGCGGTCTACGACCACGGCCACCACGGCAACGCGTTGCTGAGCGCTTTCCCCATCGCCAACATGGCCAACCACGACGTCTCCGACCACGCCTACGAACAGCGCGGCATCCTGCACTGCGTGCTGAATACCGAGCACGGCCTGGTGCATTGCTATGTCGTCCACCTGGGACTGTTCGAGGCGGGCCGCCGCCGGCAGACGCAGGCGCTGATCTCGGCCGTGCGCGAATCGGCGCCGGACGGCGAACCGGTCATCATCGCCGGCGACTTCAACGACTGGCGCAACACCCTCAGCGGCGAGCTGCGCAACGCGCTGGGCGTGGTCGAGGCCTTTGACGAGCTCGGCACGAACGCGTCGCTGGACGGCATCATGCGCACCCTGCGCCGCAAGGCCAGCCTGAAGGCGACCATCAGTCCGGCGCGCACCTTCCCGTCGGCGCTGCCGTTCTTCCGGCTCGACCGCATCTACGTGCGCGGCTTCAAGGTGGAATCAGCCGAGGTCATGCACGGCAGCCTGTGGGCCAAGCTGTCCGACCACGCGCCCATCGTGGCGTCGTTGTCGCTGGGCTAAGGGACGCCATGGGCTCCGTCAAACTGCTTGCCGATAACGAAGTCACGCTGCTGTACACCGGCACCGAGTATTTCCCGGCGCTGATAGGCGCGATCGACGCGGCCCGGTACGAAGTCTATTTCGAAACCTATATCTTCGCCGACGACGAGACCGGCCAGAAAGTCTTGGCCGCGTTGTCCGCCGCCGCCCGGCGCGGCGTCGACGTGCGCATGATCACCGACTGGTGGGGCACCGGCCGCCGCAAGGTCAACTGCATGCACGAGAAGCTCGAGGCCGCCGGAGTCCACCACCGCATCTTCAATCCGTGGTTCAAGCGCGGCATCACGCGCACCCACCGCAAGATCTGCGTGGTCGACCGCGAGGTCGCCCTGGTCGGCGGCATCAACATCAACGACGACATGTTCTGCGACTACAACCACGCGATCAGCCTGTCGGCGCCGCGCTGGGATTTCGCGGTGCAGGTGCGCGGGCCGCTGGTGGCGTCCATCCATCTGGAAGCGCAGACCCAGTGGCAACGCCTGGGCAAGATGGGCCTGATGAAGCGTATCAGCCTGTACCGCGATTCGCGCAAGGTCAACAAGATCGCCGCCGCCAACATGGTGCACGCCGGCTTCGTGGTGCGCGACAACCTGCGCAACCGCCGCACGATACAGCGCGCCTACCTGCAGGCGCTGGGCCGCGCGCGCAAAACCGTGTTGCTGGCCAATCCGTATTTCGCGCCGGGGCGCAAGTTCCGCCACGCGCTGGCCGCCGCCGCCGAGCGCGGCGTCGAGGTGGTGCTGTTGATCGGCGTGGGCGAGATCTGGCTGCAGGACGCGGTGGCGCACTCGTTCTACCCCAAGCTGCTTGCGGCCGGCGTCAAAGTGGTGGAATATCATAAAACCCAGTTGCACGCCAAAGTGGCCGTCATCGACGACGACTGGGCGACCGTGGGTTCAAGCAATGTGGACGGCTTGAGCCTGTTTTTGAATCAGGAAGCGAACGTGATCATCAAGGACGCGGCCTTCGCGCAGAACCTGCGCAAGCATATCGAGGCGGCCGTCGCCGACGGCGTGGTCATCAGCTATGCCGACTTCGAGCACGTCGGGCGCTTCCGCCGCATCGGTTACGAAATCGCGTTCGTGTTTTACCGGACCGTGATGCGGTTGTTCTCCGTGGGGAAATACGCTTGAGCGATAGTGTCAGACTGGATAAATGGCTGTGGGCGGCGCGCTTTTTCAAGACGCGCTCGCTGGCCACGGACGCGGTGGACGCGGGCAAGGTCAAGGTCAACGGCGACAAGGTCAAGCCGGCGCGCACCGTGCGCATCGGCGACAAGCTCGACATCGACAATGGTTCGGACCGTTGGGAGATCGACGTGATGAACCTGTCCGACGTGCGGCAGGCGGCGCCGATCGCCCGCAATCTGTACGAAGAAACCGACGAGAGCGTCGAGCGGCGCGCCAACGTGGCCGAGAACCGCAAGATGTTCCGCGAGCCCAGCGCCGATTTCAAGGGCCGTCCCACCAAGCGCGACCGCCGGCAGATGGGCAAGTTGTCGTAACGCGGCCGCGTTGAACCAGTGGAAAACCACGGAAACACGTAGGGCGGATTAGGCGGAACGCCGTAATCGGCCATCGACGACCCGCCGCCGGATCACCCATGGCCGATTACGCTTCGCTAATCCGCCCTACGTGTTATTGCTGCGCCGCAGCAATAGACCCCCACCTCTAAATGTACTGTTTGACTTTTATCCCCCGGTGGATAATAGTACGAGCGTTCGCAATTTTTTCACACGGAGTAAACGAAGTGGAGCAAAATGTTCTTTTCTCCATGTAACGACACCTTGGGATGCAAGTTATTAATACCTCAACTAAATTTATGCGCAAGGGCGAGCTGACTCGCGCGGCGATCCTGGATGTGGCGCTGGACCTGGCCAGCCGGGACGGCCTCGAAGGCCTGACCATTGGATTGCTCGCGGATAAGATGAACATGAGCAAATCCGGTGTGTTCGCGCACTTCGGATCGCGTGAAGATTTGCAGTTGGAAGTGCTGAAGCTGTATCACCACCGTTTTGAGCAGGAAGTGTTTTTCCCCAGCGTTAAGGAACCGCGCGGGTTGCAGCGTCTCCGCTCGATGTTCGCGCGCTGGGTCAAGCGTGTCAGTGTGGAGGTGGCCTCGGGCTGCATCTACATCAGTGGCGCCGTGGAATACGACGACCGTCCGGGTCCGATCCGCGAGGAATTGATGGCGATGGTCGGCGCCTGGCAGGGCGCGTTGCTGCGCTGCGTGAAGCAAGCCGTCGACTGCGGCGACCTGCAAGCGGACACCGATCCGCAGCAGCTGGTCTACGAGATGTACGGCCTGATCCTGGCATTGCACCACGATGCGCGCTTCCTGCGCATTCCGGGCAGCCTGGAGCGCGCCAGTGTCGGCTTCGAACGCTTGATCGAATCCTACCGTAACGCAGAATTACCTCATTAAACCAACATTTAAGTAGTCATCAGGAGAATAAACATGGGTCAATACGTCGCGCCAATCCGGGATATGCAATTCGTGCTGCACGAGCTGCTCAATGTGCAAGAGGAATTGAAGGCACTGCCGGACTACGCCGAAATCGATGCCGACATCATCAACCAGGTGCTGGAAGAAGGTGGCAAGTTCACGTCGGAAGTGCTGTTCCCGCTGAACCATTCGGGCGACCGCGAAGGCTGCAAGCACGACGCCGCGACCCACTCCGTGACGACGCCGAAAGGCTTCAAGGAAGCGTACAAGCAATACGTCGACGGCGGCTGGGCCGCGCTGGCGTGCGATCCTGAATACGGCGGCCAGGGCCTGCCGGTGTTGCTGAACAATTCGTTCTACGAAATGCTGAACTCGGCCAACCAGGCCTGGACCATGTACCCGGGCCTGTCGCACGGCGCCTACGAGTGCCTGAAGGAACACGGCACCGACGAGCAAAAGAAAACCTACCTGCCGAAGCTGGTGTCGGGCGAGTGGACCGGCACCATGTGCCTGACGGAGCCGCATTGCGGCACCGACCTGGGCATGCTGCGCTCGAAGGCGCTGCCGCAGGCCGACGGTTCGTGGCTGATCACCGGCAACAAGATCTTCATCTCGGCCGGCGAGCACGACATGGCTGAAAACATCCTGCACCTGGTGCTGGCCCGCGTGCCGGACGCGCCGGAAGGCTCGAAAGGCATCTCGCTGTTTCTGGTGCCGAAGTTCCTGCCGAAGGAAGACGGCTCGGTCGGCGAACGCAACCCGATCACCTGCGGCGCGATCGAAGAAAAAATGGGCATCCACGGCAACTCGACCTGCCAGATGAACCTGGACGGCGCCAAGGGCTGGATCATCGGCCAGCCGAACAAGGGCCTCAACGCCATGTTCGTGTTCATGAACGCGGCCCGCCTGGGCGTCGGCATGCAGTCGCTGGGCCTGACCGAAGTGGCTTACCAGAACGCGCTGATCTACGCCAAGGACCGCATCCAGATGCGTTCGCTGTCGGGCGTGAAGGCGCCGGACAAGCCAGCCGATCCGATCATCGTGCACCCGGACGTGCGCCGCATGCTGCTGACCGCCAAGGCCTACGCCGAGGGCGCGCGCGCCTTCACCTCGTACGTGGCATTGCAGATCGACCGCGAACTGCACCACCCGGACGAGGAAGTGCGCAAGGAAGCGGCCGACGAAGTCGCGCTGCTGACCCCGATCGTCAAGGCCTTCATCACCGACAACGGCTGGATCGCCACCTCGGAAGCGATGCAAGTGTTCGGCGGCCACGGCTACATCGCCGAATGGGGTATGGAGCAGTACGTGCGCGACGCCCGCATCAACCTGATCTACGAAGGCACCAACACCATCCAGTCGCTCGACCTGCTGGGTCGTAAGATTCTGGGCGACAACGGCGCCAAGCTGCGCAAGTTCGGCGAGAAGATCAAGGCCTTTGTCGAAGACAACGGCACCGACGAGGCGATGAGCGAATTCATCACCCCGCTGGGCGACCTGGGCGACAAAGTCACCAAGCTGACCATGGAAATCGGCATGAAAGCCTTCCAGAATCCGGACGAAGTCGGCGCCGCCTGCGTACCGTACCTGCGTGTTGTCGGCCATATGGTATACAGCTATTTCTTCGCGCAGATGGCGAAGATCGCGCTGGCGAAAGAAGACAGTGGCGACAATTTCTACAAGGCCAAGCTGGCGACCGCGCGCTTCTACTTCGCCCGCCTGCAGCCTGAAACCGCAACCCTGATCCGCCAGGCACGTTCGGGTTCCGCCAACCTGATGGCACTCGACGCCGACCTGTTCTAAGAGACTAGAGGAAACGACATGACCAATTTCATCGTTAAAAAAGTAGCCGTGCTGGGCGCCGGCGTGATGGGCGCGCAAATCGCCGCCCACTGCGTCAACGCCAAAGTGCCCGTCGTCCTGTTCGACCTGCCGGCCAAGGAAGGCCCGAAGAACGGCATCGTTCTGAAAGCCATCGAGAACCTGAAGAAACTGTCGCCTGCGCCGCTGGGCAACAAGGACCACGCCGCGCTGATCGAAGTGGCCAACTACGAGGACGACCTGGCCAAGCTGGCCGAGTGCGACCTGATCATCGAAGCCATCGCCGAGCGCATGGACTGGAAGCACGACCTGTACAAGAAGGTCGCGCCGCACATCGGCGCCAACGCCATCTTCGCCTCGAACACCTCGGGCCTGTCGATCACCAAGCTGTCCGAAGGCTTCGACGCCGACCTGAAATCGCGCTACTGCGGCGTGCACTTCTTCAACCCGCCGCGCTATATGCACCTGGTCGAGATCATCCCGACCGAGGCGACCAAGCCGGAGATCGCCGACCAGCTCGAAGGCTTCCTGACCACGACCCTGGGCAAGGGCGTCGTGCGCGCGAAAGACACGCCTAACTTCATCGCCAACCGCGTCGGCGTGTTCGGCATCCTGGCGATCGTGCACGAAGCAGAGAAGTTCGGTTTGAGCGTGGACGTGGTCGACGACCTGACCGGCGCCAAGCTGGGCCGCGCCAAGTCGGGCACCTTCCGCACCGCCGACGTTGTCGGTCTGGACACGATGGGCCATGTGATCAAAACGATGCAGGACAACCTGCCGAACGACCCCTTCGCCGCCGTCTACAAGACGCCGGAAGTACTGGCGAAACTGGTTGAAAAAGGCGCCCTGGGCCAAAAGTCCGGCGCCGGTTTCTATAAAAAGGTCGGCAAGGACATCCAGCGTCTGGATTTCGCGACCGGTGAGTACGTCGCCGGCGGCGGCAAGGCCGCCGACATCATCGCCCGCATCCTGAAGGAAAAAGATCCGGTCAAGAAAATGAAAGCGCTGCGCGAATCGACCAATCCACAGGGCCAGTTCCTGTGGGCGATCTTCCGTGACGCCTTCCACTACATCGCCGTGCACCTCGACACCGTCGCCGACAACGCGCGCGACATCGACTTCGCCATGCGCTGGGGCTTCGGCTGGACCACCGGTCCGTTCGAGACGTGGCAAGCGGCAGGCTGGACGCAGGTCGCGCAGTGGGTCAAGGAAGACATCGACGCCGGCAACGCGCTGTGCAGCGCGCCGCTGCCGGCCTGGGTGTTCGAAGGCCCGGTCGCCGAAAAAGGCGGCGTGCACACGCCGGAAGGTTCGTACTCGGCCGTGTCGAAATCGTTCGTGCCGCGCTCGACCCTGTCGGTCTACGACCGCCAGGTGTTCCGCGCGCCGGTGTTCGGCAGCGGCGAGATCGACGGCAAGAAAGCCGGCACCACCGTGCATGAAGACGACGACGTGCGCCTGTGGCACACCGGCGACGACGTGCTGATCATCTCGCTCAAAACCAAGATGCACGTGATCAGCCCTGGCGTCATCGCCGGCTACCGCAAGGCATTGGCCGAAGCCGAGAAGAACTTCAAGGGCCTGGTCATCTGGAATAGCGATGCGGCCGAAGGCGGCGCGTTCTCGGCCGGCGCCGACCTGCAATCGGCACTGCCTGCGTTTATGCAGGGCGGCGCCAAGGCGGTCGACCCGATCATCAGCGAACTGCAAAACACCTTCATGGCGATGAAATACTCGAACGTGCCGGTGGTGGCCGCCGTGGCCGGGCTGGCGCTGGGCGGCGGCTGCGAAATGGCGCTGCACGCTTCCAAGCGCGTGGCCTCGATCGAGTCGTACATCGGCCTGGTCGAAGTGGGCGTCGGCCTGATCCCTGCCGGCGGCGGCCTGAAGGAAGCGGCACTGCGCGCCTTCAAGGAAGCCAAGGGCAACGACATCCTGCAATTCCTGAAAACCGGTTTCACCAACGCGGCCACGGCCAACGTGTCGAAGTCGGCGCTCGAAGCGCAGGCGATGGGCTACCTGAAGGAAGACGACATCATCGTCTTCAACCCGTACGAGCTGCTGCACGTGGCGAAAGTTGAAGCGCGCGCCATGTTCGACAAGGGTTACCGTCCGCCGTTGAAGACGCCGATCCAGGTCACCGGCCGCTACGGCTGGGGCACCATCAAGGCGCAGCTGGTCAACATGCGCGACGGCGGCTTCATCTCCGCGCACGACTTCAAGCTGGGCGACATGATCGCCGAGATCGTCTCGGGCGGCGACATCGACCAGGGTTCGTTCGTCAGCGAGCAGTGGATTCTGGACATGGAGCGTAAAGCCTTCCTGGAACTGCTGAACCATCCGAAGACGCAAGAACGGATCATGGGCATGATGCAAACCGGCAAGCCGGTCCGCAACTAAGCCGATCCGACACTGAACAGGAAGAACATAATGAGCAAACAAATTCAAGACGCATACATCGTCTCCGCCACCCGCACCCCGATCGGCAAGGCGCCGCGCGGCATGTTCAACAAGACCCGCCCGGACGACCTGCTGGTGCGCGTGCTGCAATCGGCCTTGGCGCAGGCGCCCGGCCTGGACCCGGCGCTGATCACCGACGCCATCATCGGCTGCTCGTTCCCGGAAGCGGAGCAGGGCTTCAACATCGCCCGTCAATCGGTGCTGCTGGCCGGCCTGCCGAAGACCGTCGGCGGCGTCACCATCAACCGTTACTGCGCCTCGGGCATCACGGCGCTGGCCATGGCCGCCGACCGCATCCGCGTCGGTGAAGCCGACGCCATGATCGCCGGCGGCGTCGAATCGATGTCGATGGTGCCGATGATGGGCCACCACCCATCGATGAACCTGAACATGTTCACCGACGAAAACGTCGGCATGGCCTACGGCATGGGTCTGACCGCCGAGAAGGTCGCCACGCAGTGGAAAGTGTCGCGCGAAGCGCAGGACGCGTTCGCCGTCGAATCGCACCGCCGCGCCATCGCCGCGCAGCAGGCCGGCTTCTTCAAGGACGAGACCACGCCGGTCGAGATCATCACCCGCACGCCGGACCTGAACACCGGCGAGATCAAGGTCAAGACCCGCACCGTCGACACCGACGAAGGCGCGCGCGCCGACTCGACGATGGAATCGCTGGCCAAGCTGAAGCCGGTCTTCGCCGCCAAGGGTTCGGTCACGGCAGCGAACAGCTCGCAGATGTCCGACGGCGCCGGCGCGCTGCTGGTCGTGTCGGAGAAATTCCTGCGCGAGCACAACCTGACGCCGCTGGCCAAGTTCTCGTCGTTCGCCGTCAAGGGCGTGCCGCCGGAAATCATGGGCATCGGTCCAAAGTTCGCGATTCCGGACGCCTGCAAGGCTGCCGGCATCACCCAGGACCAGCTGGACTGGATCGAACTGAACGAAGCGTTCGCCGCGCAGGCGCTGGCCGTCATCGGCGACCTGGGCCTGGACCCGGCCAAGGTCAACCCGATGGGCGGCGCGATCGCCCTGGGCCACCCGCTGGGCGCGACCGGCGCCATCCGCGCCGCGACCGTGGTGCACGCGCTGCGCCGTAACAACCTGAAGTACGGCATGGTGACGATGTGCGTCGGCGCCGGCATGGGCGCGGCCGGTATCATCGAACGCGTTTAAGTCTGATCGGGTAATCAAAAAAAGGGCGCTGCGGGTCAACCACGGCGCCCTTGTCATATGGAGATAGCATGGATATTTTGAGCAGCAAGGAAAACGGCGTATTGACGCTGGAATTCAACCGTCCGGAACGCAAGAACGCGATCACCGCCGCGATGTACCAGTCCATGGCCGACGCCATCAACGAAGCCGAGCAAGACACCGCCGTGCGCGCCATCCTGATCGTCGGCAAGCCCGAGATCTTCACCGCCGGCAACGACCTGGAAGACTTCATGAAGACCGCGCCGTCGACCGGCGCGATCGAAGACCGTTCGGTATACAAGTTCATGATGGCATTGACCGGCACGACCAAGCCGGTGGTCGCCGCCGTGGCCGGCGCCGCCGTCGGCATCGGTACGACGTTGCTGATGCACTGCGACCTGGTCTACGCCGCCGACACGGCCAAGTTCTCGATGCCGTTCTCGCAGCTGGGCCTGTGCCCGGAGTTCGCGTCCAGCGTGCTGCTGCCGCAAATCGCCGGGTACCCGCGCGCGGCCGAAAAGCTGATGCTGGGCGAGGCTTTCCTGGCCCAGGAAGCGCTGGAGATGGGTCTGGTGTCGCGCGTGCTGCCGGCCGCCGAATTGCTGGCGTTCGCGCAAGGGCAGGCGGCCAAGCTGGTGGCCTTGCCGGCCAGCTCGATCCGCGCCACCAAACAGCTGATGAAGGCCAGCCGCAACGCCTTGGTCAGCGAAACCATCACCGCCGAGAACAAGCTGTTCAGCGCGATGCTGACGGCGCCGGAGGCCAAGGAGGCGTTCACCGCGTTCTTCCAGAAGCGCAAGCCGGATTTCAGCCAATTCGCTTGATCCCATAAAGCGGCCCCGTTCGGTTGACGATTTCATCGTCATGTCATATTAAAAACCTAAGCTTGCTCCCTCTCAAATGATTGGAGCAAGCATGACTTCATCGATTTCGCGTCGCAGTTTCCTGGCCCAGGGTGGGGCATTGGTGGGCAGTTCCGCATTGGGCGGCCCCCTGCTGCTTGGGGGCTGCGGCGGCGGCACCACCCCCATCGCAATCGGTGTCAGCGAGAACGAACGGCCCAAGATGGCGTCCGGAATACAGTTCGGCGACATCACGGACAACCGGGCGATCATCTGGAGCCGCAGCGACCGCAACGCGCAGATGATCGTCGAATACGATACCAGCGACCGTTTCAGCAACGCCAGCCGCATCGTTGGCCCCACTGCCAGCGACGCCACCGATTACACCACCCGTGTCGACCTGGGCGGCTTGCCCGCCGGCCAAACGGTATTCGTGCGCGTGCGCTACGTGGATCCCAACAACTCGAAAATCGAAAGCGAGACCATCTCGGGTCAATTCAGGACCACGCCGCCCGCCGATGGAAACCGGGCCGTGCGTTTTCACTGGAGCGGCGACCAGTGCGGCCAGGGCTGGGGCATCAACACCGAGTTTGGCGGCATGAAAATCTATGAAGCGATGCGTTTGCGCGACCCGGACTTTTTCATCCACAACGGCGACACGATTTATGCCGACGGCCCGATCCTGGCCCAGGTCACGGCGGAAAACGGCAAGGTCTGGCGCAATCTGGTCACCGAAGAAGTCAGCAAGGTGGCGGAAACGCTGAAGGAATTCCGCGGCCGCCATGCCTACAATATGATGGATGCGAACTTCCGCAAGTTCGCCGCCCAGGTGCCGCAGGTGTGGCAATGGGACGATCACGAAGTGACGAATAACTACAGCGCCGCCAAGGATTTATCGGCCGATGCGCGTTACACCGAAAAAAGCATTGCGACGCTCACCACCCGTGGCCGTCGCGCCTTCCTCGAATATGCGCCCATGCGCTATTACAAGCAAAGCGAACCGCAGCGCATTTATCGCACCATCTCGCACGGCCCGCTGCTGGACGTGTTCGTCGTGGACATGCGCACCTACCGTGGTCCGAACAGCACCAACCTGCAAACCTCGGAAGACGCCAGTTCGGCGTTCCTGGGTCGTGAACAGGTGGAATGGCTGATCGCCGGGCTGAAAGCCTCGACCGCGACCTGGAAAGTCATCTCCGCCGACATGCCCATCGGCCTGAACGTCGGCGACGGCAAGAACGCCCAGGGTGAGGCTTTGTGGGAAGCGCTCGCCAACGGCAACGACGGCGTTCCACTCGGCCGCGAACTCGAAATGGCCCGCTTGCTCAGCAGTATCAAGGCTGTCCCCAACGTGGTCTGGATCACCACCGACGTCCACTACTGCGCCGCCCACTATTACGATCCCGCCCAAGCCAAGTTCACTAACTTCTCCCCATTCTGGGAATTCGTCGCCGGCCCGATGAATGCCGGCACCTTCGGACCGGGCGTGCTCGACAAAACCTTCGGCCCCACTGCGGTATTCTCGAAAAGCCCGGTGATCCAGAACTCCTCGCCGTTTGCCGGCTACCAGTTCTTTGGTGAAGTTAATATCGACCCGAAGACCAAGGCGATGACGGTCGAGCTGTTCAACCTCGACGGCGTCTCGCAGTTTGCACAGACGCTGCCGGCGGCGGGTGTTTAAAGCGTAGACAGGCAGCGCGCAGGCCGGAGGGCGTCAGACTATGGTGTGGTCTGGCGCCTGTCACGGCAAAGTCACGCGTGCAAGCCTTGCCCAGGGACAGCGGGGGCTAGGATCTCGGCTGTCCGCCGTTGCCATCCTCTTCAAAATCATTAGCGTTCAGGGACTGCGGCGGCCAATGGTCTGCATCGCAGCGTTGTTTGAACCACTTTTTCATTCCTGCATCATCCAACGCGTATTCGCCTTTCGCGGATTTCCAGATGAGTGATGGTGTCTGCCTCCGCAACGACTCGATCGCATTTTGCGCTTTTTGCGCGGTGATCTTCTCTCCGGTTTTCTCGCGATAAAAGACGAGCGCGTCCGCATCGTAGGGGCGGAACCTGTCGCCTTGCTCAAGCATGCGCCACAGTACCGCTTGCTCAAGCTTACGCAGTGCCAGATACGCGGATTCCATCGCGCGCTCATCGTCGGTCCGTTGCAAATCCGCCATCTCAAGCACTTGCCGTTCGAATCCCCTCTCCGGCGGATGGAGGGGATTGAGGATCTGGCCCAGCGTTCTTACGAATGGTTGAGGTCTGTGCGCGAAACGTTGAAACGCTTCCCACAACTGCGGGATGTCTACCGGCGCGAGTTGCGGATAGGTGCGGGTAATCATGTCCGCGACATGTCCAACGAAGTCGACCCCCAACTGAGGCATCAGCGAGATGGCGGAACCGAAAAAAGGCGCGGCATTGGTGTTGAGAAGCCGCAGCAGTTTATCCCGGTCAGAGCCCGACATGATGAGCAGCAGGTTAGCCGCATCTGGGGTGTTCAACTGATCACGGGCCGACTTCAACGCAGTCATGGCGCTCTCGCCTTGTACGCTGGTTAGTGCATGTTGCGCTTCGTCGATGATCAGGGCAACCGCTTTTCCCGACGTTTCGCTTAGCGCGCGTACCGCCTCGGCCAGTGTCAGACCGTCAGTCTTGCCGATTTTCGCCGGATCCACTTTAAGCCAGTTGCCCAGGCCGACATGCTCGATCCCCGCCGCTTTAGCTGTTTTTGCGACGATGCCTAAGTGTTTGCCAAGCTCCTTGCCTATGGCTTCTGCGATCAGCGCCCCCGGGTCCCGATTTTTGTCACTCCAGAGATCAACGTAGACCCACGCGTCCGGTGTTTTCCAGAGCTGGCTGGAGCTCGTTTCGAAGAAACGTGGATTTGCCGGTGCGTCGCGGCGCGGCGAGGAATAGGCCGTTGGCCGCATCACTGAACAAGTTCCCGCCAGTTAAGTCGCGTACGAAGGCGTCGGTGAGTCCGGGCCTCGCAAAGTAGAAAGGATTCATTTTATCCCCCTTTATCCCAGCTTCAATAACGTTATCACAAACGCGATAAAGGTCAATAAAGGCCGGATTGATGTCGAGTGCCGGGATTTCAGGCGTTTTCAGCTACTATGACTAACCTTAAGCAAGTGAACTCCTTGCCAACATCTTCCGGACCAATCCGCCGAACTCACGGGCTGCGGGTACGGATCCTGCTTTATCCGCAAGACAATAGAATATTCCCGGCGCCTCGGCAGTGTTGCTGCCTTCGTCCCGCGCAATACTTACCGAAAGGCACTACCGAATGGCCATCCGTGTCGCCCTGCACCATAAAACCAGCTACAAATTCGACCGGTTGGTCACGCTTTCGCCGCATGAAGTGCGCCTGCGTCCGGCGCCGCACGCGCGCACGCCTATCCTGTCGTATTCGCTAAGCATCACGCCCGCGCAGCACTTCCTCAACTGGCAGCAAGATCCGTACGGCAACTACATCGGCCGCGCGGTCTTCCCGGAAGCGACCAAGGAACTCGATTTCACGGTCGACCTGATCGCCGACATGACGGTCATCAACCCGTTCGACTTCTTCCTCGAGGACTACGCCCAGCATTTCCCGTTCGCCTATCCGGAAGCCCTCAAGCTTGAGTTGGGCAGCTATCTGCATTTCGAGGAAGATCCCGAGGTCGTCGAGTGGATCGCCATGGCGCGCCGCGACATCCTGAAAAAAGACTTGATGACCAACGACTTCCTGGTCGCAATCAACCAGCGCCTGCAGGGTGACATCGGCTATCTGGTGCGCATGGAGCCGGGTGTGCAAACCCCGGCCGAGACGCTGGAAAAACGCTCCGGTTCGTGCCGCGACAGCGGCTGGCTGCTGGTGCAGATCCTGCGCGGCATGGGGCTGGCGGCGCGTTTCGTGTCCGGCTACCTGATTCAATTGAAGGCCGACCAGCAGGCGCTCGACGGCCCAAGCGGCACCGACGTCGACTTCACCGACCTGCACGCGTGGGCCGAGGTCTACATCCCCGGCGCCGGCTGGATCGGCCTCGATCCGACCTCCGGCATGCTGGCCGGCGAGGGCCACATCCCGCTGGCCTGCACCGCGATCCCGTCGTCGGCCGCGCCGGTGAGCGGCTTCACCGACGTCGCCGAGGTGGAATTCCACCACGTGATGACGGTGACGCGCATCCACGAAGACCCGCGCGTGACCAAACCCTACGCCGACGCCGACTGGCACAAGATCGACGCCCTCGGCCAGCAGGTCGACTACGACCTGCAAGCGATGGACGTGCGCCTGACCCAGGGTGGCGAGCCGACCTTCGTCTCGATCGACGACATGGACGGCGCCGAATGGAACACGCTGGCGCACGGCGACAAGAAGCGCGAATTGGCCGGCGAATTGATGCTGCGCCTGAAAAACCACTTCGCCCCCGGCGGCATGCTGCACTACGGCCAGGGCAAATGGTATCCGGGCGAGCCGCTGCCGCGCTGGGCGCTGAACATTTTCTGGCGCACCGATGGCCAGCCGATCTGGCGCAACAAGGCGCTGTTCTCCGACGAGAAAAAGGCCGACGGCTACGGCGCCGACCACGCCAGGCGCTTCACCGAGGCGCTGGTCAGCACACTCGGCCTGCCGTCCGACAGCCCGATTCCGGCCTACGAGGACGTGTTGCTGCAAGCCCGCCGCGAGGAGAACCTGCCGGTCAACCTCGATCCGCTGAAGGCCGACCTGAAGGCGCCGGAGGAACGCCGCCGCCTGGCACGCCTGCTGGAGAACGGCCTGGGCGCGGTGGCCGGCTACGTGCTGCCCCTCAAACCCGAGGAGCTGACCGAGGACGCCAAGGCGCGCCTGTCGATCGCCGTGCCGACCACCTGGCGCACGTCGGCCTGGCCGCTCAAGCGCGAACACCTGTACCTGATCGAGGGCGAATCGCCGCTCGGCCTGCGCCTGCCGCTCAACGCTCTGCCGTGGGTCCAGCCGGAGGACGAGGAACCTGAATTCGACCGCGATCCGTTCGAACCGCGCGGCCCGCTGGCGCCTGCCGCGAAAGGCGATGGCGTGCCTTCGCATGCGGAGATCGACCTGGCCGCCCGCAAATCGGCCGCCAAGAAGGTCGATCCGGCCCCGGCGCCGCGCGAGGTGATCCACACCGCGCTGTGCGTCGAGGTGCGCGGCGGCCGTCTGCACGTGTTCATGCCGCCGCTCAAACGCATCGAGGATTACCTGGCGCTGGTGACGGCGGTCGAAACCACCGCCGCCCACCTGAACATGAAGCTGTGGTTCGAAGGCTACCAGCCGCCGCGCGACCCGAGGGTCAAGCTGCTCAGCGTGACCCCCGACCCCGGCGTCATCGAAGTCAACGTGCAGCCGGCGGCCAGCTGGAAAGAGCTGGTGCACAACATGACCACCCTGTATGAGGAGGCGCGTAAGACCCGCCTCGGCACCGAAAAATTCATGAACGACGGCCGCCACACCGGCACCGGTGGCGGCAACCATGCCACCCTGGGCGGCGCCACGGTCGCCGACAGCCCGATGCTGCGCCGCCCGGACCTGCTCAAAAGCCTGATCACCTACTGGCAAAACCATCCGGCGCTGTCGTATCTTTTCTCCGGCACCTTCATCGGCCCGACCAGCCAGGCGCCGCGCGTGGACGAGGCGCGCGACGACAACCTGTACGAGCTGGCGATCGCCTTCCAGCAAATGGACAAGGTGCTGCCGACCCTGCACGAGGGCGACAAACCCTGGATGGTCGACCGCCTGCTGCGCAACCTGCTGGTCGATTTGACCGGCAACACGCATCGCTCCGAGTTCTCGATCGACAAGCTGTATTCCCCCGACGGGCCGACCGGCCGTCTCGGTCTGGTAGAATTCCGTGCCTTCGAGATGCCGCCGCACGAGCGTATGAGCCTGTTGCAGATGTTGTTGCTGCGGGCCCTGGTCGCGCGTTTCTGGCGCCAGCCCTACCAGGCCAAGTTGGTCCACTGGGGCACCGCGCTGCACGACCGCTGGATGCTGCCGCACTTCGTGGCGCAGGATATCCGCGACGTCGCGCGCGATTTGCGCGCCGCCGGCTACCAGTTCGAGGAGCACTGGTTCGACCCGTTCATCGAATTCCGCTTCCCGCGCTTCGGCACCGTGGTGTACGAGGGCGTGGAGATGGAGCTGCGCCAGGCGATCGAGCCGTGGAACGTGTTGGGCGAGGAAATGACCGGCGGCGGCACCGCGCGCTACGTCGATTCGTCGGTCGAGCGCATGCAGCTGCTGGTGCGCGGCCTGACGGACGGGCGCCACGTGGTCGCCTGCAACGGCCGCATGCTGCCGCTGCATCCGACCGGCGTGCCGGGCGAATATGTGGCGGGCGTGCGCTTCCGCGCGTGGAGCCCATGGTCGGCGCTGCACCCGAGCATCAAGGTGCAGGCGCCGCTGGTGTTCGACCTGGTCGACACCTGGAGCGGGCGCGCCATCGGCGGCTGCACCTACCACGTGGTGCACCCGGGCGGGCGCAGCGAGGATAGCTCCCCGATCAACGCCAACGCCGCCGAGGCGCGCCGCTTCGCCCGTTTCTGGGCGCATGGCCACACGCCGGGACAGATGTATGTGTACAAGGAAGCACTGAATCCGAGCCTGCCGATGACGCTCGATTTGCGCTGGCAGCCCGATTGAGCGCACTATAGAGAAAAACTAGAAGAAAAACCGATCGACCGCGATGCCTAAGCAACTGCTATCCAAATATCTGGCCGCACCGGATAGTTTCGACGAAATGCTGGACGCCTCGAAAGAGCCGCGTCCGCATTGGCGCGCCATGTTGGACGGACTGCGGGCCGAAACGCCCGATTTGATGCGCCAGCGCCTCGAAACGGTGCAGCGCGAGGTGCGCCAGAACGGCGTCACCTACACCGTCTATGGCGACACCAAGGGCACGCACCGGCCGTGGGACCTGAACCTGCTGCCGCTGATCCTGCCGCGCCAGGAGTGGGAGGGCATCGAGGCGGCCGTGATCCAGCGCGCCACCTTGCTGAACCGCCTGCTCGGCGACGTCTACGGCCCGCAGAACATGCTGAAGGAAGGCCTGCTGCCGCCGGCGCTGATCCACGGCCACGCCGGCTTCCTGCGCGCCGCCCACGGCATGCGCCACCCGGACGACATCGCCCTGCATTTCTACGCGGTCGACCTGGCGCGCGCGCCCAACGGCCGCTGGTGGGCCACCGCCGACCGCACGCAATCGCCTTCGGGCGCCGGCTACGCGCTGGAGAACCGCTCCATCGTCGGCCGCAGCTTCCCGGCGCTGCTGCGCGACATGAAGGTGCGTCCGCTCGAAGGTTTCTTCGGCACCATGCGCGACAGCCTGGCGCACTGGGGCCGCCGCTGCGCCGCCAACGGCGACGCCCATCCGCTGCGCGCCGGCGAGGCGCCGCTGATCGTGCTGCTCACGCCCGGCCCCTACAACGAAACCTATTACGAACAAGCCTACCTGTCGCGCTACCTCGGCCTGCCGCTGGTGGAGGCGGGCGACCTGACGGTACGCGGCGGCATCGTGTTCATGAAGACTTTGTCCGGGCTGCGGCGGGTGCACGTCATCATGCGCCGCGTCGACGACGACTTCTGCGACCCGCTGGAACTGCGCTCCGACTCCGCGCTGGGGGTGGCCGGCCTGACCGAGGCGGCGCGCCGCGGCAACGTCCTGGTCACCAACAGCCTGGGCTCGAACCTGCTCGAATCGGGCGCCTTGCTCGGCTTCCTGCCGGCGCTCAGCGAGCGTCTGCTCGGCCAGCCGCTGCGCATGCCGTCGGTGGCCACCTGGTGGTGCGGCGAGCCGGCCGCGCTGGAGGAGGCGATCGAAAAGCTGGACCAACTGGTGATCATGCCGGCCTTCCCGCAGCTGCGCCAGGCGCCGGTGTACGGGCGCGACCTGAAGGACGCGGCCCGCGCCGCGCTGATCGCGCAGATGCGCGCCAACCCGAACAACTATGTCGCGCACGAGCTGGTGCGGCTGTCGCAGGGGCCGGTGTACCAGCCGGAGACCGGGCGCCTGAGCGCGCACTCGATCGGCCTGCGCGTGTTCGCCTGCGCCACGCCGGACGGCTACGTCGTCATGCCGGGCGGGCTGACGCGCGTGGCCACCGGGCCGGACGCGCGCGTCATCACCATGCAGCACGGCGGCGGCAGCAAGGACACGTGGGTGCAGGCCAGTTCGCAGGCGCGCCACCAGCAACCCGTCCCGCGCAGCATGACGGCGCAGGACCTGGTGCGCGACGACACCCAGCTATCGAGCCGCATGGCGGAAAACCTGTTCTGGCTGGGCCGCCACACCGAGCGCTGCGACGACATCGCGCGGTTGCTGCGGGTGGCGCTCAATATCGTCTTCAATGTGCGCGCCGGCTATCCGGGCGCCGAGTGGCCGACCGTCGAATCGCTGTGCGCGTGGTTCCAGCTGACCCCCATGCCGGAGCCGGAGCCCGCGCAGCGACAGAGCCAGCAGAGTCAAAGTCAGGATCAGCAGGCCCAAAGCCAGGACCAGCAGACCCAGACCCAAAGCCAGGATCAGATGTCGAGTCAAAGCCAGGGCCAAACCCAGAGCCAGGGGCAAAGCCAAGGTGGGGCGCCGGAACCCGAGCCGGCGCCGGCCCGCATCGCGCACGACGCCCAGATCGAAGCGGCGCTGTTGCTGGCGGTGGTCTCGCCGGACGTCCCGGGACTGGCGCGCCAGCAGCAACAGCTCTACAACACCGCCAGCCAATTGCGCGAGCGTCTGTCGGTCGACAACTGGCGCGCGCTGAACCGGCTGGTCGAACGCGCCGGCGGCGCCACGTTGCCATCGCAATCGGAGGCGATGACGATCCTCGACGACGCCGCCGCATCTTTGATGACCTTGACCGGTTTCGGCCTGGACGGCATGACGCGCGACATGGGCTGGCGCTTCCTGTCGCTGGGGCGGCGCCTGGAGCGCCTGCAATTCCAAAGCATGGTGGTGCGGGCGGCGCTGGGCATGGACCCGGAGGGCAATCTGGACTGGGTGCTGGAGCTGTCCGACAGCATCGTCACCTACCGCGCGCGCTACCGCGCCCAGCCCGAGTGGCTGCCGGTACTCGACCTGCTGATCCTCGACGACAGCAATCCGCGCTCGATCAGCCATCAGCTGCATGGCGTGCTCGCGGGGCTACGCAAGATCGCCACAGTGTATGGCCCTTGCGGCGAGCACAATCTCGCCCCGCTGCACGCCGAGCTGCTGTCGTTGTCGCCGGAGGCGGACCTGTACGGCGCCAATCCGCGGCTGATCGACCTGCTGGCGCGCGTGCAGAACGCCAGCGAGGTCATGGCCGAGCAGATCGGATTGCAGTTCTTCAGCTACACGGGCAGCTTGCACAACAAGTTCGAAACGCCTTGCGCGCGGGGGTATGCGCGATGACCCAATCCCAAACCCAGCAAACCGCCAGCCCGCTGCCGAACACCGCCAGCGACACGCCACCGCCGCAAACGCCGGCCGCCTGCGCGCGCTACCTGGTGGTGCACCAGACCCGCTATGGCTATCAAAGCGCGGTGTCGCTGTCGCAGCAGTACCTGCATATGACGCCGCGTTCGTTCGACTACCAGCGCACCGAGTCGCACCGGATCGTGACCGAGCCGCCGGCGGAGGACATCACCGACGGCGCCGATTACTTCGGCAACTTGACGCGCCATTTCAGCATCACCGCGCCGCACAGCGCGCTGCTGGTGCACGTCGAATCGACGCTGGCGCTGTACCCGCGCCGCACCCTGGAGCAGATCGCCGACAGCGCGCCGTGGGAACTGGTGCGCGACTTGATGCTGACCGATCGCAGCGACGCCACCCTGGAGGCGTGCCAATACCTGTACGCGTCGCCGCATGTGACCTTGAGCGCGGAGCTGGCCGACTACGCGCGCGACAGTTTCAGCGCCGGCCGCCCGCTGCTCGACGCCGTGCTCGACCTGACACAACGGATCTTCGACGACTTCGAATTCGACAGCACCGCGACCGACATCTCGACGCCGCTCGAGCAGGTGCTGAGCGGGCGGCGCGGCGTGTGCCAGGACTTCGCGCAACTGATGATCGGCGGCCTGCGCGGCCTGGGCCTGCCGGCGCGCTACATGAGCGGCTATCTGCTCACGCATCCGCCGGAAGGGCAGCCGCGCATGATAGGCGCCGACGCCTCGCACGCCTGGGTATCGGTGTACGACCCGGCGCTGGGCTGGATCGACTTCGACCCGACCAACCGCTGCCTGGTGCAGCACGAGCACATCGTCACCGGTTGGGGGCGCGACTTCAGCGACGTCACGCCGATGCGCGGCATCGTGCTCGGCGGCGGCGAGCAGGCGTTGCAGGTCAACGTCACGGTCACGCCACTCGACTTGTCATAAACCGCGAGTATAAACCGTGGGGGTCAGGTCCGACATTCGGACATTTACGAACTTTTTACCAGTTCAAAAGTTCCGCATTTTCGCCCAATGTCCGAATGTCGGACCTGACCCCGGTGTGTGTGTTGTCAATCCGCGCGGTTAGGGCCCTATGCGCGCTGGCTAACTGAACTACGCTGGCGGGGTGGCTATGATGGTTGCAAGCGTCGCCCTCCGGCGGACGCACCCACTCATCTCCATACAAAATGAAAACCTTTCACTGTGACAAGTGTTCACAACAAGTATTTTTTGAAAACACGCTGTGCTTTAGCTGCGACAGCATGCTCGGCTACCAGCCGGCGCAACGCGTCGTCAGCAGCTTCGAACCGGCCGGGGAGGGCACCTGGCGCAGCTTGAACAAGAACGACGCGGGCCGCCTTTACAAGCAATGCAGCAACTACGTCAACCATCAGGTCTGCAATTGGATGCTCGATGCCGACGATCCGAACGAACTGTGCGCCTCTTGTCAGCTGACCGTCGTCATTCCTACCTTGAGCACCGATAAGAATCACCTGTTTTGGCAGCGCCTGGAATCGGCCAAGCGCCGCCTGCTTTATTCGCTGTATTCGCTGCACCTGACCCCGGTGTCGAAAGAGGAGGACGAGGAGGCCGGCCTGGCGTTCCAGTTCCTCGAGGACGGTCCGGGCGACGACGAGAAGGTGATGACCGGCCACGACAACGGCCTGATCACGCTCAACATCGCCGAGGCCGACCCCGCCCAGCGCGAGCGCACCCGCGAGCAGATGCATGAACACTACCGCACGCTGCTGGGCCATTTCCGCCACGAGAGCGGACACTATTATTTCGACCGCCTGATCGCCGACAGCGAATGGATCGACGGCTATCGCGAACTGTTCGGCGACGAGCGCCAGGATTACAGCGAGAGCCTGAAGAAACACTACGAGAACGGCGCGCCGGCCGACTGGGAACAGCACTTCATCAGCACCTACGCCAGCTCGCACCCGTGGGAAGACTGGGCCGAAACCTGGGCGCACTACCTGCACATGATCGATACGCTCGAGACGGCGCACGCGTGCGGCCTGTCGCTCAAGCCGCGCAAGAAGGAGGAGCCGGAGATGGTGATAACCGCGCCGCCGCTGAAGATCGATTCCTTCGACGAAATCGTCTCGGACTGGTTCGCGCTGACCTATGTGCTCAACAGCTTGAACCGCAGCGTCGGCACGCCGGACTCGTATCCGTTCAAGCTGCCGACGCCGGTGCAGGAAAAGCTGCACTTCATTCACAAGGTGGTGTTGGCGCAGGTGGAGAAGGAGAAGGCCAAGCCGGCGCCGAAGACCGTCGTCGCCAAGGACAAACAAGCGCCGGCTACGGCAACGGCTTGACGCGCGGACGCAAGCCGCTCACGGTTTAACCGGTGCCGCGCCCGGAACTTGCATGTCGCGCCAGTAGTCTCGCTCTATCCTGGATAAGTCCACTTCCCGCGCGGCCTGGTCGAACGCCCGCTGTCGCATCAACCCTTGCGCCGTGTGCTGGAAGCACACGTGCACGCTGCGCGTGGTGAACAGGTGGTCGGCCGTTTCGACCCGGTCGCGCTCGGCTTGCGTGTAGCGCTCGGCGGCCAGCAGGTAGCGCAGCATGCGTTTTTCGATGACGATGGCGGCGAAGCGGCGCGCCAGCAGCTTGCGGACGTTGATTTCGTCGCTGATGGCCGGTTCGACCGCTAGCCCTCCCGAGCGCGCCAGATCGTCGAACTGTTCGCCGTAGGCATAGCCGCCCACAGTGCCGATGCGCACCGCCTTCAGGTCCTTCAGCGCGCCCGCCGTCACCGGCTTGTCCTTCAGGTAGGCCAGCACCATCTGCCGGCTGCCGACGGCGCTGGAAAAATAGCACATCTTCTCCCGCTCCGGATTGCGTACCATCGCCACCACGCCGGCGTAGTCGCGGTCGTGCAGGCCGATCTCCATCGCCCGCTTCCACGGAAAATAGTCGATTTGCGTCGCGTAGCCCATGCGCGTGACCACCGCGCCGAGCAACGCGCCGGTCAAGCCATTGCCCGGCAACGCGCGGCTGAAAAACGGCGGCCATTCCTCGGTGGCGAAGCGCATGACGGGCGGCTCTGCGGCGAGCGCCGGCGTGCTCAGCAATAAACATGTGCAAAATTTCAACAGCCGTAACAGCTTCAAGCAGCCCCCAATCTCGCCGCAGCGGCGGCGATCGTGTCGACTATGCTCCCACAGTTTTCCGGCGGCCGCAAAGATTTGTTGCCGTAAGGCGAATTTTGCCGATGCCCGCCCTCAAGGCGGTGTTCAGTGCTCGAAGTCGAGCACGACGCGGCCCTCGATGTCGCCCTTGTGCATGCGCGCGAACACCTCGTTGATGTTTTCCAGGCGGTCGGTCTGGACGGTCGCGCGGACCTTGCCGAGGGCGGCGAAGTCGAGTGCTTCCTGCAAGTCGAGCCGGGTGCCGACGATCGAGCCGCGCACGGTGATGCCGTTCAGTACCGTGTCGAAGATCGACAGCGGGAAGTCGCCCGGCGGCAGGCCGTTGAGCGAGACCGTGCCGCCGCGCCGCACCATGCCCAGCGCCTGCTGGAAGGCCTTGGGCGAGACGGCCGTCACCAGCACGCCCTGGGTGCCGCCGAGCTCCTTCTGGATGAAGGCGGCCGGATCGGTGGTGAGCGCGTTGACCGTCACCGCCGCGCCCAGCCGCTTGGCCAGCGCCAGCTTGGCGTCGTCGATGTCGACCGCCACCACGTTCAAGCCCATCGCCGTGGCGTATTGCACGGCCATATGGCCCAGCCCGCCGATGCCGGAGATCGTGACCCAATCGCCGGGCTTGGTGTCGGTGACCTTCAACCCCTTGTAGACGGTGACGCCGGCGCACAGCACCGGCGAGATGTCGACGAAGCCGACGTTGGCCGGCAGGTGGCCGACGAAGTTCGGATCGGCCAGCACGTATTCGGCGAAGCTGCCGTTGACCGAGTAGCCGGTGTTTTGCTGTTCGCCGCACAGGGTCTCCCAGCCGCCCAGGCAATGCGGGCAATGGCCGCAGGCCGTGTACAGCCACGGCACGCCGACCCGGTCGCCCTCCTTGACGTGGCGCACGCCCGCGCCGGCCGCGACCACATAGCCGACGCCCTCGTGGCCGGGGATGAACGGCGGGTTCGGCTTGACCGGCCAGTCGCCCTGCGCCGCGTGCAGGTCGGTGTGGCAGACGCCGGTGGCGGCGACCTTGACCAGGATCTGGCCGGGGCCGACCTGCGGCACGGCCACCTCCTCGATCACCAGGGGTTGGCCGAACGCGCGGACGACCGCCGCCTTCATGGTTTTTTGCATGGTGTTGCTCCTCAGTGGGTGGGGTCAGAACGGCGCGTCGATGTCGACCACGTCGATCAGCTTGTGATTGACGAATTCCTTGATGCCCAGCCCGATCAGTTCGCGGCCGTAGCCTGAGCGGCCGATGCCGCCGAACGGCAGGTCGGCCTTGACCATCGTCGGGTGGTTGATGAACACCATGCCGGTGGCGATTTGTTTGGCGACCTCGACGCCGCGCGCGGTGTCGGCGGTGAACACCGAGCCGCCCAGGCCGAACGGTGTGTCGTTGGCGATGCGCATCGCGTCGGCCTCGTCGGCGGCGCGGAACAGCATCGAGACGGGGCCGAAGAATTCCCAATGGCGGGCCGGGTTGTCCGCGCCCAGGTTCGACAGGATGGTCGGCTGCACGAAGGCGCCGCCGGCCGGCACCGGCGGCCCGACCTCGGTCGCGGTGGCGCCGAACACGACGGCCTGGCGGATCTTGTCGCGGATCTCGTCGGCGGCGGCGCGCGACGACAACGGCGCCAGCGTGGTGGCGGCGTCGAACGGGTCGCCCGCGCGCAGCGCCGCCACGCCGGTGGCGTAGCGCTCGGCGAAGGCGTCGTAGACGGCGTCGACGACGATCATGCGTTTGGACGACACGCACACCTGGCCGCCGTTCCAGTGGCGGCCGAACACCGCCCACTTGACCGTCTTGTCGAGATCGGCGTCGGCCAGCACCACGAAGGCGTCGGCGCCGCCCAGTTCCATGGTCGACTTCTTGAGCGCCTTGCCGGCCTGGGCGGCGATGACCGCGCCGGCCGCCTCCGAGCCGGTCAGCGCCACGCCGTGCACGCGCGGGTCGTTGAGGATGGCCTCGATCTGCGCGCGCGTGGCGTACAGGTTCTGGAAGGCGCCGGCGGGCAGGCCGGCGTCGCGCATCAGCCGCTCGAACGCGGCCGCGCTCTGCGGCACGTTGGACGCGTGCTTGAGCAGCATGGTGTTGCCGGCCGACAGTTGCGGCGCGATGATGCGGGCGATCTGGTAATAGGGAAAGTTCCACGGCTCGATCGCCAGCAGCACGCCGAGCGGCTCGTGCACCAGCGTGGCGCTGCCCTCGTCGGGGCTGGCCACCGGCAATTGCTGAGGCGCCAGCAACGCCTCGGCGTGCAGCGCGTAGTAGTCGAAGATGTCGGCCGCCAGCGCCACCTCGGCCTTGGCCTCGGAGAACAGCTTGCCCATTTCCATGGTCAGCAGGCGGGCGTGGTCGTCGCACTGGCGGCGCAGCAGCCCGGCGGCCGCGCGCATCACCGTGGCGCGCGCGCCAAAGCCGGTGTGCTTCCAGGTCTGGAACGCGGCGTGGGCCCGGTCGATGGCGGTGGCCACCTCGGCGTCGGTGGCGTCGGGAAATGATTTGACCAGCTCGCCGGTGTATGGATTGATGCTCGCGTACGGCATTGGGACTCCCTCATGTGTGACAGTGCATGGGGGCCAGTCTCCGCCCTACTACATGGAAAAACTATGATCTAGATCAAAATACGCCGAAACCGCACAGATCCCGTGGCCATCCCTCAAAGCGACCGCAACAACGCATCGATCAATTCCCGGCTGTCGTACGGGCTGTCCGGCAACAGCGGGTCCGGCGACACCAGCGCCGGGGCGGCCGCGCCGGAAGGCCGCTGGAAGATCAGGCGCGGCACGCTGAGCGCCAGGCCGCTGGCCGGCAGCACGAAGTTTTGCGTGCCGCCGCTTTGCCGCGCGCGCGCCGAACCGGCCGCGCCGGCCACCTTGGCGAAGCCGAAGTCTTGCACCACGTTGCTGAACAGGATGGCCGACGAATACGTGTTGCGTCCGACCAGCACGTAGGTGGCGCCGCTAAAATGCAGCGGATCGTCCGGTCGCGGCGGTATCCATTTCTCTATCGTGCCGTCGATCACGTCGCCCAGCTTTTCGGTGGCGCTCTCGCGGCCCTTGATGACCTTTTTCTTGTACGTCGAGGCCCAGCGGTACGGCTTGTCGGCGATGTAGCGCAGAATGCCGTCCATCCACATGTCGTCGTTGCCGCCGCCGTTGGCGCGCACGTCGATCAGCAATGTCTTGACCCTGGCGTCGCGCAGCCGCGTGAAGGCGCGTTCGGTGAAGTCGGTGAATTGCTTTTTGTCGGGCCAGTAGAAGGTGTTGACGGTCAGCAGCGCGGCGTCGCCGGGCAGCAGCTCGAACCGGAACTGGCGGTCGAACTCCGCCCGTCCGCTCAGGTAGGCCGGCAGTTTGTCGCCGGCGGCCGCGCGCAGCCGCCGGCCATCGGCGGTCAGCACGTCGAAGGCCGCGACGTCGCCGTACATCTTCCAGTACAGGAAGGGCCAGCGCGTCGACAGCAGGTCGGCGCGGAACGTGGCCGTGTCGCCGTGGCAGCGTTCCAGCAGCTCGGCGACGAGGCGGCGCGCCGGCACGCCGTTGATCTGCTCGATGCGCGCGCCGGCCAGCGGCGAGGCCGCGCCGCCCAGTTCGGCGCGAATGGCCAGGCCGCCTTGCGGGTCCACCACCACCTCGTAGGGAAAGAATCCGCCGCCGGCGGCGAGCAGGGCCTCGCTCTGGGCGCCGGCATCCGGCGGCGTCAACGCCATGTGGGCGTCGGCGTATACCGGGTTGAGCGTTGCCATCAGCCGCCAGGCCTGGTCGCGCGTCATCGGCCTGTCCAGCTGCGCGTCGATGCGCCGGTAAGTTTGCCGCAGCTGTTCGACGTCGGCCGAGAAGCCGGGGTCGGGATGGGTGGCGGCGACGGCGTCCTGGACGAAGCGCAGGTCCGCGCGCAATTGCTCCGGCGTCAACAGGGGCGCCGTTTGCGCCCGGGAACAAGGCGCTGCCAGCAGCGCGGTGGCGATCAATACCAGCAGGGCCGGCCGGAGGTGGCGGGAAATGGGCGTCATTTGTTTTCGTCGGAGAAGATCATGGCGTGACTGTAGTGCTTGCCGGCGGCGGTGGCCAGCGGCGCGCGACGAACGGCGGTTTTGACGTGGTGGAATGCATTATTGCCGCCGTGGCACAGTTGTTAGGTGTGTCACGCCACAGACACGTGGTGCCGACGCGGTCATCATCGACGAGTCAGCCAACTAGCCCGCAGGATACAAAATGGATTTCCCCACCCGCCATCTGAACCAACCGTTGCCCTATGATCCCTCCTACGAAATCGAGGAGGAGGACGAGGCCCGGACCATCGCCGGCCTGCAAGAGGCCATGCGCAGCGTCGCCGAGACCGTTTACAAGGACAGCGGCCACGCGCCGCGCGGCGTGCACGCCAAGAGCCATGGCCTGCTGCGCGGGCAGTTGCGGGTGCTGGACCGCGTCCCGCCCGATTACTCGCAAGGCCTGTTCGCCACGGCGGGCGAGTATCCGGTGGTGATGCGCCTGTCGACCACGCCGGGCGACCTGCTCGACGACAAGGTGTCGACGCCGCGCGGCATGGCGCTCAAGATCATCGGCGTTCCCGGCGAACGGCTGGCGGACGGCCAGGGCGACACCACCCAGGACTTCGTCATGGTCAACGGTCCGGTGTTCCTGTCGCCGACGGCCAAGCAGTTCCTGGGCAGCACCAAACTGCTGGCCGCCACCACCGACAAGGCGCCGGCGCTGAAGAAGGCTTTCTCCGCCGCCTTGCAGGGCGCCGAGAAGGCGATCGAGGCGGTCGGCGGCGAGAGCGCCACGCTCAAGGGCCTCGGCGGCCATCCGGAAACCCACATCCTCGGCGAGACCTTTTACACGCAGGTGCCGGTGCTGTTCGGGCGCTACATGGCCAAGTTGTCGCTGGTGCCGGTCTCGCCCGAGCTGGTCGCGCTGAAGGACCGGCCGGTGGACCTCGACGGCAAGCCGAACGGCCTGCGCGGCGCGGTGGTCGATTTCATGACCGAACATCACGCCGAATGGGAACTGCGCGTGCAGCTATGCACCGATCTGGCGGAGATGCCGATCGAGAATCCGACCGTCGAGTGGACCAGCCCGTGGGTGGCGGTGGCGCGCATCAGCGCCGGGCCGCAGGCCGGCTGGACGCATGGCTTGTCGGTGCTGGTCGACGACGGCATGCAGTTCAATCCGTGGCATTGCGTGGCCGCGCATCGCCCGCTCGGTTCCATCATGCGGGTGCGGCGCGCCGTGTACGCGGCATCGGCGCGCTTCCGCGCCGAGCGCAACGGCACGCCGATCGCCGAGCCGGTGAATCTGGATCATTGGCGCGAGCATTGATCGGCGGGCATCCATCCCTCAATACTTGTAATTCAACCCCACCACAAACGTGCGTCCCGAATGCACGTACAACAAGGTGTCGTTGCGCTGGCTGTCACGTCCGTAGCGCAGCGGCGTGTCGTTCAGGTTCTGCCCCTCCAGACTGACGCGCAACTGCGGCGTGATGTTGTACGACATGCTGAAGTCGATATTGGTCGATCCATCGACCATGGTGAAGTCGTGCCCCTGCACGTCGCCCAGCACGCTGAGCAGATACGACGAACGGTGCGCCGCCGACACCCTTGCGCTGAACTTCTTGTCCTCATAGAACAACGTCAGGTTGTGCGCCTTCGGCGACAGGCCGGTGAAGTTGGCGCGCCGCGTCAGCAGCTCGTTGGCGGCCGTGTTCGGATTGTCCACCCGCGTGATGTAGGTGATCTTCGAATCGACGTGCGTGTAGTTGGCCAGCAGGCCGAAATTGGCCCAGATCCCCGGCAGGAAGCTGAACGGCGCCTGCAGGTTGAACTCGTACCCGGTCAAAGGACCGCCCGGCGTGTTGACCTGGCGGTTGACCACCACCGTGGTGTTGGGCAGCGTGGCGCAGGCCGGCGTGCCGCCGGTGATGCTGCAGCCGCCGCCCAGCAGGATCGATTCCGGCAAGCCCAGCGACGAGAACACCGCGCGCTCCGACACGCCTTGGATGAAGGTGCCGATGTCCTTGTGGAAGGCGCCCACCGACACCATCGCGTTCTTGGCGTAGTACCACTCGGCTTGCACGTCGTAGGTCTTGGCACGGATCGGCGCCAGGTTGGGGTTGCCGATGGTGACCGTCTGCACCTGCGTGCTGAGCGTGGTCGACGGCGCCAGGTCGGTGTACTCCGGACGCGCCAGCGTCTTGCCGGCCGAGAAGCGCAGCATCACGTCGTGCGGCAGGGTGGCCGAGACGTTGAGCGCCGGCAGGGTGTCGCGGTAGCTGTTCTTGAAGCGCGCCGGCTCCAGCACGCCGTTGGCGTTGAGCATGGCGAAGCTGTCGACGTCGGTGCGGGCGTGGCGCACGCCGACATTGCCGCGCAGCGGAATCGAGAACAGGTCGTACTTGAAGTCGGCCGCCAGGAACAGCGCCTTGATCGACTCGTCGACGCCGCGGTTGGCCTGGTTCAAATAGTTGTAGCTCGAACCCGGCACCTCGGCGCAATGGCACTCGATGTTGTAGACCTTGAGGAATTTGTCGAGGTCGACGGCCGCCCACGAGTTCGGCACGCCGCCGGCGCCCAGGCCCTTGCCGAAGCCGCCGATCTGGCGCGTGATGTCGCCCATGCCCACGCCGGCCGGCAGGGTCAGGCCGTTGCCGCCGGAGCCGATCTCGACGTTGGTCCAGGTGTTGTCGCGCTTGGAGAAGCCGGTGCGCAGGGTCAGGTTGTCGTTGAGCTCGTAGCTGGCGTTGACCTGGTTGGTCTTGAGCGTGTTGCGGGTGTGCAGATAGCGGCCGACGAACTGGCCGTGGAAGGTGCCGTCCGCCTCCTGCGGCGCGAAGCTGAAGCTGTTCGGGTTGGCGACGTCGATGCCGAAGTTCATCGCCGGCACGTTGCGGTTGTTGCGGAAGTCGAAGGAGTAGCCGTTGGCGTTGGGCGAATCGAACTGCACCGTCGTGCGCTGCGGCTCGTCCAGGTCCGAGCGCGACTGGCCGGTCAGGAAGTCGATCTTCAGGCGGTCGGTGATGTCGTGGCGGCCCGACAACACGTGCTGGCGGAACAGGGTCGAGTAGACGTCGAGCAATCCTTCGCTGCGGATGTCGACCGCGTTGAACTTGCCGTAGTCCCAGCTGCCGGCGTCGTTGAAGTGGGTCTCCAGGATCGACGTCTGCGGCTTGCCGTTCGATTGCCCGAGGCTGCGGCCGAACGAGATGGCCGAGATGTAGTTGTCGTAGCGCTTGTTGTTGAACTTGCCGCCCAGCAGATCGAGGTTGAGCTCGGTGCTGCTGCTCGGGCGCCATTGCAGCGAGCCGGTCACGCCGGAGCGCTCGTACTGCGTCATCGAGCGGCGGTAGCGCGGAATGCGCGGCGCGAACGCGCCCGACCCGGGCAGCGGGTTGGCGACCGTGCCGCCGTAGTTGTCGGTGCGCGACATGACGTCGTTGTAGGCGGCCGGGTTGGACGTGCGTGGCACGCCGAAGCCGCAGTTGGCCGCGTCGATGCCCTTGACGGCGTTGTTGGCGGGATTCTGCGGCGCGTAGCCGGCCGGCGCGCAAAAGCCGCCGTCGTTGCTGGCGCTGAGCAGCTCGACCGCCTCGTAGCCTTCCTCCTGCACCGTGCGCTTCGAATACGCGGCCGAGATCAGCGCGCCGAACTGGCCGTACGGCGTCTTCCAGCGGTCCGACAGCAGCGCCGTCACGCGCGGGCTGTATTTCTTCGACAGCGAATTGTGCATCTCCTGCGCGCCCAGGCTGAAGGTGCGGCCCTTGAAATCGAACGGGCGCGCGGTGCGCAGGTCGACGGTGGCGCCGAGCGAGCCTTCCTCGACGCTGGCCTCGGAGGTCTTGCGCACCTCGAGGCTGTTGAACAGTTCGGAGGCGAACACGGAAAAGTCGAAGCCGCGCCCGCGGTTGGTGCTGCCGTTGATGTCGGAGGCGCCGGTGGCCGTCACGCCCTCGATGCCGTTGATGCGCACCCGCGTGAAGCCGGCATTGAGGCCGCGCACGGTGATCTGCTTGCCCTCGCCGCCGTCGCCGCGCGTGAGCGACACGCCCGGCACCCGCTGCAGCGATTCGGCCAGGTTGGCGTCGGGGAACTTGGCGATGTCCTCGGCCTTGATGACGTCGATGATGCCGTCGCTGGCGCGCTTGGTGTTCAGCGCGCTGTTGAGGCTGGCGCGGAAACCGGTCACGACCACGACTGAGTCGGCTGGCTGCGCGGCTGCGGGCGCGGCGTCGGTGGTCGCGGCGGTTTGCGCCTGCGAAGGTGCGGCCATCGCGGCCAACACGCCGACGACGGCGAGCACCGATGGTTTGAGCGGACTTGCGTTCCGGTTCTTCATGCGTATCCTTTTGGTTTTTTTTGTTGCCGTGTGGATGTCTCTCCCTGCTTGGGAAAACCGATCATATGCGACTTCAACGCGCGAAAAATCGGCGCCGGGGAAACGATCAGTGAGTTGATTTATTAGGGGAGGTCGAAGACGTTGGCGTTGCTTGCTAACTACAATCCGCAGCGCGGCGCGGGCCTATTGTGCGCCGCCGTACACTACTCTTGTTACACTTTGGCTTTCGGCAGATAAAGTCATCATGGCGGCCCACTCCGTTACCACCCTGTCCTTCCCCGCCGTCGGCGAACGGTCGCACCGCTTTATGGGCGGCGGCACGCCGATGCGCGACATGGTGCGTGACTTTCCGTGGCAAAACACGGCGCTCGGCGCCATCGGCGATTGGTCCGCCGCGCTGCGCACCAGCGTGGGCATCGTCATGCATTCGGTCCATCCGATGTTCCTGTGGTGGGGCGACGAGCTGACCCAGGTCTACAACGATGCCTACGTGCCGTGCTTCGGCGAGGGCAAGCATCCGGCCGCGCTCGGGCAGGGCGGACGCGCATGCTGGACCGAGATCTGGCCCATCATCGGCCCGCAGATCGACGAGGTGCGCAACGGCGGCGAACCGCGCTGGTACGCCGACAACCTGGTGCCGATCTGGCGCAACGGCCGCATCGAGGATGTCTACTGGAGTTACACCTATACGCCGGTGTTCGGCGGGGACGACGGCATCGCCGGCGTGCTGGTGGTCTGCACCGAGACCACCGCCAAGGTGCTGGCCGAGCGCCGCCGCCACGCGCTCGACCTGCTGGCGCGCCGGCTGCTGGCCTGCCGCAGCGAGGCCGATGTGCGCGCCGGCATCGCCCTGAGCGCCGGCGACGATCCGGGCGACCTGCTGTCGGTGGACCTGCTGCGCGGGCCGGGCGCGGGCGCCGCCGATGGCGCCCAACTCGCCGCCGGCGATCCGGCCGTCGTCGTCATCCGCGGCGCCGACCTGCAACTGTGCGGCGAGCTGGCGCTGGCGTTCCGCGTGTCGCCGCGCTTGCCGCTGGACGCGTCGTTCCGCCAGTTCCTGGAGCAGTACACCGCCACCGTGTGCGCCACCGTGAGCCGCCTCGACAGCGACCGCGCGCTGGCGCAGGCGATGGCCGAGAGCGAGCGCCTCAACGCCGACCTGAACGCGTCGTCGCGCACCAAGGACGAATTCCTGGCCATGCTCGGCCACGAGCTGCGCAACCCGCTGGCGCCCATCGTCACCGCGCTCAAGCTGATGAAGCTGCGCGGCGGCGAGCACAGCGAAACCGTCCACGAGCAGGAGGTGATCCAGCGCCAGGTCGACCATCTGGTGCGGCTGGTGGACGACCTGCTCGACGTCTCGCGCATCGCCAGCGGCAAGGTCGAGCTGCGCAAGGAGACGGTCGCGCTGGCGGACGTGCTCAACAAGGCGATCGAAATGGCCAGTCCGCTGCTCGAGCAAAAGCAGCACCGGCTGCTGGTCGACGTGGCGCCGGTACGCTGGCACGGCGATCCGGCGCGGCTGGCGCAGGTGGTGTCCAATCTGCTGAGCAACGCGGCGCGCTACACGCCGGCGGGCGGCCACGTGACCCTGGCCACCCGGGTCCAGGGGCGCGCGCTGACGATACAGGTCGCCGACGACGGCTCGGGCATCTCGCCGACCTTGCTGCCGCACATCTTCGACCTGTTCGTGCAGGGCAACCGCATGGTCGACCGCGCCAAGGGCGGGCTGGGCATCGGACTGGCGCTGGTGCGCAACCTGGTGCAGATGCACGGCGGCGAGGTGGCCGCCTACAGCGCCGGCGAAGGGCGCGGCAGCACCTTCACGCTGACCCTGCCCGAGTCGGTGGTGGAGGAGGCCGAGTCCGTCAACGCGGGCGCGGCCGACAGCGCGCCGGCGCAGGGCGGCGGCATCCGCGTGCTGGTGGTCGACGACAACCAGGATGCCGCCGATTCGCTGGCCGACCTGCTCGGCGCGCTCGGCTACAGCGCGACGGTGGCCTACGATCCGGCCCACGCGATCGCCGAGGCCGGCAGGGCGATGCCGCAGGTGGCCATCCTCGACATCGGCCTGCCCGGCATGGACGGCTTCGAACTGGCCGCCCACCTGCGCCGCCTGCCGCGCGGCGACGGCCTGAAACTGATCGCGCTGTCCGGCTACGGCCAGGAGAACGACAAGCACCGCAGCCGCGAGGCCGGTTTCGCGGCCCACCTCGTCAAGCCGATCAATATCGCCGAGCTGCAGACAACGTTATCATAAAGAGTTGCATTTTTCTTAAATAAGCCGCTAGAATAGCTCCCGGGAAACTTTGCGAGGCCGGGAGCCGTATGGAATTGGTTTACAAGAACGAAAAAGCGCTGTTCGGCATCATGCTGGCCGTCTCGCTGGCCGTCTGGACCGGCCTGCTGGCGGCGACCATGGGCATGGCGCCGGTTTTTCTCCTGTTTTATCTGCTGCTGTTCTTTGTCGCCTACTGCTTCGCGCAATCGGCGCTGGTGTCCTGGCTCAAGGGCACCGGCGTGCGCATCACGGCCGAGCAATTCCCCGACCTGCGCGAGCGCATCGACGCCTGCTGCCGGCGCCTCGGCCTGGAGCGGGCGCCGGAGGCGTATCTGCTGCAAATGGGCGGCAGCTTCAACGCCTTCGCCACGCGCTTTCTCGGCAATAACTTCATTGTGCTGTATTCGGACATCGTCGACGCGCTGGAGGAGCGCCCGGACGCGATCAACTTCTACATCGGCCACGAGATCGGCCACCTCAAACGCCAGCACCTGCGCTGGTCGGCGCTGCTGGCGCCGGCCGCCTTCGTTCCGCTGCTGGGCGCGGCCTACGCCCGCGCGCGCGAATACACGTGCGACCGCCACGGCTTCCACGCCTGCGACGACCTCGACAGCGCACAGGTGGGCCTGTCGGCGCTGGCGGCCGGCGGCAAGCGCTGGCGCCAGCTCAGCACGGCCGGCTATGCCGCGCAGGCGCAGCAGTCGTCCGGCTTCTGGATGTCGTTCCACGAGCTGGTCGGCGACTATCCGTGGCTGGTCAAGCGCATGGCGGTGATGCGCGGGCTGGCCGCCGGCAGCGAGGTCGAGCAGCCCGGCCGCCACGGCCTGGCCTATCTGATGGCGCTGTTCGTGCCGCGCCTGGGCGTCGGCGGCGCCGGTTCGCTGCTGGCGGTGCTGGCGCTGGCCGGCGTGCTGGCGGCGGTGGCCGTTCCCGCCTACCAGGACTACACGACGCGCGCGCGCATGGCGCAGGTGGTCGGCGTCGGCCGGGACGCGGCGGCGGCGGTGGAACGCTATTTCTACGCCCATGGCAGCGCTCCGGCCACGCTGGAGCAGGCCGGCTACGCGATGGCCGACCCGAACCACGTGGTGCAGAACATCACGGTCGATGCCGCCAACGGCGCGGTCCACGTGTTCCCGGCCGACCTGAACTATCGCGGCAAGGCTATTGCGTTCACGCCGAGCCTGGACGAGAATAAGCGGGTGGCCTGGCGCTGCGGCGGCGACGGCATCCCGGCCAGGCTGCTGCCGGCCGACTGCCGCGAGTAGACGGCCGCCGCCGCCGCCCCGCCGAACCCCGGCGCCATCCACCGAAGGACGCCGTTTTGACCACACCGCTGGAAGTCGCCGCCAATGCCGTCATGGCGCTGTCCATCGTGCTCGCCGGACGCAACAATGTGCATTCGTGGTGGCTGGGCGTGATCGGCTGTTCGATGTTCGCCGCGTTGTTCTACACCTCCAAACTGTACGCCGACGTCGCCCTGCAGGGCTTCTTCATCGTCACCTGCCTGATCGGCTGGCGCCGGTGGATGGTTGGCGGCGGCGGCGGGGCGCTGCCGATTTCCCGGGCGCGTCCGTTGCTGGTGGGCTCGATGGCCGCGGCAGGACTGGTGGCCACCGCCGCCTACGGCCTGATGCTGCAAGTGTATACCGACGCCTACGCGCCGTTCATCGATTCGGCCGTGCTGATGTTCAGCGTCATCGCGCAATTGCTGCTGATGGGGCGGCGCTTGCAGACCTGGGCGTTCTGGCTGCTGGTCAACACTGTCTCCATTCCGCTGTACGCCAGCCGCGGCCTGTACCTGACGGCCGCGCTGTACGCGGCCTACTGGCTCAACGCGCTGGCGTCGTGGTTCTTCTGGCGCCGGCAGATGCGTGGTCAAGAGGCAACGGCGCAACTCGGCGCATAGAAAACACCACAATAAATCGACATTGTCCTGGGCACGCTCTATCATTCATTTCCAAGTGGAAAAAATATGGAGCACAAAATGCAATGGTTCTACGATCTCAAGATAGGCAAGAAGTTAATCCTGGCGTTCGCGGTGGTGATCGCGCTGACCTGCTTCCTCGGCCTGTTCTCGATCAACCAGCTGGTCAAGGTCAACCAGGCCTCGACCGACATCGCCACCAACTGGATGCCGGCGGTGCGCTACCTGGGCCAGATGCAAACGTCGATGTCGCGCTACCGCATCTCCGAATCGACCCACATCCTGCTGTCCGAGGAGGCCGACATGGCGGCCACCGAAAAATCGATGGCGACCCGGCTCGAGACCCTGGGCAAGCAGCAGGCGTCGTACGCGCCGCTGGTGTCGGAGCCGGAGGAAAGACGCATCTACGCCGAGTTGCAGAAAACCATGGACGCCTACCTGGGCGAAAGCAAGAAGCTGATGGCGCTGTCGCGCGCCGGCCAGAAGGACGAGGCGCGGGTGCTGTTCCGTGGCGCTTCCAACAAGGTGTTCCGCCAGATTAACGAGCAACTCGACGCGCTGGCCAAGATCAACGACGACGGCAGCGCCGCCTCGGACACCTCGGCCGAGCAGACCTTCCTGCTGGCGCGCAAGCTGATCCTGGGCGCGCTGGCGGCGCTGATCGTCATCAGCCTGGTGCTGGCGACGACGGTGTCGCGCGCCGTCGCCGCGCCGCTGCAGGAGGCGGTGGTGATCGCCCGCCGTGTGGCCGAGGGCGACCTGACCGGCCACATCGCCAGCGCCAGCAAGGACGAGACGGGACAACTGATGCTGTCGCTCAAGGCCATGAACGACAGCCTGCTGCGGGTGGTGGGCGAGGTGCGCGGCGGCACCGACACCATCGCCACCGCGTCGGCCCAGATCGCCAGCGGCAACCTCGACCTGTCGAGCCGCACCGAGGAGCAGGCCAGTTCGCTCGAGGAGACCGCCTCGGCGATGGAGGAGCTGACCTCGACCGTCAAGCAGAACGCCGACAACGCCCGCCAGGCCAACCAGCTGGCGCAATCGGCGTCCGGCACTGCCACCGACGGCGGCCAGGTGGTGGGCGAGGTGATCGCGACGATGGAGGCGATCAGCGCCGCCTCGCGCAAGATCGTCGACATCATCAGTGTGATCGACGGCATCGCCTTCCAGACCAACATCCTGGCGCTCAACGCCGCCGTCGAGGCGGCGCGCGCCGGCGAGCAGGGACGCGGCTTCGCCGTGGTCGCCAGCGAGGTGCGCAATCTGGCCCAGCGCAGCGCGGCGGCGGCCAAGGAGATCAAGCAGCTGATCGACGACTCGGTGACCCAGGTCGACAGCGGCACGGCGCTGGTGCAGCGGGCCGGCACGACGATGAGCGAGGTGGTGGCCAGCGTGCGCCGCGTCAGCGACGTGGTGGCCGAGATCTCGGCCGCCAGCCACGAGCAGAGCACCGGCATCGAGGAAGTCAACCGCGCCATCACGCAGATGGACGAGGTGACGCAGCAAAACGCCGCGCTGGTCGAGGAGGCGGCGGCCGCCGCCGGTTCGCTGCAGGAGCAGGCCGCCAATCTGGCGGCGGTGGTCAGCGTGTTCAGGCTGCGTTAGGCCCGCCGGGCACGCCCCGCACAACGCCGCGCGCCGTCAGGCCTGCGGCGTTTTTCTTTGGTGGTTGGAGGTGCGGAAGGCGCTCGGCGTGATTCCGGTGCGCTCGCGGAAGGCGGTGGCGAAGTTGCCCGCATTGTTAAATCCGATCAGCAGCGCGATATCCTGCACGTCCATGTCGGTGTCCCGCAGCAATTCCTCGCCGCGCCGGATGCGTGCCTCGCGGATGAAGGCGAACACCGTCATGCCGGTCTGCTCCCGGAAGATCTGGGACAACTTTTCGCGGTAGGTGCCGACGCTGCGGGCGATCTCCGCCAGCCCCGGCAAGGTGGCCAGGTTGTCGGCGATCAGGCGTTTGACGGCGGCCACGATGACCGCGTCCGGATCGCCGGCGGCGCCGCTCGCGGCCGCCCCTGCGCCGCCGGCGCCGGCGTGGGGGTCGTTGGAGGCCGTCAGGCCGCGGTCGCTGACCCGGCGCGCCAGATTCAGGTGCACCTGGATGCGGGCGGCCAGCTCGCCCGGCGAAAACGGCTTGGAGACATAGTCGACGCCGCCAATCGACAAGCCCATGATGCGCTCCTCGTCGGCGTCGGCGCCGCTCAGGAAGATCACCGGGATGTCCTGCGTCACGGGGTTGGCCTTGAGCAGCCGGCACGCCGTGTAGCCGTCCATATTGGGCATGCGCACGTCGAGCAGGATCAGGTCCGGCAGATTGGCCAGCGCCAGCTGGTAGCCCTGCAGCCCGTTGAAGGCCACCGACACCTTGTAGGGCAGCTCGCTGAGCAGATCGACCAGCACGCGCTGCTCGAACGCGGAGTCGTCCACGATGAGGATTTTGCGCTGCGTACTGTCACTGGCCGTCGGCATGGTTCACCTTGCTTGGTTGATAAATTCTTCACGCCCTGTTGCGTATTATGCCTATCTTTTAAAAATTTTTAATAGTTTTCTACGCTCCCAAAACCGTAGTCACTTGCAGCAAAAGCAGGGTTTTTTTAGATCATTAATAATTGGTTCAAGTGTTGAGTGAAGGCAATTGTCCTGAACAAAGCCCCTCGGCACCGTCGTTCAATTGTTAATTATGGGGGTAGAAATGAAAAAACAGCGCACACACCGGTCGGCGGGCGTGGCGATGGCGGCAATGTTGGCCGCCATTGCGCCGGTCGCCGACGCCGCCGTTTATGTCAACGGCAGCAAAACCAGCAACTTCGACGTGACGATGAAAATCATCGCCGACTGCACCATCGCCGCCAACGCGCTCGACTTCGGCCAGTCGCAGGGCGTGCTGGCGACGACGGTGTCGGTCAACACCACGCTCAGCGTCACCTGCACCAACACCACGCTGTACAACGTCGGCCTGAACGCCGGCACCGGCGCCGGCTCGACCACCGCCGCGCGCCTGATGAGCGGCACCGGCGCCAACACCAGCACCGTCGCCTTCAACCTGTACCAGGCCGCCGGCGCCACCAACTGGGGCGACACGCAGGGCACCGACACCCGCTCGGGCACCGGCACCGGCACCGCGCAGACGCTCACCGTGTACGGCGTGGTGCCGGCCCAGGCAACGCCGCAGCCGGACACGTATAAGTCGACGATCACCGCCACGGTGTATTTCTAAACGATGAAATTACCGGCGCGACTGTTGTGCTGGATGGTGTACGGCGTCCTCGCGATGCTGGGAGTAAGGGCGGGCGCTGCGAATTTGCAGATTTCCCCCGTGATGATTGTTTTGCGTGCGGGCCAGGGTGCCACCGGCATCACCATGCAAAACCTGGGCGAGAGCCCGGTGTATGGCCAGGTCAGGGTGTATCAGTGGGAGCAGAAGGACGGCGACGACCTCCTGACGCCGACCCAGGAAGTGGTAGCGAGTCCCCCAATTCTACAGATCGGGCCCAAGAGCAGCCAGATCATTCGCCTCGTGCGACGTAGCCAGCAACTCCCAAGCAGCGAGTTGTGCTACCGGATTTTGATCGATGAGATTCCGCCCGAGGGCGGCGGCCCGGCGGCAGGCGTGGATATCCGCCTGCGCTATTCGGTGCCGATGTTTGTGTTGCCTGCCGACGAGCGCGCCGCGCCGTCGCTGGCGTGGAGCGTGTTCAAGAAGGATGGCCACTGGATGCTGCGGGTGAAAAACAGCGGCAACCAGCGCGCGCAGATCGGCGCGCTCGAGCTGAGCAACGCCGCCGGCGGCCAGTTCGTCATCGCCCCGGGCCTGTTCGGCTATGTGTTGGCCGGGCGCGAGCGCGAATGGCGCCTGCCGATGCCGGCCGAAGCGGACCTGCGCGGCGCGCTGGCCGTCAAGGCCAATGTCAACGCCCGGCCCGTGAGCGACAGCGCCACTGGACGGTTGGAATAAGCGGGCATGTGGGGGCGGCTGATCTGCCTGTCACTGATGGCCCTGAACCTGGCGACGGCGGCGCTGGCGCAGACGCCGCCGCCGGTGGAAGAGGAACTTTTTTTGGAGGTTGAATTGAACGGCGAACCGACCGGACTGATACTGCGCTTCACCCGTGGCAGCGCCATGGGCTTGCGCAGCAGCGTGCAGAATCTGCGCGACCTGGCGCTCGACCCCCGGCTGTTCGGGGTCGAGGACCGGGATCAGTTCGACCTCGACGACATCAAGGGCCTGCGCTACAGCTACGACGCGGCGCGCCAGTCGATCGCGCTGCGCGTCGATGATACGCTGCGCGCGCCGGTGGCGCTGTCCGGGCGCACCGTGCGCGTGGCCGGCCCGGCCGCCGTCACGCCGGGGCTGGTGCTCACCTATGACGCGTTCGGCCGGCTCGACCGCGAGCGCGGCGTCTCGGTGGCCAACGAGCTGCGCTACTTCAACGACAGGGGCGTCTTCAACAGCACCGGCGTCTACAACGCCGGCGCCACGGGCAACGGCCCGCGCTTCATCCGCCTCGACACCGCTTGGGTGCGCTCCGATCCGGTGACCTTGGAAACCTGGCAGGTGGGCGACCTGATCTCGTCGTCGCTGCCGTGGAGCCGCTCGCTGCGCATGGGCGGCGTGCAGTGGCGCAAGAGCTTCGACCTGCGGCCGGACCTGCTGACCTTCCCGGTCGCCACTTTGGCCGGCTCGGCCGTGGTGCCGAGCGCCGTCAGCCTGTACGTCAACGGGGTGCGCCAGGTCGAGACGGCCGTGCCGTCGGGCCCGTTCGTGATCAACCAGGTGGCCGGCATCAACGGCGCCGGCCAGGCCACGCTGGTCACGCGCGACACGGCCGGGCGCGCGGTCGCCACCACCGTGCCCTTGTATGTCGACACGCGCCTGCTGGCCGCCGGCCTGACCGACTATTCGGTCGAGTTGGGCGTGTTGCGGCGCGACTACACCAACCGCTCGTTCGGCTACGCGCGCGCGCCGGCGGCCAGCGGATCGCTGCGCCGCGGCGTGAGCGACAGCCTGACCGTGGAGGGCCACGGCGAACTGGGACGCGATGTCGTCAACGGCGGCGCCGGCGCCATGCTGCGGCTCGGCCAGGCCGGCGTGGTGCGCGCCTCGCTGGCCGCCAGCGGCGGGCGGCGCAACGAC
Organism: uncultured Duganella sp.; assembly: GCA_963511605.1. Taxonomy (GTDB): domain Bacteria; phylum Pseudomonadota; class Gammaproteobacteria; order Burkholderiales; family Burkholderiaceae_D; genus Rugamonas. Next base: position 218,699 of record CAUPJZ010000006.1, on the reverse strand, counting down.
AGCGGCAGCGGGCGCGGCATCCAGGCCGGCCTGGGCTACCAATATCTGAGCGGGCGCTTCAGCATCGACGCCGAGACCCTGCGCGCCAGCGCCGGCTACAGCGACCTGGCCACCGCCGACAGCGGCGCCGGCGCCCGCGCCAACGACCGCATCAACCTGAATCTGGCGCTGTTTCCGGGCCACAGCCTCGGCGCCAGCCTGGTCAGCCTGCGCGCGCCGTCGCTGCCGGCGGCGCGCATTGCCGCGCTGTCTTACTCGGCCACCCTGGGCGCCGGTTTCTACCTGAGCGTGAGCGCCTTCCGCGACCTGCGCGACGCCGCCGCGCGCGGCCTGTTCTTCAGCCTGAGCGCCTCGTTCGGCGACCGCATTGCCGCCAACGCCAGCGCCGGACGCCAGAACGGCGTGCGCAGCCGCATCGTCACGGTGGGCCGCTCGGCCGACTACGCCGGCGGCTTCGGTTGGGGCCTGCAGTCGCTCGAGAGCAACGGCGCGCCGCTGCGCCAGGGCCAGCTGACTTATCTGGGCGGCTACGGCCAGGTCGGCGCGCTGGTGCAGCAGAACGGCGACAACCGCAGCGCCTCGCTCAGCGCGGCCGGCTCGCTGGTGGTGATGGACGGCGGCGTGCACGCTGCGCGCCAGGTCGGCGCCGGCTTCGCGCTGGTGTCGACCGACGGCGTCGACGGCGTGCCGGTGCTGCAGGAGAACCGCGTGATCGGCCGCACCGGCGCCGGCGGCTACCTGCTGGTGCCCAACCTCAATCCCTACCTGATCAACCAGGTCGCCATCGACAGCAGCGCGCTGCCGCTCGACGCGCGCATTCCGGCCACCCGCCGCGAGGTGGTGCCGGCGCGCCAGTCCGGCGTGCTGGCGCGCTTCCCGGTCGAGACCTACGCGGCTGCCAGCGTGATCGTGCACGGCGCCGACGGCAAGCCGGTCGCGGCCGGCGCGCAGGTGCTGCATGTCGAGAGCGGCGCGTCCACCCTGGTCGGCTTCGACGGCGTCGCCTTCATCGACAACCTGGCGCCGCTGAACCATTTGCGGCTCACCGTCGACGGCGTGCCCTGCGTCGTCGAGTTCGCGTACGCGGCGGTCAAGGGGCGGGCATTGCCGACCCTCGGACCCTTCATTTGCCGGGGTGTGCAATGACGGCCCGGCGGTGCGCGCAGCTATTGCTGCTGGCGCTGGCGCTGTGGGGCGGCCACGCGCGCGCCGACAGCTGCACCATCGCGCCGCAAAACCTGGTCTTCCCCAGCGTCAGCTCGATCTCCAGCGTCGACGTCTACGCGTCGGCCACGTTCAAGGTCACCTGCACCTGGACCAACTTCCTCGGCAACCTGCTGACGCCGAACGTGACCGTGTGCCTGTATCTGGGCGCCGGCAGCAATTCCTCGTCGACGGTGACGAGCACGCGCCAGGTCGGCAACGGCGCGATGCGCGCCAACTACAACATCTACACCGACGCCACCTACGCGCCGGCCAAGATCTGGGGCGGCTGGGTCGGCACCGACACGCCGACCCCGATCCTCTTCACGCTGACCAAGGGCGGCGGGGTGGGGTCGCTTGAGCAGAACGTCACGCTGTTCGGCAAGCTGTCGGCCGACGCCACCCTTGCCGGCCTGGCGGTGGGGCCGAACGACCTGACGTTCAGCTCGGACTTCGGCGCCGGCAGCGGCCTGATGCAATACATTTTCTTCCTGACCGGCGCCACCGGGTGCGCGCTCGGGCCGACGCTGCCGATCGTGTTCCAGGTGAGCGCTAGCGTCATCAACGATTGCAATATCAATGTCGGCAACCTGGCGTTCCCGAACAGCTCGCTGCTCAATGGCAATGTGCGAACGACCTCGACCATGTCGGTCCGCTGCAGCAAGAGCACGCCCTACCGGGTGGCGCTGTCGGCCGGAACCAACGGCGCGGCCACCACGGCGCGCCGGATGCGCAACGTGTCGACCACGGAATTGTTGAGTTATCAGATATCGAACACGCTCGACGGCGCCAGCTGGGGCGACGGCAGCGGCGGCACCACGATCGTCTCGGGCACCGGCACCGGCACCGGCGGCACGCAAACCCAGACCGTGTACGGACGGGTTCCGCCGCAGAGCACGCCGTCGCCGGGCGATTACAAGGACACCGTGACGGCGACGGTGTCGTTTTGACGGGGCGGGGGCCGGGTGGCGGCCGGTGGGCATCAGAAGTAGAGGACCCAGTGCTGCACGCCCGCTTCGGTGCGGAGGGATGCGGCGGGGCGGTCGGTCGTGGGGCTGCTGGCGGCGACCGGTTGATCGGCGCCGCGGGTGAGCAGATAGGGGGTTTTCAGTTCGCAGGCGACCACCGGGGCACGGGTGGTCGCGGCGGCGGCGCGTTCTTGAGCGCGGGCCGGGCTGGCCGCGGTTTGCACGGTGCAGGCTTCCTTGACCACGAAGCTCACTTGCATGGCGCTGGTGGCGGCTTTGTTGCCGGCGGTGGCGGACAAGGGCAGGCCGGCGACGAGCAGGAGGAAGGCGGTGGCAACGGTGGTAACGGTGGTGGCGAGGATTTTCATAGGGATCGTTCAAGTCGCAAGCGGGTTTATGGATTGCTCTGAGGAATGAATTTTACCGTGAATCAACATTCTATCGAATGTTCACATTTCACGATGAAATTCATTGCCACCTGACGGTGGAATTCGGAGGGTTTTTAAGGTCGTTTTTTAGCCTGTTTTTATAGATCGAAAAGGGCTGAAAGGTATTGTTTTTCACAGGGAAAGTACTTAAACCGCAGGCAAAAAAGGGAGGCGAAATTGACACCAGAAAAATCACACACAGTCACAGGAGTTTGCTCGCAAAAAAGTCACACATTGTCACAATGGGCATGCAAGTAAGTAGCATCACACGTTGATTTTTAATAAATTTTCCTGTTCACCCGAACCAAGGAGTTACACATGAAACATACCGATTTTGGCCGCATGCCTTGCCCCATCGCCCGCAGCCTGGGTAAAGTTGGCGAATGGTGGAGCATTTTGATCCTGCGCGACGCTTTCTACGGCCTGTCGCGTTTCGACGAATTTGAAAAGAGCCTCAAGATTGCCCCCAACATGCTGACCCGCCGCCTGGCCGGGCTGGTCGAGGGTGGCCTGATGGAGCGGCGCCAGTACAGCGCCCGTCCACCGCGCTATGAATACCTGCTGACCAAGGCCGGCCGCGACTTCAAGCCCGTGCTGCTGGCCTTCATCGCCTGGGGCAACGACCATCTGGCGCCGGAAGGCGCCAGCTTGCTGGTGGTGAGCCGCGAAACCGGCAAACCGGCCGATCAGGTGCTGGTCGACGCCAACAGCGGTCTGGCCATCAACGACGAAGATTACATGTTCGCACCGGGGCCCGCCGCCAGCGACACCATGCGGACCCGTTTGATCGAGATCAGCAAGCACGCTTCCTAAGCGTTGTTGCATCCCTACAAGGCGCCGGCTTGCCGGCGCTTTTTTTTGACCGCGGCCACGGGTGGCATGCTTGTTCTTGCAACCGGCGTCAACGACCACAAGGCCGCCCGCTAACCGGTCGCCGACACCGCGGTGGAAATTACCTCGAGGGACTAAATCGCTTTGCATTCAGGCACTTGGGGCGGGGCGGCGGGGACCCTGAAAACTGTGGAATAATGCTGTCACAGCGTTTAAATACGTTCGGGCAACTAGGCCCGGCGGACGACACACAGTCAAAGGACGTCACTTGGTGGACATGTTTGCCCTCGATGAGGAGCTGGCGCGGTGGGAGGCCGTGTTGCCGGAGATATCCGGCGCGGCGCGCTTGCCGTCGCTCGTGGCGCTCGCCTGGCATCTGCGCCAGCGCGCTCCCGCGCGCGCACGCGCCTTGTCCTCCGACATCGTTCCCCTGCTCGGCGCGCTGCCGCCGGCCGACGCGCTGGTGGTGCGCGGCCGCCTGCTGCTGATCGCCGCCGAAGCCGAATGGCTCAACGGCCAGCTCGACACCGCCCAATACCAGGCTGAACAGGCGTTGTCGCTGTTCGGGCAGGCCGCCGACCATCCCGTCGCCATCGCGACCGCCGCCGCGTCCGCGTGCGGCCGCGCCGACGCCTGCTGGGTGCTGGCCTGGGTGTCCAACGACCGGGGCGACAGCGCGGCCGGCGACCGCTGGCTGGCCCGGGCCGGCGCGGTCGCCCGCGCCGGCGGCGATCCGGTGCGGGTGGACGTGATCGACGCCGCCGCCGGCATATGCGCCGCCTTCGGCGACTGGCAGGCCGCGCAGCGGCAATGGGACGGCCGTTTCGACGCCGATCCGGGCGGCCTGCCGCCGATCGCCGCCGGCTGGGTCAGCGATTACTTCGGCACCTGCGCCTTCCAGCGCAGCGAGTACGGACGCGCCATCGGCCACCTGATGCCCAGCTTCGAGATGGCGCTGGCGACCGGCCAGGTCCGCCGCGCCATCATCATCGCCACCAACATCGGCAATGGCTTCACCAGCCTCAACGCGCACGAGGCGGCGCTGGAATGGATGCAGCGCGGGCTCGACCTGGCGCGTCCGGCCGGCTGGCCGCTGTCGATCGGCATGTGCCTGATGCAGACCGCCGAAACCTTGCGCCGGCTGGGCCAGCGCGAGGCCGCCCAGACCCTGCTGCGCGAGGCGCTGGCCGTGCTGGCGCCGCTGTCCGGTTCGCGCGCCTACGCGGTGGCGCTGGAATACCAGGGCGACCTGGCGCTCGACCTGGGCAACCACGCGGCCGCGCTCGACAGCTTCACCCGGCTGGCCGCGCGCGGCGACGCGCTGGCGCAGAACGATTTCCAGAGCAGCGCGCGGCGCGGCCAGGCGCATGCGCTGTCGCACCTGGACCGCCCGGACGAGGCGCTGGCCGCCGTGCGCGGCGCGCTGGCGCTGGCGCGCGAGCACGGCGACGCCCTGGGCCAGATCGCCGCCCTCAACGTGCTGGCCGACATCCACGCCCACCACGCGCTGCCCGGGCCGGACCTGATGATGGCGCCCAACCCGGTGCTGCACTACCTGCTGCTGGCGCTGGAGATCGCCGCCACCATCGACGGCTACACGGTGCCCGGCGCGCTGCTCGACGCCACCGCGCGCGAGTACGCCGCCATCGGCGACCACGCGCGCGCCTACGCGATCGCGCTGCAGGCCGGCGCCGCGCGCGACCAGACCCACAGCCAGCAGGCCACCAACCGCGCCATCGCCATGCAGGTGCAGTACCAGACCGAGCGCGCGCAGACCGAGGCCGAGCACCATCGCCAGCTGGCGGCGGCCGAGGCGCAGCGCGCCGAGGTGCTGCAGCAAACCAGCGCCACCTTGGCGCACCTGAGCGCGATCGGCCAGGAGATCACCGCCCACCTGGACGCGGCGGCGGTGTTCCGCGCGCTCGACCGCCACGTGCACGGCCTGCTCGACGCCACGCATTTCTCGATTTTCCTGCTGGAGCCGAACGGCGTGTGGCTGTCGTGCGCCTTCGGCGTCGAGGCCGGCAATCCGCTGCCGGAGGTGCGCTATTCGCTGGCGGACCCGCGCGCCAACACCTCGCGCTGCGTGCGCGAGCGGCGCGAGATCCTGATCGAACTGGGCGAGGCGGATGTGACGCCGAACCTGATCCCGGGCACCCTGCCGACCCTGACCTTGCTGTTCGCGCCGCTGCGCGTCGGCGAGCGCGTGCTGGGCGCGATGACGGTGCAGTCGCTGCACGCCAACGCCTACGGCGAGCGCGAACGGCTGATCTTCCGCACCCTGTGCGCGTACGGCGCCATCGCGCTCGACAACGCCAGCGCCTACCGCCAGGTGGCGGCGACCCTGAAGACCTTGAGCGCGACCCAGGAACAGCTGCTGGAGAAAAACCTGGAGCTCGAACGCGCCTACCAGGCGCTCGAGGAGGTCAGCCTGACCGACCAGTTGACCGGCCTGCGCAACCGCCGCTTCTTCCTGCGCAACGTCGACGCCGATGTGGCCATGAGCTTGCGCGGCTACGACGGCGGCCAGCATCGCGGCCACCAGATGACCGAATGCGCGCTGCAGGCGGCCAACGATCTGGTGTTCTTCATGGTCGACATCGACCACTTCAAGGAGGTCAACGACCGCTACGGCCACGCCGCCGGCGACGCCATCCTGGTGCAGATGACCGAGCGCCTGCGCGAAGTGTTCCGCGAATCGGACTATGTGATCCGCTGGGGCGGCGAGGAGTTCCTGGTGCTGGCGCGCGCCACCCACCGCGACGATGCGCGCGTGGTGGCCGAGCGCATGCGCCGTGTCGTCGCCGAGCGCGAGTTCGTGCTGCCGGACGGCGTGCGGCTGTCGAAGACGTGCTCGATCGGCTTCGCCTGTTTCCCCTTCCTGCCCGCGCAACCGCGTCTGCTGTCGTGGTCGCAGGTGGTGGAACTGGCCGACCAGGGCTTGTACATCGCCAAGCGCTCCGGCCGCAACGCCTGGGCGGCGCTGTACGGCACCGAACGCGCGCGCGCCGACGGCCTGTTTCCGCGCCTGATGCACCAGCTCGACGACGCGGTGGCCGGCGGCGAGGTGCGGCTGGTCAGCAATCTGGACGGACCGCTGTCGCTGGGCGGCGAGCGCCGCCGCGTCGGGCTGTCGAGCGACCTGGAAACGTGATCCGGACGAACTACGCCGCCGGCGCCTCGACCACCACCTCGAAGTTCAGCGAATTGGCGATGTAGCACTTGTCGTGCGCCTCGTGGTGGATGGCGCGCAGCTCATCTTCGCCCGGCGGCGCCGTGCCGGCGAACACGATGGCCGGGCGCAGCGCGATGCGCGTCATCGCCATTTTGCCGTCGGCGTTCTTGCCGAGCGTTCCGATGGCGTGGTCGGTGTAGCTGTCGACCGTGTGCCCGCGTTTGGCGGCGATGGACAGGAAGAACAGCATGTGGCAGCTCGACGCGGCGGCCACCAGCGCCTCCTCCGGATCGACGGCGGCGGCGTCGGACATCGGCAGCGCCACCGACAGCGGCGACGACGACGCCGGCACGACGGCGCCGCCGTCGAAGCGCCAGGTGTGCGCGCGGCTGTAGCGCTGCCCGAGGAAATCCTGTCCGCCGCGTTTCCATTCCAGTGTTGCCTCGAATTGCATGCAAAGCTCCTGTCGTTATGGTCGATGAAGGGCCGATGAAGGACTCCATTCTAACCCGCCCGCCAGCGACGCCTTCCGGTTGCTATACTTCCCCTCCCGACGACCTTCGATCCCGATGCGATGACCAAGATCCGCTGCGGCTGGGCCAACCCCGCCAATCCCCTGTACCTGCACTACCACGACACCGAATGGGGCGTGCCTTGCCACGACGAGACGCGCCTGTTCGAGATGCTCAATCTGGAGGGCGCGCAGGCGGGGCTGAGCTGGGAGACCATCCTCAACAAGCGCGAGACCTACCGCACCGCCTTCGACCAGTGGGACGCGGAGAAGATCGCCGCCTACGACGCCGACAAGGTGGCCGCGCTGCTGGCCGATCCCGGCATCGTGCGCAACAGGTTGAAGGTGGCGGCGGCGATCACCAACGCGCAGGCGTACCTGCGCCTGCGCGCCGGCGGCGGCAGCCTCGATCAGCTGCTATGGGCTTATGTGGGCGGCAAGCCGATTGTCTCCGGCGACGGCCCGCGCGCCAGCAAGACGGAGCTGTCGGACCGCATCTCCAAGGACCTGGCAAAGCTGGGGTTCAAGTTCGTCGGCTCGACCATCGTCTACGCCTACATGCAGGGCATCGGCATGGTCGACGATCACGATCCGGCGTGCTTCTGCAGGAAGCGGCGCAAGTGACGACGGCGAACGCGCCACGGCGCGTCGTCCTCGACACGGACTTCGCCGATGGCGCGCGGTTTCTGGCCGCATGGGCGCGGGCTTCTTCACCGCTTGCCGCGCCGCTGCACTACCTGGCCGTCGCGCCGCGGTTGCCGGAGGCCGCGCGCGTCGCCGATGCGCGGCTGCGCGCCCGGTGGCCGCTGAACGTGCCGGGTTTCCACCGCATCGTGCTCGATGATGGCCGCGTGACGCTCGATCTGCTGGTCGGCGCGCTCGACGCCGTGCTGCCGCAGATCGAAGCGCGGGTCGACGATTTCCAGGTTTCCTTCTGCGCGCCGGCTTTTGTCCCGGGTTTCGCACGCGCCCTGGCGAAGCTGGCCGCGCCGGGAGCGACGTTGCACGCGCACGCGCCGGACGAGCCGCTGGTGTGGGCGCTGACGGCGGCCGGTTTCGCCTGCCACGCCATCGCCGAATCGCGCGATGTCGGCGCGGTCTATCGAAGCCGCAAGCCGCAGCCGCCGGCGCCACCGCGACCGGAGCGGCGCGCGATCGTCGTCGGCGCCGGCCTGGCCGGTTCCTCCGCCTGCCATCGCCTGTGCGCCAATGGCTGGGAGGTCACCCTGGTCGAGCGGCACGCGCGGCCGGCGCAGGAGGCGTCGGGCAACCTGGCCGGCATCTTCATGCCGCTGCTGTCGAAGGACGACAATGTCCCGACCCGCTTGAGCCGCGCCGCCTATCTGTTCGCGCTGCGCGAGTGGCGGCGCCTGGGCGGCGTCGGCAAGGCCTTCGACGGCGCCGATTGCGGCGTGCTGCAACTGGCGCGCGACGCCGCGCATGCGAAGGTGCAGCAGGACGTGCTGGCGGCTTGGGATTATCCGCCGGCGTACGCGCGCTGGCTGGCGGCCGACGACGCCGGCCGCTTGCTGGGCGGCGAGACTCCGCACGGCGGCTGGCTGTTCGAGCAGGGCGGCTGGGCGCGGCCGGCGTCGCTGTGCGAGGCCATGCTGGACGCTTGCGGCGAACGCCTGCGCCGCGTTTTCCACGCGCAGGCGCTGGCGTTGCGGAGGATCGACGGCGAGTGGCACGTGACCGGCGCCGACGGCGTGCCGATTGCCCAGGCACCGACGCTGATCCTGGCCAACGGCACCGGCGCCGTCGACATCGCGCAGGCGGCGCCGCTGCCGCTGTCGGCGCTGCGCGGACAGGTCACGCACCTGGCGCTCGACGCACCCGGTTCGGAGGGTGCGCCCCGGCTGCCGCTGGTGGTCTGCCGCGAAGCCTATGTGACGCCGGCCGCCAACGGCATCGTCTGCGCCGGCGCGACCTACGACAACGATGACGATCCGTCCCTGCGCGCCAGCAGCCAGCTGGAAAATCTCACCCGGCTGGCGGAGATCGTCCCGGGCGATGCGGTGGCGGCGCTGGCGGCGGGCGCGCCGCTGGCCGGGCGGGTCGGCTTCCGCTGCGCCGCGCCGGACCGCCTGCCACTGTGCGGCGCCTTGCCGGACCACGGCGCCGCCGGGCGCCTGGAGCGCTTGCGCGACGTGCCGCGCCACCCCGGGCTGTATGGGCTGCTCGGCTACGCGTCGCGCGGCCTGATCTGGGCGCCGCTGATGGCCGAGCTGCTGGTCAGTCAACTGGAGAACGCGCCGCCGCCGCTGGAGGCGAGCCTGGTGGCGGCGCTCGATCCGGGCCGCTTCCTGCTCAAGGAGCGGCGCCGCAGCCAGTGATCCGCCACGGCGGGGCCGGTGATCCCGCCGCCACACCGGCGTTGCGTTGGCGCAAATATCATGCGCACACAAGCGATCCCGGCGTTGGCTTGGCTATATCCCGCAGGATATAATCACTCTTTGAACCGGGCGCGGGCACCGCACAATGGACGAAGACCAAGCGCAGCACTACGAGGGATCGCCAGAGCTGTTGATGTTCCTGGCGTCGACGGTGCACGACATGAAGAATTCCATCAGCGTCCTGAGCGGCACGCTGGAGAACCTGATCGCCGCCTCCGCACCGCCACCTCCCTCGGCCGCCGCCGAGCAACCGCAATACGGGCAGCTGGGCCAGATGCTGTACCAGACCCGCCGCCTCAACGACAACCTGATCCAGTTGCTAGCGTTGTACAAGGAGGTGGGCAAACCCGGTTATCCGTTCGATCCCGCCGCCCACCGCGTCAGCGAATTGGTCGACCAGGTCAGGGGCCAGGCGCGCATCCTGCTGCAATCGCGCGGCGTCACGCTCGATGTCGATTTTCCGGCGGACGCCATCTGGACCTTCGACGAGGACCTGATCATCGGTGTGCTGGTCCACGCCATCAACAACGCCATCCGCTACACGCGCGACCGCATCCGATTGAGTATCAAGGTCGACGGCGACTACCTGGAGCTGCGCGTGGAGGACAACGGCGACGGCTTCCCGCCGGCGATCCTGGAGACCGGCGCCGAGGCCATGAAGTCCGGTGGCGGCAAGGTCAACTTCCTCAGCAACAGCAGCGGCCTCGGTCTGTACTTTTCCAGCGAAGTGGCGAAGATGCACAAGCATCGCCAGCGCCACGGCGGCATCGCCTTGGAAAACGGCGGCGCGCTTGGCGGCGGCTGCTTCATCCTGCGGCTTCCATGAACGCGGAAACCCAAGCCGGCGGCGACATCGATTGGGCCGAGAAGCGCTATCTGCTGGTCGACGACTTCGTCGGCATCCGCCAGCTGCTGCGCGAGTCGCTGCGCAACCTCGGCGCCAAGCATATCGACCAGGCGGCCAGCGGCGGCGAGGCGATCGTGCTGCTGTCGAAGACGCGCTACGACGTCGTCATGTGCGACTACAACCTCGGCGACGGCAAGAACGGCCAGCAGGTGCTGGAGGAGGCGCGCCTGCGCAACCTGATGCTGCCCAGCAGCGTGTGGCTGATGGTCTCGGCCGAGAAAAGCGTGGAGTCGGTGATGGGCGCGGCCGAGCACCAGCCGGACGCCTACATCATCAAACCGATCACCGAGGGCGTGCTGCTCACGCGCCTGAACCGCGTGTGGAACAAGAAGCAGATCTTCCGCGAGATCGACCAGGCCTTCGCCGACAAGGACTACCTGCGCGCGGCGCGCCTGTGCGAGGAGCAGATCGCGCTCTATCCGCTGCACGAGATCGACCTGCATCGGATGAGGGCCACCTTGCTGCTCAAAAGCGGCGTGCCGGAACAGGCGCGCGCCGTGTACGAGAAGGTGCTCGAGGACCGCGACTACAACTGGGCGCGCTGCGGCCTGGGCAAGATCCGCATGAGCGCCGGCGATCTGGAAGCGGCGCAGCAGATGTTCCAGGCGGTGATCGCCGACAACCGCTTTTACATCGACGCCTTCGACCAGCTGGCGCTGTCGTACCAGCAGCAGGGCAAGCACGAGGAAGCCTTCGGCGTGCTGGAAAAAGCCGCCAAGCTGTCGCCCAATTCGGTGCCGCGCCAGCGCGCGTTCGGACAGACGGCGCTCAAGCTGGGAAACATCCCGGTGGCGGAAAAAGCCTTCCGCAAATGCATAGAGATGGGCGAGTACTCGGTGGCCAAGACGGTCGACGCGTATTTCGGCCTGGCGCGCGTGTGCGGCCAGAAGAACGATACCAAGGAAGCGATACGCCTGCTGAACGCGGCGGTCCATCAATTCGGCGGCGACGAGGTCACCCTGCGCGCCAAGATCACCGAGGGCTTGGTCTACCACGAGAGCGGCGACTACCGGCGCGCGCGCAAATCCGGCGACGAGCTCGAGGCGATGCTGGCCGACGACACCAGGCAGCGCCCGGACAGCACCACCTGCCTCGATATGGCGACGTTGCTGTTCGCCGTCGGCGTCAAGGACGCGCCGGCGACCTTGCTGTGCTACGTGGCGCGCAACAACCATGACAACGCGCCGCTGCTCGAGGAGGTGCAGAAGATCTTCGACAAGGCGCGCATGGGCGACGAGGGGATCGAGTTGATCAAGGCCTCGCGCCAGGAGGCGGCCGACATGATGAACAAGGGCGTGCTGCTGTGGAAGACCGGCAAGTTGATCGAGGCGGTCGAATGGATGCGCGTGGCGCGCAAGGCGCTGCCGCACAATATGCGCATCCTGTTCAATTCGGCGCAGATCCTGATCTCGCAACTGCACCAAACCGGTTATGTGCGCGAGCTGGCGGAGGAGGCGATCGGCGTGTTGATGCATGTCGACGCGATCGCTCCGGGCCAGCTGCGGTTCGCGCAGTTGATGGAGCAGCTGGCGATGCTGGCGCCGGTGTCCGGCGTGGTTGCCGCCGCGGCGGCGAGCGAGTACGAGGCCGCCAACGGCGCGGTTCCCGACTGATGCCGGTGACGGATGGGCGCAACACCCAACTTGTTTCCGGGTCACCTAATGATTACACTGAATCGCGGCGCAGCCCTGTCTGCGCCTTGAAATAAAGGGCAAAACCATATGCGTGATATCGCAAAAGAAGTGTATACGAAGATGAAAGTGGGCAGCGTGGCCTGGATACGGCCGGTCGCAGCCAAGGGAGATACCCTCGACAGTTTTCAGTCCGCCCACGACAGCGCCAAGCTGCTCGAGGAAGAGGGCTTGATCGATATCGAAAAAGTGCAGCGCCAGGAAGACGGCTTGATCGACGCCATCCGCATCCAGCGCCTGGCCTGAGGCCGGGCGCCGGCCGCGCGATGATTACGGCTTGTCGGAACCGGGCTTGCCGGCCTTCGCCGGCGCGGCTTTGGCCGGGGATTTCTTCGGCGCCGGCTTGACGGCGGCAGGGGCGGCGCTGGCGGTCTTCTGGTTGGCCGGGCCGGCGTCGGCACCGGCGGCTTTGCCGGTGCCGCCGGCCGTGGCGGCGGTGGCGAATTTCACCGCCGTATCGGTGGCGCGCGCGGCGGCATCGGCCATCATCGACTCGGAAACCATCGCCGTCGATACGGCCTGCTTGAACTGATCCTGCAGCAGATTCCACCACACGGCCGGATTGGGCATCTGGGCGGCGGTGTCCGGGACCGGTTTTGGTTGCGGCGCGGCGTCTTCCGCCCTGGGCGCGGCTTGCTGCGCGGGCGCGGGCGCGGGAGCGGCCGACGGCGCCGGCGGCCATGACGGCGTGCCGGCGGGCGCCTTGTCGGCCTCGCGGGCGTGGTGGAAGAAGGCCGACGCGTACGGGTTGGCGTCGAAGATCGACTTGTCGTTGGCGCCCGTGTTGACGGCGGCGGCCAGGCTGGCGCCGACGGATTTGAGCGTGGCGATGGTCCCGCGCTGCACCTCGAGCGCCTGGATGCTGCCGCGCAGCATGCTCATATTGAGGTTCAACCAGGACTCGACGGCCTTCAGATCGTTGATCTTCTTATCCAGTTCATCGACCGACAGCGTCGGCGCGGTCAAACCGGGCACGCTCATGCTGCCCCACAGGTTTTTGACAAAATCTAAAGTATCCGTCATCACTCCGGCGCCCGGGATGTGCGGCATCTGCGTATTGGCCATAACTGTCTCCTGTGGTTTTAGCATTCAGCGTAGCAGATATCCGGGCCGCATTCAAAAAGATTTTGACAACATTTCCGTTGGCGCGGGGCGGCGGACCGATGGCTTTGCCCGAACACGTTAAACTAGCGGCATGACGATTGCTTCCTACCTCTTTCAACGCCGACGCCTGCTGGTCGTATGCGCGGCCACCCTGGCGCTGCATTTGGCGGCGATCGACTGGGCGGGCAATCACCTCGGGTCCTCCACGCCGCGTACTTCGCCCCATCCACCGTCGGTGATGACGGCGCAATTGCGACTGACGCTGCCCAAGCGCGTCGAGAGCGCGCCGCTGGTCGACGTCAAGCCGCTGACGCCGCAGGATGCGCCGCGTCCGCGCGTCAAGCGCGCGCCGCCGCCGAGGGCGCTGCCGCCACCGCCGGAATCGGCGCCGGCCACCGACGCCCTGGCCGCCATCGCCGCTACCCCGGTGCTGGCCGACGCTCCTTCGGCGGACGGCGGCGGTGAGGGCGCGCCCGCCGGCGGCAAGAGCGCCGACCAGGCCCAGGCCGGGGCCGGACAGGCGCAAACCGGCACGCCGCCGGCGCCCGCCGAGGCGCCGACGCCGGCGCCGGCCGTGCCGGCCGAGGTCGCGCCGCAGGGCACGCGGCGTTACAAGGTGCATCTGCCGCCGTCGGCCAAGTTCGACATGGCGGTGGCGCGGGTGGACGCCGACGGCACCAAATGGACGGGCTCCGCGTCGATGACGTGGCATACTGACGGCAGCCGTTACGACGCCTCGGTCGAGGCGGGTGTCAGCCTGCTGGTGACGCGCGTCAACTTGCTGGTGCTGCGCAGCGAAGGCGTCATCGACGACTACGGCATCGCACCGGTCAGGGTCACCGAAAAGCGCACGCGCCGGGCGGAGACCGCGACCCACTTCAACCGCGACCAGGGCACGATCACGTTCTCGGCGTCCGAGCGCAGCTATCCGTTGCTGACCGGCGCGCAGGACAAGGCGACGGTGCCGTTCCAATTGGGCGGCATCGGCCGCGCCGACGTCAACCAGTTCGGCGGCGACATCGACCTGCAGGTCGGCGACGAGAAGGAGGCGACGATCTTCCGCTTCCAGCTGGTCGGCGAGGAAGAACTGAACACGAAGATGGGCAAGCTGGTCACCTGGCACCTGACGCGGCCGCCGAAGCCTGGCACGTATTCGTCGCGGCTGGACATATGGCTGGCGCCGGGCCTGAACTGGTACCCGGTCCAGATGCGCAACACCGAAGCGAGCGGCGCGCTGACCACGCAGACCGTCTCCAATATCACGATGACAGACTCCGGAAAATAATATGCAAAAAACCCCAACCATCCGCCTGCTGGGCGCCGCCGTGCTGCTGGCACTGTCCGCCGGCGCCATGACCGCCCGCGCGGCCGGCGACGCCGCCGGCGCCCATCCGAGCGCCAAGCGGGCGCACAGCGAACCGCCGTCGGCGGACCTCAATTACAACATCACGGCCAGGCAGCACGGGTTGACGATCAACGGCACGGCCACCGTGCAATGGCGCGCCGGCGACGGCAAGTACGCGCTGGCGGTGGAAAGCCGCGCCGCCATCTTCGGCAAGATCCTCGAAACCCGCAGCGAAGGGCTGGTCGACGATTACGGCCTGGCGCCGGTGGCGTTCTATGAAAAGCGCTTCCGCAAGGAGGCCAACACCACCAGCTTCAAGCGCGACACCAAGACCATCAGCTTCAGCGTCGGCGACGAGACGTACCCGATCAAGGGCGGCGAGCAGGATCGCGCCAGCATCCAGTGGCAGATCGCCTCGCAGGCGCGGGCCGCGCCGGACAAGTTCAAGCCGGGCAGCGAGTGGGCCTATTTCGTCGCCGGCCGCCGCAACGCCGAGCAGTGGAGCTTCAAGGTCGCCAACGTCGAGCCGGTGCAGACCGGCGGCGGCGAGGTCAGCGCCGTGCACCTGGTGCGCCAGCCGCTCGACGACGACAAGGGCTCGCAGGTCGACCTGTGGCTGGCGCCGTCGCTGGACTGGTACCCGGTGAGGGTGGTGTTCAAGGACGCCGACGGCGACTTCGTCGACCAGACGTTAGATAAAGTTACCAAGAAGTAAAATAACGTAGGGCGGATTAGCGCAGCGTAATCGGCCATGCATGCGCCGTTGGCGGCTCGTGCATGGCCGATTACGGCGTTCCGCCTAATCCGCCCTACGTTATGTATTCCCTCGCTTGCCGCCGCCCGCCTGCTATACTGACGCCCCCGCGATGATGATGCTTTGTTGCACGATTTGCAATCGCGTTGCGACCAGAATGGCAGAGAATGATTGAACCTATAACAAGTGAGTCCGCGTCCGATCCGGCGCTGGACCAGCAAGACACGCAAAACAGCCTCCAGGCGCACTTCAAGCCGAACATCTCGGCCGACGAAATCGAGCAGGTCTACCACCTGAAACGCGCGCAGCCGCTGCTGCAGGTGTTCACGGCGCTGTTCCACGGCGGTTTCGACGGCGTGCTGGTGCGCCTGCTGGTGCTGCGCGAGCTGGCTTCCGACACCGCGTCGGCCAGCTTCAGCCGCGCCGACATCAACACCCGCCTGGCCTATCTGCTTCCCGAGAGCCTGGAGACGGTGCTGATGCGCCTGCGCACCAACCAGCTGCTGGCCTGGGACGCGCAGCACGCCGTCTACCGCGTCACGCCGATGGCGCGCAACGTGCTGTCGGCGATCGACGCGCTGCTGGCGATGGGCAAGGAGGAAGACTCGGCCGACATGGGCTATCTGCTGTCGCAGGTGGCCGGCGCCCAGGTGATGGGCGGCGTCACCGTCGACCAGCTGCAGCATTTGCTGGGCCGCCTGGTCGAACTGACCGAGGAATTCTCCGACGCCATCGCCTCCGGCTCCGAGTTCCGCCTGCGCGCCTCGCAGGCCAAGTGGCACATGGCCTGCGACTGGGTCGAGAAGGGCTCCGAGATCCTGCGCGCCATCCTGTCCGACGAAAACGCCGACAGCGCCACCCACCGCGCGGCGCAGGCCATCGGCCGCGCGCAATCGGCGCTGCTCAACATGCAGGGCATGTTCTCGCGCGCCCTGAACCAGATCGAGCGCCAGCGCGTGCACCTGGGCCAGTCCGGCCTGTCGACCACCGACATCAAGCGCTGGCTGCTGCTGCACGAGGACCTGGCGTCGCTGGCCGAAGGCGCCATCGACCAGCCGGTCGTGCCGCTGTTTATCACCCCGGCCGAGATGATCGACGTCGCCGAGACCGAGCTGCTGGCCGACCGCGCCGTCAGCGCCGTCTCCGGCGGCCTGCCGTCCGGCGAGGACGCGCCGACCACCATCAGCGACGGCCCGGCGATGCAGCAGGAACTCGACGAATGGCTCTCGCGCCTGTCCGACTTCGCCACCCTGGCCAAGTTGCCGGCACCCGCCGCCGGCGAGCCCGCGCCGTCGATCCCGGTGCAGGATTCGCTGCTGCCGGCGACGTTCGCCGTGGCGTCCTACCGCGCCTCGCTGCTGCCGCTGCTGGGCGACGCCGACGAGGCGCGCCTGCAGGGCGCCACCGGCGACCTGGCGCGCCTGCCGGTCACCTTCAACCCCTGCGACGAAATGGTGCAGCTGCCCGATTTGCACGTGGCGGCGATGTCCCTGGCCTCCCTCTCACTTTCTTTGAAACCGGAAGGCGACAAGTCCGATGAATGACGATTCCCAAATCCTGATCGCGCGCCTGCTGACGCATCAACACCTGCGCCGCGACGACAAACTGGTCAAGCGCGTGCTGTCGGACGAGTTGTTCCGCGCCGAAGTGGACGCGCGCCTGCTGGCCACCGGCCTCAAACTGCTCGACAACGTCTACGCCGACCACGTGACGCTGGCGCTGCACCGCGCCATCGAACCGAAGATCTTCGGCGCGCGCGACGTCTGGCAAAACAATAACTTCGGCCTGTCGCGCGACGGCGTGGCCCTGCTGGTCGTGCTGTGGGCGCAGATCATCCTGCCCAAGCGCGAGCGCCAGGAGACCCACCAGCACGCGGACGACGAGCAGAACGACATGTTCGGCATCGAGAAGCCGCTGCCGCGCGCCGAGGACACCTCGATCGGCATCGCCTACAAGGCGCTGCTGGCCGACTTCGGCGACAAGTTGGGCAAGAAGACCCGCCTCGATATGAACCTCGGCATCCTGGCGAAACTCGGCTTCATCGAGCGGCGCGGCGACGTCATCGTCGAAGGTCCGCTGCTGGACCTGATGATGGACACCGACCAGCTGAAAGAGCGCATCATCAACGGCGCGCTGGCCGACGTCTTCAAACGTTCGCCGGCGCAGGTCATTCCGGTGCCGCGCCGCACGCCGCCGATCGCCACCAACGACGACGAACCGGCGGCCGGGCAGGGGGCCGACGACGTGCAAGCCGAAGAGGCTCAGGACGATTCAGTGCCGGTGTTCGACATCCCCGCCGACGGCACGCCCGACGCTTCGCCTTCCGACGCGCCGCCGGCCGACGACACCGACCTGCCCACCAAGGACTAAACCATGTTTCACATCAAATCACTAGAACTGGTCCACTGGGATTACTGGCAGCGCATCAAGAACATCCCGCTGGACGCCAAGATCATCACCATCGCCGGCCAGAACGGCTCCGGCAAGACCACCTTGCTCGACGCGCTGCGCACCCTGTTCGGCCTCGATTGCTCGATGGGCCGCACCTACAAGCACTACGCGCGCCACAGCGGCCAGCAGACCGCCTGGCTGCGCGCCGTGGTCGACAACAAGAACGTCGGCAAGCAGCTGTCGAACCGTCCGTTCCGCAGCTCCGGCTTCTTCAGCGACGACGAGGTCACGCTGTTCTGCCAGATCCAGAAGAACGGCGGCGACTGGAAGCGCCAGTACCTTATGCGTCCCGGCAACGTGCAGATCGAGGACATCGGCGAGGCCGGCAACGACTGGCTCGGCGTCGAGAACTACCGCAAGCGCCTCGCCAACGCCGGCCTGTCGCCGGCGATGGCGAAAGTGCTGGCGCTCGAGCAGGGCGAGACCGACAAGCTGTGCGAATACGCGCCGCGCCAGTTGCTCGACCTGGTGTTCCAGGTCTTCGGCGACAAGGAGGTGCTGGACGCGTACGACGAGGCCAAGCGCCACCAGCGCGACACCGAGGTCGAACTGAAACGCTTCGAAACCGAACTGGAAGCTTCCAAGACCAACCTGGAAGGCCTGCGCCTGCGCGTGGCCAATTACCACCAGTGGGAAGATCTGAACAAGGAACGCCGCAACTTACAAGAAGAGGTTCTTCCGACGCTGGAATACCACGAGGCGCGCGAAAAGCACGGCAACGTGAGCCGCCAGCTGCGCGAGGCGCGCAAGCCGCTGATGCAGGCGGACCAGCAGATCACCGACAAGCGCAACCAGCTGGCCGCGCAGGCCAAGGCGCTGACCGACGCGCAGCAGCACGAGACGGTGCTGGAGCAGGAATCGACGTCGCTGCAGACGCGCCTGACGCATATCAACGGCAAACTCAAGCCGCTCGACAGCCTGCTGGAACAGAAGGTCCGTTTGCAAAAGCTGGCCGCCGATTCCGGCGCCGACCTGGCCGAAGTGGCGCAGCAGTTGCAGGAAAAGGAAATCGAGCTGGCGCGCCAGCGCAACGCGCGCGACGCCATCGCCGCCAAGATCGCCGGCGAACTGTCGACCATCTCGGCGTTGCAGGGCAAGACCGCGATGCCGGAACCGGAAGCCCAGCGCACCATGCGCCGCGCGCTCAACGACGCCGGCATCGGCCACGCCATGCTGTCCGACATCGTCGAGGTGACGGATGCGCGCTGGCAGGGCGCGATCGAGGGCGTCCTTGGCGGCTACGCCTCGGTGGTGCTGCTGGATAAATCCAGCGACGCCTCGGCGGCCTACCGCCTGGCGGAGAAGGAGCGCTATCGCCACTTCATCGTGCCGGACCTGGTCAATGCGCCGACCGTCAAGGACGACAGCCTGATGTCGGTGGTGAAGTTCTCGGCCAAGGTTCCGGCCTGGCTGGTGGAACAGCTGTCGCGCATCACGCGCGTGGACACCGTCGATGCCGGCGCCAAGTTGGGCAACCACGAAGAGTGGATCACGCCGGACGCCTACCACCGCGAACGCCGCGGCGGCCGTTCGCTGTTCGTGGAAGTGTCGCGCTACCGCTTCGGTTCCGCCGGCCGCACCCAGCGTATGGAAGCGATCCAGCGATCGCTGCCGGCGCTGGAGGCGCAGGAGGACGCGCTGACGTTGATCGTCTCGAAGCTGGCATCGGAGATCAGCGCGCTGAAAACCCGCCTGGCCGGTGTGGACGCCGCCAAGGAACTGGCCGCGCGCCAGGAAGAATTCGACGAGGCTGCGCGCAACGCCGTGCCGTTGAAGGAAGAGCGCACCGAAGTCGGCACCCGTTTGGGCGAGCTGCAAAACCTGATCAAGAATGCCGTCGTCACGCGCACCCGCGCCGACACGACGTGGCAGAACGCGCGCTTTGCCCTGTCGGAAGCGGAAGCGGGTATGCGCCTCAATAATAAGCGCCAGATCGAGCAGCGCGCCGATCACGCGCGCGCGTTGCTGGCGTTGCGCAAGTCGTGGCGCCATCTGCCGAAAAGCTGGCGCCGTCCGGAACGCCGCCTGCGCTTGGTCAAAGACCACCAGAATGCGCACCAGGTCAACCTGCGCATCCACAGCCTGGAGGCCAGCCTGGCGCGCAGCGACTGGGAACTGGATGCGACGGTCATCGACCAGTACCAGCGCCTGAACGATCAGCTCAGCGGCCGCCAGTCCGAGACCGAGGAGCGCCGCTACCAGAACAACCGCGCCATCGAGGCCACCGGCAACGCCCGGGGCGCCTACATGGAGCGGCTGCGCTACACCATCAAGACCTACTCCAAGAACATCAAGGAGCTGGGCGAGCTGGCGGGCATCGAGGTGCACTCCGATCCGGTGCGCCTGGAGAACGACGACGTGCAGCTGGCGCAGGCGGGCCTGCACGTGCGTTTCAAGTTCGACGGCAAGGGCATCATCGGCATGAACGACGGCGAAGCGTCCGGCGGCCAGCAGGTGATGAAATCGCTGGTGCTGCTGATTGGTTTGCTGAAGTCGGAAGACGGTTCCGGCGGCTTCGTGTTCATCGACGAACCGTTCGCCCACCTGGATATCCGTAACATCCAGCTGGTCGGCGAGTTCCTGAAGAACACCGACGCCCAGTACCTGATGACGACGCCGCTGACGCACAACACGGACGTCTACGATCCTTCCGAACTGACGCTCATCACGAGTAAAAAGAAGAAGGATACCGAGTGGGCGCAGCCGATCTTCGTGCTGCAGCGCCGGACCGACGGCGCCGCCGCCAAGGTGGCCTAAAGCTTAGGCCAGGGGCGTGATGCCCAACAGCTGATCGAGCTGGCGGGCGAGGGCGGCGGCGGTTTCGCTGCCGCGCGCTTTCTGCACCGCTTCGATGTAGGGCTGGCGCAGTTCGCGCAGCTCGGCGACACTGCTGGCCTTTTCCACCTTCAGCTGCAAGGTGAAGCCGCGCAGGCCGATCGTGTTCTTGATGGTCTTGTTGTAGAAATCATAAACCGACTGGAACTGCGCGATCTGCGCGGGTTCGGGAGCCGGTGCCGCCAGCGCGTGTTCGGCCGGCGAAGCTTCCGCCGGCGAGGCTTCGGCCAGTGAAGGTTCCGACAGCGAAGCGTAGCTGGTCGCCAGCACGATGTAGCCATGCTCCAGCAATTCGGCCAGCGCGCTCGCGCCCAGTCCCAGCCCCGCCACGTTGCGCAGCAGTTCCTCTTCCGTGCGCCGGCCATCGATCAGGACCAGCAAGGTGCGCAGACGCGGCGCAAGCTGATACTTGCGCGTCGCGATCTCCTCCTTGCCCTTGGCGGTCTTGTCGTAAATGGACGTGTTCATTGGCATGCGAATTATTGCTGTCCGGATACTTCAGGATATCACCGTTTGCCTCCCGCTCCGCAGCATAACGATAGCACTGTCGTTTAAAAGGCGTGGCATTTTTACACGCTTTTATCGCCGCCATCGCTGTTTCACGGGCCGCCGGCGGCACAGGCATGGCCGATTACGCTGCGCTAATCCGCCCTACGTGTTTCCGAGGGCCGGCGAGCGTCATTCGCGTTGTTCCACGTAGGGCGGATTAGGCGGAACGCCGTAATCGGCCATCGGCGAGCCGCCACCAGCGCCTATTTGATATCGAAGATGTCGATCGGACGTGGCAGCGGCTTCTGGCTTTTGTGCCAGCGCACCAGCAGCAGGCTGTAGGTGGCGTAGTAGCCGGCCAGCAGGCCCGACAGCACCGCCGTGACCGGGTTGCCCAGGAAGTCGGGGTCCAGCGGCAGGCCGTCGTGCATGTGCAGGTACGCTTCGAACAGACGGTAGATCAGGCGGCTGATGAACAGCATCGTCACCAGCAGCGGGATGCGGCGGTCCGGCGTATAAAAGAAACCGTCCGGTTTGTTCTCCAAGCGCGTCAGGCGCAGGTTGCGGTGGCCCAGCAGGACGCCGACGACGGCGCCGGCCACCAGCGCGCCCAAGGCGATCCACTTGCCGATCAGCAGGCCTAACATTACCAGAAGCACCACGGACATCACGCTCGCCATCGCGTAATGGCGCCACAGTTCGGACTTGGTGCGCACCATCATCTTTTTCAACCGGGAGTAAATACGCCACACCGCCAGTGGTACCAGCAGTAGCAACGTGAGCGTTGTCATTTCCATAGTCTATCCAACCGCGTCATTCGAGGAACTGCGATTGTACGCGAGAGTGCGGCGCGCTCCCAGCGCACCTGCAACACTTCCATCCCCTGTGCCGCGTTGCAGCATGGCGTTACAGATTGTCACGACTGATTGTCGTCACAGTGCTGCGCGCATTGACATTCGCGTTGAGCATAAGCACACTGAACCGCAGCAGCCCCACCGATTCTGGACCGAAAGGACATCCATGAACAAACAGATCCCCATGCTGCCCCTGAATTTAGGTTTGATGGCCGCCTCGCCCCAGGCCGGCGCGCAGGAAGGCGGTTACCGTTTGCCGCCGGCCGCCCTGCAGGCCATCGTCGACGCGCCGCGCGCCCCGGCACTCAGTCTCAGCCCCCAACGCGACCTGGCCGCCGTGGTCCAGACACCGCCCTTGCCGGGCATCGCCGAAGTGGCGCAGCCCGAGCTCAAACTGGCCGGCCTGCGCATCAATCCGCGCACCTGCTCCTCGTCGCGCTTCTCGTTCGGCACCGACCTGGCGCTGCTCGATATCGCGACCCAAAAAGAAACCCGCATCCGCGGCCTGCCGCGCGGATTGCGCCTGTCGGACCTGGCCTGGTCGCCCGACCAGCGCTACCTGGCCTTCACGCACATGGCCTTCAAGGGCGAACGCGGCGCGGTCGAACTGTGGCTGGTCGATGTCGCCGCCCGCAAGGCGGGCCGCCTGTCCGGGCAGCCGTTGTCGGCGGTGCTCACGCGCGGCTTCAACTGGCTGCCCGACAGCAGCGGCCTGCTGGTGCACTGGCGTCCGACCGGCATGGGCAAGGCGCCGCAATCGACCGGCATTCCGTCCGGCCCGATCCAGCAGGACAGCGAGGCCGATGGCGCCATGCGCCAGCTGCGCACCTATCAGGATTTGCTCAAGAACGAGGACGACGCACGCCTGTTCGAGTACTACGTCACGGTGCAGATGGTGCTGCTCGACCTGCACGGCAAGGGTCGCATGATCGGCGCGCCCGGGCAGTATTCGCGCACCTCGATCGCGCCCGGCGGCGGGTATTTGCTCACGCAGAGCATCACGCGGCCATATTCGTACATCGTGCCTGCCAACAGTTTCGGCGAGCGTGTCGACGTGCGCAACCTCGATGGCGAATTGCTGCACACGGTGGCGATCCTGCCGCTGGAGGAGGGCCTGCCGCCGGGGAACGACGCCGTGTCCGACGGCGTGCGCCACGTGTCGTGGCGGGCCGACGCGCCCGCGTCGCTGGTGTGGACCGAGGCGCAGGACGGCGGCGATCCGGCGCGCGCGGTGGTCGACGGCATCCGCGACCTGGTGTACCTGCATGCGGCGCCGTTCGCCGAACCGCCCAAGGTGCTGGCGCGGCTGACGATGCGCTACGCCGGCATCGCCTGGGGCAGGGAGGATGTCGCGCTGATCAACGAGCGCTGGCACAAGACGCGCGACTACAAGCAGTGGATGATCGCGCCGGGCCATTTGTCGACGCCGCCGGAGTTGATTTACGCCGGCTCGTACGAGGACCGCTACAGCAGTCCCGGCTCGCCGGTCATGCGCGCCGACGCCACCGGTTTTCCGCGTCTGCTGATCGGGCCTGGCACCACCATCCTGCTCGACGGCGCCGGCGCCACGCCGGAAGGCGACCGGCCCTTCATCGACCGCCTAAGCCTGACGACCAGGCAGAAAACGCGGTTGTTCCAGAGCGAGGCGCCGTACTTCGAGAACGTGGCGGCGGTGCTCAACGACGAGGGCACCTTGCTGCTGACGACGCGCGAATCGCCCACCGAGCGGCCCAATTACTATCTGCGCGACCTGACCAAGCCGGCCGACAAGCAGCTGCGCGCGCTGACCGATTATCCGCATCCGACGCCGCAGTTGAAGGACGTGCATAAGGAGCAGATCCGCTATCCGCGCAACGACGGCGTCGAGCTGACGGCCACCCTGATGCTGCCGCCGGGTTACGAGCCGGAGCGCGACGGCCCGCTGCCGCTGCTGATGTGGGCTTATCCGCAGGAGTTCAAATCGGCCGGCGCGGCCAGCCAGACCACCGGTTCGCCGTACCGCTTCAATTCGGTCAGCTACTGGGGGCCGGCGGCGTTCCTGGCGATGGGGTATGCGGTGCTGGACAATCCGTCGTTCCCGATCATCGGCAGCGGCGAGGAGGAGCCCAACGACACCTATCTGCCGCAGCTGGTGGCGGACGCGCAGGCGGCGGTGGACGAGGTGGTGCGGCGCGGCGTGGCCGACCGCCATCGCATCGCCATCGGCGGGCACTCGTATGGCGCCTTCATGACGGGCAACCTGCTGGCGCATACGCGCTTGTTCCGGGCCGGGATCGCGCGCAGCGGCGCCTACAACCGCACATTGACGCCGTTCGGCTTCCAGTCGGAGGAGCGGCCGTTCTGGCAGGCGCCGGAGGTGTACCAGGCGATGTCGCCGTTTAATAACGCCGACAAGATCAAGGATGCGATGCTGCTGATCCACGGCGAGGAGGACAGCAATTCCGGCACCTTCCCGTTGCAGAGCGAGCGCATGTTCCAGGCGATCAAAGGGCTGGGCGGGACGGCGCGGCTGGTGATGCTGCCGAAGGAGTCGCACGCCTACCGGGCGCGCGAATCGATCCTGCACATGCTGTATGAGACCAACGCCTGGCTGGATAAGTACGTGCGCCAGGCGAAACCGGTGTAATCGGCGGGCGTCGTAGAATGGACGCCCGCCCTTTTATCTGGAGTGAAGATCATGGAATTTTTCACCTCGCACCGCGCGCCCGATCCCTTGCCGGACGATGACACGGCGCCGCCGTCGCCGCCCCATGTGCCGCAACCGGTGCCGCAGGACGACCCGGTGCCGGACCACAATCCGAGTTGACGGCTTAGTCGAACGCCCAGGTGTACAGCACGTCCAAGGCGTTGTTGGTACCGGTCTGGAACTGCAGGGTGATGCGCGGATTGAGTTTGTAACGCAGCTTGACCAGACTGGTGGCCGTCCCCGCGCCCTGCTCGAAACTGAGGTAGGCGCGCGACGAGATGCGTTTGCCGATCGTGACCACGGTGTTCTGCAACCCGGTCGCCGCGCCGGCCGACGACGTGCCCGACGCCTGTCCCACACCCAGTTCGTCCAATCCCAGCTTGCCGGCCAGCTTGCCCGTCCCGCCACCGCCGCTGCCGCCGAACAGCGCGCCGGCGGCGGTGCTGAGCAGCGCCATGTCGTTGCCGGCCGTGTTCTCGATGCCGTGGCCGAGCACCAGCCATGACAGCTTGTCGCTGTCCGGCACCGTCGGCGTCGACACCAGCTTGGCCGCCGGCGCCAGCGCCGTGCCGCGCACCTCCACGCCCGCTTCCACATTGCTCTCGCTGAGCTGCTCGCCCTCCGGCCGGCGGCGCACCGCCAGGATGTTCAGGCCCGGATTGTCGTAGGCGCCGGTGAAGTTGATCACGCCACGCTCGATCGCCAGCTTTTGGCCGTACGCCGCATAGGTGCCGTCGACCACGCGGATGCTGCCGTTGACCCGTGGCGGCCGCCGGTCGGCGATGCGGATGCGCACCGCGCCCGCCAGCCGCGCGTCCAGCCCCTTGCCCTGCAGCTTGAACGAGTCGCCAAGATCGGCTTCGACGTCGACATTGAGCGGCATGCCTTGCGCGGCCTTGGCCTGCGGCGCGCCCTTGCCGACGATGACCACGTCGTTGCTGATGGTCGGCCCGCCTTCGCCGGCCAGTTCGATGTTGGCGCGGTCGGCGCGGAATTTACCATCGAGCTGGAAGCGTTTGGCATCGCGCGTCAGCGTGCTTTGGCCGCTGACGACCAGGATGCGGTCGGGCCGCGACAGGATCTCCAGCTTGTCGGCGGTGAGCTTGAGCGCCATCGTCGCCTCGTTGCCGGCGTAACGTATCCAGCCGTCCGCCAGCGCGCGGCCCTGGGCGCCGTCAAAGCTCAATTTTTGCAGCTGCAGCTGGTCGCCCGCCAGGCGCGCCTGCAGCACGCCGTTGCGCAGTTTGATGCCCTCGTCGGGCAGGTTGACCACCAGCTTGTCGCCGTTGATGTCGCCGTTCAGTTGCGGCGCGCCCAGGGTGCCGCTGCCGGAAATGGCCAGCTTCAGGGTGCCGTCGATCTCCAGCCCCGGCTGGCCGGCCAGCGGCGCGAGCCAGGCCAGCGAACCCATATTGGCGTTGCCCTCCAGGGTGAACGGGCTGTCGTCGGCCAGCCGGCCTTCGCGCAGCTGCGCGCTGCCGTCGACGCGGGCCTGGCCCACGCGGGTGCCGTCGACATCGAGCTGGGTGCGCAGGGTGCCGTTGTTGACGTCGACGCGCGCATCGAGCTTGGTCAGTCCGAGCGCCTGCGACAGGTCGGCGCCGATGATGGTCAGGTCGCCCTGTTCGCGGAACACGTGGAACGAGCCGCCCAGCACCGGGGCGCTGGTCTTGGTGCCCGCTTGCAGATTGAGGCCCCAGTCGGCGCCGATGGTCAGGTTGCCGCGCACGTTCTCGCGCCAGGCGTCGGACAGCTGGCCCAGATAGTTGACCGGCACGGCGTTCGCCTGGCCCTTGCTGCGCCAGGCGCCGCCGTTTTTCTCGACGCTGTCGATGCGGATGGCGCCGTCGCGGATCTTGATGGTGGCGTTGGTCAGCGAGATTTTCTCGGGATGCGACAAACCGGCGACGCCGCTGCCGTCCGGCGCCACCAGGCGCAGTGGCGCCGGCGCGACGAGGTTGAGCGCGAAGCGGCCCTTGTTTTGCAGCGAGTCGATGGTGCCGGTCCAGGCGTCGTCGGCCCAGGCGCCCTTGACGCGCAGCGAGGCGTCGAAGCGCGGATTGCTGGCGCTGACCTCGATCGTGTGGCCGCTGCGGGTGCCGCTGGTTTTCAGGCGCGCCTTGTCGATCTTGATCGATGGCGATTCGTAGAGCGTGATTTCGATGTCGCTCACCAGCGGCACGTCGGCCATGGGGTCCCGATTCCCTTCCCGGTTGGCCGCGCGGCGCGTGCCGGTGGAAGCGGCGGCGGGCGCGGAGGCTGCCATCGCCACCGTGTTGCCCAACGTCGCGCTGCCACGGATGGCGGCGATCTGCTGTTGGCCCGGCAGGCGAAGGGCGCTGCCGTCGAGCGTGAGCGAGATAGCGGGACGGGCACTGGTGCCCGACAGGGTGCCGTTGGCGCGCAGCGCGCCGCCGAACGGCGGTCCGAGCGCGGCCAGCTGCGGCGCCTCGAGCTTCCACTCCAGTTTATCGAGCGCGCTGCCGAAGCTGCCCTTGGCCAGCAAGCGGTTGGTCGCCAGGCGCAGATCGATGTCGGTGTCGCGGATCTCGTCTTTGCGGGCCGTTAGTTTGGCGTAGCCGGACAGCGGCGCGCTGGCCAGCGTGGACTGTTGCAAGGTCAGGTTCAAACCCGCGCGCCAGTCATCCGACAGTTGTGCGTCGGCGGTGAAGGTGGCGTTGATGGCGCCACTCTGCGCCGTGCCGAAGGCGGCGGGATTGAGACGCTGCACGGTGCCGGTCATCTTGACTTCGGGGATTTTCTTGGCCCCGGCCAGCGCCACGTTGCCGCTGGCGTGGATCAGGCTATCGGGCGCGGGGCGCTTGGCCGAGGCCAGTCCCAGTCCCTTGGCGTCGGCCTCGAAACTGCTGCGCGGCGCCTGCATGGTGCCGGTGACGACGCCGCTGGCGTGGATGGCGCCCAGCAGGTCGCTGCTGACGGCCGACAGCTGGCGGGCGTCGACCTTCCACCGCAATTGTTCGCCCGGCGCGCCGAAGCTGCCGGTGATCTCGGCGTTATTCTGCGCCATCGTTACTTTCGCGTCGACGCCGCTGATATGGTTGGCGTCGGCGTTGAGCTTACCGTTGCCGGTCAGCGGCTGCCCGAGTAGCTTGCTGGGCTTGATCTGGAAGTCGGCGGCCACCTGCCATGCCGGCGCGATGGCGCCGCTGGCGTTGACGTCGGCGTTCAGGTCGGCGACCGGGAAGCCGGCGCCCAGCGCGGAAGGATCGAAATGGTCGGCGCGCAGTTTGGCGCTGAAGGCTTGCTTGTCCTTCAGGCTCAATTGGCCGGTGGCGCTGATCGTGCCTTTTTTCGCCAGCAGGCGCGCCTGCTGCAACTGCAGCAGCGCGTCGGCCAGCGTGGCTTGAACGTCCAGCTTCAGGCCGGCCTGCGCCAGGCTGGCGTTCAGGGTTTGCTTGGTCGGCGTGCTGGAAAGCGCGATGTCGCCGGCCACCGTCGTCTTGTTGGCGCCGGTGTGCAGGTGGCTCAGATCGAGACGGCCGGTGTGCAGCTTGAAGTTGGCGATATCGATGCCCGCGTCCGGCCCCTTGCGCTGGACGTCGCCGCCGCCGGTGAAGTGGCCGGCCGCACCCAGGTCGAGCAGCACGTTTTCCAGCAGCGAGGCGGTCAGGGTGCCGCCCAGGCGGCCGCTGAAGATTTGCAGCGGCAGCGCCTCGCGGTCGATCGGGCCGGCCTTGTCCTGGTTCACCAGCGCGAACTGGCCGGACAGCTTCTGGTCCGGCGTGATGGCCGCCGTGACCTTGAGGTTGAACTTCGCGGGCGGCAGCCCGGCCTCGAAGCCGGCCGGGTTGACGTCGCGCGCGGTCAGGTCGATGGCGCGCAGGATGACCGGGTCGAACGGCGCCAGCGACAGCGTGGCGTCGCCGCTGGCCGGTCCGGCTTCTCCCTGCGCCTTGAGGTTGAGCAGCGCCAGGCTGCCGCCGGCGGTCACGTTCAGTTGGGCGGGGATGGCGGTAGCGCTATCGGCGGCCGGCACCGGTTTCGCGCCGGCGGCCGGCTTGGCGGCGGGGACGATGGTCTGGGTCAGCGACGCCTTGCCCTCCAGCGCGAACGGCTTGTCGGCGGCGATGGTCAGGTCGGCCTTGGCGGTGCCGAACGGCGTCTTGGCCGATGCCTCCTGAAGGTGCCAGCTGGCCTTGTCGCCATACAGCTCGAAGCGCACGTTCTCGATGACGTTGGTGCCGGTCTCGCTGACCAAGGTCAGTTTGTCGAGGCGGGCGTCGGAAAGGCTGAGGCGGAACGGCGCTGCCAGCGATTCGGGCATCTTGGCCGGCTCCGACGGTCCCAGGCTTCGCACCGTCAGGGCGGCGACATGCAATTCGCTGATGGCCAGTCCTTCGGAGAAGTACTGCAACGGCGACCAGTTGATGTCGATGTTCCGCGCGGTGATGACGCTGTCCTTGCCGCGATAGACCAGCTGGCCGATGTGCATGCGGTGGTACAGCGATCCACTGACGCCGGTGACGGCGATGGTGCCGCCGCTGGCCTTGGAGACGCGCGCGACGAGCTGCTGCAGGGTCGATTCGCGGCCCAGCAGCCAGAAGGCGCCGGCCAGCAGCGCGACCAGCACCACGAATGAAATCAGGACGCGGCGCGGCCAGCGGCGCGGGCGGGGGCTGGCGGCAGCGACAGCGGAGTCGGGACCGCCCGGCTGCTCGGTGTTGTTATGGTCGGCCATCAGAAGGTGAATCCCAGCGAGAAGTGCAAACGATATTTTTGAACCGCGTGTCCGTACGCGACATCGACGTTGATCGGACCCACAGGACTTTTCCAGCGCGCGCCGATGCCGTAGCCGGACTTGGGATGCAGGGCGCTGAAGCTGTCGCCGGCGTTACCGGCGTCGTAGAACACCGCCGCGCCGTACTGCGGCTTGAACCAGTACTGGTACTCGGCGCTGGCGGTGGCCAGATAGCGGCCGCCGACAGTGGCGTCGCCCTGCTTGACGCCCAGCTCCTGGTAGGCGTAGCCGCGCACCGACTGGTCGCCGCCGGCGCGGAACAGGTACACGGCCGGCACGCCGTCCTTGCTGCGCGAACCGAGCGCGCCGACTTCCGCGCGCAGGATGATGTTGGAGGTGGTGTTCAACGGCAGGTAGTAGATGCCGCGCGTGTAGGCGCGCACGAAGGCCTCGTCGGTCAGGATCGGCAGCAGCGCGCCGCCCACTTGGGCGTTGAGCGCGTAGCCCTTGGTCGGCATCAGCAGGTTGTCGACCTTGCGCCAGGTGACGGCGTACGTCAGCGGCAAACTTTTGCTGGTCACCGATTCCTGGCCCTGCACGGTCTTGGTCTCGGTCAGCAGCTCGAGCGAGATGCTGCGTTCGAGCAGCGGCGTGCCCCACGCGCGCTTGCCGGCGATGCTGGTCACCGCGGTGACTTCGCCCTCGATGTCGCTGCGCTCGTAGGAGGCGCCGACGCTGTGGTTGTAGCCTTCCGGCGTGACGGGGAAGTAGAAATCGCCGCGCGCGGTCTGGCGCTTGGTTTCCAGGGTCAGCGCGCTTTTCAGGCGCAGGCCGAAGATGGCCAGGTCGTCATAGGTCAGCGACGCGCGGTTGCCGGTGTTGGTGCTGTAACCGAGACCGGCGCTGACGTTCTTGCGCTTGTTCTCGGTCACGCGCACCAGCAGCGGCAGCGGCGCCATCGACGCCGCGTTGTCCGAGCGCGGCATGGGAACGGCCGCGGCGGCGACGGCGGCGGGGTCGGCGCCCGGGGGAGGGGCGGCCGCGGCGGCCGCCTCCAGCTGCTCGTTGAGGATGGCGCTCATGTCGGCGCTCACTTCCACGCTGCTGAAATAGCCGGTGTCCTGCAGGCGCGATTGGTACGACTGCAGCGCCGCCTCGCTGTAATAGTCGCCCGGATCGATCGGGTTCAGATTGGTGATCACCGATTCCGGGTAGCGCTTCAAGCCTTCGATGCGCAGTTCGCCGAAGCGCAGCTCCGGGCCGCTGTCGAGCACCACGCGCAGATTGGCCTGGCGGCTTTCCGGATCGATGGTGGCCTGGCTCTCCAGCAGCTGGGCGCGCGGATAGCGGGTCTGCACCACCTGGCGCAGCAGCGCGCGCTTGGAGGCTTCCCAGTCGTCCTGGCGGAAGACTTCACCGCGTTTCAGCGCCCAGGTCCCCCTCAGTGCGTCGGGGTTGAACTGGTTGCTGGCGCGCTGGTCCGGATTGGGCGGGAAACCTTGCAGAACGATCTCGACCTCGCCCACGCGCACCGGCTCGCCCGGGGCGACCTTGACCTGCACCACCAGCGGCGTCGCGTCACGATCGAGCTTGACGCTGACCTCCGGCGAGTAATAGCCGGCGGTGGCGACCAGCGTGCGGATCTGTTCCGGCGTCGTGCGTACCAGCCTGAACAGTTGCACGCGGTTCATGCGCGCGTTGCCGCGAAAACGCATCAGATCGAGGTTTTTCTCCAGCAGCTCTTCCAGCTCCTCGGGGGCGTCGATGTTGACCGTGTACTGGATGCCGGTCGCGACCACCGGGGCGGGGGAGGCCGGTTGCGGGTCCTGCTCCGGGTCGGCCTGGACCTCCGCCGGGGCGGGGGCCGGCGCCGGCGTCTGGTCCTGTGCCTGGTCCGTGGTCTGCCCAAAAGCCGGACCGGCAGTCATCACGGCGCCCGTTGCGAAGGCCAGTAACAGTGTCAATGCTGCATGGCGGCAAGATACTTTTGGCGCGAGTTGTGCCAAAATTCGTGATCTTGCCATTTTTTTTGCTGGCGATGCCGGTAACATGAGACTCCATCAGGGTGTGCGCTAGGCGCCATGTTACCGGATTGCCCTTAAAGATGGCGTACATATAACATCGTGTCACACCTGAAAGAAAATATCATGTTGCCTACCGATTCCGCTCTGGTGCTTTTTAGCGGCGGACAAGATTCCACCACCTGCCTGGCCTGGGCGTTGAAACATTATGCACGCGTCGAAACCATCGGTTTCGACTATGGCCAGCGGCATGCCGTGGAACTCACCGTGCGTCCCGACGTCATCGCGCGCCTGCGCGCCCGGAACCCCGAGTGGGACGCCAAACTGGGCGAGGACCACATGATCGACCTGTCGCTGATCTCCGAGATCTCGCAGACGGCGATGACCCACGACATCGCCATCGAGACCCAGGCCAACGGCTTGCCGAACACCTTCGTCCCTGGCCGCAACCTGCTGTTCATGACGGTGGCCGCCACCGTGGCCTACCGGCGCGGCCTGACGGTGCTGGTCGGCGGCATGTGCGAGACCGATTTCTCCGGCTACCCCGACTGCCGCGACGACACCATGAAGGCGCTGCAGGTGGCGCTCAACCTCGGCATGGACACGCGCATCAAGCTGGAGACGCCGCTGATGTGGCGCGACAAGCGCCAGACCTGGGAGCTGGCGCAGGAGCTGGGCGGCCAGCCGCTGGTCGACCTGATCCGCGACGGCACCCACACCTGCTACCTCGGCGAGCGCGGCGCGCTGCACGACTGGGGCTACGGCTGCGGCACCTGCCCGGCGTGCGAGCTGCGCGCGCGCGGGTATCGGCAGTTCGCCGGTACCGAGGGGTAAATCCCGGCGTCCGTTTTCTGGTATACCCCGGTTACTACCCGGTTACACCCCGTTCACCAGCGCCAAATCGAAATTGGCGCCGCCGCTGCGCAGCTTCCTGAGCGGGACGTGTTCGGGGTCGTCGTTCCAGGCCTTGGCGTGCTCCTCGGAAGGGAACTCGATCAGCACCGCGATGCCGGGAAACACCGGCTGGCCTTCCAAGGTCTGTGTCGGCGCCTTGGCCAGTATCTTGCCGCCGTGTTTTTGGATCAGCGCCGGCATCTTGGTTCCGTATTCCTGTTGCCAGTCCGTGTTGTGCAGCGTTAAAGAACCGATCGCGTATGCAGCCATGGTGGTGCTCCTCATTGCCAGGTCGACAAACCCGCGCCGGCCCGTGGCCGCCGCGCTTGTCGCGCCATCATTATTGAGTGAAAACCATCCCGGTATAAATGATTTTATGGTTTTTTCACCACTAAACACGTGTTATGAATCGGCACAACGCTTTGATCGTCATTTTGAGGCCGGACCCTGTTAGGATAAGGACGAGTTCGTTAGCGGATGCAACTTAGCCAGGGAAAAATCCTTGATGTCGTACTTATACCAGTTGCAGGTCACGGGTTAACCGGAAATGGCCGATATCCAGGCACAGTTGCGCCGGCTGGTGCAGGCCTTGCTGTCGCAGCGCGTGCTGCCGGCCCTGGTGCTGGCTGGCAGCCTCGGGGTCACCGCCGCGCTGTGGCACGGCGCGCGCGCCGACGCCGAGCAGGAGGCCCAGGCAGACTTCGACGGCCGGGTGCGCGAACTGGTCAACCAGCTCGACCAGCGCATGCAAACCTATGTGCAGGTGCTGTACGGCGTCCAGGGACTGTTTTACAGTTCCGTCAACGTCGACCGCGCCGAATTCCACACCTATCTGGCCGGGCAGGAGCTGGGCCGCCATTTCCCCGGCGTGCAGGCGATCGGCTACATCCGCCTGATCGGCGCCGACCAGCGCGAGGCGCACGAGGCGCTCGTGCGCCGCATCGACTATCCGCACTACCGCCTCGTCCCGCCGGGCGCCCGTCCGTGGTACGCGCCCACCGTGTACATGGAACCTTTCAATGAAAGCAACCGCCGCGCGATCGGCTTCGACTCCGCTTCCGATCCGGTGCGCCGCGCCGCGCTGGAGCAGGCGCGCGATTCCGGCCTGCCGACGATGACCGGCCGCGTCGGCCTGGTGCAGGACCACGGCAAGCGGCAGCAGGCGGGCTTTCTGATCATGCTGCCCTTGTACAACGCCGGCCAGCCATTGCGCAGCTGGAGCGAGCGCCGCGCCGCCATCAGGGGCTGGGTGTTCGCGCCGTTCCGGGTCGGCGATCTGATGGCCGGGCTGGGCAACGCCCGCACCGCCGCGCTGGACGTGGAGATCTACGACGGCGACCGCGTGACGCCGGAGGCGCGCATGTACGACAGCGCGCCGGCCGCCAGCGCCACCTTGCGTTCGAGCGTGCAGCAGATCGCCATCGCCGGCCATCGCTGGACCTTGCGCATCTCTCTGCTGCCTGGGAAGTCGGCGCGCCCCGACCGCGCACTGATGATCGCCGGGTTCGGCGTGCCGCTCGGCGGCCTGGCCGCGTTTGTGGCGTGGATGCTGACGCGGGCGCGGGTGCGCGCGCACCGGGCGCTAGCCCGCAGCCGCATGCTGGCCGGGGAGCTCAAGGACGGCCAGGCGGCGCTGATGGTGCTGGCCGACAGCGCCCAGAGCAGCCAGGCGATGCTGCGCAGCATTCTCGATTCGACCATCGACGGCATCCTGGTCGACAACCTGAAAGGCTCGGTGCTCAATTCCAACCGGCGCTTCCGCGAGCTGTGGAACGTGCCCGAGTGCCTCGACTGGCAAAGCGACGGCGCCGTGCTGATGCGCCATATGCGCGAGCAGCTGTACCATCCTGACGGCGGCCTGGGGCTCGACGACGCGCAGCAGATGCTGCTGCCGGGCGTCCAGCGCGGCCTGCCGGTGGCGGCCCAGCACGAGTTGCTGCGCCTGAAGGACGGCCGGGTGATCGAACAGCACACGCGCGGCCTGCGGCTGGGCAGCGAGCCGGCGCGCATCTGGTCGTTCCGCGACATCACCGAGCGCACCCACACCGAGCGGCGCGAGAAAACCCGGCGCCACGTGCTCGAGCTGCTGGCCACCGGCGCGCCGTTGCAGACCATCCTCGAGAGCGTGGTCAAGGGTGTCGAGACCGACAACGAGGACTTGATGTGCTGCGTGCTGCTGCTCGACGAGCCGGGCGAGCGCCTGATGGTGACCGCCGCGCCGAGCCTGCCGGCCTTCTTCATCGCCGCCGTGCACGGCATGTCGGTGCATGCGCCGCACAGCGCCTGCGGCGAGGCGGTGCGCTCGCGCGGGCGCGTGATCATCGAGGATATCCGCAACGCGCCGGCGTGGATGGAGCACCGCGACCTGGCCGTGCAGGCGCGGCTCGGGTCGTGCTGGTCCGATCCGATCTTCGGCGCCGGCGGCAACGTGCTGGGCAGCTTCGCCGTGTTCCACCCGGAGGCGCGCCTGCCGAGCATCGCCAACATCGCGCTGACCGAGCAGGCCGCGCGGCTGGCCGGCATCGCCGTCGAGCAGGCCCAGGCGGCCGAGGCGGTGCGCGCCGGCGAGGCGCGCTTCCGCAGCCTGTACGACCACGCGCCGGTGGCGCTGTGGGAGCAGGACTGGTCGGCCGTGCGCGCCGCGCTGTCCGAGCTGGCGCAGTCCGGCGTCGACGACATGGAGCGCTACCTGAGCGCCAATCCGAGCCAGGTGCGGCGGCTGGGGTCGCTGGTGCGCATCCTCGACGTCAACGCCTCGGCGCTGCGGCAGATCGGCGTCGAACCGCGCCACAAGGACATGTCGGTGATCACCCTGGCGCAGAACTTCAACGCCGAGGCCATGTCCGGCTTCGCGCTCGCGGTGACCGCGCTGGTGCGGGGCGAGCGCTTCTTCTCCTGCGAGGGCAGCTTCGAGCGGCTCGACGGCGTCACCCGCCTCAACGAGCTGACCTTGCTGGTGATGCCGGGCCACACGGACAGCCTGGACTTCGTCATCGTCTCGACGCTGGACACCACCGAAAAGCGCCGCATGCACGACGAGCTGCGGGTGCTGGCGACCACCGATTTCCTGACCGGGCTGCCGAACCGGCGCGAGTTCATGAACCGCCTGGCCGAGGAGCAGGAGCGGCTGCAGCGCGACATCGGCGCCTGCACGGCGGTGCTGCTGCTGGACCTGGACCATTTCAAGCGCATCAACGATGAATACGGCCACGCGGCCGGGGACGCCGTGCTGCGCCAGTTGAGCGAGTTGATGCGGCAGGACCAGCGCAAGATCGATATGCGCGGGCGCATCGGCGGCGAGGAGTTCGCGATCCTGCTGCCGGGGGCGACCCTGGGCAAGGCGGCGGTGTTCGCCGACCGCCTGCGCCAGCGCATCGCCGATACGCCGATGTGCCTGGGCGACGGCTTGCACCTGACGGTGACGGTCAGCATCGGTATCGCGGTCATGGGAGGCAGGCAGCCGGGCGGCGACGCGGCGCTGGTGCGGGCCGATCAGGCGTTGTACACGGCCAAGCGCGGCGGGCGCAACCGGGTGGTGCTGATCGATGTCGAGGCGGATCGGCCGGGAGTTCAGGTCCCGGCCGCTTCCGGTTGAAAGGGTTGAACTACGTAGGGCGGATTAGGCGGAACGCCGTAATCGGCCATGCACGCGCCGTCGGTTGCTCATGCATGGCCGATTACGCTGCGCTAATCCGCCCTACGTGTTTTAGGGTATTTCACGGCCGTTTTACACCGCGTGTTCCATCGTGGCGCGCAGGCGCTGCTTGCGCGAGCGGCTGCTGAAGTACCAGTACAGGCCGACCGGGATCAGCAGCGGCAGCAGCAGGGGCGAGATCGCCGCCGCCAGCAGCACGCCCGCCAGCACCAGTGCGCTGACCATGACGATGCCGACACCGGCGAACACCAGGCCGACCAACACCGCCGCGCACGTCATCGCCAGCGCCGCGATCAGCAGGCCGCCGGCGCCCAGCACGATGCCGAGCAAGGCGCCGAACGGACCGCCCACTTCATCGCCATCGAGGTTGACGGTCATGCCGTCGCCGAAGACCGCCTGGCACACCGACACCGCCAGCAGCACGATGAAGAGGCCGAGTACGACTTTTTTGGTGTTGCTGGTTTTGCTCAGTTTGCTGTCCATGATCGATCCCTTGGTTATTTGTTGTTCATTTGCCGTTTTGCTTTGGCATGGTTGAACTGTAGCGGCGCGCACCTTCGCCGGCCATCGGATTGCGACAGACTGGCGGATTTGCGGGATGGAATGACGCCGGGCGGCGACGAGCGGGATGTGCAAGAGATGTGCAGCCGAGGTGGAAACCGCTGTTACTCAGGAAACGAAACACCGATTGTTCCTTGATTTAAAGATATCCCTGCCTATACTGATAACCTGACTTGCGCAGGGAGGGTTTTACCATGGCATGGCTTGCAATAAGCGAGGGTCAATCGCTACCTTCGATACTCAATCGGACCACGCGCCAACGCAGCGCACGGCAACGCTCCGGCGGAGGCCCGAAAGGTCCGCCATCGGCGCCGCCGACCATACCGCCTATCATCATCACGCCATTCAGCTACCAGACGCCGCAACCGGCCATCGATCCGCGCGTCACGCCGCCGCGGCCGCCGATCGCGCCGCCGCCGCGGCCGTGCATGTCTTGCCTGGCCGTTTGCTGAAGCGTTACTGACATCGTCCGGACCGCGCCGGCACCGCCCCGTTCGAGGGCGGCGCCGGAGATTGCTCATCCATGTCGAGTTGCTATTGTTGTTCGGGTGCTGGCCGCTTATGATTCCACCCCCGACCCCAATTCAACACGAGCCCCAAGCATGAGCAACGACTACCCAGACGATTTCGACGAACAGCCCGACGACGACGCACCGATCCAGGAGGCGCGCGTGTGGCAGGGCAATGGCTGGACCGCGCGCGTGATCAAGAACGACGACGACGAGGGCTGGGCCGTGGCGATGATCAAGGACGGCGAGCCGGAGCCGGCGCTGGTCGGCCCCTGGACCATGGGCCGCGACAAGAAGAACCCCAAGCCGCTCGACGTCAACGCCTTCAACACCCTGGTCAAGACCGCCAACGAGGTGATCCGCCGCCACGAGCAGCAATTGCACGCGCAGCTGCACAAGAACGTGTTCGTCAGCACCGACGACGGCCAGGTCAAGGTCGCGCTCGACATCGTGCCGGACGAGGATGACGCCTACGCCACCCTGACCGCGTTCGACCCGTACGGCGAGCAGATCGCGCAAGTGCGCGTGCCGCCGACTTTCAAGCTGAGCGTGACGAGCGCCGGGGCGTGGATCGAAAAAGGCTACAAAAAGCCCTGATCGCGCATAAACGACGGCCGGAGCGTTGCTTTCTGCGACAAGCGCTGGCCGCGGGCGGCGCCGACCTGATAGTATTTCCTATGTGCATCAATCCCACTTAGGAAATTCGATGGAAAGTCGCCTCACCCGTCTTGAAGCCGTTCAGACAATGTTGCTCGAAATCGGACAGAAATCGAGCACCTGCACCGATATCAGCGAGTTTTTGCAATCCGTGCACGCGGCGCTGGGCCGCATCATGTACGCGGCCAATTTCTTCGTCGCGTTGAGCGACGACGACGGACCGGCCAACCTGGTGCGCTTCGTCTATTACGTCGACGAGGTCGACGAGCCGCCCGACCCCGGCGAGTTGAGCGAACTGGTGGCCGGCAAGTCGCCGACGTCGGCGGTGATCCTCAGCGGCAAGCCGCTGGTCATGACGGCGGCCGAACACGTCGCCAGGCTCGAGGTCGACGCCGGCTTCGGCATCGGCACCATCGCCGAGCACTGGATGGGCTGCCCGCTGCTGGACCAGAACAACCAGGTGCTGGGCGCCATCGTCATTCAAAGCTACGACAAGCAGCACACCTTCAGCCAGGAGGACCAGGCGCTGTTCGCACTGATCGCCAACCACGTCTCGAGCGCGCTGCGCGGCCTGCAAAGCATGGACCGGCTGGAACGCGCGGTGCAGGAGCGCACCGCGCTGCTGGCGCACGAGGTGGCCGAGCGGCGCCGCGCCGAGAGCATCCAGCGCGCGCTGTACGAGCTGGCCAACCTGTCGGCGACGACCACCGGCGGCAATGTGCTCAACACGCGGCTGCATGAAATCATCAGC
This sequence comes from uncultured Duganella sp., assembly GCA_963511605.1. Classification (GTDB taxonomy): domain Bacteria; phylum Pseudomonadota; class Gammaproteobacteria; order Burkholderiales; family Burkholderiaceae_D; genus Rugamonas. The sequence goes on along the minus strand of CAUPJZ010000006.1, from coordinate 180,324 downwards.
GAGCTGGTGCCGGCGCAGAATTTCCTGATCGCGATCTATCATCCGGGCACCGAGGAAGTCAGCATTCCGTATTTTGTCGATGAAAAGGACGACCAGGCGCCGGTCAAGCGCTTCGATTTCGGCATCGGCATGTCGTCGTATATTTTGCGGTGCAAGCAGGCGGCGCTGCTCGACAAGGCGGGCCTGGACGCGCTGGTGGCCGCCGGCGAGATCGCCCGGCCGCTGGGCAATGTCGATATCGCCAGCTGGATGGGCGCGCCGATGCTGCTGGGCGACCAGGCCTATGGCGTGATCATCGTGCAGAGCTACGACGCCGCCGTCCTCTACAGCCAGGGCGACCTGGACATCCTGGCCTTCATGGCCAGCCACGTCGCCGTGGCGATCGCGCGCATGCAGGCCGAGCGCGAGATCCGCCGCGCCAAGGACGCGCTGGAGGAGCAGAACGCGGCGCTGGAGAACGCGCTGACGTCGCTCAAGGACGCCCAGGGCGAGCTGGTGCGGCAGGAGAAGCTGGCCTCGCTGGGGCGGCTGGTTGCCGGCGTGGCGCACGAGATCAACACGCCGCTGGGCATCTGCGTGACGGCCACCAGCCACCTGGTGGAGGAACTGAAGTTGACGCGCGAGGACATGGCGGCGGGCGTGCTCGACGAGGACGGCCTGAACCAGTTCCTCGACATCGTCGACCAGTCGCTGCGCATCATGACCACCAACACGCAGCGGGCGGCGGCGCTGGTGCGCAGCTTCAAGCAGGTGGCGGTGGACCAGTCGTCCGACGATATCCGCAGCTTCAACCTGCGCAAGTACCTCGACGAGGTGCTGCTGTCGCTGCAGCCCAAGCTTAAGGGCAAGCCGATCGCCATCGAGATCGACTGCGAGGAGCGCATCGAGATGGCCAGCTTCCCCGGCGCGGTGTCGCAGATCGTCACTAACATGGTGATGAACTCGCTGGTGCACGGCTACGAGGAGGGGCAGTCGGGCAAGATCAAGATCAGCGGCAAGCTCGATGGCGATTTCGTCGTCTTCGAATACAGCGACGACGGCGTCGGCATGGACACTAGCACGCTGGGGCAGTTGTTCGACCCGTTCTTCACCACCAAGCGCGGCTCGGGCGGCAGCGGCCTGGGCGCGCACATCCTGTTCAACCTGGTGACGGGCGCGCTGGGCGGCACCGTCAAGGTGGCCAGCGCGCCGGGCATGGGCCTGCACTACAAGCTGCGTTTCCCCAAGGTCAAGCGCAAGTAGGGGCGCGGGGCGGGCGCGGGCGCGGCGCCGCCGCGGGCCAGCAGCGCGCGCAGCTCGGCGACCGGCAGGCCGACCACCTCGTGAATGCGCAGCACCAGCTCGGCGCTGACGGCGACCCGGCCGCGGCGCACCTTGCTGATCGACGGCGGCGAGAGCGCCAGCGCGCGCGCCAGGCAGGCGTCGTTCCTCAGGTTCATGCGGTCGAGCACGGTATCGAGCAGGGGGTGCGGGCAGCGGGCGGCGGGTTTCATGCGAACTCCTTCAGGTGGGAATGGTTTTCGGCGCCGGCGTAGCGGCGGTGGATCGCCTCGAGCGCGGCGCCATCGCGGAACAGGGCCTCGACGCAGGCGGGGTCGAAGTGGCGGCCCGACTCGGCCTGCATCTGCGCGCGCGCCGCGCCCGCGTCCCAGGCTTCCTTGTAGGCGCGGCGCGAGGTCAGCGCGTCGAACACGTCGGCCACCGCGACGATGCGTCCGTGCAGCGGAATGGCGGCGCCGGCCAGGCCCAGCGGATAGCCGCCGCCGTCCCAGCGCTCGTGGTGGCTGCGGGCGATGACGGCGCCGGCCTGCAGCAGCGGCGAGTCGCTGCCGGCCAGGATGTCGGCGCCCATGCCGGCGTGTTCGCGCATCACGGCGCGCTCGCGCTCGTCGAGCGGGCCGGGCTTTTGCATGATCGCGTCGGGCACGCCGAGCTTGCCGATGTCGTGCAGCGGCGCGGCCGCGCGGATCGTCTCGCACTGCGCCGCGTCCAGGCCGAGGTTGCGCGCCACCAGCTCGGCGTAGGCGGCCATGCGCAGCAGGTGGGCGCCGGTCTCGGGGCTGCGGAACTCGGCCGCGCGCGACAGGCGGAAGATCGCCTCCCGCTCGCGCGCGGCGATCACGGCGGTGGCCTTGCGCACCTCCTCGGCCAGCCGGGCGGCGTGGCCGGCCAGCTGCAGTTGCGCGCGCCGCAGCGCCAGCAGGTTGCCGACCCTGGCGTTGAGCTCGACGAAGTTGACCGGCTTGACCAGGAAATCGTTGGCGCTCAGGCGCAGCGCCTCGTGGCGCACCTTGGCCTGGGTGTCGGCCGTGACCATGACCAGCGGCGTTTGCTCCTTGCCCGGCAGCATGCGGAACTGGCGCAGGAATTCCAGGCCGTCCATGTCCGGCATCATGTAGTCGACCACCACCACGTCGGGGTCGTTGTCGGCGCACCACGCCAGCGCCTCGCGCGCGCAGAGCATGGCCGTGGGGGCGGCGTCCTCCAGCATTTCGAGCATGTGGCCGAACAGCGCCAGGTTGGCTTGGTTGTCGTCGATGATCAGGATGTTCATGGTGCCCTCCGGTGCCGGCGTCGCCGGTTAAATATCGCGAATCCCGCGCTTTTGCGCCACGCAGCCCCGATCGCGGGCATAATGGCCGCGATCCGGCGCGGGCTGGGGCTGATTATACGTATATTCATTGAATTTGGTAAATATGTTTTATTCGATTTATTTTTTGGATTGGGGCTGGCATGACGAAACGCGGCGACACCACGGCGGACGAGGTGTGCACCACCCAGCGGGCGGCGGAGATCCTGGGGATTTCTGTGTCTTCGGTGCAACAGCTGGTCGAGGCCGGCGTGATGGAGGCGTGGAAGACCAAGGGCGGGCACCGCCGCATCCCGCTGCAGGCGGTGCTGCGCTACAAGGCGGCGCCGCCAACGCCGGCGCCGGCGGCCGCGGCGTCGCGCGGCGGCGTGGCCACGGTGTTGGTGGTCGAGGACAATCCCATGCAGCGCGCGCTGTACGAGCGCCAGTTCGCCGCCTGGGGACTACCGCTGAGTCTGATCTTCTGCGAGAACGGCTACCAGGCGCTGATGGAGATCGCCCGCCGCCAGCCGCACGTGCTGCTGGCCGACATCGTCATGGACGGCATCGACGGCTACGAGGTGGTCAAGACCATCCTGGCCGATCCGCAGCTGGCGCGCATGCACATCGCCATGCTGTCGGGCCTGCCGCCGGAGGACCTGGCGCGGCGCGGCGGCGTGCCGCCCGGCGTGGTGTTTTTCGCCAAGCCGGTCAATTACGACGAGCTGCGCGGTTATATGCGGGCCTGCTGCGCGCAGCTGGTGCGCAGCGAGGATGCAATGAATTAATTAAATTTGACAGTTATGCCTGGCTGATGCAGCATGGGATGCGGGCGGATTTTTGCCGACCGGCAATACCACGGGAGGGGCGATGCGGCGCTGGAAGGGCTCGGGTTTCGATGTGCGCTGGCTGCTGGCCAGCTTCGCGCTGCTGCTCATCGCCGGCACGTGGACGCTGACGCTGCTTCAGCTGAGCGAGGGCAGGCGCTTGCTGGAGGAGGACGCCCAGCGCGACGCCCGCAGCCTGGTGCGCCTGTTCAGCGAGCACGCCATCCGCACCCTCGAGTCGGCCGACCAGGCCGTCATTTTCCTGCGCCACCGCTACAACGCCGAGGGCGCCCGGCTCGACATCGTGCGCGAGTTGCGCGAGGGGCTCGGCCCGTCCGACATCTACCACCAGTTCAGCATCGTCGGCCCCGGCGGCGACCTGCTGCTGTCGTCGCTGCCGTTCAAACCGGTCAACCTGCTCGACCGCGAGCACATCCGCGTCCACCTGCACGGCGACAACGGACCGTTGTATATCAGCAAGCCGGTGCTCGGGCGCGTCTCGGGCAAGTGGTCGCTGCAGCTGACGCGCCGCATCACGCTGCCCGACGGCGGCTTCGGCGGCGCGGTGGTGGTGTCGATGGACCCGCAATACTTCACCCGGCTGTACCATGACGTCGACGTCGGCCGCCACGGCTCGGTGGCGCTGGTCGGGGCCGACGGCGTGATGCGGGTGCGGCGCGTGGGCGACGACCAGAGCCTGGGCCAGGACATCGGCGGCAGCGCCGTGTTCGCCGCGATGCGCGCCGGCGGCGCCGGCGTGGTCACGCGCGCCGGCCCGGTCGACGGCCTGCCGCGCGTGTACGCGTTCAAGAAACTGGACCGCTTTCCGCTGTACGCGCTGGTGGGCATCGAGCTCGGCGAGCGCATGGCGCGCCACGCGGCCAACCGCGCGCGCGCGCTGGCGCTGGCGGCGGCGGCCACCCTGGTGGTGCTGGCGTTCGGCGCCGGCCTGTGGGTGCTGGCCGGGCGCCTGATCGACAGCCGCGCGCGGGCGGTGGCGGCCAACCAGGCCAAGTCGCGCTTCCTGGCCAACATGTCGCACGAGCTGCGCACGCCGCTCAACGGCATCCTGGGCTATTCGGAACTGCTGCAGAACGAGCTCGGCGAAGGCCGCGCCGGCGGCTTCGCGCGCGCCGTCCACGGCTGCGGCGAGCGCCTGCTGGCGCTGGTGGAGGCCGTGCTCGAACTGAGCGCGCTCGAGTCCGGGCGCGAGCCGCTGGCGATCGAGGCCGCGCCGACCGACGAGTTGTGCGCGCAGGTGCTGGGCTGGCAGCGCGCGGCGGCGGCGGCCAAGGCGCTGACCCTGGAGGCGGTGCGCGAGCCCGGCACGCCGGCCAGCTGGGAGTGCGACCGCGCCAAGCTGGCGCGGGTGCTGGGCATCCTGTTGCGCAACGCCGTCGAGGCGACGCCGGCCGGCGTGGTGCGCCTGACCATGGGGCCGCTCGCCGGCGGCGGCCTGCGCTGCGCCGTCAGCGACAACGGCCCGGGCGTGCCGGCGGCGCAGCGGCGCCGCATCTTCGAGAAATTCTCCCAGGCCGACGATTCGGCCTCGCGCGGCAAGCAGGGCGCGGGGCTGGGCCTGGCCATCGCCGCCCAGTTGGCCGACCTGATGCGCGGACGCCTGCGCGTCGACGACCAGCCGGGCGGCGGCGCCGTGTTCGTGCTCGAGTTGCCGGCGCAGCCCCGGTCCGGGGCGGCGCCATGAGCGCGCCCTACGGCGCCATCGACCCGGGCGTGCTGTGGCGCGCCTGCGACGGCGACCGCGACGCCTTCCAGGCCTTGTCGCGCATCTTCCTGGACAGCGCGCCGCCGTTGCTCGAGCGGCTGCTGCGGGCGCTCGAGCAGGGGCGGCGCCAGGAGGCCGGCGCCGCCAGCCACGCGCTCAAGGGCATGGCGCAACTGGTCGGGGCGGCAGCGCTGGGCGAGTCGCTGCTCGGCTGCGAGCGCGCCGCCGGCGCCGGCGCGGCGTTGCCGGCGGCGGCGCCGTTGACGGCGCAGTTCGCGCTGGTGATGGACGAGGTGGCGCACAGCCTGGTCCATTACGCCGGGGAGGCGCGGTGAGCGCGCCGGCGTGGCGCGTGGCGCTGGCCCGGCTGTGGCGCGGGCGCGCGCTGGTGGCCATCGGCGCCGCGCTGGCGCTGTTGCTGGCGCTGACGACGGCCGGCGCCGGCTGGGTGCTGCGCCAGCACGCGGTCGACGACTGGCGCCGCGACCTCGACAGCCTGTCGCTGGTGTTGGCCGAGAGCACCGCGCAAAGCTTCGCCTCGGGCTACCAGGTGCTCGACGGCGCGGCCGAGGCGGCGCAGGCGGCGGCCGCCGGCGGCGCTGCGGCGCTGCGCGGGCCGGCGCTGTTCCAGTCGCTCAAGGACCAGATCAGCGCGCTGCCGCACATCGACGTGGTCAGCGTCGTCGGCGCCGACGGCGCCGTGCTCAACTTCACGCGCCGCTACCCGGCGCCGCCGATCAACCTGGCCGAGCGCGACTATTTCATCCACCACCGCGACCATCCGGGCGACGCCCCCTTCCTGAGCAAGCCGGTGCGCAACAAGGGCAACGGCGAGTGGACCTTCTATCTGAGCCGCCGCCTGCACCACGCCGACGGCGGCTTCGCCGGCGTGGTGCTGGTGGGCATGTCGTCCGACTTCCTGACCAGCTATTTCAAGAACGTCAGCCTGGGCGAGGACGCCGCCATCGCGCTCTACCGGAGCGACTTCACGTTGCTGGCGCGCTGGCCGCAGGTCGACGCCCTGATGGGGCGGCAGGTACTCAATGGCAACACCTATGCCGTCATCTCGGCCGGCCTCGACCATGGCGTGCGGGTCGCGCGCGGGCCGCGCGCCGCCGACGACATGCGGCCGGTGACGCGCATGGGCGCGGTGCGGCGGGTGCGCGACTATCCGCTCATTATCAACGCCACCATCACCGAGGACGTCTGGCTGGCCGGCTGGTGGCGCAGCCTGCGCCTGCTGGGGGCGGTGGCACTGGTGGGGCAGCTGGGCCTGCTATGCGCGTTCTGGATGGTGGCGCGGCTGATGGCCCGGCGCGAGCGCGACGCCGCGCTGGCGCAGCGCTTGCAGCTGCAGGCGAACGCGGCCAACCAGGCCAAGTCGCGTTTCCTGGCGATGATGAGCCACGAGATCCGCACCCCGATGGGCGGCATCGCCGGCATGGCCGAGCTGTTGCTCGAGAGCGGCCTCGACCCGGTTCAGCGGGGCTACGCGCGCGGCGTCCACGGCGCGGTGCAGGAGCTGACGCACATCATCAACGACGTGCTCGATTTTTCCAAGATCGAGTCCGGCCACATGACGCTCGAGCGCCTGCCGTTCGATCCGGCGGCGCAGCTGGCGCAGGTTGCCGCGCTGTACCAGGTGGCCGCCGCGCGCAAGGGCCTGCGCATCGCGCTGCGCACCGGCGAGGGGCCGCGCCTGGTGTGCGGCGACGCCGCGCGCCTGCGCCAGATACTGGGCAACCTGCTCAGCAACGCGATCAAGTTCGCCGACGCCGGCGTGATCACGTTCGATTATTCGGTCGATGTCGATCCCCGCGCGCTCGGCGTGTGGCGCCTGCGCTACGTGGTCGGCGACGAGGGCATCGGCATGGACGAGGCCGCGCAGCGGCGGCTGTTCGAACCGTTTTCGCAGGCCGACGAGACGATCAGCGGCCGGTTCGGCGGCACCGGTCTGGGGCTGGCCATCTGCAAGCATCTGCTCGAGCTGATGGGGGGCTGCATCAGCTGCGTGAGCGCGCCCGGCGCCGGCACCCGCTTCACCGTCGAGTTGCCGGCGCCGCTGGCCGTTGAGCAGTCCGGGCCGCCGGCCGTTGAGCGGACCGAGGCGCCGGCCGATGAGCAGGCCGAGGCGCCGGCCGAGGAGCTGGCCGATGAGCAGGCCGGGCCGGCGGCGGCGGCGACGGGCATCGTGCGCACCGCGCTGGTGGCCGACGACAACGAAATGAACCGGCAACTGGCGCGCGTGCTGTTGGCCAAGATGGGTTGGAACGCCGAACTGGTCGAGGATGGCCGGCAGGCGGTCGACGCGTTCGCGCGGGGGCGCCACGATCTGGTGCTGATGGACTGCATGATGCCGGTGATGAACGGCTACGAAGCTTGTGGCCTGCTGCGGCGGACGGAGGCGGAAAACGGCTGGCTCCGGGTGCCGGTGGTGGCGCTCACGGCCAGCGCGGTCGACGGCGACCGCCAACGCTGCCTGGACGCCGGCATGGATGACTATCTGAGCAAGCCCTTTACCGCCGAGCAATTTCGCGAAATGATACGGCGTTGGTCGGACGGCCCCGCCCCGGCGGCCGCGTCCAGCGATCGGTGATTCCCCGGCGAGAGTGGAAATTGTCGCGCATCTTCAGCTACGAGCACGCCGACGCGAAGTAACCCGGCACGGCGGCGACGATTCGGTGCGGAGCGAAGTGTCCTCCGCCAGCAATCCCTAATATGGACGTTCATGGGCGGCACTCGCGCCGCCCTTCATCAGAAAACGCCCATGCATCCCTCCAACGCCGTTGCCGCCGCCAGTCATCCCGACCCTTATCCTTACTACCGCCAATTGCTGGAGGGTCCCGCGCTGTATTTCGACGCCGATCGGCGACTGTGGGTCGCCAGCCGGGCGGACGTCATCCAAGAGGTATTCGACAATCCCCACTGTCTGGTGCGGCCCCTCGCCGAGCCGGTTCCCCTTGCTATCGCAGATGGCGACGCCGGAGGCGTCTTCGCAAGACTGATACGCATGAACGACGGCGCCGCGCATGCCGGCCCCAAGCGCGCCATCGGGCAGGCGCTGGCCGGGGTGGACCCGGCGGACGTTGCCGATAAAACCCGTCGACTGGCGGCCATGCTGGAGGAACGGCATGCCCTGGCCGTTGGCGCCGCCCTCACGCGCTGGCTGTTCGACCTGCCCACCTGTGTCATGGCCGCTCTGCTCGGCGTTGGCCATGCGGAACTGCCGCTGGTGGCGCAATGGGTGGCGGAGTTCGTGCGGTGCCTGTCGCCGTTGTCGACGCCGGAACAATTGGCCGAAGCGGATGCCGCCGCGCGTTCCCTGAATCGACGCTTCAGCGAGCTGGTGCGAGTGGGTGCCGCGGTGCAGGGCACGCTGCTGGGGGAGGTGTGCCGGCAGGCAGCAAAGACCGGCTGGGGCGGGCAGGAGGCGATCGTCGCCAATGTTATCGGCCTGCTGTCGCAAACCCACGAAGCGACGGCCGGACTGATCGGGAATTGCATCGTGGCTTTGCTCGGCCAGCCTGGATTGGAACGGCGTCTGCGCGCCGCGCCGGGATTGGCGGCGGCGCTGGTGCGCGAGGTGGCGCGCTTCGATCCTCCGGTGCAGAACACGCGGCGGTTTGTGGCGCGGGCGACTAGTGTCGCGGGCGTTGCGCTGCAACCGGGTGACGCCGTTTTGCTGTTGCTGGCGGCGGCGGGGCGCGATGCGCGGGTTCATTCGCGGCCTGATGCGTTTATGCTGGAGCGGGAGGATAGTCCGCTGTCTGGCTTTGGACACGGGAGGCATGCTTGTCCCGGACAGAACCTGGCATTTGTTATCGCCACGGCGGCGATACGATACTTGCTGGAGCGGCCGGTCTGGTTGGGACAGGCGGAACTCGGGTGGGGCTATCGGCCGTCGGCCAACGCGCGGTTGCCGGAATTTTTTAACGCTGGCTCGGAGGGGCGGTCATGATTGCCGTGATTTTTGAGGTAGTTCCGCACAGCCACGCGCGGGAGCGGTATCTGGCGCTGGCGGCGGAGCTGGCGCCGCTGCTGGCCGGGATCGATGGCTTTGTGTCCATCGAGCGGTTTCAGAGCTTGAGCCAGCCGGAGAAGATTTTGTCGTTGTCGTTCTGGCGCGATGAGGAGGCCGTGCGGCGGTGGCGCAATACCGAGGAGCATCGCGCCGCGCAGTCGCAGGGCAGGGCGGGGGTGTTTGCCGATTATCGCCTGCGTATCGCGGGGGTGATACGGGATTATGGTTTGGTCGAGCGTGCGCAGGCGCCGGAGGATAGCCGTGCTGCGCACGGTTCTGCTTGAGCCGCGAACCGAGCTTGGCCGATTACGCTGCGCTAATCCGCCCTACGTGATTACGCAGTCTATTTTGTGCTGTTTGTCGTCATACGCGTTAGCGTGCTGTCCACCCATTTCATCAGCTTGTCGTCGTCGGCCATGTTGCCGTCGTAGCGCACGGTCGGCACGAATGGTTCGCGCGTGGCCTGGAAGGCGGTGTAGATCGCCGACGGCACGAAGATCGCGCCTTGGCCGCTGGGCAGCTTGTATTGGCCGATTTCGCCGTACGGCGAGTAGCCGACCGTCGGTTCGCCCAGCAGCACCGTGTCGGCCATGGACGAGATCTGCTGGACGAAATTCATGCAGGAGCTGAAGCAGCCGCGATCGATGACGGCGGCCACGCGGGGGCCGCCTGGCCGCCGGCGGACCTTGGCGGCGAGGGCGATGGCGTCCTCCTTGCTGGTGTAGTCGACCCGCGCCAGCCCATCGCGCTTGGCCAACGACGCTTCCAGTATCGGGATGACTCTTTCAAATTCCGGCTTGGAGGCGGCGAACTGTTTGAGGCCGGCATACCGCCGGTACAGGTCGATGGTGGCCTGGTCGGCGATCACCGATTTGACGTAGGACGCCGTGTTGCCCAGTTGCTCTCCGTACGCCTCGCCGTACAACGCCTGCAGGGCGCGGTTGCCCCAGCTGGAATCGCCGCCGCCGTTGCCGCGCAGGTCGAAGACGATCCAGCCGTTTTTCTTGAGCGCGGCCAGTTGTGGATACAGTTTAGTGTAAGCGTCGCCCGAGATGCCGCCGTTGAAGTCGGGCATGCCGACCCATTGCTTGTCCGCCGCCAGCCGGTACAGGCCGACTGGCCGCGCCTTGGCCTGGTAGCTTTTTCGCACGGCGTCGATGCGCTGCGCGCCGATGCCATCGTCCACGGCGCGCAGCGGTAGCTCGTACTGGCGGGCGGTGCCGTCGGCCTGTTGGAAGACGCATTGCCTTGGCGTCCAGCCGAGGCCGACGTCGAACATCGATTTGCGGGCAAGGTCGCTGAACGTGGTGTCGTACTCGAGGCTGTGGTTGCTGAACGGGGCGACATTGCTTTTGAGGTAGGTGCCGATCCAGACGTTGTCGCAGCTTTGCACGAGGGCGCCTTGCGGCGGCAGCGGTTGCGGCCAGTTCGGTTCCGACCAGACGACGCGGAATTTGCCGCCGATGCGATCGAGCACGATGCCGGTCCAGGCCTTGGTCGTCAGATCGAGCTGGATGCCGGTGTGTGGATCGCCGAAGCCGCTGATGAAGCGGACCAGCGCGCGCTTGTAGTCCTGCTCGGTTTTGGCGTCGGCCGCCTCCAGCATGCCGGCGCGGGCGCCGGACTCGAGCGGCGCGGTGACATCGATCTGACCGCTCACGTTGCCCGCATGGCTGCTGCGCACCTTGTCGATGGCGAACTTCATGTCGGCCTGGGCGATGGCGCTCCAGTCGGTGGCGCCCAAGCATGGCGTTGCAAACACTGCGAACGCCAAAGGAAGGAGATTGAGACGATGCTTTTTGTGGACGGTCATGAATGGGCGATCGGCACAGTTGAGTTGACAGGATAATAACCGATGTCCGGTGGACTGGTGCTAATTGGGCTGTTTTCGAGTTGTGATTCGCTTTTGATGTGCATCAGTCGCGCCGTGTCTGGCGATGACAGACTATCAGTCCTGCCCTGGCGACCCAATAAGGTAAGCAGCATGCCGCTCATCGTGGACTTTGTTTTGCCCAGCCGTCCGTGTTCATACCAGACGAAAAATGCGTCGCATCGAAGGGTATGGAACGACTATATTTATGGTCGTGCGAGGCTTGCATGGCCAGCGCGCCCGTTGGTAAATTATCCGCTAAGATTCACCATGGTTTATTTGTACGAAGGTGCGCGGCCCGGTGATATCAATAATTTCGTCAAACCTGTGCAGGATGCCTTACGCACCTTGATCTATGCCGACGACTCCATGATACGGGACATGCCGGCGCATATGCGGGTTGTCGATGTAAATGGCGCCAAGGATGGTTTGCCTGCAAAGTTGGCAAATGCTATCGATACAGGGCAGGTCTGCGTTTATGTGGCGATTTCCGACTCGCGCGAACTTGCCGAGGAGGTGAGATGAAAACTTTCCAAGAACTTCAAGCGTTAGGAAAACTTTCCGAAGAATATCAGCGGCTTGGTTATACCGTCATCGTCGAGCCGACGGTGGCTTTGATTCCCTCTTTCCTGGAAAACTGCAGGCCAGAGCTTCTGGCCACTAAGGATGGCGAAAACTTGCTCTTCGACGTGAAGTTGGAAGGTGAAAGGGATGTTGCTGAATTCTGGCGGATGGTGGCCGAGGTCAAACGCCGCCCCGGCTGGAAATTGACGGGCATCACCGTGCCGAACGTGGACCCGGAAGTGAATACCTCCGGCGTGTTAAGCGATCTCGACGTTGATGGGTTGCGCCAGCAGTTACGCGAGATCGATCTGTTGTCTCGCGATCCCCAAGTCCAGTCGGTTGTTCTGACCAGGCTGTGGGTAGTCTACATCGCCACTTTAAGGCTGCTAGCCATTCAGGAAGGCTTTGATCCGGATGGCGACGCGGACTATGACCGTCTGGTCCGAGCCCAAAGCAACGGTTTGATTTCCAACGCGGAATGTGAGGAAGGACGCGCCTTGATGATTCTTCGCAACAGAGTTGTGAATGGCAGGGACGCCGTGGTGACGCCCGAAGATTGTTTGCAGTTACGACAAATGATTCAGCGGGCGATCGATCAGATCGCGCCGGTCGAAGCGCCCGAGACCGTGCAACGCGTCGAGGCATGACGCGGTCTCGTCATTCGACGATCATCCGCCAGCCGGACTCGACCACACCTTCATCGTTTGCACGGCCAGCAGTTTGCACTGCCCGCCGACGTTGACGTAGGTGCGCATGAACTGGTAGCGGTTGCTGCGCCAGGTTTTTCCGTCGGCGTTCCACTGCTCCACTGTGCTGAGGCCGCGCAGCACGACGGTGTCGCCGCCGACGTGCGCGTGGACGTCGCTGGTGGTGCGCGACTTGTGTACGACGGCGGGTTTCTTCGAACGCTCCAGTACCACCGCCTTGCCTTCCGTCTGCGACGCCAGGTTGTGCACCCAGACGTAGTCGTCCGCCAGCCACTGGTCGAGGAAGGCGACGTCGCCGACGCGCAGCGCTTCCTCGTACTGCCGGTCGCGCTCGATCAGGCCGGCGGTCGGCAGGCAGGGTGCCGCCACCGCGTTCAGCGACAGCGCCCAAGCCATTGCCAACAGGCCGCTTTTCATTTCGACGGCACCTTGGTGATCTCCACTTCCCAGTCCACGCCCGATTCGATCTTGTGCTTGGCGGCGTAGTTGCCCTGGCTGATGGCAATCGCCACGTCCAGCAGGCTGTTGAGGTAGACCAGCGGCTTGCCCTTGGCGACGCCGCCGAAGGTGTGCTCGAACGGCGCGATCACCTTGTCGATCTGTTTGCCCTTGTGCAGGATGCGCACCTGTACCTGCTCATGCACGCCGACCTTCAGTTCGTCGAACAGCGATTTCGGAATGTTGGTCCAGACGTTGCCGTATTTGACGTCGAGCACCGGGATGATGCCGCGAATGGTGTTGCCGTTGCGGACGGCCTTCTGGTACGGGATCTTGACCACCGATTCGCTCGGCAGCACGGGGCCGACCTGCTCGTAGGTGATGGCGCCCGAGGCCAGGCGCGCGCCGACGAAGGCGTAGACGTCGCGGCCGTGGAAGGTGTACGACTCGGCCGAGCCGGCCAGGCGGTTGACCTTTTCGTCGATCTCGCGCAGCTCGGCCACGCCGTCGCGCTCGGCGATGAGCGTGAACAGGCCGTTGTCGGGGCCGACGAAGTAGCGGCCTTCCCTGGTCTTCAGCACCACCGACTTGCGGGCGGTGCCGACGCCCGGATCGATCACCGAGACGAACACGCTGCCCTTGGGCCAGTAGTTGGCGGTCTGGTACAGGCGGTAGGCGCCGAGCCAGATGTCGTAGTCGGGGATGTTGTGGGTCAGGTCGGACACCTGCAGGGTCGGGTCGACGCCGAAGGCGACGCCGTGCATCGCCGAGACGGCGCCGTCGGAGGTGCCGAAGTCGGTCATCAGCACCAGCGCGTTCTTGGCGTCCGCGGCGTAGGCCTGGGCCGTGAGCAAGGCGCCGAGGCAGGCGGTGGCGAGCAGTTTGGAGAGCTTCATGTTTTTCCTGAGTTAATTTTAAGCTTAGAAAGTGTAGCGCAGGCGGCCGTAGAAATAGGCGCCGTTGAGACCGATCGGATTAATAAAATTGTACGGCAGCGCGCCGCCATAGGTGGCGTTGTTGGTCTGGCGCACGCGCTGCGGGTAGCGGTCGAGGATGTTGTCGCCGCCGACGGCCACCGTCAGCTGCCTGGTCAGCTTGTATTGCGCCTCCAGGTCCAGGGTCCAGACGGCGCCGAAGCGCTGGGCGTTGACGCCGTCGATGACCTCGGCGTCCTGGTCGTACGAGAAGTCCTTGAGCGGGCCGAAGCGCGTGGCCTTGGCCTGCAGGCTCCACTGCGCCGCCTGCCAGTCGGCGCTCAGCACCAGCTTGTTCTTCGGCGAGGCGTTGCGGATGCGGAACAGGCTCATGTCGGTCAACAAGGCCAGGTCCGGATCGATCTGCGACAGCGCGGCGGAGCTCTGGCGCGCCTTGTCGATGCGTGTCTTGTTCAGGTTGAGCGCGGCGTTCAGGTCGAGCTTGCCGCCGGCGAACGGCAGGTCGTGGTTGACGACCGCGTCGAGGCCGGTGGTGGTGGTGTCGAGCAGGTTGGCCAGGTAGGCCACCGACTGGATGTCGGTGCGGCCGATGCCGGCCAGGTAGGCGCTGGCGGCGCCGCTTTGCAGGTCGCTGGTGCGGGTGATGCGGTCGCGGATCTTGATGCGGTAGGCGTCCAGCGTGACGCTGGTGTTGCGCTGCGGACGCCAGGCGGCGCCGACCGACAGGTTGGTCGACTTCTCCGGCTTGAGCGCCTCGGCGCCGAAGGCGCGCGCCAGCGGATCGCCGGCCGGCAGCAGCGAGGCCGTTTGCAGCGCGCTGCCGTCCTCGTTGAAGTTCAAGGTCGAGAAGCGGAAGCCGGTCTGCACCAGCGCCGGCGCGCGGAAGCTGTTCGACAGCGAGCCGCGCAGCAGGAAGCGGTCGCTCAGTTTGTAGCGTGCCGACAGCTTGCCGGTGCTGGCGGTGCCGAAGTCGCTGTAGTCGGAGTAGCGGGCCGCCGCGCCCAGCAGCAGGCGGCTGGTGACGTCGCTTTCGATGTCGGCGTAGACGGAACGTATCGAGCGGCTGCCGTCGAAGGCGTCCTGCGGGCGCAGGCCGGGGCCGGCCTGGGCGCCCGGCGGCGCGCCGGGGACGGTGCCGGCGGCGTACGAGGCCGGATCGCCCGGCGAGCTTTGATAGCTTTCGCGCATGTACTCGGCGCCCAGTGCCAGGTTGACCGGCGCGCCGATGCCCAGGTCCAGTTCGCGCGTGACGTCGGCGTTGACGGCGTTTTGCTTGAAGTCGAAGGTGGCCAGGTGGAAGCTGGTCGGGCTGGCGGCTCCCAGCGAGGCGTTGACCGAGTTGGACAGGTCGTAGTCGAACTTGTTGCCGCCGTGGCGGGCGCTCAGGTCCCAGTTCCAGGCACCGCTGGCCAGGCGCAGGCCGGCGACGACGCTGGTGTCGGTCATGTCGCCGTTGGTGTTGGGGCGGTAGCCGTTAGGGTAGATGGCCGGCACGTTGGACGGGTCGCCCGGGTAGCGGAAGTAGGCGCTGCCGTCGGACTTGCGTTTGTTGACGGTGGCGAAGGAGTAGGCGTCCACGCCCGTGCCCAGCGGCACCAGCGCGTTGTAGAACAGGTAGTGGTTCTTTTGCTGCGAGTCGCCGGATTTGAACACCACCTGGCCGTCGAGCGCCAGGTCTTGCGGGGTCGCGTTCCACGAGGTCCAGCCGGCGTCGCTGCGGCCGGCGCGGTTGGTCGGATTGCGGTCGCGCGTCTCGGCGCCGAAGCGCACGAAGCCGGCGTCGCCGACCGGCACGCCGTAGTCGGCGCTGACGATTTTGGTCTGGCCGTCGGTCTTGGTGTCGTTGGTCGGTTTGAAGTCGGTGTGGTTGGCGCCGTAGCTGACCGAGGCCGAGCCGCCGGTGCGGGCTTTCTTGAGCACGATGTTGATGACGCCGGCGACGGCGTCGCTGCCATATTGGGCGCCGGCGCCGTCGCGCAGGATTTCGATGTGGTCGATGGCGCCGGGCGGGATGGCGTTGACGTCGACCGGTACGGTGCCGGCGAAGCTGCTTTCGGTGTCGAGCACGGCGCTGGCGTGGCGGCGTTTGCCGTTGATCAGCACCAGCACCTGGTCGGGCGCGAGGCCGCGCAGCTGGATGCCTCGCACGGAGTCGGAGGCGCCGCTCGATTCGATGCGCGGAAAGTTGATCGATGGGGACAGGTTTTGCAGGGCGGCGCCCAGGTCGCCGCTGGCGAGGGCGTTTTCCACCTCGCGCTGGCCGAAGCGGTCGATCGGGACGGCGCTGTCGAACACGGTGCGGTTGCGGGCGCGCGAGCCGACCACGGTGACCTGGTCGATGGCGGCGGTTTCAGCGGCGGGCGTGTCCTGGGCGCGGGCGGCGGGCAGCGACGACAGCAACAGCGCGCAGGCGATGACGCTGCGGCGCAGGGGCAATTGGGGGAGGGTGTGGCGCGGCATGACGGATTCCTTGCTTGGTCTGGACCAGTATCTTACGAGCAAGGAATTCAGTTTAACAACAACCGATTGCAAATATGCTTATGCCCGCTTAATCGGGGAAGCGCTCGTTGATCGCGACGGCTTTGTCGATATTTTGCACCAGCAGGTCGACATACACCGGGTCGAGGTGCTGGCCGGCCACTTCGCGCAGGTGCTCGACCACCTTGTCGATCGGCCAGGCGTCCTTGTAGCAGCGCTTGTGCATCAGCGCGTCGAAGACGTCGGCGACGGCGACGATGCGCGCGTACAGGTGGATGTCATGTCCCTTGAGGCCCTGCGGATAGCCGCTGCCGTCGAATTTCTCGTGGTGCTGGTGGGCGATGACGGCCGCCGCCTTGAGGATGGGCCGCTGCGAGCCGTCCAGGATCGACAGGCCGACGGTCGGGTGCTGCTTCATGATTTCCCATTCGGCGGCGTCGAGCTTGCCCGGCTTGAGCAGCACGGCGTCCGGCGTGGCGATCTTGCCGATGTCGTGCATCGGGGCGGCGTGGCGCAGCACGGCAGTCTCGTCCTCCGGCATGCCGGCGGCGGTGGCCAGCAGGTGGCACACCTCGGCCATGCGGCGCACGTGGTTGCCGGCCTCGTTGGAGCGCGATTCGACAACGTCGCCCAGGCGCAGGATCAGCTCGGCCTGGGTATCGGTGATTTCCTGGGTCAGCAGGATATTGTCGAAGGCGATGGCGACGCCGGAGCAGAATACTTCCAGCAGCTTGGTGTCGATCTCGGAGATTTCCTCGACGCCTTTGAGGATCAGCAGCGAGGCCTTGCCGCTGTTGTTGGGGAAGTAACCGATATAGGTGTCGCCCTCGACGCGCGAGATCTTGTTGCTCTTGGCCGCGTCGAGCTGGGCCAGCACCGCGTCGTTGAGCAAGGTGCCCTCGTCGTCGCCGATCTGGGCCAGCACCTCGTATTCCTGCTCGCCGCCGAAGGCGGTGGCGCCGCGCAGGCGCAGCAGCATGCTGTGTTCGAGGCGCAACAGCGCGACCACTTGCTGCAGCAGGCCGTTGGCGAAGTCCTTGAGGTTGCGTTGCTGGAAGATGTGGGCCGAGGCGGCGATCACCCGTTCCAGGCCTTCGCGGTAGTTGGCCTGCGAGCGGCGGGCCTCTTCGACCTTCATGATGTCGCGGTAGGCGCGCAGCGCGGCGAAGGTGGTGGTGAACAGCTTCGTGCGGTCGAGCTCGGTCTTTTCTTTGTAGTCGTTGATGTCGTAGTTGACGATCACCCGTTCCTCGGGCGCCTGGCCCGGCTGGCCGGTGCGCAGCACGATGCGGGTGAACTGGTTGTCGAGGTCCTGGCGCATCCAGCGCGCCACTTCGAGGCCGCTGTCCTCCTTTTCCATCACCACGTCGAGGAACACCAGCGCGATGTCGGTTTCGCGCGACAGCACTTCCTTGGCTTCGGCGCCGCTGTAGGCGTGCACGAAGCTGAGCGCGCGGCCGTCGAGGCGGAAGCGGCTCAGGGTCAGTTTGGTGATGTCGTGGATGTCCGGTTCGTCATCGACCAACAGAACTTTCCACGGTGCTAACTTGGGCGAAGCAGATGACAAAAAGGACATGGGGGGACGTTCCGCTAAATGACGTATGGATTAATTTTCGATTGTAGTCGTCTCCAACGCCATTAACAACAAGCAATAAAATTTCCTGTTGCTTTGCACAACACTCTGGGGCCGGAGGGGCGTGGTGTTAGTTTTACGTAACACTACGTATGAGCTAAACAATACTTTGAATCGGGCAATATTGCTATCCCGACGTGAAATATTTTAAATAGCAACGAAGAAGAGGGGGGCGGGACGCGGGACACACCGGGGAAACACGTAGGGCGGATTAGCGCAGCGTAATCGGCCATGTATGCGTCGCGGCGGCGCATGCATTGGCCGATTACGGCGTTCCGCCTAATCCGCCCTACGTGTCTGCGTGGCTAGCCGAGGGTCGGCAGGCCAGTCAAGTATCCTACCGCCGCGCCAAAACGGTCGCGGTAATTGGCGCGGATCAGCGGGTCCAGGGTGGCCTGCACCTTGCCGTGCAGCGCCGCTTCCCAGTCGCCCGGATGCTGGAAGTTGCTCATGATGTAGGCGAAACCGTTGATGTCGTCCACCGCGTGCAAGCCGGTCGACTCCGCCCCCGACGGCGCCGACAGCAGCCGCGTCAAGCTCCTGGTGTCGACGTTGTACGCCCACAGGAAGTTGTTGACGTGCAGGCCGCTGTCCTCGCCGATGAACAGGGTGCGCAGCTTTTCCGAGAACTTGATGTTGTCCGGGTTGGCGATCTTGTCCGGATTGGCCAGGTTGCCCAGCGCGTCGGCGGCCGGCAGATCCTCGCCCACCAGCAGGGCGGCCATGTCGACCGGTACCCAGGCGCTGTCGATGGCGGCGCCGCCGTCGTCGACCTGGCCGGCCTTGAGGTTGAGCGCGTAGACGGCGCCGGCGTTCGGCCCCTTGACCGCGATGCCGCCCGAGCCGTTTTTCATCGCGGCCTGGATGTAGCTCATCGCGCTGTAGGCGATCTTGTCCTTGACGTTGACGGTGGTGCCCTCCAGCTTGGTGAAGCCCAGGCTGCCGCCCTTGAAGGCGGCGTAGCGGTGGGTCTCGAGGAAGGCGGCCGCCTTGTCCATGCCCGGCGCGATCTTGATCCAGTTGGTCTTGCCGCTGTACGGGATTTTTGTATAGCCGGCGTCGGCCGGGTCGGTGGTTTTGACGGCGAGGATGTCGGCCGCCTTGAGCCGGTCGGCCAGCGCCTTGATCTCGGCGCTGGTGGCATGGCCCAGCTTGATCCATTGGAGGTCGGCCGAGCCGCCGTTGTCGGCGGTTTTCTGCAGCCACTTGGCGACGTACAGCGTGCCGCTCGACAGGTCGCGCGCGCGGTCGGCGACAAACATGAACAGCCCGCCGTTGGTGGCGTCGTCGCCCATCAGCGCGGTGCGCTCGTCCGGCATGACCTGCACCAGCTCGTGAGAGATGCGGCCCATGCAGTAGTGCTTCTTGACGCTGCCGGTGCCGTCCGGGTTGACGGTGACCTCCGGCATGTGGCCGTAGTGGTAGGGGTTGGCCCTGGCGGGGTCGCCGTACAGGTTGGCGCTGAAGTTGGCGAACTGGCCGTTGCCGGCGATGGCGGCGGCGTCCGGCTCGTATTCCTCGCTCGACAGGTGGGTGTTCCACGGCGAGCGGCTGGCGCCGCAGGTGATCCACAGGCCGTGGACGCCGCTGGTGTCGACGTTGTGGTATTTCACCAGGGTCAGCGCGCCGGTGGCCTTGTCCTGGTCCAGCGTCAGCACGGCGATCGGCGAGGGCAGCATGCCGTACATCGTCTCGCCCTTGACGTTGCGGGTGGTGTATTCGAACTGGACGACGGCGAACACGGTGTTGCCCTTGACGCCGGCGACGGTCGGCGCGTCGAGCTTGAGCAGCGAGGTGCCGTCCGGGCAGTCGGAGAAGAAGTGGCGCCGGCCGGCATCGGTCTGGTCGAGGATGGGCTGGTTGTGGATGTCGTAGTAGCCGCCGGCCAGCACGGTGCCGCCAGTGCCGTTGGCGACCATGGCGCCGGTGATGAAGAAGGGCTGGTAGGCCAGCTTGTAGGTTTGCGTCTTGCCGTCGGCGTAGGTGGCGCTGAGCGAGGAGGCGACCGTGGTGGTGGCCATCCGGGCCGGGTCGGCGAGGGTCGGCGCGGCCATGCCGGTGAAGGTGACGGACATCAGCTTGGAGGCGGCGGTGGCGGTCTGGTTGGCCGCGCAGGCGGTCAGCAGGGTGGCGGCCAGGCTGCCGCCGGCCAGCGGCAGCAGCGGCGCGCCGGCCAGCAGTTGCACCAGGCGGCGGCGGGACGGGTCGGGGGACTCGGTCATATCAATCCTGTTTCTATTGGGGGCCGTTCCATGCGCCGGCGGCGGCGCGGCGGCATGCGAGGCGGCGGCGTTGCCTCGACGGCGGCCATCTTAGCTGCCGCTTGTGACAGGGGCGTGACAGGGGCGTGACCCGCAAGTCGCGGGCATGAGTCGCGGGCATGTTTCGCCGAAAGGCGGCATTGGTAACAAATCGATTCAGGCCGGGCGGCGGCGCCGGAAAAGGGCTATATTATTTAGCATTGGATAAGTATCCCGCATGAACCTCGTGAAGGAGTAGCAAAATGCGCCTGATGACCAAACCCTTGCTGGCCGCCGCCCTGGCGCTGCTGGCCAGCGGCGCCGCGTGGGCGGACGTGAGCGTCACCTTCGTCAAGCCGGAGGAGTTCACCGACATGCCGCGCAGCCCGATCGAGCGCGAGCGCCTGCAGAAGGATTTCGCGCAATATTTCGCCTCGCTCAACAAGCAATTGCCGGCCGGCCAGAACCTCAAGATCGAGGTGCTCGACATCGACCTGGCCGGACAGCTGTGGCCGCGCCGCAGCGGCGGCGAGGATATCCGCATCATGCGGGGCGGCGCCGACTGGCCGCGCATGCAGCTGCGCTACACGCTGGAGGAAAACGGCCAGGTGCTGCGCAGCGGCGACGCCGACCTGTCGAACATGATGTACCAGCAGCGCATGGGCCGCCATTCGGACAGCGACCCGCTGCGCTACGAGAAGCAGATGATCGACGATTGGTTCGGCAAGACCATCGTGCCGAAGGTGGCCAGCCGCTGAGGGTCTCAACGGCCGGCCGCACCGTCAGGCTGGCTGGGCCGCTTTCGGGAAGTGGGCCAGGAAAGCCGCCGGCATGGCCGCGACCTGGCCGTTGTGGAAGTTGAAGAACACGAAGCCGTACTTGGCCATGGCGATCAGCTTGCCGTCGGCCGGACGCGTGACGCGGAAGATCAGGTCGCCGCCGTAGCGGTTGAAGTCCATCACCCCCACCTCGAACAGCAGCAGGTCGCGCGCATGCGCCTCGGCCTTGAACGTCGTCGCCAGGTCGGTGACGATGGTGCCCAGGCCGTCGGCGTCGATCTCCGGCGCGCCGTAGTGCGCCAGGAACAGCGCGCGCGCCTCGGACAGCATCGAGACCATCGAATCGTTGCCCAGGTGGTTGGCGGCGTTGATGTCGGTGCTGCGCACAGTCATGCGGGTCTCGAAATAATACTGGTCGTCGGGGAAGTCCAGGATCAGGCGTGCCATGGGGCTCCTTACAGTTGTTCGCCGAGGAACACCAGCGTGTGGCCGTGCGCCTGGGCGGCGGCGCGCTGCTGGTAGCTGTCGCGGTGGTTGCAGTTGAAGCCGTGCTCGGCGCCCTCGTAGACGTGGATCTCGACCTGGTCGTTGCTGTCGAAGCGTTCGGCGATGCTTTTGACGGCGTCGGCCGGGATGTGGCTGTCGGCGCCGCCGAAGTGCATCAGCATGGGCGCGGTGATCTGGCTGGCGCGATCGAGCGAATTCTGGATGCCGCCGCCGTAGTAGCACACGCCGGCGTCGACCAGGCCGTTGGCCAGCGTGTGGTAGGACAGCTTGCCGCCGAAGCAAAAGCCCATCGAGGCGACCTTCTGGCCGCCGACGGCGTCGAGCGCGCGCAGCACCTTGACGGTGGCGGCGATGTCGGCCTGGGCCTTGTCGACGTCGGTGGCGTTCATCAGCTCGACGGCGCGCTTCCAGCCGTCGCCGTCGTAGGCCAGTTCGATGTGGGCGCCCTCGCGCCAGAACAGGTCCGGCGCCAGCACCACGTAGCCGTCGGCGGCGTACTGGTCGGCGACGTTGCGGATGTGCTGGTTGACGCCGAAGATTTCCTGCAGCAACACGATGCCCGGGCCCTTGCCGGAGCGCGGCAGCGACAGGTAGGCTTCAAACTTGCCGTCGGCGGTGGCGACGTCGATCCACTTCGAATTGGTTTCCATGGCGTTCCTTGTAGGTGCAGAAAGCGGCCATCGTACCTTGTTTCGCGCGCCTTTGCAGCGCGCGTCCGGCCGCGCCGGATGCCTCTAGTACACCTCGCGCCGGTAGATCACCGGGCCGGAGCGGTAGATGCCGAAGGTGGCGCGGCCGAAACTGCTGGGCAGGTAGTAGATCAGCGATCCCAGCGAGACGTCCGCCGAGCCGATGGCCGTCGGCGCCGGCACCGGCGGCGCCACGCGGAAGGTGCCCTTGCCGTTCTTGAGTTCGAGCGTGGCCGGCGCGGCGGCCTTCATCGCCGGGCAGCGGCCGGCCATGCCCGCGAGGCAATTGTTGAATGTGATGGCGCCGCCGATCGCCACGCTGGCAACCTGCACCTGCGGATTGAACACGTAGCCGACCGGCATGTAGTACTGGGCGGTGGCGTCGACCGGCAGGCTGCCGGTGGGCGAGCCGTAGGTGTTGGCGACCAGCAGGCGGCCGCTGACCACGGTGAGCGGCGCCTCGACCGAGGCCGGGGCGGACGCGCCGCGCCGCAGCGACGTGGCGGCATCGCTGTCGATGGCGCGCAAGTAGCCGGTGACGGGCGTCAAGTGGGCCGCCGGATAGGCGCCGGGCAGGCGCAGCAGCGGCAGATTGCTGGCCAGCGTGCCCACGCCCTGGCGGAAGCCGAACCTGGCGTCGGTGGCTGCGCCGGTCCACTCCAGCGTGCCGCCCTGCATCGCGATATCGTCGCCGGTGGTGCCGGCGGTCTTCACCGCAGACAGCGTGACGGGCCGGGCCAGCGGGCCGGTGTAGTTGCGCGTCAGCGCCGGTTGCTGGTCGCCGTTGTAGGCGAGCACCTTGACGAAGAACGGCTGGTTGGAGTTGATGAAGCTGACGCTGCCCGCCGGGCAGGGATTGACGGCCGCCGCAAGGCCGGCGCAGCTCATGGTGCGGGCGTCGGCGCGCGCGTCCGGTATCGCGGCAATCTCGGCGGCGGTCATCAGCACCGTGTCGAAGTGGTCGGGGATGAAACGGCCGACGGTCCGCACGCCGGCGGTGCGGAAGCTATCGACGGCGTGGCCCATGTAGTGGGTGGTGATCAGCGCGGCGCCCAGGCTGATGGTGCCGACATCGCTGAATCGCCACAGGCCGCTAGCGTCGGCCACGCTTCGGGTGACGCCGTCGCTGAACGGGGCGAATTTTCCGGCGGTGATGGTGCCGTGGTCGCGGCGGTCGAGCGGGTTGGCCTGGTCGGGATTGGCAACGGCGACGGTCAGTGCGATGTTTTCCGCCGGGCTTTCCTTGCCGAAGTTCCGCGTCGGGTTGCCCTTGGCGTTGACGGCGGTGACCGTGACGGTGAAGTCTTCGCTGGCCCGGGCGAAAACCTCGTCCTTGGCCGGGTCCAGCATGCTCAGGGTGGCGCCGGTGGTCTTGCTCACGGCGTCGATCGCGAAAGCCTTGGGCGCGGCGATGAATGTGGCGTTGCCGCCGGCGTTGAAGCCGGCCGCGGCGCCGCTGCCTGTATAGCTGGCCGTGAGCTTGACCTTGCCGACCTCGGCGTACTGCAGCGGTAAGCTGGCCAGGCCGTCGGCGTTAAAGGCGAACGGCACGCCGACCTTGGCCGCGCTGGCGCCGCAATTGAGGAGCTTGTCCCCGACCTGTGGCGTGACGGCGGCCACGTTGGCGGACGGGTTGCTGTATTCGCAGGCCATGTTGACGTCCACGGTCTTGCCGGCCACCAGCGGCACGCAACTCTGATTCTTTGCCGAGGCGGTCAGCGCCTGGATGGTGACGGCCACCCCGCTCTCCATCGAGACGTGGTTGGGGACCGTGACGACCAGCCCGCTGGTCGCGAAGACCAGGTCGCACGGCCGCGCGGCGTCGCCGGTGTTGACGCAGGTGCTGGGATTGAGCCCGCCCGAGCCCGAGACGGTGGCGGTGCCGGCGGTGAACTGCTGGACGGTGGCGACCGTCTCGCCGTTCTTGACCTCGAACGTCTGGTTGCCCGGCTGCAGGACGGTGGTGGCCGTCCCGCTGTAGTGGGGCAGCTTGCAGTCGGCGTTGGCGCAGGCGGTGACGGTGACCGGTTGCGGCTGGCAGGTCAGGGCATTGCCGGGGTGGGTGATGCGAAAATGGTGCACGCCCGACGGCGGCGGGGCGGCGCCGCAGACGGGCTGGTAGTTGGGATCGGCCTTGGTGACGCAGCTGCACTTGACGGCGCCGGGGCCGGTGCAGGTGATGGTCTTGCTGACGGTGGCGCCCCAGTCGAGGAAGATGGCGTTGACGGCGACGTTGCCGTTGAGGTTGTCGCCCGAGGCCTTGGTGGTGACGTTGCGCGCGACGATGTCGCCGTTGACGGTGGCGCCCGAGCCGATGTCGATGTCGCCCTTCATCGTGACGTTGCCGTTGACGACGACGTTGGACGAGGCGATCGTCAGGGTGGTGCCGGTGATGTTGCCGTTGACGGTGTTGCCGCTGCTGATGGTGAGCGAGGTGGCGGCGTTGATGTCGCCCTTGATGGTGACGCCGGAGGCGTTGAGTTCGACCTTGGGCGAGTCGATCTTGCCGGTGACGCTGCCGCCGCTGCCGACCACCAGCGAGGTGGTGGCGGTGATGTTGCCGGTGACAATGGCGTTGGCCGCGCTGAGCTCGACCGTGGGGGCGTTGATGTCGCCGGCCAGCGTGCTGCCCGAGGCCAGGGTGAAGGCCGAGGCGACGATGTTGCCGGCGATGGTGGAGCCGGAGCCGGTGGTGACGGCGCCGCTGCGCCCGCCATTGACGTTGGCGAGGCCGGCGATGCCGCCCTTGATGGTAGTGTTCGAGCTCAGGCTGACGGTGCCGCTGGCGGCGATGCCGCCGTCGATCCGCAGGCTGGAGCCGGCCGTCACCGTCGCCGCCGACAGCCTGCCGGTGATGGTGGTGCTCGAGCCGAGGTTGGCCTGGCCGTCGACGGTGACGTTGCCGTTGATGCGGGTCGACGGCCCGCCGGTGGCGATCGCGGCGGCGACGACGTCGGCGCCCACGGTCTGGTCGTTCGAGCCGAGGCGGAAGGTGCCGCCGGTGGACAGGGTGCCGCCGGCCACCTGCGTGTTATTGGTCTGCAGGCCGCGCAGATCGAGGTCGCCGCTGGCGCGCAGCACGGCGCTGCCGCTCATCTTGAGCACCTGGAAATAGGTGAAGGAGACGGCGCTGGACACCTGCACGGTGTAGCCGCTGTCGATGGTGATGTCGTTGGCCTGCGACAAGGTGGGGCAGGTGTAGGTTTTGCCCGCGCGGGTGCAGCCGTCGACCTTGCCGCCGTCGAAGCGGTCCTCGGCGGCGTGGGCCGCGCCGGCCGGCAGCCACAGCAGGAGGCTCAGCAGGAAGGTCAGCAGCGGCGCCACGGCGGCGGCGGCGCCGGCGCGCCGGAGCGCGGGCGTCGTGAGTAAAACGACAAGCCTGAAGAAATTGAAAGTCATACGCCACCCGAACATGCCTGTCAGCATTATAGGCCGTTTCGGGTGTTGCTCTGTGGCATATATCAGACGCCGGCCGGGTGGGCCGGCGTCGTGGCCGCGCCGTTGTTAGCGCATGGTTAACGCTTGACCTTGCCGAAGGCGTCGCCGGCCTTCCAGGTCTGCATGGCCGGGGCGTTGGCCACCGCGTAGCCCAGGTTGAGCGTGAATTGCGCCTGCTGCACCATGCCCGACAAATCCCACTCGGGGCGGTACTCGTCGGTGACCTGGTGGTAGTCCTTCTTGAAAGCGACCAGCTTGGCGCGCGACGGCTCGAGGTCCTTGGTGAAGGTGAAGTGGCCGTCGCCGGAGAACACCGCCGAGCCGACGTTGAACGCCGGCACGCCGGCCTTGGCGAAATTGAAATGGTCGGCGCGGAAGAAGGCGCCCGACAGGTCGGGGATGGCCGGCGCCAGGGTCAGGCCCATCTTTTTGGCGACGGCGCCGGCGGCCTCGTACAGGCTGCTGCGTTCGGCGCCGGCGACGCCGATGTCGCTGGTCTTGCCGACGAAGTTCATGCTGTCGAGGTTGAGGTCGGCCGTGGTCTTGTCGAGTGGCCAGACCGGGTTTTGCACGTAGGCGGCGCTGCCCAGCAGGCCTTGTTCCTCGGCCGCCGGCCACAGGAAGATCTGCGTGCGCCTGGCCGGATGCTTGACCGCCCCGGCGGCCATCACCAGCAGCGCGGCGGTGCCGGACGCGTTGTCGATGGCGCCGTTGTAGGTGTGGTCGGTCTTGTCGTCGCGGCGCACGCCCTCGTCGATGCCCAGGTGGTCCCAGTGGGCCGAATAGATCACCGCCTGTTCCTTCAGTTTGGCGTCGGTGCCGGGCACGATGCCGGCGACGTTGAATTGTTCGATCTGGCGCACGGCGCTGCGCACCTCGGCGTGGACCTTGATTTTCAGGTCGACCGGCGTGAAGTCGCGCCGTTCGGCCTTGGCGCGCAAGTCGTCCAGGTCGAAGCCGGCGGCGGCGAACAGCGCGCGCGCCGTGTCCTCCTGCAGCCAGCCCTCGACCGGGTTGCCCTTGCCGGCCAGGTGGAAGCGCTCGTGGCCAAAGCCGTTGGCCGGCACGCTCCACGGGTAGGAGGCCGACGGCGTGGTGTGGATCAGCAGCGCGCCGGCCGCGCCGCGCCGCACCGCCTCCTCGAACTTGTACAGCCAGCGGCCGTAGTAGGTGTAGGCCTTGCCGGCGAAGCGGTTGGGCTCCTCGGCGGTCGGCTGCGGGTCGTTGACCATCATGACGAGGATCTTGCCCTTCATGTCGACGCCCTTGTAGTCGTCCCAGTTTTCCTCCGGCGCGCTGGCGCCGTAGCCGACGAACACCAGCGGGGCGTCGATGGTGACGTCCTGTTTGCCGCTCATGGTGCCGAAGACGATCTCGGTGCCGGTCTTGGGGGCGATGGTTTTGCCGCCGGCGTCGAAGCGCACCAGGCTGCCGGGCAGCAGCTTGGTGCCCTCGATCTTGACGGACTGGCGGTAGCCGCCGCCGGCCAGCGGTTTGAGGCCGATGATGGCGGCCTGCGTCTCCAGATAGCGCACCGTCAGGTCGCCGCCGCGCTGGCCGGTGCCGCGCCCTTCGAACAGGTCGTCGGCCAGGAAGGACAGGTGGGCGCGCAGCGGCGCCTCGGCGATGACGGGTTGCTGGACTTGAGCCAGGGCAGGCGCCTGCAAGGCGATACCGGCGGCGAGGGCTAACACTGTAAGACGCATATGGACTCCTAGAGATGTCTGAATCACGTAGGGCGGATTAGCGCAGCGTAATCGGCCATGCATGCGCAATCGGCGGCGCATGCATGGCCGATTACGGCGTTCCGCCTAATCCGCCCTACGTGAGATGAGGTTATCTTGCTGACGCGGGACATCTTACTGGAATTTTCGGACGTTTGTAACCTTGTGTAAGAGTCGGTAAGAGGTTGTAAGGGCGGTCAACTCATCGGTGGCGAGGCCCGTTTTCTGCTCATACGGCACGCAATCAACGCGATGCCGGAAACCAGAAGTGGAAACGAATGAAGTGGCAGTCGCAGTGAAGAAGTAAAAAGAAGGGTCAGTTTTACTAAAATAATTTAAATAATTTATACCGTTGAAGAGGATTTATATCATGAAGAAAATTACCGCTACCCTGATCGCCACCCTGTTCGCCGGCGCCGCGTTCGCCCAGGCTCCTGCAACCCCGGCAACCCCGGCGACGCCCGCGACGGCAACCGCCGCCACGCCAGCCGCGCCGGCGGCACCGCACGAGCACACCGCTGCGAAGAAAACGCATCACAAGAAGGCCAAGGCTGAAAAAGCGGCCAAGCCGGCGCCTGCGGAACCAGCAACCCCGGCGACGCCAGCCGCTCCAGCGGCGCCAATCAAGTAATAGGCATCACAGCTAGCGCATGACGTGCCGCTCCGGACCCTTGGCCTGGGCGGTGCAAGAAAAAAGAGAGACGGGATACGCCCCGTCTCTTTTTTTTGTGGAAGCCACGCAGGGCGGATTAGGCGGAACGCCGAATCGGACAATGCATGCTCTGCAGGCGGCTCACAGATGGCCGATTACGCGTCGCTAATCCGCCCTACGTGACTATTCTCGGCTCAGCTCTTCGAGCAGCGCGCGGTGGAACGCGGCCGGGTCTTCCATTTGGGGCGCATGGCCCATGCCCTTCAATTCCACCAGATGGCCATCCGGGATCTGCTTGACCACCTGCTTGCCCAACACCTCGTACTTGCCGATTCTGGCCTTGACGGCCGACGGCGCGATGTCGCTGCCGATGGCGGTGGTGTCGGCGTCGCCGATGATCAGCGACGTCGGCACCTTCAACAGCGGAAATTCATAGACCACCGGCTGCGTGTAGATCATGTCGTAGATCAGCGCCGAGTTCCAAGCCACGATCTTCTTGCCCGGTCCCGCGTTCATCCCGGCCAGCATATCGACCCAGCGCTCGTACTCCGGCTTCCAGCGGCCGACGTAGTAGGTCGATTTCTCGTAGGCGCGCACGCTGTCGGCCGTCATCTTCAATTCGCGCTCGTACCACTGGTCGACGCTGCGCGCCGGCACGCCCAGCGCCTTCCAGTCCTCCAGCCCGATCGGATTGACCATCACCAGCCGCGACACCGCCTCCGGATACATCAGCGCATAGCGCGTGGCCAGCATGCCGCCGGTCGAGTGGCCGATGATGGCGGCCTGTTTGACGCCGATGCTCTTTAACAGCGCCCCGGTGTTGGCGGCCAGCTGCTGGAAGGTGTATTGATAGTGTTCCGGCTTGGTCGAGGCGCAGAATCCGATCTGGTCGGGCGCCACGACGCGGTAGCCGGCCGCGCTCAGGGCGGTGATGGTCTGCTCCCAGGTCGCGCCGCAGAAGTTCTTGCCGTGCATGAGGACCGCCGTCTTGCCGTTGGCCTTGGCCGTGGGCGCCACGTCCATGTACGCCATTTGGAGATCTTTGCCTTGCGAAGTGAAAGCGTAGTACTGCAGCTTGTGCGGATAGGCGAAGCCTTCGAGGCGCGGTCCGTAGGTGGCGGCGAGGGCGGGGGCGCAGAAGGCGGCGGTGGCGGCCAAGGCGGCCAGGGTGGGGGCGAAGCGGGTGGACGGCATGGCATTCTCCAGGGGCGGGGGAGCGGCCAATATAGGGCCGGCACGATAGGACGGCAATCGGGAACGGCGGTATCACCCTTAATTTGCCCTTAATTTGGTTCCAAAGCACCCGGTTTCGCGCAAAAAAAGGCTGAAACCGGCGAGACAGAGTAAACTACGCCCAAATTTCTTTCGCAATTAGGCGATTCGAACATACTTGTGAGTGACGCCATGTCTGACACCCCAACCTCCCCCATCACCCTTTTCACCGATCTGAATCTGAGCGCGCCGCTGATCAAGGCCCTCAAGGACGTCGGCTACGAGTCGCCTTCGCCGATCCAGGCCGCCACCATTCCTTCGCTGCTCGATAACCTCGACGTGCTGGGCCAGGCGCAGACCGGCACCGGCAAAACCGCCGCCTTCGCGCTGCCGATCCTGTCGCGCATCGACATCAAGCAGACCACGCCGCAGGCGCTGGTGCTGGCGCCGACCCGCGAGCTGGCGATCCAGGTGGCCGAGGCCTTCCAGACCTACGCCGCGCACATCCCCGGCTTCCACGTGCTGCCGATCTACGGCGGCCAAAGCTACGGTCCGCAGCTGTCGGCGCTGCGCCGCGGCGTGCACGTCGTCGTCGGCACGCCGGGCCGCGTCATCGACCACCTGGACAAGGGTTCGCTCGACCTGTCCAAACTGAAAACCCTGGTGCTCGACGAGGCCGACGAGATGCTGCGCATGGGCTTTATCGACGACGTCGAGCGCATCCTGCAGGAGACGCCCGACAGCCGCCAGACCGCGCTGTTCTCGGCAACGATGCCGTCGGCGATCCGCCGCATCGCCAACACCTATCTGCGCAGCCCCAAGGAAATCACCGTCGCCGCCAAGACCGGCACCGCCGAAAACATCCGCCAGCGCTACTGGCTGGTGTCGGGCATGCACAAGCTCGACGCGCTGACCCGCATCCTGGAGGCCGAGAACTTCGACGGCATGATCATCTTCTCGCGCACCAAGCTCGGTACCGAGGAACTGGCCAGCAAGCTGCAGGCGCGCGGCTTCTCGGCCGCCGCCATCAACGGCGACGTCCAGCAGCAGCAGCGCGAGCGCACCATCCAGCAGCTCAAGGACGGCAAGATCGACATCCTGGTGGCCACCGACGTCGCCGCGCGCGGCCTGGACGTCGAGCGCATCAGCCACGTGGTCAACTACGACGTGCCGCACGATCCGGAAAGCTACACCCACCGCATCGGCCGCACCGGCCGCGCAGGCCGCAGCGGCGAGGCGATCCTGTTCATCACGCCGCGCGAGAAGAACCTGCTCAAATCGATCGAGCGCGCCACCCGCCAGCCGATCGGCATGCTCGAGCTGCCGACCATCCAGGCGGTCAACGACGTGCGCATCGCCAAATTCAAGTCGCAGATCAGCGAAACCCTGGCCCAGGGCGAGCTGGAACAGTTCCAGTCGCTGATCGAGGACTTCGAGCGCGAACAGAACATCCCGGCGATCGAGATCGCCGCCGCGCTGGCCAAGATGGCGCGCGGCGACGTGCCGCTGCTGCTCGATAAGAAGCAGCAGACCGTCGCCGCCACCTGGGACGAGCGGCCGGGCCGCCAGGTCGGCTTCGAGCGCCATGACCGTGGCGACCGTCCCGAGCGTGGCGACCGCGGCGATCGATTCGACCGCGGCGACCGCGCCGAGCGTCCGGACCGCGCCGACCGTTTCCCGAAAAAGGAGCGCGTTGTGCGCGCCGCCGATCCGGGCATGCAGACCTTCCGCATCGAAGTGGGCTACCAGCACGGCGTCAAGCCGGGCAACATCGTCGGCGCCATCGCCAACGAGGGCGGCATCGACTCCAAGCACATCGGCCGCATCGAGATCTACGACGACTACAGTGTGCTCGACATGCCCGACAACCTGACCGGCGACGTGCTCGACCACCTGGCCGGCATCAAGGTCGCCGGCCAGCAGCTGCGCATCAGCCGCGATAACGGCGACGGCGCCCCGGCGGCGGCGGCCCCATCGGCCCCGGCCCGTCCGGCGCCGGCCAAGGCCGCCGCGTCGGCCGCCCCGGCGAAGTCCCCGGCCGCCGACAAGCCGGCCGAGAAACCGGCCGGCTCGCCGCTGGCGCGCGCCGCCCGCGTCGACGCCGCCGAACTGGACGACGCCGCGCCGAAGAAGAAAAAGGAAAAGCCGGGCAAGATCACCCTGCCGATGAGCGCCTTCCGCATCGAAGTGGGCAGCAACAACGCCGCCACCCCGTCCAACATCGTCGGCGCCATCGCCAACGAGGCCGGGCTGGAGGCCAAGCACATCGGCCGCATCGAGATCTTCGACACCTACAGCATGGTCGAGTTGCCTGACGGCATGCCCGACGAGCTGTTCAAGCACCTCGGCAAGGTCTGGGTCGGCGGCGCGCAGCTGAAAATCAGTCATGCCGACCGCATGCCGCCGGAGTCGGGCAAGTCGACGCCGCCTAAGAAAAAGCCTGTCGGCAAGAAGTACTAGCCGCGACGCGGGTGCCACACCCGCCGCCATCGCATCGACAACGGGGCCGCAAGGCCCCGTTTTTCGTTCCTTCTTGTTGTTGCACAGACAAGGTGCGCCCATCTGTTGCGTTGCACCAAAACAAAGCTTGATCCGTCGCAAACACCACGCCCGTGAAACCCCGCATGAATCACTCTCATAGGAGAAGCTGCTTTCCGGCAAGGCTGGCCCGCTTATTGCATATGTGATAGCACATCCCTATAAAAGGCGCGCCCGCCGAGGCGCCTCAACCTGGAGACAAGTCGTTTAGATCGGAGCATTGAGATGACATCATTCAGGAAGCTGTGGAACACCTTTGTCGATTCGCTCAAGCCGCAGATTCTGCGCGAGCATAATCAGGCCGGCCCGTACGCGATCATCGTCGACAGCCGGCCATTCACCGTCTCGAAGGGGCGCTAATGCTACTGCGGAACGACCTGCTGCACTATACGCATCCGTCTCCGCGCACCGTCCGCATTTTGTGGATCGCTCCCGAGCAGAGCCACGCCTACGTCTTCGACGTGGCGGCCCGCTCGGCCGATGTAGAACTCGTCCAACTGTCGGTGCTGCACGCCGACATCCGGGCCGGCCGCGCCAGCGTGCTGCCGGCCGATCCCTATTTAATGGTCGTCAGCCATGACCTGCTGCCGCCCAAACACCTGCAACTGCGCGCGCGCGCCTGGGAGATCATCGAGCCGCTGGTGGCGCTGGAGCCGGGCATCTACGAGGCCCGCCAGCGCGGCCAGCTGATCGCCCGCGCCACCGGCGCCCACGGCGTTTCGCACCCGACCATCTACCGCTACCTGCGCCGCTACTGGCAGCGCGGCCAGACCCCCAACGCGCTGCTGCCCGATTACTGCAACTCGGGCGGCAAGGGCAAGGTGCGCCAGGCCTCGGCCGGCGTCAAGCGCGGACGCCCGCGCAAGAACGGCGCCGACGCCGGCCCCGGCCTGAACGCCGACGAGGAGATCCGCCGCACCTTCCGCGTCGCCATCGCGCGCTACGCGGCCGGCCACGCCAAGTTCTCGCGGCTGGGCGCCTATGAACAGATGCTCGACGAGTTCTTCGTCGAGCGCCGCATCGACGAACCATCGGGCCGCGTGCTGACCACGCCGGCCGGCCGCAGCGCCGTGCTGCCGACCTTCGGCCAGTTCAACTACTGGCTCGACCACGACGACGACCGTCCGCCCGAGGTGGCGCGCCGCAGCGACGGCGCCGCCGCGTCCTGGCCGACCGCGTCCACCGCTGCCGCGTCCAGCGCGCCCGCCGCCGTGACCGGCCAGCCGGCGCCACAGTCGCTGCCGCCGGGCCGCCCCGGCGCCGGCTTCTATCTGGACGCCGTTTGCGCCGAGGTGCGGCTGGTCTCGCGCGCCGACCGCCGGCAATCGATCGGGCGCCCGCGCATCTATCTGGCGGTCGATTCGTTCAGCCGCCTGGTCGCCGGCGTCTACATCGGCCTGGGGCCGGCCAGCTGGCCGCAGGCGATGCTGGCGCTGGCCAACTGCGGCGCCGACAAGCAGCGCTACAGCCAGCAGTTCGGCCGCCGCATCGAGGCGGCGCAGTGGCCGTGCCGCCACCTGCCCGAAACGCTGTTCGCCAACGCCGCGCTGACGGCCGGCCTGGAACGCGGCGAAGGCGGCATGGCCCCGGCCTTGCTCAACAACTTCAACCTGCGTTGCGTCGCCGTCGACGACGGCCCGGGCGACTGGAAGGCGGTGCTGGAAAAGCGTTTCCGCCTGCTCGCGCCGGACGACGAGGGCGCGCCGTGCCGGCTCGACGGCGTGCTCGATCTGGAGCAGTTCACCCGCATCGTCATCGACTGCGTCCTCTATTACAACAACCGCCACCCGCTGCGCCACGCCGGCAACGCCACCCCGCGCCAGTTGTGGGACTGGGGCGTGGCCCATCGCGGCGGCAGCCTCAAAACCTATCCCGAGCACCTGATCCGCTGCAGCCTGATGCCGGTGGCGGCGGCGCAGGTCGGCGCCGACGGCATCCGCCTGTTCGAAAGTACTTACACCTGCGCGCGCGCCATCAACGAGCGCTGGTTCGACCGCGCGCGCCTGCGCGGACAATGGAGCGTGAAGGTCGCCTACGATCCGTCCAACCTGGACATGATCTACCTGCTCGATCCGGCCGCGCCGATGCAGTTCCACGCCTGCCACCTGGACGACGCCTGCGCCGCCCAGCGCCACCTGTCGGCCGAGGAAATCGCCCGCCTGCCACGCGGGGCGGCGCCCGCGCCGGTGGCGCGCAGCGGCGCGCCGTCCCTGGTCAGCTTCGCGGGCTGATTTCCGGCGCGTCCCCCCCCGGCGGCGCGGTCCAGCGTCGTGCATCCTTCGATTTCCTGTTTCGGTGCCTGCCACTTGCTGGTGCGCGGTGCCGCCGCGCGCCGCCGGCGGCCCGCCTTGCGCGCGCGCGCACGCCGCGCCGCGCCGCGAATAAAGTCCGTTTCGCGCAAATAAAGTTTGTCGCCGGCGGCGATTTTTAGAGCGCCGCCGGCGTGCCGTGGTCACCCATGTAAAAACATTGTTCGATGGCGGGAGACCTTGTGGCACAAGGCTTTCTTGAAGCATGAAGCATGTTTGTTTTGGTTGTTCCGCGTGGCACGAGCCTTGCTAGATTGGAACTATGGGTAAGCAAGTCACCCAAGTTATTTCAGGCAGACTGGTGAGGAAACCGATGGAAAGCAAAACAGTAAAACCGTTTAAACCGTTTAGTTCATTTACCCGTAGGGACTTTCTGTACCGGGCCGCCGCCGTCGGCGGCACCGGCCTGCTGTTAAACACGATGAACGCGTGGGGCATGGGCATCGGCTCGACGTCCTCGGCGCCGCCGGTCCTCAGCGGCAGCGGCAAGGGCAAGAAGGTGGTGATCCTCGGCGCCGGCCTGGCCGGACTGACCGCCGCCTACGAGTTGGGCAAGCTCGGTTACCAGTGCCAGATCCTCGAGGCGCGCGCCTTCGCCGGCGGCCGTTGCCAGACCGCCCGCAAGGGCTTCAGCCTGACCGAGTTGGGCGGCGACAAGCAGACCTGCGCCTTCGACGAGGGCCAGTACATCAACCACGGCCCATGGCGCATCCCGCTGCACCACCAGTCGACCCTGCACTACACGCGCCTGTTCGAGGTGCCGCTGGAGGTGATGGTCAACGAGAACGACCACTCCTATGTGTACTCCGAAAACGCCGGCCCCTTCGCCGGCAAGCGCATGCGCATCAAGGAGATCAAGGCCGACATGCGCGGCCACGTCGACGAGATGCTGGCCAAATCGATCAAGAACAACCAGCTCGACGCCGAGCTGACGGCCGACGACAAGCGCCTGCTGCTCGACTACCTGGCGCACGAGGGCCAGCTGGCCGGCGCCGACCTGAAATACAAGGGCCGCACCGGACGCGGTTTCGCCGTCTATCCGGGCGCCGGCATGGAGCCGGGACCGGGCAAGCAGTCCGACCCGCTGGGCTTCAAGGACCTGCTGGCGTCCAAGCTGGGCAACGTCTACAGCGCCGTGCAGGACTTCCCGATGCAGGCGACCATGTTCCAGCCGGTCGGCGGCATGGACGCGATCCCGAAGGCGTTCGAAAAGCGCGTCGGCAAGACCATCCGCTACCGCGCCGAGGTGCAGACCATCCGCCAGAACGACAAGGGCGTGACCATCGCCTTCAAGGACACCGCCACCGGCAAGGCCTCCAGCGTGACGGCCGACTACTGCCTGTGCACGATCCCGCTGTCGGTGCTGCGCCAGATCGACACCGACTTCTCCGACAAGTTCAAGAAGGCCGTCGCCACGGTGGCCTACGCGCCGGTCGGCAAGATCGGCCTGCAGATGAAGCGCCGCTTCTGGGAGGAGGACGACCATATCTACGGCGGCCACGTGCTCACCGACATCAAGGGCATCAACACGATCTCGATGCCGTCGTACGGCTGGCAGAAGAAGAAGGGCGTGCTGCTCGGCTACTACCAGTACCAGACGGCCGCCATCGAGGTCAGCGCGTTGACGCCCGCCGAGCGCGCCGAATTCGCCGTCGCCGCCGGCCAGAAGATCTTCCCGCAGTACCGCGACGAATACGAGAACGCGTTCTCGGTGGCGTGGCACCGCGTGCAGTACAACCTGGGCGGCTGGGCCGAGTGGACCGAGAAGACCCGCGCCGCCGCCTATCCGACCCTGCTCGAGGGCGAGGGCAGGATCATGCTCGCCGGCGAGCACCTGAGCTACCTGACCGGCTGGCAGGCCGGCGCCATCGAATCGGCCTGGCAGCAGATCGCCAGGATCCACGCGAGGGCCAGCGCATGAGGGACACTTTACTGAAGGCCGCGATGGTGATCGTGGCGGCGTTCGCGGCCGCCGCCAGCGCGCCGTCGCGGGCGCAGGCCACGGCGCCGGACGGCAAGGCGCTGTTCCTGAAAAACTGCGCGGCCTGCCACCAGGCCAACGGCAAGGGCATACCCGGCGCGTTCCCGCCGCTGGCCGGCAGCAAGTTCGTCACCGGCGACCACGCGGAGGTGGCCACGGTGCTGCTCAAGGGCCGTGGCGGCATGCCCGACTTCAGCGAGACCATCGGCGACGCCGACATGGCAGCCATCCTGACCTATGTGCGCGCCAGCTGGGGCAACAAGGCCGACGCGCTGACCGAGGCCGAGGTGCTCAAGCTGCGCGATGCGCTCGGCGTGGCCCAATTCGGCGCCGCCGAAATGTCGAACAAACACTGATTACAACCAAAGGAAGACGAGACCATGACCAAAGCATCGACCAACGCATTGACCAAATCCTTCGCCGCACTGTTGATCCCCGCCGCCATCGGCCTGTTGTCGGCATCGCCGGCGATGGCCGCCGCCAAGGCCAAGGTGGAGGAGAAGGCCGACATCGTCCGCCACAAGATTCCGAACTCCGACTTTCCGATCGCGCTGGCGGTGACGATCCCGCCGACGGCCACCATCCACTTCATCAGCGGCCAGGTGCCCGCGGTGATCGACAAGACCGCCGCGCCGGATTCGCTGGCCGCCTTCGGCGACACCAAGGCGCAGACCGAGACGGTGCTCAAGAAAATCAAGGAGATCCTCGAGGGCATGAAGCTGGAGATGTCCGACGTCGTCAAGATGCAGGTGTTCCTGGTCGGCGATCCGGCCAAGGGCGGCAAGGGCGACACCAAGGGCTTCATGGAAGCCTACACCCAGTACTTCGGCGGCGCCCAGCCCAACCTGCCGGCGCGCGCCGTGGTGCAGGTGGCCGGCTTGAGCAACCCGGGCTGGCTGGTCGAGATCGAGGTGGTGGCCGCCAAAAAATAAGCGGCATCGGAATCAGATTCGGGTTCGGGTTCAGGTCTTACTTTTCTTATTATTCAACTGGGGATTTAAAATATGCATAAGGCCACACTCAAGATCGGCGTCGCAGCCGTGTTGTCCACCCTGGCGATCGGCGCCGCGTATGCAGCCAATCCTGCCGATGCCGCCGTCGACGCCGCCGTCGAAGCGGCGGCCGCGCCGGCCGACGCCGCGTCGGCCGGTTCGGTGATCGTCACCGGCACCCGCTCGAGCGGCATGAAGGCCGAGAACAGCGCCTCGCCGATCCAGGTGCTCGACTCGGCCTCGCTGATGCGCACCGGCCAGCCGGACCTGATCCAGGCGCTGGCGCAGAACCTGCCGTCGTTCACCGCCCAGGCCTTCGGCGGCGACACCGCCAACCTGACCCTGTCGGCCCGCCTGCGCGGCCTGAGCCCGAACAACACGCTGGTGCTGATCAACGGCAAGCGCCGCCACGGCACCGCCAACCTGGCCGTGCTGGGCGGCCCGTACCAGGGCGGCGCGGCGGCCGACCTGAACTTCATCCCGGTGTCGGCCATCGACCATATCGAGGTGCTGCAGGACGGCGCGGCCGCCCAATACGGCTCCGACGCCATCGCCGGCGTGATCAACATCATCCTCAAATCGAACGACCATGGCGGCACCGCCTCGGCCACCGGCGGCGGCTACTGGGACGGCGGCGGCAAGACCGTCGGCGGCTCGGCCAACATCGGCTTCGAACCGTTCAAGGACGCCTTCCTGAGCGTGACGGCCGAATCCAAATACCACGACTACAGCGACCGTGGCGGCATCGACCCGCGCCTGCTCGACGCCGGCAACATCGCCGCCGCGCCGGGCATGACGTCGATCCCCGGCTACCCGTACCTGAACAAGATCCAGGGCGACGCCCAGTACCACCTGCAGGTGTTGGCGGCCAACTTCGGCTGGGACGTCACCAAGGACGTCCAGATCTACAGCATCGCCACCTACGGCGAGAAGGTCGCGCGCGCCTACGAGAACTACCGCCTGCCGACCCGCATTCCGAAGATGTACCCGCAGGGCTTCTCGCCGAAGGAGAAGATCAACCAGAAGGACTTCGGCTGGACCGGCGGCGTCAAGGGCAAGCTGGCCGAGTGGAATCTGGACCTGAGCACCACCTACGGGCGTGACAAGTCCGAGATCGGCGTCGAGGACTCGGCCAACGCCTCGCTGTTCAACGACACCGGCTACTCGCCGACGACGTTCAAGGCCGGCGCCTTCATCGCCAGCCAGCTCACCACCACGCTCGAGTCGAGCCGCGAATTCGACGTCGGCTGGAGCAAGCCGCTGACCTTCGCCGCCGGCGTCGAGCACCGCATCGACAAGTACGAGATCCAGGCCGGCGACCCGGCCTCGCGCTACAAGGAAGGCTCGCAGTCGTATCCGGGCTTCTCGTTGACCGACGCGGGCCGCCACCGCCGCACCAACAAGGCCGCCTACATCAACTTCGCCGGCAATCCGATCAAGGACCTGACGGTCGACCTGGCGGGACGCTACGAGCACTTCTCCGACTTCGGCGCGGCCCGCGTCGGCAAGCTGACCTCGCGCTACGAGCTGACGCCGACGGCGGCCGTGCGCGGCACCTTCAGCAACGGCTTCCGCGCGCCGACCCTGGCCGAATCGTACTACTCGGCCACCAACGTCGGCCCGACCAGCGCTTTCGTGCAGTTGGCGCCCAACTCGCCGGGCGCGCGCCTGGTCGGCGTAGACGGCCTCAAACCGGAAGCGTCCACCAACCTCAGTCTGGGCATGGTGCTCAATCCGGCCAGCAATCTGAATATCACGTTCGACGTCTACCAGATCAAGATCCGCGACCGCATCGTCGGCTCGGGCGCCTTGTACGGTTCCGGCGGCGCGGTCAATTCGCCGGCCGTGACGGCGGCGATCCTGGCCAACGGCAACGTGCTCGACAGCACCGTCAGCCAGACCGGCATCAACATCTTCTCGAACGCGGTCAACACCCGCAGCCGGGGGCTGGAGTTCGTCACCACGCTGAACGAGAACTACGGCGCCTACGGCCGCGTGGACTGGTCGATCGCGGCCAACTACAACAAGGTCGAAGTCACCAAGATCAACCAGGCGCCGACGCAGCTGCTGCCGCAAACCTTGCTCGACAAGACCGCCATCTCGAACCTGGAGACGGCCTCGCCGAAGATGCGCGTGAACCTGGGCGCGCTGTGGAAGATCGGCGACTGGACCATCAACCTGCGCGAGGCGATCTACGGCAAGTCGAACGACTACGGCAGCGAGGACGGCTCGGTCTATCACAAGACCGAGATCAAGGCCAAGGCGATCACCGATCTGGAGGTGGGATACAAGGTCAATCCGGCGTGGTCGGTGGCCGTGGGCGCCAACAATCTGTTCAACACCTACCCGAACGGCGTCAACCCGGCGCTGTTGGCCGACCAGCGCGCCGCGCTGGACAACGCGGCGGTGACGGTGCTGCCGTCGTTCTCGCCGTTCGGCATCAACGGTGGTTACTACTACGTGCGGGCCAACTACAAGTGGTAAGACGTCGGCGGCTCATGGCGGATTACGCCGTTCCGGCTAATCCGCCCTGCGTGCCTCCGCGACGGCACGGAGGCCCCATGCCGTCGGCATCCAATGACGGCATGGGGCCCATGACGTCGGATACGTATCCACGACGGCATGGCGGGTGCACGATCGCACCGTTCCGGCAAGGGTGCGTTAAAACACGTAGGGCGGATTAGCGCAGCGTAATCCGCCACGCTCCGCCGCCGGCGCATTTTTCGGCCACGACCGCCCTTAGGGGCGGTTTTTTTTGGTGTAGCATGACGGCTTCACACCATGGAGCGTCGCATGTTGAAAACAATGGGCAGAACCGTGCTGGCCGCCTTCATCGCCGGCCACGCGGGCGGCGCGGCCGCCGCGCCGATGACCCTACAGGATTACCTGGCCCTGACCGGCCCCGCCCCCAGCCTGCACGTGGCCTACGGCGCGGCGCAGTCCCAGTTCGCCGAATTGTTCGCGCCCGCCGGCGACGGCCCGTTTCCGGTCGCTGTGGTCATCCACGGCGGCTGCTGGACCAAGGAATTCGGCGGCATCACGCAAATGCGCAACATCGCCGGCGATCTGCTGCGCCAGGGCGTGGCGGTGTGGAACGTCGAGTACCGCCGCTTCGACGAGGAGGGCGGCGGCTACCCCGGCATGTACCACGACGTCGCCACCGCGATGGACCGCCTGCGCGCGCTGGCGCCCGTCCACCGGCTCGACCTGTCGCGCCTCGTGCTGGTCGGGCACTCGGCCGGCGGCCACCTGGCGCAATGGGCCGGCGCGCGCGCCCGCCTGCCGCGCACCAGCCCCCTGTACGTGGCCGATCCGCTGCCGGTGCCCACCGTGATCAGCCTGGGCGGCCTGGCCGACCTGCGCAACGAGGCGGCCCTGATCAAGACCAGCTGCGAGCGCGACACCGCGCAGCTGGCCGGCACGCCGAGCGCCGGCCGGCCCGACGTCTTCGCCGACACCTCGCCGGCCGAGATGCTGCCGTCGGGCGTGCGCACGGTGCTGATCCACGGCGAATTCGACACCGTCTCGCCGGTCCGCGCCGGCCATGATTACGCGCGCCGCGCCATCGCCGCCGGCGACGCGGCGGAAGTGGTCGTGCTGCCGGGCGGGAGCCATTACGACGAGGTGGCGGCGACGTCGCCGTCGTGGCCCCTCGTCTCGGCGCAGATCCGCAAGGCGCTGGGCATCGGCGAGCCGCCGGCGGCACGCTAAGGCGGCGTTGCGCTAATATTCGGTCGACTTGCGGGCGTCGCCGCGCACCCGGTCGGCCGGGTACTTGGCCGCGTTGAGGGCCATTTTCTCCAGCGCCGCCGCGCGCAGGTCGACGCCCGTCTTGTCGGCCAGCTGGACCAGGTACAGCAGCACGTCGGCCATCTCGTGGCGGATGCCGGCGCGTTTGGCGTCATCGAGTTCGGCGTCGGCGCCGGTGTGCAGCCACTGGAAATGCTCGGCCAGCTCCGCCACCTCGACCGACAGCGCCATCGCCAGGTTTTTCGGTGTGTGGAACTGTTCCCAGTCGCGTTCGCGGGCGAAAGCGCGCGTCCGCTCGCGCAGTTCGGTCAGGGTGTCCGGGGAAGGGGAGGAGGGTTTGGTATCCATGGCCGCCATGGTAGCACCATCCGTTTTTGCGTTTCATTCCCCGTTTTCGACCGTTTGTCGCATGGCACGGGCGGGGAGCGGGGGCGCTGGCTATAGTGGCAACACTATCAAACTCCACGGATACCCGACCATGCGCCGCTCCGCCATCGCCTTCGCCACCATCGCCGCCTTCTCCACCCTGGCCACCATCGCCGGCTGCGCCGTCATCGTCATCCCGGAAGACGGCAACATGCAGTACAAGAGCTCCTTCGGCGGCAACGCGGTCGAGGGCAACGGCCAGGGCGCCGTCGAGCGGCGCGACGAGGTCGTCGCCGCCCATGTCGACGGCATCGACATCAACGGCCCGCTGCAGGTCGAGGTGCGCGTCGGCGAGGCGGCCTCGCTGCGGGTCGAAGGCGACAGCAACCTGCTGCCGCTGCTGCGCACCGACGCCAGTGGCGGCACCCTGCGCGTCTGGGTCGATGGCAGTGTGCGCGCCTCCAACCCGCTGCGGGTGGTCTACACCACCCCGCAACTGCGCCGCATCCAATCGAACGGCTCCGGGCGCCTGTCGGTCACCGGTCTGAATGGCGGCACCTTGAACCTGAGCCAGAACGGTTCGCGCGCGGTGCGGTTGGCCGGCAATGTGAGCCGGCTGGAGGCGCGGTTGAACGGTTCGGGCAGTGTCGATGCGAACGGTCTGCAGAGCGGCTCCACGCTGGCCAGCTTGAACGGCTCCGGTCGGCTCAACCTGGGCAACCTGCAGGGCGAGACGCTCAACCTGGACCTGCGCGGCTCCGGCGGCGTCAACGCCAGCGGCAGCGTGCGCAGCATGACCGTGCGCCTGTACGGTTCCGGTAGCGCCGACCTGGCCGGCCTGGCCAGCCAGAGCGCGGAACTGAGCACGCACGGCTCGGGCAGCATCTCGGCCGCCGTCAGCCAGTCGCTGGTGGCCGACGCCAGCGGCTCCGGAAGGGTCACCGTGTATGGCAACCCGGCGCAGCGCAGTGTCAGCGGCAAGCGCGTGAGCGTGTTGCAGTAAAAGGATGGCCTGGCCACTGAACCACGCGCCCATCTAAACCACGTAGGGCGGATTAGCGGAGCGTAATCGGCCATCGATGTGCCGGCGGCGGCGCATAGATGGCCGATTACGGCGTTCCGCCTAATCCGCCCTACGTGCCTCCCGGGTTTATCGGGTTTCCGTGGCCGGGCTTTTCGTCAGCCGTTCGATCAGCGCCGCCAGCTGCATCGGCCGCCCGTACAAATAACCCTGCAAGCACGGGCAGCCATGGCCGATCAGGAAATCGGCCTGCGCCCGCGTCTCCACGCCCTCTGCCACCACGTGCAGTCCCAGATGGCCGGCCATCGCCAGGAT
Organism: uncultured Duganella sp.; assembly: GCA_963511605.1. Classification (GTDB taxonomy): domain Bacteria; phylum Pseudomonadota; class Gammaproteobacteria; order Burkholderiales; family Burkholderiaceae_D; genus Rugamonas. Next base: position 138,043 of record CAUPJZ010000006.1, on the reverse strand, counting down.
CGACTGCACCAGCGCCGCGCTGCTCCGGTCATCCGGCGCGTCGACGATGAAGCCGCGGTCTATCTTGAGCTCATACAGCGGCATTTTCTTCAGGTACGCCAGGCTGGAATAGCCGGTGCCGAAATCGTCGATCGAAAAGCGCAGTCCCAGCGCCGCCAGTTGATGCATGCGCGCGACGGTGTCGTCCAGTTTGTCGATCAGCAGCCCCTCGGTCACCTCCAGTATCAGCCGGTCGGCCGGCGCGCCGGTTTCGGCCAGGGTGCGCCGCACCAGCGCGACGAAATCGGGTTGGCGGAACTGGCTGGGACTGACGTTGACCGACAGCGGCATCGGCAGGCCGGCGCGCTCCAGCAGCAGCAGCGCCTCGCAGGCCTGGCGCAGCGCCCAGGCGCCCAGCGCCTGGATCAGTCCCGACTCCTCGGCCACCGGGATGAAAACGGACGGCGGCACCATCGCGCCGTCGGCCAACGGCCAGCGCATCAGCAGCTCGCCGCCGATGGCGCGGCCGTCGCGGTCGACCTGCGGCTGCACGTGCATGCGCAGGTCGCCCCGGGCCAGCGCGGCGGCCAGGTCGCGCTCCATCGACAGACGGTGTTCGACCGCGGTCTGCATCGCCATCTCGAAGAAGGCGATGCCGTTGCGGCCCTCGGCCTTGGCGCGGTACATCGCCGTATCGGCTTCGCGCAACAGGTCGTGCGCGTTTTGTTCCTGTCCGCCGTGGAGGGTTTTGGGCAGCATCGTCACGCCGATGCTGGCGGTCGAGGTGTATAGCTGGCCGTCGATCTCGAACTCCTCGCCGATGGTGACGCGGACCTTCTCGGCCACCGTGCGTGCGGCGTGGGTGGCGCTCTCCAGGTCATCGGCCAGGTGCGCCAGCACCACGACGAATTCGTCGCCGCCGATGCGCGCCACGCTATCGGCCTTGCGCACCAGGTGGCTCAAGCGTCCGGCCGCCTTGCACAGCAGCGCGTCGCCGATGGCGTGGCCGCGCGCGTCGTTGATGGTTTTGAAGCGATCGAGATCGACGAACATCACCGCGCTGAAGGTGGCGCTGCGCGCGGAGCTGGCCAGCAGCGTGTCGATGCGGTCCATCAGCAGGCGGCGGTTGGGCAGGCCGGTGAGCACGTCGAAGAACGCCAGCCGCTCCAGCGAATCGGCGCCTTCGCGCAGCTCGTCGAACGAGCGCGCCAGCTGCTGCAGCAGCACCGCGCACGACAATGTCAGCACCGCCGCGATGAACATGAAATTGATCGAGATGATGGCCGACTTGAGGAAGGCGTGGTCGGGGATGCCCTCCATTTGCATCCTGGCGTTTTCCTCGAAACCGAGCACCATCACCGCCAGTCCGGCCAGCAGCAGCGTCCACAACGCCGGGCGCAGTCCGAGCAGCAGCGCGGCGAGCACCGGGACGGCCATCAGGTAGATCTGGCTGACCGGTCCGATCTTGAGCAGCAGGCCGACGCCGACCATGAAGGCGACCGCCAGGAAGTTGACGACGCGGATGGTGTAGGCCACTTTGCGCAGCAGCAGGATGGCGCCGATCCACGACAGCGCGACGACATCGACGACGACGATGGACCACATGCCCTCGCTGGCGGCGAGCAGCATGCTGGGAACGGCCGTGGCCAGTCCAAGCAGGAATACGATCAGCAGCAGCCTGGCGAAGATTCGCGCGCGCCAGTGCGCTATGTCGTTCGGCACGGCCACGGTTCCCCCGTTGCGTTGCGTTGATGGCGACCCTGTTGTTGTTCTTCTGATAGTACCCGCAATCGCCACCCGTGTCACCGGGCCGCCGGCCCGGTTTAGTCGCGGGCGTTGACGCTGCCGATGCCCGATACCGACTTGTTCACCGTTTTCGGCTTGCCGTAGTAGTCCAGGGAGCCCATGCCCTTGGCCACGGCGTTGAGCAAGTCGCTGGCGTAGACGCTGACGCTGCCCACGCCTTCGAAGTTGACGTCGACCCGCTCGGCGTGCAGCGCCTTGGTGTCGACCCGGCCTACGCCTTTGGCGTTCAGGCGCAGGTATTTGACCTTGCCGCTGGCGGTCAGCAGGCCGGCGCCCAGGTAGCCGATGTCCAGGCGGTCGGTATTGACGTTGTTGATGACGGTTTCGCCGGCGCCTTCGACCTTCACCCGGCTCAGGGTCGGCACGGTGATGGTGATGCGCGGAGCGCCCTTGCCGCCGTCGTAGGTCTTGTCGGACATGGTGATCTGCAGTTCGTTGTCGACCACCGTGGTTTTGAGTTCGGCGATGAACTTGTCGTCGCCGCGCACCAGCACCGACTGCGTCTTGCCCGCTTCGACCGTCATCGCGAACGCACCCTTGGCGTTGACGGCGATGAACGGCGGCAGCGCGCGGGTCGATTCGGCGGCCAGCGCCGGGACGCTCACCGCGTACAGGGTGGAGGCCACGGCGCCGAGAAGGGCGGTGGTCAGGACGGCGGAAGCGGTGCGGCGCATGGTGAATCCTTGTTGGTTTGTTCAATGGTTACTTATTTTGATAACGTTGATTTTACTGAACTTCGCCACCGTGGCCGACAACTTTGCGACGAACTGCAAAAAAGCGCCGATGTGTTGCGCTGTGGCTACGTTTTGCTGCGGAAGGCCGGCGGCGCGACGCTCGCTAGCGTCGAGCAAGTCACGTCCAAAGCGCGTATGATCCCGGAGAAACCGCACCGTATCGAGGACCGCATGACATCCACCGCTTTACAAAAAAACGCACAATCCCGCCCCGGCACCGTTTTCCGCGTCGTCAGCGGAAATTTCATGGAGATGTTCGACTTTTTCCTGTTCGGGTTCTACGCCACCGCCATCGCCAATGCATTCTTCCCGGCCGGCGACGAGCTGGCGTCGCTGATGATGACCTTCATGACCTTCGGCGCCGGCTTCCTGATGCGGCCACTGGGCGCCGTCTTCCTCGGCGCCTATGTCGATCGCGTCGGCCGCCGCAAGGGCCTGATCGTCACGCTGGCGCTGATGGCCATGGGCACCTTGCTGATCGCCTTGGTGCCGGGCTACGCCACCATCGGCTACGCGGCGCCGCTGCTGGTGCTCACCGGCCGCCTGCTGCAAGGCTTCTCGGCGGGCGTGGAACTGGGCGGCGTGTCGGTCTACCTGGCCGAGATGGCGACGCCGGGCCGCAAGGGTTTCTATGTCAGCTGGCAGTCGGCCAGCCAGCAGGTCGCCGTGGTGGCCGCCGCCGCGCTGGGCTACGGCTTGAACCAGTGGCTGACACCGGCCCAGGTGGGCGAGTGGGGCTGGCGCATTCCGTTCTTCGTCGGCTGCATGATCGTGCCGGTGCTGTTCGCGATCCGCCGCTCGTTGCAGGAAACCGAGGAGTTCAAGGCCCGCAAGCACCGCCCCGAGGTCGGGGAGATCTTCCGCTCTATGCTGAACAACTGGGCGCTGGTCATCTCCGGCATGATGCTGGTGGCGATGACCACCGTGTCGTTCTACCTGATCACCGTCTACACGCCGACCTTCGGCAAGAGCGTGCTGCACCTGACCACCAGCGCCGCGCTGATCGTCACCCTGTGCGTCGGCGTGTCCAACTTCGTCTGGCTGCCGGTGATGGGCGCCTTGTCGGACCGCGTCGGCCGCCGCCCGCTGCTGCTGTGCTTCTCGGCGCTGGCGATACTGACCGCGTATCCGGCGCTGCACTGGCTGGTGAATTCGCCAAGCTTCGCCCACATGCTGGAAGTGGAATTGTGGCTGTCATTCCTGTACGCCAGCTACAACGGCGCCATGGTGGTGGCGCTGACGGAGGTGATGCCGGTGGAAGTGCGCACGGTCGGCTTCTCGCTGGCCTACAGCCTGGCGACGGCGGTGTTCGGCGGCTTCACGCCGGCGATCGCCACGGGCCTGATCGAATACACCGGCGACAAGAGCGCGCCTGGTTGGTGGATGACGTTCGCCGCCGCCTGCGGCCTGTGCGCCACGTTGATCTTGTATCGCCGCCAGCGCCTGCTGGGCGCCGATACGCCGGCCGGACGCCTGGCCGCGTAACCGCCTGGAGCCGCGCGCCGCCTGCCGCCGTCAGGTGCGCAGGCGCGCGAACAGGCGCTCGATATCGATTTCCTGTATCAGCAGATTGCCCTGATTGGCCTTGATCAGGCGCGGCGCCAGCGCGGATTGGTCCGATCCCAGGGGCGATTCGGTCATGTCGGCGGTGTCGAACTGCTGGACCGAATGCAGATCGTCGACCAGCAGGCCGATGGTGCTGTCGCCAAGGTGCACCAGCATCACCTGGCTGTCGTCGGTCACGACACCGGCTTTGCCGGTCGCCAGCAACGCCAGGTCGAACACCCACACAAAATGTTTTTTACCGCCGGCCAGCGGCACGTCCAGCATGCCGACACGCGCCGGGTTGCTGCCTGCCGCCTTTTGCACCTTCGCGAACGGCACCGCCTCCTGTATGCGCGCCGCCTTCAGCGCCATCAGGGTGCGGCCGGCGTGGAAGATGGCGAAATCCGGGCCGGTGTCGCTGCGGCGCTCGATCCGCGCGGGCGGCGCCGGCATCGCCGATTTGTCGCGCACGGGGCCGAACGACTCGATCAGCACCGACAGCACCGGTCGCTCGATGCCCGCATTCGGGCCGGCGCGGAACTCGCGGTATCCCGAGGCGCGCGTGCACGCCGCGATCACATATTGGCCGCCATGCAGCATGATCCGGGCGACACTGGCGCCGTCGCCGTTGTCGGCCGCCGCCAGCAGGCCCGCGTCCAGCGCCAGGGTATCGCCGGGGGCGCAGGCCGGGTCGGTGGACGACAGGATGCGGCGCTCCGGCGTGATGAAGAAGGCATGCATGTTCCGGCGTCCCGCCACGCCGCTATGCAGCATGTTGAGCAACTCCGGGCGCGAATCGAACACGATGCCGATGCCGCCCACCACGGTGGACGCCTGTTCCGGGTGGCGGATCGCCGCGTGATAGATGAAGGTCGGCTCGCCGCCGTACAGGGGCGATGGCGCGAACGGCTCGGCATAGTGATCCAGTTCGCTGCGCAGCGCGCAAACCCGGCCCAGGGTGGCGCCATCGATATGGGTGCCGATGCTGGTTGGCAGATCATCGCTTTCGCCGGTGCTGGCGAGGATGCGGCCGGTGCGATCGTAGACGAACAGGCGCGCATACACGGTGTACAGGCTGTTGATGTAGGCGAGGACCGCGGTCATCGCGGCGGCCTGTTCGGCCGATGGATGGGCCAGGCCGCGCCGCAGTTGCGCCGTCAGCGCCCACCAGCGGCAATCGTTGGCGCGCTCGTACAGATTGCGGTCCAGCATATCGACCAGCAACCGCGAGGTCAGTTCGGCCTCGCTGATGCTGGCGGTGAGCACGGTCTGGTACAGGTCCTGGATCGAGCGCGAAAAGATCGCGTCGCTGCGGCCACCCGTCTCGGTGATCTGATCGAGCACGGTATTGAGTTTGTTGACGTTGCCGTTGTGGTGTCCAAGGCCGTCCACCTGGTCGTTGGCGGCGCTGGTGACCTTGCCGTTCCAGACGATGCGTTCGATGGTGCGGGTAGTGCGCGTCACCGCAGTCATTAAATCATGCAGGGTGGGGCTGAACGCCTGCGCGTGCGACAGCAGGCCCTCGATCAACTGCGGATCGACGCCGCCCAGCGCGTCGGCGCCGGCGCTGCGGAAGGCCAGATCGACGGGCATCATCAACTGCCCCTTCCAGCCGGACGGGCCGGGATAGCCCTGATAGCCGTCGGAGCGGAAGGTACGCACCAGGTATTCGCGGCCGCCGAACATCAGCAAGTGGGGCAGGCCGTCGATGTTGGTCGGCACCTTGACGCCGGCCGGTATCCACAGCGGATCGGCGCTGCTGATGACGCGGTCCTGCGCGTCGAGCAGCAGCATGTTGGCGCGGTGCGACGGATCGCGGTAGGACGCAAAGATGGCATCCATCTCCTGGTCGAAATTGAAGCACAGGCACAGCACGCCGGCCGGCTCGCCGCTGTCCGGATGCAGCATGCGGTGCGAATACACCAGCGCGCGCGGTTTGCCGGGCCGCAGGTCGGTGGCGCGGAAGGTCTCGACATAGCCGGAGGCGGCCAGCGTGTCGGCCAGCAGCGGATCGCGGCTGTGGGATACCGGCGTGGCGGGATCGGCCTGCACCAGCACGCGCCCGTCCAGGTCCAGCAGCAGGATCTCGTCGTAGACGGTGTATTTGTCGCGGTAGTCGGACAGGCGTTGGCGGGCCGCTTCGAGGCCGCCGTCGCCATCATCGTCGTCGCCGATTCCCGCGACAAAGCGGCACAGATCGACGTCGGTGGCCAGAAAGCCCACATCGGCGGTGCGCTCGAACAGGTTGCGGACCAGGATGTCGATCGCATAGCGCGCCTGGGTACCCAGGTCGGCCAGCACATGGCGCACCTTTTCCTGCACCAGATTGGCGATCAGCGCCCGTTCCAGCTGCGCGAAACCGGTGCGCGTGGCCACCATCGCCGGCAGCAGCAGGCGGGCCTCGGCCGGGCAATTCATCTTGGCCGACGACTCGATCAACTGCCACATCTGATTCAGTTCGCGCAGCGACAACTCGCAGCGTGCGACATCCGGCATATAGGGTAAAAAGGTGTCGGAGCTGGCGGCGTGTGACGTTTTCATATCCTGGGTTTGGCACAAAAAAGAGTATATTTACAGCAATTTCTATGCCAGACAAGCAATAATCGAGGCGAAAAAAAACGCCACCCGGTATGGATGGCGTTTGATCTGCCTATCAGGCCTTGTTGCTGAGGCACGCTTTCATGAATGCCTTGCGTTCATCACCTTTTTTCCCGGTGGCGTCGGCATTACATTTTTTCATCTTGTCTTGCTGGGTGAGTTTGGCTTCCGGTACCGCCGGCTTCGCGCTCAGGCATTCCTTCATGAAGGCCTTGCGCTCATCACCTTTTTTCCCGGCCGCATCGGCGTTACAGGTTTTCATCTTGCTTTGCTGGGCTGTCGGCTCGGCGGCGAACACGGCGCCGCTCAGCGACAGGATCAGACTGGCAACGAACAGTTTTTTCATCATGGTTTCCTCTGCGGTCGAAATGCGAATGGTCGGGCCATAGGCCACAGGAAGACTATAACTGAAGATGCTGCCGCCAGGACAGTTTCCCGTCGCCAGCCAGATTACGGCTCCGTAATTTTCAATCCGGGGTCAGGTCCATAATGCCGCTAAGTTAAGCGTTCATCTAAGTCACGTAGGGCGGATTAGCGCAGCGTAATCGGCCAAGCGCCGTCGGCGGCTCATGGCCGATTACGGCGTTCCGCCTAATCCGCCCTACGAAAATCGCCTTAACTTAGCGGCATTAGGACCTGACCCTGGAGTCATCTCTGGACAAATACTGCGGTGGAGCGCGGGGCGATGGTGAAGCTGCCGCTGGCGCTGTCGTAGTCGCCGATGCCGGCCTTGCGCAGCACGTGGTGCAGCGTCAGCCTGCGGCCGGCCAGTTCGGGGACGGCGATCGTTTTGCCGACCTTGTCGACGTTGAACAGCACCACCACCGATTTGTATTTGGCGTCGCCGCCGCGCAGCGGGACGCGGCCGTCGAGGCTCATGACGATCAGGCCGGGAATTTGCCCCGGGCCGGTATTGTGGAAGCGGAGCCGCTTCGCTACCTCGTCGCCTGTGCGCAGCCGGAACAGGGCGCTGTCCTGGCGGATCGCCAGCATGTCGTTGACGTAGTCGCGCGCGCTGACGATGGCGCCGGTATCCGGCTTGATCAGCGGGTTGGCGAGGATCGGCGACATCAACGGCCAGTTGTCCTGGTTGACGCCCGCCATCGGCAGGCCGACGCCGAAGCCGTTCGACTGGTAGCTGTAATCGAGCTTGTTGAACCAGTCGCCGGCGTCGTAGCTGTCCCGGTCCATCGATTTCGAGCGCAGGATTTCCTGCCCCGCGTGCAGCAACGGTACGCCCTGCGACAGGATGTTGATCGCCGCGCCGAGGTTTTGTACCCGCACGCGGTCGGCCATACTGGTCGTTTGCGGCAGCTTGTAGGCGTTCAGGTCGAACAGCGTCTGGTTGTCGTGCGCTTCGATGTAGTTGATGGTCTCGGCCGGGTTGGCGGCGAAGCCCGCCTGCTGCCCGAAATAGTCGATCTGCGAGTTCTTGCGCCAGGCGCCGGTACGGTCGATGAAGCCGTAGTCGCGCAAGGTGCCGGACAGGCCGACCTTCACAAGGTCGCCGAGCCGCAGCAGGTCGTCCCTGGTTTGCGTGGACTGCGCGTTGGGGTCGTAGAAGGCGCCGTTGATGAAGCCTTGCTGGTTGATCAGGCTCGCGCCGCTGTCGCAGCAGCCGCCGCCACGCACCGCGTCGCGCAGCCGGTCGTTGAAGGAGCCGATGCCCGAGCCGTACATATTGGCCTGGCGCGCTTGCACGAAACGGGCGTCGTTGCCGACGGTGCCGAAGTTCCACGCTTCGCCGTAGATGTAGATGTCGCGCTGGGCGGCGGCGTTGACGGCGGCCTGCAGGCGCTTCATCACCGGCAACGGCGTGAAGCCCATGATGTCGAAGCGGAAGCTGTCGACCTTGTAGTCGCGCGCCCAGGTGGTGACGGAGTCGATCATCAGCTTGGCCATCATGGCGTTCTCCGACGCGGTGTCGGCGCAGCAGCTGTCGTTGGTGATGCCGCCGCCGGCGTTCAGGCGGTAGTAGTAGGTCGGTACGATCTTGTCGAGCACCGACAGCGGCCCTTGCTGCGAGGCGCTGGTGTGGTTGTAGACGACGTCCATCACCACCCGCAGGCCTTGCTCGTGCAGGCCTTGCACCATGGCGCGGAATTCGCGCACGCGCACTGCGCCGTCGCTGGCGTTGGTCGCGTAACTGCCTTCGGGCGCCGTGTAGTGCACCGGATCGTAGCCCCAGTTGAAGCAGTCGGCGCCGCGCGTGGCTTCCACCGCCGCTTGCTGGTCGGGCGCGTTGGGCGCGGCGCTCGGGATCGATGGCGTGGTGCAGCCGGTTTCGTTGACGCTGGCGTAGTCGAACGACGGCAGCAGGTGGATATGCGTGAGGCCGGCCTTGCGCAGTTCGCGCAGGTGGCGCATGCCGTTCGAGCCGTCGTCGGTGAAGGCCAGGTATTTGCCGCGATGGGCGGCGGGCACGCTGGCGTCGCTGGCGCTGAAGTCGCGGATGTGCAGTTCGTACAGCGCGATGTCGGTCGGCTGGTCGAGGCGTGGGATGCGGTGGTGGTCCCAGCCGTCCGGTTTGAGCGCGCGGCTGTCCAGGTTGGCGACGAAGCTGCGCTGGCTATTGGCGCTGACGCTGAGCGAGTACGGATCGGTCACGGTGTTGTCGACGATCGTGTTGCCGGCCCAGCGCGAGAGCACCTGCACGTTGTAGGTGTAGTAGTAGCGGTTGACCCAGCTGGCGTCGGGCGCGGTGTAGCTCCACACGCCGCTGGCGCTGTCGCGCACCATCGCGCGGGTGGCGGTGCTGGCGCCGTTGGCGTCGGGGTAGAGATTCAGGCTGACCCCCTTGGCGGTCGGCGCCCACACGCGGAAGGTGGGGGCGCCGTTGCGGTTGTAGCTCAGGCCCAGCGTGGCGTTGGCGGCGGCGCCGGCGAAGACGTCGTCCAGCATGCCGCTGGTTTGCAGCGAGGTCACTTGTATCAGTTTGCCGGAGGCGTCGAATTGGGCGATCGCGAACTGGTTGCTGGCGCGGGTGGCGATGCCCGCGGCGTCGGTGGCGGACATGGTCAACGCGGTGGCGCCGGCCAGGTGCGGGTATTTTTCCCGCAGCGCGGCCGGCAGGGTGCCGGCGGCGTTCAGGGCGATACTGCCGTCGGCGCCCGTCACGCCGGCGGGGCTGGAGCCCAGGCCGCCGTTGGCCGCGTAATACAGTTTGTAGCCGCCGCCGGTGGGCACGCCGGGCCAGGCGAAGGTGGTGGCGGACAGCCAGTGCGCGCTGGCGCCGTTCAGGTTGCCGAGGCTGATGGCCGGTTCGGTGCTGTAGACGGTGCAGTCGCCTTCCAGCATCCAGACTTGCTGGCCGACGGTGGCGATGTTGGCGTTGAAGGCCGCCGATTGGTCGTTGCCGCAGTTTTTGTTGCCGCTGCCGTCGGTGAGCAGGAAGGAGATCGCGGCTTTCGCGGTGTCGACGGGGATGTCGACGTAGCGGCCGAAGGCGTCGCTTTCGGTGAGCATGAAGCGGCCGGTGATCCAGGCCGGGCTGGGATTCGTCGGGCCTTCCCAGGAGTAGACGCCCCATTGCGCTTCGTCGCCCTGGGCGCGGTGGTAGTGCATGCGGATGGTGCCGGAGGCTTGCGGGGCTGCGGCCGTCGCGGCCCCCATGGCCACGCCGCCGGCAAGGATTTTGGCCGGCTGCGCGGCTTGCACATCTTCGCCGCCGCCCCCGCAGGCGGCCAGCGCGGCCAGCGTGCCTATCGCCGATAGCAATTTCAATCGTGAAACTAAACTACAATTTATCGACATGCTTGTCTCCATGGTCTGATGCTGTTATTCCTCCGATTGTCTGCGCAATGGATGGCGCTGTAATATTACTACTTTAAAAATATGGAAATGATAAATATTTCCGAAGTGTTGTGCCGATGCGAATCGGGTTGCCATGTGGTTAACGGTCGAGTTTGCGCCAGCGCGCTTCCAGCTTGGCCAGCTCGGTCAGGGCCGGACCGCAACGCGGATTCAGTGTGAAACCGTCCGGCCAGGCGCCGCTGGGGGAGGTTTTCTGCTCCGCCAGTTTTGCCACGACGGCCATTTGATTGCGCGGGAGTTTGACCGCGCTCATCGCGCTGACGATCTGCACGCGGGTGATATTGCCGCCGATCGTGGCCAGCAAATCGGGCAGCTTGCGACGCTCGCGCACATGCTGGATGACGGTGAATCCCCCGAAAACGAGCAATGCAGCGGCGAGCGCATACCCCATGGTGTCCGCAACCAACTTTTGCATGTCGAGCGGGATGAGCCTGAGCAGCGTTACCAGGATGAAGGCGCCGATGGGAACAGCCGCGCACAGGCCTGAAATCTTCGCTACCAGTTTTATTCTTTCCTTTCCCGACAGCGCCATGAAGCCGCGATAGGCGTGGACGATGTGGATCGCGGAGATCCAGTCCAGCGACAGCAGGCCCAGTACCAGCAGCGACGTGGCCAGCGCCGGCCACAGATGCGCCGGCAGCAGCGCCGCTATCGGCGCCAACCGGGCCAGCGTCGCCGTCTCGCCCGTGAACAAGGTCCATGACGCCAGCGCGACCAGGGCCACGGCCATCAGCTGTTGATGCAGCCGGAACAGCGTGCCGGGCGCGAACATCGAGGAACCCGTTGAAACGTTGGGCTTGCGTGATTTTTTGGTCGTGAAGGTCAGCGCGAGCTGGACGCTGAGCAAATCGACGATGGCCAGGTAGACCGCCGACAGCAGGAAGATGGCCGCGATCTTCGGCACCAGCGCGGCGCCCGCCAGCACCGCCACGACCGAGGCCACCAGGCCGCGTTGGCGCCATCGCGCCAGGCGGTGGGTCCCGTCCAGCGGCTCGGACAAGGCCAGCGACAGCAGCAAGGCCTTGCGTTCGCGCCAGAACTGCAGCGCCGGCATCTTGACGAGGTAGTGGTTGATGCTTTGCCGGAGCTTGTCGGACAGCGCCGGCAGGTGGCGGCAGGCGCGGAACGCGGTCGTGCGCAGCCAGTCGTTCGGCCCGGCCATGGCGAGGTGCAACACCACCACCGCGTCGTCGTTGTCCAGCAAGCCGGTCGCTTCGAGACAGATATTGCTGCGGACGATGTCATCCTCGGCGATCGCCTGCTCGCTGACGAGTTTGCTGAGCGCCGGCGCGAACGCCGCCAGCGCCGCGCGCCGCGAGCGGAAGGCATCGATCAGGAAGCGCAGGCTGTGAATGCCGCTGCGGTCGTCCGGCTTGCCCAGGTGCGTTTCGATTTCCTTCCAGCAGCGCCGCGCCAGATGGGCGGCGGAGGCGTCGTCGCACAACTGGGCATACAGCACCGTGGCATCGCGTCCGCGCGAATCGTCCAGAATGGTCTGGAACGGCGGCGGGCCGGGCTGGGCCAGCATGCGCGTGGTCACCAGGTATTCCAGGAAACGCCGGTGGACGAACGAGAAGGTGTGCGGTTCGGCCGTGCCCACCCGTCCGATCACCGCGTCGCACAGAATGTCGATGACCTGGCCCACCTGCGGGATCTGACTCTCGAGCTCCAACAGCGACCGCGGCGCCTCCAGCCCGTAGGCGCCGTGGTCGAAGACGAAGCAGGCGATCTGCTTGGTCGCCGCCAGGACCTGGTCGACGCGCAGTCCATGGAGATCGGTGTGGTCGGTGGCGCGCTTGAGGCGGTCGGCGAAGTAATGACGATAGAGCTGTTCCTGGTTGTCCGGCAGCTTGTCATGGGCGCGCACCCATTGGGCCAACAGCGCCATCATGAACGGATTGCGCACCACCGGCAGCCAGTCGGGCCGCTCGTGCAGCAGCTGTTTTTGTATCGCTTCGGTGAAGCCGATGTGATGCGACATGGCCTGCTGGATGCCGACCTCCGACAGCGGCCGGATCTCCAGTGTTTTCTCGGCGGCGAACAAGTGTGTGGGGCGGCGGAACATGCGCGACGCCAGCAGGCCGCGCGCGTTCTCGTGGCTGCGGATATAGCGGGAAAACAGGTCGGAGAGCTGGCCGATGAGCCAGGAGTTCTCGTCGGCGTCGAGCAATTCCGGGATCTCGTCGAAGGAATCGAAAATGAAGAACAGCCGTCCGTGCTTTCTCAATTCGTGGAAGTATTCGTCAAGGAATTCCTTGTCGACGACGTTGCCCTGCGATTTCAGGCGGCCGATGACGAAGGCGTCCAGCTGCTCCAATGTGGGCGGGTGCTGCTCGCTCCAACGTGGGCCGTCGCCGGGCGGAAGCCATTCGCGCAGGTTGATGTAGACCGGCACGCGCCGGCTGACTTTGACCTCGGCGAGCATGTCCCTGGCCAGTTTGCGCAAGGCGAAGCTTTTGCCGCCGCCCGGGTCGCCCAGCAGCAAAAACACCTTGGCTTTGTTTTCGGCGCGCAGTGCGGCCTGGAGGTTGACCACGCGGCCGCCCGGATGTCCAATGCGCGCGGCGGTCTCGACCTCGGCCTCCAATTCGGCATAACCCAGGCTCCAACTCAGTTCATTTTCGATTTTTTCCAGATCGAGAAGCAGCATGCGGCAGAACTGCTGATACCGGCTTTTAAAGGTCAGGTCGGGGAATTGCTTGCTCAACGCGGTCGTGTCCCGGCCGGCCAGGGGTTTCTCGGACATATGCAAGCTGATCATCACCACGACGACGGCGCCGAGCGTCAACGACCACCCGCTGGCCTGACTGGACCAATCGAGCCGGGCCAGCCACGGGAGCGCGCCGCCGAGGCCCGGGATGCCGGCCAAGGCCTGGGCGGCCAAGCCCAGGGCGTCGCCGATCCAGCTGCGCGGCATGGCCAGCGCGAAAAAGCAAAAGATCGATGCCAGCCTCACCTTGACTGCGCCGGCGCCGGGCGGCGCCAACGCGGGACTGACGATCCACAGCACGGCGCAGATGAAAACGGCCATGGCCAGCGCCAAGACCGGCGCCAGCAGCTTAAAAGATGCGAAGCCGATGGACAGGCAAATGGTCAGAACGACGCACAGCCAGCGCAGCAGCGGAGAGGAGTTGGACATCGGGCACGCTTATAGTAAAAGCAAGATTGCCGATGATACGCGCGATGGTGCTTCTGAGCAATGATTCGCAACAACAACTCCGGGGTCAGGTCCACCAATGCTACACGAACTGGACTGTAAAGCCTTTTAGGGCAGAGCTCGTGTAGAAAAGGTGGACCTGACCCCGGAGTTGCTTTTAAGCGGCTTTGACCGATTCGGCGCGGCCGCAGTAGCGTTGGACGTAGGCCTGGTGCGTTGGCAGTTGCACCACCGTGCGGTCGACATTGGACTTGATGTTGCCGAGGAACTGCTTGAGCTCTTCGTCGCCCATCAGGTCCGCCGTCTGGTGGTGCGACTGCGGCATGATGCCCTGGCCCAGCATCACCTGTATCCACGAGTTTTCGGCGAACAGTTCGTTCGGGATGCGGAACACGCGGCCCGTTTCGCGGAACAGGTCGATGCGGTGCTTGAGCGAATCCGGAATGCTCATCTCGCGGCAGTCGATCCAGAACTGCGAGTCGGTGCGGTTGTTGACGTGGTAGTGCAGGATGATGAAGTCGCGGATGTGCTCGATCTCGCGGTTGCACTGGGCGTTGTATTCCTCGATGTCGGATTGGCGCACGCCGTCCGACGGGAACATCTGCATCAGCCGCACCACGCTGCGCTGGATCAGGTGGATGCTGGTCGATTCGATCGGTTCGAGGAAGCCGCTCGACAAGCCGATGGCGACCACGTTGCCCTTCCAGGTTTGCTTGCGCTGGCACGGCTTGAACTTGATCACGCGCGGCTCGATCAGCGTGCGGCCTTCGACGTTGGCCAGCAGCTGCTTGCGCGCCGTGTCGTCGTCCAGGTAACGGCTCGAGTAGACGATGCCGTTGCCGACGCGGTGCTGCAGCGGGATGCGCCATTGCCAGCCCGCCTGGTGCGCCATGGAGCGCGTCAGCGGAATGGCGTCGGCCACCGCCTCGGTCTGCACGGCGATGGCGCGGTCGCAGAACAGCCATTGCGACCAGTCCTCCATTGGTTCCTCCATGGCGTCGCCGATCAGCAGGCCGCGGAAGCCGGTGCAGTCGATGAACAAGTCGCCTTCGATCTCCTGGCCCGATTCGAGCACGATCGAGCGCACGTCGCCACCGTCATGTTTGGTGTAGCGGACGATCTTGCCCTCGATGCGCTGCACGCCGCGCGGTTCGCTCAGGCGGCGCAGGTACTTGGCGTAGCGGCTCGCGTCCAGGTGGTAGGCGTAGTTCATGCCGTTGTTGGGCAGGTGTGCGAAGCGGTGCTCCAGCGACGCTTTCAGTTCCAGGCAGTAGTCGCCGTAGTCGCCGGCCAGCCCGCGCTCGACACCCTTGTGCCAGAAGTGCTGGAAGCCCGCCGTCCAGTGGTCCACGCCGGTGAAGCCGAAGGAGTGGATGTAGTTCTCCTTGACGTTGCGCCATTCCTCGAACGAGATGCCCAGCTTGAAGGTGGCCTGGGTCTCGGCCATGAATTCCTGCTCGTTGATCTCGAGCAGATTGTGGAAGTTCATCAGCGTCGGGATGGTCGCCTCGCCGACGCCGACCGTGCCGATTTCATCGGACTCGATCAGTTTGATGTCGAGGCGTTTGCCCAGCACCTTGGCGATGCCGGCGGCGACCATCCAGCCGGCGGTGCCGCCGCCGCAGATGACGACGCGGCGCACCGCTTGTCGATTGTTCGTATCTTTGTTTTGGTCTTGCATTTGCCGGTCTCCTTAGCGGTTCAGCTTTTTTAGTATTTGGGCGCGCAACGCGCGCGCGCCGTCTGCCGTCAGCGGCGCCAGCACGTGGCGCGCCGCTTCGGGAATGTGTTGCGCCGTTTCTTCGTCGGCTTCGAATATGTAGTGGCGGAAGACTTCCTGCCATGCCTTGCGTTGTTCAGGCGGCAGCCCGCGCATCGTCAGGAAGGCCGTCATCAGGGCGTTGGTCGGCGTGTCCATGAATTCCGGCGTGCGCTGCCACCAGTAGTTGACCAGCACATTGAAGGCGTCCAGCGCTTCGATGTGGTGCCACCACATGCTGGGGATGAAGATGGCGTCGCCCGGCCCGAGCACCGCGCTTTGCGCGTGTTCCAGCGCCTCCGCATAGCGCGGGAATTTGCCGAAGTCCGGCTTCAGCATGTCCACCAGGCTGATGGCCTGGCCGGCCGGCGTGAAGTCGAGCGGGCCGATATACAGGTTCTTCAGCTGCTCCGGCGGGAACAGCATGAAGCGCCGGTGGCCCGCCGCCACCACCGCCAGATTATCCGGCACGTCGTAGTGGGCGGCGATGCGGGTGCGGTTGCCGATCCAGATGCTCATCAAGGCGTCGCGGCCGCCCAGATCGAGGTCGTTGTGTTCGCGGAAGCCTGGCAGGCAGGTCTCGACGCTGGTCGATCCCACGTACACGGTCGGCGGCCGTTCCATGTCGCGCTTGACGCGGATTTCATCGAGCACGCCGGTCAGCTTGGCGTGCACCGGGTAGAAATTGAAGCCGCTCATATCCTCGTTGTAGAAGAAGCGGCCCTCGGCCTCCGGTGGGCCGAGCATGGCGCCGACGGTCGCGCCGGTGGTGGCGTCGCCATAGAAGCGGCGCAGGTAGGCGTCGCCCCGCTCGTGCGATTCGCGCGCCGCCCGCACCATCGGCCAGCCGGCGGCCAGGCCGCGCAGCACGATGGGCTGGGTGGCGGCCAGGATGTCGTCGGTCAGCTCTTTCGGGCCGACGCCGGCGATCTCGCGTATCGCTTTAGGCATGGAGAGCGTTCTTGCGGTCGATCAGCGCGCGGAAGTTCGACAGCGACGCCAGCACCATGTAGATGGCGTGCAGGTGGCCGCCCGCGTGCAGCTTGGCGATGACGTCGCCGCTCAAGCCGGCCAGGCGGTCCTCGTTGATCGTGTAGAAGCCGGCCAGGCGGTTTTGCGAGCCGTCGTCGAGGCCCACGTCGAGCACGAAGCTTTCCAGCAGCTCGTGCTCCACCAAGGTGGCCAGGAACAGCGGCATGTCCTGCATGCCGTTGTGGATCGCCGCCAGCAGCGAGTTGACGCGCTCCAGGTAATCGGTGGTGCCGCCGTGCGGCTTGAAGACTTCCTCGCCCTCGCTGTCGCTGACGCGCGGATTCTCGATATCGATGTGTATCGTCATGTCCCGGCCATCGGGGCCGCCCATGCCGATCAGGAAGGGCTGGCGCTCGACCAGCATCGGGATGTAGACCGCGTCCCAGCGCTCGCCCTGGAGGAACAGGTTCTCGCCCTCCTGGAAGCCGAGCAGCGCGATCGGCTCGAAGCCGACGCCGTCGGTCGTCTGGCGGAAGACGATGGGGTAGCAGGCCTGGATGTTGCGGAATTCGGCGGGGAAGGTGGGCGCCGCCATCTGCGCGTCGCCGAAGCGCGCGCCGCGCCGGGTGATGACGCGCAGGTTTTTGTGTTCTACGTTGTTGAGTAATACTGGTTTTGGCATGACTTGTCTCGAATAATAATTATGTGCGGAGGCCGTGGCGTTTGATGTGCTCTATCAGCTCGCGGTTGGTGGGAAGTGCGTCCAGCATCTTCTGTGTCAGGTTGGCCGCTTCGCGGAAATAGCCGTCGGCCATCGCCGCTTCGTGCGGATGTTGCTTGGTGAATTCGGTGCCGCGGCCCATGCCGTACAGGATGTACTGGTAGCTGGCCGACGGGAACACTTCCTCGATGCGGTTGAAGTCGCTGCGCGACGGCGCGCGGTGGCGCCACAAGGTCAGCAGCTCGCCCAGCCGCTCCGGCACATGGTCGGCTTGCGTGTTGTCGCGCCAGTAGGCGCTGTCGCGGCGCTGGCTCAGCACGTAGTGCAGCTTGAGGAAATCGATCACCCGCTCCCAGCGGTAGGTGAAGTGTTCGTTGAAGCGTTTGGCGACGATGTCCATGGCCGCGCGCGTGGCCGGCATGTCGTCGCTGACCATGGCGGCCGACATTTCCACCAGCGCCAGGGCCGACGCCTCCAGCGGTTCGATGAAGCCGGCGGACAAGCCGATGGCGACGCAGTTGCGATGCCAGAATTTGGCGCGGTAGCCGGGATTGAAGGTCAGCTTGCGCGGCGTCGGGATGTCCGCCGGCCCGCCGGTCGCCACGATGTAGGCGCGCAATTCCGCCTCGGCCTGGTCGTCGCCGATGTGCGCGCCGGAGTAGACGTGGCCGACGCCGCGCCGCGTCGGCAGGCCGATGTCCCAGATCCAGCCGGCGCTTTGCGCGGTCGATGACGTTTGCGAGGCGATCGGGTAATCGTCGGCGGGGTAGGGGATTTGCACCGCCAGCGCCGAGTCGTTGTACAGCACGTGCTTTTGCGAGATGAAGTCGATGTCGTAGTGCTTGCCCAGCAGCAGTGATTGCATGCCGGTGCAGTCGATGAACAGGTCGCCTTCGAGGGCGCCATGGCGCTGCGTTTGCAGCGAGGCGATGTCGCCGTTGGCGGCCGAATTGGTGCCGGTCACGTGGTCCGGCACGTAGCGCACGCCCAGGTGCTCCAGGCAGTGCTTGCGCAGGAACAGGCCGAACTTGCCGGCGTCCAGGTGGTAGCCGTAGTTGGCGACGGCGGCGAATTCCGGCGTGGCGGCCTGCTTGGGCGCCTTGCCGCGCGCGCACAGGTGCGGCTGGTAGCTGACCAGGTCGGCGAACGGTACATCGGGATGCCGGGCCAGCCAGTGTTCCGGCACGTTCACTTCGCCGTAGCCCTGCGGCAACACAAACGGGTGGAAGTAATAGTCGTCGCCGGCGCCGGTGCACCAGCGGTTGAAGCGCGAGCCCTGCTTGAACGAGGCGTCGCATTCGCGGAAAAAGTCGGATTCGGACACGCCGATGCGGCGCAAGGTGTCGCGCATGCTCGGCCAGGTGCCTTCGCCGACGCCGATCGGCGCGACGTCGGGCGATTCGATCAGCGTGACCTGCAGTCCCTCAGGGGAGGACGCCCGGTGTTCGGCCGCGATCAGGCCGGCCGTCAGCCAACCGGCCGATCCGCCACCCACTATCACTATCCGTCGGATCAGCTCATTGGCCATTCGATGTCCCAGATTATTGCGGAAAGTATAACCGACAAGGCCGCTGTCGGGCAGCGGCCTTATCCTTACATGGTTGTAATTACACTACATCAGAACTTGTAGCGGGCACCCAGCATGTAGCGCGGTCCGGCCTGGGTGACCGACTCCACCGCCTGTTTGGTGCGGCCGTGCACCCGCTGGATCGAATTGCCGGCATTGATCACCTCGAACTGCAGGCTGATGTTTTTGTTGTAGTTGTAGCCAACACTGAGGTCGATCTGGCCGTACGACTCGGTGTACTGCGGGTTCGGACCGTAGGCGTCGAAGGTCGACGACAGGAACTCGCCGCGCCAGTTGTAGGCCAGGCGCGCGGTCCACTTGTCGTTTTCGAAGATGCCGACGACGTTGGACGAGTTGCTCAGCCCCACCAGCGCGAACTGCTCGCCCAGCCTGGCGTTGTCGTACTTCAAGCCGGAGTTCACATACGTGTAGTTGGTCGAGATGCCGAAGCCGCTGCTGCCGAACATGTGCTGCAGGTTCACCTCGATGCCGTCCAGGCTGGCCTTTTTCTGGTTGGCGAAGGAGTTGATCTTGAAGTTGGCGATCGGATCGTTCGGCTGGCCGACGATGGTGCCGGTGGCGTTGCCGGTGCCGGCGTCGTCCGGTCCGCGCGTCACGCCGGGGGCGGTCGGGTGGTTGCGGAAGATGTAGTTGCGGATGCAGGTGGTGTCTGCCGTCGCGCAGCCGTTGGCCAGCGCCTCGTTCCACAGCGCGCCGCCGACCGGCGTGTGCAGGTTGAACGGCGTGGCGTTGAAGGTCGACTGGCCGGCGTAGTTGGTCAAGTCCTTGCGGAAGTAGCCCAGCGAGAAGAAGTTCTGCTGGCCGTAGTACCACTCGTAGGACAGGTCCAGGTTTTTCGACTTGACCGGTTTCAGGGCCGGATTGCCCTGGTTGCCGCTGCCGCCGTCGACCCGCGCCAGCGAGTTGAGGGTGGTGCCGCCCTGGATCTGGTCGTAGCGCGGGCGGCCGATGCTGTGGCCGTAGCTCAGGCGCAGCTTCTGGGTCGGCGTCAGCTCGATGTCGGAGTCCAGGCTCGGCAGGATGTTGTGGTATTTGCCGGTCAGGGTGGTGAAGGTCGGCGCCCCGAAGGCGACCGGCAACTCGTTCTGCGACACCCAGCTGATGCTGGTGGCGGCCGGCACCAGCGCGGTCGAGACGACGTCGGTCTTCTCGTAGCGCACGCCGAGCGCGGTGCGGATCGGCATCGGCGTGTCCCAGTCGGTGTTGAACTGGATGTAGGCCGACTTCGATTTTTCCTCGACGCGCGAGTCGTTGTCGAAGGTGGTTTTCGGCAGGTACAGCGCCGGCAGGCCGGAGGCGGTGGCCGCCAACTGGCGCACCTGGGCGAAGTTGAAGGTGTAGAACTGGTTGAACAGCGCCGGATTGTCGCTGCCGTCGATCTTGTCGAAGTACTGGCGGATGGTGTCCTTGTGCCAGACGCTGCTCGGATAGTCGGCCGGCTTGGTGGCGCCGCCCCAGGTGTCGCGCTGGTTGTTGGAGAAGGCCGAGCGGTTGTCGACCGTGGTGCTGCCGGCGCCGAATTTCAGTTCGGACGCCTCGAACACCTTCCATGCGCCCTTGATCTGGGCCTGCTCGACTTCGCCGCGCATGTACGAATTGTTGAAGTTCGAGCCGGTCACTTGCTGGCCGGCCTTGGCGAAGTCCACACCCTCCATGCTCAGCACGGGGAAGTCCTGGCTGAAGTCGGCGGTGGTGTTGCCACGGCTGAAGCTGGCAGTGCCGAGCGTGTTGCTCGAGCCGAACGGGCTGTCGGCTCCGGAGGTGGCCGTCGAACGGTGCGCGTCGAGCTCGAGGCGCAGCTCGGTGGTCGGTTTCCAGACGGCGTTGAAGCCGAGCGATTTGTTTTGCGTTTTGGTGGCGAAGTCGGCGCCGCCCATGGCCACGTCCGAGGTGCCGATGGTTGGATCGTTGGCGTTGCGCGGGATGATCTCGGTGTAGCTGAGCGGGCTCGACACCGGACCCTTGGTCCACGAGCTGGCCGACGGGCCGAAGTTGAACCAGGCGCTGATGTCGTTGCGCTTGGTCTGTATCTTGTTTTCCGAGTACGTGTAATCCAGGGTCGTGACCAGTTCCTTGACCGGTTTGAATTGCAGCGTCAGCTGGCCGTTGGTGCGCTGGCGCTTGACGCCGTTGAAGTTGTAGTTCAGGTTCTGCGGCACCATGTAGACGTCGTTGGGGCCGGGACGGTTGGTGATGTTTTCCGAACCGGCGGCGCCGGGCTGCGGGATCGATCCCCAGCTGTTCTCGTCGCCGCGCACCGGGCCGTGCCAGCCGCTGGAGACGGCGGCGCTGTTGTAGCCGAGGTTGCGCTCCTGGTAGCTGCCGGTGATCGCGATGCCGAACTTGCCGTCGGCGAAGGTGTTGCTGTAGATGCCCGACAGTTCCGGCGTGGTCGAGTTGCTGGCCTTGACGTCGGCCGGCAGGTTGTCGTTCGAGGTGTCGTAGACGCCCTTGACGCCGAAGCTGGCGTGCAGGCCTGGACGGTCCAGCGGGCGCGCCGTCATCACGTTGACGGTGGCGCCGATACCGCCGGTCGGGGTGTCGGCGCGGCTGGTTTTATACACTTGCAGCTGCGAGATCGCCTCCGACGCCAGGTTGGCGAAGTCGAAGGCGCGCCCGTTGAGGTCGCCCAGGTTGGAGGTCGGCATCTGGCGGCCGTTGAGCAGCACCATGTTGAAGTCGGGGCCGACGCCGCGCACGGTGATCTTCGAGCCCTCGCCGATCGAGCGGTCGATCGACACGCCGGAGATGCGCTGCAGCGACTCGGCCAGGTTGGTGTCGGGGAATTTGCCGATGTCCTCGGCGACGATGCCGTCGACCACGCCGTCGGAATTGCGCTTCAGGTTCATCGACGAGATCAGCGCCTGGCGGATGCCGGTCACGACCACGCTTTGCACCACCGGCGCCTCGCCGGCCATCTCGACCGGCGCGGCCTGGACGGGCGCCGGGGTCTGCGCGAACGCCGGCAGGGCCGTGGCCACGAACGCGCCGGCCACGGCCAGGGTCATCAGTTTTTGTCGTGTCTTTGGATATTGCATGTTGTCTCCTCTGTTTTTATAAACCGCTTTCGTGCTGCCCGCTATCAACCATCGCCAACCTTCACAATTTTCCCGAGCATCTTGGAAAGGTTTCCATTCGATGCTGGCAAATATAGCATCGTTCGTTTTTTAAAGTCAATTTGCGTTCGCGGGTAAACGCCCGAGGTTTTCGTTGACAGGGCAAATCAAGGCGTGCACCATATGGGAACGTTTCCAAAATGAGACACTTCGGATGACAGTACGGATACTTTCAGCGTTGGCGGCGGCGCTGTTGCTGGCCCAGCCGGCGGCGCGGGCGCAGGCAGCGGCGGAGGCGGCATTCCGCTGGCCCGACGGCGCCCGCGCCGCCGTCAGCCTGTCCTACGACGACTCGCTCGACTCGCAGCTCGACACCGCCTTGCCGACCCTGGACAAGTACGGCCTGAAGGCGAGCTTCTACCTGGAGTTGTCCGCCGTGTCGGTCGGTCGGCGCATGGCGGCGTGGCGGGCGGCGGCGGCCCGCGGCCACGAGCTGGGCAACCACAGCCTGTTCCACCAGTGCTCGGGCAAGGCGCCCGGGCATGACTGGGTGCGGCCGGAGCGCGATCTCGATACCATGAGCGTGGCGCAGATGGCCGCGCAAGTCCGGCTGGGCAATACGATGCTGGCCGCCATCGACGGCCGGCGCGAGCGCACCTACACGGTGCCCTGCGGCGACACCATGGCCCTCGCCCCGGGCGGCCGCGCCAGCTACCTGCCGGCCATCGCCGGCGAGTTCGTCGCCATGAAGACCACCGGCGGGCAGGCGGTGACGCCGTCGATGGGCGGCCTCGATCCGTACGCGGTGACGGTGCTGGCGCCGGAGGGGTTGAGCGGCAAGGAACTGATCGCGTTGGCGCGCGAGGCGGCCGAGCGGGGGACGATGGTCAATTTCACCTTCCACGGCATCGGCGGCGACTACCTGGCGACCACGGCCGAGGCGCACGAGGAACTGGTGCGCTACCTGGCCGAGAACCGGCGGACCTATTGGACCGACACCTTCCTGAATATCATGACTTACGTAAAAAAGCCAAAGTGACGAAGCCGTGGCCACCATCAAAGACGTAGCCCGGCTCGCCGGCGTCGGACTGGGGACCGCTTCGCGGGTGGTCAGCGGCAAGGGGTCGGTGTCGCCGGCGACGGTGGCCAAGGTGCGCGCGGCGATCGAGGAGCTTGGCTTCCGGCCGTCGCACGCGGCGCGCTCGCTGCTGTCGGGCAGCAGCCGCATGATCGGCGTCTACATTCCCGTGCTGAGCGGGACGTTCTACACGCCCATCCTGCAGATCATCGACACCGAGTTGCGCACGGCCGGGCTGCACATGGTGGTGGCGTTCGGCGTCGGGCTGGGCGGCGCGCGGCAGCAGGCGATCGAAGGCATCGAGTTCCTCATCGAGCGCGGTTGCGACGGCTTGATCCTGATGACCAATGTGCTGCTGGAGGAGGATATCGCCGCGCTCGGCGCCAAGCAGCATCGGGTGGTGCTGCTCAATCATTATTTCGACAGCATCGCCGGGCAGTGCTTCACCGTCGACCATCGGCTGGGCGGCATGATGGCGGCGCGCGCCTTGCTCGAGCATGGGCACCGGCGGATCGCCGTCGTGTCCGGGCCGGCCAGTTTGCCGGATAACGTGGTGCGTATCGACAGTTTCATGTACGAGCTGGCGGACAACGGTATCGATACGAGCAAGGTGTGGCTGGTCGAGCGCGATTTTTCGCCGGCCGGCGGCTGGTCGGCGGCCAAGGAGTTGATGGAGTCGGGCTACGCCTGCACCGCGCTGTTCTGCGCCAATGACGAGATGGCGGTCGGGGCGCTGTCGTACTTCCAGGAGGCGGGGATTCATGTGCCGAGCGAGTTGTCGGTGATCGGGTATGACGATACGCCGAGCGCGGAGTTCTCGGCGCCGCGCCTGACGACGGTGCACATGCCGTGGCGGGAGATGACGCAGAACGGGATCAATGCGCTGCTGAATGGTTGTTACGATTTGCAGCGGCCGGTGACGCATCGGTATCCGGTGACGATGACGTTGCGGGCTTCGCTGGCGAAGGCGGGCGGCTAGTATTTTGATCTGGAGGCACGTAGGGCGGATTAGGCGGAACGCCGTAATCGGCCATCTTTGAGCCGCCGGCGGCGCATGCATGGCCGATTACGCTTCGCTAATCCGCCCTACGTGTCTCCGCGAGGGTGCTTAATTCGTCGAAGATTCATTGGCCGCCGCCGCCGAGCCGTTGGCCGAACCGCCGGCGCTCACCGTTGGCTTGGCCGCCATGGCCGCCGCGCCGCTGTTGGCCGCGCCTTCCGCCGCCGCCTGCCGGCTGCCGTTGACGGCGCCCGAGACATTCGCCGCGCTCGATTGCGCGTACGCACGGGTGCTTTCGGCCTGCGTCCCGGCCGCGTCGCGCAGTGCGCCGGCCGCGCCGCGCGCGCCTTGCACGGCGCTGCCGGCGATCATGCCGGCGCCGCCACTATCCGCACCGATCACGCCTTGCGCGCCGCCGCTGGCGTTGCCGCTTCCCTGGCTGGCCACATTGCTGGCTTTATTGGCTTTGTTGCCGTTGCCGGCCTCCCCGGCGCCGGCGCCATTGCGCGTCTGCCGCAACTGGTCCGCATTGATGGTCCCGGCCGCCGAGCGCGTGAACGAACCCATGCCGCTCATTTGTCCGCCTATGCTGCCGGCGCCCCCGACCATGCCGCCCACGCCTCCGCGTCCCAGCAATTGCGCATGCGCCGAGCAGGCGACGCCGATGGACAGGGCGATGATCAGTTGTTTTGCGATGGTGACGTTTTTCATGATGTTCTCCTTGTTGGCGCCACGGACTATCCGCAGCTTTCATAAGGAAAACGTCCGGGCTCGGCCGTTTAATCCGTCGCGATGAAAATATTTTTGAAAATTATCGGAACGCCGACGGATCGGTGCGAAACGCCGCGCCGACGACGCCGTGGCCGGTCTCGTTGCTGATGGTGCCGGCGGCGACGCCGGACGCGGTTTTCGCGACGGTGGCCAAGGCCTGCCTGGCCGCGTCCGCGCCGGGCCGCTCCAGCGCGCCGGCCAGCAGCGCGGCGACGATGGGCGACGCGAACGATGTGCCGCGCACGATCCGGTAGGGCGGGGCGCCGACGGCGGCGCTCACCATTTGATTGCCCGGCGCGGCGAACATCACCTGCGGCCCGCGCGCCGCCTCGGGCAGCGGCCGGCCTTTGGCATCGACGCCGCTCACGCCGACCACGCCCGGATAAGCGGCCGGATACAGCGGCGGCGCGGCGGGACCGTCGTTGCCGACCGCCGCCACCAGCAGGTGGCCGCGTTGCACCATGCGTTTGACCACTTGTTCGAGTATCCGGTTGGGCGGTCCGACCAGGCTGATGTTGATGACCGCGATCTGTTCCCCGGCCAGCCAGGCCAGCGCGCCGGCGATGCGCGACGCCGAGCCGCCCGTGGCGCTGGCGCAGTAGATGTCGGCCGCGTACAGGGTGGCGTCCGGCGCCACGCCCTTGAACCGGGGTGAACGCCCGATCATCAGCGCGGCCACCGCCGTGCCGTGCGGATTCGGGTGGCTGGCGCCGTCGCAGCCCCAGGGGACGATGGCGGCGTCGCGAAACACCTCGTGTTCGCGGGCGACGCCGCCATCGACGAGGCCGACACGGACGGCGCCGGGCTTGCCGGCCGGCGCCGCGTTCCGCTCTTCCCGGGACGCGGCTTGGGCTTGGGGTTCCGGCGCGGCGGCGCTGCCTGTATAAATATGATTGAAGTCGTAGACGCCGTCGGGATCGGCCGCGCGCAGGCGTTCCAGCATGGCGGCCGTGCCGGCGCCATCGGGCACGCGCAGCACGGTGACGGCGTCGCCGCCGCCGTCGTCGACGACGACCAAGCCGGACGACCTGGCCGCCGCGATGCCGGCCGGGCTGGGCGACCATGCCAGGAGTTCATGCCGCACCACCGGTTCGCCGCGCGGGTCGGCCTCCAGCGTGTCGCGGTGCCGCTGGAGCAGGTCGCCGATCTGGTTCAGGCGCAGTGCCCGCAGATCGATGGCGTCGGCGCGCTGCAGCAGGCGCCGGCCCGGTTCGCGCAGCACATTGCCGTCGAGGCCATCCTGCAGCGGAACTTGCGGCAATTGCGGCAGCTGCACCTGCGGCAGGCGCAGCTGCGCTGCGGCGCCGCCGGCGGCCAGGGAGCACGCCAGCACGACAAGCAGTCGCAGCCGCCGCACTTTATGTAGCGATCTGTTTAGCATAATGGACGGATGATAGTATAAGCATAGCGCTTCTAACGAATAAACGAACGGGACAGGGATTAAAATCCCTTGCCCCGACGTTTACCTGGTATCCATGACCGCAAACGCCACCATCAACAACGATATCGCCGCCTTGCTGCCGCGCTTGCGCCGGTTTGCCCGCACCATCGTCTACAACCGCGAGGACGCGGACGACCTGGTGCAGATCGCCGTCGAGCGGGCGCTGGCCCGCGGCGCGCAGTGGCAGCCGGACACGCGCCTGGACAGCTGGATCTTCAGGATCATGAAAAACGCCTGGATCGACGAGGTGCGCTCGCGCATCCGGCGCGATCACCTGTTCGCGCCGGAAGAGGCGGGCGAGCACGTCGGCGACCAGGCGGCCGAAGCGCAGCAGCAACGCATGGCGATCGAGAAGGCGGTCGGCATGTTATCCGAGGAGCACCGCATGGTGGTGGCGCTGGTGCTGGTCGACGGCATGCCGTACAAGGAGGCGTCCGAGGTGCTGGAGATTCCGATGGGCACCCTGACCAGCCGGCTGGTGCGCGCCCGCACGGCATTGCAGGAAATATTATCCGATCAAAAGAGGACCGCGACATGAGCTTTTCCGACGAAACCCTGATAGCCTACGCCGACGGCGAGCTGGCCGAGCCGGCGCTTGGCGAGGTCGAACGCGCGGTACGCATCGATCCGGCCGTCGCCGCGAGGGTGGCGCAGCACCGGGCGCTGCGGGCCGATGTGTTTGCCGCCTTCGCCGCCGTCGCCGACGAGCCGGTTCCGCCCAGGCTGGTGGCGGCGGCCTTGCCGGGCAAGGTGGCCGATTTGAGCGCGGTGCGCGCCGCCCGCGCGGGCGGGGGGCATCACGCCGCGTCGTCGGCGGTCCGCGCGGCCGAGTACGGGGAGCGCGGCCGCTGGTCGTGGCGGGAGTGGGGCGGCGTGGCCGCCTCGCTGGTGGTCGGGGTGCTGGTGGGGAGCCTGGTGCTGGGCGGCGGCGCGCGCGAAGGGGCGGGCGGGACGGCCATCGCCGTGGCCGGGGCCGACGGCGCGCTGGTGGCGCGTGGGCCGCTGTCGACTGCGCTGTCGCAGCAGTTGGCCGGGACGCGCGGTGGGGCGGTCGATATCGGCGTCAGCTTCGCGGCCAGGGATGGCGCGCTGTGCCGCAGCTTTACGATGCGCCAGTCGGCCGGCCTTGCCTGCCGCAGCGGCGAGCAGTGGAAGCTGGTGATGATGACCGAGGCGATAAAGGACGGGGCGGGCGAGGCGGGTGAATATCGGCAAGCCGGCAGCGCGATGCCGCCGGCCGTGCTGGAGGCGGTCGACGCCCGCATCGCCGGCGCGACCCTGGATGCGCAAGGCGAGCAGGCGGCGAAGCTGCGCGGCTGGAAGCGGTGATCCGCCCGGTTCGTTTCCCGGATCAGCCGAAGCGGTTGGCGGCCGCGTAGCCGGCAACGGCCGCCGCTGCGGACAACAGGCCGCCCCAGGCGATGTCGATCAGGGTCAGTCCGAGCGGCCAGGCTTTCAGGACCGAGTAATTGGTCAGGTCGTAGGTGCCGTAGGCGACCAGGCCGAGCAGGCCACCGAACATGGCGGCGGTTTGCCAGCTGCCGGCGCGTAGCGCCGGGGCCACAGCGAAGACCACCACGCCGACGGCGAACAGCAGGTAGAAGGCGGCGGCCGACGCCAGTCGGGGCTGGGCCAGCAGCAGGTCGCCGAGGGCCGCCTTGTAGGCCGGCCCCATGTAGAACGTCAGCCACAGCGCATCGATCGCCAGCAATGCCAGCAGCGCGGCGCCGTAGCCGAACGCCCATTGCTGCGCGCCGAGGGAAGTGACGGTGTTGTTCATGGGGCGGTCCTTATTTCAACAGTTACTTCAGCAGTTTAAGCAGTTCTTCGGCGGCGGCTTCCGACGACGCCGGATTTTGCCCCGTGACCAGCAGGCCGTCGGTGACCGCGTACGGCTGCCAGTCGCCGAGCTTGGAATACATGCCGCCCCGCTCGCGCAGCATGTCCTCGACCAGGAACGGCACCACCTTGGTCAGGCCGACCGCCTCTTCCTCGGTGTTGGTGAAGCCGGTCACCTTCTTGCTGTTGACCAGCGGCTTGCCGTCCGGGCCGTTCACGTGGCGCAGCACGCCCGGCGCGTGGCAGACGGCGGCGACCGGCTTGCCGGCGGCGATCATCGCTTCGATCAGCGCGATCGAATCGCGGTCCTCGGCCAGGTCCCACAGCGGGCCGTGGCCGCCCGGATAGAAGACGGCGTCGAAACCGGCGGCCGACACATCGGTCAATTTGCCGGTGTTGGCCAGCGCCGCCTGCGCCTGCGGATCGGACTTGAAGCGTTTGGTCGCTTCGGTCTGCGCGTCGGCCTCGTCGCTCTTCGGGTCGAGCGGCGGCTGGCCGCCCTTCGGCGATACCAGGGTCAGCTTGGCCCCGGCTTCCTTCAGCTTGTAGTACGGGGCGGCGAATTCCTCCAGCCAGAAGCCGGTTTTCTTGCCGGTGTCGCCCAATTGGTCGTGTGAGGTCAGTACCATAAGAATGTTCATGTGTGTCCTTTGTGTGGATTAAAAGTCCAGCTTGTCGCCGGGATTGATGGCCATGACCCTGATCTTGCTGTGGCCCAGCGCCGCGCTGTATTCGGCCGGCGTGCCTTTGAGCTGATGCGTGGTGCCGTAGTGCATCGGGATGACGTAGCGCGGGTGCAACCATTCGCGCGTCGCCATCGCCGCGTCCTTCGGGCTCATGACGAAGTGGCCGCCGATGGGCATCAGCGCCAGGTCCGGCTTGTAGTAGTCGCCGATGAATTTCATGTCGCCGAACAGGCCGGTGTCGCCCATGTGATAGATCTTGAAGCCGTTTTCCAGCTCGATGATGTAGCCGACCGGTTCGCCGCCGACGTGCACCTCGTCCTTGCCGGTGGCCGGATTCTTCCAGCCCAGCTCCGAGCTGTGCTCGGCGTGCACGGCGGTGATCTTGATGTCCGGGCCGAGCGGGGTGACGGTGCCGCTCTTGCCGAAGCGTACCGCCTGCGTGGCCGGCAGGATTTCCAGCGCCACCACCGATTGCATCAGTCCGGCTGGACCGTAGACGGGCACGTTGTTTAATTTCGCCAGCGCCGGGGCGTCGGCGAAATGGTCGTTGTGGCCGTGCGTGACCAGGATCAGGTCGACCTTGCCCAGCGCCTCGAGATTCTTGTAGGCCGGTGGCGTCTTCGGGTTGGACGTCAGCCATGGATCGACGACGATGACCTTGCCGCCCGGCGTGGTGATCTTGAATGTCGCTTGCCCCAGCCACTGCACTTCCGTCTTGTTGCTCTTGCTGTCCTGGGCCGAGGCGGCCAGGGTGGTGGTGAGCATCAAGGTTGCCGCGATGGCGCGCAAGGTCTTCGATGTGGCTGACATGGAGTGCTCCTCGGGTGGCTTGGGTGAACGGTTAGCATACGCCACATGCGAAGAGCGCGTCACACGGTCGAGCTGTGCCGCATACTGTCCAATTTAGCTTATTCGGGAGGCGCCATGTTGCGTCGTTCATTTATGGGAATGCTGGCGTTGCTGGGCGTAAGCCCCGCCGGTGCTGGCGATACGGACAGCGCGGCCCTGTGGCGCCGCCTGCGCGAAGGCGGCCACGTGGTGTTGATGCGTCACGCGGCGACCGTTCCGGGCGTCGGCGACCCGGAAAATTTTAAGCTCGGAGTGTGCGCTACCCAACGCAATTTGTCGGATCGCGGACGGGACGATGCGCGCCGTATCGGCGCCGCCTTCCGCGAGCGCTCGGTGAAGGTGTCGCAGGTGCTGTCGAGCCGGTGGTGCCGCTGCGTCGATACGGCGCAGCTGGCGTTCGGCCGGGCGCGGACGGAGACCATGGTCGATTCGATGTTCAACGATGACGACGCGGCGCGCCAGGCCAAGGTGCGCGCGTTGCGCGCCTATCTGGCCAGGCACAAGGAGCCGGGCAACCTGGTGCTGGTGACACACGACATCAACATCCGCGTGCTGGTCGGCGAGAGCCTGGCGCAGGGCGAGATGGTGGTGGCGCTGGCGCAGCCGGACGGCACGCTCAAGTCCGTCGGCGTGCTGCCGCTTCCCCAATGAAAAAAGCCGCCACCGCTTTTCGGCGGTGGCGGCTCCCGGTCCGTCGGTTCGGCTTAGCGGACCGCCAGCTGCCTGACTTCCTCCTTGACGAAGTGCGACTCCGCCGACCACACGGCGCAGGCCCGGGACAGCAGCTTGGCCTCGGCGTCGGCCAGCACGCCGTCGGCGTCGGCGATGTTCCACATGGCGCGCAGCAGTTGGCGGCGCAGCGCCGGGTCGTGGATCTCGCCGAGCAGGGCGTCGATGGTGGCCTCGTCCAGCACCACGTGCTCGTGCTTGACGGAGGTGCTCAGCATGTCCTTGCACAGGTCGTCGACCAGGTCGTGGAAGTCGTCGATATCGATATCGATGTATTCCAGCAGCCGCGAACGTTGCAGCGCCTGCAGCTCGGACGGCGCCATGTTGCCGTCCACCACCATGCACAGGGCCACGAGTCGGCCAGCGGCGCTGGGGCTATCGGTTTCGTAATGTCGCATTGCGTTACTCCTTCAAAATTTAATTTATTTCTTACGCGTCACATACAAGCTGGCGACGACGCTACCTGCGATCAGCAAGGCCACCACCGACAGCGAGATGTGGACCGGAATGTGTATCCACGGCAGCAACAGCATCTTCAAGCCGATGAAGCACAGCACCAGTGCGAGGCCATATTTGAGCAGGTGGAACCGGTCTGCGATGTCGGCCAGCAGGAAGTACAGCGCCCGCAAACCAAGAATCGCGAACATGTTCGACGTGAACACGATGAACGGGTCCGACGTGATGGCAAAGATGGCCGGGATCGAATCGACCGCGAACACCAGGTCGGTCACCTCGATCAGGATCAGCACCAGGAACAGCGTGGTCACAAAGAGCTTGCCATCTTTCCTCACGAAGAACTTCTCGCCGTGATCGCCTTCCGACACCGGCAGGTGGCGCCGGGCGAACTTCAGCACCGGGTTGTTCTTGACGTCCGGCTCGTCGTCGACCGCCCGTATCATCTGGACGCCGGTGTACAGCAGGAACGCGCCGAACAGGTACAGCACCCAGCTGAATTCCTTCACCACCCACGCGCCGGCCAGAATCATGACGGCGCGCATGACGATCGCGCCCAGTACGCCGTAGATCAGCACGCGGCGCTGGTACTCGGCCTTGACCTGGAACGCCGTGAAGATCAGCAGGAAGACGAAGACGTTGTCGACCGACAGGGCCTTCTCGATCAGGTAGCCGGAGAGGAACTCCAGCGATTTTTGTTCCGCGATCTCCGCGCCGACGGTGCCGTTCAAATACCACCACAGGCCGCCGTTAAACGCCAACGCCAGGCTGAACCAGCCCAGCGACCATGCGCCCGCCTCGCGCAGCGTCACCTTGTGTGCCTTGTTGCCGCCGAAGACCCACAGGTCGACGGCCAGCATCAGCAGCACGAAGGCCACGAAGCCCGCCCACATGGGGGCGGTGGCGATGTTCTCGATTCCAGTCATTTGCCGCTCTCCGCTAAGTTGTTACGTTATCGCTCGTCTTGGCCGTCGGACGCCTCGTCCGCCGGCGCCAGGGTGGCCACCTTGTCGTGGGTGAATGCGCGGCTGCGCGACAGCTGGCGCGCCAGCGCGCGGTCGGCGCGTTCGGCGGCGCGGTCGATCGCCGCGTACATGTCTTCCTCGGTGTCCTCGATGACGACGGTCTTGCCGTTGTCCAGGCTGATCTGAATCTTGCAGCGCTTGTCGCGGCCGCCGCGCGGACCGTTGATGTCCGACAGCCACACGGCCAGGCGGCGGGTCAGCGCCCAGCCCAGCGACGTTTCCAAGCGGCGATACACGTAGGCGCGCAGGCTTTCGGTCAAGACCAGGCCGTTCGATTGGATTGCGATGTTCATGATCATTTCCTTTCTTGGTGGATGACAAGACTCATGATAGGGGCGCTCAATCATTCGTACAATTCGAATATACTTGGTTAATTCATCGATTAAACCGATGTGTTGAGGGAATGATAATGGCTACTCTGAACTACAAACACCTGCGTTACTTCTGGATGGTGGCGCGCAGCGGCAGCATCGCCAAGGCCGCCGAACAACTGCATCTGACGCCGCAATCGATCTCCGGCCAGCTCACCGAATTCGCCGACACCTTGGGCGTGGAGCTGTTCCGGCGTGTGGGGCGGCGCCTGGAGCTGACCGAGACCGGCAACCGCGTGCTGCGCCACGCCGAGGACATCTTCAGCGCGGGCGATGCTTTGCTGGAGGTCGTCAAGGACCAGTCCGCCACACAAGCTACCACGTTCAGGGTCGGGGTTTCCGATTCGGTGTCCAAGGCGGTGGCGTGCCGCCTGGTGGCGCCGGCGTTGTCGCTGGCCGAGCCGACGCGGCTGATCTGCAGGGAGGGGCGGCTGGCCGCGTTGCTGGCCGACATGGCCGTACACAAGCTCGACTTGATCATCACCGACCGCACCATGCCCAGCCACCTGAGCGTGCGCGGTTACAACCATTTGCTTGGCGAGAGCGAGCTTGGCGTGTTCGGGGCGCCGGCGCTGGTGGAGACGTTGAGCGGGGCGTTTCCGGAATGTCTGAATAGCGCGCCGCTGCTGTTGCCGGGAGAGGATTTCGCCGTGCACGCCAGGCTGATGCAGTGGCTGCACACGCACGTGCCGCGTTTGCATGTGATCGGCGAATTCGACGACAGCGCCATGATCAAGGCCTTCGGGCAGTCCGGCGCCGGTCTGTTCTTTGCGCCGGCGGCGATCGCCGACACCATCTGCGCGCAGTACGGCGTGGTGTTGGTCGGCACCATCCCCTCGCTGCGCGAGCAGGTGTATGCGATCACGACCGAGCGGCGCATCAGCCACCCGGCCACGCAGGCGATCCGGCAGGCGGCGCGGGAGACGCTGTCGGCGTAACGCGCAACGGAAAAGGGCTGGGTTCCGCATCCGCAAAACCCAGCCCGTCGCGATCGTTAAGACGTCTTATTTAGGCATGACGACCGTGTCGATGACGTGGATCACGCCGTTGTCGGCGGCGATGTCGGTCTTCGTGACGTGGGCCTTGTCGACCATGACCTTGCCGTCTTTGGCGGTCACGGTCAGCGATTCACCCTGCACGGTCTTGACCTTGCCCGGCTTGACATCGGCGGCCATCACTTTGCCCGGCACCACGTGGTAGGTCAGCACCTTGGTCAGCGCGGCTTTGTCCTTCAGCAGCGCGTCGAGCTTGGCTTTTGGAATCTTCGCGAAGGCTTCGTCGGTCGGCGCGAACACGGTGAACGGGCCCGGACCTTTAAGCGTGTCGACCAGGCCGGCGGCTTGCACCGCCGTCACCAGCGTGTTGAACGAACCGGCCGATTTGGCGGTGTCGACGATGTCCGCTGCGCTTGCCGCGCCGAAAGCCATGGTGAATGCTGCTGCCATCAAGATCTTCT
Source organism: uncultured Duganella sp. (assembly GCA_963511605.1). GTDB lineage: Bacteria > Pseudomonadota > Gammaproteobacteria > Burkholderiales > Burkholderiaceae_D > Rugamonas. The sequence goes on along the minus strand of CAUPJZ010000006.1, from coordinate 104,617 downwards.
TCATGTAAATCTCCTTTGAGTGAACCGTTCATCGAACCGGCATGGAGATAATATATAGGTCGATGGCTGTTTTGTACGTTAGTTGTCGCACTATGGAGAGGCTTATGCGGTTCATTATCGGTTCATGGTGGGGTGGTGACGCTCAGTGCCCGTAGCTCAGCACGCGCAGCAGCTTCCACGCCCCGGCTTCTTTTTCCCAGACCATCGAGAAGCGGTAGACGCCGCAGCCTTCCTTCGCTCCTGCCGCCTCCGACGAGCAGAAGCGGTGGCTGCCGATGTGCATCGCCCGGTCCGGGCCGGCCGGAAAAACCTCGGCCGTGTCGTTCATCGCCTCGCGGCGCAACGTGCCCGGTTCCTTGAATTTGTTTTCGAAGATGCGGATGTTGTCGGCGTAGCCCGTCAAACCGGTGCGGTCGTGATAGAACTCCAGCCGGGGGCTGAAGCCTGCTTTCATTGTCGCGATATCGCGCTGGTTGATAGCGCCGAACAGGCGCGCGTCCGCCGCCAGGATCTCGGCGCGCAGGTCGGACGGCTCGGCGGCCAGAACAGGCGAGGCCGCAATGGCGGCAAGTATCGTAAGCACATAAGCGGTGGCGGTCGGTGATTTCATCGGGGCTCCCCTGAGTTGAACGATGGGGATAGCGTACGCTGTTGCGGCCGGTTCGGCGATGCCGATCCGACGAATGGTCGATCCTGTGGGACCGGTGGTCGCCAGGCGGATTGATCGCGCGGCCGGCATCGGACGACGATGCCGGCCGCGTCGCCCTTAGACCTTGGCGAAGTTACTCATCGCCAGGGCGCCGAACGGCAGCTGAATCAGCGGTCCGCCGACGTCGAGCGAACCCAAGTCGACCGGGAAGTAGCCGATGGTATCGAGCATTTTACGCACTTCGGCTTTAGCGGCGGCGTCGTCGCCGGCGTAGAACATGGTGCGCTGGCCGCCGGCCACTTCCGGCTGGGGAATGACGTTGGCGTCGACGTGATTGAAGGCCTTGACCACGCGCGCGCCCGGTACCAGCTTGCTGAAGATCGCACTGGCGTGCTGGTCGCCCAGATCGATCGCCTTGATGCCGTAGGCGGCCAGCGGATTGTTCGGATCGTTGCGGTCGGGCGAGTCGGGGGCGAGGAACAGCACCGGATTGGTGGCGTCGATGACGATGCGGTTGTTCCAGGCCGGCAAGTTTTTGACCAGGGTTTCGAGCGCTTCCCATGGCACGGCAACGACCACGATATCCGCGCTGGCGGCCTGTTCGATGGTGCCGGCGGTGATGTTCGAGCCGAGTTCGGCCGTCAACTTGTCCAGCGATGCCGGGCCGGATTTGTTGGCGATGATTGCCGAGATGCCGTTGGCGGCGAATGCGCGGGCGACGTTGGAACCCAGGGCGCCAGAACCAATGATACCGATATTCATATTAACTCCAATCAGAAACGGGGCGGATTGTTCAGGACCTCAGCGCCCCTTAGGCTGTGATCCTTGCCTTGCCGGTGATGGCTTGGCGATTAAGGTATTTATGTAACTGACACAGTGCCACTTAAGGTCAAAAAAAACCGCTACCAGACCAGCGGAATCGTAAATTTTCCCAATCTCGCGGTCTCCGCCGCGATATCGGCGATGGTGACTTTCGACAATTCGTTCTCCAGCGCCGACTGCGCCTTGTCCAAGGTGGGCCGGATGGCTTCCTGGATATTGCTGCCCACGATGCAATCCTTGAACGGCGAGACCCGGTGCAGCGTGAAAATATCCGTATCCTCGACCGCCCGGTACACGTCCAGCAACCGGATCTGGTCGCTGGGCTTGGCCAGGATGGCGCCGCCGCCCGCGCCCAGCTGCGATGTCGTCAGGCCCGCTTCGCTCAGCAGGGACAGCAGCCGGCGGATCACCACCGGGCCGGTCGCCGCCGAGTGGGCGATATCCTCCGAACGCACCGGCTTTCCATCCATAACGACGATGGAGACGAGGGCGTGAACGGCAACGACAAAGCGTGAACTGGTTGGCATGATTTGCTAAGAAACTGTGTTACAGCCACTATTACACACTGACTTGGGCGTGTCAACACCGTTTTATGAAACAATTTTTCTAAGGTTCAGCCCCGATCTGACATCGGTTGATCCATCGTGGGTTCCAAGATACCTTAAGATTGGTTTCATCTTGCCGCGTCAAACTCGGCGGGTTTTCCGCCATACTGGCGGCAATTTCCTGCCCGAGTCCCCTTATGCGCATTCTGTTGGTCGAAGACGATACCTCCCTGGGCGAAACCATCCTCGCGTGGCTGCGGCTCGACCAGCACGCGGTCGACTGGGTCCAACGCGGCGATTCGGCGCAGACCGCGCTGATGACCCACCGCTACGATTGCGTGCTGCTCGACCGTGGCTTGCCTGGCCTGTCCGGCGACGCCTTGCTGGCCGAACTGCGCGCCGCCGGCAACCCCGTGCCGGTCATCCTCATCACCGCCTTCAACGCGCTGGCCGACCGGGTCGAGGGGCTGGACCTGGGCGCCGACGACTACCTCGTGAAACCGTTCGAGCTGGAGGAGATGTCGGCGCGCATCCGGGCGGCGGTGCGGCGCGGCGCCGACCAGGTGAGCAATGACCTGGTGCACGCCGACATCACGCTCAACCTCGACACCAAGCAGGCCAGCCTGGGCGGCCAGCCGGTGGCGCTGACCGCGCGCGAATACCATGTGCTGTACGCGCTGCTGCTGCGCAAGAACAGCATCGTCACCCGGGCCCAGATCGAGGAAACCCTGTACGGCTGGGGCGATGAAGTTGAAAGCAACGCCATCGAGGTGTACATCCACAACCTGCGCAAAAAACTCGGCGCCGGCAGCATCGTCACCGTGCGCGGCCTTGGCTACCGGCTGAAAAACGATGAGGATTAAACCGGCGGACGCGCAGCGCCGGCCGTGGTCGCTGCGGCGGCGCCTGCTGGCGGTGATCGTGGCGGCCAGCACGGTGCTGTGGCTGGCCAGCCTCGGTATCGTCACGCTCATCGCGTGGCACGAGACCAACGACGTATTCGACGACGCGCTGGAGGAATCCGGCTACATGATCATGGCCGCCACCACCGAATGGAGCGAGCGCGGCCTGCTGGCGTCGGCGCGGCCCGGCGGCGCGAACGGCCGCAAGGTCGACATGCAATACCAGATCGTCGTCGACGGCCGCGTGATCCAGCGCACCAGCGGCGCGCCGGTCCGGCCTTTTGTCACCGGCTTCGACGACGGCCACGGCTTCGCCGACCCCGAGGTGGACGAGCGCCGCTGGCGCGTGTTCGTGGTGCGCGACGACGCGCGCCGCTTCGAGGTGCAGGTCGGCCAGAAGTACAAGAAGCGCTTCGATATCCTGGAGGAGCTGGCCGAGTCGCTGTGGCTGCCGGTGCTGGGGTTTCTGGCGCTGCTGGCGCTGGTGTGCTGGGTGTTGACCGGGCGCGTGCTCAAGCCTTTGCACCGTACCGCGTCGGCCATCGCCGCCAAAACGCCCGATGATCTGGCGCTGGTGCCGACCGCCGGACAGCCGCGCGAGCTGTTGCCGATCGTGCTGTCGCTGAACGGCGTGCTGGGCCGCCTCGACGCGGCGCTGCAAGCCGAGCGCCGCTTCACCGCCGATGCGGCGCACGAGCTGCGCACGCCGCTGGCCGGCCTCCACATGCACGTGCAACTGCTGCAGCGGCAGCATCCGGATCTGGCCGCGTCCTTCCAGAAGCTGCGCCAGGATATCGCGCGCACGACGGGGCTGGTCGACAGCCTGCTGGCCCTGGCGCGGCTGGACCCGCTGGCGCGCGAGCAACTGGTGCGCCAGCCGGTGGCGCTGGCGCCGTTGTTCCAGCGCTTGCTTGCCGCCCACGCGGGCGAGGCCGAACAGCGCGGCATCATGCTGTCCGTGCGCTGCGATCTGGAGCAAGTGGACGCCAACCCGCAGATGCTGGAGATCCTGCTGCGCAATTTGATCGACAATGCGCTGCGCTATTGCCCGGCCGGCAGCCGGGTCGAGATCGCGGCGGACCGCATCGCCGGCCATGGCCGCATTGTCGTGCGCGACGACGGCCCCGGCGTCGACGAGGCCAGCCGGCAGCGGTTGACGGAGCGGTTCTTCCGCGTGCTGGGGCAGGGGCAGGGCGGCAGCGGACTCGGTCTGTCGATCGTCAAGCGCATCGCCGACCTGCATGGCATCGATATCGTGTTCGGTCCAGGCCTCGACGGCCGAGGCCTCGGCGTCACGCTGAATCTGCCGCCCAATCCTGGTGACTAACAATCCACGGCTACTGAATGGCTGTCCTGTGCGCGTTTCCTAGCGATGTTTTTTGCCAGAGTCACGGACCAGATAGCACGACATCATGTCGGGCGTCGCGGCGGTGTAGCCGGCCCCCTTATCGAGCAGGTAACTTTGTTCGCTGCCATATCCGGTGACATTCCATCCGATGTCTTGATCGTGGCCACCGTCATGCGTGAGCGAGATGAGCTGGTAGCGGCAGGCGGGGATGCTTTGCGTGAATCTCCACGTGATGCGCAGATGCCCGTCGCTGTCCGTGCGTTCGACCAGTTCATAAGGCGCCTGGCACTGACTGAATGAGGTCATCCAGGATATGGTCTGAGTACGCACGGCGAACATGCCATAGCAGGACCGGCCCGTACCAAGGAAGCGACCGGTAAATGGCGCTTCGCCGGCCTGTGCCATCAGTGCCATAGCCATGCACAGAGTAAGCGCGTGCCGGATCATGGCGCACATCCGTTGTCAGTTGCCCCACGTTTGCGCATCACAGCCAAGCAATAGTTCATCTTTTTAGCATACGCCGGATCGCCCACGTTGTAGCGCGTTGCGATGGTCGATGTCGTCACCATGTCCCATCCTACAATGATCTTCTGAATGTCTGCTTTTTGATACTTCAGCGTCTGGCCTGGTTTCAGGACGAATACGCCGGGGTTGAGCTTTTTCAGCGTATCGACGGTCGAGCCATTGGCGCGTGCGATCTTGTCGAGGCTGTCGCCAGTCTTGACGACCACCTCGTAGACTTTGTGGTCCTTATCGTCCGGCACCGTCGCAATACCAAAACGCGCCGTCCGCATCAGCAAGTAGGCGATGCCAGCAAAGATATTCATTTGCGCTGAGCTCCGCACCGACGTCGTCGTCAGCGTGCGCTTGATCTCGGCCGGCATGATCAAATCGCCGCCCTCTTTTCCTGAAAGCAAAGCCGCCAATCCGGGATCCCCGCTGTTACCGATCTGCATGGGATTGTTACGCCATGCGGGGTTGTTCGGACCGCCCGATTCGGTCCAAACCATCGCTTTGATGATACGCCAATCGAGTGGAAAATAGCCGCCCTTACCGGATAAATGACGATTGAATTCTGCGACGATTCGTTGGAGGTCGCAATCGTATAGGTGCCACCGGGGATCTTTTAATGAAGCGTCTATTGTGTCCTGCCACAACTCGTAGCTGGAGCGCGTCTTGGCTGCGGCTGGATGGGTCGTCGTCATCTTGAGGTCTTTCGTATCGAAGCCTGATTGGCGCGACTCGATACACTTCCTGCAATCGCGCAAGCTCTCCGAGCTTAGACCTTGGCCAAGAACGCGCTTTGTATTCGCGCAATGAATGCAAGTTTTGCGCGTGCGGCCCAACTTGCCATTCCGCACGCTTTAAGATTCTTTAAGATACGGTTAATGTCCAATCGGTGTAATGCGTCCGTGCCTGCGATGAACAGCAGGTCCCGATAACGACCCACCACCACAAAGGACAACACCATGAAACGCATACTCAAAATCTCCTGCATCACCGCTCTGCTGGCCGGTTCGGCCTTCGCCGTCGCCCAGACCGGCGGCTACGCCGGACCGTCCACCAACGCCGCGCCGGCCGGCTACTCGGGGCCGTCGACCGTGCAGCTGATGACCGCCAAGGATTTGCTGGCCAAGGGCAAGGACGACCAGTACGTCAAGCTCAAGGGCAAGCTGGTCAACCACAAGGGCGGCGAGGAATACGAGTTCGCCGACCAGAGCGGCAAAATGACGGTCGAGATCGACGCCAAGCGCTTCCCGGACGGCGCCAAAATCGACCAGAACACGCTGGTGGAGCTGACCGGCGAATTCGACAAGGAAACCTTCGGCGAATCGACCCTGGACGTCAAGCAAATCAAGGTTGTGGGCAACTAGGCAACCCGTTGCGCGCGGCGTGCACCTTTGGCTGAATAGTCTTGCCGCCGCGTAACAACATCTGTATCTTGTGGGGATCGTATTTGTTAAATTTCCACTGGAGCCTGCAATGCCACGTCAAGAAGTCACAGCCGAACAGGTCGCCTCTGCGGCCGATGAGTTACAGCGCGACGGCCAGCGGGTGACGATCGAGGCGGTGTGCGCGGTGCTCGACGGTGCCTCCGTCAACGCCGTGCACAAGCATCTGACGGCGTGGCGCGTCCGCAACGCCAAGCCGGCCGAGGCGCCCAAGCTCGATATCCCCGAGCCGATCGCCATCGCGCTGGGCAAGTGGGCGCAGCAGTTGGCCGAGGAGGCCGGCGTCGGCGCCCGCGACGCGCTGGCGCAGTCCGAGGAGGACATGCAGGTCCTGCTCAAGTCCGGCGAGCAGTTCGAGGCCGAGCGCGAGGAACTGCTGGCGCAGGTGGCCAGCCTGACGGCCGCGCGCGACGAGGCGCTGGCCACCGTGGCCGAACGTGGCGAGGAGATCGACCAGTTGCAGGCCGAGCTGCGCAACGCGCGCCATATCGCGACCGACGCGCTGGTGGGCAAAGCCAAGGACCAGTTGGCCATCGAGGGCAAGGACAGCCAGCTGGCCGACCTGCGCGCGCAGATCGAGCGCAACGTGGCCGCCGCCGCCGCCTTGTCCGACGCGCGGCTCAACGCCGAGATGGAATTGGTCGGCGCCGTTACGGCGCGGGATAATTTCGCGGCGGAGATCAAGGAGTTGCGCGCGCGGCTCGCGTCGCGCAGGGCGGAATAAGGTCGCGCCAGCCGCAAACCGGCCTCGGCGGCTTTGCCGGGGCCGCCTCGCTTTCGCCCCCGAAATCGTCCCGGTGCGGCTTTCACGCAACGGTTTGCCGCACGGCCGGCAGTTTTTTTCATGTCGCCCGACACGTGGCGAGCTCTTCCCTTGGCAATCGTTACGGCGGCCTGCGAGCGGCGCCGCATCTGTCCCTTTTCCAGCCTCCACGCCCGGTGCGCGCCCTCTCCGGCCGTGCGCGCTCGCGACCGAAATAACGACTTCCAGCATGTTGTCATAACATTTTCGGTATCAGAACAAGGAAAAATTTGATTGGTTTGCTCTTGGTTCGCTCCTTAAGATTAGTTTCGCAACACAAGAAAAGGTGCTTGCGAACTAAATCATTTACAAAAATTATAATTATGGAGACAGACATGAGCGTACCTGCCACGGGGAATCGCGCAGCACCCCAACACCATCTGAAAATCAAGCTGTCGGTCGCCGTCCTGGCCGGCGCCGGCATCCTGACCAGCGCCTCGGTGTGGGCGCAAGCGGCCGCTGAAAAAACCGAGCCGCCGATCGACACCGTGGTCGTCACCGGTGTCAAGGCATCGCTGATCAAGAGCCTGGCGATCAAGCGCACCAACGACCAGGTCGTGGAATCGGTCGTAGCCGAAGACATCGGCAAACTGCCCGATAACAATGTGGTCGAAGCGCTGCAGCGCGTGACGGGCATCCAGGTCACCAACCGCTCCGGCGGCGAGGTCGGCACCTTGTCCATCCGTGGCCTGCCCGACGTCCAAACCACCTGGAACGGCCGCACGATTTTTACCGCGTCCGGCACGCAGGTCGCGCTGCAGGACATTCCCTCGACCCTGGTGCGCCAGATCGACGTCTACAAGACGCGCGACGCCAGCCAGCTGGAGACCGGCATCGCCGGCCAGGTCGACGTCAAGTCGCTGCGGCCGTTCGATTTCAAGGGGCCGAAAGTGTCCGTGCTGGCTCGTGAAACCTATCTCGATCCCGCGAAAAAGTACAATCCCCAAGCCAGTGCCATGTTCAGCAACCGCTGGGAAACCGGCATCGGCGAAGTCGGCGCCCTGGTCAATCTGTCTGCGAGCCGGACGAAGTACCGCAACGAAAGCGTGACGCCGGGCGCGATGGTGCCGTTTGTCAGCCCCAACGCCGCCGAAGTGCCCGCCGGTTACACGCCCTTGCAGCGCATCACCGACACCAGCATCTGGACGCCCGGCACCCGTACCGGCCTGCCGACGGCGGCCGGTTCCACGCTCGATTTCAACGGCAAAGCCTATCCTTACTACCTGGCGCGCGACGCCGTCTTCCAGAGCGACGTGCAGGGCAAGCGGGAGCGTCCCGCCGCCAATCTCGCCTTGCAGTGGAAGCCGAACAGCAGTTCGGTCTACACCTTCGAATCGATGTACAGCGGTTATCGCGACAAGTCCTTCAACCAGTTGCTGTTCAGCTTTGTCGACTGGTGGGGCGATCTGGGCAGCAACCCTGCGGGGACGATTACGACGTTCCCGGGAACGAACATCATCAAGAGCCGCAATGTCGGTAGCGTCTACGGCTTCAACAGCGGCGACTACACCACGTCGGCGACCGATTCCCGCGTGTATGCCCTGAACGGCAAGTGGGATATCGGCGACAGGCTGAGGCTGGACGGCGACCTGTCCTACCAATCGAGCAGCTTCCACTCGGAATTCACCGCCACCCGTATCGATCGCGTCGCGCCTTCCATCAACGTCGACTTCAATGCCGGCGGCGGCAACACGGCCTTCGGTTTCAACAACAATGCCGACCTGACCGACCCGACCAAGTGGAATGTCGCGCAGTTCTTCGACAACGCCAACCGCAACAAGGGCAGCGCCGCGACGGCCAATCTGTCGGGCGTCTACGATGCCGACTTGGGTCCGCTGCAGACGATCCAGTTCGGCGCGCGCCTCGACGACCGCAAGGCGTCGGAGGCCAACCGGACCCAATCGGGCACCTTGAATCGCAACCTTGCCTCGCTCGGTCCGGAGTATGCCTCCACCAACTCGAACTTCGGCACGGATATCTCGAACGTTCCGCGCGCATGGGTGGAGCCCAATGCCTACTACATCCGCGACCATATCGACGACTGGCGCAAACTCTTCAACTCGACCGACGCGAACTTCCTGACGACGGACCAACTGAGGTTGCAGAAGACGTTCAAGGTCGATGAAAAAACGAGCAATTTGTTCTTGATGGGGAATACCCAAAACGAGCTGTTCGGCAATCGCCTGCGCGGCAATTTCGGCGTGCGCTACGTCAAGGTCGATACCGACATGACCTTCTATAAGGTTGATGCCACCACCAAGGCGGTCACGCCGTCCAGTGCCAGCAAGTCGACCAGCAAGTTCCTGCCCAGCGCGACCTTGATTTACGATCCGGCCAAGGACGTCGTGCTGCGCTTTAACTATGGTGAAACCCTGCGCCGCCCGAACTTCGGTGATCTGAATCCCGTCCTGCAACTCGGCGACGACGTGTCGAGGGTAGGTTATGGCTCGGGCAGCGGCGGCAATCCGGACCTGGAACCGACGCGCGCCAAGAACCTGGACCTGACGGCCGAGTGGTATTTCCAGAAGGACAGCGCATTCTACGGTACTGCGTTCAAGCGCAAGATCGAGGGCCTGGTCGTGGGCTTGCGCCGCAGGGTGCACGTCGATCCGGCGAACGACCCGTTCCGCAACTCGACCTCGGGCGGCGACCATACGAACGGCTATGACTACGTCATCAACTCGCCGGTCAACGCCTCAGACGGCACGATCAGTGGCGCCGAGCTCGGCTTGATCTACTTCCCGAAGTGGCTGCCTAGCGCGCTGGACGGTCTGGGGTTCCAGGGCAGCTTTACGAAACTGACGTCGTCGCAGAACGTGCCCGAGGTCAATGATGCCGGCGACATCGTCGCCCAGCTCAAGACACCGTTCTTTGGCGTCTCCAACCGGTCCTACAATGCCACTTTGGCTTACGAAAAGGGCCCGGTCAGCGCGCGCTTGTCCTATGTCTGGCGCTCCGGCTTCCTGGCCAGCAACGAGGCCGCCTTGTTCGCCAATCCGCTCGGTATCTGGCGTCATCCGGAAAAGAGCGTGGACATGCAAGTGTCGTACAAAATCAACGACAACATGTCGGTCGATGTCAGTGGCGTCAACTTGACCAACGAAATGCAGCAGCAGTACTACCACTTTGGCAATGCGGGCAACGCGCAGACGACCAATTTCGGTACGCTCCAGATCGGCCGTTCGGTCTCGGTTGGCTTGCGCTGGAAGATGTAAGGGTCAAGATGTAGTTGTAAGTTGTACTAATCGCCGCAAGGGGGCGATTTCATTTGCGCGTCGCGGACCTCGGTCCCCGGCGCGTTTTTTTTTGCGCCAAGCCGTTGGTGAATTTCGAAAAGGGGGCTGCGCAAATTCACACTATTGCCAAGAGATAAAGCGAGTAGCATTCCGACCATTATCGGAGTACATAATAATGAGACATTTACTTGCGGCCACCCTGGTCGCGTTGCACCTCGCGGGCCTGGCTGTTGGCGCAGTCCATGCGGCCCAGCCGACCGCCGCCGTCAAGGTGACCGGCGGCGAGATCGCCGGCACGCGCGCCGGCGCGATGCGGACCTACCTGGGCGTGCCGTTCGCCGCGCCGCCGGTCGGTGCGCTGCGCTGGCGGGCGCCGCAAGCCGTGGTGCCGTGGCGGGGCGTCAAGCAGGCCAACAGATTTTCCGCCGCGTGCGCGCAGACCGCCGTGTGGGTGACGAATCCGAAAAGCGAGGACTGCCTTTACCTCAACATCTGGGCGCCCGAGAAAGCCGCCAAGCTGCCGGTGATCGTCTGGATACACGGCGGCGGCTACTATGGCGGCACCGCCGCGCAAGCCGGGTTCGACGGTGGCAACCTGGCGGCGCACGGCGCCATCGTCGTCACGGTGAATTATCGCCTCGGCATCTTCCGCTTCTACGCCCACCCGGAACTGTCGGCCGAATCGCCGGATCGCGCCTCCGGCAACCAGGGCCTGCTGGACCAGATCGCGGCACTGCGCTGGGTCAAGAGCAACATCGCGGCCTTCGGCGGCGATCCGGAGCGCGTGGCGATCGCGGGCGAGTCGGCCGGCGGCACGTCGGTCGGGGCGATGGTGGTGTCGCCGCTGGCGAAGGGGCTGTTCCAGCGCGCCATCGCCGAGAGCGGTTATGCGGCAGTGCCGCTAGACGCCGACGACCATACTCGTATCGACCGCCGGCGCGCCGAGGCGCAGGGACTCGCGTTCGCGCAAGGGCTGGGAGCGCGCGATCTGGCGCGGCTGCGGGCGATGCGCGCCGAGGACTTGCAGAAGCCGGCGTGGTCGCCGCGCGCGATTGTCGACGGCCACGTGTTGCGCGAAGACTTGACCACGACCTACCGCCATCGCCGTCACAACGACGTGCCGCTGCTGGTCGGGTGGAACGCCGAGGAGGGCAAGGACCTGGCGCCCGAGATCCTGGGCACCGGCGATTTCACGGCGGCCCGGCACCGCGAGCTGGTGACGAAGCTGCTCGGCCACGCGCCGTCCGACGCGTTGATGGCGCGCTACCCCGGCGCCACCGACGCCCGGGCCAAAGCCTCCATCGACCAGCTCACCAACGACTGGTGGGGGTGGGGCAGCCTGTACTGGGCCAGCCTGCAGGCCAAGCATGGCCGCGCCAAATCGTACGCCTACTTCTTCGCGCACCAGCCGGCCGAGCCATCGACGCCTTGCGGCTATGGTTGCGGCGCCGGGCATGGCGCCGAGATTCCGTACGTGTTCGACAATCTCGATAAGGATGGCCGCGCGTGGACCACGTCGGACCGCGAACTGGCGGCGCGGCTGGCCCGGACCTGGGTCAATTTCGCCGCCACGGGCAGCCCGGAGGGGAAAGGCTTGCCGGCCTGGCCCGCCTACGACGGCACGAACGCATTGGTGCTGCGCATCGGCGGCGCGGCCGACCTGGAACGCCATCCGCTGCCGGACTTCTCGGTGTTTCCGCCGATGGCCAAGTAGCGCCGAGCCTCGTCCGATCCTGCCTAACTATTGCCCAATCCTGTCGATGGAAGATAATTTACTGGCGAAGTCGGCGCGGGGGCGGCTAGACTGGGCGGGTGGGATTTTCGGGAGCGCCAGTGAAAGCATTCGAGTTGGGAAATGGTCGGGCCGGTGAGCGTACCTCGCCTGTGCGGGCACGCATCGCGGCCGATTGCGACCGCCTGGACTGGCGGGGGCCGGCCTTTGAAACCGGCATTCCGGGCCTGACCTTGTACCGGGTCGCCGAGCCGACGCCGCCGGCTTCCAGCATCTACGAGCCCAGCTTGTCCTTGATCATTCGTGGCCGCAAGCGCGTGGTCGTCGGCGCGGCCGTCCTGGATTATGGCGAGTCGAACTTCCTGTTGACCGCGATCGATCTGCCGACCACGGTGCAGATACTGGAGGCAAGCGAGGCCGAACCTTATTACGCGGCCTTGTTGCGGCTCGACCTGGAGCGTTTGCGCGGCATTATCGTGCAACACGATGTGCGGGCCGCCGCGCCGCAGGGGGAAATGGGCATGGCGGTGGGCACGGCGAGCGCCGAGCTGTTCGACGCGCTGGCGCGCTTGATCGCGTTGATGGACGCGCCGCGGGACATTCCCTTTCTGGCCGCGCACATCCATGAGGAAATCCTGTACCGGCTGCTCAGCGGGGAGCAGGGCGACTATCTGCGGCGCATCGCGTTGTCCGGCACGCAGACCAACCGGGTGGCGAAGGCGATTTCGTGGCTCAAGCAGAACTACATGGCGCCGCTGCGCGTCGAGCAGCTGGCCGAGATCGCCAGAATGGGAACGTCGACCCTGCACCACCATTTCCGCGCCATGACGGCAATGAGCCCCTTGCAGTATCAGAAGCACTTGCGCCTGCATCATGCGCGGGAATTGATGCTCAGCGAGGCGGCCGACGCGGCGACCGCCGCCTTCCAGGTGGGCTATGAAAGCGCCACCCAGTTCAGCCGCGAATACCGCCGCATGTTCGGCGCGCCGCCGATGCGGCACATCAAGTCCATCCAGCAACTCAACGTCGTTCCCGCCAACCCGGGCGGCCTGGCGGGCGCCTCCGATTAGAAGTCGTCACGGGAGGCTCCAGAAATTGGCGCGGTCGGTGCGGTATTTCGCCCCCGGCTCGTTGAAATAGCAGTTGTCGTAGCAGACGCCGCCGTCGTAGAGCGTGGCGTGTCCCTGCGCGTCCGTCCAGCCGGACACCTCGAACAGGATCAGGCCCTGCCGGCCGGCCAGGACGCCGCCGCCGGAGGCCGGATGGTCGACGACCTCGGGTTTGCCCCATTGCCGCGTCAGGAAAGCGATCAGGTCGCGCACGCGGAAAAAGTACTGCCGCTTGTCCGCCCCGGACACGGTCTTGCCCCGCATGGCCGGCAGCGCCATGCCCGCCTCGCCCAGGATGTAACTCATGCGCACGGCGCAGGTGTTTTCCCAGCGCTGGCCGGGATTGGGGTTGTTGATGTTCTTCGCCACATAGCCGCCGATCACCTCCGCCACCTTGGCGGCGGAATTGTCGCGGTCGTAGATCCGCAGCGAAGCGGCCCATGCGTCATCGAAACGGGGGCGGATCATGATGTGCTCCTTGGTTGGGGTTGCTGGTCGCTCGCCGATTATCCGCCATCCCGGCAAAAAAAAGCCCGCCGTAGCGAGCTTTTGGGGCAGTCACCGGATCTTGTGGATCTCAGAACTGGTTCATGGTGTTGTCCTTGCCGGCAGCCTTCAGCGCGGCCTCGCCGCTGAAGTAATCCTTATGGTCGTCGCCGATGTCCGAGCCGGACATGTTCTGGTGCTTGACGCAGGCGATGCCCTGGCGGATTTCCTTGCGCTGCACGCCGGCCACGTAACCGAGCATGCCTTGCTCGCCGAAGTATTCCTTGGCCAGGTTGTCGGTCGACAGCGCGGCGGTGTGGTAGGTCGGCAACGTGATCAGGTGGTGGAAGATGCCCGCTTCGCGGGCCGCGTCGGCCTGGAAGGTGCGGATCTTCTCGTCGGCCGTGATGGCCAGTTCGCTCTGGTCGTATTCCACGCTCATCAGCTTGCTGCGCTCGTAGGACGACACGTCCTTGCCCGCTTCCTTCATCGCGTCGTACACCTGCTGGCGGAAGTTCAGGGTCCAGTTGAACGACGGGCTGTTGTTGTAGACCAGCTTGGCGTTCGGGATCACCTTGCGGATTTCGCTGACCATGCCGCCGATCTGCGAGATGTGCGGTTTTTCGGTTTCGATCCACAGCAGGTCGGCGCCGTTTTGCAGCGAGGTGATGCAGTCGAGCACGCAGCGCGCCTCGCCGGTGCCGGCGCGGAACTGGAACAGGTTGCTCGGCAGGCGCTTCGGACGCAGCAGCTTGCCGTCGCGCTTGATGATGACGTCGCCGTTGCCCAGCGCGTCGGCCGACACTTCCTCGCAATCGAGGAAGGCGTTGTATTGGTCGCCCAGGTCGCCGGGCTTGGCGGTGACGGCGATCTGCTTGGTCAAGCCTGCGCCCAGCGAGTCGGTGCGGGCGACGATGATGCCGTCGTCCACGCCCAGCTCGAGGAAGGCGTAGCGGATGGCGCGGATCTTGGCCAGGAAGTCCTCGTGCGGCACGGTGACCTTGCCGTCCTGGTGGCCGCATTGCTTCTCGTCGGAGACCTGGTTCTCGATCTGGATGCAGCAGGCGCCCGCCTCGATGAACTGCTTGGCCAGCAGATAGGTCGCCTCGGCGTTGCCGAAGCCGGCGTCGATGTCGGCGATGATCGGCACCACGTGGGTGACGTGGTTGTCGATTTTTTCCTGGATGGCGGCCTTGGCGGCGCCTTCGGCGGCGTCCAGTTCACGGAACAGGCCGCCCAGCTCGCGCGCGTCGGCCTGGCGCAGGAAGGTGTAGAGCTCCTTGATCAGCGCGGTGACGGCGGTCTTCTCGTGCATCGACTGGTCCGGCAGCGGGCCGAACTCGGAGCGCAGCGCGGCCACCATCCAGCCCGACAGGTAGAGGTAGCGGCGGTCGGTGCTGTTGAAGTGCTTCTTGATCGAGATCATCTTCTGCTGGCCGATGAACCCGTGCCAGCAACCGAGCGACTGGGTGTACTTGGACGTGTCGGCATCGTAGGCGGCCATGTCGGCGCGCATGATCTTGGCGGTGTACTTGGCGATGTCCAGGCCGGTCTTGAACTTGTTCTGCGCGCGCATGCGGGCGGCCGACTCTGGATTGATGGCGTTCCAGGCGCTGCCTTGTTGTTCTTTTAAACCGGCAACTGCCTTGATGTCGTCTTGGTATTGGGACATGTGTATCTCCTGAGAAAAAAGCACGTTTGGAAAAATCGTCGGGTTACGCCGTGGTGTCAATCGCGAACTCCATGACTAAATAGTAGGGTATTTTGGTGCGTTGCATCAAGGTCTTATATAAGACATAGGACATAAATTAATTCGTTTGATTTCAATGACTTGGTTTGTAAATTTTGGAATGTGAAACCAACTTTCAAAAAATGATATGGCTGGGTCCGCACGAATTGCGGCGCGATCCCGCGATATGAAACGAGGTTTCAGCTATTGGGTGAAAAGGGGTAGCCGGACGCCACACCTCGTTGGTTTTCATACCGAAACCCGTATCGGCGCCGCCGAAAATGTGATTGGAGCGATGCTCTGGCGCCCGGTAGCATGGGCTGGCAATAATAAAAAATCGACACGCGCGGTTCGGAGCAGGGGGGCTTCCCTCGGCAAGAACGGTTTCATGCATTGCTCCGGACTACCTGATGACATCCTTTGGAGACAATAATGAAACGCATATTTTTATGGCTGACCCTGCTCGCCGGGTTGGCCGGCCCCGCCTTTTCCGCGCACGCCGCGATCACGATGAACACCAGCGTCCAATACAAGATCAAGAACGTCGCCAGCGGGCTGGTGCTGGGCATCGACGGTGCCAGCCAGGCCGCCGGCGCCAAGGTGGTCCAGTGGGCCGACAACGGCACCGCCGACCACCTGTGGCACTTCATGCCGATGGGTAATGGCGAGTACAACATCGAGAACATGCTGACGCACCAGGTGCTGGGCGTGTCGAACGCCTCCACCGCCGACGGCGCGCAAATCGTCCAATGGGCCGACAGCGGCACCCGGGACCACCTGTGGACCGTCACCCAGGCCACCAGCGGCAATTTCCTGATCCAGAACGTCAACAGCGGCAAGTATCTGGAGGTGTTCCAGGCCAGTAACCTGAACACCGCCACCATCGACCAGTGGGGCTTGACCGGCTGCGCCTGCCAGGAGTGGCAACTGGTGAACACGCAGGTGCGCCCTTATGCGATGCCGCGCGCCGTCACCGGCGAGGGCCGCTTCGTCCATGATCCCTACATGCTCAGGGACGCCAGCGGCAAGTACTGGCTGTACGGCAGCCACCAGACCCTGGCCACCTCGACCGACCTGACCAACTTCACGCCGTACACCAGCTGCACCACCGCGCAGAAGGGCGGCTATGCAACCTGCCCGTCGATCGGGCCGGACTTCCCGTCATGGAGCGGACTACAGACGCCGAAGGGGTGGAACAACGGCGCCAACACCGACATCTGGGCGCCGAGCCTGATGGTGGTGAACGGCACCTACTACCAGTACTACTCGATTCCGTATTTGCCGAGCACGCAGGCGAAGGCGCTGATCGGCGTCGCCACGAGTTCCGCGCCGCAAGGACCCTGGACCGACAAGGGCGTCGTCACCCGGTCCTGGACCAGCAACGACACGCCGCCGGCCGGTTTCACGAAGACCACCGACAACGCGATCGATCCGGCGCCGTTCCGCGACGCCAGTGGCAACTGGTGGATGACGTGGGGCTCGTGGACCGACGGCCTGCATTTGATGCAGCTCAATCCCGCCACCGGCCTGAAGTCGACCACCAACACCACCGTCTATACGATCGCGCGGCGCGGTTCGCCGACCTCGGCGGTGGAGGGACCGTTCATTTATTACCACAACGGCTATTACTACTTCTTCGCGCCGATTAACGTGTGCTGCAGCGCGACGTCCCCGTACCGGACCGTCGTGGGGCGTTCGACCAGCGTGACCGGGCCATATGTGGACCGGGGCGGCGTGGCGTTGACGGCCGGCGGGGGGACGATATTGGTCAGCACGCACGGCAACGTGATCGGTCCGGGTGGCGGCAGCGTGTTCGCCGACGCAGGCAATAACAATCGGCCGACCTTCGTTTATCACTACTACGACGGCAATAACAACGGGCGGCCTACCCTGGGGATCAACCCGCTTGGCTTCACGGCCGACGGCTGGCCGTATTTGATGTCGAATTAATCTTCCGCTGCCTCCGGTCACTCCGGCAGGAGTGACCATCCTCCTGCGTCTTTACCCGCCCATGGCATCGCCCCAGCTTCCCACTGGATCACCACGGCGCGGGACCGCGAACGGCGGCGACGCCGCCCATGTCTTGGTTGTCAATCAGCAACAATAAATTCCTTAAAATAACAATAAATTGATTTTATTGGTTCCTCGTGTTAAATGAATTTAACAAATAAAACAAAAAAAGAATATCTAGTTGGCCGTGACCGCACCTTGCCCCCGTGCTCGTCAGCGTATTCGCCCCTTTTCCATCCGCCGGCCGGCCGAGGGAGGTCGATCAAGCGCGCTGGCTTCGGCCGATGCCGACGGATTCAATTCAAAAACATAGGGGGTACATCATGAATAAATTAACCGTAAGAAAACAGCTCGCGATCTCGTTCGGTGGCCTGGCCGCGCTCCTGGTTGGGGTGGGCGCCATCTCGCTGACCAATTTCATGCATTTGTACGAGGACTTCGAACGCTACGTGACCGGCGTGCGCGCGCGGTCCGAGGCGGCGCATCTGGTGCGCGAGGCGGTCGATTTGCGCGCCATCGCGGCGAGAAATCTGGTGCTGGTCACCAGCGCCGCCGACCGGGACGCCGAGATGAAGATCGTCACCCAGGCGCACGCCGACGTCACATCCCATCTGAAACGGCTGAAGGAACTGTCGAACGATCCCTCCTCGACACAGGAGGATAGGCGGCTGGTCGAAAAAATCGACGGCATCGAGCGGTTGTACGCGCCGGTCGCCCTGGCCATCGTCGATCTCGCCGTCAACGGCCGGAAGGACGAGGCGGTGGCGCAAATGAATGAACGATGCCGCCCGTTGCTGGCGTCGCTGATCGCCACGTCGACGGACTATTCCCGTCTGACGGCGACGGTTTCGGAACAACGCGTGGCCGAAGCCGCCGCGCGGTTCTCGTCGGCGCGAAACGTGCTGATCGCCAGCAGCGTCGCCGCCATCGCGTTGGCGATCGCCGCCGGCATGGTCATTTCGCGCCGCCTCTACAAGGCGCTGGGCGCGGAACCGACGGATTTGTGCGACGCCGTCAGCAAGGTCGCCAGCGGTGACCTGTCGCAAACCATCGCGCTCGGCCCGAACGATACCGGCAGCGTGCTGGCGGCCGTTCAGCGCATGCAGAGCTCGCTGTCCGATGTGGTCTCGTCGGTTCGCCGGGATTCCGACGCCGTCTCCACCGCCGCCGGTGAAATCTCCGCCGGCAACAGCGACTTGTCCAGCCGGACCGAGCAGCAGGCAAGCGCGCTGGAGGAGACGGCCTCGTCGATGGAGGAACTGACCTCCACGGTCCGTCAAAACGCCGACAACGCGCGCCAGGCGAACGTGCTGGCGATCGCCGCCTCCGACATGGCCGTCAAGGGCGGCGCCGTCGTCGAGCAGGTGGTCGGCACGATGGCCTCCATTAGCGACGCGTCGCGCAAGATCGTCGACATCATCAGCGTGATCGACGGCATCGCCTTCCAGACCAATATCCTGGCCCTGAACGCGGCCGTCGAAGCGGCGCGCGCCGGCGAGCAGGGGCGCGGCTTCGCCGTGGTCGCCTCGGAGGTGCGCAACCTGGCCCAACGCAGCGCCAGCGCCGCCAAGGAGATCAAGGTGCTGATCGACAACTCCGTCGAGCGTGTCGACCTGGGGACGCGACTTGCCACCGATGCCGGCGGCACCATGTCCGAGGTGGTGGGCAGCGTGCGGCGGGTGACGGATGTGATCGGGGAAATCATGAGCGCCAGCCAGGAACAGTCGGAGGGCATCGAGCAAGTGAACCAGGCGATCATCTCGATGGACAACGTCACGCAGCAAAACGCTTCCCTGGTGGAGCAGGCCGCCGCCGCGGCCGAATCGCTGCGAGATCAGGCCGGGAGCCTGGTGCGGGCCGTGAGCGTCTTCAAGATCCGCCCGCAGGACGCGCGGCACGAGCCCGCCACGGCGCCCGCGCCGCAGCGCAAAGCCGCCGGCGGCCGGGCGCTGGCCATCGCGATTTCCTCGCCGGGAATACGTCGCGCAGGCGCGACGCCCCATCACGCCTGACCGGCCGGCGCGCGAGCCGCGTCCTTTTTAAAGGAGTAGCAATGAGCACGGTACATGACATCGCGCCGGCGGCCGCCACCGCCGCCGGACCCGGAATGTCCGGGATGGTCAGCGAATACCTGGCCCTCAGATTGGGGTCGGAGGAATACGGCATCGACATCCAGAAGGTTCAGGAATTGCGCGGTTACGAGGCCGTGACCCGGCTCGCCAATGCGCCGGAATTCATCAAGGGCGTCGTCAATTTGCGCGGCATTATCGTTCCGATCATCGATATGCGGGTCAAATTCAATCTTGGCGCGCCTAGCTATGACCAGTTCACGGTCGTCATCATCCTGAGCGTCGAGGGCCAGCTGATGGGAATGGTGGTCGACAGCGTGTCGGATGTCGTCACGCTGACGGCCGCGCAGATCAGACCCGCGCCGGCGATGGCGACGGGGCTCGATGTCGCCTACATGACCGGCCTGGGCGTGCTGGACGACCGCATGCTGATCCTCGCGGACATCGACCGGTTGATGTCGTCAACGAAAATCGGGGCGATCGAACAGCTGGCGGCCTGAGTCGGGACAGACAGCCGACCTGTGCGGCTTGGTCCGTGTCAACCCATCCAAGGGGGCGGATGGGCCGGGCTATTCGTAGCTTAGGATGAGCAGTGATACCGCTTGGCGCGGCAGCTGCATCTTCACCAGCGTGCTGCCGTTCGTGGTTTTCACCGTCGATGTTGCCCCTACCTGCGCGAGTTCGCTGGCTTTCTGGAGCTCGGCGATTTGCGCCGGTGTCGGATTGGCCGGCGCGCCCATGCGCTTCCACGCGGTGTAGGAATTGCTGGTGTCGTTGTCGACCCGGTAGTGGCGCAGCCGCACCTGCCTGGCGGGGATGCCGGCGATGCGCAGCTCCACCGGCGAGCCGGCGTCGATGACGTCGTCGTCGTGGTAGTTCCACACCATCACCGCGATGCTGTTTGTGTCCCGGGTCGCCAGCGCGTTGATGTCGGTGCGCGGGCCGCGCACGCCGTCGGCCATGATGCGCGCCGCGTCGTAGGCCTGGTCGCCGCCGACCGCCACCCGCTCGCCCTTCATCATGCCGAACATGCGGAACACGTTGAGCACCGGCTTGTTGACGCCGTTGGTGGCGAGGTCGCGGAAGCCGGCGAACCAGGGCTGGTCCTCGAACTCGAACGACCAGTTGACGGCGCCGATCAGATTGACGCCGCGCCTTGCCGCCAGATCGAACTCGCGCGCGATCGAGGCCGCCGTATAGCTCGAATACAGGGTGCCGTTGCGGTAGGCGTTCTCCGGGTTGGTCTGCATGCCGCAGGCGGCGCAGCCTTCCGGATCGGACTCGCCGATGATCACCGGAACGCCCTTGAGCTCGGGATATTTCTCCACCAGCGCAAAGCCCTCGTCGAGGCGTTTGAAATGGGTGTTCATGCCCATGCGCACCACGCCGTCGACCAGCTTGGGCGCACCCTTGGCGTGGAAGGCCACGAAGTCCAGCGGCGAGCCGGTCTTGCCGGTCGCGTGGTTCTTGCCGCGCAGGACGTGCTCGAGGAAATCGTCCATGAAGCGTCCGGCGCCGGCCGTGTGCGGTCCGCCCATGCGCGCCGTCGGCAGCGCGCGCTTGACGGCGTCGGCGGCGTAGTCGTACATCTTGAAGTATTCGAGCTTGGGGTCCGGCGCGATCAGGTAGTGGCCGTCCGGCTCGTTCCACACTTCCCAGTACCAGCTTTCCACTTCCTTCTGCCCGTAGCGCGCCACGCTGTGCCTGACCCATTGGTAGATCAGCTCGGCCCACTTGTCGTAGTCGTTGGGCGGCGTGGCCCAGCCAGTCATGATCTCTTCGTAGCGCGTGCCCGGCTTCCACTGGTGCTGATAGGGGTGCGGGCGCTGCGACAGCGCCTGCGGCATGAAGCCGATCTGTGCCAGCGGCTTCATGCCGCGTTCGATATAAGTGTCGAAGATCCGGTCAACGATGGTCCAGTTGTAGACCGGCTTGCCGTCCTTGTCCTCGCTGTACATGCCGGTGGAACCCCATTTGAGCGCGTAACTGCCGTCGCCCGAGGTCATCAGGTTGTGGGCGCGCACATACACCGGGACCGGGCTCAGCGCGGCGATATCGCTGAGCAGCTTCTTGCCGTTGGGCGCGGTGGTGTAGTTGGGTTCGTCGTAGCCGAACCAGGCCCAGATCGGCGTCATCGGCCCCTGGACCTTGGCCGCGTCGACGGTCAGCTTGACCGGGGCCGGGGTGGAAGGGGAAGGGGCGGCGGCAATGCTCAGCTGCGCGCCGGCCGCGAGGCTCAGGGCGGTGAGTAGTCTCTTCATTGTTATTCTCTCGTCGGAACGGGGTTGTCGGGCGACGGTAGGCCGATCCGGCGCGCCGGTCCAATGAAATTTCCATCAGCTGATATATCGAATTGGATATCGGCACGGCGGGATTGGGCATTGCGTCGGCGCGCACGGAACGCTCCCGGACGACGCGTGTCAAACAGTATTTACGCGGGGAGGCCACAATGAGCGCAGCCAATTCCACCATCACGCCGGACCTCGCCGCCGTCAAGCAGCGGCAGCAGGCGACCTGGGCCAGCGGCGATTTCTCCGTGGTCGGCGTCACGCTGCAGATCGCCGGCGAATCGCTGGCGGAGGCGGTCGATCTGCGCGCTGGCGAAAAAGTGATCGACGTCGCCGCCGGCAACGGCAACGCCACGCTGGCGGCGGCGCGCCGCTTCGCCAGGGTGACGTCCACCGACTATGTGCCGGCCCTGCTGGAGAAGGGGCGGACGCGCGCCGCCGCCGAGGGGCTGGCGGTCGAGTTCCGCGAAGCCGACGCCGAAAACCTGCCGTTCGCCGATGGCGCGTTCGACGTCGCGCTATCGACGTTCGGCGCCATGTTCGCCCCCGACCATGCGCGCACCGCCGGCGAGATGCTGCGGGTGGTGCGCGGCGGCGGCCGCATCGGGCTGGCCAACTGGACGCCGGCCGGCGTCATCGGCCAGCTCTTCAAGGTGGTCGGCGCGCATGTGCCGCCGCCGGCGGGCGTGCAGTCGCCGCTGCTGTGGGGGACGGAGGCGCACCTGCGCGACTTGTTCGGCGACCAGGCCGGGCGCGTCGACGTCACGTCCAGGATGTTCAACTTCCGCTACGCTTCCCCCCGGCACTGGCTGCAGGTGTTCCGCGATTTCTACGGGCCGACGCACAAGGCCTTCGCCGCGCTCGATCCGCCCGGCCAGCAGGCGCTCGAGCGCGATTTGCTCGACCTGCTGGAGCGGGTGAATGTCGCCGGGCCGTCGTCGCTGGTCGCGCCGGCCGAATATCTGGAGGTGGTCATCACCAAAAAGGGCGCGGCGAGCTAGGTTGCCAGGCCTATCGGCAAAGGCCGCCGATGTGCGCATCGAGCGCATGCACGAATCCGGCGGGTCCGCCGCGCGGCGATGCGTCCAAGGTCGCCGCGTCCGTTGCGACCGTCCGCGAAGGGTTTGCTCACGATCGAAACACCCGGACAAAGTGCTTGCGTTCGCTGCTGCGTTGCAGCAGACTATCCGAACTGTATGGATACCGGTTTCTTTCCGCGTTCCGGGCGCTACATAACTGAACGATCTCGCCGGAATACCATAATGGTAAAGATGTGAAGCCTGCATTGATCACGGATGGACGCTTGCCACCTCGGACTGTGCGGAGGTGATTCTTTTTGCAGCATTGTCACTCCAAAAGAAACTATAAATACAGCGATGTTGGACTATACTGAATAATATGAGATTAGTTGCCGGAGTGCATGATGGACATTTCTCGATTGATGGAGCAGGTGGATCAGCCTTCCCTGCATAGGACTGTACTTAAGGGGTTTAATGGCCCCTACAGCCTTGGCGTGGGCAAAGCTCAGAACTCCGATCAAGCAGTTTTGATCTTGATGGTCCCGGCATCGGCAAGAGAAGCCTTTCCCAGCCAAGTTAAGATTGGGAACGATTCGGTTGAGGTTGTTGTAAAGCATGACTTTCAACAACCCGTCCCTTTTAGTCGGCGAAGTGGAAAGCTCGGGCTTGCATAGCCGCAGCCTTGCATAGATGGCATAAGAGCACGGCTGTCACGCACTTCCAGCCAAGCTGCAATTCAATGCCTGGAAGACAAGGTTGATGTCGCATGCATAGGTTTGCGTGCCGTTGCCTGCGTAAAGCAAACCTACCACCACGCCATCCTGACGGACGATGACAGAACCTGAATCGCCGTGGTCGGAAAACAATGTCCCATCTTTACCTTCGATAACAATGTTCTGACGGAACCAGCACGGGCCCGTATCATACGGTACCGGCCCCACGATCGCTCCGATTTGCTTGATCGTTCCCCACGTAAGCCCGGTTGTGCGACCAACCTTATACACAACGTCACCTATTGCGGGAGCCGCAACGCCGCTGGGAGGTGAAACCCCGCCGGAAGCCGGTGCCAATCGTATCGGCAAGTAAGATTGCTGAACCTGCGGCAGGTGATCGCCTTCTACCACGGCGATTGCGGCATCGACGTCGTTCATCTTCGCGGTACCCGCGCTGTAACTGGCATTCATGGCACTTGGCACCAATGGCACAAAGTCCGCAAGTGTCGCGACGTGCTGATTTTGCACAAAGCTTGAACTGCCGGGTTGCAAGATCCTATCGCCGTTTTTGTTGCCCCTGTTTTCTCCAGCCAATACGTGGTTGTTTGACAGTATTGCGACTTTTCCACTCCAGACGACAAAACACCCCAATGTCCCGACGACCATATGCCCATTAGCGAGGACTCCGACACGGGAATCGTCGTCGAAATTCTGCACCTGCAGGCCACACACAAGCGGGCGCTGGAAAAGTTGTTCGGGAACGACACTGCTCGTTCCCGGGCTACCAGGACCGGAGTGTGGCAGACGCACCAACCGCACTGGATCCGCATAGCTGGAAGTGTATTCGATAGGAATGCCCTCAATCTGTCGAAGAGGAACCGCAGTGCCGCCCTTGGAAAACGGCAAAATGACGTTATCATTTCTAACTGCAATAAAGCCATACCCGTCAGCTGTCTTCCCGACACCGACGGAGCGTATCTTGGGATCCGCATCGAACACTTGGGCTGCCGCCAGTTCGATCTTGTCAAGCACCGTCTCAAGTTTCGCCGCCATGATTCCCCCCTCAAAGTATTTTGGGACTATCTTTATAATATTGCTTTCACTCACTGGAGTTATTGGCGATGGCTTCGTGAGTCCACCATCACGGTCAATGTCCTATCTAGAATACAAGTTGTCGATTTATAAAACAATCTTTTGAATGATGCGACTGGCGTCATTGGCGGATTGTTTCTCTAGCGGGTACCAGCGCTGATCAAGGGCCGCGCCATGGCTTTTCGCCTATGCGGCCCGCAACTCGCCATACAGCGCGAGGTACTCCTGGCTGAGCTTGTGGTTGCGGTCGAGGTGGATCATGGGCAGATTGCGCTCGTGCGATTCGCGGATGCGGATCGAGCTCGACAGCTTGTTGTCGAACACCGGCAAGCCTTCCTCCTTCAGCTGTTCGACCATGCGCTGCGGCAGCAGTGCCCGTGGCTGAAACTGGTTGACAACGATGCCCTCGATGTCCAGGTCGGCGTTGTGGTCGGCCTTGATCTCCTTGATATTATTGATCAGGGTGTACAGGGCCTGGCGCGAAAAATCGTCGCAGTCGAACGGGATCAGGCAGGTGTCGGCGGCGATCAGGGCGGACTGGCTGAAGAAATTATAGGCGGGCGGCGTGTCGACGAAGATTTCGTCATACTCCTTGTCCAGTTCGCGCAACAAATCGCGCAGCTTGTAGATCTTGTTGCGTGATTCCAGCTTCGATTGCAGGTCGCCCAGGTCGGGGTGGGCCACGATGACGGACAGGTTGTCAAACGGCGTCGGGTGGACGTAATGGCCGGGCGGCTGGGCGAACTGGCTGAAGCTGAGCACTTGTTCGAAGTACGCGCCCAAGGTCGGCGACACGTCGCGCGCGGCCGCGCCCAGCACGTAGCGGCTGGAATTGCACTGCGGGTCGATGTCGATCAGCAGCGTCCGCTTTCCCTGGCTGGCCGCGATGGCGGCGAGGTTCACGGCGATCGTCGATTTGCCCACCCCACCTTTTTGATTGAAGATCACCCGTTTCATAGCTCGCCCATGTAGTGATGGAAATGTCATCATTCTAGAGCAAAGAGCAGGTGAGGGAACGTCGCTTGGCTGCGATCGTTCTGTTGGTTGCTAGAATGCGTGCATTACTCATACTCTGGAGCCGTGATGATGCGCATTCTTCCCCTGTTGCTCGGTGGCCTGTGGAGCTGCGCCGTCATGGCGCAGGACGTGGTGACGATAGGTGTGGCGGGACCGCTGTCGGGCGAGATCGCGCATTTGGGCAAGGCGATGGAAAATGGCGTGGCGCTGGCGATCGAGGACTTGAACGCCCGTGGCGTCACCATCGGCGGCCGCAAGGCGGTCTTCAGGATGCAGAGCGAGGATGACGCGGCCGATCCGAAGCAGGGCACGGCCGTGGCGCAGAAGCTGGTCGACGCGGGCGTGAAGGCGGTCATCGGCCACGCCAACTCCGGCACCACCGTGCCCGCCTCGCGCATTTACAACGCCGCCGGCATCGCGCAGATCTCGCCGTCCGCCACCACCCCGGCGTACACCCGGCAGAAATTCCCCGGCGCGTTCCGCGTGGTGGCCAACGACAACATGCTCGGCCGCGCGCTGGGGCGCTACGCGGTGGGAGAACTGGGCGCGCGCCGGATCGCCGTGATCGACGACCGCTCCGCCTACGGGCAGGGCGTGGCCGACGAATTCGTCAAGGGCGTCGAGGCTGGTGTGCCGGGGCTGAAAGTCATCGGCCGCGAATTCACCACCGCCAAGGCCAGCGATTTCAGCGCCATCCTGACCCGCATCCGTGCGAAGAAGCCGGACCTGGTGTTCTTCGGCGGCATGGACGCCACCGCCGGGGGCATGCTGCGCCAGATGAAGGCGCTGGGCATGTCGTCGCCTTTCATGGGCGGCGACGGCATCTGCACCGAAGCGCTGCCCACGCTCGCCGGCGGGAACGTGCGCGACGGCGCGGTCTACTGCGCCGAGGCCGGCGGCATCGATGCCGCGCACGAAAAAGCCGTCAGCGAGTTCGTGGCCCGCTTCCACGCGCGCTTCCACAGCGACATCCAGACCTACGCGCCGCACGCCTACGACGCCACGATGACGGTGGCGGCGGCCATGCGGCAAGCCGGCTCCACCGATCCGGTCAAGTTCCTGCCGGTGCTGCGCCAGATCCAGTACCCCGGCCTGACCGGCACCATCCGCTTCGACGCCAACGGCGATCTACGCGACGGCGCGCTGACCGTTTCCACCTACCGCGCCGGCAAAAAAACCAAGCTGATCGTGCTGCGCTAAGTCGAACAGGGGTATTCAATCCCCTGCGGCAGCCACCGCCACTCTTGCCTTGACGGCGTACATCGCCTGATCCGCATGCGACATCAACGCCTGCCGATTGTCGCCATGGTCGGGATAATGCGCCAGGCCGATGCTGACCGAGGCCCGCAGTTCGCTTCCCGCGCCCACCTCGATCGGCGCCGTCAGCGCCAGATGTATCTTCTCCATCACCAGCTCGGCGTCCGAGGGCAGGGCGATATTTTCCAGCAGGACCACGAATTCATCACCGCCCAGGCGCGCCAGCGTGTCGGTCGTGCGCAGGCACGAAGCGATGCGGCGCGCGACCTGCTGCAGTAGCCGGTCGCCGCACGCGTGACCGTGGCGGTCATTGACGTGTTTGAACCCGTTCAGGTCGATGAACAGCAAGGACATGCCCTCGTGCTGGCGTCGGGCACGGCCGAGGGCGGCGTCCAGCCGGTCGTTGAACAGGCGCCGGTTCGGCAGGCCTGTCAGTTCATCGTGCATGGCCATGAAACGCATTTGCGCATTCAGCCGCTGGCGCTGGATGGCGGCGGCGAGCTGGTGCGCCACGAATAGCAGCAAGTCGCGCTCGCGGACCACGTCGCCCGCGGCATGGGTTTCGGTGCGCAGCACGATGGCGCCGACGATGCCCTCGGACGTCGTCAGGGGGACCGCCAGCGCCCCGCCCGTCATGGCGTTCGCCGCGGCCTGCAATCGCGCCGGCAGGACCTCTGCAGTGCCAGCCAGCAGCAGCAGCGGCGCGGCGCGCCGGATCACTTCCTCGCATAGCAGCTGCATTAGGGGGGCGTCGGGGGCCGTGCCATGGCCCGCGTGATAGGTGAAGCGCAGGTGTTGGCCAGCCGTGTCGAGCAGGGCGACGCCAAACCCGGAGGCGGGCAGCAGCTCGACGAGGATCGCGTGGCTGCGCTGAAACAGGTGTGCCAGGTCATCGCTCGCATACGCCGCCTCGGAGATGGCATAAAGCACCGACTGCATCGCCTGGGCCTGCTTCAGGGCCGTTACGTCGCGCGCGACCGCCACGCGCAGCTGATCGGGCTCGGACCAGCGCGCCGACCACATGATGTGGGCGATGCTCCCGTCCTTGCGCAGATAGCGGTTTTCGAAATTGATGTGGGACTTGCCATTCATGACGTTCTGCGCCGCGGCCAGCGTGCGCGCACGGTCCGCGGGCGCGACGAAATCGATCATGGCCTTGCCGACCATTTCTTGTTGGGTGTAGCCGAAGATACGCTCGCTGGCGGCGCTGACGAACACGAAACGGCCGCTGGTATCAACCATGCAAACGGCGTCGAGCAGCAGGTCGGTAAAGTTGGCCACGGGGACGGCTACGCTAGGTTCCATGTGTTCATTCTAACGGGCAATTTGCATGGATAGGGCGAAATCGCAGCGGGCATCTTAAACGGTAGTTCACACTGCGTGAATGCAACACTAAAATACATTATGATGTCTTCCTGTTATTGTTATCCACCCCTCATCGGAGACACGCGTGCAAGGAGATCTGTTCTCATCGTTGCTGCTGCCGCTATCGCTGGCCCTGATCATGTTTTCGCTGGGACTGGGCCTGACGCCCGCCGACTTCGGCCGCATCGTGCGCCAGCCGCGCGCCCTGCTGGTTGGCGTGGTCTGCCATTTCATCCTGCTGCCGCTGGTCTGCTTCGCGATGATCAAGGTCAGCGGCATGGCCGGCGTGTTCGCGGTCGGGTTCATGATCCTCGCCGCAAGTCCGACCGGCACCACGTCCAATCTGCTGACCTACCTGGCGCGCGGCGACGTGGCGCTGGCGCTGAGCTTCACCGCCGTGGCCAGTGTGCTGACGATCTTCACCTTGCCGCTGATCGTCGCGTTCGCGCTGGACCACTTCGCCGGTTCGGCGCAGACGGTGCGCGCGCCAGCCGGGATGATGATGGCGCAAATCTTCATCATGCTGGGCCTGCCGGTGGCGATCGGCATGTTCGTGCGCCACCAATGGACGGCGCGCGCCTTGCGCATCGAGCCGGTGGCGACCAGGATCGCCACGGTGCTGTTCATCATCATCGTGCTGGGCGCGGTGTCGAAGAACTGGGCGGCGCTGCGCGACAACTTCGGCACCCTGGCGCCGTTCGCCATTTCGCTGAACCTGCTGATGCTGGCGATCGGCTTCGGCGTGGCCCGGCTCGCGCGCCTGTCGCGCCAGCAGTCGGTCACGCTCGGCATCGAGACATCGGTCCAGAACGCGACCTTGGCCATGGTGATCGCCAGCACCGTCCTGAAGCAGGACCAGATGGCGGTGCCCGGCGCGCTGTACGGCGTGCTGATGTATGCGGGCGGGTTGCTGTTCGCCTGGCTGATGCGGCGCCAGGCGCTGAAGGCGACGTCCAAATAGGGCGTGGGTGCGCTGGCATGCACCCTCGCCAGGGTCATGTGGCATCATGACATGAACATGTGGAGGCCTATATGTTGAAGGAAGTCGGCGCCAGCGGTCTGATATTGTTAGGCAAGATCCGTCGGACCATCCCGAATCGTGCAGTTGCCGATGAGTCACTCGATACCTAGAACGTAGTCGGCAAAGGCGACTTAGCTGCGGCGCGGTGAACAGCAGCAGTGTCAGTGCCGGAAATAGACCGTACACAAGGATTACGAACCTCAGAAACGACAACGCCCACTTCCATGAGCGGGCGTTGCGTGAACGATGTTCTTGGTGGCCCGGGGCGGAATCGAACCACCGACACAAGGATTTTCAATCCTCTGCTCTACCAACTGAGCTACCAGGCCAAGGCGCGCTATTGTAGCAGTCCTGTCTGGATTCGCCAAGTCCCCCCTCCAGCGCCGCCAGGTAGCGGCCCAGCGCGTCGTCGAGCGGCGGCATCAGCTGGCCCCGTTCGCTGCCCAGCGCACTGAAAACGGGGTGGGCGGCGCCCATGTCCAGCGTGGTGGCCGGGCGCGCCAGCAGCCGCGCCGTCGGCACCCCGGCCAGGCCGGCCGCCCGTTGCGCCAGTTCAGCCCAGCTCAGCGCGCTGCCATTGCTCAAATGCCAGATGCCGGCCTCGCCGTCGATCAGCAGGTCGAGGCAGGTGTCGACCAGGTCCGGCACGTACGTCGGCGAGACGATCAGGTCGCTCGCGGCGGTGAACGGCTGGCCGGCCGCCAGGGTCCGCAGCGCCCGCGTGACGAAATTGTGCTTGTCCCACGGTCCGAAGAAGGCGCTGGTGCGCACCATCAGCGCGCGCGGGTGGACCGCCAGTACGCGTTGCTCGGCCTCGGCCTTGCTCTGGCCGTAGACGTTGAGCGGGGCGACCGGGTCGCTTTCCACATACGGGCCGCCCTTGCTGCCGTCGAACACCAGGTCGCTGGAAAAACTCAGCAGTTCTATCGCGTGGCGGGCGCAGGCGGTCGCCAGGATCACCGGTCCCTGGGCGTTTTCGCGCTGGCAGCGTTCGGCGTCCTGCTCGGCCCGCTGTACGCGGACATAGCCGCCGGCGTTGACGATGGCCCAGGGCCGGTAGCGGCGGATGGCGGCGTCCACCGAGGCGGGGTCGGCGATGTCCATTTCCTGGCGCGTCAGCACATGGCAGGCCAGGTGGCGCTCGGCGCACAGGCGGGCGAAGGCGCCGCCCAGGGTGCCGCTGGCGCCGCTGATCAGGATGGGCCGCCCCGGCTCGGCGGGCGTGACGATCCCGGGCGCCAGCGCCGGCCCGAACGGCATCGGCGGACACAGCAAGCGCTGCGGCCGGCGCCACCAGCCCAGCCCCTGCAGCACCGGGCTCGACGGGGGGCGGCCGGTCGCCAGTTCGCGCATCAGGGCGGCCAGCGCGGTCGGCCTCGGTTCGGGCCCGCGCAGGTCGTAGGGGCCGTTTTCGTAGTAGCCCTTGCGCTCGGTGACCAGCGAGTTCCAGTCGAACGAGCCGAGCAGCGACCACACGGTGACGGCGCGCATGTCGACGCCGTCCCGCCGCACCAGCTGCGCAGCCTGCCAGATTTCCAGCAGCCAGCGCAGCTGGTCCTCGCGGTGGGCGTCGATGTGGGCCTCGGTGACGGCCAGCGGCAGGCCGTAGCGGTCCCATGCCTCCTGCAGCAGCGGGCCGATGCCTGGGCGCGGCGTGGCCAGCGCGCGGGCGGCGACGACGTCGGCGTAGCCGTCCGGGCCGACGTCCCGCAGCGGGTAGTGCTCGGCCCGATGGTCGAGCCAGCGCTCGCTGGTGATGTAGTAATTGATGCCGATGACGTCCGGCGGGCACTGGTTATCGCGGAACCACTGCAGCTCGTCGGCGGAGCCGCCGCTGTCGCGCAGATAGCGCCACAGTGCGTGATCGGGCCCGACCATGCCGCACAGCAGGTCCCAAGGTAGCCAGCGGCGGTCGTTGTAGAACCGGGCCTGCGCCGCCATCTCCGGCGTGCTGTAGGTTTTGCCGAGGTCGTCCGTCTGGATCAGCCGGGCACGGGGATTGACGGCGCGGATCGCCTGCATCGCCAGCACCACGCCCTTGCATTGGTTGAGCAGCGCGCGCACGAAGGCGCGGTCGCTGCGTTCGTGCGGATACCACAGCCCGTACAGGGCGCAGAAGCGCGCGGTGGTGCACGGCTCGTTGACGGGGGTGTACTGTTCCAGCCACGGATAGCGGCGGGCGACGGCGCCGGCGTAGGCGGCCAGCTTCTCGGGGAAGGCGGGATCGAGCAGGCTGGTGTCGCGCGGGCCGCTGCCATGGTGGACCAGGCCGGCGATCGGTGCTATGCCGAGGCTGCGCAGCGCCGGCAGGCGTTCGTCCGGCAACGACCAGTCGGCCTTGTCGAGGCCATCGGGCGCGACCAGTTCCCACAGCACGGGATAGCGCAGGGCGGTGATGCCGAGCGAGGCGAAGCGGTCCAGGTCGCTGATCCGGTCGGCGTGGCCGTTCTGGTCCATCTGGCTGAAGAAGTCGTCGCGCACCCGGTTGACGGTCGCTTCCAAGCCTCCCCAGAGTTCCAGGGGCGCGGACCGATGCACGTCGTTGTTCGTAGTCATAGGGTGGGCGGATAGTCGAACTTGCAACGAGTATGGACAAGAAAATCGCACCCCGGCGCAGCCTTGACCGCCGGATACTTTCCTTGACACCAATAATGCCGAGGTATAAATTCGACCGCTGTGCTATCTATTTTGCAATCCACTGGACGGGAGCGGTATGAGACGAGCGGCATCGGTGTTGGCGGCGGGTTTGACGGTGGCGGTGGCGGTGGCGGGCGCGGCCCATGGCGCGGAGTTGACGCCGGTGCAAAAGCAGCTGCGCGAGATTTATCAGGAGCTGGTCGAGACCAACACCACCGACTCGGTCGGCTCGTGCACGGTGGCCGTGACCAAGATGGCCAAGCGCCTCAAGGCGGCCGGCTACAAGGACGCCGACCTGCGCATCGTGGTGCCGCCGGGCGGGCCGGCCAAGGGCAACCTGGTGGCGCGCCTGAAGGGCGACGGCAGCGCCAAGCCGCTGCTGTTGCTGGCCCACGTCGACGTGGTGGAGGCCAAGCGCGAGGACTGGACCCGCGACCCGTTCAAATTGGTCGAGGAGGACGGCATGTTCTACGCGCGCGGCGCCTCCGACGACAAGGCGATGGCGGCGGCCTTTGTCGCCAACATGATCCGCTACAAAAAGGAGAAGCTCGCCCTCAAGCGCGACCTGGTGATGGCGCTGACCTGCGACGAGGAAAAGGTGCCGAGCAAATTCGACGGCGTCGAATACCTGCTCAAGCACCACCGGCCGCTGATCGACGCCGAGCTGGCGCTGAACGAGGGCGGCGGCGGCATGCTGGACAAGGACGGCAAGCCGGTCCGCCACGGCATCCAGGCCGGCGAGAAGGTGTACCAGAGTTTCCAGCTGGAGGTCACCAATCCGGGCGGCCACAGCTCGGCGCCGTATCGCGACAACGCCATCTACCACCTGGCCGACGGCTTGTCGCGCCTGGGGCAATTCTCGTTTCCGTTCAAGCTGTCCGACGTCACGCGCGCCTATTACGAGCGCATGTCGACCATCGAGAAGGGCCAGGTCGCCGCCGACATGAAGGCGATCCACGGCGATCCGCCGGACCAGGCGGCGCTGGAGCGCCTGTACGCGGTTAGCCCCGGTCATAACTCCACCGTGCGCACCACCTGCGTGGCGACCAAGGTCGATGCCGGCCACGCCGACAACGCCTTGCCGCAGCGCGCCCGCGCCACCGTCAATTGCCGCATCCTGCCGGGCGAGCCGATCGACGAGGTGCAGGCGACCTTGCAGCGCGTGCTGGCCGACGGCCAGATCAAGATCACCCGCATCGGCGAAGGCGTGGCCAGCCCGATGCCGCCGCTGACGCCGGCGCTGATGAAGGCGGTGGAGGAGATCAGCGACGACATGTGGCCTGGTGTGCCGGTGGTGCCGACGATGTCGACCGGCGGCACCGACGGCCGCTTCCTCAACAACGCCGGCATCTGGACCTATGGCATCAGCGGCATGTTCCACGGCCCGGAGGGCTCCGGCGCGCATGGCTTGAACGAACATATCCGCGTGAAGTCGCTGTACGACGGCCAGGAGTACCTGTACCGCCTGGCCAGGCGGCTGGCCACGGAATAGGGGCGCTCTAGAGAGTGACGGTGACGCTGCGGAATTTGCGCTGCGCGGGCGGCGCCTCCTTGCACGGCACGCCGCCGGTCTTTTCGTCGCCGTCGTCGCTCAACAGCTGGAACGATTTGCCGTCGGCCAGCGAGAACAGGCCTTCGGGACGCAGGCCTTTGCCGATGCTGGTCGCCAGCACGGTCGGCGCCGCGTCGGTCGTGGGCGACCACTTGTACAGCTTGAAAACGCCTTCGGAATCCTGCGGGCCGGCGACGATTAGAAACGCCTTCAGCTTGGCGGCGTAGTCGATGCTGCGGATGCCCAGGCCGTCGAGCGGCAGTTCGATGGGCGACCCGAACACCGGCGCCTTGGCGGCCGCGCCGATCGCCAGCACCTCGTTCGGATTTTTCAGTGTCAGTACCAGCGCCTTGCCGTTGACCACGGGGCTGCGCAGGCCGATCAGCAGGTGGCCCTCGGGCGTCGCCGCCAGGCCTTCGATATTCAGACCGCCTTCATCCTCGGGCGAAATTTGCGCCGCTTCGTGCAGCCGGTATTTTTGAAACGGCGGGTGCTCGGCGATGGCGTCGAGCAGGCCGGTGAAGGGAGCGCCGGCGACCGTCAAGGTCAGGTCGTCGCCCTTGCCGCCGATGTCGGTGGCGAAGAGCTGGCGCCGCTCCGGCCGGGCGCGCGCCTTCTTGTTGGCGCCGTGCGAGGCGATCCAGTAAATCCGCTTGCCGATCAGGGCCGCGCCTTCGATGTCGGCCTCGCGCAGTTTTTCGCCGGGGATGCGCAACTGGTCCGACAGGTCGAAGGTTTGCACCGGCGCGCCGGATCGGTCGCTGCGGTAGATGCGCAGGATATTGTCCTCGTCGTTGGCGACGACGAAATGTTCGTCATCGACGGCGATGCCGGCCGAGGCGTCGCACATGCCGTAGTGCTCCAGCGGCGCCTTGGCGGAGGCGCCGGGCAGGGCCAGCAGGCCGGCGAGCGCGAAGGCGACTTTTTTGGGGTTGACCATCATATTCTCCTGAATGTCAGTATTGGGCCGGTGGCGAAAAGGTCGGTGGCCGCGCCATATTTGCTATGCTAGCGTCTTTCCGCGTTCCGGTGCCGCAGCGCTGGCGGCGGAGCCTATTTACGGAGTAGCCGATATGGTCTCGTTACAAGAGCAGTTTTTGAAAGCCGGCCTGGTCGACAAGACCAAGGTCAAACTGGCCAACCAGGAAAAGAGCAAGCAGAAGAAGGTGGAGCGCCGCACCGGCGAGCAGACCGTCGACGAAGCGCGCATCGCCGCGCTGGAAGTGCAGCGCAAGAACGCAGAGCGCGCGCGCGAAGCGAACGCCCAGCGCGACGCCGCCGCCAACCAGAAGGCGATCGTCGCGCAGATCGCGCAGATGGTGCGGCAGAACCGCCAGGACAAGGGCAAGGGCGACATCCCCTACAACTTCACGCATGGCACCAAGATCGAGCGCATTTTCGTCTCGCCGGCGGTGCGCGAGCACCTGGTCGCGGGGCGGCTGGTGATCGTGGTGCTGAACGGGACGGTGGAACTGGTGCCGCGCGTAATCGCCGACAAGATCGCCGAGCGCGACGCCTCGATGGTGGTGCGGGTCAACAAATCCAGCACCCAAGTCGACGAGGACGACCCATACGCCGCGTTCCAGATCCCCGACGATTTGATGTGGTAAAAATCCGGGGTCAAAAATCCGGGGTCAGGTCCACCATTTCTACACGACCCCGGCCGTAAGGCCCGGTAGCGCTCAGCTCGTGTAGAAATGGTGGACCTGACCCCGGAGTTGAACTCGGGAATTAGTCCGAGACGATGATGCGCCAGCGCCAGGGTTTGATGACGGCCTGGCCTTCGTCGCCGGCCAGCTTGTACTTCTGTAGCACGCCGGTCGGGTTGACGATGACCTGCACCGTGTTCTTGCCCTGCTGGCGGCGGAACGCGAACAACTGCTCGTTGATCACGTCGAGCACCTGCATCGTGCCGCCGGCCTTGCCGTTCCATAGCGCCGGGTTCTGCTTCTTGAGCTGATTCAGGCCCGCGTAGAAGCCTTCCAGCTCGGTGGTCTTCCAGTCGATGGCGTCCTTCTCGAAGAAGGCCAGCTTCTTTTCCAGCTTCGCTTCCTGGCCGTTGTACACCAGCGGCATGCCCGGCAAGGTGTAGCTCAGCACCGCCATCGCGCCGTGCGCGGGGCCGTACAAGTCCTTGTCCGCGCCTTGCCACGAGTTGATGTCGTGGTTGCTGGTGAACTGCAGCCGGTAGGCGTCGCGCGCGTAGCTTTTCGCCGGGTTGGCGACGTAGGCTTTGAGCTCGGCGGCGCCGGCCTGGCCCTTGCCGATTTTCTGCATGATGCCGTTCAGCTGCCAGTCGTAGCTGGCGTCGAACGCGCGCGCGTGCAGCGCCGGGTCGTCCGCTTCCGCGAGCATGAACACCGGCTTGATCTTGTCCAGTTTCGCGCGCGCCTGCTCCCAGAATTCGGTCGGCACCATGCCGGCGGCGTCGGCGCGGAAGCCGTCGATACCGGCTTCGCGCACCCAGAACGCCATCGCGTCCGTCATGGCGCTCCACAGCGCCTTGTTGCCGTAGTCCAGGCCGACGACGTCGGCCCACTCCTCGGTGGCGCCGCTATCGTTCTTGAAGCTGACGGCGTGGATCTCGCCCTTGTCGTTTTTCTTGTACCAGTCGGCGTGCTCGGTGGTCCATGGATGATCCCAGGCGGTGTGGTTGCCCACCCAGTCCAGGATCACGTGCATGCCCAGGCCGTGCGCCTGTTTGACCATGCGCCGCAGGTCGTCCATGTTGCCGAACTCCGGGCTGACGGCTTGATAGTCCTTGACGGCGTAGTAGCTGCCCAGCGCGCCCTTGCGGTTCTTTTCGCCGATCGGGTGGATCGGCATCAGCCAGATTACGTCCACGCCCATTTGCTTGAGGCGCGGCAGCGTGGCGGCGAAGGCGTTCAACGTGCCTTCCTTGCTGTACTGGCGAAGATTGACTTCGTAGATGTTCGCACTGCGCGTCCACGCCGGATGCTTGACGGTGGCGGCGGCCGGTGCGATTTTCTGCGCGCCCGCGTGCAGCGGCGCTCCGAGCGTGCAGATCAGCGCCGCCAGCGGCAGCAAGGTGGCAAGTCGTTTCAATGTCATTCCTTTTTGAGCGTGCGTTCGAACAGCTGGTAGATGCGGCGGTATTGGTCGTACCAGCTTTCGGCGTGCACGTAGGCGTGGCGCTCGAGCGGGTAGGAAGCCAGTTCCCAGTTGTCCTTTTTCAGTTCGATGAAGCGCTGCGCCATGCGCACCGAGTCCTGGTAAAACACGTTATCGTCGATCATGCCGTGCGCGATCAGCAGGTGGCCTTTGAGCTTGTCGGCGTATTCGATCGGCGAGGACACCTTGTACGCTTCCGGGTCCAGCTCCGGCGTGTTGAGGATGTTGGCGGTGTACTCGTGGTTGTAGGTGGTCCAGTCGGTGACGGGACGCAGCGCGGCGCCGGCCTTGAACTGGTCCGGCGCCCGCAGCAGCGCCATGAAGGTCATGAAGCCGCCGTAGCTGCCGCCGTAGATGCCGACATTTTTGGCGTCGCCCTGGTGGTTGGCGACCATCCAGTTCAAGCCGTCGATGTAGTCCTCAAGTTCCGGATGGCCCATCTGGCGGTAGATCGCGGTGCGCCAGTTGCGGCCGTAGCCGAGCGATGCGCGGTAGTCCATGTCCAGCACGATGTAGCCCTTTTCCACCAGCAGGTTGTGGAACATCTGCTCGCGGAAGTAGACCGGGAAGCGCTGCGTGACATTTTGCAGATAGCCGGCGCCGTGCACGAACATCACGACCGGATATTTTTTGCCCGGCTCCAGCGTGGCGGGACGATACAGCTTGGCCCATACCGGATCGGCGCCGTGCGTCGACGGCACCGCGACGATTTGCGGCGTGATCCACTCGCGCGCCTTGTAGTCGGCATTGCGGGTGTCGGTCAGTTGTTTGGCGGCGCCGCCGGTGCTGTCGACGGTGGCGATTTGCGCCGGCATGTAGGCGGTCGAGTAGCGCACCAGCAGCTTGCGGCCGTCCGGCGACAAGGTGAAGCTTTCCACGCCGCCCAGCGACGTCAGTTCCTTCGGCGCTCCGCTGGTTGTGCCGTTCGTGGTGGCGCTGGAGCAGACCTCGTAGGTGCCCGGCAGCTTGGGGTTGCACATGAAGTAGGCGGTCTTGCCATCGGCCGACCATTCGACGTTGCTCGCTTCCCATTTGCCCGAGGTGAGTGCGCGCGACGCCATGCCCGCAGTGGCGGGTTGCAGGTAGATGTGGGCGTAGCCGCTTTCCTCCGACTGGTACCACAAGGTGCTGTTGTCCGGCTGCCAGCCGAAGCCGTTGCCGCGGTTGTTGACCCACGCGGCGTCAGTCAGGCGGTGCACCGGTTGCAGCTTGGCGCCGGCCAGGTCGACGGTGGCGATCCAGCGGTCCTTGTTGTCGATCGCCTGCGCCATCACGGCCACCTGTTTGCCGTTGTCGCTCCAGCGGATCGATTCGTCGCGGCTTTCAAAGCGCACGCCGCGATTGCCTTTCAGCGGATCGAGCTTGCGCGCGGCGCGCATCTCGGCCAGCGGATCGACATTGATGCCGGGCAGGGCGTCGAACGACAGTTCGGTCACCTTGCGCGTGGCCAGTTCGATCAGCTTCAGTTGCTGCGGTTGCGGGCCTTCGTCGCTGACGCGTTTGCGCTCGTCGTCGGTCTCCTCGTAGCCCGATTCGGTCACGTACTTCGGCATTTTGCCGACGCGGCGCTTGTCGCCGTCCTTGGCGCTGGTGACCACCAGCAGATAGCGGCCGTCCGGCGACAGCGCGCTGGTTTCGATGACGACCTTTTCGCCCAGGTAGACCGGCTGCGGGGCGCGGGTGGCGTCGGCGCCGCGTTCCTGGTTGCGGCGGTCGCGCAGCGCATCGCGCTCTTCCTTCTGGCGCGCCAGCGTCGAGAGCAGGCGCAGTTGCAGGTCGCGGCGCGCGCTGGCGTCCGGCGCGGCGTCCGGGTCCTTGGCGGTGCGCAGCACGGCCACCGGCGATACCAGGCGCTCGGCGCGGCTCCAGCTGAACCAGTCGCTGCCCACGCGGAACTGCACGCCGGCGCCGTCGGCGGTGTACTGCGGATCGGCGGCCGGGGTGGTGCCGCGCACGATTTGTGTCAGCGCGCCGCTTTTCAAGTCACGTTCGAACAGGTCGCCGTTGCGCAGCAAAATCGCGCGCGTGCGATCGCGGTTGTAGACCGGATCGGCGCTGTCGAGGTTCGCCAGCTGCTTGTCGTCCACCAGTTTCGGGCCGCCGGCGGCGATCTGGAAGGTGTCGCGCAGCGGCGAGCCGGCGCGTTTTTGCTTGAAGTAGACCTGGCGGCTGTCCCAGCCCCACCATGCCGATTCGACCGGGTTGCCGATCCAGTCGGGATTGGCCATGGCCTGGTCCAGGGTGATCGGTGTGGGAGTGGCCGCATGGGCCGCGTGGGCTGTCAAGGCGGTGAGCGCGGCCAGGGTGGTGGCCAGCGCGGTGGAGAAGGGCAGGACAAAACGCATTGATAGTTCGCTTTGAAGTTGGGTGAACGGGGGCGCCGGATTGCGACGCGTCCACGATTATAGTGGACCGCAACGCTTAATCGGTAGCGCCTGCCGCACAGGCAACGCGCATGGCTGCGTTGCAAATGCTCGCGATAGCGGGCTATCGCTGCGCTTTACGCCTTGCCCTGCACGCCGCCTGCGCGTCCTTCGCTCCCAATTAAACGTTGCAGTCCACTACCCGAACAGTCAGTTGCGGGCCATCTTGTCCCTGAGGCCGTCCTTGGCGTCCGGGCCGCCGCGCCGTGGCGCCATGCGCAGCGCCAGCATCAGGACCAGCCCCGCCGCCAGGTACATGCAGATCAGCGCGGCGAACATGGCGGCGCTGTCGCCCCAGGCCAGCATGCGCGCGCTCAAGGTCGGGCCGAAGGCGCCGCCCATCATGGCCAGGCCGCCCACCAGCGCGATGCCGGCGGCGGCGCGTTGGCGGTTCAGTACATCGGTGAGGATGGCCATCAGCAGCGGCAGCGCAGACGAGACGCCCAGCGACGCCAGCGACAGGCCGGCCAGCGACCACGCCAGGCCGTTGTCGGCGGCGATGGCCAGGCCGAGGCCGCCGGCGGCCAGCACCATGCACGCGATGAAGTGGCCGCGCCGTTCGCGCCGGCGGTCCGAGTCGTAGCCGATGGCGATCATGCCGACGATGCCGACGATGCCGGGTATGGCCGCCAGCAGGTCCGGTTGCTGCGGACCGCCCGCGCCCCAGCGCTGCATCAGCGCCGGCACCCAGTGCGCCAGCGCGTAGCTGGCGCCGGCCAACATCAGGTTGGCGAGCGCCAGCAGGCAGATGGCCGGATCGCGCAGCAGCGACCAGATGATGGCGAAGGACGACGGCGGTTCGTCCTCGTCGTCGTCCTCGTCGATGCCGGCGGCCCTGGCCAGCGCCGTTTCATCGCGGTTCAAATCCTGCCTGACCATCTGCTGTTCGAAACCCGATAACCATTTGGCATCGTCGGGATGGTCGTCGAGATAGAAGTAGGCGGCGATGCCCAGCAGCGCGGCCGGCAGGCCTTGCGCCAGCAGCAGCCATTGCCAGCCCTGCATGCCGCTGTGCAGATGCAGCGCCTGCCGCAGGGCGTCCGACAGCGGTCCGGCGACGATGCCGCCGATCAGCGTGGCCGACGCGAAGACGGCGAACACGCGCGCGCGCCGCGCGGCCGGATACCAGTAGGTCAGATACAGGATCACGCCGGGAAAGAAGCCCGCTTCGCACATGCCGAGCAGGAAGCGGATCGTGTAGTACTCGAGCGGCGTGCGCACGAAGGCGCCGGCGGCGGTGGCCGCGCCCCAGCCGAGCATCATGCGCAGCAGGATTTTGCGGGCGCCGAGTTTTTCCAGCAGCAGATTGCAAGGCACGGCGAACAGCGCGTAGGCGAAGAAGAATACGCCGGCGCCCCAGGCGAAGACCTGGTTGCCGAAGGCGAGGCTGTCCTGGATGTGGCGCTGCGCGAGGTCGACGTTGACGCGGTCGATGTAGGCGACCACGCAGCACAGCATCAGCAGCGGCAGCAGGCGCCAGCTGATCTTGCGGTAGATTGCATCCATGCCGGCAGCGCCGCGCAGGTGCAGAAGCGTGGCGCCATGGTTCACGATGCGGGGGCAAGAGTGGTCTGCATGTAGCCGATATTAGCCGTGCCTAAATTCTTAGGCAAGCGTTTGGCGCAATGGGGAACTCAAAACAACAAAGGATGTGCTGGCGCACCATTATGGTACGTCGGAGGCGCGTAGGGCGGATTAGGCGGAACGCCGTAATCGGCCATCTGTGAGCCGCCGGCGACGCATAGATGGCCGATTACGCTGCGCTAATCCGCCCTACGTGGTTCCAGGGTGATTCGGCATTCCGGGCCGGGCTTGGCGGGGTTAAATGCGGGCCGAGCCGGCGCCCGTCGCGCGGGCGTTGTAGTTCATGGTGCCGAGGTTGCGACGGGGCCGCAACTCGGGCTGGGTGGCGGCGTCGCCGTCTTCCTGCGCCAGGAACTGGGTGCCGATCTCGAACCACTCGTCGCTGGAAATGACCTTTTGCGCCAGCGGCAGCAGTTCCTGTTCTTCCTTGTCCAGGCGCTTGAGCAGAT
Source organism: uncultured Duganella sp. (assembly GCA_963511605.1). Classification (GTDB taxonomy): domain Bacteria; phylum Pseudomonadota; class Gammaproteobacteria; order Burkholderiales; family Burkholderiaceae_D; genus Rugamonas. The sequence goes on along the minus strand of CAUPJZ010000006.1, from coordinate 63,677 downwards.
TCTGGCAATACAGGTCGATTGTGCGGCACAGGAATTTGCCCTGCGACGCGCTGCGGCGCATCGCCCGGCGCAGGCACTTGTGCACGGCGTTGAGCATGGCGCTGCCCAGCCGGCTGAGCGTTTCGAGGTCGTTCATCAACGCGGTGCAATTGGAATCGGCCGCGCGCACAGCGGGCATCAGGCAGGCTTCGACCTTGCGCTGGTGGCGCGCTTCGGCAAAGCTGGTCAGCTCCTTGAGCTGGGACTCGATGAACACAGGGTCGATCTCCTGTGGCCGGCGCGCGATCGACTGCACATGCTGCAGCAACCGCGAGATGAAGTGGCGTTCTTTTTTTTGTTCGATGGAGAGTGTCAGTAGGACATAAGTGGCAGTTAGCATAACGTTTCCCGTATTCGTCTGACTTCGGCTGCGCGGTAAGCGAGGAGTGCTCTGCGGCCAGCGCGGCCAGTGGGTTTACCTTAGCGCTGAGCTCAGCTCATTCAACGTCGATTTACAATTGTTCACAACTAGTTAAAAAGCAATAATTGTGCTGCAATAATAAGTGTCAACTTCGGCGTCCAACTTCGAAGATTACCGGCGGGGAAAACGCGTTATACACCTGCCATGCCGGTGATTACTGATGCGTACTCTACCTGACTGAGTGGGAAATTATGCACCCATTTTCTTGAACCGTGTAGACGTTTACGGGTCACTATCAAAAAAAGTTTTGTATCAAACCGCGCCTGCCGTGGCGCGGCTTCCTTTGTTGCGGCGCAGCGATTTCAGGCGGCCAGCGGCGTGCCCAGGTAGGCGCCGCGCGGCGCGCCCAAGCCTTGCTTGACCTGCCTGGAAATGTCGTCGACCAGCACTTCGTCGTCGCCGTTTTCCAGCGCGGCGACGATGATGCGCGCCACCTCGGCCGGCGCGGTTTTCTCCGTCTCGATGCCGGCCGCCATGTCGGTGTCCATGTAACCCATGTGGGCCGCCAGCACCTGTGTTTTTTGTGCTTGCAGTTCGCCGCGCAAGCCGTTGGTCAACGCCCACGCCGCCGCCTTCGAGACACTATAGGTGCCGGTGCCCGGCATGCTGATCCATGCCAGCGCCGACAGCACATTGACGATGGCGCCGCCGCCGTTGTTTTTCAGCGCCGGCGCGAAGGCCTGGCTCAGCGCCATCGGGCCGAAGAAGTTGGTGTCCAATTCTTGTTGCATCACTTGCAGGGCGTTGGGTCCGGTCAGGTCCGTGCCGGTGAAGATGCCGGCGTTATTGATCAGAATCGTGAGGTCGGGAATGGCTTGCGCGGCGGCGGCGATGTCGGCCGCGCTGGTCACGTCCAGCTTGATCGGCGTGACGCCGGGCAGGGTGACCGATGCAGGGTTGCGCGCGCCGCCGTAGACCTTGCGGGCGCCGGCTTTGAGGGCCGCTTCGGCCAGGGCTTTGCCCAGGCCGCGATTGGCGCCGGTGACGAGGACGATGGAGTCTTTGACGTTCATGGTAATACCTTTCAGCGAGAGTACGGTTTGAGGGGACAACTTACAATATGACCGGTCATCTTAAAACCGGAGAAAAAAAACGGTCACACGAGAATGCGGTTTAGCAGCATGTCGACGAAACGGTCCAGCGGCGCCCGGTCTTTTTCCGCCTTGGCGCGCAGCACCGCCCCTTGCCAGGCGTCCGCGGTGAAATTGGCCAGCTCCGTGGCCGGCTGGCCACTAGTGATGCTGCCGTCGCGCTGGCCTTGCGCGATGACCTCTTCCAGCATCGCGCACATGGACGCGAACGACTGCCGCGCCATGTGCCGAATCGCCGGGCTCTGGTTGGACAGCTCGGTGCTGAAATTGCCCAGCATGCAGCCGGCGTTGAATTCCGACGCCACGTTGGATTCGACCAGCTTGCCGAAGTAGCCGCGCAGCCATTCCCGTGGCGGCGGCGACGATTCGCCCAGCAGGGCGCCAATGTGGCCGGCCTGTTGGGCATAACGCTGCAATACCTCCACGCCCAGCTCTTCCTTGCTGGTGAAATGGTTGTAGAACGAACCCTTCGGCACTCCGGCCGCCTCGGTGATGTCTTGCACACTGGTGGCGTTGAAGCCCTTGCTGTGAAGCAGGGTCATTCCGGCGGTGACGATTTGTTCTTTGACGTTGGGCTTGGGCATGCATGTAATATGACCGGTCGTCTTAAAAAAGTCAAGCGTTGTTACGCGAGGGGTTACTTATTGTTTGATAGACATTGCTGAATACCAATTATATAGTTAGGGTACCAATGGTGAATATGGGTTATCGACTGTGCGTACCAAAGCCAAGGTTTTGAACGGATTGCTATTGCTGTCTTCGACGCTGGCGGGGGCGCCACCGCTCGCGCATGCGGCGCCGCTGGACATGACGGTGTGCGTGTTCGACGAGCCGTTTTCGCCCATGACGTTTCCCGACGGCTGCGGCCAGTCGCTGGAATTGCTGCGGCGCGCCTCGGCGCTGCAGCCGGTGGCGATCCGCCAGCTGGTGGCGCCCCGCTCCCAGTGCATGAACCGCCTGCGCAGCGGCGAGGTCGACGCCACGCTGGCCGCCTTCACGCCCGAGCGCGCCGCTTACAGCGCCTATCCGATGAAGGGCGCGCAGCCCGATCCCGGCCGCGGTGTCGGCGAGCTGGACTTCTCCGTCTGGCGCCGGCGGGGCGGCACGGTGGCCTGGGATGGCCGGCGCTTCATCGGCCTGGGCCGCCAACCGGTGGGCACGCAACCGGACCTGCTGCACATGCCGATGCTGCGCGAGATGGACATCGTGGTCGACGACAGCGCCTCCAGCGTGGACCAGGTGTTCGCCAAACTGGCGGGCAAGCGGGTGGCGGCGGTCGTGACCGAGCGCGGGGAGGACGGCGGGCTGACCGCGAGCAAGTACCGGGGGCAGATCGAAATGCTGCCGGCGCCGTTCCAGAAGACGCCGATCTACCTGGCCGTCAACAAGGCCTTCTACCAAAAGCACCAGGCCCAAATCGAGGCCTACTGGCAGGCCATCGCCCAGGCGCGGCACACGCCCGCCTTCCGCCGCTTCATCGACGAGTTCCCCAGGCACCGGTAGTCCGCGCTAAAGTTGCGTAAAGTAACAGTTTACTTGCCGCGGCGCGAACTTGGTATGATGCTCGACGACCGGCCACCAGCCGGTATTTTTCTACAACGTCGGAGATCCCCGAATGAGATTACCCCTGCTGCTGCTTGGGACCGCTGTTGCGGCCTCCAGCGCCATGGCCGCGCCGCGCGGCTTCACCGTGGAAGACCTGGTCAAGATGGAACGGGTCGGAAGCCCCGCGCTGTCGCCGGACGCCAGCCGCGTCGTCTACACCGTGCGTTCGACCAATATGGACAAGAATCGCGGCAACACGCAATTGTGGATGCTGGACCTGCGCGCGCCCAAGGCGGCGCCGGTGCGCCTGACCCAGGCCGACGCCAGCAGCACCGATCCCGAATGGTCGCCCAACGGCGACGCCGTCTATTTCCTGTCGGCCCGCTCCGGCTCGTCGCAGGTGTGGCGGCTGCCGCTGGCCGGCGGCGAGGCGGCCAGGGTCACCGACCTGCCGTTGGACGTCGACAACTTCCGCCTGTCGCCGCAGGGCGACCGCCTGGCGCTGAGCCTGGCCGTGTTCCGCGATTGCGCCGACCTGGCCTGCACCAAATCGCGCCTGGACGCCAAGGCCAGGGACAAGGCCAGCGGCAAGCTCTACGACAAGCTGTTCGTGCGCCACTGGGATACCTGGGCGGACGGGCGCAACAACGTGCTGTACTCGGCGCCTATCGACGCCACCGGCAAGGTCAGCGCGCAGCCGGTCAGCCTGAGCGGTTCGCTCGACGGCGACGTGCCGTCCAAGCCGTTCGGCGACCGCGACGAATACCGCTTCAGCCCCGACGGCAAGACCGTGGTGTTCGCCGCCCGCATCGCCGGCAAGACCGAGGCGTGGTCGACCAACTTCGACGTCTACACGGTGCCGGCCACCGGCGGCGCGCCGGCCAACCTGACCGCCGACAACCAGGCCTGGGACACCAAGGCCAGCTACTCGCCCGATGGCAAGACGCTGGCCTACCTGGCGATGGACAAGCCGACCTTCGAGGCCGACCGCTTCCACCTGGTGCTGGTCGATGTGGCCAGCGGCAAGAAGCGCACCGTCGCCGACAACTGGGATCGCTCGATCGCCGACTACCGCTGGACCCCGGACGGCAAGGCGCTGCTGGCCACCGCCGACGACGTCGGCCAGCATCCGCTGTTCCGCATCGACGCCGCCAGCGGCAAGGTCGCCAAGCTGACCGGCAACGGCTACGTCAGCGGCTTCGACGTCGCGCGCGACACCATCGTCATGGCGCAGGCCAGCCTGTCGTCCGGCGCGCAGCTGTACAAATTCAAGCTCGGCGGCAGCGGCGACAAGGCCACCCAACTGACCGAGGTGAACGCGGCCGCGCTGGCCGACGTCAAGTTCGGCGAGTTCGAGCAGTTCTCGTTCGCCGGCGCCAACGGCGAGACCGTCTACGGCCACGTCATGAAGCCGTGGGACGCCAAACCCGGCGTCAAGTATCCGATCGCCTTCCTGGTCCACGGCGGCCCGCAGGGCAGCTTCGGCAACTCGTGGAGCTACCGCTGGAACCCGCAGGTGTACGCCGGCGCCGGCTATGCCACCGTGTTCATCGACTTCCACGGTTCGACCGGCTACGGCCAGAAGTTCACCGATTCGATCAGCGGCGACTGGGGCGGCAAGCCGCTGGAGGACTTGCAGAAGGGCCTGGCGGCGGCGGTGCAGAAATTCCCGTGGCTGGACCGCGAGCGCAGCTGCGCGCTGGGCGCGTCGTATGGCGGCTTCATGATGAACTGGATCGAAGGCAACTGGTCCGACGGCTTCAAGTGCATCGTCAACCATGACGGCGTGTTCGACACGCGCGGCATGGCCTACGCCACCGAGGAACTGTGGTTCACCGAGTGGGAAAACGGCGGTCCGTACTACGACGTGCCGGAGATGCACGAGAAGTTCAATCCCGCATTGCAGGTGAAGAAGTGGAAGACGCCGATGCTGGTGGTGCAGGGCGACCTGGATTTCCGGATTCCGACCTCGCAGGGCCTGGGCACGTTCACGGCGCTGCAGCGCCAGGGCATCCCGAGCAAGCTGCTGGTGTTCCCCGATGAGAACCATTGGGTGCTCAAGCCGGCCAACTCGGTGCTGTGGCATCACACGGTGATCGATTGGCTGGATGCTTATCTGAAGAAGTAATCGTGCTTTGTGCGTGATCCGGTGGGGCCGCTGGCGGCTCTTGGCGGATTACGCTGCGCTAATCCGCCCTACTTGTTTCCTCGTGAAATTTAACGCCCGCTGTCATTGCGGGCGTTTCCATATTTGAGAATGTAAAAATGAAAAAAAGTTTGATCGTACTGGCGCTGCTGCTCGCCTATGGCACAACCGCCGTCGCCCTCACCCCCGTCGCGCCCACGCACCCGCGCGCCGAGAACGCCTATCTGTCGCAAGAGGACGCCGCCGCCCGCTCGGCGCGCGTCGGCAATGTCGACTACACGCTCGGGTTCGCGCTGACCGGCAAGGAAACCTTCTCCGGCACCACCACCTTGGCGTTCGACCTGAGCGACGCCTCGCAGCCGCTGACCATCGACCTCGACAAGGCGACCATCGCGAGCCTGACCGTCAACGGCAAGGCCGTCACGCCGCAATACAACCAATGGTTCATCACGTTGGCGCCGCAGGACCTGAAGGCCGGCCGCAACACGGTCGCCATCGCCTACACGCGCTTGCACAGCACCAACGGCGAGGGACTGCACCGCATGGTCGATCCGGTCGACGGCCGCGTCTACACGTACTCGCACTTCGAACCGGCCGCCGCGCACCAGATGTTCGCGCTGTTCGACCAGCCCGACCTGAAGGGCACCTTCCAGGTGACCGTCACCACCCCTGCCGACTGGGTGGTGTCGTCGACGATGCGCGAATCCGGCGTGACCGACGTCGACGGCGGCAAGCGCTGGACCTTCCCGCGCAGCAAAAAGCTCAGCCCGTACAATTTCTCGATGCACGCCGGCCCGTACAAGGTATGGGAAGACAACAGCGGCCCGTATCCGATGCGCCTGTTCGCGCGCCAGTCGGTGGCGGCCCAGGTCTCGCCCAAGGACTGGTTCGGCTACACCAGCCGCGGCCTGAAATTCTTCGACCAGTACTTCGGCGTGCCCTACCAGTTCGAGAAATACGACCAGCTGCTGGTGCCGGACTTCCTGTACGGCGCGATGGAAAACGCCGCCGCGATCACCTTCGCCGAGCGCGCCTTCCTGCACCAGGATGAGATGACGGCGGCGCAGCGCGAGAGCCTGGCCGGCGTCATCATGCACGAGATGGCGCACCAGTGGTTCGGCGACCTGGTGACGATGAAATGGTGGAACGGCCTGTGGCTCAACGAGAGCTTCGCCTCCTTCATGGGCACCCTGGCCACGGCCGAGGCCACCGAGTTCACCCACGCCTGGCAGAGTTTCTATTCCAGCGCCAAGCAGCAAGCCTACACGCAGGACCAGCGCGTCACCACGCACCCGATCGAAACGCCGGTGCCGTCGACCGCCAACGCCTTCGACAATATCGACGCGATCACCTATTCCAAGGGCGCCTCGACCTTGAAACAGTTGCGCCACCTGCTGGGCGAGGAGGTGTTCCGCCAGGGCGTGCACAACTACCTGGTCAAGTATTCCTACCAAAACGCCAAGCTCGACGATTTCATCGGCAGCCTGGCCCAGGCCGCCAACCGCGACCTCGGCCCATGGACCAGGGAATGGTTGTACGAGCCTGGCGTGAACACCATCGCCGCCGAGTTCAGCTGCTCCGGCGGCAAGATCAAATCGTTCAGCCTGCATCAAAGCGCGCCGAGCGCGGCCATGCCGACGCTGCGCGAGCAGCGCGTGCAGATCGGCCTGTTCAACCTGGGCAAGGATGGTATGTCGCTCGGCAAGAACCTGGCCGTGACCTACAAGGGCGCCGCCACGGCCGTGCCGGAACTCGCGGGCGCGGCCTGTCCCGCCCTGGTGTATCCGAACTACCAGGACTGGGGCTACGCGAAAGTGCAGTTGGACAAGAAGTCGTTCGCCACCGCGCAATCGAGCCTGAACAAGGTCGCCGATCCGCTGCTGCGTTCGATGCTGTGGCAGAGCCTGTGGGACAGCGTGCGCGACGGCAAGCTGCCGCTCAACGCCTTCCTGGGCACCGTGCTGACCCAGGCGCCGGGCGAGAAGGATTACACCTTGCTGGGCAATATCCTCACCAAGGTGGCGCAGTCCAGGGCTTATCTCGACAATATGGGGCCGCAGGCGGCCCCGTACCGGGCGAAAGTGGGCGCGCAGTTGGAGCAGATGGCGTTTACGGCGACCCGGGCCGCCAGCGCCGACAAGAATTTCCAGCGCCGCTGGTTCGCCACGTTTGTCGACGTCGCCAGCAGCCAGCCGGCGCTGACGCAACTGGCCGACATCCTCGGCGGCAAGCTGGTGGTGCCGGGCCTGAACGTCAGCCAGGACGTGCGCTGGGATATCGTCGAACGCCTCAACCGGTTCGCCTATCCGGGCAGCGAAGCCTTGCTGGCGGCCGAGCAGGAGCGCGACAAATCCGATAGCGGACAGGCCGCCGCGCTGGCCGCGCGCGTGATCCGTCCGGACGCCAAGGTCAAGGCCGAATGGCTGGCCAACATCGGCGATCTGCAAACGAAATTGCCGTTCTCGAAGATCCGCCAGGCGATGGGGGCCATGTATCCGGCCGGCCAGGGCGCGCTCAGCGAGCTCAGCGCGGAGCAGCGCTTGTCCACGCTGGGGCAGGTCGACAAGGCCGCCGGCCCGGTCTTCATGCGCTCCTACGCGGAGACGATGATACCGGCCACTTGCACGCCGGCCAGCGTCGCCCGCCTGCAGGCGGCGATTGTCAAATTACCGGACTTGTCGACGGGTACTAAACGTTCTCTTTTGGTAAGGCATCAGGAAGATGAACGGTGTGTTGCCATAAAGAAAGCAATGACAGTATTTTAATTGCCGCTGCCGTGATGGTGAAAAAAGCCAGCCCTGCGCTGGCTTTTTTTCGCCCGCGCGTGTTGCCGGACGATGGCTGTGAAAAGGATGGCGTAGCGCGGAAATGGCGGAGTTTACGTTGGTTGACTGACTTTTTTCGGACGATGTGGTTTCGCTTCCGCCGCGCTGGTTTTGTAAAAGAACAACAGGAAAGTGATCAAGACGGCACAATTCCGTGACGAGCCGATGACATCGCTTTGATAGCGGAAGCAAGATTTTATTTGGTAATTAATCATGATAAGTAAATAATAATTATTAATCTTAAGTTACTAAAATTGTGTTGTTTGTTTATATTCATTGTTACCTACAAAAAGTAGACAAGGGTTCCAGCGGGCGATCGGTCCGGCGGACCACGGTGCCATTACTTTCATCAAAAGGGCAGTGAAATGAACCACTTGAAGCAAGCGCAATTGAAAAAAATAACCGGCGCCGCCCTCGGCGCCCTTGCGCTGATGAGCGCCACGCCGGCCATGGCCGCCGTGATCGATTTCGAATCGATCGGTCCGTCGATCTACGGCGGCACCGAGACCCTGAGCGAGAACGGCTACACGATGACCGTGATCGATACGCCGGCCGCCGGTCCGGACGGCACCGGTCTTGCCGGCGCCATCGGCAACGGCGGCGACCCGTATCTGTGCGCGATCGCCGCCTGCCCGACCGGCAACGCCAGCCATTTCTACATGGGCCTCAATGACGGCAGCCTGAAGGTGGCGCGCGGCGACAACGCCGCCTTCCAGGTGTCGAGCATCGACTACGCCTTCCTGGCCCCGGTCGGCGGCCTTCCCAGCTATTCGTGGGGGCAGCTGACGCTGCTGGGCACGCGCGCCGACGGCGGCACCATTTCGGCCGCCTACGATTTCCCCTTGCTCGACGCGCTGGGCAGTTCGCCCTTCGTCACCAACGCGCTGACGGCCTTCGGCAACGTCAGCCTGAGCAGCCTGGTCATCAGTTCCTGCCTGTTCGACGGCATCGGCGGTTGCTACAGCCCGCTGCCGGGCGCGGAAAACCAGGCGCAGTTCGCCTTTGACAACCTCAATATCAGCGCGGTCGGTCCCGTTGCCCCCGTGCCGGAGCCGGAAACCTACGCCATGATGGGCCTCGGCCTGGGCCTGGTGGGCCTGCTGTCGCGCCGCCGCGCCAAGGCGGGAGCCAAAGCCGCCACCGCCGCCACGATCAACGCCTGAGCAAGGAACACCCCCATGAAACTCCGTCCTATTTCCGCCGCCGTCCTGTTGCTGACCGTCGCCCTGGCCGGCGCCGGCCCGGCGCATGCCGAGTCCGAGCGCCGCTCCTACATCGTGCAACTGACCGACAAGCCGGTCGCCACCTACACCGGCCAGGTCGCCGGCCTGGCCGCGACGATGCCGGCCCAGGGCCAGCGCCTCAACGTCGACGCCGCCGCCGTGCAGGCGTACATCAACTATCTGGACACCAAGCAGAACGCGGTCATCGGCACCATCAACGCCGCCGAGATCACCCATAAATACGACGTCGTCTTCAACGGCTTCGCCGCCATGCTGACCGACGACGAAGTGCGCGCGCTCAAGAAAAACAGCGGCGTGGCGGCCATCACGGCCGATTCCATCATGGAGTTCGACACCAGCTACACGCCGAGCTTCCTGGGCCTGGACCAGGCCGGCGGCCTGTGGGAACAGCTGGGCGGCAAGGGCTTGTCGGGCGAGAACATCGTGGTCGGCATCATCGACGGCGGCATCTGGCCGGAGAACCCGAGCTACGCCGACCGGGTCGACGGCGACGGCAATCCGAGCCATAGCGGCTCGACCGTGGTCTACGATGCGCCACCGGCCACCTGGAAGGGCAATTGCGACGCCGGCGAGGGCTTCAGCGTCGCCGATTGCAACAACAAACTGATCGGCGCGCGCTACTTCAAGCAGGCCGGCCAGCAATTGCACTGGACCGAGTTCCTGTCGGCGCGCGATTCGGTGGCCGGCACCGAAGGCCATGGCGGCCACGGCAGCCACACCGCCAGCACGGCCGCCGGCAACGGCGGCGTGAGCGCGGTGAACGCCGGCCTGAACTTCGGCAAGGTGAGCGGCGTGGCGCCGCGCGCCCGCATCGCCGCCTACAAGGTGTGCTGGACCGACGCCGCCACCGGCAAGAACGGTTGCGCCCCCTCCAACAGCGTGGCGGCCATCAACCAGGCCGTCAAGGACGGCGTCAACGTCATCAACTTCTCGATCGGTTCGAGCGCCGGCGGCGGCTCGTTCGCCGACGCGACCGAACAGGCCTTCCTGGGCGCGACCGCCGCCGGCGTGTTCGTCGCCACCTCGGCCGGCAACCAGGGCCCCACCGCGACGGCCCCGGCGCCGGTCGGCCACATCAGCCCATGGCTGTCCTCGGTCGGCAACTCGACCCACAACCGCCTGTACCTGGCCGACGCCGTCACCGGCAGCGGCGCGACCTTGACCGGCGCCTCGAGCAACGCCAACACGCCGGTCTCGCCGCTGGTGATGGCCAAGGACGCCGGCCTGCCGGGCGCCGATCCCCTCCAGCTGGACCGTTGCTTCGGCGCGAGCGACGCCGTCGCGCCGCTGCTGGATCCGGCCAAGGTGGCCGGCAAGATCGTGGTGTGCGACCGCGGCGGCAACGTGCTGGTCAACAAGAGCGCCAACGCCAAGGTGGCCGGCGCGGTCGGCGTGGTCATCGCCAACGTCGAAGGCGGCGCGACCACCATCATCAACCAGGCGCACACGATCTCGACGGTGCACATCGTCAAGGAAAACACCGCCGTCCTGAAGAGCTATATCGCCGCCAATCCGAACACGGCGGTCGCCTCGCTGGGCAACCTGCGCGCCACCTTCGATCCGTCGGTCAAGGCGCCGATCATGTCGAGCCAGTCGTCGCGCGGCCCGAACGTGGCCAACGCCAACATCCTCAAGCCGGACATGACCGCGCCGGGCACCGATATCCTGGCCGCCGTCACCGCCGACCTGACGCCCGCGCAGCGCGACGCCATCGCCGCCGGCTCGCCGGCCCAGGTGACCGACTGGGCCTTCTACAGCGGCACCTCGATGGCCTCGCCGCACGTGGCCGGCGTGGCCGCGCTGCTCAAGCAGTTGCATCCAAGCTGGACCCCGTCGGCCATCAAGTCGGCGCTGATGACCAGCGCGACCGACACCTTCAGCGACGGCCTGACCAGCAAGGTGGCGTGGGACAGCAGCGCCACCAACGCCGGCACGTTGCCGTGGGGCCAGGGCGCCGGCCACATCGCGCCGAACTCGGCGGCCGATCCCGGCCTGGTGTACGACATCGCGCCGAACGACTACGCGCGCTTCCTGTGCGGCCAGGGCTTGATCTACACGACCGCCCAGTGCACCACGCTGGGCGGCTCCATCGCCGCGTACAACCTGAACCTGGCCTCGCTGACGGCCGCCAACGTGCTCGGCACGTTGAGCATGACGCGCACCGTTACCAACGTCGGCAACACCACCGCGACCTACAACGCGACGGCAACGCTGCCGGGCTTCACGGTGGCGGTGCAGCCGTCCACCCTGGTGCTGGCGGCCGGCGCGAAAGCCAGCTTCACCGTCAAGCTGACCCGCACCAGCGCCCCGCTCGACACCTGGGCTTATGGCACGCTGACCTGGAAAGACGGTACCCATGTCGTGCGCAGCCCGCTGACGGCGCGCGGCACCGGCCTGTCGGCCCCGGCCAGCGTCTACAGCGAAGCGGCCACCGGCAGCAAGGTCGTCACGGTCGGCACCGGCTTTGCCGGCGCCATGAGCGCGGTCAAGGGCGGCCTGCTGCCGGCCACCCGCGACACGCGCGCCATCGCCACCGCCAACACCAGCATGAGCAACGCGGCGCTGTGCCAGGCGGGCGCCGCGACCGGCGTCAACCTGCATCCGGTGACGATTCCGGCGGGCACCTTGCTGGCGCGCTTCTCGCTGTTCGATTCGGACACCACCGGCGCCGTTCCCGGCGACTCGGACCTGGACCTGATCGTCATGCGCGGCAACACGCCTATCCTCAGCAGCGGCGGCGACACGGCCAACGAGTCCATCCAGATGGTGGCCCCGGCCGCCGGCGACTACAACGTTTGCGTGATCGGTTACCGTCCGAACGGCGGCCAGGCCACTTACGCGTTGTCGGGCTGGGTGGTGCAGCCTTCGACGGGCGGCAACTTCAAGGTGGTTCTGCCGAGCTCGGCCACGGTGGGCGGCACGGCCAGCGTGGGTATGAGCTGGTCCGGGTTGGCGCCCGGCGTGCGCCATGTCGGCGTGGTTAACTATCTGCTCGGCGGGGTCAAGCAGGGCGCGACGGTGATCGATGTCGACACCACCGATCCGTTGCCGCTGTTTAAGAACTCGCGCAGCAAGGAGGCGCTGGCGTTCTAAGCGTTTAGTCTGGTTGTGAAAAACCCGCGAGGCCGGTTGGGCTCGCGGGTTTTTTGTTTTTTGGTGCTTGATCGACTGGCGGCGGCGCTTGCATGGCCGATGACGCTGCGCTCTCAAAGCCTACCGGCCAGGTAGGCTGTCTCTTCGATGGGCCCCCGGGGCGGATTGGCGGGCCTCGCCCGCTAATCCGCCCTGCGTGGATCCGTGGTGTTTCCGGGGGAGGTGGCGTTGATGGTGCATTGGCCGGCGCGGCAGCTGGCGCCGGGGTCGCTGACCATCGAGCAGGTCGACATCATCTGCTCGCGCTCGTCGTCGGCGCGGCGCGCGGCGGCGTGCCGCTCGATCAGCGCCTTGAGCGCGGCGCCGTCGCTGTTTTTGCTCGACCAGGCCATGTAGCGCTCGGGGCCGCCGCAAGCTTTGGAACCGATGCCTATCGTGTGGCATTGGCTTTGCGTGTCGCAACTGGTGTCGGCGTTGGCGGCCTGGATCTTTTTCCACAGCTCCTCGGTCTTGCTGGCTGCCGGCGCGGCCGGCGGCGCGCTGCCGCAGGCGCTGGCGGCCAGCATCAACAGGCTTGCCGTGGCAAGGCGAAGGGAGCGGGAGTGGAGAGGAGTTTTCATCATCTCATCATGATCCAATCGCCGCCGCTTTACAAGGGCTCGCTCAATCGTGCTTTGCGCGCGACGCCGTCGGGGCCGAACAGGATGACGAATTCGGCGTAGGCGGGCTTGCCGCCTTCCGGCTTTTTCTCGGGGCCCGATTTGGGATATTGATAGCGCCAGACCTGGTAGCCGTTGTCGAAACGCACCGTGCTGGCCGGGCCGAGCGCGGCGCGCATTTGCGCCGTGGTGCGGTGGGTGGCGGCGACGGGCACGGTGCCGGCGCCTGGCGCGTCGTCCATGTAGTCGAATGCCACCAGGGTATCGTCGGACCAGCGGCGGTCCCATACCGGCGCGTAGTAGCTGCGGTCGAGCAAGACCTGGCAATCGCAGAAGGGCAGGGTGTCCGGCGTTTGCGTGCCGCCCGCGTACAGCATGGAAAACGGCAGTGTCTCGGTGCGGTTGCCGTCGCGCAGCGTGACGCCGAACAACGGCCGCTCGGCGAAAAACAAGTAGTTGCCGTCGGCGGCAGAGCAGACCCGGTCGGGATCGGTGAGCAGCTCGCCCAGCCAGGCGAAGACGTTGGCGTTGTTCGACAGCAGGCCCGCCTCGACGCCGACCTGGCATTCGAGCCGCAGGTCGCCGAGGCGGCGCATGCCGGGCGGCACGTTGGGACTGCGCACCCGCGCGCGCCAGGTCAAGGTGCTGGTCTTGCTGCTGGCAACCAGCGCCGCGTCTTCGCGCAGCGCCTGGTTGTTGCGGTCGAGGGTGAAGGTGTGGTCGGGCGCCACGGGCACGGGAAGCGCGACGGTGTCGCCGACCACCCGCAAGGCGATGCCGTCGAGCCGCGTGGTGGGCAGGCGCGGCAGCAATTGGAAGCGCAAGCTCGCCTGCGGCGCCAGCGCCCGGTTGCGCTCGAAACGGTCCATGCCGGCGATCATTTTTCGGTAGGACTTGTCGACCGGATCGCGGGTGGCCGTGACGGTGACCCGGGCCGGGGCGTCCTGGCTGGACGCCGGGCAGCAGGCCGCGATCAGCATCGAGGCCGCCAGATAGCGCCATGCGCGCCGTTGCATGAAATTGGACAAGTCGGCTCCTGCTACTGCGGAAGCCAATGTTAGGCCAGCGCACGCGTTCGCGTCGCACCGCTCACTGTGGCGATTGCGACTCCACCCAGCGCAGCAGGTCGCGGCCGAACACGCGCGCGCGGGCCGTGTCGATCTGGCGCCGCTTGTAGGCGTCGTGGCTGGCGGGGCCGGCCAGGCTGCGCTCGTAGCTGGCCTGGTCCATCAGCTGGATCTCGTACTCGAAGAAAAAGCCGACGTCGTATTCCTGCTCGCCGCCGGCGCCGATGTTCGGGTGGTCCGGCTGGACGTGGATCATCTTGCGCACCGTCACCTGGATGCTGTTGAAGCCGCTGCCGCTGTGCGGGTTGTCGCAGCGCGTCTGCGGCTGCGCCAGGTCGGCCAGTTCGGCGTCCATGGTTCGCAGCAGCTCGAACGGATAGTCGTCGCTGTGCTCGATCCGCGCGCGGTACTTGTTGAAGATCTGCTTGGCCGCATCGAGGTCCAGCAAGGTGTTGCGGGTGCGCTCGGCGTCGACGTTGGTGACCGACAGCAGGTGCGCGCGCTGCAGGCTGCGCAGTGCCAGCAGGCATTCGAAGCGGGTGGCGAACACCAGCCGCACGCCGAGGTGGTCGAAGATGTCGGCGGCCAGGTAGGCGGCCTTTTGCAGCAGCTTGAGCAAGATGCTTTTGCGGCCCTTGTTGTCCTTGCGCTCGTAGTGCAGCATCGGCAGGCAGACCTCGCCGTCGGTGAGGAAGTGGCGGTCGCCGTCGTGCCGGATCACCTCGTCCAGGGTGGCGAACACCTGCTCGCGGATGGCGTGGAAGTGGCGCAGCTTGAGGTTGTTGTCGATGTAAAAGATGCCATGCATGACCTTGAGCACGGCGCACGACCACATGCGCCGCACGTCGACGTTATTGCCGCGCAGCGAGGCGTACACCAGCAATTGCAGCGGATCGTCGGGATGGCTGACCTCCTCGGGGATCAAGCCTGCCTGGCCCGGGGCGAGGAAGGTGCAGGCGAGGAAGTCGACCGCCTCGCGGTGGGCGCGGGCAATGATCGCCGGGGCGGCCGGCTGCTCCAGGTCGAAGCCGTACTCGCGCACGAACTGCCGGGCGTCGTGCAGGTTGCGCAACGCCAGCGCGCCGAGGTCGATGGCCGACACGCCGTTGGCGATGGCATTCAGATAGCTCCAGTTCAGCGAGAACCTGCCACCGCTCTTGAGCGAGGCTCGTAGTTCAGTCATGGCGTCCTGCATGGGCTGCGATGATCCAGTATTGCAGCCTGTTCCGCGAGCGTCAATCGATACCAAGGGTTACCGCCGACAGTGTCTCTTATTGCCCAATAGCAAATAACTAGGGTTTTGTTTTTCGCAAGCTTATAATGGCGGCCTTGATTTCTTTCGCTACCATTCCCCCATCACCATGGATAAACTGAGCACTAAGCGCATCGCCATTTTGGTGCCTTGTTATAACGAGGCGTTGACGATCACCGCCATCGTGCGCGATTTCAACGCTTGCCTGCCGCAGGCGCAGGTCTACGTGTTCGACAACAATTCCACCGACGGCACCGCGCACATCGCCCGCGAGGCCGGCGCCATCGTGCGCAACGTACCGGCGCAGGGCAAGGGCAGCGTGGTGCGGCGCATGTTCGCCGACATCGAGGCCGACGCCTACGTGATGGTCGACGGCGACGACACCTACGACGCCAGCGTGGCGCCGCAACTGGTCGAGCAGCTGTTCAGCGAAGGACTGGACATGGTCGTGGGCAACCGCGTCAGCACCGAGCAGGAGGCCTACCGGCCCGGCCACCGCTTCGGCAACGCCATGCTGACCGGTTGCGTGTCGTTCATTTTCGGCCGCACGTTCACCGACATCCTGTCCGGCTACCGCGTGTTCTCGCAGCGCTATGTCAAGTCGTTCGCCGCGCATTCGGCCGGCTTCGAGATCGAGACCGAGCTGACCGTGCACGCGCTGGCGCTGCGCATGCCGGTGGCCGAGGTGTCGACCTCGTATAAATCGCGTCCGGAGGGATCGGTCAGCAAGCTCAGCACTTACAGGGACGGCTTCCGCATCCTCACCACGATCTTCCGGCTGTTCAAGTCCGAGCGGCCGCTGGCGTTCTTTTCGATCGGCGCCGGCGCCGCCGCGCTGCTGGCGCTGGCGCTGGCCGAGCCGCTGGTGGAAACCTATCTGCAAACCGGACTGGTGCCGCGCCTGCCGACGGCCACCTTGTGCGCCGCGCTGATGTTGTTCGGCCTGATCCTGCTGGCGTGCGGCGTCATCCTCGACGCCCTGACCAAGGGCCGCATCGAGCAAAAACGCTTCGCCTACCTGGCCCAGCCGGCGCCGTCGCTGTCGCCGCCGCCGCCGCCCGCCCGTGGCTAGGACCGCCGGAGAGCTGCTGCGCTTTGCCGCCATCGGCGTGCTCGGCCTGGTGGCCGACGTCGCCGTGCTGTATGGCGCGCTGGCGCTCGGCGCCGGGCCCTACGCCGGCCGCGCGATGTCGTTCCTGGCGGCGGTGCTGTTGACGTGGCGCCTCAACCGCCGCTACACGTTCACGCCGACCGGCTCGCCGTGGACCGAGTGGTGGCGCTATCTGGGCGCGATGAGCGGCGGCGCCTTGCTCAACCTGGGCGCCTACACGCTCGCGCTGTGGCTGCTGCCGGCGGCGCCGTGGGTGCCGGCCGCGGCGGTCTGCCTCGGCTCGCTGGCGGGCATGACGCTGAACTTTGTCAGCGCGAAATTCTTCGTCTTTAAATCCGGATGACCCCATGACTTTTCCCAACCGCGCCGTCGCGGCGCTGGCCGCGTGGTTCGCGCGCCGCACCGTCTTTCTGTCCGCCCCCGGCGCCACCACCGGCGTGGCGCTGTGCGTGCCACTGCTGTTCGGCCTGGCCTCCATGCTGCTGGGGCAGGACAGCAACTGGGACCTGCGCAACTATCACTTGTACAACGGCTACGCGGTGCTCAACGGCCGTGTCGGCTTCGACCTGGCGCCCGCCGCCTTCCAGAGCTATTTCAACCCGACGCTCGACATCTTCTACCATCTGCTGAACGGCGCGCTGCCGCCGCAGCTGGCCGGCTTTGTCCTAGGAGCGCTGCAGGGCCTGAACTTCATCGTGCTGGCGGCGATCGCGCGCCGCCTGCTGGGCGGACAACGGCAGCGTCTGGCCTTGCTGCTGGCCGGCGCCGGCATGCTCGGCTCGGGCTTCCTGAGCGCGTTGGGCAATACCATGGGCGACAACCTGACGGCGCTGCCGCTGCTGGGCGGCTTGTATCTGGTGCTGCGTCGCTGGGAGGCGCTGCCGAGCGCCGGCGCCGGCGATGTGGCGACCATGCTGGCCGCCGGCCTGCTGACGGGCGCAGCGGCCGGCCTGAAACTGACCAACGCCGTCTACGCCGTCGCGCTGTGCCTGGCGCTGCTGGCCTTGCCGCTGGGCGGGTGGCGGCGCGTGTGGCTGGCGTTCGTGTTCGGCTTGGGCGTGCTCGGCGGTATTGCCGCCACGGCCGGCTGGTGGTTCCTCACAATGTGGCAAACCTTCGGCAATCCGCTGTTCCCGCAGTTTAACAACCTGTTCCGCAGCCCGCTGGCGCCGGAGAGCGGCGTGCTCGACACGCATTTTCGTCCGCGCGACATGCTGGAGAACCTGCTGTGGCCGTTCATCTCCGCCTTCGATACGCGCCGTGTCTCCGAGCTCGGCCTCAAGTTGATGATATGGCCGGCGTTGTACGTGCTGCTGGCCGTGCTGGTGGCGACGTGGCTGGCGCGACGGTTCATCGGCGGCGCGCCGGCGCCGGCGATGGACCGCCGCGCCGTGTTCGTGCTGCTGTTCTTCGTCATCGGCTACGTGGTGTGGATGCGCATGTTCAGCATCTACCGCTACCTGATCCCGCTCGAGCTGCTGGCGCCGCAGGTGTTCTGGATCGTATGGGGCCATGTGGCGCCCGCCACGGCGGCGGCCCGGCAGTGGGGCGGCGCGCTGCTGGCGCTGTTGGTGCTGAGTGTGTTCCCGGCCAACACCTGGGGCCACGCCAAGTGGGGCAAGCGCGCCTACAGCGCCGAGGTGCCGGCCTTCGCCACGCCGTCGGCAAGCATCGTGTTCCTGGCGCACTGGGACCCGCCGACCGGCTGGATCACCACCTTCATGCCGCCGCAGGCCAGGATCGTCTCGCTCGGCACCGGCTTCCCCGAATCGGCCGGCTGGCGCCAGCGTATCGCGCAAGCCATCGCCGAGCGGCCGGGCCCCCATTACCTGCTGCTCAACGCCGCCAACAATGAGAAGGACGGCACCCGCGGGCGCAAGCTGGCCGCCGCCCAGTGGCTGGGCCTGACGCGCGACGCCGCCGGTTGCGGCAAGCTGGCGTGGGTCATGCAGCGGATACGCTTCGGCGTCGAGCTGCGCCGTCTGCCCGACGGCGGCTGCACCTTCGACCTGTTGCCGAAACACCGCATGGATCTGCCGGCCATCAACGCCGCCATCATCGCGGCGGCCGCCACCCATGTGCGCGGCTATGGACTGCGGCTGGAGCCGGGCAGCTGCGCGCCCTACCGCGCCTTCGTCGGCAGCGAGGCCTTTCCTTACCAGATCTGCCGGGTGACGGTGGGGCCGTGATCCGGTCGGCATCACCGTCATCAAGACGGCGGCGGTGTTCTTTGTGAGCGCGGCTTACCACTTGTGCCATCGGTGAGCGCCGGCGATCATCAGCGTACTGTTCGCCACCCCACCGAGCGCGGTCCGATTGCTGTACTTGTGGTTTCATGGCAGTATTGCCGATCTGTTTGCCATGGAGGTTTACCTTGAAACACACCCTGCTCATTACTGCCTTGCTTGCCGCCGGTCTGGCGCAGGCCGCCACCGGTCCCGAATTCAGTCCACAGAAGTTGTCGCACGACGTCAAGGTGCTGGCGTCCGACGAATTCGAGGGACGCGGACCGAACACCGCCGGCGAAACCAAGACCGTCAACTATCTGATCGAGCAGTTCAAGGCGGCCGGCATGCAGCCGGGCGGCGATCCGGTCAAAGGCAAGAAAGGCGAGCGCAGCTGGACGCAGGACGTGCCGCTGGGCCGCTTCGAGATCAAGGGGCCGGTCAAGCTGTCGGTCAAGGACGCCAAGGGCAGCCAGGAACTGAAGCAGGGCGACGACCTGGCCGTGCGCGCCTCGATGAGCGGCGCCAAGCTGGTCGATTTCAAGAACGCGCCGCTGGTGTTCGTCGGCTACGGCGTGACCGCGCCGGAGCGCAAGTGGGACGACTTCAAGGGCGTGGACCTGAAGGGCAAGCTGGCGGTGGTGCTGATCAACGATCCCGATTTCGAGACCGGCGAGGGCGAGTTCGGCGGCAAGGCCATGACCTACTATGGCCGCTGGACCTACAAGTATGAGGAGATGGCCAAGCGCGGCGCGCTCGGCACCATCATCGTGCACGAGACGGCGCCGGCCTCGTACGGCTGGCCGACGGTCAAGAATTCCAACACCAACGTGATGTACGACATCGTGCGCAAGAAGCCGTCCGAGGCGCACGCGCCGATGGAGGCCTGGATACAGCGCGATCTGGCGGTCGACCTGTTCAAGCGCGGCGGCCAGGATTTCGAGGCGCTCAAGAAACTGGCGCAGACGCGCGACTTCAAACCGGTGCAGTTGAAGGACGTCACCCTGTCGGCCCATTACGCGGTCGACGCGCAGGTGATCACGTCGAAAAACGTGGCCGCCCGCATGGTGGGCGCCAGCAAGCCGGACGAAACCGTGATCTACAGCGGCCACTGGGACCACCTGGGTGTCGGCTTGCCGAACGCCAAGGGCGACAAGATCTACAACGGCGCGGTCGACAACGGTACCGGCCTGGCCGCGCTGCTGGAACTGGCGCGCGCCTACGGCAAGGCGCCGGCGCCGGCGCGCAGCGTGCTGTTCCTGGCCGTGACGGCCGAGGAGAAGGGCTTGCTGGGCTCGGAATACTACGCGCAGAACCCGCTGTACCCGCTGGCGCAGACGGTCGGCGTGATCAATATGGACGCGTTGAGCCCGCAGGGCGTGTCGCGCAACTTCACCATTTCCGGCAGCGCCAAGGTCGAGTTGCTCGACCAGTTGATCGCCAAGGCCAAGGAATGGAACCTGGTCTACTCGCCCGATCCGAAACCGGAGGCCGGCTACTTCTTCCGCTCCGACCACTTCCCGTTCGCCAAGCGCGGCGTGCCGGCCATTTCCTATGGTTCGGGCAATGATTTCGTCGATGGGGGTCTGCGGGCCGGCAAGCAGGCCGAGGAGAGCTACACCACCAACAACTACCACCAGCCGTCGGACGAGTGGAGCGCGGACTGGTCGTTCAAGGGCATGGCGCACGACCTGGGCATGTTGTACTCGCTGGGCCGCGACCTGGCCGAGTCGAAGGCCTGGCCGAACTGGGCGCCGGACGCCGAGTTCCGCGCCGCGCGCGACAAGACCGAGGCCAAGCGTAAATAGTTTTATGTTTAACTAAAATGCAATAAAATGGTTGCGCGCCGGCTAGTACGCCGGCGCGCTTTTGCAGGGGCCATTCCCATCACGAGGAGAAACCGCATGACCATGTCCATCCGCCGCACCACGATCGCGGCGTCCGTCGCCATGTCTGTCGCCTTGCTTGGCGCTAGCGCCCTGCAATCCGCTAGCGCCGCCGAAGCCGCCAAGCCGGCCGCGTCCAAATCAGCCAAGTCCGACATTGCCATTCCCGATATTCCTTACACCAAGTTCGTGCTGAAAAACGGCCTGACCCTGCTGGTCCACGAGGACCACAAGACACCGGTGGTGGCCGTCAACACCTGGTACCACGTCGGCTCCAAGAACGAGAAGCCCGGCAAGACCGGCTTCGCCCACCTGTTCGAACACCTGATGTTCAGCGGCAGCGACAATTTCAACAAGACCTACATCAACGCCATGCAGCAGATCGGTGCGACCGACCTGAACGGCACCACCAATCCCGACCGCACCAACTACTTCCAGAACGTGCCGACGTCGATGCTGGACTTCGCGCTGTTCGCCGAGAGCGACCGCATGGGCCATCTGCTTGGCGTGCTCGACAAGAAAAAACTGGACCTGCAGCGCGGCGTCGTGCAAAACGAAAAACGCCAGGGCGAGAACCAGCCGTACGGCGTGACGCGCCAGCTGCTGACCGAGAACACCTGGCCGGCCGGCCATCCCTATTCGTGGACGACGATCGGTTCGATGGCCGACCTGGACGCGGCCTCGATGACCGACGTGCAGGAATGGTTCAAGAATAACTACGGGCCGAACAACGTGGTGCTGGTGCTGGCCGGCGATATCACGCCGGAACAGGCGCGCGAAAAGGTCGAGAAGTACTACGGCGACATTCCGGCCGGTCCGCCCTTGGCCAAGCACAAGGAATGGATCGCCAAGCGCACCGGCACCCATCGCGGCTCGGTCGAGGACCGGGTGCCGCAGGGACGCATCTACCGCGTGTGGAACGTGCCCGGCGCGCACACCGCGACCGAACCGCTGCTCGACCTGGCCGCGCAGGTGCTGGGCGGCGGCAAGACGTCGCGCTTCTACAAGCGCCTGGTCTACAAGGACCAGTTGGCGAGCGACGCCAGCGCCGGCAACTACAGCTCAGAGATCGCCGGCCAGTTTTATGTCGTCCTGACCGCGCGCCCCGGCGCCGATGTGGCCAGGATGGAAGCGATCGCCGACGAGGAATTGCGCGCGCTGATGAAATCCGGCCCGAGCGCCGCCGAGCTGGACATCGCCAAGACCGCGATCCTGGCCTCCTACACCCGCATCGTCGAGCGTGTCGGCGGCTTCGGCGGCAAGAGCGATCTGCTGGCCAGCTGCACCACCTACACCGGCAATCCGGACTGCTACAAGGAGTACCTGGCGGCGGTCAAGGCGGCCACGCCGGCGCAGGTCAGGCAGGCGATGGGCGCGTGGCTGGACGACGGCGATTACGTGCTGGAGGTCAAACCGTTCGCCACCAACTACGCCACCACCGCCAAGCTGGACCGCAGCAAGCCGCCGGCGCTGGGCAAGGCCGAATCGCTGAACCTGCCGCCTATGCAGAAAGCCACCTTGTCGAACGGCTTGAAGGTGGTGCTGGCCGAACGCCACGCGGCGCCGGTGGTCAATTTCTCGATGATGGTCGATGCCGGTTACGCGTCCGACTCGCAGGAGTTGCCGGGACTGGCGAGCCTGGCGACGAACATGCTCGACGAGGGCACGGCCATCCGCAGCGCGGCCAAGATCAGCGAGGAATTCGAATCGCTGGGCGCCAACTTCTCCGTCAGCACCAATCTCGACGGCGCCTCCGTGCAGCTCAACGCGCTCAAGGCGACGATGCCGAAGGCGCTCGAGGTGTACGCCGACGTGCTGTTGCGCCCGGCCTTCGCCCAGAATGAGCTGGACCGCTTGAAGAAGGACCAGCTGGCCGCGATCCAGCGTGAAAAGGCCAATCCGTCGACGATGGCCTTGCGCGTGATTCCGTCGCTGGTGTACGGCAAGGGCCACGCCTATTCGCTGCCGCTGACCGGCAGCGGCACGGAGGCGTCCGTCGCCCGCATCGGCCGCGACGACCTGGTCAAGTACCACCAGGCCTGGTTCAAGCCGAACAACGCGACCTTGCTGGTGGTGGGCGACACCACCTTGGCCGAGATCACGCCGCTGCTGGAAAAAGCGTTCGGCGGCTGGAAGGCCGGCGAGACGCCGAAGAAGAACATCGCCCAGGTGGCGCCGGCCGACAAGCCGGTGGTCTATCTGATGGACAAGCCGGGCGCGCTGCAAAGCGTGATCTACGGCGTGCAGCTGGCGCCGCCGCGCAACTCGCCGGACGCGGTGCAGCTTGGCGTGGTCAACAACATCTTCGGCGGCAACTTCGGCTCGCGCATCAATATGAACCTGCGCGAGGACAAGCACTGGTCGTACGGCGTGCGTTCCAGCCTGTCGCCGGCGCTGGGCCAGCGTCTGTACATGAGCACGTCGCCTGTGCAAAGCGACAAGACCAAGGAGGCGCTGCAGGAACTGGTGCGCGAATACGGCGACATCGCCGGCGCCAAGCCGATCACCGCCGCCGAACTGGGCGAGGCCAAGAGCAACGAAACCCTGGCGCTGCCGGGTTCGTTCGAAACGGCGGGGCAGCTGGCCGGCGCCTACAGCACCATCCTGCAGTACAAGCTGCCGGAGACCTACTACAACACCTTCACCGACACGGTGCTGGCGATGACGCCGGAGCAAGCCAACGCGCTGGCCGCGCGCACCATCGCGCCGGGCAAGCTGGTGTGGGTGGTGGTGGGCGACATGAGCAAGGTCGAGAGCGGCGTGCGCGAACTGAAGCTGGGCGAAGTGCGCAAGATCGACGCCGACGGCAATCCGCTGTAGTCAAGCGCAGAGACGGTCGTAAAAAATCCCCGCCGGAGTAACGCCGGCGGGGATTTTTTTTGATCGCACGATATGGTCCACCAATAAACCACGTAACCACGTAACCACGTAACCACGTAACCACGTAGGGCGGATTAGCGCAGCGTAATCGGCCATGCACGCGCCGCCAGCGCCGCTTCCATCACCCGCGCCGTCAGCGGGCGAGCTCCGCAGCCTGCTCCGGTTGATAGAGCACCTCCAGGATGCGCACCCGCACCAGTTGCCCGTCCGGACGGGGCCAATCGATGGCGTCGCCCACGGACAGGCCCAGCAGCGCGCTGCCGACCGGGGTCAGGATCGAGATCGCATCGGCGGTGTCGGCCAGGTCGCGGGGATAGACCAGCGTCAGGCTCAATTCCTCGGGCGGCGCGTCGATCTGGAAGCGCACGGTGGAATTCATGGTGACGACGCCGGCCGGCATGTCCTGCGGCGCGACGATCTCGGCGCGGCCGAGTTCCTCCATCAGCCCCTCGTGGGTGGCGGCCTCGGCGGGCGGGAGGGCGTCGAGCAGGATTTCGAGCCGTTCGGCGTCGAGCGATGAAACAATTATTTTCGGTTGCATGATGATAGCTCCAGGTAAATGGTCGCGCATAAGCGGGGGCGCGACGAACGTGGCAAAGCCGCGTGCGGTCGCGATAGCGTGTTGTTGCTGTGGGGTGGCTCGGCAGTGCAAAGCAGACCGGGTGGTCTCGCGGGGCGCTTACCGAGCCCGGGAAAGGCCGGCGGAGTTTCGCGCCGTTGGGACGGCCGCAGGCGATGCCCCCTCGTTCAGGGACGAACAATGATTCTTCGCGGGAATGCGGAACATGTTCATGAGGAAATCGATATCGAGGGAGCCTGGGTTCAGTATATACCAAGGCTCCCCGGCGCGCCGGTCCTACTCCATTGCGTCCTTCAACCCCGGCGCGAACTCGGCGCCGTGCTTGACTTGCGCGGTCGAGGTCTTGAGCGCCTTGCCGATCGGCTCGGCGCGCCCGCTCAGGCACTTGGCCAGGAAGTTCTCGGTCACCGCGTTGAAGGCGATGTTGTTGACCGGCCGCGCGAAGCCGTGGCCTTCGTCAGGGAACACCACGTAGGTGACCGGAATGTTCTTGGCCGCCATCGCTTCGACGATCTGGTCGGACTCGGCGATGTTGACGCGCGGATCGTTGGCGCCCTGGCCGATCAGCAGCGGCCGCTGGATGTTGGCGGCGAAGTTGAGCGGCGAGCGTTCCTTCAACAGCGCCTTGCCTTCCTCGGTGGTCGGGTCGCCCATGCGCTTGTAGAATTGCTGTTTGCCCGCCTCCCAGTATGGCGGGATCGTCTTGAGCAAGGTGAACAGGTTGGATGGGCCGACGATGTCGACCCCGCACGCGAACGTGGTGGGCGTGAACGCCAGCCCGGCCAGGGTCGCGTAGCCGCCGTAGGAGCCGCCCATGATGGCGACCTTGTCGGCGGTGGTGACGCCGCTCTTGACGGCCCAGTCGACCGCGTCGATCAGGTCGTCGTGCATTTTGCGGCCCCATTGCAGATCGCCGGCGGAAATGAAGTTCTTGCCGAAGCCGGTCGAGCCGCGGAAGTTCACCGACAGCACCGCGTAGCCGCGGTTGGCCAGCCACTGGTGGTAGCCGTTGTAGCCGTAGCCGTCGCGCGCCCACGGGCCGCCGTGTACCAGCAGCACCATTGGCGCCGGCTTGGCCGGCTTGCCCGCTTCGCTGGCGCTGGCCGATTTCGGCAGGGTCAGGTAGGACACCAGGGTCAGGCCGTCGCGCGACTTGATTTCCTGCGGATACATCTGCGCCAGCGGCGCGCCTTCCAGCTCAGGACGCGTGACGTACAACTTGGTCAGCCGTTTGGCCTTGCGCTCGTACAGCCAGGTGGCCGGCGGCGCCGTGACGGAATCGGCCGAGACCAGCCATTTGTCGTCGGACTCGGTGCGCGAGCCCACGGTGAACTGGCCCTTGATGTTCTTCTTCAGGAACTCGAGGTCGGCCTTGAGGGCCGGTGTCAGCGCCACGTATTCCTGCTTCAGGTAATCGACGCTGTAGGCCTGCGCCGCGCCGGTTTTGGGATCGTACAGGGCGTTGGAGATATCGGCCCTTGCGTCCTGCGCCACCACCGTGGTCTTGCCGGTGGCGACGTCCTGCGCCACCAGCGCCGAGGTGTTGCGGCCGCGCGAATCGGTCCAGTACAGTGTTTTGCCGTCGGCGGTGAAGGTCAGCGGCGCCGTGGTCTGCGAATCGTCCAGGCCGACATCGGCCAGCGGCTCGCCATCGGGCTTGCCGTCCTTGAGGCGGAGATAGGTGGTGCCGCCGTCCGGGCGCGCTTTCTCGGCCACGCGCAGGTTCAGCTGCTCGTCGGCCAGGAAGCCGGCGTAGCCGTCGTTTTGCAGCAGCAAGGTCAGTTTGCCGGTGGCCAGCTCCAGGCTGTAGACGTCATGCCAGCGCGCGTCGCGGTTGTTCAAGCCGATCAGCACGCGGTCCTTGACCTTGTTGCTGTAGGCGATGGGCCGCACGCGGGTCTTCTCGAACGGCGTGAGGCTGGTTTGCTTGCCGCTGACGACATCGACGCCGTACAGCAGGAAATTCTCGTCGCCGCCCTTGTCCTGGATGAACATCAATTGCCTGGAGTCGGGCGACCAGATGGCGGTGCGGATGGGCCGCGTTTTTTCCCCGGTCAGCGCGCGGGCCTTGGACGGATCGGCGGCCGGCGCCACCCACACGTTGAGCACGCCGTCACGCGGCGCCATCCACGACAGCCACTTGCCGTCCGGGCTGAGCCGCCCGCCGGTCTTGCTGGGATTGCCGAAGATCTTGGCGCGCTCGATCAGCGGCACGTCCGGCGCGGCGCCGTCGGATTGGACCGGGGACTGGGCGTGGACCGGCAGCATGGTGGCGAGCACGGCGGCGGACAGCAGGTAGCGCTTCATATGGACCTCATCGTTGTGGAAAGAATGAAAAAAACACAAGTCGATGATAGACGAAGATGCGGCCGCCAGGTTGACCGTGCGACAGGGCGCACGATTCGGGGTATGGGCGGCGCGTGGCCGCCCCTGAACCAGGCCGGGGCGGCGGCGTCAAGGATGGTGCTTCACGGCGCCGGCGGAACGGACCCGGAATAAAAGCCGAAGCGGTTGCCGCCGGCTTGCTTGGACGCGTACATCGCAAGGTCGGCTTGTTGCATCAGCGCCTCGGGCGTGTCGGCGCCGCCGGGCGCCAGCGCGACCCCGATGCTGGCGGAGATGACGATGTCGTGCTGCTTGATATGGAAGGGTCTTTCCATCTGCTCCAGGATTTTCCTGGCCACGTGCTCGACGTGCCCGTTCCCGCCGAGGTCCTGGACGATGATCGTGAACTCGTCGCCGCCGAGCCGGGCCACGGTGTCGGTCTCCCGCACGCACGAGCGCAGGCGCGCCGCCGCGTACTGCAACAGCAGGTCGCCGGCGTCGTGGCCGTAGGTGTCGTTCGCGTCCTTGAATTTGTCCAGGTCGATAAACAGCAGGGCGACCGGCGCGCCGGAGCGGCAGGCGTGGCGCACCTCGTGTTCCAGCCGGTCGCGGAACAGGCAGCGGTTGGGCAGGCCCGTCAGCAGATCGAAGTTGGCCTGCCGCCAGTTGCGCAGCTCCTCGGCCTTGCGGTCGGTGATGTCGCGCGAGGTGCCGGCGACCGCTTCCACGTCGCCGTCCTCGTCCAGGACCGGGACGAGGATGTATTCGTACACGTGGTCGGTCCCGGAAGGCAGCGTCAAGTGCACCTCGCCGCGCGCGTGCTGCCTGGAACGCACGACAAGTCGCACCTGGCGGTCTTTTTCGACGGCGTTCGGAAAACCCAGGTCCTGGTAGTTCTTCTCCAGTATCGCGTGCAGCGGCAGGCCGACCAGCTCGAGGAAGGCTTTGTTGGCGTAGGTGAAGCGGCCGTCGAGGTCGAACGTGAAACCGAGGTCGGGCGTGGACGACAGGATGGCGTCGAACACCCGGGTTTGCTGTTCTTTTTCGTGATAGTAACTGGTGACGGACTCGCCCAACGCCTGGTCGATCGCCTCGTTGAACCGGATCAGGTCGGCCACCCCGGCGGGCGGCATCGGCTGGTTTTCCGGCACCCGCTCCCACAGCCGCGTCACGCTGGCGCGCAGCGCCCGGTATTCGGACACGGCCGCGACCAGGCTGAAACCGGACTGCATGCGCGCCATGCCGTGCTCCGTGGCGGCGCTTGGTTGCGCGGGCGGCGGCTGCACGCCCAGTCCCTTGGATTTCTGCGCCTGCTCGAACGCCGTTTCGGGCAACGCCAGATCGGCCGCTATCGTCTCCAGCATGTGCCTGGCGTGGTCGAGCAACATCAGCCGGTCGAATTTATATTTCGCCGGCGCCAACGTGGTGGCGAAATTCGCCCATTCCTCAAGAATGGTATCGATGTGCTCGAGAATGAAGTCCGACAGCGCCATGTTGCGCCTCCCTCAGCAGCCTGTCCATCAACACGGGTCGACCTACCCCTCTGGTGTGACAGGCGCCATGGAAGAAGGTTCTCGGCCGGCGCCGGGCGGGGGATGCCGGCCGGCACCGGGATTAACGCTGTGGAACGACGATCACGGTTTCGCCGGCTTTGCCCTTGTCGCCGGTCTCGCCCTTGGCGCCGTCGTAGCCGGTCGCGCCGGTGGCGCCGGACTCACCCTTGGCGCCGTCGCTGCCCGGGACGCCCGCCGCGCCGGTGGCGCCGTCAAAGCCGGGCGCGCCGCTGTCGCCGGTTTTACCGGTGGCGCCGGTGGCGCCCGCCGGAGCCTGGGCACCGGTCGCGCCGGTCGCTCCCGTGGCGCCGGGCGCGCCGGCGGGGCCGGCGACAACCTGCACCACCGGCGGCGGCGTTTCGCGTTGGCAGGCGCTCAGGGCGAGGGTCGAGGTCAGGGCGAGCAAGATCAGTGCGGTTTTCATATGTATCCTTTAGTGGTGGGTGGTCTGCCTGCAGCATGTTCCCCCGCACCGTGCCGGTCCGTGCGTTTTAGTACATAGCCGGCGCCGGTGTCCCGGATCGGCGACATGCCGCCGCCGGACGCCCCCCGCTACAGCGGCTTGCTGCACAAACGGAAGTCGGGGTCGTCCGCATAAGGACGGATGTCGAAACCCAGGCTCGCCATCAGCTTGAGCATGCCGCTGTTTTTACACAGCACCAAACCGACGATCTCGCTCAGCCCTTTGTCGCGCGCCACGTCCATGATCCCCAGCATCAAGCGCGTGCCCAGACCCTGGCCGCTGTAACGGTCGTCGACCAGCAGCGAGAATTCGCAGCTGCTGCGGTCGGGGTTGGCGACGTAGCGCGACACGCCGATGATGCTCGACGTGGCGACGAATTCGCCGTCGGGTCCGGGCGCGCGCAACGTGCGCACCGCCACCAGCGCCATTTCGCGGTCGTAGTCGATCAGCGTGTAACGGGCCAGCATCGGTACCGACAGCTCGCGCAGCGAGGAGGCGAAGCGGTAGTAGCGCGATTTCTCCGACAGCCCGCGCACCAGCTCCTGCAGCATCGAGGCGTCGTCCGGCTGCACCGGCCGCAAGGTGTACTGGCCGCCGCCGCGCATCGGCCACTCCCGCGTGTAGTCGGACGGGTAGGGCAGGATCGCCAGGTGGTGGTAGTTGTGCGTCGCCGGCGGCGCTGCATCGACGACGATGCGCGCATCGACCACCAGCGCGCCGTGCTCGTCGACGATCAGGGGATTGATGTCCATTTCCCTGAGCTGCGGCAGCGCGCACACCATCTCCGATACCCGCAGCAGGATTTGCTCGACCGCTTCGCGGCGTGCCGGCGGCGCCCCGCGCCATTCGTCGAGCATCCGCGACGCGCGCACGCGCCCGATCAGGCGCTGCGCCAGGAACAGGTTCAGCGGCGGCAGTTCGACGGCGCGGTCGTCGATCAGCTCCACCATGACGCCGCCGGCGCCGAAGCTGATCGCCGGCCCGAACAGCTGATCCGTGACGACGCCGATGCACAGTTCCCGGCCGTTGCGCTTGCCGGCCATCTTCTGGATCGTCACGCCGTTGATGCGCGCGTCCGGCGCCAGCCGGCGCACGGTGGCCATCATGTCGCCATAGCCGTCGCGCACCGCCGCCGCGTTGCCCAGGTCGAGCGCCACGCCCTGCACGTCGGATTTGTGGGCGATGTCGGGCGAATCGATCTTGAGCGCCACTGGGTAGCCGAGCTGGCTGGCGATGAGCATCGCCTCGGCGGCGCTGCGCGCCAGGATGGTTTGCGTGATGGGGATGTGGAACGCCGCCAGCAGCGACTTCGATTCCATCTCGGTGAGCGTTTTGCGCCGTTCGGCCAGCACGCCCTCGATCAACAGGCGCGCGCCGTCCAGATCGGGCTGGTTCAATTGCGACAGCGGGGGCGGAGTCTGGCGCAGCAGCAGCTGATTCTGGTAGAACGACGCGATGCTGGAAAAGCCATCGACCGCCGCTTCCGGCGTGCGGAAGGTGGCGATGCCGGCGGCGGTGATGACCTGGCGCGCGGCGGCGACCTGCCGGTCGCCCATCCAGCACGTCAGCAGCGGCTTGCCCAGGCCGGCGCCGTCGGCGCTGACGGCGCGCGCCACGGCGTCCGGGTCGCTGCCGAGCTTGGGCGAGTAGATCACCAGGATGCCGTCGACCTGGGCGTCGCGCGCGCACGCCAGCACGGCCGCGCGGAAGGCGTCGGCGTCGGCCTCCTCGGACAGGTCGAGCAGGCCGCCCAGCGTGGCGTGGGCGGGAAGTTGCGGCGCCAGCGCCCGCGCGCCCTCGTCGGACAGGCTGGCCAGGCGCAGGCCCAGTTCCTCGATCCAATCGGCCGCCAGCACGCCGGGTCCGCCGCCGTTGGTGACGACGGCCAGCCGCGGTCCGACCGGGCGGTAGCGCGAGGCCAGGCATTTCGCCGCCGAGAACAGCTGCACGAACGACTTCACCCGCACCGCGCCGGTGCGGCGCAGCGCGGCGTCGAACACCTCGTCGCTGGCGACCGTGGCGCCGGAGTGGGTCAGCGCGGCCTGGGAGGCGGCCGCCGCGTGGCCGGCCTTGAGCACCACCACCGGCTTGGTGTTGGCCGCGCCGCGCAGCGCCGAAACGAAGCGGCGCGCGTCGGTCAACCCTTCCATGCAGATGACGATGCTTTGCGTGGCCGGATCGGTGGCCAGGAAGTCGAGCGTCTGCGCCAGATCGACGGCGGTGTTGGGCCCCAGCGAGACCACGGTCGAGAACCCGACCGCGTTCTGGCTGCCCCAGTCGAGGATGGCCGAGGTCAGCGCGCCCGATTGCGACACCAGCGCCAGGCTGCCCGGGCTGGCCAGCTGGCCGGCGACGCTGGCGTTGATATGGAGGCGCGGGCGCTGGTAGCCGAGGCAGTTGGGGCCGAGCAGGTGGATGCCGTGCTTGCGGGCGATGGCATGCAGTTCCCCGGCCAGCGGGGCCTCGACGCCGCTCGACAGGATCAGCGCGGCGCGGCACTGGATGCGGCCCGCCACCTCCAGCGCGAGCGCCAGGTCCTGGTCGGGCAGGGCGATCACGGCCAGATCGGCGCGCGACCGGGCCAGTTCGGTCAGGGTACCGGTCATGCCGGTCTGCAAGAAGGTGACCGGCCCGGTGAAGCCGCCTTGTTCGAGCTGGGCGCCGATGGCGCGGCCGTAGCTGGTCTGGGTATCGGGCCGGTCGGCATCGCCGGCGAAGACGACGATCGACTCGGGGGAAAACAGCGGGGTGAGGTAGTGGTTGTCCATGGGCGTCGGTGGTGTTGTTCGGGAGCTTGCGCCTACAGCCTTGGATCATAGACGAACTGGCGCACGACGGCGGCGGCCAGCTTGCTTGCCTGTGGATGCAAAGGATTACGACACGATGCCGTGTTCGATGCGGCCCAGGGTATCGAGCACCAGCTCGTACCCAGCTTCGGTGTCCAGCAGCGATAACGGCGCCTTGCCGCCCAGCGACCTGTTGTCCTGGGTGATCCAGCGTTTGGCCGATTAAACCGTCATTGGCATCAGCCGAAAAGCTTGCCCCGCAGCAGGCTCAAGCCTTGTTCCAGCAATTCGTTCTGCGGCACCTGGCCGCCGGGCGTGAGCTTGTCGATGATTTGCGGCAGCAACTGGGCCAGCCCGGTGGCCGCGTGTTCGGGTGCAATGCCGGCGTGCTGGGCGATCT
Source organism: uncultured Duganella sp. (assembly GCA_963511605.1). Taxonomy (GTDB): domain Bacteria; phylum Pseudomonadota; class Gammaproteobacteria; order Burkholderiales; family Burkholderiaceae_D; genus Rugamonas. The sequence continues at coordinate 32,086 of CAUPJZ010000006.1, read as the reverse complement.
GCGTGACCTGGTCCGCGCCCAGCGCTTCGGCGATCTGGTTGCCGGACACCGGGGCGTTCTCGCCGGTGCCGATCCATGACGCGACCTGGTCGGCGATGCCGCTCGCTTGCAGCTGCTGCAGGATGCCTTGCAGGCCGCCGGCGTTGTTAATCAAGTTCATCACGCCACCGAGCAGATCGCTCTGGGAGACGGCGTCCTGCTTCTGGGCGCCCAGTGAACCGATGACTTGTCCTGCCAGTTGATCGAGTAAGCCCATCATTTTCTCCTGGAGTAATGGTTGAAAACGCTGCGAAATGCGGCGTAGTCGTCTGACCATTAGAGCACAAGTTTACCCAAGCGTGGCGTAGCCGGCGTCGATGATCGGGCGATCAGCCCGCCTTGGCCGCGCGGCGGCAGCGTTCCGAGCAGTACTTGACCTGCTCCCAGTCGCGTTCCCACTTCTTGCGCCAGCTAAAAGGCAGCAAGCAGTAGGCGCACACTTTGGACGGCAACTCGGACTTCTTGCGCATTTTCATCGGTAGCACTCCCTTCGGACAAATCCTAACGCAGCGGAGAACACAGCAGATCGAAGGCGTCCACGTGCTCCGGCGCCACGGTGACGGCGGTGTCGAACACGGTCAGGCGCGCAGGTGAGTTGGTGACGAGATAGAGCTGCTTGCCATCCGGCGAAAAGCGTAAGCCGACCGGCTTGCCTTGGTACGGATACGCTGCCACCGTCACCGCCGTGCGCAGGTTGATGAGGCGCATCCAGCCCTCCGGCTCGACAATGGCCATCAGCTTGCCATCATGGTTGACGGCGATCGGCGCCCCCCAGCACGCTGTAACAGTAACGCGAGGTCTTTTCGATTTTCTTGGTCTTCAGGTCGATCAAGTCGATGGCGTCCACGCCCACCAGCCAGACTTTGCCGCCCTTGGGATCGACATGGGCGCCGTTCATGTAGCCCGACGTCACGACCACCTCGGTCACCTCGGCCAAGGTGGCCGCATCGAGCACCACCAACCGTGAGGCGCTTTCATCCATGACCCACAGTTCCTTGTCGTCCGCCGCCAGCCACATCCCGGTCGGGTGACGGTTGGCCGGTTGGTTCTTGCCGATCACCACGGGTTTGCCGATGATCTTGTGCGTGGCCAGGTCGATGGCCACGACGGTGTCGTCGCCATCGTTGAGCACGTAGGCGCGGTCGCCGGATCTGGTCAGCACGATGGCGCGGGGACTTTTGCCTGTTTTAAAGGTTGCCGTCATTCGCCCGGTTTGCAGGTCGACCATGCCGACGCCATTGGCGATCAGCGAGGCCACGTAGGCGCTGCGGCCGTCGGCGGTGAGCGCCACGGCGTTGGCATCCTGGTGGGTGCAGCGCCCGCGCATGGCGCAGTTCGGCAGATCGGCGAGTGCCGGCTGCCCGCTGATCGCCGGACCGGCCGCGCCCTTAGCCAGGTCGACCAGGCGCAGGGTATGCTCATCTACGTCGGACACCGCAATGCGGGTAGTGTCCGGCATCAGGTGCAGACTGCTCACCGGCCCCTCGAGCTCGATCGAGGTCCCTTCCGCCTGCTCCTTGCTGACCGCGCGCGGACCGCGTCGGCGATCGTCGGCGATTTCCTTGGCCAACGCCGCCTGCGCGCGCTTGGCGTTGTCCTTGGCATCCTGCTCGGCCTGCTCAGCGGCGCGCAGTTGTTTGATCATGACAAGCTGTTCCGACGGCTCGCCGTTCAGCTTGGCATAAATGGCGCCCAGGGCCAGGCCGGAAATGAGCGCGACGGCAAGCGCGCTCTTGAGGCGGCCAAATCCGCGGGGCACCATGGCGAACGCGCCGCCGACGACCAAGCCGCCGATCAGGCCGCCGACGTGGCTGGCGTTGTCGATGCCCGGCACGGCCGCCCCGATGACCAGGTTGATGATGATCGTCTGCACCAGCGGTCCGCCCGTGCCGATCTGCTCGTGCGGAGCGTGACGCCATCGGGCGGCGATCCAGTCGGCGAGGTAGGCGCCGCACAGCCCCATCAGGGCGCCCGAAGCGCCCGCGCCGATGACCTGGTTGAACGGATCGACATGCCACAGTGCGCTCACCAGGCTGCCGGTCAGGCCCGACAGCAGGTACACCAGCAAGATGCGGACATGGCCGAAGCGGCGCTCGACCAGGCTCCCGAAGGCCAGCAGCATGTACATGTTGAGCGCCAGATGCACCAGGCCGATGTGCAGGAACATGCTGGTCAACAGGCGCCAGGGCTGGTCGGTGAGGCTGTACGCGGCCAGGTTGCCGCCCCAGCCGAGCATGGAGGCGGTGCTGGGCGCAAGCCAGTTGACCCCGGTGACGACTTGCGCCAGGTACACCATCACATTGATGGCAAAGAGGGCCCAGGTGACAAGGGGATAGCGGAGCGGCTGGGCGTGGTCGGACATGGATTCCTGAGAGTGCGATAGCGGGAAGTTAAAATGTTGGCGCGATAATAACAGAGTGGTACATCGCGGCTTGCGCGGCGATGTACCAGAGTGCTGTTAGAATTTGCAATCTTCTTCCGACCCCACTTTGCAGGAGTAAGCAAATCCTACCTTTTTTAGTCAGAACGGCAATCCGCCTGCCAAAGCTAACGGCCGCCGTTGCATTCGCGGTGCTGGCTGCGGTGGCCGGCACGATGACCTATACCGGTTTCCTTGTCGTCGGCGTATTGGCCGATCAACTCGGTACGGGCCGGTTCATCGCAGGCCTGCTGCTTGGCGTGCTTTTTGCGAGATTTCCCTGGATTAGCAACGGTAAGCCGCGCATTGTCGGCGTGTTACCTAAACCGGTCCGTCGCCCGCTCATCATGGGCATCCTCGCACTGTGCTTGTTGCACTTTGTGTGGCAAGGCGACTATGTGCCCGCGTTGTTCATCGGATTCACGACGGCGTTTTTCCTGACATTCCCGTGGTTGCGGCGCCTGATATTCGATCGCCTGTTAGGATCCGTTTTCAAATTCACTGGCCGCAACACTGGCAAGCGCGCCGATGACACGGTGATCGATGGCGAATTCAGGGAAAAGAAGGAATAAGCGAGGTGGCCGGAAACAAAACCGCCAGTTGCGCCATCGGATGGATCTGGGTCAGCGGCATGCTGCGGAACACGAAACGCATAGCGTCACCCAAGGTCGCCAATACGTTCTTCAAATAAAAATGCGCCGCTCTGCAGTGCGGGCATTGAAAATCGCCATATTCGACCAGCGCCACCGGCGCCGCGAAATTCCGTGAGTTCTACACGCTGATCAGGCGTAGAATTGAGTTCAAACTCTGGGCGGGTGTGTCCGTCTTTAGCCCACCGATTCGTCCGATCCGCGCGGAGCAGCCCGGGAAGGTGCACAAGCCAAATGCTTTCTTACGAAGTAACAACCACTGACGGTTGTGGCGTCAGCACTGCTTGTCAGGCGAAACGTTAGGCGAAATGCACAACACAAAATATTTCGAACCGAATCGTCGTGCCACTTGGCTCGAGTTGTTCTTCGACCTGATTTTTGTGGTGGCGATCGGTGACGTAACGCATATCCTGAGCCACACGCACGAGGGTCATCTTGACCCGCTCCGGTTCTGGCAATTCGTCCTCACTTTCATCCCCTTGTGGTGGATTTGGGTCAGCCACACGATGTATGCCAACCGATTCGACGCGGACGACCGGAAGCATCGGTTGGCAACCATGTTCATCATGTTCCTGATGATTATCATCTCGGGCTTGATCGACCAGCGATTCGTGGCCAGCTTTGAAGCCATCATCGTCTGCTACGCCTGTGCGAAATACATCATCGCCATGATGTATTTCGTGTCGAAACAGCGACACAGGAAAAGCGCGCAACTCGCGACGGCAGTTGGATGGGTGACCCTCGCCGGCGCCACCATCAGCCTCGCTTCGATCCTGTTCCCGGCGCCACAGCGGTATGTCGTGCTTTACCTTGGCATACTGTTCGATCTGCTGGCGTTCATCTCTTTCTTGCCGCGTCATCTCCAGGGTATCCCGGTGCATACCGAACACCTGATCGAGCGTGTGGGCCTGCTCACGCTCATCTTACTGGGGGAGTCTGTTATCAGCCTGTCGACGGGACTGGCCAATATCATCTGGACTGTGGAGAGGCTGGTGACCGCCGCCACCGGCTTCGTGACGATATCGAGCATCTGGTGGGTCTACTTCGACAGTTTTCACCTGCTGTCCAAGCAGAAGCTCACGACCGGTCATTCGGTCCTGTACTCGCATTTTTTCGTTTTCATAGGCCTGTCGATCTTAGCCAACCTGATCCGACACGCGATCCTGGACGACATGCAGGTATCCGATTTCCGGGTACTGTCGGTCATCGGCACGGTCTGCTTTTTCATTGGTAAGCAGTACGCCTATTTCATGGAGCGTCCCGAGCTGCGGCCCCAGCTGGTCGTCAACACCTTGGTCGTGTTCGTGTTGGCCGGGTTTGCCCTGCTATTGCCAAGAACCAGTTACATCCTGTTTGGTCTGACCGCTACGGTGATTTGCTATGCTTTCCTCAGTCTCAAATACCTTCCAGTCCCCCGCCGGCGTCAGGACCATCCACGCAACAGCGCTATCGGGGGAGACCAGGCATGAGCGGCACAGCAAGTTCGCGCGGCGCGATGCCGGTGGCGTTGCAGGGTGTTTGGTTTGCACAGGTGGGCGATGTGGTCGCACCGCTGGACGAAGAGGCGTCGCTGCTTTGTACCGGAAATGGAGCGCACGCCGGGTTTTCTGACGTTCGAAACAAAAACGCCAACCTGCGAGGGTTGGCGTTCTGTTTGAAGCATTCTTGGTGGCCCGGGGCGGAATCGAACCACCGACACAAGGATTTTCAATCCTCTGCTCTACCAACTGAGCTACCAGGCCAAGGAGCAGAATTATAGCAGACCGGAGCGAAATTGCAAGGAACAATTTCTCGCGCACACTTTCGTTATAATGGGTGGATGAATAATCCATCGTCCCCGCCGCGCGTTATCGAGAGTGACATTTGCATTGTTGGCAATGGCGCGATTGCCAAGACCACCGCGCTGGGCCTGGCCCAGTCCGGCCTGAGCGTCGCCTTGCTGATTCCGTCGTCCTCGCCGCCTTCCGCGCCGGCCGGTCCCGCCATCGCCGCCGATCCCGGCTGGGATGCCCGGGTCTACGCCCTCAACCACACCGCGCACAATCTGCTGTCGTCGCTGAAGGTGTGGGACGCGCTCGACGCGGCCCGCGTGGCGCCGGTCGACGCGATGATCGTCCAGGGCGACGGCGCCCGTGCCGGCGACCTGTCGTTCGACGCCTACGGCGCCCACGCCGGCACCTTGGCGTGGATACTGGAAGACCGCAACCTCGGCCAGGCGCTCGACGCCGCCCTCAAATTCGCCCGCAACGTGACCCTGGTCCATGGCCGGGCGGCGCAGCTGGTGCGCGGCGACGACCACGCCACCGTGCGGCTGGACGACGGCGCCAGCGTCAGGGCGCAGCTGGTGGTGGGCGCCGACGGCGCCGAGTCCTGGGTGCGCGGCCAGTGCGACATCGGCCTCGATTACCGCAGCTACGCCCAGCGCGCCGTGGTGACCAACTTCGATTGCGAAAAACCGCACCACGGCGCCGCCTACCAGTGGTTCACCGGCGCCGAGGGGATCGTGGCGCTGCTGCCGCTGCCCGGCAACCGGGTGTCGCTGGTGTGGTCGGCGCCGGACCTGCTGGCCGACCGGCTGCGCGAGGAATCGGCCGCGCAGATCGCCGAGCGCCTGGCAGTCTACGCCGCCGAAAAATTGGGCGCCCTGACGCCGCTGCAGCCGGAGCTGGTGCGCGATTTCCCATTGCGCCTGCTACGTCCGCACGCGATGACGTCGCCGCGCGTGGCGCTGGTGGGCGACGCCGCCCACGTGGTCCACCCGCTGGCCGGCCATGGCATGAACCTGGGCTTCGCCGATGTGGCGCAGTTGATGAAGACCCTGGCCGAGCGCGAACCGCAGCGCGGCGTCGGCGACGACCGCGTGCTGGCCCGCTACGAGCGCGCCCGCAAGGAAGACGTGCTGCTGATGCAGCTGACCACCGATGGCCTGGCGCGCCTGTTCGGCGCCGACGTCGAACCCCTGCGCGTGGTCCGCAATTTCGGATTAAACTTGTTGGATAAATTACCTGTGCTGAAGCGCCGCTTGATCTCTCACGCCATGGGCAAGTGAGTGGAAAACAAGGCGGCGGCATGGACTGTCAGTAGTCACCGGAGATGTCATGAAAAAAAGTAAGTTCGTTTTGCTGTTGTTGTCTGTGATGATGGCGTCTTGCGGCCAGGCTCAAACCTCGCCGACCGAGGAAGAGATCAAGAAGCTGGTCGAGCCGCGCCTGGGCGAGGGCGTGAAGGTCGATTCGGTCAAGGCCACGCCTTACGCCGGCCTGTACGAAATCCGCATGGGTAACGAGATCCTCTACACCGATAAAACCGGCACCTACGTGTTCAACGGCCATATCTTCAACCTGACCACCGGCACCGACCTGACGCGCGAGCGCATCGACGATATCAACAAGATCAAGTTCTCCGATCTGCCGCTGGACAAAGCGCTCAAGACCGTCAAGGGCGACGGCTCGCGCGTGATCGCGGTGTTCGAGGATCCGAACTGCGGCTACTGCAAGCAGTTCCGCAAGACCACGCTCAAAGACATCGACAACGTCACCGTCTACACCTTCATGTACAACATCCTGCGCGAGGATTCGTTCACCAAGTCGGCCGGCGTGTGGTGCGCGACGGACCGCAACAAGGCCTGGGACGACTGGATGTTGAACGGTAAAACGCCGGCAGCCGCCGCCGACTCCTGCAAGACCCCGAACCAGGACGTGCTGGCGCTGGGCCGCAAACTGGGCGTGAGCGGCACGCCATCGATCTTCTTCGCCGACGGCTCGCGCATCCCCGGCGCGGTCGACACCAAGGCGCTCGAGGCGAAGTTCGCCAAGCTCAAACAGTAAGCTTCTGCCGTTTTACCAGGGGACCCAGGCGGTCCCCTGAAAATATACCTATAAGCGGTTTCCCTCCAGGAGAATTGAATGATCACCTTGAATATCAACGGCAAGGACGTGCAGGTCGACGCCGATCCATCGACGCCGATTTTGTGGACGCTGCGCGATAACCTGAACATGACCGGCACCAAATTCGGTTGCGGCGCGGCGCTGTGCGGCGCCTGCACCGTGCACCTGGCCGGTGAACCGATCCGCTCCTGCGTGACGCCGATTTCGGCCGCCGTCGGCCAGAAGATCACCACCATCGAGGCGATGGAAAACGACAAGATCGGCAAGGCCGTGCAGGACGCCTGGGTCAAGCTCGACGTGCCGCAATGCGGCTACTGCCAGAGCGGCCAGATCATGAGCGCGACCGCGCTGCTGCGCACGAACAAAAAACCGTCGGACGCCGACATCGACAACGCCATGAGCGGCAATATCTGCCGATGTGGCACCTATCAACGCATACGCGCCGCCATTAAAGACGCCGCCAGCACCATCGCTTGAAGGAGCACCGTATGCGTATCGAATGGCTTAATCAGGAAAACATGGCTTCATTGGCCTCCTTGGCTTCGGGCTCCGCGCCGGCGGCTGGGGATGCTGCCGGCCTTTCGCGCCGGAGCTTCATGAAGGCCGGCGCCGTCGCCGGCGGGGGCTTGGTGCTGGGCTTTTTCCTGCCCGGCGCCGGCCGGCTCGCCAGCGCGCAGCAGCCGCCGGCCAAGGTCTATGAACCGAACGCCTTTCTGCGCATCGCGCCGGACAACACGGTGACGGTGCAGGTCAACCGCATCGAGATCGGGCAGGGCGTGCAAACCTCGCTGCCGATGCTGATCGCCGAGGAGCTGGACGCGGACTGGTCGAACATGGTCGGCGCGCTGGCGCCGGCCGGGGAACAATACAAGGATCCGCTGTTCGGCATCCAGATCACCGGCGGCTCGGGCAGCATCGCCCACTCGTATATCCAGTACCGCGAAATCGGCGCGAAGGCGCGCGCGATGTTGATCGCGGCGGCGGCCGAGCAGTGGAAGGTGCCGCCGGAGCAGGTCAAGACCGCGAAGGGCACCTTGACCGGACCGGCCGGCCAGACGGCCACGTATGGCGCGATGGCCGATGCGGCCATGAAGCAGCCCGTGCCCGCCAGCGTCAAGCTGAAGGACCCGAAGGACTTCACCATCATCGGCACGCCGGTCAAGCGCCTGGACGCGGCGGCGAAATCGAACGGCAAGCAGCAGTTCGGCATCGACTTCAAGGCGCCGAACAGCAAGGTCGCCGTGGTGGCGCGACCGCCGGTGTTCGGCGCCAAGGTCGCCAGGTTCGACGCCAGCAAGGCCAAGGCCATCAAGGGCGTGATCGAGGTGCTGCAGGTGTCGACCGATCGCGGTGGCAGCGGCGTGGTGGTGGTGGCCGACGGCTACTGGCCGGCCAAGATGGGCCGCGAGGCGCTGGTCATCGACTGGGATACCAGCGGCGTCGAAAAAGTCAGCAGCGACAAGCAACTGGCCGAGTTCAAGACCTTGGCGCGCAAACCGGGTACGCCGGTGCGCAAGGCCGACACCTCCAAGCTGGCCGGCGCGGCGAAGAAGATCTCCGCCGTCTACGAGTTCCCGTATCTGGCGCACGCGCCGATGGAGCCGCTCAATTGCGTGGTCGACCTGCGCGCCGACGGTTGCACAGTGTGGGCCGGAACCCAGTTCCAGACTTTCGATCACGGCGCCATCGCCGCCACCGCCGGCCTGAAGCCGGAGCAGGTGGTGCTGAACACGATGACGGCCGGCGGCGGCTTCGGCCGCCGCGCGGTGCCGAGTTCCGACTACCTGGTCGAAGCGGTCAATATCGCCAAGGTCTGGAAGGCCGCCGGCAAGACCGAACCGGTCAAGGTGGTGTGGAGCCGCGAGGACGACATCAAGGGCGGTTATTACAGGCCGTCGCATGTGCACCGCGCCGACATCGGCATGGATGCCAAGGGCGGTATCGTCGCCTGGGACCACGTGATCGTCGGCCAGTCGATCATCACCGGCACGCCGTTCGAGGCGGTGATGATCAAGGACGGCGTCGATTCGACGATGGTCGAGGGCATGGGAGAGCCGTACGAGGTGCCGCTGAACCTGAGCGCGCACGCGGTCAAGGCCAACGTGCCGGTGCTGTGGTGGCGCTCCGTCGGCGCGACCCATACCGCCTATGTGATGGAGACGCTGATCGACGAAGCCGCGCACGCGGCGAAGATGGACGCCGTCGCCTACCGCAAAAAGCTGATGGGCGAGAAGGGCAGGCGCCACGTGGCGGCGCTGGAGCTGGCGGTCGCCAAATCCGGCTACGGCAAGAAGGCTTTGCCTAAAGGCCAGGCGTGGGGCGTGGCGGTGCACGAAGCCTTCGGCACCGTGGTGGCCTATGTGGTGGTGGCGTCGCTGAACAAGGATGGCTCGCCTAAGCTGAACAAGGTCACCGCCGGCGTTCACTGCAACACGGCCGTCAATCCGCTGACGATCGAGGCGCAGATCCAGGGCGCGGCGCTGATGGGGCTCGGCATGACCTTGCCCGGCGCCGCGATCACGATCAAGGACGGCGTGGTGGACCAGCAGAACTTCAGCGACTATACAGTGGCGCGCATGACCGACATGCCGGTCATCGACGTGCATATCGTGCCGTCCAACGATCCACCGACCGGCGTCGGCGAACCTGGCCTGCCGCCGTTGGCGCCGGCCTTCGCCAACGCTTTGTTCAAGTTGACCGGCAAGCGCCTGCGCAAGCTGCCGTTCGATCTGAGCGCGGCCAAGGCGTAAGCCGCATGGCGCTGACGGGTATTTTGCTGGCGGCCGGACGGGGAAAACGCTTCGATCCGTCCGGTGTTCAAAACAAGCTGCTGCAAACCGTGGACGGCGCCGCCGGCGACCTGGTGGCCGCGGCCAGCGCGAAGAATATGCTGGCGGTGCTGCCGCGCGTGCTGGCGGTGGTGCGGCCGGGCGACGACAAGGTGGCGGCGCTGCTGGGCGCCCTCGGATGCGAGGTGCGCGTGTGCGCCGACGCCGACCTGGGCATGGGCGAGTCGCTGACGACGGCGATCGAGCATACCAAGGGTGCGGAAGGCTGGGTGATCGCGTTGGGCGACATGCCCTACGTGCAGCCGGAAACCATCCGCGCGCTTGCCGCCACGGTTGAGCGGGGCGCGCGCATCGCGGCGCCCGTGTATGAAGGGCGGCGCGGCAACCCGGTCGCCTTCAGCAGTTTTCATTTGCCGCTGCTGCTGGCGCTGTCCGGCGACCAGGGCGCGCGCGCGATCCTGAAAAGCCATGCCGTGAGCGAGGTGATGGTCGACGACGCCGGCGTGGTGCGCGATATCGATACGCCAGGCGATTTGCGCGCCGACACATAAACACAAGGACCGACATGAAAAAACCGAACAAGAACCCCGCCATCGCCTACAGCATCGTCGGTCACGATCTGGCGGCGCACCTGTTCCACGTCACGCTGACGGTGGATGCGCCGGCGCCGGATGGACAGATCTTCGCGCTGCCGGCGTGGATACCGGGCAGTTACATGATCCGTGAGTTTTCGCGCAATATTGTGCGCATCCGCGCCGAGTCGAACGGCGAACCGGTCCCGCTGACCAAGCTCGATAAACACTCGTGGCAGGCGGCGCCGCAAAAGGACCCGCTGAAAACCGGCCCCTCTCCGATCACGCTGCACTATGAGGTCTACGCCTGGGATTTGTCGGTGCGCGCCGCGCATCTGGACCGGAACCACGCCTTCTTCAACGGCACCAGCGTTTTCCTGCGCGTGCTGGGACAGGAAGACCAGCCCCACGTGGTCGATATCCAGCGTCCCGCCGACGAGGCGGCGCAGACCTGGCGCGTGGCGACATCGCTGCCGGAGCTGAAGGCCAGGCGTTATGGTTTTGGCACGTACATCGCCGCCGACTACGATGAATTGATCGACCATCCGGTGGAGCAGGGCGATTTTGCGCTGGCCACCTTCAAGGCCCACGGCATTCCGCACGACATCGTCATCAGCGGCCGGGTGCCGAACCTGGACCTGGCGCGCCTGAGCGCCGACCTGAAAAAGATCTGCGAAACCCAGATCGCCTTCTTCGAGCCGAAATCGAAGCAGGCGCCGATGGACCGTTATGTCTTCATGACCCTGGCGGTCGGCGACGGCTACGGCGGCCTGGAGCACCGGGCCTCGACCGCGCTGATCTGCGCCCGCGCCGATTTGCCGAGCACCACCGCCACCAGCAAGGACATCAGCGACGGCTATCTGCAATACCTGGGCCTGTGCAGCCATGAGTATTTCCACACCTGGAACGTCAAGCGCATCAAGCCGGCGGCGTTCGCGCCTTACAATTTGCAAGTCGAAAATTACTCGCCGCTGCTGTGGCTGTTCGAAGGCTTCACCAGCTATTACGACGACCTGATGCTGGTGCGCGCCGGCGTCATCGCCGAGCCGGCCTATTTCAAGTTACTGGGAAAAACCATTGGCAGCGTGCTGCGCGGTAGCGGCCGCACTAAACAAAGCGTCGCCGATTCCAGCTTTGATGCATGGGGTAAATATTATCGCCAGGATGAAAATGCGCCCAATGCAATCATTAGTTATTACACGAAAGGTTCGCTGATCGGCCTGGCCCTGGATTTGAGTATCCGTGCTAAAACCGGCGGCAAGAAATCGCTGGACGATGTGATGCGCGCTTTATGGCAGCGTTACGGCCGGGACTTTTATAACGGCGGCGGACGCGGCGTAACCCCGGCCGAGGTGGAAGCGCTGTTCGATGAAATCAGCGGCGCGCGTTTCAAACCGTTCTTCGACAAATATATACGCGGTACCGAGGATGTGCCGCTGGCTAAAATGCTGGCGCCATTCGGCGTTAAATATAGCGACGAGCGTAAAACTTCAAAGCCGAGCCTGGATGCGAATATCGGCCGCGACGGTAATGACTGCAAATTATCGAGCGTCCATGAAAACGGCGCCGCGCATTTGGCGGGATTGTCGGCCGGTGATGTATTGGTCGCCATTGATGGCTTGCGCGTGAATGCGGCCAATCTGGAAACGCTGCTCTCGCGCTACGGTGTCGGTTCGAACGTGGAGGTGCATGCCTTCCGCCGCGACGAGCTAATGACTTTCACTATGACCCTGCAGGGAGATCGGGTACCCGGCATCACGCTGGCGCTGGACCCGGTCGCCAAAAAATCCACGGGTCCGCTGCGTCCCAGCGCCGTCCGCTAGTCCGCTCAATCGCCGCCACCGCTGCAACGGTTCATCGTTTTGCTGGCGCTGGCGGTTTCTTTTTGTCGATTCCATGCTAAATATTGGCGTGTAATAGCCAAATTCCGGCATGTGCTGGCGCGCCGGTGTCAGATTTTTGTGCGATGCAGCGTTTTTTAGGGGCTTAATTTTCCGGCAAGGGCGTAAGTGGTCTAAAATTTGACCATAACTCTCCATTGGCCAGCTACCGATACGCAAGTTATGCCACTCGATCCCGCCACTATCGTTATGATGTCGACCGTGATGGCTTTTGCGATGAGTGTCGTCCTGTATTCCGCGCATTCAAGTTTTCCCAGAGAAATTAAAGGTCTGAAACAATGGGCGATCAGCCTGGTGTTGCTGGCGTTCGGCTCGGGGATTTACGCGTCGACCAGCGGACTCTTCGGCAATATATTGTCGCCTTTATGCGCCAATGCCGTTATTTTGTGGGGACTTGGTTTCGGGCTGATCGGAACGCAGATGTTTTATAGCCGCGAGTGCTCATGGTGGTTATTCCATTTCGTTTGGGCTTTGGGAATGCTCGCCAGCGGTTATTACGTGATTGTTAATCCAGATTATTCCGGGCGGCTCGCCATCTTTTCCATTCTGGCGTTTGTTTTATATTCCTATCAGGTCGTGCTGATATGGGGATATGGCGAACGCCACTTCTCGACCGTGTTTTTCGGCTTGCTGATGTTATTCCAGTCGGTGGTGGTGCTGATACGCGGCGTTTTGGCGATGACCCATAACAGCGACGATATGAATTTACTCGTCAGCGGCGCGCATCAAAACCTGTATCTGCTCACCAGTCATTTCATGACGTTGCTATTAACGGTGGGATTCATGACGGTCGCCACCCGCCGCTTGCAGACGATACTGGAGCGCCGGTCGACCTTGGACCCGCTCACGCAGGTGCTCAATCGGCGTGGTTTTAACGAGGTCTATGCCAAGGAGCACGCGCTGATGCGCCGCGAGCAGACGGTCATGACGATGCTCAGCATCGATCTGGATTACTTCAAGGCGATCAATGATTGCTATGGACATTCAACAGGCGATAGGGTTTTAATCGATGTGGCATCGGTGATCGCGAAGGCGCTGCGGGCCTCCGACCATGTCGCCAGGTTCGGTGGCGAGGAGTTTGTGGTGCTGTTGCCGGCCACCGGCCTGGAGCGGGCGCACCATGTCGCCGAGCGCATACAGACGGTGCTGAGGGCGCCGCGTTCCGAAACGGAGAGCGAACAGAGCGCGGCCGCCGCCGCCTTGCCGCCCTATACGGTCAGCATCGGCATCGCCTGCCAGGTCAGTCCGGATGAGGATTTAGACAACATTTTGCTGCGTGCCGACCGGGCGCTGTACTGCGCCAAGGAGCGCGGCCGCGACCGCACAGAGATCGCCGCCGAGGCGGTTCTGCCGCTGCACGCTTCCGCGTAGTTTCCGCCTAGCTGAACAGGCGGTTCAGTTCGGCGCCCGGATCGGGCGCGCGCATGAAGGCCTCGCCGACCAGGAAGGCGTGGACATTGGCGTCGCGCATCAGCTTGACGTCCTCCGGCACCATGATGCCGGACTCGGTGACCACCAGTTTTTCCGGCGGAATGCGGTCCAGCAGGCCGATGGTGGTCGACAGCGATGTCTCGAAGGTACGCAGATTGCGGTTGTTGATGCCCACCATGGCGGTGTTCAGGCGCAGGGCGGCGGTCAGTTCGTCGCCGTCGTGGGTCTCGACCAGCACCCCCATGCCCAATTCGTGCGCGCAGGCTTCCATTTCCGCCATCAGGCCGTGGTCCAGGGCGGAGACGATCAGCAGGATCGCGTCCGCGCCCATCGCGCGCGCTTCGTAGATCTGGTAAACGTCGATCATGAAGTCCTTGCGCAGCACCGGAAGCGCGCAGGCGGCGCGCGCCTCGCGCAGATAGGCCTCGGAACCCTGGAAGAACTGTTCGTCCGTCAGCACCGACAGGCACGCGGCGCCGTTGGCGGCGTAGCTGGCGGCGATGTCGGCGGGGCGGAAGTCGGCGCGGATCACGCCTTTCGACGGCGAGGCTTTTTTCACTTCGCTGATAATACCGGCCGAACCGGCGGCGATCTTCTGGCGCAGGCTGGCCTCGAAGCCGCGCAGGTCGGCGCGCAGTTCGGCATTGCCTTCGACGTCGGCGCGCAGACTGGCGAAGCCGCGGTGTTTTTTGGCGGCGGCGACTTCGTCGGCTTTGACTGCGAGGATTTTATTCAGAATGTCGGACATGATAAACCTAGGATGATTGTTGTTCCGCCAGCGCCAGGCGCAGGCCGAGGGCGACGAAAAGGCCGCCGGTGACGCGGTTGAGCCAAAGGGCAACCAGTGGCTTGACCTTGAGCCGCGCGCTGGCGAATGCTGTGAACACGGCCAGACCGTTACACCATAACATACCGTTGAAATTGAAGATGCAGCCCAGGATGATGAACGCCAGCGGCTTGCTGGTCGAATCGGCGGATATAAACTGCGGCACGAACGCCAGGAAGAACAAGGCCACCTTGGGGTTCAGCACATTGGTCAGGAAGCCCTGGAAGAAGATTTTACGGTACGGCAGGGGCGCGCTGGCTGCGGCCACCGTCGCTTGATCCGCTTGCGCGTCGGGGGCGCCGCGCAGCCTGGCGCGCAGCATGCCGATGCCGACGTAGATGATGTAGGCGGCGCCCACCCACTTGACTACCGTGAAGGCGGCGGCGGACGTCGACAGCAGCGCCGACAAACCCAGCGCGGCGGCGAAAATGTGGATCATCGTGCCGGCGCCGATGCCCAGCGCGGCGGCCGAACCGGCGCGCCAGCCCTGGGTCGCGCTGCGCGCCATGATCAGCAGTGAATCGGGGCCGGGCATGATGTTGAGCAGCAGGCCGGAGATGATAAACAGCGCCAGGTCGTGGATGCCATACATGATCGCCGCCCTTTAGTTGGTGGAGGCGAGGCTTTGCGTGACCTGCACGAACTGCTCGATCTTCTTCAGCGCGTCGCCGGAGTTGATCGCCACGCGCGCGCGCGCCAGGCCGTCCTCGATCGAGCCGGCCACGCCGGCCGCGTACAGCGCCGTGCCGGCGTTGAGCGAGACGATGTCGAACGCCGCGCCGGGCTCACCGCGCAGCGCTTCCATCATCTTCGCCTTCGACTCTGTGGCATTGGCGACCTTCAGGTTGCGGCTGGCGATCATCGGCAGGCCGAAGTCCTCAGGATGGATTTCGTACTCGCGGATCTCGCCGTCGATCAGCTCGCCGACCAGCGTGCCGGCGCCCAGCGACACTTCATCCATGTTGTCGCGGCCGTAGACGACGATGGCGTGCTGCGCACCGAGGCGCTGCAGCACGCGCACCTGGATGCCCACCAGGTCGGCGTGGAAAACACCCATCAGGATGTTCGGCGCGCCGGCCGGATTGGTCAGCGGTCCCAGGATGTTGAAGATGGTGCGCACGCCCAGTTCCTTGCGCACCGGCGCGGCGTGTTTCATCGCCGCGTGGTGGTTGGGCGCGAACATGAAGCCGATGCCGGTCTGCGCGATCGATTGCGCGATTTGCTCGGGTTTCAGGTTGATGTTGGCGCCCAGCGATTCGATCACGTCGGCGCTGCCGGACGACGACGACACGCTGCGCCCACCGTGCTTGGCGACGCGGGCGCCGGCCGCCGCCGCCACGAACATCGAGGCGGTGGAGATGTTGAAGGTGTGCGCGCCGTCGCCGCCGGTGCCGACGATGTCGAGCAGGCCGGTGGTGTCGGCCATCGGCACCTTGGTGGAGAATTCGCGCATCACTTGCGCGGCGGCGGCGATTTCGCCGATGGTTTCTTTTTTTACGCGCAGGCCCATGGTCAGGGCGGCGATCATCGACGGCGACATTTCGCCGGACATGATCTGGCGGAACAGGTGCAGCATCTCGTCGTGGAAAATCTCGCGGTGTTCGATGCAGCGCAGCAGTGCTTCTTGATGGGTGATGGCCATGGCAATTCCTTCTTTAATTTTTTAACGCGCGATATGAAGCCGGCCCCTCGGGGGCGGGCCGCCGCTTAACGAACCAGGAAGTTCTTCAGCAGTGCGTGACCGTGTTCCGACAGGATGGACTCGGGGTGGAATTGCACCCCCTCGATGTCGTAATCCTTGTGGCGCACGCCCATGATTTCACCGTCATCGGTCCATGCCGTCACTTCGAGGCAGGACGGCAGCGAGCCGCGTTCGATCGCCAGCGAGTGATAGCGGATCACCGTGAACGGGGAGGGCAGATCCTTGAAGACGCCCACGCCCGTATGCGCGATTAAAGAAGTTTTGCCATGCATGACCTGCTTGGCGCGTATGACCTTGCCGCCGAACGCTTCGCCGATGGCCTGGTGGCCGAGGCACACGCCCAGGATCGGCTTTTTGCCGGCGAAGTGCTTGAGCACCTCGATCGAGATGCCGGCTTGCGACGGATCTTTCGGACCCGGCGAAATGCAGATGTGGTCCGGGTTCAGCGCCTCGATTTCCGCGATCGTGATTTCATCGTTGCGGTACACGCGCACATCCTCACCCAGCTCGCCGAAGTACTGCACGATGTTGTAGGTGAAGGAGTCGTAGTTGTCGATCATTAGCAGCATCTCAGAACTCCCCATCCAGGCCATCTTGCACTTGTTCGGCGGCGCGCAGCACGGCGCGCGCCTTGTTTTCGGTTTCCTGCCATTCCATCTCGGCCACCGAGTCGGCGACGATGCCGGCGGCGGCCTGCACGTACAGCATGCCGTCCTTGATCACGCCGGTGCGGATGGCGATGGCGACATCCATCTCGCCGCCGAACGACAGGTAGCCGCAGGCGCCGCCGTAGATGCCGCGCTTGGTAATTTCCAGTTCGTCGATCACTTCCATGGCGCGCACTTTCGGCGCGCCGGTCAGCGTGCCGGCCGGGAAGGTGGCGCGCAGCACGTCCAGATTGGACAGGCCGTCTTTGAGCTTGCCCTCGACGTTGGAGACGATGTGCTGCACATGCGAGTATTTTTCGATGACCAGGCGGTCGGTGACCTCGACGCTGCCGATCTCGGAGATGCGGCCCAGGTCATTGCGCGCCAGGTCGATCAGCATCACGTGTTCGGCGATCTCTTTCGGATCGGCCAGCAGTTCCTTGGCCAGTTCGGCGTCGCGCTCCGGCGTCGAGCCGCGCGGACGGGTGCCGGCGATCGGGCGCAGGGTGACCTTCTTCTCGCCGTCGGGGAGGGTCTCGTTGCGGACCAAAATCTCCGGCGAGGCGCCGACGATCTGCATGTCGCCGAAATTGTAGAAGTACATATAGGGCGACGGATTCAGCGAGCGCAGCGCGCGGTACAAGGTCAGCGGCGAGTCGACGTAGGGCTTGCGGATGCGCTGGCCGATCTGCACCTGCATCAAGTCGCCGGCCATCACGTATTCGTGGGCCTTGGCGACCGCCTTGAGGTACTCGTCCTTCGGGAAGTCGCGGATGGTTTCGGTGCGCACCGAGGCGCTGGTCACCGGCGCGTCGACGCCACGGCGCAGCATCATGCGCAAGTCCTTCAGGCGCTGGCGCGCCTTGCTGAAGGACTCGGGCTGCGCGGTGTCGGCGTAGACGATCAGATACAGCTTGCCGGAGAGGTTGTCGATGACGGCCAGTTCCTCGGTCACCATCAGCTGGATGTCGGGCAGGCCCAGATCGTCCTTCGGCTGCGTGTTGGCCAGGGTTTTTTCGATGTGGCGCACGGTGTCGTAGCCGAAGTAGCCGGCCAGGCCGCCGCAGAAGCGCGGCATGCCCGGACGCAGCGCCACTTTGAAGCGCTTCTGGTAGGCCTCGACGAATTCGAGCGGATTGCCTTCGTGGGTCTCGATCACGGCGCCGTTCTTGACGATCTCGGTGCGCGTGCCGAAGGTGCGCAGCACGGTGGTCGCCGGCAGGCCGATGAAGGAGAAGCGGCCGAAACGCTCGCCGCCGACCACCGATTCGAGCAGGAAGGTGTTCTTGCCGGCGTTCTGGGTCTGGGCCAGTTTCAGGTACAGCGTGAGCGGGGTTTCGAGGTCGGCGAAGGCTTCGGCGATCAGTGGGACGCGGTTGTAGCCTTCGTTGGCCAACGATTTGAATTCGAGTTCGGTCATGTCTTCTCTCCATGCCGCCAGCATAGGGGTGTGGGTTGGCGGTGGTTTGTCAAAAAACCTGTCGGGTGCGCGTGCACGTGCGACAGCAATCAGTTCGGCTTAGTTTTGCCAGGATTGCCAGCGTCGCCAAAGCCAGGCCTCAATCGAGCCGGTTTGGTTGACATTGTGTTTTTTGATGGAAGACATTCGGTCAGGTTTGGTTCAGCTAAAGGTTAATTTTGCGAACTTATACGGCTTGCCGCGTCGAGCAGCGTGTCTACTATACCATCGGAATCGATCCCGTGTATAGACTGTCCGTGATTGTAACCGTAAGGCACCGTCAACACGGGGCAACCCGCGGCCCGGGCCGCTTGCGCGTCGTTCGAGGAGTCGCCGATGGCCACCACCTGGGCCGGCGGCAGGTCGAAATCGGCGCACACGGTTTGCAGCGGCAGCGGATCGGGCTTCTTGCGCGGCAGCGAATCGCCGCCGTAGACCACGTCGAAGAAGCCGTCCAGCCCCTTGAGCTTGAGCAGCGGCGTGGTGAAGGCGATAGGCTTGTTGGTCACGCACGCCAGGCGCAGGCCGTTGGCTTTCATCGCCGTCAGGCCTTCGATCACGTCCGGGTACAAGCTGCTGTGGTTGCCGTTGATGCCCAGGTAGTGCCGCTGATAGGCGTCCATCGCCGCGTCGAAACGCTGTTCGACGCCGGCCGCGTCCGCCTGCAAGGCCAACACCGAGCGGATCAGGTTTTCCGAACCCTTGCCGACCATCAGCGCGATTTGTTCTTGCTCGATGGAATCGAGGCCCAGTTCTTTCAGCATGCCGTTGATCGCCACGTGGAAGTCGGGAATCGTGTCCAGCATGGTGCCGTCGAGGTCGATGATTGCGGCGCGCACGCCTATCAGCACGCTCATCTTAGATCGCTGCGAGGTTGGCGCGCATGGCGTCGATGACGGCCTTGTAGTCCGGCTGGCCGAAGATGGCCGAACCCGCCACGAAGGTGTCGGCGCCGGCGGCGGCGGCCGCCGCGATGTTGTCGATCTTGATGCCGCCGTCGACTTCCAGCATGATGTCGCGGCCGGAGTCGTCGATCAGGCGGCGCGCTTCGGCGATCTTCTTGAGCGCCTGCGGAATGAAGGACTGGCCGCCGAAGCCCGGGTTGACCGACATGATCAGGATCATGTCGATCTTGTCCATGACGTGTTCCAGATAGCTCAGCGGGGTGGCAGGGTTGAACACCAGGCCGGCCTTGCAGCCGTGGTCGCGGATCAGTTGCAGCGAGCGGTCGATGTGATCGGACGCTTCCGGGTGGAAGGTGATGATGTTGGCGCCGGCCTTGGCGAAGTCGGGAATGATGCGGTCGACAGGCTTGACCATCAGGTGCACGTCGATCGGCACGTCCACGTGCGGACGGATCGCCTGGCACACCAGCGGGCCGATGGTCAGGTTCGGAACATAATGGTTGTCCATCACGTCAAAGTGGATGATGTCGGCGCCGGCGGCGACAACGTTGCGTACCTCTTCACCCAGACGGGCGAAGTCGGCGGACAGGATGCTGGGAGCGATACGGAAATTGGACATGACGTGGGGCCTGCATTGAAAAAGATGCGCTATTTTACGCTGCCCGGCGCGGCCGCGCCCGTTTTCAGGCACGTCCTCCTTGCACGCCGTCCCGATTTGCGGTGCAATGTGAGCCTGACGATATACAATCGCAGTGATCTTTTTACGACCCCACGCCCCAGCCTTAAGGAATTTCGATGGCAACTTATGAATTTACTGTGTCGGTCAGAACCCAGTACCTGCCGGATCAATCCGATCCGGAGCGCACCAATTTCGTGTTCACCTATTCGATCACGATCAAGAACACCGGCACCGTGGCCGCGCAACTGATTTCGCGCCACTGGGTCATCACCGACGCCAACAACCATATCGAAGAGGTGCGCGGACTGGGCGTGGTCGGCCACCAGCCGCTGTTGCAGCCGGGCGAGCATTTCGAATACACCAGCGGCACCGCGCTGCAAACCCAGCAGGGCTCGATGGTCGGGGAATACTTCTGCGTGGCCGAGGACGGCCATCAGTTCGAGGCCAAGATCCCCGAGTTCGTGCTGTCGCTGCCGCGCACGCTCCACTGATCCGCCGGGTTGCCGGCCGCGCCGCCTCTGCCCTTACTTCGGATCGCTTATTTCAGATCCTCGTCCCGTTCAGGCGGGGGCAACTTCCTGGTTTTGCCCTTGCCCTGGTACATCGTCCACCAGACGATGAATACCAGCAGGAAAAACGCCACGCATGCTTCCAATATCACTACCCACATAGCTATCCTTATGTCATTCACACGTCGTAGTCTACTCGTTCCGTTGTCCGTCGTCGCGCTTTCGCTGGCCGCCTGCACCACCACGCCGATCCCGCCGGAAAAGCCGGCCGGACAGCCGGCGCCGCCCGCCACCCCCGCCACCCCGGCGGCCCCGGCCACGCCGACCGCCCCGGCGGCGCTGCGGATGGTGCCGACCACCTTCGCGGCGCTGCCCGGCTGGGACCGCGACGACGTGCGCGCGGCCTGGCCGGCCTTCATGTCCTCGTGCACCGTGCTGGTCAAGCAGCCGCAGTGGAAGGAATCGTGCTCGATCGCGCGCAGCGTCAACGTTGCCGACGACAAGGCCATCCGTACCTTCTTCGAGGCCTTCATGGTACCGAACCAGGTGATCGCGCCGGACGGCGCCACCGACGGGCTGGTCACCGGCTACTACGAGCCGTTGCTGCGCGGCGCCCGCAAAAAGGGTGGGCCGTATCAAACGCCGCTGTTCAAGGTGCCGGACGACATGGTCACCGTCGATCTGGCCGGCGTCTATCCGGAGCTCAAGGGCATGCGCCTGCGCGGCAAGCTGGTGGGCAAGAAGGTCGTGCCGTACGCGACCCGCGGCGACATCGAGAAAGCCGATTTCACCGGCAAGGAATTGATGTGGGTCGACGATCCGGTGGAATCGTTCTTCCTGCAAGTGCAGGGGTCGGGCCGCGTCCAGCTGACCGACACGCAGGAAACCGTGCGCGTGGCATACGCCGATCAGAACGGTCATCCGTACAAATCGATCGGCAAGTATCTGGTGGAGAAGGGCGAGTTGACGTTGGAACAGGCGTCGGCGCAGGGTATCAAGGCCTGGATCGCCGGCCACCCGACCCGCATGCAGGAACTATTTAATGTGAACCCGAGCTACGTGTTCTTCAAAGAAGAGAAGCTGCCGGACCCGAAAGTCGGTCCGAAAGGCGCGCAGGGCGTGCCGCTGACGCCGCAGCGTTCGGTGGCGATCGACGCCTCGCAGTTGCCGCTGGGCGCGCCGATGTTCGTCGCCACGACGATGCCGAACAGCGATATTCCGCTGCAACGCCTGGTGATGGCGCAGGATACCGGCGGCGCCATCCGTGGCGCCATCCGGGTCGACTACTTCTTCGGCTTTGGCACGGAGGCGGCGGAGAACGCCGGCCGCATGAAGCAGCGCGGCAACGTCTGGGTGCTGTTGCCCAAGCAGCCCTAAGACGTCACCGCAACACCAACACCGGCACGGTCGTGTGCGCCAGCACCTTGTCGGTCTGGCTGCCCAGCAGCAGCTTGTTGATGCCCCTGTGCCCGTGCGACGCCATCATAATGAGGTCGCAGTCGAATTTTTTCGCCGCCTCGACGATTTCCTCGTACGGGGTGTGCGACACCGAAATCACGCCCTCGAACGGAATATCGGCCGCGCGCGCGGCCGCCGCCACCTTGTCGATGTAGCCGCGCGCGGCGTCCTGCATCTTGAGGGCGAACTGGCCCGAGTCGATCACGGCGCCGCCGTCGCCCATCGACGACAAGGGCAGAGGCTGGATCACGGTGATGCCGACTATCTTGGCGCGATTCAGTTTGGCGAACTCGACCGCAGTCGCGGTCGCCTTGTCCGACAGGTCCGAGCCGTCGGTCGGTAGCAGTATGGTTTTGAACATGGCGCACTCCCTATCAGGATCGGTTGATACTGGAGTCAGCCTAATAGCTTGGCCGGATTTCCGGCGCACGGTAGGGCGCTTGGTCGGGTCGATTACGACGCGGCCACCGCCGGCTGTTCGGCCTCGCGCAGCGACGAGGAAACGGCCATGCAGGCGGTCAGCACGATGGCGCCCACCGCCACGCACGCCAGGCCGGTGCGCACGCTGAAATGCTCGCCGATATAGCCGGCCGTCAGCGCGCCCAATGGCGCCACCGCGATGGTCAAAAAGCGCATCGTCGAAACCATGCGGCCGAGGTAGGCGTCAGGCGTGACCTTCTGCCGGACGGCCATGTACGGCATGACAAACAGCATCACGCCGCAATCGAGGAAGAACGACAAGGCCGCGCACGCCGCCGCGCTGGCCGCCGGATAGCCGAACAGATTGGCCGGTATCATCGGCGTCATCGTAAAGGCGAACGCGGTCAGGCCGATGCCGATCAGGATGGTGCCGCTGGCGCCGTAGCGCTGGGTCAACGGCTTGAGCAGCATCGAGCTGGCCAGCACGCCGAGGCCGCCGACCATCTGCGCCGCGCCCAGCATGCCGGCGCTCATGCCCAGGTCGCGCGTGGCGAACAGCACCGCCAGCGCCGCGTAGCCGTAAAACAGCATGTGCCAGGCGCCCACGCTCCAGGCCAGGGTGCGCAGCAGCGGCTGCTTCCAGATGAATTGCAGGCCGTCGCGGATGTCGCGCAGCGGGTGCTTGTCGGATGGCGCCGGTTTGGGATCGTTGGCTTTCAGATTGCGCAGCAGCAGGATCGACACCACGAAACCCAGGGCGTTGAGCAGCACCGCATAGGGCGCGGTGAGCCATTGGATCAGCATCCCCGCCAGTCCCGGCGCCAGCAGCCGCGACGCGGAGTCGGTGGCGGCGAATTTGGATTGCGCGTCCATCAGGCGCTCGCGGCCGATCAGGTTGGTCAGGAAAACCTGCTCGGCGCCGCCGCCGATGACGTTGCAGGCGCCGGTGGTGAAGGCGACCGCGTACATCCATTCGACCGACAGCACGCCCATCCAGTAAGCGGCGGGGATGCTGAACAGGGCGATGGCCTGGATGGCTTTGCTGGCCAGCAGGATCGGCAGCTTGCGGTTGCGGTCCAGCACCACGCCGGCCGGCAGCGCGAACAGCGCGAACGGCATCGCCGCCGCCGCCCCCAGCATGCCCATCTGCGCCGGCGTGGCCTTGAGCAGCAATACCGCGCACAGGGGCACCGCCAGCGCGCCGATATAGCTGCCGAAACCGTTGAGGATGGCGCTGAACCAGTAACGCAGAAAATCGCTGTTGCCCAGCAGGGGATCAGCGGCCAGCTTGTCGCGCAGCGGGCGGCGCAGTGAGGTAAAAATGGGAGGCTCGCCGAAGTAAGTTGCCAAGCTTCAATAATACCAGCGGCGGTGATAGGCGCTACAATCGACCCATAAAATTCCACCATGGAGGCAACAACCATGCAATATGAAGACCTGATCGTTGAAGTACACGGCAAAGTCGCGCTGATCCGTCTGAACCGTCCCAAGGCGCTGAACGCGCTCAATGACCGCATGATGAACGAACTTGGCGAGGCGTTGTTCAAGTTTGACGCCGACCCGGCGATCGGCTGCATCGTCCTGACCGGCAGCGAGAAAGCCTTCGCGGCCGGCGCCGACATCGCCGCCATGGTCGACTACACGTATGTGGATACGTATCGCGACAACTACATCGGCCGCAACTGGGAGCACATCCTGCGCGTGCGCAAACCGGTGGTGGGCGCCGTGGCGGGCTACGCGCTGGGCGGCGGCTGCGAACTGGCGATGATGTGCGACTTCGTGATCGCCGCCGACACCGCCAAATTCGGCCAGCCGGAGATCAAGATCGGCGTCACCCCGGGCGCCGGCGCCTCGCAGCGCCTGCCGCGCGCGATCGGCAAGGCCAAGGCGATGGATATGCTGTTGACCGCCCGCACCATCGACGCGGTCGAGGCCGAGCGTATGGGCCTGGTGTCGCGCATCGTCCCGGCGGACAAGCTGATCGAGGAAGTGCTGGCCGCCGCGACCGTGATCGCCGCCATGCCAACCTCGGTGGCGATGATGGTCAAGGATGCCGTCAACCGCGCCTACGAGGTCCCGTTGACCGAAGGCGTGGGCTACGAGCGGCGCCTGTTCCATGCCGCGTTCGGTACGCCTGCCCAAAAAGAAGGCATGAAAGCTTTCCTGGAAAAGCGGCCGCCCAATTTTGACGGCCTGTAAGGCGGACTCGCTCGACTCCCATGCGTATTCTGATTATTGAAGACAATCCCGACATCCTGGCCAATCTGTACGCGTTCCTGGAGGCGAAAGGGCATGTGCTCGATTCGGCGGCGAACGGCTACGCGGGCCTGGCGCTGGCGGCGCAGCACGAGTACGACGTCATCGTGCTGGACGTCATGCTGCCCGGCATGACGGGATTGGAATTGTGCCAGAAGCTGCGCAGCGAACTGCGCGACGCCACGCCGGTGCTGATGCTGACGGCGCGCGATACGCTGGAGGACAAGGTGGCCGGCTTCGACAGCGGCGCCGACGATTACCTGGTCAAGCCGTTCTCGCTGGTCGAGCTGGAAGTGCGGCTGAACGCCTTGCTGCGGCGCGCGCGCGGCCAGACCACCGGCGCCGCCGTGCTCAGCGTTGGCGACTTGCGCTTCGATACCGAGAATTTCGAGGTCAAGCGCGCCGGCACGCCGCTGGCGCTGACCAAGACCGGCTACACCATTCTGAAATGCCTGATGACGCAAGCGCCCAAGCTGGTGCCGCGCGAGTTGCTGGAGCAGGAAGTGTGGGGCGAGGACCGTCCGGACAGCGACGCGCTGCGCACCCACATTCATGCGCTGCGCCAGGCGCTCGACAAACCTTTTGAATTCGCCATGCTGCGCACCGTCCCGGGCATCGGCTATAAACTGCTAGCCTCCGATGCCACCGTTTAAATCCTTGCGCCGGCGTATCGTCGTCGCCTATCTGACGTTCGCCGCCGCCGGCATCCTGTTCTTTGCCGTCATCGCCGCCGTCGCCGTCGAAGGCATCGAGGTGAAACTGGTCGACGAGCGCTTGCAGGAAGTGGCGGCCTGGGCGTCGCCGCGTCACGCCGGCGGCCTGCCGGTGGAAATGCCCGCCGGCCTGAGCTTCCATCACGACGCCGAGATTCCGCTCTCGTTGCGGGATTTGCCCGAAGGTGCGACCGAGATCACCGTCGATGGCGTCGATTTGCATGTCTGGTCCGGTCGGGACGAGAACGGACGATACGCGGTGGTCGATCACGCCAGCGCGTATGAAAAAATCGAGATGGTGGTGTACGGCATGTTCGCCATCGGCTTTATCGGCTTTTTGATTTGTTCGATGATGTTCGGCGCGTATATCGGCAACAGCATGGTCGCGCCCATCATGGGGCTGGCCTCGGCGGTGCAGGCGCGCCGCCCGGACCTGCCGTTGCAGGACAGTCCCGACGAACTGGGCATCCTGGCGCGGGCTTTTTCGGCCCGTACCAAGGAGTTGACCGAAGTTCTGGACCGCGAGCGCTTCTTCACGGGCGACGTCAGCCATGAGCTGCGCACGCCGCTGACCGTCATCACCGGCGCGGCGGAAATCCTGATGACGCAGGCGCAGGCCAATCCCGCCATCCACGCCGCCTCCGAGCGCATCTACCGCGCCGCGCGCGATGCCTCCGACTCGGTCACGGTGTTGCTGCGGCTGGCCCGTTCGCCGGACATGCTGGAGATGACCTCGGTCTCGGCTGCCGGGCTGGCAGGCGAGGAGGCGGCGCGCTGCCAGACCTTGACGGCGGCCAAGCCGTTGGAGGTGAAGTACGCCGGCGGCGAGGATTTCATGATCCACGCGCCGCGCGAACTGTTGATCGCCGCCATCGGCAACCTGGTGCGGAACGCTTGTCTTTATACCATGCGGGGCGAGGTGGTCGTGCGCCTGGCCGGCCGTTCGGTGATCGTCGAGGATACCGGCCCCGGCTTGCCGGCGGCGGCCCGCGCGCGTCTGCTGAACGAGGCCATTCCGGCCGGCGCCAGTGGATCGTCGGGCACCGGACTGGGCTTGGGACTGGTGCAGCGCATCTGCGCCTATCTGGGAGCGGATCTGGCCTACAGCGAGCGCGTCGGGGGTGGCAGCGTGTTTGAAGTTCACTTTCCTTGAGGAATTTAACGTAAACTTAACGCATCTTTGACGCGGAGTTGACTGTCGGGTTAGTAAGGTGGAGGCTGGAATTCAGGAGCCTCCGTTGAACATACATCCGAACTTAACCCTTAGTCATCACCGCGCGCGTTGGCTGCCGCTGTTGCGCGCCACGCCGTTTTTGCGCTCGCCGCGCGTCCATGTGCAGTACTTGACCCTGGCGACGGCCGCTTTCTTCGTACTTGTGTACAACTATAGCTTCTGGCAAACCTTTTTCGTCGCCACCGGCGGTTTCCAGCTGGCCAATGTGCCGCTGTATCTCGCGTCGTTTACATTGCTGGCGCTGGCATTCAACGCCTTCCTGACCTTTTTCAGCTTTCGCTATGTGATCAAGCCGGTGTTGATCCTGCTGTTTTTCGTCACCGCCTTCAGCAGCTATTTCATGAACCGCTACGGCATCGCCATCGACGCTTCGATGCTGCAGAACGTGATGGAGACCGATGTCCACGAGGCGACCGAGTTGTTCAGCTGGAATCTGGTGCTGACGATCGCCATGCTCGGGGTATTGCCGTCGGTGCTGGTGTACCGCCTCAAGCTGGCGTTTCCGCCGCTGCGCCGGGCTCTGCTGATCAATCCCGCCGTGATCGTCGTGTCCCTGCTGGTCGCCGGCGTGCTGATGATGGGCTTTTTCAAGACCTTGGCGCCGGCCGTGCGCGAGTACCGCCAGATGCGCTTTCTGCTGACGCCGACCAATGTCATCCAGGCCGGTAACTCGTTCTTCAAGCACAAAATGGCGCGCGCGACGGTGATCGCGCCCCTGGGCAGCGACGCCATGAAGGGCACTCTGTGGGCGCAACAAAAGCGCCGCACGGTGACCATCATGGTGGTCGGCGAAACCGCGCGCGCGATGAATTTCTCGCTCAATGGCTACCAGCGCGACACCAATCCGCTGTTGTCGCGCCAGGCCGGACTGCTCAACTTCAGCAATGTGCAATCGTGCGGCACGGCCACGGCGATTTCCGTCCCTTGCCTGTTTTCCGGCTTCGCCCGCGTCGATTATTCCGAGGACAAGGCGAAGGCGCAGGAGGGCTTGCTTGACGTGCTCAGTCACGCAGGCTTGCAGGTGCTGTGGCGAGACAATAATTCGGGTTGCAAAGGCGTGTGCGACCGTGTGACGTATGAGGACATGTCGAAGCCGAAGGACGGCGATCCGTTCTGTAACAAGGAGGAGTGCTTCGACGAGCGCATGCTGCAGGGCCTGCCGGAGATCATCCGCGACGCCAGGCAGGACCTGGTCATCGTGCTGCACCAGAAGGGCAGCCACGGGCCGGCGTACTGGAAGCGCTATCCGCCCGCGTTCCAGCGTTACGGTCCGGTGTGCACCAGCAACGAGCTGGAGAAGTGCTCGCGCGAATCCATCGTGGCGGCCTACGACAACACGATCGCCTACACGGACTATTTCCTGAGCAAGACCATCGACCTGCTGCGCGCGGCCGGTGCCGTCGACAACGTCGATACCGCCTTCATGTACTTCTCCGACCACGGGGAGTCGCTGGGCGAAAAGAACATGTATCTGCACGGCGCGCCGTATTTCATCTCGCCCGACGAGCAGCGCCACGTTCCCTTTATGCTGTGGCTGGACCAGGGCTACCGCGACCGCTTCAATCTGGACCAGCGTTGCCTGGAGGCGCGGCGCGGGCAGGAGTTCTCGCACGACAACGTGTTCCATTCCTTCCTCGGCATGCTGAATATCAGCACGGCCGTCTACAACCCCCGACTTGATATTTTCCATGCTTGCACACTCGCTAACCAGTCCTAAACAAGGCGGCGCGCTGCGCACCGTTGAGATTGCGTTGATACTGTCGGGCATCCTGATCCTGTGGATCGGCAACTACACCAATATCGATCTGGCGCTGGCCGACGCGATGTTCGACCGCGCCAGCGGGACGTTTCCCTGGCACCATGCCTGGCTGGCCGAGCGGTTCAATCACGGGATATTGAAGACCATCTTGCAGGTGTCGGGGGTGGTGGTTGTCGCGCTGGCCGCCTGGGATTGGGCGCGGCCGCGGCCGACCTGGGACGCGCCGCGCCGCACCGGCCTGCGCGTGCTGGCGCTGTCGGCCATCCTGGTGCCGACCTGTATCAGCGTGCTGAAGCATTTCAGCGATTCGCATTGCCCCTGGGATTTGCAGCGCTATGGCGGCCGCGAGCCGTATGTGAGGCTGCTGGAAATGTTGCCGGCGGGCGTGTCGCCCGGGCAGTGCCTGCCCGGCGGCCATGCGTCGAGCGCGCTGTGGCTGGTGGCTTTGGCGGTGTTCTGGTTGCCGCATCGTCCCCGAATGGCGGCCGCCGTGGGTGGCTTGATGCTGGCCTTCGGCCTGGCCGTCGGCTGGATGCAGCAATTGCGTGGCGCGCATTTCCTCACGCATACGCTTTGGTCGATGTGGATCGCCGTATTCGTCGTAAACGTTCTCTACCGCACGCTTAAACCGGCCCCTCGCCCTGCGGAATTGGCCTGATTCGGCAAATTGGGTCACAATCCTGTTGAGTTGTCGCTTTGACCAAACACAGGAGCTGTATGAACGAGCAGATTGCCAGGGACGTCGTCCTGGTGCGGGCCATCGAATTGGCCGACCAGAAGAAAGAAGTGCTGAGCGAAGACGACCGCATGTACGCCAGCCGCAGCGCGCGCGAACTGGCGCAATGGCAGGCTTCGGACAAGCATGCGGACGTCACGCCCGACGATTTCCTGCAGCAGCGCTCTGAACAGATACTGAAACGCCTCGCCGAGCGCACGCCCGCGTTTGCCGGCTTCGCCAAGCGCTCGACCGGGTTGCGGGCGCTGGCCTGGCTGTTGCCGGTACTGGCCCTGGCGCTGGGCGCCGCGCTGGACCGCATTACCGATCCGCACCGCGTCGATCTGCTGTCGGCGCCGCTGCTGCTGATCATCGCCTGGAACCTGCTGGTCTATCTGGGCTTGTTGATCAGCCTGTTCATTCCGGCGCGCGCCACCGGCGGGCCGAAGTCGGGCCTGATCCGCCGCCTGAGCGTCGGCAAGCTGGCGGTGCCGCGCAAGGTGCCGCCGGTGCTGGCGACCGGATTGCTCAGCTTTATGGGCGAATGGTCGCAATTGAGCGCCAAGCTGACGGCGGCCCGGCTCGGTCGCACCATCCACCTGAGCGCGGCCATGTTCGCGCTCGGCGCGGTGCTCTCTTTATATGGCCGTGGCCTGCTGTCCCAGTATGCGGCCGGCTGGGAGAGCACCTTCCTCGACGCCGCCCAGGTGCACAGCCTGCTGTCCGTCTTGTTCGCGCCGGCCATCGCCGTGTTCCAGTTGCAGGGATTCACGCTGGCCGAGATCGAGGCGCTGCGATTCCCGCAGACCACGGCGCCCGACGGCGGCGCCCGCTGGGTCCACCTGTATGCGGCGACGATCTTCCTGCTGGTCGTGCTGCCGCGCCTGGTGCTGGCGCTGGTGGCCAACTGGCGCGCGGCGCGGCTGAGCCGGCGTTTCCCGCTGGACCTCGATCAGCCATATTTCCGCAAACTCAACGAGACCATCGGCGCCGGCACCGGCGGCATGCTTCGCGTCTTGCCGTTCAGTTTTACCGTCGATGAAGCCCGGCATCGCGGCCTGGGACAGATCGCCATCATGCTGTTCGGCGAGCAGGGCCGCATGATGCTGCGGCCCTCGACCTCGTACGGGGAGGAGCCCCGGGAAGTGCTGCGCGACGTCGATATCAACGATCCGAACGTGACCATGACGGCGGTGCTGTTCAACTTGACGGCCACGCCTGAAAAGGAAAACCATGGCGCCTTCCTCGATTATCTGGTGAAAGCGTCGCCGCGCGGCATCGCCGTTCTGCTCGACGAGTCCTCCTTCGTGGAGCGCATGGGCCAGGCCGACCAGCGCGGTCTTGCCGAGAGAACCGCCCTATGGCAGGAGTTCTGCCACTTCCACCAGACCACGGCGACCGTCGTCAATCTGCTGGATCCTTCCATCCACCCGCTCGACGCCGGCGTCGGGCTGAAAATGTCGGCTGCCGCATGAGTGTTTCGATTGAAAAAGCCGCCGCGGACGCGGTGCAAATCCAGTTCGCACTGATTTCGCATACCAATAATGGCAAAACCACCTTGGCGCGCACGCTCGTCGGAATGGACATCGGCGAGGTGCGCGACGCCGCCCACGTCACCATCTTCGCCGAATCGCATACCTTGCTGACGACGCCGCAGGGGGACAGCCTGCAATTGTGGGATACGCCGGGCTTCGGCGACTCGGTGCGCCTGCTCAAGCGGCTGGGGCAGTCCGGCAACCCGATCGGCTGGTTCCTGCGGGAAGTGCTGGACCGCTACCGCGACCGGCCGTTTTGGCTCAGCCAGAACGCCTTGCGCACCGCCAAGGAATCGGCGGACGTCGTTCTTTATCTGGTCAACTCCTCGGAAAATCCGAAAGATGCCGGCTATGTGCCGGCGGAGATGAAGATACTGGAGTGGATCGGCAAGCCGGTGGTGGTGTTGCTGAACCAGACCGGGCGACCCCGGCCCGCTGCGGAAGAGCAAGCGGAGCAGGGCCGTTGGCGCGAGCATCTGGCGCAGTATCCGGCGGTGCGCGAGGTGCTGGCGCTGGATGCCTTCGCCCGTTGCTGGGTGCATGAGCGCGTCTTCTACGAAGTGGTCGGCAAATTGCTCGATCCATCGCAGCAGCCCGGTTATGCCCGTTTGTTCGCGACGTGGGAAGCGGCCAACGTGCGCCGCTACGACCACGCGATACGATTGTTGGCCAAACAACTGGCGGCCGCCGCGCGCGATAGCGAGGCGGTCGACGCCGTGCCTTCGAGCATGCTCAAGTCGGCCCTGAAGGTGGTGGGCATCGGCAAGAACGATGAGCAGCAGCGTCAGGACCGCGCCATGGGCAATTTGATCGCGCGGCTGAACCAGGCGACGGTCGAATCCACCCGCGAATTGCTGATCCTGCACCAGCTCGATCCAACCGACGCCGGCAAGATCAACGAGCGGGTGCGCGAAAACTTCGCCGTGCGCGCGCCGATAGATAAGGCGCAGGCTGGACTGCTGGGCGCCGTGATCTCCGGCGCCGCGACGGGATTGTCCGCCGATGTGATGGCTGGCGGGCTGACACTGGGAGGCGGCGCCTTGCTGGGCGGCGTGGTCGGCGCGTTGACGTTCGCTGGCGCGGCCTGGGGTTTCAATTCCAGTACCGACCGCAATCGAGCCGCCGTGCAATTTACCGACGCTTTCATGCGTAATCTGGTGGTGGTCGGCATTCTGCGCTACCTGGCGGTGGCCCACTTCGGACGCGGCCGCGGCAATTTCGTCGAGAACGAGGCGCCGGCCTTCTGGCAGGAAGAGGTCGAGCAGACGGTAGCGCAGCACGACGCCGCCTTGGTATCTTTATGGAGCGACCTGCGCCGGGATAAGGCCGACACCGAGGCGGCGACGGCGCTGATCAGGCAGATAGCGACCGCCACCCTGGTGAGACTTTACCCAGATGTTGCAAATAGGCTTTAAAAATCCTTGCGGTAACTGTTGCTCCTTGCTATAGTTCGCCCCCTCGCAGAACGACGCATGCAAATGCGGAGTGAAGCGAAGAAGAGAAGAAAAAGTAGTGCTTGACGAAATATTCGAAACGCCTCATAATCTTGCCTCTTCGCTGATGAACACAACGCTTCTTCAG
>CAUPJZ010000005.1:0-312297 GCA_963511605.1 uncultured Duganella sp. | reverse complement strand
CTTGTTCTGCGGCGGCATCATCTGCCGCAGTAGCGCTTCTTTCCGTTCTGCTGGATACTTGTTCAACCGATCTCTCTTGCCCGTCCCCGGTATGTATTTACTTCATCAGGTGACGCGACAACTATTCTGACACCGGGGGATAGACGGCTATAAAAGTTAGCTGGCCAAGAATTTTCGTTAAAGGCGACCAAGTAACCTTCCGAATTTCCGGAACCGATTTCGTAGCAGAGCCATGACGCGTAACTGCTGAACATTCGTCCATCTTCGGCTCAACATACACGACGTCTCAATACGTGATATCTCTGCGTTCTACCACTGCTCAAAAAAATTTCAAACTTCGGAAATTGATCTAGTAAATACGATTTGCCACGGACAGAAAAAGCATTTCGCAACTCTGCACCCGATGGCATCAACATCACACCGAAAGGAAAGAAAATGAGCAAAGAATTTATGCGAGGAGCTAGTGCCTCACTGAACAAGACTATCCGTGAATTCGAGGCAATGCTTGCTGGAGGGAAGATAGGAAAAAGTGGTAAGCTCCGCAAAAAGCTACGAGACAAGCTGAATGAAATGTTGGAAGAAGTCGCTATGGACTGGCTCAAGCACGGACTCAAGGGCGGCCACGCCGTGGCGGCCAGAGATTTTATCGAGTCACAGACCTTTCCTCGCGATATTGAGGTCACCGTCACCCGTCAATTCCCGCTTCGAAAAGTCAGTAAAAAAAGTAAGAAGCTGACTTTGCGTTCTAAACTTCCAAAGAAGTATGCCGGCCCTCTTGATGAGATGGAGTGATTGACGACATGAGGACCCCTTCATGCCCTCAGCCCAAGGTCTAAATTAACGGGAAGCCTGACGCACCGCGTTTGCACCGCATCCAGGTGCGTCAGGTGTATCCCATAAAACGCTAACCGACCTTCGTCGTAAACCGCAGCACGAGACTGAAGCGGAGGCAGTGATTACGTGCAGCTTACCCGACGGAATGCTACCGGGACTTCGACTTCTTTGAAGATCGATTTCTTATTCTCATGCTTGACAACAATAGGTGGGGCGACGAGTGCGGCAGTTTGTGACGAGCCGATAAACGCCACGCTATCCTGACCTACACGTGCATCATCACACCTGAAATGTCCATTGAAATCCATAGCCAGTGCGACTTGGTAGATATTGTTTTTCCTAATGGCTTCCCGGGCCATTTGATACTCAACAAACATCGAAAAAATGAAAAGCTGCAGGCCGACCGTGATTGCGATCAGCACAAGCTCCTTTCCCTTGGATCTGAACAGACAGGAGAACCCATACAGGAAGCTAAGCATTCCTATGCAAAACGCCGGCCACAAAGACCATGCCCCCAATACCATCACTGTTGCAGCAGTCGTAGCGTAAGGGAATGTTGAGGCATCTTGGCTAAAAATGGAGTTTATTTCGTCGCCAGCCTGCCCGTGGGCGATGTAGGTAAGAAATGCGACAAGGCCAACCCAGAATAGCTGCGTTGATTTGAAGTCGATGAAGTATTTTGCTAGCACCTTCTCTACAAACGAGGTAAACACATAGAGACCGAGGAAGATCGTCACGAAGATCAGAGCCACCACCGGTCGAGTTGGCAAGAGACCTGAGCCATCACAGAATATTGCTGACAGTAGTAGCACGATGCTGATGAGGGATACCCAATTCAGAACCGCTGAGTAGCCATCTGTATTGGTAAAAAATAATTTATAAAAAATCTTTTTGTTACCTCTGGCACCACGGCGTGCCATTATCAATAGGTTCCGTTTCCAGCTCATCGCTTGCATGTTCTTTCTTTCCCCAGTCTATAGAAGCCAAAGAATAGCATGTCAAATTACGCGGCCCAGAGCTCAAGCTCATCCACCTCCGAGGAGGTGTTGAGTGTATGCTGAGGGATCATTTTTCCGAAGGCTTAGAAGTGAGTCAAGATAGATTCTTCCCCAACCTTTACAAGAGGTGTCTCAAATCTGGCCGCCTCAAACAGGGGGTAGCGGCTATTCAAGTTGAGATCGAAAAAATGGGCGTGGCGGCATCTGTTGAAGCCACCAAGATGCTCGCATTCCTTGACCTTGAGGGATATCGCGTCCAACGCGGTGACACTGCCGCTTTCTTTCCTCTTACAACCGAAATAAGTGACGCCAGGAAGAACACAATAGTCGCCCGTATGAGAAAGAATTTTCTGGAGGTCGACGTTGTAGTCCCTCCTTATGTCGGAATGGGGTATCTGTCCCGTTACGCAGCAGGAATAGAGAAATCGTCCAGCCAAGAGGAAAAGGAGAACCTCATCGCAGAGATGCTTGAAGAGCTCTACGGCGAGCCGCTTACTCTGGCCGATCTCTGCATCGCCTACAAGCTAGATCCATGTATCGCTCCGTTCTACGACAATATTGTCGAAGCCATGGAGGCTCATTTTCTGGGTCTTCGGAGAGCTTCGGTGCTGACACTGATACCCTGCATCGAAGGGATTATCCGCAACCTTGCAGACCGCGTCGGCCGCAACATCCGAGACAGAATCGACGCTCCGAGTTTTCTTGACGTGTTATGCCGAGTGCAAAAGCATTACATCAAGAACGTAGAGCTCCGAGGAATCGCTTGGGTGCCAAGCGAATTGGAGACCATTGCATTCTTCGATCATTTCCATGAGCTCCTCCAGATGGTGGAGAGTATCCGTGTCTTTGTAGAGCATGCGATGTATAAGCACACCGCCGACTACAACAGGTCGAGCCAACTCAATCGGCATGGCATTGTTCATGGCCTTCTATCCAACTACCAC
This sequence comes from uncultured Duganella sp., assembly GCA_963511605.1. Taxonomy (GTDB): domain Bacteria; phylum Pseudomonadota; class Gammaproteobacteria; order Burkholderiales; family Burkholderiaceae_D; genus Rugamonas. The sequence goes on along the minus strand of CAUPJZ010000005.1, from coordinate 309,521 downwards.
ACAGAAACCAATTTCTATCGACTGATAGTGCTGCTGAATGGCCTGTCAGTAGCTTCAATTGTCGCAGGCTACAACGCGAGCCTCTTTCATCCAGAGCCGACAGATGAGGCTCGCGAGCTTGCTTGCCATTTCAAGTCATGCGAACGATCGTCGTTGACCATTACTTCTATCACACAAAATGTGAGCCATTCCAATGAGTGAATTAGAAGAAATAGAAGCCGCATTGAGATGGTTTTTCGAGATCTGCGACAATCCGTTGGAGCTTGCTGAACGCATCGAAGCGGCACGGTCCCACTATCGGGACCAGACAGATTTTGCAGATGGCCGCTGGGCTAGCCGTGATCCCTTTGAAGGTTTCGACGATCGCATGGCGATCATCCTAGCTCAGGCGGTTGGAGATCTAAGAGACATCCGCACACGCGATCTCTATTTGGCCGCTGAAACACTCCCCTTTCTGAAGATGATTGGTGCTCATCTCGATCTGCTCCGCCGCATCCCCGGTGCTATCGATCGAGCTAAGCGGATGCTTAGACGCAGGGAGCCCCATCCCGACAGTGGGATTTTCGAGCTTGTCGTCGCTTTGCGTTACGCACGAGAGACTGAGCTGCTCGTCGAGTTCATTCCAGAGCAAACCCGACGAATGGCTGACTTTCTGATTCGGCCGGCCGACGATGATCCACTTGAAGATGTCATCAGAGAAATACATGTCGAATGTAAGCGGTTGCGGCCAAGCGAATATGAAAAAGTTGAGGAGCGGAAAGCCCATGAAATCTTAAACGGTATAAATAGTTTTGTTCACGAAAACAAGATCAGCCTTTGCGTTGACGTCACCTTCACTGCAGAGCTGAGACAAGTCCCCGCCGATTATTTGCTGAGAAGGCTGGACGCCATTACGAATTCGAAGGTTCTCGTGCCAGGGAGTTACCCATGGAAAGACGAATTTGGCGAGGGCGTCGTCAAAGCTGCTGACATCAAAGCCGTGCATCGAGACATTGAACACACCTCCCTTATTTTGGGTAGCAAGTTTGCACGGCTGCTCGCGGGCGGAGAACGGCTCGAGGAGCATTTTCATTTGGTATGCGGGGGAACGCCTCGCCCTGGGGACTCACGCTTCATTGACGAGCTTGATTACGGCACCGTTGTCTTCTGGCGATGCCTGGCCGAGGAGTCAGTTGACGCACGTGCCCGGCATGTCAGATCAAAACTCGCGGACATCGATCGCCAAGTTGAACACGCTCCCCTAGCGATTGCTCATATCGGAATGGATGTCGAGCGAGATACCGTGACAGCAGATCTACGCTGGGAGCGAAACCTCGCCACGGTTTCCAGCTACCACCCAGACTCGCAACTGATGGAGGTGGATCTCCATTATTTCCTTCCTCGAGTATCAGAAAATGTGAGCTGGATCATTGATGAAACGGTAGAACCATGCAGCCGCAATCATGGCCCTTTTCTTGATAATCCTCGCATCCTTGGCGGCACTGAGGAAGGCGTCGTCCGAACTAAACCAGCTTGGCGGCAGGTAGTGCCACGATAAAAAGTAAAAATATTAGAGTGACAGATTGACAATGACCCAGATTGTGATATCAATTTTGATCACAATGACTGGGAAATCGTTATGGCCGCCGCCCTGCTTGCACTTCCAGATGCTATCAAACACTGATGGATCAGAGTGCACCGGGAAGCGTCGTTTCCTTCGTCAATTTCGGCTCATTGAGAAGCTTGGCCTTGTAGTGCATCAACTCTTCTTCAGGCACGTCGAAGCGGGTGAGCCATTCTTTCGTAGCAAGCCCGGTCAGCCTCGGCTCTCCATCTTTTGAACCGTAGTGCAAGGAGAGGTCGGCCATCAGCCTGACTTCCTTCAAAGCCATCGCGGGCAAAACGTATATCGAAGGTTTGGGATCTAGTTCGACCGGAGCAATTTCCGGCTCCCGCCCGGCCTGGATTGGATCAGCAGCTGCGGCCGCTAATGCCGAACGACGGCGGCAAGTCTGACATTCGGACAGGTGCTGGACCATAACATCGATGAGGCCGTGTCCGAATGTCGGACCTGACCCCCGTGTTTTTTACATTCCGACACATTCATTCCCCCCTGAAAATGCCACAATCATGCTTTTTGGCAGCTCAGGAGGCACAGTGAAAGATACGGACCCGGTCGAAACCCAAGCACAGCAAGACGCACCCGCCAACCCGGCGCGCCGCCGCATCTTCCAGGCCGCCGCCGCGACCGGCCTGGCCACTTCCCTGCCCGCCCTGAGCGAGGCCGCGCCGGCCCGCCAGCCGGCCAAGGGCTCGCTCGACGCCAAGCTCAAGGCCAGCGTCAAGAACGTGGTGGTGATCTACCTCGAAAACCGCAGCTTCAACAACCTGTTCGCCAACTTCCCCGGCACCGCCGCGCCTTTGTCGGCGGCGCCGGCCGCCGCCTGCCTGCAGCGCGACCGCAACGGCGCCGTGCTGCCGGCGCTGCCCAAAATCTGGGGCGGCATGGTGCCGACGCCGCAGGACATCGGCGGCAAAAAATACGTGCTGAAGGAAGACGACGTCAAGGACCTGCCCAACGCGCCGTTCAAACTGGCCGATATCGAAGGCAAGCCGCTGCCGGAGGCGGTCATCACGCGCGACCTGTGGCACCTGTTCTACCAGAACCAGATGCAGATCAACGGCGGCAAGAACGACGGCTTCGCCGCGTGGGGCAACACCGGCGGCATGGTCATGGGCTACTACGGCGAGACCAACAAGAACCTCGGCCTGTGGAAGATCGCCGAGCAGTACACCCTCTGCGATAACTTCTTCATGGCGGCTTTCGGCGGCTCCTACCTGAACCACCAGTTCCTGATCACCGGCCGCACGCCCGAGTACTTCAACGCGCCGCAAACCGCCGCCAGGAAGAAGATCGCGGTGCTCGACGACGGCCCCACCGGCATGTGGCTGAGCGTGACCAAGGACAGCCCGGCGTCGGCGATGGATGGCATGCCGCTCTACGTCAACAACGGCGCCATCACGCCGGACGGCTACGCGGTCAATACCATGGCGCCGCCCTACCAGCCGAGCTACATCCGCCCCGCCCCCGGCGGCGACAAGCTGCTGGCCGATCCCGACGACGCCGGCACCCTGCCGCCGCAAACCTACGACACCATCGGCGACCTGCTGTCGGCCAAGAAGGTGAGCTGGGCGTGGTACGGCGGCGCGTGGCAGGCGGCGCTCGACGCGCGCGGCGGCGGCGAGAAGCCCAACTTCCAGTACCACCACCAGCCGTTCAACTACTTCCGGCAGTTCGCGCCCGGCACCGCCGCGCGCGCCGAGCACCTGCGCGACGCCGGCATGGGCGACAGCCCGATCTCGAACAAATTCATCGCCGATGCCATCGCCGGCAAACTGCCGGCCGTGGCCTTCTATAAACCGCAAGGGAACCTCAATCTGCACGCCGGCTATTCCGATATCGAATCCGGCGACGCCCACATCGCCAACGTGATCGAGCACCTGAAAAAATCCCCGCAGTGGAAGGACATGGTCATCGTGATCACCTTCGACGAAAACGGCGGCTGGTGGGACCACGTGGCGCCGCCCAAGGGCGACCGCTGGGGGCCGGGTTCGCGCATCCCGGCCATCGTGGTCTCGCCGTTCGCCAAGAAGGGCCAGGTCGACCACAGCTTCTACGACACCACGTCGATCCTGCGCTTCATCACCCGCCTGCACGGCCTGCCGCTGCTGCACGGGCTGAAGGTGCGCAACGAGGCCTTCGCGGCGCGCCAGGCGCCGCCGCCGGGCGATCTGACGGGGGCCTTGAGCTTCCGCTGAGAGTCCCCTTGGCGCCGCGTGGGTATGCTACAATCGCGGTTATTACCTCACTGAGCCCGACTCCTGCAGCCGGGCTTTTGTTTTGAGCGGCGCATTTTCGATGGCGCCGTGGGCACGAGATTTTGAAATGAGAGATAAAAAAGATAACGCCACGTTCGACCTGCCCGGTTTCAGCCCGGCCGCGCCGCTCGAACCGGAAGCGAAGCGTCCACCGGCGCCACGCGCCAGGCGCGCGCAGCTCAAGCAGGAACAACTCGAACTGCTCGAACCGACCGACGCCAGCGGCTTGCCGGTCTGGGTCCGCGACGAGTCCCTGGACCTGACCGGCCTGCCGGTATGGGCGCCAAACTAAATCACTGTAGTAACACCGAAATCACCACCGCACACAGCATCAGGGCCGGAACGGAGCCTGTTAGACTGTGCTTATGTCCTTTTTGAACAGGCCTGACATCATGACCTCCCCCGACACCACTGCGCCGGAAGGCGACAGCACCGCCTTCGCCAGCCTGCCGCTGACCGCCGAATTCCTCGCCAACCTCGACTCGCTCGGCTACAAGTCGATGACCACAATCCAGGCGCAAAGCCTGCCGTCGGTGCTGGCCGGACGCGACCTGATCGCCCAGGCCAAGACCGGCAGCGGCAAGACCGCCGCCTTCGGCATCGGCATCCTGGCCAAACTGAATCCGGCCTGGTTCGCGGTGCAGGCGCTGGTGCTGTGCCCGACCCGCGAGCTGGCCGACCAGGTGGCCAACGAGTTGCGCCGCCTGGCGCGCAGCACCGGCAACGTCAAGGTGCTGGTGCTGACCGGCGGCTCGCCGATGCGCCCGCAAATCGCCTCGCTCGAACACGGCGCCCACATCGTCGTCGGCACGCCGGGCCGCGTGCGCGACCACCTGGGCCGCAATACGCTGGACCTGACCAAGGTCGAGACCCTGGTGCTCGACGAGGCCGACCGCATGACCGACATGGGCTTCTACGACGAAATCGCCGGCATCGTCAGCGCCTGTCCGAAGCGCCGCCAGACCCTGCTGTTCTCGGCCACCTACCCGGACGACATCCGCCGCGCCACCGATTCCTTCCTGGCCGATCCGGTCGAAGTGACGGTCGAGGCGCAGCACGACAACAGCAAGATCGAACAACTGTTCTTCGAGATCGGCTTCGACCAGCGCACCGCCGCCGTCGGCAAGCTGCTGGGGCATTACAAGCCGGCATCGGCGATCGCCTTCTGCAACACCAAGGTGCAGTGCCGCGAACTGGCCGACGACCTGCGCGCCAAGGGCTTCTCCGCACTGGCCCTGTTCGGCGAATTGGAACAGCGCGAACGCGACGAGATCCTGGTGCTGTTCTCCAACCGCAGCTGCTCGGTGCTGGTGGCGACCGACGTCGCCGCGCGCGGCCTCGACATCCCGAATCTGGAGGCGGTGATCAACGTCGACGTCTCCAAGGACACCGAGGTGCACATCCACCGCGTCGGCCGCACCGGCCGCGTGGGCGAAAAAGGCCTGGCGCTGTCGCTGTGCGCGCCCAACGAAAAGAAATGGGTCAAGCTGATCGAGGAATACCAGGGCTCGAAGGCCGAGTGGTTCGACCTCGACAGCCTGGACGGCGACGACTACGGCGTCGATCCGGCGCCGATGATGACCTTGGTGATCTCGGGCGGCAAGAAGGACAAGCTGCGCCCCGGCGACCTGCTGGGCGCGCTGACCGGCGACGCCGGCCTGAGCAAGGAACAGGTCGGCAAGATCAACGTGTTCGAGTTCCAGACCTACGTGGCGATCGACCGCCGCGTCGCCTACGAGGCGTTCGACCGCCTGAGCAAGAACAACCCGCTGGGCGGCGACTTCGGCGCCATCAAGGGCCGCAACTTCAAGATGCGCTTCATCGAGGCGTAAGCCGCTGCTTAGCGCGCTGGCGCCGGCAGGCCGCGCGGCCGGTCGGCGCAGCACGGCTTGAGCAGCACCATCCCGGCGCTCGCTTCGGCCAGGATCGCGCCGTTGTCGGAAATCGCCAACGCCGCGCCGACCACCAATCCGGCCGGCGCGTTGCGCAGCCGCGTGTTCAGATCGATCATGCCCTCACGCGCGGTCCAGACGAATCCCCGCTCCCGGCCCGACGCGTCGCGCGACCTGCCGACCACCTGCCCCTTGTTGTTGACGTCGAACGCGATGGACAGCGCGCCGCCCAGCGTGCCGAGATCGACCATGCCGGTGGCGCGCGTCCACGACATCGCGTGTTGGCGCTCGTCGGGGAAGTTGATCAAGCCGGCGATGCGGCCATGGTCGCTCATCGCCGTCACAATCGACTCGCTGCCGCCGGCCGTGCCCAAATCCTGCATGCCGGTGTCCGCCGTCCACAGGAAGGCGCGGATGAGCACGGTGTCCCCGGCCAGCGCGACATAGGTTCCGGCGACTTCTCCGCCGGCGCCGACCACGCCCGCTGACGAATCGCCCTCTCCCAGCGTATGGATGTCGACCATCCCCGTTTCGCGCCGCCAGACGAACGCGTGGCGCCGCCCGCCCGGCTGGTCCGACGCGCCGCCGATCACTCCGGCGTCGTTAATCGCATTGCCGAACGAAATGCCTTCGATGCCGGTGCTGAACGCGCCCAGGTCCTCCATGCCGTCTGCGGCGCTCCAGCGGAACGCGTGCGGTGGCACCGGTCCGTTGGCCCAGGAAGTTCCCGTGACCACGCCGTCGTTGTTGATGGCGGCGCCATGCGATTCGCCGTGCCCCGGCAACGCGCCCAGATCGGTCATGCCGCCGTCGACGCTCCAGACGAAGGCATGGTGGTTCTCGGGCGCGAGGTAGGACCGGCCGGTGATCTGTCCGGCGTCGTTCAATCCCTGCACCCAGGTGGTCGGGCCGCCGAGCGTGCCGATGTCGCGGACCCCGGTGCCGTCGTAGAAGAAGCCGCGCTGGCCTTCGGCGGTGTCCAGTCCGAAGGCCACCTGGTCCCTGGAATTGATGGCGGGAAGGCTGGTCAGAAGCGTCCCCGGGTGCAGCACGACTACCCGGTACAAGGCCGGCGCGGCTTCGGCGGCGGCCGGTTCGGCGTCGACCCGCGCCGCAGCCACCGCGCTGACGCTCAGCAGCGCCACCAACAGCCACGAGAAAAACCGCGCGGCGCGTCGTACCGGCAACAGGGCCGGCCGGGCGTTCAAGGATGGCATCTTTTCCTCCTGACGGGGATGGGAAAACCGGTCGCGGGTGGCTTTTTGGCAAGCCACCGCGACCGGACATGCCTTGAGTGTGGGGCGTGAGCTTGACGCAACCATGAGCCGCATCAGTCATGCGCCTGAGGCAGATCAATGCGCCGCGCCGATTGCCGAAACTAAATTGAGTCAGGAGAACTCCGCTAGCGCCGCTCCACGTGCGGCAGCAACACGGTCAGCACGCCCAGCAGCGGCAGATAGGAACACAGCTTGTAGACATGGGCGATGCCGGCGACGTCGGCGAGGTGGCCCATGGCGGCGGCGCCGATGCCGCTGACGCCGAACATCAGGCCGAAGAAGATGCCGGCGATCATGCCGACCTTGCCCGGCATGAGCTCCTGCGCGAACACCACGATGGCCGAGAACGCCGACGAGATGACGAAGCCGATCACCACGCTCAGGATCGCGGTCCACAACAGGTCCACATACGGCAGCATCAAGGTGAACGGCGCGGCGCCCAGGATGGACATCCAGATCACCCGCTTGCGGCCGATGCGGTCGCCGATCGGGCCGCCCATGAAGGTGCCGGCCGCCACGGCCGCCAGGAACAGGAACAGATACATCTGCGCCGCCGCCACCGACACGCCGAATTTATCGATCAGATAGAAGGTGTAGTAGCTCGTCAGGCTGGACATGTAGATGTACTTGGAAAAGACCAGCAGCGCCAGCACCGCCAGCGCGCCGATCACGCGGTGCTGTGACAACGGCGATAACGCCGGCGCGGCGGCCTTGCGCGGCAAGCCCGCCAGGTGGCCGCGGTGCCAGCGGCTCACGCGCACCAGCACCGCGATCGCCACCACCACCAGCGCCGCGAACCAGGCGATATTGCCCTGTCCCCGGCCGACGATGATGCCGGCCGCCAGCAAAGGCCCCAGCGCCGAGCCGATGTTGCCGCCCACCTGGAACAGCGACTGCGCGAAGCCGAAGCGCCCGCCGGAGGCGAGGCGCGCCACGCGCGAGGCCTCGGGATGGAAGGTCGACGAGCCGACGCCGATCAGCGCCGCCGCCACCAACAGCGCAGGAAAACTGGCGGCGACCGCCATCAGCAGCACGCCGACCAGCGTCGCGCACATTCCCAGCGGCAGCAGGAACGGCATCGGCCTGCGGTCGGTGTACAGCCCGATCCACGGTTGCAGCAGCGAGGCGGTGCACTGGAAGACCAGCGTGATCAGTCCGACCTGCGTGAAGCTCAGGCCAAACTGCGCTTTGAGCATCGGATAAATCGACGGCAGCATGGCCTGCGTCAGGTCGTTGAGCAGATGGACCAGCGCGACGGCGCCGAGGATGCCCATGACGGTTTGGCCGTGCGGCCGGGTGGTGGATGCCGGCGTTGGCGCTGCGGCGGTAGCGGTTGAAGTCATCGTAGAGCCTTGAATGTCGGGGCTTACAGTGTATGATGGCTCCGACAACGATATATTCCATTTTTCGTCGACTAAGTGACAAACAAACTTCCCTCCCCCACCCGCAGCAGCGATCACCGCGACTACCAGCGCGTGCCGCGCGTGGTCACCGCGATGGCGCGCGACGCCGGCCATGGCGTGTCGGCCAGGCCGCACAGCCACGAACGCGCGCAACTGCTGTACGCCACCGAGGGCCTGATGCGCGTGCAGACCGGGTCCGGCGTGTGGATACTGCCGCCGCGCCGCGCGCTGATGATACCGCCCGGCGTGGTGCACCACTGGACCTCGATCGGCAAGGTGACGATGCGGACCGTCTACATCGAGGCCGGCGCGGCGACGGCGTTTGGCGAGGGCTGCCGGGTGATCGAAGTGAGCCCGCTGCTGCGCGAGCTGATACTGGCGTTGCTGGCGGAACCGGTCGAATATCCGCAGCCCGGGCGCGGCGAGCATCTGGCGATGCTGATCCTGTCGGAGCTGGCGGCGGCAGAGACGGTGCCGGTGGCGATCCCGTGGCCGCGCGACCGCCGCCTGCTGGCGGTATGCTCGGCCATCATGGACGATCCGGGAAGCGCGCGCACCATCGAGGACTGGGCCGCCGATGTGGGCGCCAGCGCGCGCACCTTGATACGGCTATTCCCGAAGGAGACCGGCCTGCACTACCGCCAGTGGGTGCAGCAGGTGCATCTGGCCGAGGCCTTCGGCCGCCTGGCGCGCGGGCAAGGCGTGGGCGAGATCGCCGCGGCGCTGGGCTACGCCAGCCCCAGCGCCTTCAGCGCCATGTTCCGCCGCATCCTCGGCAAAACGCCGCAGCACTACCTCACCGAGTGGCGCGCCCCGCTACAGCCGGCGTAAGGACATCAAAAGATGGATAATGCGGCACAAATAAGACTAGAGACCGAAAGGAAAGATCGATGCGAAAGTTAATCGCGGAGCTGCGCAGGCTTTATTTACCCGACGACCGCCGTTACGACGATGCCGAGCTCGAGGCGCATCTGCGCGGCGAGCGAACGATGAGCGTCGATCTGACCGGCGGCGACGGCCTGGCGCGCGCGCTGGTGATCGAGTTCCGCAAGCTGCCCGACGACGGCCATTGGAGCCAGTTGTGCGAGACCGCCAACGCGCTGCAAACGGAACTGGGACTGCCCGCGCCGGCGGTGAGCGTGTCGGGCGGCGATAGCTATGGCCTGTGGCTGTCGCTGGAGGCGCCGGTGCCGGCGTCGCGTCTGCGCCAACTTAAAGCCTTGCTGCACCAGGCTTACTTCGCGCAGCAGGAAATCGATATCGACAAATCGGTGGTCGAGCTGCCGCCATCCCTGCATCAATCCAGCGGCTTGTGGGCTGCGTTCATCAATCCGGGCATGGGGGCGTCGTTCGCCGACGATCTTGGGCTGGACATGCAGCCGCCGGTGGCCGCGCAAACAGCTTTTCTGGAGGGACTGCGCGGCATCACCGCCAAGGAGCTTGAACACGCGCTTGAAGTGCTTGGGAACCGGCCCGGCGCCGACACCATGGCGCCAATGGCGCCGCCACCGGCAAAGGCAGGCGCCACGCCGGCCGGCCTGCTGCTCAAGGACGCCACCATCGAAGACATCGCGCGCCATCTGCAAGCGCGGAATATCGAGCCGACCTTCCGCTTCCTCAAGTAAATTTTATCGCACCGCCAGCGACACGCTGGGCGGGAACTGCGGCGCGCGCCGGTGCAAGGTGGCCTGCTCGTACGAGTAGGCCATGCGGATCAGCGCCGCGTCGCTATAGGCCGCGCCAACGAACGACAGCCCGACCGGCAGGCCATGCACATACCCCGCCGGCACCGTGATGTGCGGATAGCCCGCCACCGCCGCCGGCGACGAGAAGCTGCCGGTGAAATGATCGCCGTTGACGAAATCCGTCAGCCACGCCGGGCCGCCGGTCGGCGCCACCAGCGCGTCCAGCTGGTGCTCGCGCATCACGCGGTCGATGCCCTCGGCGCGCGCGTAGCGGTGGTTGTTGGCCAGCGCCTCGCGGTAGGCGGGCGTGTCCAACCCACCCTTCAGCTGCGCGCGTTCCATCTGCTCCTGGCCGAAGTAAGGCAGCTCCTGCTGGCGGTGTTTCTGGTTGAAGGCGATGACGTCGGCCATGTTGGCCACCGACGCGTTGGGCGCGTACTCTTTCAGGTACGCGGCCAGGTCGGCCTTGAATTCGTACAGCATCACCTCGGTCTCGGAGTCGCCGTACTTGTTCGCGTTCGGCACCTCGGTCTCGATCAGCACCGCGCCCTGCGCCCTCAGCTCGGCCAGCGCTTTTTCGATGACCGCGTCGACGTCGACGTTCTCGCCGAAGAAATTGCGCGCCACGCCGATGCGCGCGCCTTTCAGCCCGCCCGTCCGCAGCGCCTCCATGTAGTCGCCGCCCTTGCCCGCGCCGTCCTTCGTGATCGGGTCCTTCGGATCGACGCCGCTCATCGCCGCCAGCATCAGCGCGGCGTCGGCCACGCTGCGCGCCATCGGGCCGGCCGTGTCCTGCGAATGGGCGATCGGGATGATGCCGCTGCGGCTGACCAGTCCCAAGGTAGGCTTGATGCCCACCAGGCCGCAGATCGACGCCGGCGAGACGATCGAGCCGTCGGTCTCCGTGCCCACCGCCAGGGTGGCCAGGCCGGCGGCGACGGCCGCGCCCGAGCCGGAGCTCGAACCGCTGCAATTGCGGTCGAGCGAATACGGATTCAAGGTCAGTCCGCCGCGCGCGCTCCAGCCGCTGACCGAGTGCGTCGAGCGCATATTGGCCCACTCGCTCAGATTGGTCTTGCCGATGATGACGGCGCCGGCCGCGCGCAGTTGCGCGACGACGTGGGCGTCGCGCGCCGCCCGCACGTTGGACAGCGCCAGCGAGCCGGCCGTGGTGCTCATGCGGTCGCCGGTAGCGATATTGTCTTTTAATAGGACGGGGATGCCGTGCAGCGGTCCGCGCACGCGCTTGAGGTGCCGCTCGCGGTCCATCTCGAGCGCGATCTTGAGCGCCTCCGGATTGATTTCGATGATGGCGTTGATGCGGGGGCCGGCCTTGTCGATGGTGCGGATGCGCGCCAGGTATTGGGACGTCAGCGCGTGCGACGTCAGCTTGCCGGCCTCCATCATCTGCTGCTGCTCGCGAACGCCGGCGTCGAGAATGCCGCCGGCCGGTTTTCCGGCCGCCGCAGGCGCGGCCTGGGCCCGGGTGGCACCGGCGGCGCCCGCCGCGACGCCGATTCGAACAAACTGCCTGCGATCCATACCGTCCCCGTGTGTGGTAGTAGTGGATGATCCCGCGATCATCAATACGCAAAATTTGTTGCGTCGCATTAATATATCAGCGTGTTGACAGCCACACCACAAAAATTACTTCCATTTCAGAAAATAATTGCATTTGACCTACTTTCTGGCGTAAAAAAAGCACGCCGGCTGGTGCGGGCGTGCTTTTTTGCTACAAAATCGCCGATGTTCGGCGATTATCGCGGCATTGATATCGAAACCTGGTTACGGACTTAGTAACGAACTTAGTTACGAACGATGCGTTTGTATTCGTTGGTGCGGGTGTCGATCTCGATGACGTCGTCCTGGCTCACGAACAGTGGCACTTGAACGGTGTGGCGCTTCGATTCGATGGCGTTCTCGATCTTGGCTTCCTTCAGAACGTTGCCCGAAGTGTTGCCCTTGACCGCAGGCTCCGAGTACACGATCTGGCGCGCGATGGTGGTCGGCAGTTCAACCGAGATCGCCTTGCCGTCGTAGAACACGGCTTCGCATTCCATACCGTCTTTCAGGTAGTTCAGCGCTTCGCCCAGGTTCTCTTCTTCGATTTCATACTGTTCGTAGTCCGCGTCCATGAAGACGTACAGCGGATCGGCGAAGTACGAGTAGGTCACCGGCTTTTTGTCCAGCACAACCACGTCGAACTTGTCGTCGCCGCGGAAGACGTTTTCCAGCGGGCTGTTGGTCAGAAGATTCTTCATCTTCCATTTGTACGTGAAGCCCGTGCGGCTCGAACCGTTGACATCGGAGCGCAGCACGATGAATGGTTTGCCTTCGACCATGATGATATTGCCAACACGAATTTCTTTTGCAGGTTTCATAGGGAGTGTACGTAAAAAGTAGGTTGCGTAAAAATCATCTGTCGCCGGGCCAAAAGCCGTCAGCTCACGGTTGATCCAGTAAAAATGTGCGAGATTAACCCGGCATTATACCCGGCTTTTCCCGCGACGCCTATCTCAAGCTGACGGCGAAACGCATCAGGTTGGCCGCCAGATCGCCGTTGGCCAACATCTGTTGCCGCCACTCTTCGGCGCGCGCGGCCATTTGCGGCATCTCCGCGTGGAAGGCGCGCCACAAGCGCGGACTATCGCCCTGTCCGCCCCCCGCCGGGGCGCCGTTCCATTCCAGCGAAAATTGTTTCAGCGCGGGCAACGCGGCCGCGTAGCGTTGCAGAAAGGCGCGCAATTTCTTGTGGTGCAGATTTTCATCCTGCGGATAGATGTGCCAGACGAACGGCTTGCCGGCCCACTGGCCGCGCACGAACGAGTCCTCGCCGCGCACGAAGTTCAGGTCGCAGGCCCACAGCAGTTTGTCATAGTCGGGCTGCGGCACGAACGGCAGCACCCGCACCGTCAACGCGCCGTCGCTGGCCACCGCGCCCGCCGTCGCCGGCCCGCCGAGGAAGGCTTGCACCGCCTCGGCGGCGACACCCTCGGGCACCAGGCAAACGATGGCCTCGCCGCCCTGGCGCCAGGCGTCGAACAGCGCCGCGACCGGCGCGTGCGGATAGCAGAACAGCGACACCCTGGTCGCGGCCAGTTCGCGCGCCGTCACGCCCAGTCCGGCCAGGAACGCCGCCATCGCGGCCGGGTCCGACTGGAACGCCAGCCGCTCGGATTCCAGCGCCGCCTCGCGCAGCAGGCCGCCGGTCTTGTCGGTAAAGCCGGGGAAGAAGAAATGCTTGGTCAGCGGCAGGCGCGGATGCGGCGATGTCAGCCGGTGGCAACCCTCGACCCACTCCTCCGCCGTCAAGCCTTCCAGATTGAACCAGACCGGACGCGGCGCGCACTCGGCCATCGCGGCGATGTAGCCGGGCGGGATGTCGCAGGCGAAAAACTCGATGACGATGTCGGCCACGTCGGCGGCGCCGTAGGCGCCGTCCTGGCCGCGCCAGTGGCGCACGGTGACGCCGTCGACCAGTTGGGTCTCGGCGCCGGTCGCCACCTGCGGACAGAGGCGCCGGAAGCTGGCCAGGTCGTCGACCCACAGCCGCACGTCGAGCGCGTGTTCGCGCCGCAACTGGCGGGCCAGGCGCCAGCAAATGCCGATGTCGCCATAGTTGTCGACGACACGGCAAAAGAGATCGAGGCTGCGCAAGGTCATGGTGGGATGCGGTTTACAAACGAGGCTGGATGATACCTGATTAACGAACGACGGGAACCAAGAATACCAAAACTTCCCTTCCCGCCGCGGGTCCAATTCCTTCCAGCCCAGGGCCGTCGCGACACGGCCTTGCACAACGCACGAGAACAATAAAAGGCGGAGGGTGGCGGCGCACTGGCGCTGGAATCAAACGCAAACCGCAACATGAACCAGTTGAATCAATAAAACAAGGAGATGTCATGAATGAGTTTCAACAATATTATGGGCAACAACTAGCGCCGCAACAAATCGGGCAAACGGGCGGCCTCGCACCGATGGGCTTCCTCGGCGGCATGTTCGGCGCCCCGCTCGGGGGCCTGATCGGACGCGGCATCGGCGGCCTGTTCGGCAACGCCAGGCTGGGCAACCAGATCGGCCAGGTGGCCGGCGGCATCGGCGGCTCCTTCCTGCCGCTGGGCGCCGACCCCGTCAGCGCCGCGTACGCGCAGCAACAACAGCTGCAGCAGCTCCAGCTGCAACAACTACAGCAGCAAATGCAGCAGCCGGGCGAACTGTCGGCGCAAGGCTGGTTCGGCAACCTGGTGAAGAACGTGGCGCGGCCGCTGGGCGGGGCCATCGGCGGCGCCTTCGGCAATGCCGGCTTGGGCAACACCATCGGCGGCATCGCCGGCCAGTTGGGCGGCATGCTGCCATTCGGCGCCGATCCGGTGTCGATGGCCTACGCGCAACAGGCGCAACAAGAGGCGCAGCTGCAGCAACTGCAACAGCAAGGCCTGGGGCCGCAAGGCTGGTTCGGCAACCTGGTGAAGAACGTGGCGCGGCCGCTGGGCGGCGCGATCGGCGGCGCCTTCGGCAACGCCGGTCTGGGCAACACCATCGGCGGCATCGCCGGCCAGCTGGGCGGCATGCTGCCGTTCGGCGCCGATCCGGTGTCGCAAGCCTACGCTCAGCAGGCGCAACAGGCGCAACAAGAGGCCCAGCTGCAGCAACTGCAGCTGCAAAGCATCGCGCAGGGCATGGGGCCGAACTTCGGCTCGACGGCCGGCTCCGGCTGGCTGGGCAACCTGCTGCGCAACCGTCCGCTGAGCAGCTACTACTCGCCCACGATCGGCAACACCGGCATCGTGGGGCCGCGCATCGGCAGCCAGCCGATCGGCCAAACCATCCCCAACCTGCTGCCGTTCGGCGCCGATCCGGTGGCGCAAGCCTACGCCCAGCAGGAGGCCCAGCTGCAGCAATTGCAGCAACTGCAGCAACTGCAGGATGGACAGGGGCTGACGCCGCAAGGCGGCTGGTTCGGCAACCTGATCAAGAACGTGGCCCAGCCCTTGGGCGGCGCCATCGGCGGCGCGTTCGGCAACGCGGGACTGGGCAGCACCATCGGCGGCATCGCGGGTCAACTGGGCGGCATGCTGCCGTTCGGCGCCGATCCGGTCACGGCCGCCTACGCCCAGCAAGCCGCTCAGCAAGCCCAGCTGGCCCAGTTGGCCCAGCAGCAAGCCGGCAACAGCCTGTATGGCGGTCAGCAAACACTGCACTGATGCAGTCCTGACACGCTGAGGCGACGGCGCCACGCGCCGTCCTTGCCCTCCGACGGCCCCGGCCGCGGAGGGCGCTGCTTTGAGGAGAAAACCATGAGCCAAGCGCACACCGCGCCGGGCAAGGCCAGGTACTTGATACATGCCGCCTGCGGCACGCCGCTGACGGCGTTTCTGGCGCTGGCCGAGACCGATCCCGAGATCACCGTGGTCGATCTGATCGGCCCGCAGGGACAACCGCACACAGCCGTTTTGGAAATCAGCGAAGACACCGCGCAACGGCTACAGCGGCAGTTCCGCGACGCCGGCGCCCCCACCCACCAATTGACGATAGAGCCGGACCGCCCGCTGTCGATGTTCGACAGCGGCGCGGCCGGTCCGATTTGAAAGGAATCCACATGGCCAAGAATCCCAACGGCGGCGCACCGATGCCGCCGGAGTCCACATCAAGCGGCGGCGAACCGGCCGCCGCATCGAGCACTGAAGGGCGCGGCGGCGGCCGCGGCGGCGCAACGGGCGCATCGGGCGGCCCCGCCGCCGGCGGCGGCGATGAAGCCGCCGGGTCTGCCGCCCGCCCCACCGCCGTCTCGGCCGGCTCCGCCTCCGGCGCAAGTCCCGCCGACGGCAATGCCGCGCGGGTGGCAGACAGCCGGGCCGACGGCGTCGGCCGCGCCATCGGCTCGCGTAAAAAACAATACGTCGTCGCGCCGCGCCAGGTGCCGGAGGGCCTGCAAACGCTGGGCTTCCAGCCGCTGCAGTTTTCGGCGCTGGAACAGGCGCTGCGCAACAGCGCCGACATCGAGGTGGTCGACACGGTCGGCCCCAAATCGGTGCTGGGCGCGCTGGCCGACGGCATGGGCGGCAGCCAGGGCGTGCTGGTGGCGCGCATGACGGAACAGAAGGCGGCCCTGCTGCACCAGCAGGGACAGGGCCGGCTGCTGGTCGAGCATGACCAGCACCTGAGCCTGATGGAGCCGGCGCTGCGCCAGCCGCAGATGGTGACCGGCGTCATGCCCGGCGGCGGCGGCCCGGTCGTCAACGCCGTCATCAGCGTCGTCGGCAAGGACGGCGCGCCGCAGGCCGACGCCGAGGTGTCGCTGTTCGGCAGCCTGATGCCGGCCAGCGGCAAGACCGACGCCAACGGCCAGGTCACCTTGTCGCTGTTCGGCGAGACACCGGAGTCGATCACCGGCCTGTATGTCAAGCCCAGGGCCGACTACTGGAGCTTCTACCAGCGCGATCCGGACATCAGCACCGACGAGGCCAATGTGGTGGCGCTGCGCGCGCTGTCGGACTGGCCGGCGCTGGCGGGCTTTCCACGCCAGCGCGCGCTCGGCTGGGGGCAAAAAGCGATGCGGCTCGACCAGTTGCCGGGCGCCTACCGGGGCCAGGGCGTCAGGATCGCCATCGTCGATTCCGGCGCGGCCACCTCCCACGACAATCTGCACGGCATCAAGGCCGGCTTCGACGTGATCAACAAGAAGACCAATCCCGACGGCTGGGACCAGGACACGATGGGCCACGGCAGCCATTGCGCCGGCGTCATCGCGGCGGCCGACATCACCTCCGGCATCCGCGGTTTCGCGCCGGACGCCGAGGTCCACGCGTGCAAGCTGTTCCCGGGCGGACAGGTCAGCCAGCTGATCGACGCGCTCGAGTACTGCATCGACAAGCAGATCGATGTCGTCAACCTGAGCCTGGGCGGGGCCGAGGTGTCCGAGGCGCTGGAACAACAGATCCTGCGCGCCAAGCGGGCCGGCATCGCCTGCATCGTGGCGGCCGGCAACTCGGGCGGTCCGGTGCAATATCCGGCCTCGTCGCCGAACGTGCTGGCGGTGGCCGCCATCGGCAAGCTCGACGAGTTCCCGATCGACAGCTACCACGCGCAGACGCTCGATGCCAACGTCGACGCCTACGGCTATTTCACCGCCAAGTTCAGCTGCTTCGGACCGCAGGTGGGCGTGTGCGGGCCCGGCGTGGCGATCACGTCGTGCGTGCCGCCGAATAACTTCGCGGCCTGGGACGGCACCTCGATGGCGACGCCGCACATCACCGGCCTGGCCGCGCTGACCCTGGCGCACCATCCGGACTTCCAGAACCCGCAATACAAGGTCCGCGGCGCCGAAAGGGTCGAGCGGCTGTTCCAGATCATCCGCGCCAGCGCGCGCAGGGTCAGCCTGGGCGACCAGAGCCGCACCGGTTTCGGCATGCCCGATGTCCTGGTGGCGGTCGGCCTGCAAACGCCGAGCGGGCAAGCGGTGCAGCAGCCTGCGGTGGCGCCGCAAGGCATGATGGCGCCATTGATGGCCGCCGGCATGGAACCGTTCGGGCTGGAACTGGCGCGCGCGCCGTGGACCATGCCACGCACCGGGCCTTGGTTCCAGATATCGCCGACGATGCCGCCGCAGTATCCGACCTTCCATTGGTGAGGGCGTCCAACAATGCAAAAAGCCGCACAAGGCGGCTTTTTGCATACTGCTTGTTTGGCGTCCCCAGGGGGATTCGAACCCCCGTACTCACCGTGAAAGGGTGATGTCCTAGGCCTCTAGACGATGGGGACAGAAATCTGTCCGTGTTGCTGACCTGAACTGCGCGACCTGCTGGTAAAACTGGAAAAATCCTGGCGTCCCCAGGGGGATTCGAACCCCCGTACTCACCGTGAAAGGGTGATGTCCTAGGCCTCTAGACGATGGGGACTTTTCCAAGGCGCGAATCATAGCAGTCAAATTCACCGAGCGCAATAGCAAACCCTTGTTTTTGCACGAGATTCCCGCAAGATTGGCAGCCCGGCAACGAGCGCCCATGAAAACAAAAGCGCGCGAAAGCGGCGGCGCAAATACAAAAAAGCCGCTCAAGGCGGCTTTGTCATCGAATCGAATACTGGCGTCCCCAGGGGGATTCGAACCCCCGTACTCACCGTGAAAGGGTGATGTCCTAGGCCTCTAGACGATGGGGACATGTCGGTGCTCTCTGCGCTAATGGTGGAGGTAAGCGGGATCGAACCGCTGACCTCTTGCATGCCATGCAAGCGCTCTCCCAGCTGAGCTATACCCCCCGGGCGCAGAAAGTCTTCTGTCGTACTACGGTGCTGCTACTGCATCTACTGCTTGCTACTCATCAGCCTGGCAAAGCTGGCGTCCCCAGGGGGATTCGAACCCCCGTACTCACCGTGAAAGGGTGATGTCCTAGGCCTCTAGACGATGGGGACCTTGGCACTACGGTCACTACTTTGCCGCTATCATTTCCGCGCAGTGGTGGAGGTAAGCGGGATCGAACCGCTGACCTCTTGCATGCCATGCAAGCGCTCTCCCAGCTGAGCTATACCCCCCGGGCGCAGAAATAATAAAAGCCGCTTGCGCGACTTTTGTTTTCACTACTTGTATCTATCCAGCATGAAGCCAAACATCAAACAAATCAGTACAAACAACGTCAACTACAACTCTACTGCTTTACAACTTGGCGTCCCCAGGGGGATTCGAACCCCCGTACTCACCGTGAAAGGGTGATGTCCTAGGCCTCTAGACGATGGGGACCGCGAACAACCAAACTGCCACTACGTTTCTGCGCATCTTCAACAGCCACCAACGTTTCTTGGTGGAGGTAAGCGGGATCGAACCGCTGACCTCTTGCATGCCATGCAAGCGCTCTCCCAGCTGAGCTATACCCCCGTTGGCGCAGAAACAAGAGTATAGCAAAGAAGCCGCACTATGCAAATACCCTTTTGCAACTTTGCTCTGGTTTTAATTCAAACTCATAGATATTTCGCCAGACGCGCAACAATCGCCTCGCGGCCGAAGATCTGCAACACCGCGTCGATGGCCGGCGTCTGCAGTTGACCGGTGACGATCAAACGCAGCGGCATGGCGATCTGCGGCATCTTCAAAGTGTTCGCGGCCAGCACTTCCTTGATCATCGCGGCCAGCGCCTCCTTGCTCCACTCCACCGTCTTGCAGCGGTCGGCGAACTGCGCCAGCGCCGGCTTGACGGCGTCGGTCAGGTGCTGGGCCAGCAGCGCCGCGTCCGGCTGCGGCGTGCGGTAGAACAGCATCGCCGCGTCGGCCAGTTCGTTGACGGTGTTGGTGCGCTCCTTCATCAGCGCCAGCACGGCCGGCAGATCTGGGGCGCCATCGAATTCCGCGCCGGCGGCCAGCATGCGCGGCTTGGCCAGCCCGGCCAGGCGTGCGTTGTCGGCCTGCTTGATATAGTGGTTGTTGAGCCAGTTCAGTTTTTCGATGTTGAACTGCGCCGCCGAGTTGGACAGGTGCGAGCCGTCGAACCACGCGATCACCTGCTCCATCGAAAACACCTCGTCGTCGCCGTGGCTCCAGCCCAGGCGCGCCAGGTAGTTCAGGATCGCTTCCGGCAGATAACCTTGCGCCGGGTATTCCATGACGTTGACCGCGTCCTTACGCTTGGACATTTTCTGGCCGTCCGAACCGAGTATCATCGGCAGGTGGCCGTACAGCGGCAGCGGCGCGCCGATCGCGCGCAGGATGTTGATCTGGCGTGGCGTGTTGTTGACGTGGTCGTCGCCGCGCAGCACGTGGCTGATCTGCATATCCCAGTCGTCGACGGCCACGCAGAAGTTATAGGTCGGCGTGCCGTCCGGACGGGCGATGACCAGATCGTCCAGTTCCTTGTTGCCGATGGTGATGGTGCCTTTGACGAAATCGTCCCAGGTCACTTCGCCGTCGAGCGGATTCTTGAAGCGCACCACCGGCTTGCGGCCTTCCGGAATCGCCGGCAGGGTCTTGCCCGGCTCGGGACGCCAGGTGCCGTCGTAGCGCGGCTTTTCGCCGGCCGCGCGCATGCGCTCGCGCATCGCTTCGACTTCTTCCGGCGACGAGTAGCAGTGGTAGGCGGTGCCGGCGGTCAGCATTTGCGCCACCACCTCGCGGTAGCGGTCCATGCGCTGCATCTGGTAGAACGGGCCTTCGTCGTGGCTCAGGCCCAGCCACTCCATGCCTTCGATGATCGCTTGCACCGCTTCCGGCGTGGAGCGTTCCAGGTCGGTGTCCTCGATGCGCAGCACGAAGGTGCCGCCGAAGTGACGGGCGAAAGCCCACGAGTACAGCGCCGTGCGGGCGCCACCGAGGTGGAGGAAGCCGGTCGGGCTGGGAGCGAAGCGAGTGCGGACGGGCGTGGTGGGTGTGGTCATCGAGGTAAGAAAGCTGAGATGTAAAAGCAGCTATTTTACCTCGTCGCCGCCTTAATCGTTCTTGATGACGATGCTCGGGAACTTGCTGGTCATGTCCTTGGCCTTCTCGGACACCTGCACCGCGATCTTGCGGGCGATGTCTTTATAGATGGCGGCGACCTGGCCGTCCGGGTCGGCCACCACCGTCGGCTTGCCGGAATCGGCCTGCTCGCGGATCGCCATCGTCAGCGGCAGCGCGCCGAGGAACTCGACATTGAAGTCCTTGCACATCTTGGCGCCGCCGCCGGCGCCGAAGATTTCCTCCGCGTGGCCGCAGTTCGAGCAAATGTGCGTACTCATGTTTTCGACGATGCCCAGGATCGGAATGCCGACCTTCTCGAACATCTTCAGGCCCTTGCGCGCGTCCAGCAGCGCGATGTCCTGCGGCGTGGTGACGATGACGGCGCCGGTGACCGGCACCTTCTGCGACAAGGTCAACTGGATATCGCCGGTGCCCGGCGGCATGTCGACGATCAGATAGTCCAGGTCGCGCCAGTTGGTCTGCTCCAGCAATTGCTGCAGCGCCTGCGTGACCATCGGGCCGCGCCACACCATCGGCTCGTCCGGATCGATCAGGAAGCCGATCGACGACACTTGCACGCCGTGGTTTTCCAGCGGCTCCATCGATTTGCCGTCCTTGGTTTCCGGACGGCCCGACACACCCAGCATCATCGGCTGCGACGGGCCGTAGATGTCGGCGTCGAGCAGGCCGACCGAGGCGCCCTCGGCGGCCAGCGCCAGCGCCAGGTTGGCGGCGGTGGTCGATTTGCCCACGCCGCCCTTGCCGGAGGCGACGGCGATGATGTTCTTCACGTTCGGCATGAGCTTCAAGCCGCGCTGCACCGTGTGCGGGATGACTTTGGTCGTGACGCCGACGCTGATGTTGCCCGCGCCCGGCACCGCCTTCAGGCCGGCGATGACGCTGGCGCGGATGCTGTCGACCTGGCTCTTGGCCGGATAGCCCAACTCGATATCGAGGGAGATATCACCGTTGTCTACCTTCAAGTTCTTGACGGCCTTGCCGCTGACGTAATCTTTCGTTGTATTTGGATCAATGATTTTGGACAGCGCCGCCTTGACGTCTTCTACAGTAATGCTCATGTGACTCTCCGTGAAATGTGCGCCCATTTTAGCGCATCGCGCCATAATTACCGGCCGCGCCCCATTGCCTGAGTGACCTGTTGCCGCTTCCACTGTTAAAATGCTCCTTTTCCACCCACAAAGTGCATCAACCATGACCCGCAAGCTGTTCGTCACCACTGCCCTGCCCTACGCAAACGCCGCTTTCCATATTGGCCACATGATGGAGTACATCCAGGCCGACATCTGGGTCCGGTTCCAGCGAATGCAGCGCGACGAGGTAAACGGACAACTGCAGCCACGCACGGTGCACTTCGTCGGCGCCGACGACACGCACGGCACGCCGATCATGATCGCGGCCGAAAAGGAAGGCATCACGCCGCAGGAGTTCGTCGCCAAGATCGCCGCCGGCCGCGCCCAATACCTCGACGGTTTCCATATCGCCTTCGACAACTGGTACTCGACCGACTCGCCGGAGAACGTCGAGTTATCGCAGGGCATCTACCGCAAGCTGCGCGACGCCGGCCTGATCCAGACCAAGATCGTGCCGCGCTTCTACGACCCGGTCAAAGGCATGTTCTTGGCCGACCGCAACATCAAGGGCGAATGCCCGGTCTGCCACGCCAAGGACCAGTACGGCGACAATTGCGAGGTGTGCGGCGCGGCCTACCAGCCAACCGAACTGATCAATCCGTTCTCGGTGTTCACCAACGCCACGCCGGTGCTCAAGGACTCCGAACAGTATTTCTTCAAGCTGTCCGACCCGCGCTGCTACGAATTCCTCAAGGAATGGCTGAACACGCCCGGTCGTTTGCAGCCGGAAATGGTCAACAAGGTCAGCGAATGGCTGGGCGAATCCGGCGAAAAGCTGGCCGACTGGGACATCTCGCGCGACGCGCCCTACTTCGGCATCCCGATTCCGGACGCGCCGGGCAAGTTCTTCTACGTCTGGCTGGACGCCCCGGTCGGCTACCTGGCCAGCCTGAAAAACTATTGCGAGAAGCAAGGCATCGACTTCAACGCACTGTTGAACGACCCGGCCACCGAACAGATCCACTTCATCGGCAAGGACATCGTTTCCTTCCACCTGCTGTTCTGGCCGGCGATGCTGAAGTTCGCCGGCCATCCGGTGATCGACAAGCTCAAGGTCAACGTGCACGGCCACCTGACCGTCAACAACGAAAAAATGTCCAAGTCGCGCGGCACCGGCATCTCGCCGCTGCGCTACCTGAACCTGGGCATGAACCCGGAATGGCTGCGCTACTACATCGCCTTCAAGCTCAACTCGAAGGTGGAAGACCTGGACTTCACCGGCGAGGACTTCGTCGCCCGCGTCAATAGCGACCTGATCGGCAAGTACGTCAACATCGCCAGCCGCTGCGCCGGCTTCATCGCCAAGAAATTCGACGGCAAGCTGGCGACGTCGCTGTCCGACGGCGCGCAAGGCTGGATCAAGCGCGCGCTGGTGACGGCCGAGGGCGTAGAGCGCCAGGCCAGCATCGGCGCCAATTTCGAGGCGCGCGAGTTCGGCAAGGCGCTGCGCGAAATCATGGAGATCGCCGACATCACCAACCAGTATGTCGACGAGAACAAGCCGTGGATACTGGCCAAGGACGAAGCGAAAATCGCCGAATTGCACGACGTCTGCACCGCCGCGCTGATCCTGTTCCGCCAACTGACCATCCTGCTGTCGCCGGTGCTGCCGGGTGTGGCCGCCAATGTCGCCAAGTTCCTCAACGACGAGCAACTGGCGTGGGCCGACACCGAGGTCGCCAGCGGCGCCGTGTCGCAAGCCATGCTGGGCCGTACCATCGGCGCCTACAGCCACCTGATGACGCGCGTGGACGCCAAGATGATCGAAGAGCTGTTCGACGCCCCGGCGCCGGCCGCCGCCCCGGCCGCGGTCGCTGCCGCCGCCCCCGCCGCCGGTAGCACCGCCGCGCCGGCGGCCGCCACCGGCATCGAGGAACTGGCGCCGGAGATCAAGATCGACGACTTCGTCAAGATCGATCTGCGCATCGCCAGGATCGTCAACTGCGAACACGTCGACGGCTCCGACAAGCTGCTGCGCCTGACGCTGGACGTCGGCGAAGGCCGCCACCGCAACGTCTTCTCCGGCATCAAATCGATGTACAAGCCGGAGGAACTGGTCGGCAAGCTGACCGTGCTGGTCGCCAACCTGGCGCCGCGCAAGATGAAGTTCGGCGTCTCCGAAGGCATGGTACTGGCGGCCTCGGCGGCCGACGAGAAGGCCAATCCGGGCATCTACATTTTGAATCCGTGGCCTGGCGCCGAGCCGGGCATGCGCATCCGTTAAGGACCGTCCGGGCATGAAGATCGTAGTGCGTGAAGCGACGGAGGAAGATGCCAAACTGATTGCCGAGCTCACGCGCGCCGCGTGGGCCGGCAAGGTCAGCGTCACCTCCAGCGGACACCGCGAAACCGCCGTCGTCGTTGCAGACCATCTGCGCGACGGCGGCGGTTTTGTTTTATTGGTCGACGACGAGCCGGTCGGCTCGGTGCGCTGGCTGCCGCTCGATTCCGAATCGGACGTGTGGGAAATCTGCCGCATGGGCGTGCTGCCGCGTTACCGGGGCAGCAACCTGTCACAGCACCTGCTGGAGGCGGTGATCCACCACGGCCTGGCCTGCGGCCTCGACGAGGTGCGCCTGGCCGTGCGGGCCGACCAGCCCAAGCTGATCGATTTCTACGCCGCCTACGAATTCGAACTGGCGGAAGAGCTCGAATACTCGCACGCCAATCCGCTGGAAACGCCGCCGCTGGTCATGCGCCGCTCGTTGCGCCACTGATACGGCGGGCCTCGGCCGCCTCCCTCCGCCGCATCGCCTCTTCCGCCCCGGCCCGGGGCGGAAGGCGCCCCCATTCGCGCCCGCAACATTACGTTACAAAAAGATGAGCGCAGACAGCATTTTCTCACGGAACTAAATTCCTTTGATCTATGTCAAAGCTGTTGAGAGAAGCGGGGCCGGGCGTGCCCGACGACGATATCGTAGGTCGTTTGCGCGCAAAAATAGAGGCCCGTTCATCGACATGCAGGTGTGGCCGCGACGCGGTCACACCATCGTTTCGATAGTCATCACTCCCACGCGAAAGTCTAGCGAACGCGGCCGTAAAGGCTTGCGGGAGCTGGCGCGCGCAGGTTCGGATCCGCTACCTCACATCGCTCGCAGAAGCGAATCACGCACACAACAGTAGAAATACTGGGGTGCTTGTAAGCATATTTTTTTGCACTAATATTTTCCTCACCCGCTTGCTGAGCGGCCGAAAATATATCTACATAACGGAGACAACAAATCATGGCAATCAACATCAAACGCTTGGTGTCGCGCGCGCTCGCCGCTACCGTCATGCTGGCGTCCGCCTGCATGGCCCACGCCGCTACGGCCGGGCCCGGCACATGGAGCACGCAGCAAAGCTGGGCGACCGACACCGTCAACGGCGGCGCGCTCACCGGCTACTTCTACTGGCCCGCGTCGCAACCGACCCTGGCCGGCAAGCGGGCGCTGGTGCTGGTGCTGCACGGCTGCCAGCAAACCGCCACCAACGACGTCATCAACAGCGGCACCGACGGCGGCTACAACTGGAAAACGGTGGCCGAGAAATACGGCGCCGTCGTCATCGCCCCCAACGCCACCGGCAACGTCTATGCGAACCATTGCTGGGACTACGCCAGCACCAACCACAACCGCACCAGCGGCCACGACGCGGTCCTGCTCGACGTCGTCAACCGCTTCGTCGCCGATCCGAAATATGCGATCGACCCCAACCAGGTGTATGTGACCGGCCTGTCCTCGGGGGGCGGCGAGACGATGGCGCTGGGCTGTTTGGCGCCGGATGTGTTCGCCGGTATCGGCATCAACGCCGGCCCGACGCCGGGCACCACGACCTTGCAGATCGGCGCCGTACCGTCGGGCTATACCGCCGCCACGGCCGCCAGCCGCTGCAAGGCGATGGCCGGCAGCAGCGCCAGCAAGTTCTCCACGCAAATCGCCGGCACCGTCTGGGGCACGTTCGACTACACCGTGGGACAAGCCTACGGCCCGCTGGGCGCGGCGGCGATGCGCCTGGTCTACGGCGGCACGTTTGCGCAGGGCGCCGCCGAGACGGTAGCGGGCGGCGGCACCAACATCCCTTACCGAGACAGCAACGGCAAGGTGCGCACGCACGAAATCACCGTGGCCGGCCTGGGCCACTCGTGGCCGGCGGGGACCGGCGGGCAAAACATGAACTACGTCGACAGCAGCAAGGTCAACTACCCGGAATTCGTCATGGACTTCTGGTACAAGAACAACCTGCGGGTATCGAGCGTCGCCGGCCCCACCATGACGTCTTGCTCGGCCAACCTCATCAGCGCCACCAGCGCGGCCATTAGCGGCGCCGCCGCCACCCCCGGCAGCGTGGCGAACTACACCGTGGCATTGAGCGGACCAACCCCGGTCAACGACAACGCGGCTGGCAGCGGCCCGAACTTCAGCAAAACGTATAACCTGGGCAACGGCTACTACAGCGGCACCGTCACCGCCACCGACAACCTCGGGCAGACCTCCGCCGCCTGCGCGGTCCCGCAGTTCCTCGTCGGCAGCGCGCCAAGCCTGCCGGCGCCGTCCGGCCTGAGCGCCGGCAGCGCCAGCGCCACCGCCGTACCGCTGAGCTGGAACGCCGTCAGCGGCGCCACCGGCTACAACGTCTACCGCAATGGCGTCAAGGTAACGGCCACCCCGGTGACCACGCTGACCTACACCGCGACCGGTTTGACCGCCGGCACGACGTACAGCTTTGCCGTGTCGTCCGTCGGTGCGGACGGCGAGAGCGCGATCTCGGCACCGGTGAGCGCCACCACGACGTCGGGCTTCACCTGCACGACGGTTACCTCCAGCAACTATGCGCACGTGAAGGCCGGCCGCGCCCACCATGTCGCAGGCTACGCGCTGGCCAACGGCTCCGACCAGGTGCTGGGCTTGTACAGCATCTTCTTCACGCGGACCTTGGCGCAGACGTCGGCCGGCTACTACATCGTCGGTAGCTGCCCGTAAGCTATAACTTGCCGTCCCCCAGGCAGCATGCGGGACGGCATTTTCAATGCGTCGATTCCGACTGTGACGCGAGAAATCGTCCTACGCAAGTGTTCAGCTTGCCGTGAAAAAATGGGGCTCCATTCATCGAACAACGAGGAGTCACCCATGAACACCAAATTGACCGTCATGATTGCCGCAATGTGCATGAGCGCGAGCGTGTTCGCGCAGAGCCAGCCGACCGGCCAGTCCGCCACGCCAACCGGCCAGTCCGCTACCGCTGCGGGCACCAGCAACACCGGCACGCCAACCGTGGGCCAAAGCACCAGCAACAGCGGTGAGCAAAACGCCGCCGCCATGCAAAACAATAGCAACACCCAGAACACTGCGACGCCGCGCAATGCCCAGCGCAAGACCGACAAGGCGATGCAGCAGTCCAAGGTGAACGCCGATTGCGCCCAGGGTCACACCGACGGCCATGCGACCGCGCCGACGCACAGCGGCACCTCCACCGCCCAGGGTTGCGACACCAAAACCATCAAACGCTGACCGCGCGAGCGTTTAGCGATGATCGTTGACGGTTATTTATAGATGCCGCAGCCGATCACCACATCCTCCACGCGCTCCACGTAGGTGCGCTTGGAGTCGATGTTTCCGGTGGTGGGATTGGGCCACTTGTAGTCGACCCAGCCCTTTCCCTCCTTACCCATCCCCAGCGCCAGGATTTCCTTGATCAGGAACTTGCCATCGGCGTCCCTCATCTCCTTGACGTTCTTCCCCACCAGCCGATAATTAGCGCCATTGGCTTGCTCGATGCCGTCGCCGTTGGCCAGGAAGGCGAAGATGTACAAGTCCTTTTGGATGAACTGGCCCTTGGCGTTGTTGAACTCCGCGAACGCCTTCTCCTTGCCGTTTTTTTTCAGGTATTCGGCGGCTTTCTTCACCATCGCCACCGCCTCGTCCGCGCTACCCTTTTCCGCCGCGCCGGCGCTCAGCGCCACCATCATCAACGCCGCGCACAGCACCTTGTACAGGTTTTTCATGACGAGCCTCCCTTAGAAAATATGGCGGATGCCGAGGTTCAGGCCACGGTTGCCGGTGCCGCCCTCGATCGCGCTGCCCACCGTATATCCGGCGCCGTTCTTGTTGCGGATGTATGCGTACACGCCGTACAAGTCGGTGCGCTTGGACAGGTAGTAACGGTAGCCGGCCGCGAACTGTTGCGCATCCTGGTTGAAACGCGTCTTGTCGTTCTTGCGGATGTACGACGCCAACCACTGCCCCGCGCCCTGCGGCACCGTCGCGCCCAGCAGCATGACGTCGCTGTCGGTGCTCGGCGTCGGCGCGACCGCGTAGCCGAACGGGTTGGCCAGGTTGCGCGGCAGCGCGCTGTTCAACCCCTTGTCGATGCCATAGGCTCCGTGCAGCTTCATGAAGCCGGCGTCGTACAACGCCGTCAGCACGGTGTTGTTGGCCGCGCTGGTGTTCTTCAGCGTGGCCGTATCGTTGTCGCGGTGGTGCGTCGCCAGGCGCAAGGTCAGCGGGCCACGGTTGTAGATCAGCGCTCCGCCCAACTGGCGGCCGGCCGCGCTGTCGCCGGACACTTCGCCCGCGCCGTACACCAGCTCCACGGTGACACCACCCAGCACCGGCGACACGTACTTGATCGCATTGTCCATGCGGCTGGCGCTGTTGCCGGTCGACGCCATCAGATTCTTGGTGTCGCCCGCCGTGCCGGAGCCGAACGGATCGACCGTCGCCACGGCCAGGTACTGCGGCGTGTACTGGCGGCCCAGCGTGACCGTGCCGGATCGGGTTTGCAGGCCGGCATAGGCCTGGCGTCCGAACAGCAAGCCGCCCTGCCCCATCGCGCCGGTATCGGACTGGAAGCCGTTCTCCAGCAGGAAGACGGCCGACATGCCGCCGCCCAGGTCCTCCGTGCCCTTGAAGCCGAGCCGCGATCCGGCTTCGACACCGCTGGTCAATTTGGTGGTGGTGGCGATGCCGCCGCTTTCGCGCACCAGCGCCATGTCGACGATGCCGTACACCGTCACGTTCGATTGGGCGACAGCCGTCGCCGCCGATGCGGCGAGCATCAGCGCAAGCATGGTTTTTTTCATTTTGGGACTCCCGATAGTTATTGTTTTGAACCGAAACCGCCGCCGCCCGGCGTTTCAATGGCGAAGACATCGCCCGCTTGCATGTCCGTGGTGTGGGTGGCGCCGAATTCCTCCACCGAGCCGTCGCCGCGCTCGACCCAGTTGCGTCCCAGCGCACCCGGCTGCGCGCCCTCGAGCCCGAACGGGGCGACGCGGCGGTGGCCGGCCAGGATGTTGGCCGTCATCGCCTCGAGGAAGCGGATGCGGCGCAGCGCGCCGTCGCCGCCACGGTGCGTGCCGGCGCCACCACTGCCGCGCCGGATCGCGTGCGTCTCGACCAGCACCGGGAAGCGCCACTCAAGCACCTCCGGATCGGTCATGCGCGAGTTGGTCATGTGCGTCTGCACCGCCGCCGTGCCGTTGAAACCGGGGCCGGCGCCGGAACCGCCGGCGATGGTCTCGTAGTACTGGTGCTCGTCGTTCCCGAAGGTGAAGTTGTTCATCGTGCCCTGCGAGGCCGCCATCACGCCCAGCGCGCCGTACAAGGCGTCGGTGACGGTCTGCGACACCTCCACGTTGCCGGCCACCACGGCGGCCGGGTAGCGCGGATTGAGCATCGAGCCTTCCGGGATGATGAGCTTGAGCGGCTTGAGCACGCCCTCGTTCATCGGAATATCGCTGTCGATCAGCGTGCGGAACACGTACAGCACCGCCGCCTTGCACACCGACAGCGGCGCGTTGAAGTTGGTCGGCCGCTGCTCGCTGGTGCCGGTGAAGTCGACAATGGCGCCGCCGCTGTAATGGTCGATGGTCAGCTTGACCTTGACCACCGCGCCGTCGTCCATCTCGTAGGCGAAGCTGGCGTCGCGCAGGCCGACGATGGCCTTGCGTACCGCCGCCTCGGCGTTGTCCTGTACGTGGCCCATGTAGGCCAGCACGACATCCTCGCCATAGGTCGACACGG
Source organism: uncultured Duganella sp. (assembly GCA_963511605.1). GTDB lineage: Bacteria > Pseudomonadota > Gammaproteobacteria > Burkholderiales > Burkholderiaceae_D > Rugamonas. Next base: position 279,832 of record CAUPJZ010000005.1, on the reverse strand, counting down.
CCTTCAGCAGTTCGTTGGCGCCGGTCTCGCAGGCGCCCAGCTGGGCGATCAGGTCGGAGATGTTCTGGTCGATGTTACGGCTCGGCCAAGGGCCGGCGGCGAACAGGCCACGCACCAGCGGCTCCAGGAACACGCCCTTGTCGACGATCTTGACGTTGTCCAGCAAAACCCCCTCCTCCTCGATGGTGGTGCTGTTGGGCGGCATCGAGCCGGGCGTGATGCCGCCGACATCACCGTGGTGGCCGCGCGCGGCAACGTAGAACAGCGGCGCGCCCCAGCCGGTTTCGCCGTACACCGGGCACACCACGGTGATATCCGGCAGGTGGGTGCCGCCGTTGTATGGCACGTTGAGCACATAGGCGTCGCCCGGCGCCATGGTCTCGGCGTGCTGGCGGATCACGCACAGCACGCTGTCGCTCATCGACCCCAGATGGACCGGAATGTGCGGCGCGTTGGCGATCAGGTTGCCGTCGCGGTCGAAGATCGCGCAGGAGAAGTCCAGCCGCTCCTTCATGTTGACCGAGTAGGCGGTGTTCTCCAGCGTGGTGCCCATCTGGCGCGCGATGGCCATGAACAGGTTGTTGAAGATCTCCAGGTGGATCGGATGCGCGGCGGTGGTCATCTTGTGGGCGCTGCCCGCGGCGCCGCTGCGCTCGAGCAGCAGGGTGCGGTCCGGCAGCACGCTGGCGCTCCAGCCGGCATCGACCACGGTGGTGGCGATCTCCTCGCGGATCAGCGCCGGGCCGGCCACGCGGCTGCCGACGGCCAGGTCGGCGCGCACGTGCAGCGCGATCGGCACGGTCTGGCCGTCGACGTAGCTGTAGACGCGGCCCGAACCCGTGTCCGCGCCGCCGTTGGCCGGCACCTCGATGACGAAGTCGGCCCCGTCGCCGGCGCCGATGGCCTCCGCCGACACCGATTCGATCACCAGCGGCTGGCCCTCCATCACGAAGCCGAAACGGCCGCGGTACAGCACCGCGAACGCCTCGGCCATCTCGTCGACGCCGGCCAGCGCGATGACGAAGGCCGAATCGCTGTCCTGGTATTTCAGGCGCGCGCACAGTTCGACCCGGATATCGTCTTCCGCCACCTGCTGCACCAGCAGGTCGGCGTGTGCCTGGCGCGCCAGTTCGGCCAATTGAGGTTGCAGCGCCTCCAAGGTGGCCGCGTTCAGCGGCTGTTCGACCGCGCCCTCGCGCATCGCGCGGATGTCGGCCAGCCCCATGCCGAAGGCCGACAGCACGCCGGCGAACGGATGGATGGCGATCTTGGTCATGCCCAGCACGTCGGCCACGCGGCACGCGTGCTGGCCGCCGGCGCCGCCGAAGCAGCACATGGCGTAGCGGCTGACGTCATAGCCCCGCTCCACCGAGATCGACTTGATCGCCTGCGCCATATTGTCGACGGCGACCGCCAGGAAGCCGTCGGCGACGGCCGACGGCGACAGGCGCGTGCCGGTTTCGCGTTCGATCTTCGCGGCCAGTTCGCCAAAGGCCCGCACCACCACGTCGCGGTCCAGCGGCAGGTCGCCGTTGGGGCCGAAGACGCGCGGGAAGTGCTCCGGCTGGATGCGGCCCAGCATGACGTTACAGTCGGTGACGGTCAGCGGGCCACCCTTGCGGTAGCTGGCCGGTCCCGGATTGGCGCCGGCCGATTCCGGCCCCACCTTGAAGCGGCCGTTCTCGAAACTGCAGATCGAGCCTCCGCCCGCCGCCACGGTATGGATGTGCATCATCGGGGCGCGCACCCGCACGCCGGCCACCACGGTCTCGAACACGCGCTCGTAGGCGCCGTCGTAATGGGCGACGTCGGTCGAGGTGCCGCCCATGTCGAAGCCGATCACCTGTTTCAGGCCGATCGCCTCGCAGCTCTTGACCGCGCCGACGATGCCGCCGGCCGGGCCGGACAGGATCGCGTCCTTGCCCTGGAAACGGCCGGCGTCCGTCAGGCCGCCGTTCGACTGCATGAACATGATGCGGGTGTCTCCGCTTTCACGCCCGACCTCGGCCGAAACCCGGGAGACGTAGTCGCGCAGCACCGGCGACAGGTAGGCGTCTACCACGGTGGTGTCGCCACGGCCGACGATCTTCATCAGGGGGCTGACCTGGTGGCTGACCGAGATCTGCGTGAAGCCCGCCTCCTCGGCCAGCGCGCGCAAGCGCAGCTCGTGCTGCGGATAGCGGTAGGCGTGCATCAAGACGATGGCGATGGCGGCGATGCCCTTCTCCCTCAGGCCGGCGAACTGGCGGCGCAGCAACGCTTCGTCCGGGGCCTGCAGCACGTCGCCGTGGGCGCCGATGCGCTCATCGATCTCGATCACTTCCTCGTAGATCAGGTCCGGCAACTCGATGTGCATGGCGAAGATGTCGGGTCGGTCCTGGTAACCGATGCGCAGCTGGTCGGCAAAGCCGCGCGTGATCGCCAGCGCGGTGCGCGCGCCCTTGCGCTCCAACAGCGCGTTGGTGGCGACGGTGGTGCCCATCTTGATCACTTCGATCTGGTCCGACGGCAGCGGATCGCCGGTTTTCAATCCCAGCATGTCACGCATGCCCTGGGTGACCGCGTCGTCGTAGCGCTCCGGGTACTCGGACAGCAGCTTGTGCGTCACCAGCTTGCCGTCCGGGCGGCGGGCGACGATGTCGGTGAAGGTGCCGCCACGGTCGACCCAGAATTGCCACAGCATGGATTGGGTTGGAATGTCGTTTTTCATGTTGATGCCTTTGATCTTTCGTACTGTGAATATGCGTCAGGATTCGAGTTTTTTGCCGGCGGTTTCGGGCAAGGTCAGCGCCGCCAGTATCATCACGCCGTAGGCGGTGCCGGCGAAGATGCCGATCGCGTGGCCCAGCGCCATGGAATTGCTGCTCAAGCCGATCATCAGCGGGAACAGCGAGCCGATGGCGCGGCCCATGTTGTAGCTGAAGCCCTGGCCGGAGCCGCGCATCGACGTCGGGAACAACTCGGTCAGGAAGGCGCCCATGCCGCTGAAGACGCCCGAGACGCAGAAGCCGAGCGGGAAGCCGAGGAACAGCATCACGCTGTCGTTGACCGGCAGCCGGGTATAGGCCAGGGCGATGCACATCGAACCGGTGGCGAACAGGATGAAGTTCTTCTTGCGTCCCAGGTAGTCGGTCAGGAAGGCGCTGACGATATAGCCCACATACGAGCCGACGATGACCATCGCCAGGTAGCCGCCGGTGCCCAGCACCGTCAGATGGCGCTCGGTCTTGAGGAAGGTCGGCAGCCAGGTGGTGATGGCGTAGTAGCCGCCCTGGGCGCCGGTGGTCAGCAGCACGGCGCGCACGGTCACGCTGAGCATCTTCGGCGCGAAGATCGCGGTGAACTTGACGCGGTCCTCGCTGCTCGCCCGCACCTTGTTTTGCTCGGCGATGAAAACGTCCGGTTCATCGACGAAGCGGCGGATGAAGATCACGAACAGGGCCGGCAAAATCCCCAGCAGGAACAGCGAACGCCATGCCCATTCCGGCGGCAGCAGCGAGAACATCAACGCGTACAGCAAGGCCGACATGCCCCAGCCGAGCGCCCATCCCGCCTGCACCATGCCCACCGCCTTGCCGCGGTCCTTGGCGCGTATCACCTCGCCGATCAGGATGGCGCCGGCGGTCCACTCGCCGCCCATGCCAAAGCCCATCAGGCCGCGCGCCCACAACAGCTGCTCGAAGTTCTGCGCGAAACCGCACAACACGGTGAAGAAGGCAAACCACAGGATGGTGATCTGCAGCGTCTTGACGCGGCCGATACGGTCCGACATGATGCCGGCGATCCAACCGCCGGCGGCGGAGGTCAGCAAGGTGACGGTGCCGATCAAGCCGGCGTCGCCCTTGGACAGCCCCCAGGTGGCGATCAGGGTCGGGATCACGAAGCTGAGGAACTGCGTGTCCATCGCGTCGAGCGCGTAACCGATCTTGCAGCTCCAGAAGGTGCGGCGCTCTTTGCCGCTCAAGGCGTGGAACCAGGCGAAATATCCCTCCGGCTGGCTGGTGCTGGCTACTTTGGTGTTCATCGTGCTCTCCCTTTTTTTAGAATGCGGCGGTCCCCCGGGTGCCTGTGCGGACCCGATAGCGAGGACGTTGCCATGTTGTTTAACCTAGAATGCGGCTAGCGAGGCGTTGCGTATATCCGTCACCAGCATGTAGCCCGGCTGGTGGGTGATCACCAGCGGCAGTTGCGCGTGGCGGATGGCCTCTTGCGGCGTGACGCCGCAGGCCCAGAAGACTGGAATTTCGTCGGGCATGACCTCGACCGCGTCGCCGTAGTCGGGTTGACCGAGGTTGGCGATGCCGATCAGCGACGGGTCACCCAGATGCACGGGGGCGCCGTGGACGGCCGGGAACCGGCTGGTGATCTGGATCGCGCGGATGGCGTCGGCCGCCTTCATCGGCCGCATCGACACCACCATCTCGCCGCCGAACGGGCCGGCGGACTGGTTGCGGATATTGGTGCGGTACATGGCGACGTTGCGGCGCTGCTCGATGTGGCGCAGCCGGATGCCTGCGTCCATCAGCATTTGCTCGAACGAGAACGAACAGCCGATCGCGAACACCACCAGGTCGTCGCGCCAGATGTCGTGCAGCGCCGCCGTTTGCGCCGACAGCACGCCCTCGCGGTAGATGTTGTAGCCGGGCGTGTCGCTGCGCAGGTCCATGTCGGCGCCAAGGCTGGCGACGTTCCATTGACCCGGTTCGCCGACCGCCAGCAGCGGACAGGCGCGCTGGTTGCGCTGGCAGAAAAGCAGGAAGGCGTCGGCATGCGCCCGCGGCAGGATCACCAGGTTGGCCTGCGCATATTCGCCGCAGTAGCCGGCCGTCGGCAAGCGGAAGTCGCCGCTGCGCACTTTGTGTCGGAGTTCAAGAGGAGTCATGGTCGTTTCGCTCACTAGTCATATGAAAACAGCATGACTTCAGAATAAACGTGAATATCGCATCATGCTATCTAGTTATTTTTGCTGTTGTTGTATAGTTTTTCTTATCGTCGTGCGCTATCCCGGTGCATACGGTTAAGGTATTCTTGTTCCATGAATACCCGATTCCTCGAAACCTTCGTCGCGCTGGCGCAGTTGCGCAGCTTCCGCGCCACCGCCCGCGCGCTGCATGCGACGCCGGCCGCGATCTCGTTGCGTATCAAGTCGCTAGAGGAGGAATTACAGACGGAGCTGATCGATCGGTCCTGCAAGGACTTCCGGCTGACGGCCAACGCCGAGTACCTGCTGGGCCATGCGAAAGCGGTGGTCGACGCCACCCGCAGGCTGCAGGCGGCGGCGCACAAAGATAGTGCGGTGCGCGGCCGCTTGCGTCTCGGCGTGATCGAATCGGTGGTCCACAGCTGGCTGGCGCAGTACATCCGGCAGCTCAATGTGTTGTATCCGGAGCTTGAAGTCGACCTGGCGGTCGATATCAGCAATGTGCTGGAGCGCCGCCTGCGGGCGCGCGAGCTCGATCTGGTGATCCAGGTCGAGGGCGTGGAGAGCAACGACATCGTCTCGGAGGCGCTGGCGGTCTATCCGCTGCATTGGATCGCGCGCCGTGGCTTGCTCGACACGCGCAAGGAGGGTTTGAACCAGCGCTTGCTGCAGTTGCCGATCCTGACCTTCGGACGCGGCACCGCGCCCCAGCGCGCGCTGGAGGAAATCGTCAGCAAGATGGCCAACCTGGCGGCGATCCCGCTGGAGCAGACGCGCATCACCTGCTCGCCGTCGGTGGCGGCGATCGTCCAGTTGGTCAAGGACGGCTACGGCGTGGCGGCGATCCCCAGCCTGTTCGTGGTGTCGTCGCTGGAGAGCGGGGAGTTCATCGAGCTGCCGGTGCAGCCGGAGCCGCCGTCGATCATCGTCTCGCTGTGCTTCCACACGAACGCCGAGATGCTGGTGCACGCGGCGGCCAACGCCGCCAGACATGCGTGCGCCACCTATTGCGCACAGGTCGATCCGCGCTACATCAAATCGCTGGGCTAGCGGCCACCAGCGCCGGCGCCTTCCGGCCACTTGCGCTGGCGGCTTCTAAACCACGTAGGGCGGATTAGCGAAGCGTAATCGGCCATGCATGCGTCTCGACGGCTCATCGAGTGGCCGATTACGGCGTTCCGCCTAATCCGCCCTACGTGTCTCCATGTTCCGCTTGGCGCCAACTGCCGGTGCGGGCGATCTGCACCGCAGGCTGCGGCTCTGTCCAACGAAACGGCAGCGCGCCGGCGTTGCGCACCACTTCGCGTATGTGAAACCGCAGCAGGCGCTCGGCCCCGGTGAAGGCTTCCACTTCCGGCCCGTCCCAGATGATTTCCGCCTCCACCGCCAGATGCAGCAGGTCGCCGCGCTCGAAGTCGATGAACAGCAAGCCGGCGCGCGGATGGTCCAGCAAATTCCCCGCCGTGTTGAAGAAAAAATTACCGCGAAACTCGGGCGATGTCAGCGCGTGCGCGTCATCAACCCGCACGAAGCCCGGCCGCCCTCGCCGGTGCGAGACATCCCCACCGCGCGCTCGACCGGCATCGACGTCACGGTCCGACTGGGCAAGCTGGCCGATTCCGGGCCTACGGCAAGCCGCGTGGGGCCGCTGCGGCGGTGGCTGGTGGCCGCGCCGGACTTCATCGCCCGGCATGGCATGCCCGGCAATCCGGACGCGCTGGAAGCGTTGCCGTTCATCGCGCTGTCCGTGCTGCCGCAGCCGAGGATTTTCACCTTGGACCACGGCGCCGGCCACGTGGCCGGCGGGGGCGTGCCGCGCGCCACCACCTTCCTGACACAGCAGGACGTCGCCGCCGGCCGGCTGGTGCGGCTGCTGCCGGCCTGGTCGCAGGCCGAAACCGACATCCACGCCGTGTACCCGGCCTCGCCCCACGTGCCGCACAAAGTGCGGGTATTTATCGATGCGCTGAAGGCGGCGGCCTAGGACTTCGCTTCATCAAAACGACGTGCTAACCCTTGCGCGCCGACACCACGATGCCGGCGACGATCAGCGCAAACGCCACCCCGTGGTAGGCGTGCGGCGCCTCGCCCAGGAAGGCGGACGACAGCAGCGCGGTAAATAGCGGCGTCAGGTTGACGAAGAAGGCGCCGATGGCCGGACCGGCGCGCTGCACGCCCTCTCCCCAGCAACGGAAGGCGATCACCGCCGGGAAAATCGCGACATACAGCAAGGCGGCGGCCAGCCACCAGCTCCACTGCACCGGAATCGCCCCCAGCCACTGCTCGCCCAGCGCGAAGCCGCCCGACCACAGCGCGCCGAACGCCACCTGCGCCGCCAGGAAGCTGGCCCAGTTGGCGCGGATCGCGGCCGGTTCCCTGGTGCGCATCAGCATCCAGCTATAGAAAGACCAGGCGATGGTGGCCAGGATCATGAACAAATCCCCCGCCACCAGCCGCAGCTCCAGCACATGCCGCCACTCCCCGCGCGCCAGCACCACCAGCACGCCGGCGATCGACAACGCGGCGCCGGCCATCTGGCGACCCGAGACCGGCACGCCGAAGAACAGCCGGCCCGTCAGCATCATCCACACCGGCAATCCCGAGGCGACCAGGGTGACGTTGATCGGTGTCGAGCTTTGCAGGGCCATATATTGGAACGTGTTATACAAACCGATGCCCATCAGCCCCAACAAGGCGTACTGCTTCCAGTATCGCCACAGCGCGCTGTCCCGGCGGAACACCGGGCCGGCCAGCGGCAACAGGATCAGCAAGGCGATCAGCCAGCGCAGGAAATTGAGCAGCACCGGCGGCAACATATCGTGCACCAGGCGGCCGACAATGGCGTTGCCGGCCCACAGCAGCGGCGGCAGGGTCAGCAGAAAGATGGTTTTGGGGCTCAGGCGTTCGGTCATTATCGTTATATCTTTGCAACATTACGCCTTTGAGCATACCCGATTCCGCCGCTTCGCGTGGCCGGCGGCGATAGAATTAGCGCGCCGGCGCCGCGGCGCGGTAAAATACTCGTTGCTGAGCCACTCACTTGGACTATATGAAATTCTCTAAACAACATTCGATGTACGAATCCGACCATACCTTGTTCATCAAGTCGCTGAAGGAAAAGAATCCGGCGATCGAAGAAGGTCAACGTCTGGGCCGCGCGCTGCTGTGGGACAAGGCGCCACTGTCGCTCGACGAGCAGGAACGCCAGCTCGAGTCGGCCGTCAAGCAACAAGCTTACGTCTACCAGAACAAAGTCTAAGGACTTGGGGCGGCACGGATGTTGCCAGACGATACGGCTGAACAGCCGGCCGGCGAGGAGGCCCCCCCGCAGCCGGCGGTAACCGCCGACGGCGACGCCGCTGCGGAAGCACCCGTGTCGCCGGAAGTCGCCGACGCGGCGGCGGCCGTGACGTCGGAAGTTGCGGCCCTCGCCCGCCTGTACGGCGAACCGCTGCTCAAGCTGCCCAACGATCTGTACATTCCGCCGGACGCGCTGGAAATCTTCCTCGACGCCTTCGAAGGCCCGCTCGACCTGCTGCTCTATCTGATCCGCAGGCAAAACTTCAACATCCTCGACATCCCGATGGCGCAGCTGACGCTGCAATACCTGAAATATGTCGACCAGATCCGCCTGTCGAACCTGGAGCTGGCCGCCGAGTACCTGCTGATGGCGGCGATGCTGATCGAGATCAAGTCGCGCATGCTGTTGCCGCAGCGGCAGTCGGACCTGGAGATCGAGCACGACGATCCGCGCGCCGAGCTGGTGCGCCGCCTGCTGGAATACGAGCAGATCAAGCTGGCCGCCTACGACCTGAACGCGATCCCGCAGGTCGACCGCGATTTCGTGCGCACCCAGATCTTCATCGAGCAAAGCCTGGTGCCGACCTGGCCGGACGTGGCGCCGGTCGACCTGCAGCAGGCCTGGCTGGACGTGATCAAGCGCGCCAAGCTGACCCAGCACCACAAGATCAGCCGCGAGGAGTTGTCCGTGCGCGAGCATATGACCGGCATCCTGCGGCGTCTGCAATCGAGCCGTTTCGTCGAGTTCGCCGACCTGTTCGACATCGCCGGCGGCGTGCCGGTGGTGGTGGTGAACTTTGTCGCGCTGCTCGAACTGGCCAAGGAAACGCTGATCGAGATCACCCAGGCCGAGCCGTTCGCCCCCATTTACGTGCGCCTGGCCTATTCGCCCGCCTGAACCCGGCCCGCGCTAACCGAATTCCCTTTTACGCTGATAGCGAACATGTTATGAAAATCATCACCACCATTGAAGAACTGCGCGACCAACTGAGCGGTCAACTGCGCACCGCCTTCGTCCCGACGATGGGCAATCTGCACGAAGGCCACCTGTCGCTGATGCGCCTGGCGCGCAAGCATGGCGACCCGGTGGTCGCGTCGATCTTCGTCAACCGCCTGCAGTTCGGCCCCAACGAGGACTTCGACAAGTATCCGCGCACCTTCCAGGCCGACGTCGAGAAGCTGGAGAAGGAAGGCGTCTACGTGCTGTTCGCGCCGACCGAGAAGGACCTGTATCCGGAGCCGCAGGAGTTCCGCGTCAATCCGCCGGCCGACCTGGGCAATACGCTCGAAGGCGAGTTCCGTCCCGGTTTTTTCACCGGCGTGACCACCATCGTACTCAAGCTGTTCTCGTGCGTGCAGCCGAAGGTGGCCGTGTTCGGCAAGAAGGATTACCAGCAGTTGATGATGGTGCGTAACATGGCGCGCCAGTTCGCGCTGCCGACCGAAATCATAGGCGCCGAAACCTACCGCGCCGACGACGGCCTGGCGCTGTCGTCACGCAATATGTACTTGTCGGAGGCGGAGCGCGCGGAGGCGCCGGCGCTGTTCCAGAGCCTGAACTACGTGGCCAACGAAATGCGCGCCGGCCACCTGGACATTTTCCAGGTCGAGCACAAGGCCATGGAGGATCTGGCCAGGCGCGGCTGGAAGCCGGACTACGTGTCGATCCGCAAGCGCAGCGATTTGCAACCGCCAAGCGCGGGCGACCTGGCCCAAGGCGCGCCGCTGGTGGTGCTGGCCGCCGCCAAGCTCGGATCGACGCGCCTGATCGACAATCTGGAGATTTAAGGCTGGGGTTTCGCCGCCGGTGCGGCCGGCGGCGGAATAGCCAAGCCCTGCGGCGAAAGCTGGATGATCACCGGCGGCGTTGCCGGCGCGGTTTTCGGCACGGCGTTGTTCAGCACGAAGGTGATGAGCGTAATGAAAATCGCCATCGAGGCGAGGAAGATGCCGACCATCCACTGCACCATGCGCGCACTGAATTCCGCGATGTCCTTACGCAGTTCGGCGACCGACTTGTCGATCTTGGCGTTGAGCTCGGCGAACCGGCCATTCACATTCGCCTCGAATGCGTCGAGCCTGCCATCCATACCGGCCCGGACCGCCTCAATCTTGACGTCGATGTAGTCTTTGTCGGAATTGGCGTTCATCGTCGGCAGTTTTCAGGGTTTTGCTGGCGCCGCCGGCATGGGCGGCAGTTGGATGACAATCGGTGGCAAGACCTGCATCGATGGGGCTTGCAACTTTGGAATCGCGGTATTCAGCAAAAACACCATCGAGCTGAAGAAAATGGCGAGCGTGGCGACGAATATGCCGACCATCCATTTGACCATCTGGGAAGTCATGCGTTCGGCCGACTCTCTAATTTCGGTCCTCACTTGGGCAAAGCTCGCGTCCACGGCCGCGAATTTTCCATTCACCTCGGCAAATTTTCCATTCACCTCGGCGAATTTTCCATTCACCTCGGCGAATTTCGCGTTCACCTCGGCGAATTTCGCATTTACATTTGCCTCGAACGCACCCAGCGCCCCATCCATGCCCGCACGGATGGAATCGGTCTTGGCGTCGATATAGTCTTTGTCGGAGTTCGCGTTCATCCGTTTATGATCGACCCGACCCGCAGCCGTGTCAACGCGCGCACGGAAGTTATTCGGGCGGCGTTTGCGCCAGCTTAAAGCGCGCTACGCGGCCACGCTTTGCGCCCACGCCAGCGCCGACAGGTGCGCCGTGTTGACGTCTTCCGGGCTCAGCTTGAGCGTCGCCGCCAGCGAGGCCACCAGGTCGGAATTGAGCTCGCAGGCCTCGGCCAGCGCCAGATACGGTCCATACTTGCCGCCGCGCGTCAGCAATGCCGCCACCACATCGTCCGACAACTGGATGTTGGCCAGCACTTCTTTCATGCTGATGCCCAGCAGCCGGTCCAGCAGCGAGAACATGCCGGCGACGAAGATATTCTCGGCCTCGCTCTTGCCCAGCGCGGATTGCCCCAGCAGCTCCGCAAGGCGGCCGCGCACCACCGCCGTCTCCAGCAGCACCGGCGAATAGCCGGACGTGCTGGCCGTGGCCAGCAACAGGGTCAGCCAGCGGTACAGCGGCGTATAGCCCAGCAAGGCCAGCGCCTGCCGGATCGATTGCACCTCGCGCCCGGCGCCGAAGCCGGCCGAGTTGATGAAGCGCAGCAGCTTGTACGACAGGGTGGCGTCATGCTTGAGCACGGTTTCGATGTTGCCGATGTCGGCGTTCTGCCGCACCATCTGCATCAGCTGCATGATGATCGTTTGCGCCGGATTCATGCCGCTCGACATCAAGCTGGTGCGTGGCGTCAGGTGCAGCTTGCCGACGAAGGCGTTCAGGCCCAGCGCGGCGCAGGCGTCGAAATCGGCCCAGTTGCTGACCGGACGGGCGATCATGCCCACCGCCGATTGCTTGAAGGCGGCGTAGGTGCGCGCCTGGGTGGCGACGTCGGCGCCGGAAAAGCGCACCTCGACGTACGAGGCCAGGGTCGGCAGGCGGGCGCCGCTGCGCGCCAGGTCGGCCTCGCGCAGCAGGATGCCGACGCCGCCGGCGCGCAGCGCCTGCACCGCCGCCAGGGTGTCCGGATTGGCCAGCGCGGCCGCCTTGAGCGAGAGCACCGTGCGCTCCGGCGGCAGGCGATGCAAGGCATCGGTCGACAACATGGCCGGCACGGCTTCCAGAAAGAGGATTTTGTCGCGCAGTAGCCAGTTGCCGCCGTTGTCCTCGTCGACCATTTGCTCGGCGACGAAGTCGACCAGCAACTCCAGGTCGGCCGGCGTCGAGGCCGGCGCAGATTTCTGCTGCTGCCAGGACAACTCATAGCCCACGACCCGCTGCTTGGCATCCAACAACGGCTCTCGAACGAGAAAATTGGTCTGGTGCATGGTTATGAAGGGTGAAGCCAGCGGCCCGGGCGCCAGGCGCGGGCTACGGGCGGTACAGCACCAAGGTCAGAAGCCCAGACTGTCGAGCAGGTCGTCCACCTGTTCCTGGTCGGCCACCACGCCCTCGCCTTTCGGATCGATCTGCGGTCCATTGAGCAAGCCGTTGTCGATTTCCTTCTTCATCTGTTCCGGCGCAAAATCGATCAGCATCTGCACCAACTGCTTTTCCAGGTTTTGCGCGATCGACGTCACCTTCTTGATCACCTGCCCGGTCAAGTCCTGGAAGTCCTGGGCCATCATGATGTCCATCAGATGGGCCTTGGTCTCGGACGAGCCGGCGGCGGCGCCGTCGAACGCGGCGATGGTCTGCCTCGCCAGCGCGCGCCACTGTTCGTCGGCCGGGGCGCCGGCGCCGTCGGCGGAGGCCGCCAGCAGGCCGCTCCACGACGCGCTCAACTGCCTGGCGTCGCCGGCGATGCGGTCCTGCAGCGGACTGGCGGCGTCGGTGGCGTTTAACACTTTCTGCGCCGCGTCCTCGCTCAGACGGGCCACATAATCGAGGCGGTCGCGGGCGTCGGGAATGTCCGACGCCGCTTTTTCGATCAACTTGTCCAGGCCGAGACCGCGCAAACTTTCATGCAAGGCCCGGGTCATGTGACCGATACGCGACAAAAACTCCTCGTTCGGCTCCGTCGCTGACAACGCGACGGCGCCGCTTTGTTGCTCAACCATCATCAAGCTCCGAGTTTTTCGAAGATCTTGTTCAGCTTTTCATCCAGCGTGGCGGCGGTGAATGGTTTGACCACGTAGCCGTTGGCGCCGGCCTGGGCGGCGGCGATGATGTTTTCCTTCTTCGCTTCGGCGGTGACCATCAGCACCGGCAGCTTGGCCAGCGCCGGGTCGGCACGGATGTTTTGCAGCATCGTTAGACCGTCCATGTTCGGCATGTTCCAGTCCGACACGACGAAGTCGAACGATTCGGCGCGCAGCTTCGCCAGCGCCATCACGCCGTCTTCGGCCTCGTCGACATTGGCATAACCCAGTTCTTTCAACAGATTCCGGACGATGCGGCGCATCGTCGAAAAATCGTCAACAACTAAAAATTTCATCTTTGGATCAGCCATGAATTACTCCGTTGATTCTCTACGCGGTTGTGAATAATGCCTACAATTTCCATCAAGTTGTAGGATAGCATTTTCGTTGCTCTAAGGCGAACAAAGTAGCAGTAAAACGTCACCCGGGACACATTTAGCCCGGGTTCCCCGCAATTACCGAGGTAATTGCACCAGCAATTGAAATACCGACTACACCCGCAAGGCGCGCGAACCGTGCGCGGCCAGGTGGCCCAGCACCATGCCCGGCAGCGCCTGCAGCGCGCCGACCTCGTGGGCGGCGCCCACCGCGATCGCCTCGCGCGGCATGCCGAACACCACGCAACTGGCCTCGTCCTGGGCGAAATTATACGCCCCGGCCGTGCGCATCTCCAGCATGCCGGCGGCGCCGTCCTTGCCCATGCCGGTCAGTATCACGCCGACCGCGTTCTTGCCGGCCGCCTGCGCCGCCGAACGGAACAGCACGTCGACCGACGGCCGGTGGCGGTTGACCGGGTCGGCCTGGTCGATGCGGGTCATGTAGTTGGCGCCGCTGCGGGTCAGGTACAGGTGCGAGTGGCCCGGCGCGATGTAGGCGTGGCCCGGCAGCACCCGCTCGTTGCCGGCCGCCTCCTGCACCGAGATCTTGCACAGGGTGTCGAGCCGCTTGGCGAACGAGCGGGTGAAGCCCTCGGGCATGTGCTGGGCGATCAGGATGCCGGGGCAGTCCGACGGCATCTGCATCAGGAATTCGCGGATCGCCTCGGTGCCGCCGGTGGAGGCGCCGATGATGATCAGTTTTTCCGACGACGTCAGCGGGTTGCGCAGCTGCGGCAGCGGCGCCTGCCCCTCGGCGCCGGGCTGGGGCAGCGCGCGGGCGCGCACGCGGGCCTTGGCGGCGGCGCGGATCTTGTCGGTGATGAGGTCGGTGTACTCGCGCATGCCCGCCTGGATCGATATTTTCGGTTTGGTGACGAAATCGACGGCGCCCAGTTCCAGCGCGCGCATCGTGATTTCCGAGCCCCGCTCGGTCAGCGAGGATACCATCACCACCGGCATCGGACGCAAACGCATCAATTTCTCGAGGAAATCGAGGCCGTCCATCTTGGGCATCTCGACGTCCAGGGTCAGCACGTCGGGATTGGTCTGCTTGATCAGTTCGCGCGCGACCAGCGGATCGGGCGCCACGCCCACCACCTCCATGTCGGCCTGGCTGTTGATGATCTCGCTCATGACGCTGCGGATCAGCGCGGAGTCGTCGACGATGAGGACTTTGATCTTCATAAAACACTGCTTTCCGGGCCACGCCCTTATCTACTCTATGTACTCGTATCGCTCGGTCAGAACAGATCGATCTCGCCACCGACCGGCGCCTTCTTGAGGCGGCTGGCGTATTCGATCTCGCGCTTGGCCAAGGTGTCGTTATGGGTTTGCATCAGCTTCTTGACCAGCACCTTGCCGGTGCGCGGGAAGAAATACACCTTGCGCGGATGGATGTCGTTCAAGTCCTCGGCCACCACGCGGATCTTCTCGGTCTTGAGGAAGCTGAGCACGAAGGCGGCGTTGCGCTCGCCCACGTTGATCGCCGTGAAGCCCTTGAGCACGGCGCCGCCGCCGAACACCTTGGCTTCCAGGTTCTCGCGCTTGGCGCCGGCCTTGAGCAGGTCGTTGATCAGGATCTCCATCGCGTAGGTGCCGTAGCGCGCCGAGGCCGACACCGGGCTGCCGTCGCCGCCGCCGTCGGGCAGCATGAAGTGGTTCATGCCGCCCAGGCCGGTGACCCGGTCGCGGATGCAGGCCGACACGCACGAGCCGAGCACGGTCACGATCAGCATGTCCTTGTTGGTGAAATAATACTCGCCTGGCAATATCTTGGCGGCGTCGCAGTCGAACGTACGATCGAAATACACGTTCGTGGCAAATTGTTCGAGGTCCATGGGTTATCTCGTGTTGGTCGCGCCGCTTTTTGACGCGGCGCCGCGGTGTTGATCATCCAACTCGTACACCGTCTTGCCGCGTAGTTTGAGCGACTCGGACACGTAGAGGAAATTCTCCGAATGGCCCGCGAAGAGCAAGGCGTCCGGTTTCATCAATGGGACGAAGCGCGACAGGATCTTGCGCTGCGTCGGCTTGTCGAAATAAATCATCACGTTGCGGCAAAAGATGACGTCGAACTGGCCGCTGACGGGCCAGCCGTCGGCCAGCAGGTTGAGCGGCTTGAAGGTGATCATATTGCGCAGTTCCGGGCGCACGCGCGCCATGCCCTCGCGGTCGCCCTTGCCCTTGAGGAAGAAGCGGCGCGAACGCTCCGGCGACATCTTCTCGAGCCGGTCCATCGTGTAGACGCCGTTGGCGGCGTGCGCCAGCACGTTGGTGTCGATGTCGGTGGCGATGATGTGGCAGTTCGGCGTGAGCGTGTTGAACGCCTCGCACACCGTCATCGCGATCGAATACGGCTCCTCGCCGGTGGAGGCGGCCGAGCACCAGATGGTGATCGGCTCGCGCTTGTTCTTCACATGCTCGGCCAGCAGCGGGAAGTGGTGCGCCTCGCGGAAGAACGACGTCAGGTTGGTGGTCAGCGCGTTGGTGAACGACTCCCACTCCTCGCCCAGCCGGCCCGCCTCGAGGTCGTCGAGGTACTTGGCGAACGAGGCGATGCCGGTGGCGCGCAGCCGCCGCGCCAGGCGGCTGTAGACCATTTCCTGCTTGCTGTCGGCCAGCGAGATGCCGGCGCGTTTATAGATGAGGCCGCGAACACGTTCGAAATCCTTGGCATTGAAATCGAACTCTTTGACGGTGTCTTTAGTATGCGGCATGGGGTATTCCTTGGTTTACTGCACTGGTGCTGCTGTGTAACGTTGAAACCGCTGTTCAAAACCGCCGTTTAAAATTCTTCCCACTCGTCGCCGCTGGTCTGCGACGACGTGGTCAGCTTCTTCGGCGCCGCCGGCGCCTTGGGCTTGGGGGCCGGTGGCGGCGCGGCCGGGGCGCTTACCTGCCTGGGCGCGGCGTGCGCGACCGGCTTGGGCGCGGCGGCGGCGGGCGCTGGCCGGCGCATGCCGACATCCTCGGCCAGCTTGAACACGCTGACCGCCTGCGCCAGCAGCTCGGCCTGCTCCTGCATGCTCTCGGCGGCGGCGGCCGACTGCTCGACCAGCGCGGCGTTCTGCTGCGTCATCTCGTCCATCTGCGTGATGGCCTGGTTGACTTCCTCGATGCCGTTGCTCTGTTCCTGCGTGGCGGCGGTGATCTCGCCCATGATGTCGGCCACCTGGCGGATCGACGTCACGATCAGGTCCATGGTCTGTCCGGCCTCGTCGACCAGGCGGCTGCCGGCGTCGACCTTGTCGACCGAGTCGCCGATCAATTCCTTGATCTCCTTGGCCGCGCCGGCCGAGCGCTGCGCCAGGTTGCGCACTTCCGACGCCACCACCGCGAAGCCGCGGCCCTGCTCGCCGGCGCGCGCCGCCTCGACGGCCGCGTTCAGCGCCAGGATGTTGGTCTGGAAGGCGATGCCGTCGATGACGCCGATGATGTCGACGATCTTGCTGGAGCTGGCCTTGATCGAGCCCATCGTCTCGACCACCTGCGACACCACGCTGCCGCCCTTCTCTGCCACCGACGAGGCGGTCACCGCCAGCTGGTTGGCCTGGCGGGCGTTGTCGGCGTTCTGCTTGACGGTCGACGTCAGTTCTTCCATCGACGACGCGGTTTCCTCCAGCGAGCTCGCTTGCGACTCGGTGCGCGACGACAGGTCGGCGTTGCCGGCGGCGATTTCGTGCGACGCCGTGGTGATCAGTTCGGTACCGCTGCGCACATCGCCCACCGTCTTGGCCAGGCTCTCGTTCATGTCCCGCAGCGCCTGCAGCAGCTCGCTCGTTTCATCCTTGCCCTCGACCCGCACGTCGGAGGTCAGCTCGCCAGAGGCCACGCGCTGGGCCACGGCCACCGCGCCCGACAGCGGCACCACGATCGAACGGGTGATCACCACCGCGCACACCACGCCCAGCGCCACGGCCACGGCGCCCAGGCCGAACAGCACGAACATCAGCGAGCGGTCGGCGGTGACCGAACCCTCCATCACACGCTTGGCGTCGGCCTGCTGCATGTCGACCAGTTTGTTAATCTGCGCCAAGGTCTGCTGGTTGAGCGGATCGATGCGGCCGGAAATGACCTTGGCCGCGCCCTCGCTGTTAAACGCCAGCACCTGCCCGATCGCCTCCTTGAAGGCGCTGTCGGTGTCGGCGTCGAGTTTGGAGATATCGGCCAGCACCTTCTTCTCGTCGTCGTTCAGGCCCAGCGCCTTGAGGTCGGCGATCGCCTTGTCGTAGTGGGCGCGGTGGTCCTTGACCTTCTGCTCTTCCTTTTGCATCAGGCTCACGTCCGATTGCAGGCCGATGTTGCGCATGGCGATGCCCGTTTCCAGCATCGCGCTTTTCATCGCCGCCGCCTGCAGGTTCTTGGCGGTGCTCAGCTCCAGGCCCGTGGTCAGCTTGCTCTTGTTGCTGAAGTTGAGGTAGTTGGTCATCAGGACCATGGCCACCAGGATCAGCAAAATGCCGCCGAAGCCGATGCGCAACCGTGTGCCGATGGTGAAATCGCGTAAGTTCATGGTGTTTCTCCCCTATTGCTGTGTGCTTGTGTCGCCGGAACGCTGCTACCACGCCGATGATCGTTATAGTCGTTGGGCGCGCCCTCTGTGGGGCGCTTCCGCGGCCGACGCGGCCGCTTCGGGGCAAGGTTTAGGCCGCCAGTTGTTCCATCAAGCCCATCTCGGCACTCGACATCAGTTTGTCGATGTTCACCAGGATCAGCATGCGCTCGTCGATGGTGCCCAGGCCGATCATGTAGTCGGAGCTGAAGGCGGTGCCCATCTCCGGCGCCGGCTTGACCTGCTCCGGCGTCAGGGTGGTCACGTCGGACACCGAATCGACCACCATGCCGACGATGCGGCCGCTGATGTTGAGGATGATGACGACGGTGAACTGGTCGTACACCGGCTCGCCCAGGTTGAACTTGATGCGCATGTCCACCACCGGGATGATGATGCCGCGCAGGTTGATGACGCCCTTGATGAACTCGGGCGCGTTGGCGATGCGGGTGACCACCTCGTAGCCGCGGATCTCCTGCACCTTGAGGATGTCGATGCCGTATTCCTCCGAGCCCAGCGTGAACGCCAGGTATTCGTGGCCGGCGATCTCGTTTGCGCCTGTGGTTAGTACGTCTGCCATGATGGTTTCCTATTTACGTTGCGTTGCGTGGTTCAGGAGAAAATCTGTTCGTCGGACAGCTGGCGCGACGAGCGTATCAGCGCGGCGACATCGAGGATCAGCGACACGCCGCCGTCGCCCAGGATGGTGGCCCCGGAAATGCCGGCCACCTTGCGGTAATTCGATTCCAGGTTCTTGACCACCACCTGCTGCTGGCCGACCAGGTCGTCGATGAACAGGCCCGCCTTGCGGCCGTCCGTCTCGATGATGACCACGATGCCCTGGGTCGGATCGGTGAAGCGCGGCGTGATGTCGAACATCTGGTACAGCGGCACCAGCGGCAGGTACTCGCCGCGCACCTTGATGACGCGGCCCTTGCCGCTGATTTCCTTGACGTCGTCGGCCACCGGCTGCAGCGACTCGATGACAAAGCCCAGCGGCAGGATGTAGACCTCCTCGCCGACCCGGATCGACATGCCGTCCAGGATCGCCAGGGTCAGCGGCAGCGAGATCGAGATCGTGGTGCCGAAGCCCTTGGCCGAGCGGATGTCGACCACGCCGCCCATGGCGGTGATGTTGCGCTTGACGACATCCATGCCGACGCCGCGTCCGGAGACGTCGGTCACCACCTCGGCGGTCGAGAAGCCGGGCGCGAAGATCAGCTGCCAGACCTCGGCGTCGCTCATGTTTTCCGACAGCGGCAGGCCGTTTTGCTCGGCCTTGGCCAGGATGCGCTCGCGGTTCAAGCCACCGCCGTCGTCCGACACCTCGATGATGATGTTGCCGCCCTGGTGGGAGGCCGACAGGAACAGGCGGCCCGACTCGCTCTTGCCGGCGGCGCGGCGCACCTCCGGCATTTCGATGCCGTGGTCGATCGAGTTGCGCACCAGATGCGTCAACGGATCGACGATGCGCTCGATCAGGCCCTTGTCCAGTTCCGTGGCGGCGCCGTTGGTGATGAAGTCGACCTTCTTGCCCAGCTTGGCGGCCAGGTCGCGCACCATGCGCGGGAAGCGCGAGAACACGAAGTCCATCGGCATCATGCGGATCGACATCACCGCTTCCTGCAGGTCGCGGGTGTTGCGGGTCAGCTGGCTGACGCTGTTCAACAGGCGTTCGTGCGCCATCGGATCGAGCGTGTCGACGCGCTGCTCGATCATCGCCTGCGTGATCACCAGCTCGCCCACCAGGTTGATCAACTGGTCGACCTTCTCGATCGACACGCGGATCGACGACGATTCGGCGCCCGCCCCGGGCGTGCCCTTCTCGTCCTTCCTGGCGGCTTTCTTTTCCTGTTCCTCGACCACGGCCGGCGCCGGCGGCGCCTCGATCACGATGCCGGCGGCGGCGCGGATCTGCTCGACAGGCTGGAAGAAACCATAGCCGTTGGCGTCGTCGTTGCCCTCCTTGGCGTTGGCGCGGATCTCGTCGAGCGGCTGGAAGAAGCCGTAGCCCTGGCCGCCGCCCGCCATCGCCGGATGCAATTCGGTTTCGTCGAAAAAGCCGTAACCGAGGTCGCTCTCGACCTTCGAACGCTCGGCCTTCTCGGCGCGCGCCTGCTTGTCGCTCAGCGCCGGCAGTTCGGTCACCACCATGTCGTCCGGATTGAGCACGAAGGAGCAGATGGCGATGATGTCGTCGAGGCTTTCGTGCGTGGTCACCACCATCGCGTTGCGGTCCTTGTCGAGCGGCGTGATCGACACGTGGCCCATCAGTCCCAGCTCGGCGCCGAGCGCGGTCACCTCGCGGTGCACCATGACGGGCAGCTCGAGCCGGTAGCGGCGCCCGCCGCTATGGTCGACCACTTTCGCCTCGGCCGCGTTGAACGCCGGCGCCACCGGCGACAGCGCCACCACCGGCACGTCCTGGGTCAGCGACTGCAGCATCATGCGCACGTCGCCGACGGCGTCCTGGTCGACGGTGCTGCCGAGGCGATGGCCGTCGAGCTGCATCTTGAGGATGTCCTTGGCGGCCAGGAAGGCGTCGACGTGCTCGGACGTCAGCGCCATCTCGCCCTTGCGGATGCGGTCGAGCAAGGTCTCGAGGATGTGCGTGACCTCCGTCATGTCGGTCACGCCGAACGTGGAGGCGCCACCCTTGACGGAATGGGCGGTGCGGAAGATCGCGTTCAGATCCTCGGCATCGGGGGCGGCGACGTCCACGGCCAGCAGCAGCCGCTCCATTTCAGCCAGCAGTTCCTCGGCCTCATCGAAGAAGACCTGGAAAAACTGACTTATGTCGATGGTCATGGTGATACTCCGTAAAGTTCGCTCATTGCTCGCGCCTTATCAGCCGATGACCTTCTTCACTACCTCGATGAGGCGCTGCGGATCGAACGGTTTGACCAGCCAGCCGTTGGCGCCGGCCGCGCGGCCCTTGGCCTTCATCTCGTCGGACGACTCGGTGGTCAGCATCAGGATCGGGGTCTTGGCGTAGGTCGGCAGTTCGCGCAGCAGCGCGATCAGCTGCAGGCCGTCCATGCGCGGCATGTTCTGGTCGGTCAGCACCAGGTCGACGCTTTGCAGCTTGGCTTTTTCCAGGCCGTCCTGGCCATCAACCGCTTCCACCACCAGGTAACCGGCGGCCTTCAGGCTGAAGGCCACCATCTGGCGCAGGGAACTGGAATCATCAACTGCAAGTATTGTCTTGGCCATCTTGGTTCTCACTCTTATCAATGCTGGACGCTCGCGTCCATTTTTTTAAAACAATCGGTGTTCAGCGGGGGTCTGGTCGACCCTTAAAACAATTCGATGTCGCCGCTCTCCAGGTGTTGCTGACTTACCGCCTTGCGCAACACGCTGCGCAGTTCCAAACTCTGTATCGCCAGCGCCATGCTGACCTTGCCCAGCAGCGCGACGATTTCCTCGTTGTCGCTCTCGGGCAGCATCTCGGCGCCGTGCGCGCCCAGGGTGCCGAGGAATTCGCGCAGGCCGGTGACGCGCTTGAGCGTGCGGTCGATCAGCTGGCTCGTCATGTCCTGGAACTGCATGCTGGTGATGGCGGCGTTGACATAGCCGCCCACCTGCGCCTGCAGCGCCTGCAGCTGCGCGCGCTGCTCGGGCGAGGCGATGCCGCCGTCGAGCAGCAGCTGGATCGTGGCCTGCTCGGCCTCCACCGTCTGGTGGATGGCCATGAAGTTGAACGACAGCTTCTCGATGGCCTCCTCCAGCAGCAGCCGGGTCTGGATCAGATCGGTCTCGACCTCGGTCAAATGCTTGCGCCCGTGGTCAGACACGCCCGACAGCAGGCGTTTTACATGCGACCCAAGGATTTTTTTTCTCGTCATAACATTCTCGTTGTTCTACTCTTCGCTGCGCGCTTTACGCCGTGCTTGGTACGACCTGTTGCAATCTCTATTTACGGACCGGCGGCCCCGGCGGCGTGCCGGTGGCGGCCGGTGGCGCGGCCGCCGCGTCCTCCTCGGCGCCGACCTCGATCTGGCGCCCGCCGTCGCGGATCACGCTCTCCTCGGTCCGCTTGTTCATCACCAGGATGCTGATGCGGCGGTTGATCGGATTGAACGGATCGGCCTTGTCCAGATTGGCGGCCGAGGCCAGCCCCACCACCCGCAGCACCTTGGCGTCGGCCATGCCGCCGACGATCAGTTCGCGCCGCGAGGCGTTGGCGCGGTCGGCCGACAATTCCCAGTTGCTGTAGCCGGTCTCGCTCATGTACGGCGTCGAATCGGTATGGCCCGACAGCCCGATGCGGTTCGGCACATCGTTCAGCACAAAACCGATCTCGTGCAAAATCTCCTTGGTGTACGACTGCAGCTCGGCCTTGGCCAGCGCGAACATCGGACGGTTCTGCTCGTCGACGATCTGGATCCGCAAGCCCTCGGTCGTGATATCGAGCAGCAACTGGTTCTTGTACTTGACCAGCACCGGATTGGTTTCAATCCTGGCCTCGATCTTTTCCTTCAGCGCCTTCAGGCGCTGCGCGTCCTCGGCCTCGATGGCGGCGCGCGCGGCCGTCAGGTTGAAGGTCTTCTTGACCGCCGGCTCGTCGCTGGCCTGCACCTGGCCGTCCTTGCGGGTCAGGTCCTTGCCGCCGCCGGGAATCACCGACGAACTGTCGCCGCTGCCCGAGCCGCCCTGCATGGCCACCTTCAACGGCGTCTTGAAGTAATCCGAGATCCCCTTCAAGTCGCCCTTGGAGGTCGACCCAAGCAGCCACATCAACAGAAAGAACGCCATCATCGCGGTCACGAAGTCGGCATACGCGATCTTCCACGCGCCGCCATGGTGGCCGCCGCCGCCCTTCTTGATGCGCTTGACGATAATTGGCCGTAAGCCTTCTTCAGCCATGACGATTCCTCAATGAGTCCAACATGATTCCAATAGCGCGTTCCATCCCGGGCTTACTTCGCCTTTGATTTCTTGATATGGTCTTCCAGCTCGCCGAAGGTAGGACGCTCGGTCGAGTACAGCACCTTGCGGCCGAACTCGACGGCCAGCGCCGGCGCATAACCGTTCAGGCTGGCCAGCAGGGTGACCTTGACGCACTGGTACATCTTGGTCGACTCCTCCAGTTTTTGCTCCAGCAAGCTCGACAATGGAGCGACGAAACCATAGGCCAGCAAAATCCCGAGGAAGGTGCCGACCAGCGCGTGCGCGATCAGAATCCCCAGCTCGGCCGGCGGCAAGCCGACGTTTTCCATCGTGTGCACCACGCCCATCACCGCCGCCACGATACCGAACGCCGGCAAGCCGTCGCCCAGCTTGGCGATGGCGTGCGACGGCGCCGCGCCCTCGTGGTGGTGGGTCTCGATCTCGTTGTCCATCAGGTTCTCGATCTGGAACGCATCCATATTCCCCGATACCATCAGGCGCAGGTAATCGGTCATGAATTCGACGATGTGATGGTCCTCCAGCACGCTTGGATACTTGCTGAACAGCGGGCTTTGGTCCGGGCTGTCGATGTCGCCTTCGATCGACATCAAGCCTTCCTTGCGCACCTTGGACAGGACGTCGAACAGCAACGACATCATCTCCATGTACAAATCCTTGGTGTAGCGCGAACCCTTGAACAGGGTCGGCAGCGCGCCCAGCGTGGCCTTGATGGTCTTGCCATTGTTACCAACAATGAAAGCCCCAATCGCGCCGCCGCCGATCATCACCAGCTCCAGCGGCTGGAACAACGCGGCCAGATGCCCGCCCGCCATCGCGTAACCGCCGAAGACGCCGACCAGCACCACCACATATCCGATTATGACTAACAAGTGACCTGACTCCCCATAGTGAAACAAGGCCAAAATGTCAACTAACGCCGGCCCGATTTCAATAAATTTACGTGTAGAACTACAATAACGTGTCCGGGGGTGGCCGAGCAAGTGATTAACGCCAAATGATGCTTAAAAGTACCATTTATAGAGCGGGGCGGTGCTGTCTGTGGCGAGAATGGTCTGATCCGGCGCCCTTGCGTCGATTGCAAATTCATAGCTTATAAGTATGGCATCAGGACACATTTCGGCCTCCGCCTTGCGCCATAAACCGCCCATCGCGGCCGGCGACAGATAGGCGAACACCAGGTCGTATCGGGCGAAATCGAGGCGCTCGTAATCGCCGAACAGGAAGCGCGCGGGGCCGCCGGTCATGGCGGCGCGCACCCGGCTGTATAACCACGGCAGCGGCGCCAGCTCGATGCCGACGCATTCGATATCCGGGCGCGTCCGCGCCAGGTACATCACCAAGCCGCCCAGTCCGCTGCCGATGTCGATCACGCGCAGCGGCCGGCCGTCCGCCCGGGGCGGCGGCAACTGCTGGCGCACCGCGTCCCACACGGCCGGGTGCGACGGGTAATAGGGAACTTGCGTGCGGAAGGTCGACCAGTACAGGCCCAGCAGCACCAGGAAGACCGCCAGGAACAGCCACGGCGGCAGCCGCAGCGACAGGGCCGCCAGCACCGCCAGCGGGAAAAAGAACTCGATCGCGCGCCACCACACGGCCAGCCCCGCCAGCCACGTGATGGCGGCGGCGACCAGGCCGTGCACGACGGCGACGGTCAGGTAATCGACCGGAAACTGGAAGGTGGCCAGCAGGTACACCAGGCCGAGGCTGAGCGGCGCGGCGCCGCATTGGATCAGCAAGGCCCGCACGGCGGGCGCTCGGGCGATGCGTTGGAGATAGGACGCTTGCGGAATGTGGCGGGTCACGCGGCCAGGGCGTCGGCGTCGCGGGATTTTCTGGTCTTGCCGGCGCGCGAAGGCATGTGGCACAGGCCGCAAACATAGCTGCCGTTCAGGTCCATGCAGTTGACCACGTATTTACCCTGGCATTTGCCGCAGGGGGCCAGTTCCAGCATCTTGCTGCCGAAGAAGCGCACCAGCGTCCAGGCGCGGGTCAGCGACAGCAGCGGCTCTTCGCCCGCTTCCGGCGGCATTTGTTCGAGATACAGCTTGTAGGCCTTCATGACCGCCTCGATGCCGGTGGCGCCGGCGTGGTCGACCAGGAATTTATGGATGTTGATGAACAGCGAGGAATGGATGTTCGGCTGCCAGGTCAGGAACCAGTCGGTCGAGAACGGCAGCATGCCCTTCGGTGGCGACACGCCGCGCAGCTCCTTATACAGCTTGAGCAGGCGCTCGCGCGACAGCGACACTTCGGTTTCCAGCAGTTGCAGGCGCGCGCCCAGCTGGATCAGTTCAATCGCAAGCTGAATTTCCTGTGCTTCGGACACTACGCTTTTCTTGGTCATGATCCCTGCTCCCGGCTGTCTAGATGATGGTAATGCGCTTTGCGATGCGATGGCGTTCGGTACGACGTGCGGCAATTAAGCGATTTCCTCGACAGCCTGGCCGGCCATCAGGATGGCGGCGTGCGACTGGGCCAGGGAACGGTCTTTATTGTGGCTGGTCAGCATCGACAGGATGGCGCCGTCGTCGAAGCGGAAGCGGGCCAGCATCATGTTGCCGCCTGCCAGTTTGAGGATTTGCGCGTTGCTCATGCCTTCGATCAAGTCGGCGATGTCGGTGGCGATGCCCAGACGGAAGATCGCGGTGACTTTGTCGGCGCGGATCATCTGCTGCGCGAGCATCAGGTAGCTCAGGTTAGCGTCGCGAATTTCAGCCATCATATCGTTTGCGGTCATTTCCATCTCCCAGTATTTGTTTCACTGCGGAACACAATTGCGTTTCCAGTGAGATACATTCTGCGGGAGCAACAAAAATACGAGTAGAGGAGACTTTCCGTATTTTCCGTCGGGAAATGGCGAACGCGACCCGTCGGTGTTTGTCTGACAAACACTCGCGGACCTAGGCCCTACGCCCTTGCGGCGCGGCAATTATGCGGCTGAGAATCTTCAAAAAAGTCCTGTCATGACACGAAAAAATAGTTCGTATGGCGACTCTTTTTTGCTACATCTAACCCGGTTACGGCAGCTTTTTCGGGAACTTTAGGGTTTCCACAGAAAAATTTTAAATTATTTTCGACTATATCCATGCAAGCCGAGCCGCGTTTTACTTCCTTTTACGCGCTTCATGAATCTGGTAACGGCAAGGTCTTCGGGAACTTTAGGGTTTTTTTGAATTTATTTGAAAAAAACCGAAAATAATTTTCGCATCGCCCGCAGAGCCAGTATCCATGCGGGTTTGCGGGGTTTCTGGCGATGCCGCGGAGGCTACGGCCGCCGGCGAAACCGGCGGATTTTCCTGTTACACTGGCGGATCAGACAACTTGTTTAAGCCTAAAGTATCAATGGACGCAAAAGAAGGTAATTAAATGACAACTCGCAATGACTGCTTGCACCGCGACGCGCACGATCCGCTCGCCGCGCTGCGCGACCGCTTCGATCTGCCGGCCGGAGTGATATATCTGGACGGCAACTCCCTGGGTGCCCGGCCGAAAGCCGCCCTCACCCGCGCCCAGCACGTCATCGCGCAGGAATGGGGACACGACCTGATTCGCAGTTGGAATACCGCCGGTTGGTTTGACCTGCCAAAAAGGCTGGGAAACCGGCTGGCGCCGCTGATCGGCGGCGCCGCGGACGAGGTGGTCGTCACCGACACCACCTCGCTCAACCTGTTCAAGGCGCTGGCCGCCGCGCTGCACATGCAGGCCGGCGATCCGGCCTCCGCGGCCCGCCGCGTGATCGTCACCGAACGCTCCAACTTCCCGACCGACATCTATATGGCCCAGGGCCTCAGTGGCTGGCTCGATCGTGGCTATATCGTCAAGCTGGTCGACTCGGTGGAGGAACTGCCGGCCGCCATCGGCGCGGACACCGCCGT
Organism: uncultured Duganella sp.; assembly: GCA_963511605.1. Taxonomy (GTDB): domain Bacteria; phylum Pseudomonadota; class Gammaproteobacteria; order Burkholderiales; family Burkholderiaceae_D; genus Rugamonas. The sequence continues at coordinate 253,184 of CAUPJZ010000005.1, read as the reverse complement.
CGTCATGCTGACCCACGTGAACTACCGCACCGGCTACCAGCACGACATGCGCGCCACCAGCGCCCTCGCCCACGCGGCCGGCGCGCTGATCGTCTGGGACCTGGCCCACTCGGCCGGGGCGGTGCCGCTGGACCTGAACGGCGACGGCGCCGACCTGGCCGTCGGCTGCACCTATAAATATCTGAACGGCGGCCCCGGCGCCCCGGCCTTCATCTGGGTGCCGCACCGGCACCAGGCCCGCTTCACTCAGCCGCTGTCGGGCTGGTGGGGCCACGCCGCGCCGTTCGCCATGGCGCCGGACTTCGCACCTGCCGGCGGCATCGGCCGCGCGCTGTGCGGAACGCAACCGGTGGTCTCGCTGGCGATGGTCGAGAGCGGGCTGGAGGTGTTCGAACAAACGTCGATGGCGGCGATCCGCGACAAATCGCTGGCGCTCACCGACCTGTTCATCGGACTGGTGGAACAGCGCTGCGCCGACCACCCGCTGGGACTGGTCACGCCCCGGGAGCACGCGCGCCGGGGCAGCCAGGTCAGCTTCACGCATCCGCACGGCTACGCGGTGATGTCGGCGCTGATCGCGCGCGGCGTCATCGGCGACTACCGCGAGCCGGCCATCATGCGCTTCGGTTTCACGCCGCTCTATACCAGCTATACGGAAGTATGGGACGCGGTCGAGATCCTGCGCGACATCCTGGACCGCAAAGACTACGACGTCGACGCCAAGCGCGGCGCCGTCACCTGACGAGATCACCATGACCGAACAAAAACCGGCGGCCGAAGGCTGCCCGATGCACGCGAATACAAATAGCGCCGGCGCCGGCGACGCCGCATGGCACGGCGCGCAGATGGACTTCAGCAACTCGATGAGCTACGGCGACTATCTGGGCCTGAACCAGATCCTCAACGCCCAGCACCCGCTGTCGCCCAACCACAACGAAATGCTGTTCATCGTCCAGCACCAGACCAGCGAACTGTGGATGAAGCTGATGCTGCACGAAATGCACGCCGTGCGCGCGCACCTGCAATCGAACGACCTGGCGCCGGCCTTCAAGATGCTGGCGCGGGTGGCGCGCATCATGGACCAGCTGGTGCACGCCTGGGACGTACTGGCGACGATGACGCCGCCCGAATACACCGCGATCCGCCCGTACCTGGGCGCCTCGTCGGGCTTCCAGTCGTATCAATACCGCGAAATCGAGTTTATCCTCGGCAACAAGAACGCCGCCCTGCTGAGCGTCCACGACACCGCGCCGGACGCCTTCGCGGTGCTGGACAAAGCCTTGCGCGAACCGTCCGTGTACGACGAAGCGATCAAGCTACTGGCCCGCAACGGCCTGCCGATCGCCGCCGGGCGGCTCGACGCCGACTGGACCCTGCCGACGGCCGCCGACGACTCGGTGCAGAACGCGTGGCTGGAGGTCTACCGCGACCCGTCGAAGCACTGGGCCCTGTACGAGCTGGCCGAAAAGCTGGTCGACCTGGAGACGGCGTTCCGTTTCTGGCGCTTCCGCCACGTCACCACGGTCGAGCGCATCATCGGCTTCAAGACCGGCACCGGCGGCACGGCCGGCGTCAGCTACCTGCGCAAGATGCTCGACGTGGTGCTGTTCCCCGAACTGTTCGCGCTGCGCACCTCGCTGTAAAGCCGGCGTCCCGGGCGGCGCATGGCGGATTACGCCTTCGTGACTCGAAGGCGCCGGACCGCCACGGTGACACGTAGGGCGGATTAGCGTAGCGTAATCCGCCATGCATGCATCACCGCCGGCTCCCGCATTGTCCCCGCTTGCGCATATCACGCGAGCCGCTCGGCACGGCCCCGTGCCTCGGTTAAGATGCCAGCCATCCAACCCAGCAAGGAACCCACATGGAATATGAAGTACTCACCCTGGCCGGCCTGTGGAACTCAGGCCCCGCCCACTGGCAAACCCGATGGGAGCAAAGCCACCCGACCTGGGTGCGCGTGCCCCACCGGGACTGGGAAACCCCGGACCGCGACGAATGGGTGGCCGAACTGGACGCCGCCATCGCCCTGTGCCAACGTCCGCCGGTGGTGGCCGCGCACAGCCTGAGCTGCTCCCTGGTGACGCGCTGGGCCGCCTCCGGCTCCGCGCGCCGCATCGCGGGCGCTTTCCTGGTCGCGCCCAGCGACACCGACGCCCCCTCCTACCCCGACTGCACCACCGGCTTCCAGCCGATGCTGCTGGAGCGCCTGCCCTTCCCCAGCATCGTCATCGCCAGCGCGAACGATCCCTACGTCGGCACGGCACGCGCGCGGCAGTTCGCACAGGCCTGGGGAAGCGACTACACCGAGATCGGCGACGCCGGCCATATCAACGGCGATGCAGGCTACGGCCCTTGGCCGGAAGGCGAAAAGCTGCTGCTGGACCTGTGCAAAAAAGTGCAGCGCTAGGGGACCAGGGGCATGCCGATGCTGGCACGGCGGCGCCCGAAAAATTCGCTCAGATCACAGCGATTTCTAAAACACGTAGGGCGGATTAGCGAAGCGTAATCGGCCATGCATGAGCCGTCGATGGCTCATGCATGGCCGATTACGGCGTTCCGCCTAATCCGCCCTACGTGGATCTGTGGTGGTTCGTGCGCTTACTTGCCCGTGCCGCTCAGCAGCATCTCATTGAGACGCTTGACGAACGTGGCCGGATCGCTCAGCGAACCGCCCTCCGCCAGCAAGGCCTGGTCGAACAGGATGTTGGCCCAGTCGCCGAACAGGGTGCCCGATTCCTCGTACTTCAAACGCGTCACCAGCGGGTGGTTCGGATTGATCTCGAGGATAGGCTTGGACTCCGGAGCGCTCTGCCCCGCCGCCTTCAGCATTCGCAGCAGATTACCCGACAGCTCATGCTCGTCCGCCACCAGGCAGGCCGGCGAATCGGTCAGGCGGAACGTCACGCGCACGTCCTTGGCTTTGTCCGACAAGGCTTCCTTCATCTTGCCGACCAAATCCTTGTACGAGTTCTCGGTCTCCTCGTGCTCCTTCTTCTCTTCCTCGTCTTCCAGCGCGCCCAGATCCAGGCCGCCCTTGGCCACCGACACCAGTTCCTTGCCTTCGAACTCGGTCAGGAACGACAGCATCCACTCGTCGACGCGGTCGGTCAGCAGCAGCACTTCGACGCCCTTCTTGCGGAAGATCTCCAGGTGCGGGCTGTTCTTCGCGGCGACGTAGTTATCGGCCGTGACGTAGTAGATTTTGTCCTGGCCTTCCTTCAGGCGCGCGACATACTGCTCCAGCGAAACGCTTTGCTCGTCGTTCTCGTTGGCGGTGGAGGCGAAGCGCAGCAGCTTGGCCAGACGGTCCTTGTTGGTGGCGTCCTCGCCGATGCCCTCTTTCAGCACCTGGCCGAATTCCTTCCAGAAGGTGACGTACTTGTCCTTCTTCTCCTGCTCATCGGCGTTGGCCAGCTCCTCCAGCATGCCGATCACGCGCTTGGTCGAGCCGTCGCGGATCACCTTGACGTCGCGCGACTCCTGCAGGATCTCGCGCGAGACGTTCAGCGGCAGGTCGGCCGAGTCGATCACGCCCTTGACCATGCGCAGGTAGGCCGGCATCAGCTGCTCGGCGTCGTCCATGATGAACACGCGCTTGACGTACAGCTTGATGCCGCCGCGCTTGTTGCGGTCCCACAGGTCGAACGGCGCCTTGGCCGGGATGTACAGCAGTTGCGTGTACTCGCTGCGGCCTTCGACGCGGTTATGCGTGTACGCCAGCGGCGCCTGGAAGTCGTGCGAGACGTGCTTGTAGAATTCCTCGTACTGCTCCGGCGTGATCTCCGATTTGCTGCGCGCCCACAGCGCGCTGGCCTGGTTGACGGTCTCGAATTCGTCTTTAAGAACGGTTTCCTTCTTCTCGTCGTCCCATTCCTCTTTCTGCATCACGATCGGCAGCGAGATGTGGTCCGAATACTTGCGGATGATGGATTTGATCTTCCACGACGACAGCAGCTCGTCCTCGCCTTCGCGCAGGTGCAGGATGATGTCGGTGCCACGGCCGGTCTTTTCGATCTGTTCGACCGAGTAATCGCCCTCGCCGGCCGATTCCCAGCGCACGCCTTCGGACGCCCCGGCGCCCGCGCGGCGGGTTTCGACGGTGATCTTGTCGGCGACGATGAAGCCGGAGTAGAAGCCCACGCCGAACTGGCCGATCAGGGCCGCGTCCTGCTGCTGGTCGCCCGACAGCTTGCCGAAGAATTCCTTGGTGCCCGATTTGGCGATGGTGCCCAGGTGAGAGATCGCCTCGTCGCGGCTCATGCCGATGCCGTTGTCGGAAATGGTGATGGTGCGGGCGGCCTTGTCGAACGAGACCTTGATCTTCAGTTCATGGTCGTTGCCATACAGGGCGTCGTTGTTGATCGCCTCGAAGCGCAGCTTGTCGGCCGCGTCGGACGCGTTCGAGATCAACTCGCGCAGGAAAATCTCTTTGTTCGAGTAAAGGGAGTGGATCATCAGCTGCAACAGCTGTTTCACTTCAGCCTGGAAACCAAGGGTTTGCTTATCGTTATCTGCCATTTTTAGAGCCTCTAATAGTCTTAGTGTACGTGCGCGAAGTCGCACGGGTGTGGCGAAAGTGGGGATTATAAAATGGTTTTCAAGAGCAGCTTGCTATTTTCCCAACTGCTGCTCCAGGAACTTCCACACGCCCGGCTCCTGCATCGCCGCCACATTGAGCCTCATCCGGGTCGACGGCAGCTGCGTGGGCGAGAACAGGCTGCCCGGCGCCAGCAGCAGATTGTCGGCCATGGCGCGCTCGGTCAGCACGCTGGTGTCGCAGCCGGCGTCCGCCCAGACGAACATCCCGGCCGGCGACGCCACATCCACCTTCAGGCCGACGCGCTCCATCTGCCGCACCGCCTTGGCGCGGATGCCGTCGAGCCGCGTGCGCACCCGGTCCGCGTGCTTGCGGTAGGAGCCCTCGGACAGCACTTTATAGACCACCCGCTCGCCGATGTCGCTGGTGGTCAGGGTGGAGAGCATCTTGCGGTCGGCCAGCCTCTCGGCCCGCTCGGCCGACGTGGCGATGAAGCCTACCCGCAGGTTGGCCGCCATCGTCTTGGAGAAGCCGCCCAGGTAAATCACCCGCTGCAGCTGGTCCAGCGCCGACAGCCGCGTGGCCGGCTGCACCGCGCTGCCGGGGTGCAGGTCGCAATAGATGTCGTCTTCGACGATGATGAAGTCGTGCTCCTCCGACAACCGCAGCACCTGGAACGCCTTGGCCGCCGACAGCGAGGTCGAACTGGGATTGTGCAGCACCGAGTTAATAATATAGAGCTTGGGCTTGTGGATCGCCGCCAGCTCGGCCAGCCGGGCGATATCCGGGCCGTCGGCCAGGCGCGGAATGCCGATCACGTTCGCGCCCAAGGCGGCGAAGGAGCCGAACATCAGGAACCAGGCCGGATCGTCGACGAAGATGGTGTCGCCGGGCCGGGTGAACTCGCGCGCCACCATGTCCAGCGCCTGCGTGACGCCGGCGGTGGTGACGATTTGCTCCGGCGCGGCGGCGATTTCCAGCTCGGCGAGCTTGTGCTGCAGTTGCTGGCGCAGCGGCAGGAAGCCCTGCGGCAGGCCGTAGCTCACCAATAGATTGGGATGCTGGCGGCTGACCGCGCGCAGCGCGTTGGCGATCGCGGTGCCGTCCAGCCATTCGGGCGGCAGCACGCCGGAACCGGGCATCTGGTGGTGCGGCATCTGGCGGAACATGTTCCGCACCAGCCAGACCACGTCGATCGGCTTGGCGTCGAGACGGGAGCGGGATGCTCCCACCCCGCCCACCCCGGCCGGGGCGCTTGCCGCGTCGGCGGCGTTGAGCGCCATCGGCGCCCGCTCGCGCACGAAAAAGCCGGCGCCCCGGCGCGACTCCAGGTAGCCGGTCGCCACCAGCTTGTCGTAGCTGGCCACCACGGTGAAGGCGGACACGCCATGCGCCGCCGCGAACGCGCGGATCGACGGCATGCGCGCCCCGCCCCGCAGCAGCCGGTCGTCGATGCGCGCCGCCACCGAGCGCACGATCTGGTCGATCAGCGTTTCGCCCGATTCGCGCGACAGCAATCCCACCAACGGTCCGGCGGCGGGCCTGGGCCTGGATGCCGCTTTAACCGCCTTGGCATTCACGCCCGCCGGCAACGAAGCCACCGCCGGTCCGGGTGCTGCGGCGGCCACGGCGCGGGCGTGCGCGGCCGCCAACGCCTCGTTGACAGCCTCGGCCGCGGCGGACGCGGCGGCGCCTAAAAGCGATGTGCGCTTGCGTGTATTGGTCATGCTACCGTCACAGTATAAGAAATTAAGTTTAAAGTGTACTGGCACTGTACTGGCTTTTGTACCGTAGGATACACCCATAGGACGAGCAAATCCAAGCAAATCCAAGCAAACCCACCGGAGCCCGCATGACCCGCATCGCCACCCGCAGCGCCCCACCCACCACGGTAGCCCCGATCCCGACCCACGGTTCCCGCCTGGGCGGCATCGGCGACGAAACGGCCGGCATGCTGCTGGGCCTCATCGGGGTCGCCATCTTCAGCCTGACCCTGCCCTTCACCCGGCTTGCCGTCGGCGCTGCCGGCGATACCGGCGGCGCCGCCGGCCTGTCGCCGATGTTCGTCGCGCTGGGCCGCGCGCTGGTCGCCGCCGCGCTGGCCGGCGCCTGGCTGCTGTGGAAGCGCGCGCCGCTGCCTCCGCGCGCCGCATTGGCGCCGCTGGCGATGGTCGCCGTCGGCTGCGTGATCGGCTTCCCGTGGCTGACCTCCATCGCCATGCGCTCGCTGCCGGCCGCCCACGGCGCCGTCCTGATCGGCATCCTGCCACTGGCCACCGCCGTCTTCGCGGCCCTGCTGGGCGGCGAAAAACCTTCGGCCGGCTTCTGGATCATGGCCTTGTGCGGCTCGGCGCTGGTGGCCGGCTTCGCACTGCGCCAGAGCGGCGGCGGCCTGCATCCGGCCGATTTGGCGATCTTCGCCGCCGTGCTGCTGGCGGCCATGGGCTACGCCGCCGGCGGGCGCCTGTCGCAGACCCTGGGCGGTCAGCAGACCATCTGCTGGGCGCTGGTGCTGGCCGCGCCGGTGCTGGTCCCGGCGGTCGGCTGGCTGTGCTGGCGCGACGCCGGTCAAATCGCCGCCGCCGGCGCGGCCGCCTGGACCGGGTTCGCCTACGTCTCGGTGTTCTCGATGTTCATCGGATTCTTCTTCTGGTATCGCGGCATGGCGCTCGGCGGCGTGGCGCGGGTCGGCCAGGTGCAGCTGGTGCAGCCTTTCCTGTCGCTGCTCGGCGCGGCCGTGATCCTGGGCGAGGCGCTGGAGTGGCCGACCGTGATATTTGCAATCGCCGTCATCGCCACGGTGGGCATCGGCCGCAAAATGCAGGTGAAACGCCGCTAAAACCGTGGACTATTCTGATTTTGACCCGATTGCAGGCATGGCCTGTCTCAAGAGTACAATATCGGTCTACAGCCCCACCCACTTACTATATGGATAAGCACATGTCTGTCTACGAAAAACTGAAAGCGCTCGATATCACCCTGGCCGCACCCGCCACTCCGGCCGCCGCCTACGTCATGTACGCGCAAACCGGCAACACGGTGTTCATCTCGGGTCACATCGCCAAACGCGCCGACGGCAGCGTGTGGGTGGGCCAGTTGGGCAAGAACATCGACACGGCCGAAGGCAAGCAGGCCGCGCGCGCCATCGCCATCGACTTGATCGGCACCCTGCAGGCGGCCGTCGGCGGCGATTTGAACCGCGTGCGCCGCATCGTCAAGCTGATGAGCCTGGTGAACTCCACCCCTGATTTTACCGAACAGCACCTGGTCACCAACGGCGCTTCCGAGCTGCTGGGCGAAGTCTTCGGCGACGCCGGCAAACACGCCCGCTCGGCCTTTGGTGTCGCACAAATCCCGCTTGGCGCCTGCGTCGAAATCGAACTGATCGCGGAAGTCGCGTAAGCGGGCGGCGTCCTATCCGGCGCCGTTCCTTTTATAAGAGCCGCCACAAGCGCGCTTGTTGAATTGCCTGTCCCCTCCGGCGGCGGCACACATCTAGTGAGACATGTATGAAAATCGAAAATCCGAACCCGATCCAGTGGCGCTTCTCCGAACGCGCCGACCAGCTGCAATCGTCCTTCATCCGCGAGATCCTGAAGATCACGCAGCAGCCCGAGATCATCTCCTTCGCCGGCGGCCTGCCATCGCCGTTGACCTTCCCGGTCGACGAAATGAAGATCGCCTTCGACAAGGTCCTCGAGACCAACGGCAAGGTGGCGCTGCAGTACGGCCCGACCGACGGCTACCTGCCGCTGCGCCAGTGGATCGCCGACTCGCTGTCGACCAACGGCGCCAAAATCATCCCTGAACAGGTGCTGATGACGTCCGGCTCGCAGCAGGCGCTGGACCTGCTGGGCAAAGTGCTGATCGACGAAGGCAGCCGCGTGCTGGTCGAGACCCCGTCCTACCTGGGCGCGCTGCAAGCCTTCTCGGTCTACCGTCCGGAGTTCAAATCCGTCGACACCGACGAACATGGCCTGGTGCCGTCGTCGCTGGACCCGGTCGCCGCCGGCGCGCGCCTGCTGTACGCGCTGCCGAACTTCCAGAACCCGACCGGCCGCACCCTGTCCGTCGAGCGCCGCCTGGAGCTGGTCGAGACCTGCGCCCGTCTGGGCCTGCCCCTGATCGAGGACGATCCGTACGGCGCCTTGAGCTACAAGGGCGATCCGCTGCCGAAGATGGTGGCGATGAACCCGGAAGGCGTCATCTACATGGGCTCCTTCTCCAAGGTGCTGACGCCGGGCATCCGCCTGGGCTACGTGGTGGCCCCGCTGCCGCTGGTGCGCCGACTGGAGCTGGCCAAGCAGGCCGCCGACCTGCACACCTCGCAGCTGACGCAGATGGTGGTGCATGAAGTGATCAAGGACGGTTTCCTGGAGCAGCACATCCCGAAGATCCGCACTTTGTACGGCAACCAGTGCCAGGTCATGCTGGACGCGATGGCGCAGTACTTCCCGGCCGGCGTCGAGTGGACCAGGCCCGAAGGCGGCATGTTCATCTGGGTCACGCTGCCCAAGCACATCGACGCCATGAAACTGCTGGACGAGGCGATTGCCCAGAAAGTGGCCTTCGTACCGGGTTCGCCGTTCTACGCAAATGAACCGGAAACCAACACTTTGCGCCTGTCGTTCGTGACCGTGCCGCCGGAACGCATCCGCGCCGGCATCGAGATCCTCGGCAAACTGATCGCCGCCAAGATCTAAAGTAGTCTCCCGTGGACGGCGTTCGCCGTCCACGCCTCCCTTCTTGTCATCCCCACAAAAAAAAGCACGGTCCCTGATGGCCATTGGGCCGGAGTCGCTTTCAAGCCTGAAGCATCCCTCCAAAATCATGCGCTGAATGTTTACATATCGGGCGGGCAACGCGGTATCATTTGATCGATAGTCACTTGGTAAGGCAAGCCTTTGTTCATGCGTGTACAAACTTCCCCAGCTCGCCCATTGCGCCGCGCACCGGCGCGATCGCGGCCCCGCGCCGAGACAACCCACCAGGTTAAAGGCGAGGCGCAATGAACCCCGTGAGTTCCGGATTGCCCACGCGGCGCGATGCCGCCATCCTGATCGTCGACGACGCGCCGGAGAACCTTGCCGTGCTGCGCAAGCTGATGGTCGAACAGGGCTATCAGACGTTTGTCGCCACCTCCGGCGAGCGGGCGCTCAAGATCGCGCGCCGCGTCCATCCGGACCTGATACTGCTCGACGTGGTGATGCCCGGGATGGACGGCCTGGAGACCTGCCGCCAGCTCAAAAGCCACGCGGCCACGCAGCGCATTCCCGTCATTTTCATGAGCGCCAGGACCGACACCGACGACGTGGTGGCCGGCTTCGACATCGGCGCCGTCGATTACATCGGCAAGCCGCTGCGCATGGCCGAGGTGTGCGCCCGCGTGCGCACGCAGCTGCAGATCCGCAGCAACAGCGAAACCCAGGAAGAGCAGGCCGAGCGCCTGCGCACCATCGTCAACAACATGGCCGAGGGCCTGCTGATCATCGAGGCGGACGGCCGCATCCAGTTCACCAATCCGGCCTGCGACAAATACCTGGGCTACCAGGAGAACGAGCTGGCCGGCCGGGCGATCTCGGAGCTGCTCAACCCCCTGGTGGCGCAGGAATACCTGGAATACTTCGCACGCTACGCCGCATCGCCCGAGATGGCGCACAGCCACGGCACGCGCGAGGTGATCATCCGCCACCGCAACGGCAGTTCGGTGTGCATGGACCTGACGCTCACGCCGATGTATCTGCGCCAGCCGCTGTTTATCGGCCTGCTGCACGACATCACGCACCACAAGCAATCGGAGGACGCGCTGCAGCGCGCCGCCATGGTCGATCCGCTGACGCAAATCGCCAACCGGCGCCATTTCGACACTTTCCTGGAAAAGGAGTGGCAGCGCTCCATGCGCAGCGGCCAACCGTTGTCGCTGGTGGTGCTGGACGTCGACCACTTCAAACTGTACAACGACACGCTGGGCCATCCTGCGGGCGACGCCTGCCTGCAGCGGGTGGCGGCGGCCATCGCCTCGCACGCGCTGCGCCCCACCGACCTGGCGGCGCGCTACGGCGGCGAGGAATTCGTGCTGCTGTTCGCCGAGACCGGGGCCGAAACGGCCACCATGATGGCCGAGGCGATCCGCGCCCACATCGAATCGCTGCGTATCCCGCACCCGCGCTCGACGACGTCCGACTGGCTGACCGTCAGCATCGGCGTCGCCACCATCCACCCGCACCAGCTGGACAACACCGAATCGCTGTTCGTCGCCGCCGACCGCGCCATGTACGTCGCCAAGGAGGGCGGCCGCAATCAGGTGCGCTCGACCAGCAGCGGCGGCGCCGCGCTGGAGGCGGTCAAAGCGCTGGTGATGCGCTGACCCGGCCCGGCTCCCGCAGCGCCTTCAATCCGAGCGGCACGCTGACGGCCAGCGCCAGCAGCGAGAACACGATCACCCCCAGGCCGCCGGCGTTCTGGAACAGCTCCCCCGCGCCGACGGTACCCACCGCCACGGCGGCAAAGGTCACCACCACCGATTGCGACAGCAAGCTGCCATCGCGATCCTGCGCCGAGATAAAGCTGTTCAGCACCGCCATAATGGCGTAGAAGGCCATATTCAACGTCAGTTGGCCGACGAAGAAGAGCACCGCGCCGCCGGCGGTGAAGAAGCAGGCGACCGAGGCGAACATCACCAGCAGCGCGCCCATGACGGTCGATCCGCGCCGCGCCGCCAGCGCCGGTATCGCCGGCACCACCGCGCCGAAGAACCCCAGCAGCGAGGACACCGCCAGCAGGGTTCCAATGGTCGGCAGCGACAGGCCGATACGCTCGCCCTGCAGGGCCGATACCGCCCACACGCCGGCCTGCACGCTGTAGACGCCGACGAACACGCCCCACGCCAGCCATACGCCGGCGCCGACGCGGCGCCGGCGTATGCCCTGTTCCATCGGCACCGTGGGCGGCGGCGCGCGCGCGGGCACCAGCGCCGGTGTGCGAACGGCCGCCACGCCCAGCACCGCCGCCAGCAGCGCGAGGCCGATCCAGACCCCGTCGCCGGCCGCAACGTCCGGCAGCAGCGACACCAGCGTGAACACGCCGGCGACGGCCAACCCAGACAACAGCAGCACCACGCCCCATAAACGCTCGGCGTCGCGGTGGCAGGCCAGGCAAATGCCGACCATGACGATCATCTGCGCTTCGCAGACGCCGACGACAAGCCGCATCGCGCCGAACAACGGCGGCGACAACGTCAGCGCGGTGAGCATCTGGCACAGCGCCAGCAACACCAGCGCCACGGCGGTGCATCGCGCCGGCCAGCGGCGCGCCATCGGCGGCAGCAGGATGCAGCCGGCCAGCATGCCGATCATCTCGACACCGGTCATCAAAGTGGCCTGGCCCTCGTCGAAATGCAGGCGCGCCATCGTGTTGGTCACCAACAGCGGCATCATGGTGGTGCCGCCTATGCCCAGCGCCCACGCGGACGAAAGTATCAGGGTTGAACCGGCCGTGGTTTTCACGGCGTCGACGTCGATGTCTGGGAGGGGCGCCGCAGGTGTGATGGTCATCGCTGGTCCATGGTGATGGCGGCACGATTTGCCGTGCTCAAAGCATACGACGGAAGCCACGATGGACGGGTCCAAAACGGCCAAAAAAGACACACAGGCGGCCATTTAGCGCGCATCGGCGCGCCGGCGCCCGCATCCTGTGCTAGCCTCGTCCATCAACCTGAAGGAGTGGCCCATGCCGGTAAAACCGCACCTCCCCGACGCCGAAGCCGACGTTCCGCCCCATGTGATACGCCAGGTGCTGCAGCTGCTGGCCAGCCGTGGCCACTCGGGCGAAAGGCTGTGCAAGGGCCTGGGATTCACGCCGGAGAACCTGTGCGACGCCGGCTTTCGCGTCTCCTACCGGCAAACCAGCATGCTCGTGCGGCGCGCCATGCAGCGCTGGGGCGACCCGGCCATCGGCATCGCCACCGGCGCGCGGCAGACGGTGGTGTGCTTCGGCCTGCCCGGCCTGGGCATGCTCACCTGCCCCACCCTGGGCGAGGCGCTGCTCTACCTGATCAAATACCAGCGCGCGGCGGGGGCGCTGACCGTCAACGAGCTGGCGGTGGTCGACGAGCGCCATTTCACGATCGAAGTGGCGACCCGCTTCCACGACCCGGAATTGGAGCCGTTTTTCATCGAGGAGATCTTCGTCAGCGGCGTGGAGGTGGCGCGCGCGATGGTCGGCTCGCATTTCCGGCCGGCGCGGCTCGAGTTGCGCTATCCGCGTCCGGTCTACGCCAGCGCCTACAGCGAGTATTTTCGCTGCCCGGTGGTGTTCAACGCGCCGCTCAATCGCCTGGTCTGCGAGATGACCTGGTACCACTGCCCGCTGCCCACCCATGACCGCTTCATGCAGGACAGCCTGCAGGCGCAGATCGACCAGTTGCTGTCCATAGACACGCCGCGCAACGATCTGGTGGAGTCGATCATGAACGTGCTGCGGGCCTCGGTCGACGAAATGCCTGGGCTGGCGCAGACCGGCGCCGCGCTCAATATGAGCGAACGCACGCTGCGCAGGCGCCTGGCGGAGCTGGACACCTCCTACCAGCGGCTGGTGGACCAGGTCCGCTACGAGTGCGCGCTCGATCTGCTGAGGCGCAGCGCGATGCCGCTGGTCGATATCGCGATGGCGACCGGATTCACAGACGCCCGCAACTTCCGCCGCGCTTTCAAACGCTGGTCCGGCATCCTGCCGAACCAGATAAGGCAAGGCATGCCCGCCCCACGGCTGCTGATGCCGGAGCGGGCGGACCAAAGCCGAAGGACCGGCTAGCGTCAGGGAATTTCCCATTTTCCGGCGCGGAGCACCACCAGGCCGCGCCGCCGCAGCGACTCCAGATAGCGCGCGTGGCCGCGCACCCCTTTTTTGCGGAACAGCGGTATCAGCTTGGGCAGCATGTTCGGCAGCAGCATCGCCAGCCGGACCGTCCACGATTCGCTGACGCGCGGATAACGCTCCAGGCACGGGCTGTCGAGCATCCGCATGACCTGGCGCGCGACGTCTTCCGGCTGCTGAGGCGGGTCCATGAACTGCAGCGTGTTGCCGCCTTCGATCGCCTCGCGCATCAGCATCTGCGTCTCGGTCGCCGACGGCAGCACGCTGCCGACGTGCACGCCGTGGCGCTCGCGGTCCAGGCCCAGGCACAGCATGGCGCCGCGCAGGCCGAACTTGGTCGCCGAGTAGATCCCGGTTTCCGGCAACGGGAAGATCCCGCCCAACGACACCGTGTTGATCACGCGGCCATCGTCCGCCCGCTGCAAGGCGCCAAAGGCCAGCCGGGTCAGCACGATCGGCGACAGCAGGTTGATATTCAATTCGGCCAGGATGTGATCGACCGAACGCTCCTCGAAATGCCCCGTCCCCGTCATGGCGGCGTTGTTGACCAGGATGTCGAGCCGGCCGAAGCGCTCCTGGATGAAGGCCAGCAAGGAGGGCAGTTTATTCAAATCGTCGAGGTCGACCCGCACGCCCACCGCCCCCGTCCCCAGCTCCGCCGTCGCCCGGTCCAGCGCGGCCTGGTCGCGGTCGGCCAGCACGCAGGTGATGCCACGTTCGATGAAACCGCGGCAGATCGCCCGCCCTATGCCGCCAGCGCCGCCGGTGACCAGGGCCACCCGCCCCTCCCGGCCGGCGTTCGTTGTTGTCGCCATGTGTATTCCTCTTGTGGTCTTAGTTGTTTTTATGGCCGGCCGCGCCCAGTTGCATCCAGATGGTCTTGGTCTCGGTGTACTGGTCGTGCGCCAGCAGCGATTTTTCGCGTCCGCCGAAGCCCGACTCCTTGTAGCCGCCGAACGGCACGCCGGTATCGCCTTCGGAGAAGCAATTGATCGACACGGTGCCGGCACGGATGGACTTGGCAACGCCGTGGGCGGAATCCAGGTTGCTGGTGTAGACCGACGACGCCAGGCCGTAGCTGGTGTCGTTGGCGATGGCCACGCCCTGCGCCAGGTCGTCGAACTCCATCACCGACAGTACCGGCCCGAATATCTCCTCGCGCGCGATCGTCATCGACGGCAGCACGCCGTCGAAGATGGTCGGCTCGACGAAGCTGCCGCCGCTGTCCTGGCGCACCTGGGCGCCCCCGTGCACCAGGCGTGCGCCCTGCTCCCTGCCACCGGCGATATACCCCAGCACGCGCCGCATGTGTCCCGGCTCGATCAACGCGCCGACCCGGGTGGCCGGATCGAGCGGGTCGCCGACCCGCCATTCGTCGAAGGCGCGCTTGACCTCCGCCAGCAACTCGTCCTTGCGCGAACGATGGACGATCAGGCGCGATCCGGCGCTGCAATTCTCGCCCTGGCAGAACAGCGCGCCGGTCGCGACCTGTTGCGCCACGCGCGGCAAGTCGAAGGCGTCGGCCAGCACCAGGGCCGGACTCTTGCCGCCGCATTCCAGCACCACACGCTTCAGGTTCGACTCGGCCGAGTACTTCAGGAACAGCCGCCCCACCTCGCCCGAACCGGTAAAGCTGATGCAGTCGATATCGCGGTGCCGGCCCAAGGCCTGCCCCACGGTCTCGCCAAGGCCCGGCACGATATTGAGCACGCCGTCGGGAATTCCCGCTTCCAGCGCCAGCCGGCCCAGCATCAGCGCGGTCAGGGTGGTTTGCTCGGCGGGCTTGATGACGATCGAGTTGCCGCTGGCGAGCGAGGGGCCGATCTTCCATCCGGCCAGGTAGATCGGAAAATTCCACGGCAGGACGGCGCCCACCACGCCGACCGGCTCGCGCACGATCATCGCCACCACGTCCGGCGCGGTCGGCGCCACCTGGTCGTACAGTTTGTCGGCCGCCTCCGCGTGCCAGCGCAGGCTCTCGATCATGTCGGGCAGGTCGGCGGACAGCGCGTCGCGTATCGGCTTGCCGGAGTCCAGGCTCTCCATCAGCGCCAGCGTTTCCAAATTGGCCTCGACCAGGTCGGCCAGCCGAAGCAGCACCTTTTTGCGGTGCTTGGGCGAGGCCCGCGACCAGTCTCCATTGTCGAAGGCACGCCGCGCCGCGCCGACCGCGAGGTCGACATCGGCCTCGCCGCAACTGGCGATGCTTGCCAGGCGGGCGCCGTTGGCGGGATTGACGGTATCCAGGCGGCTGCCGGAGATGGCGTCGACGAAGCGTCCGCCGATCAGGGCGCGGGTTTCCAGATCCAGGCCGGCGGCCCGTGCTTGGTAGTATTGCAGTGTCTTATCCATATTTATCCTTAAGCGGCGGCGCGCAGGCCGGCGGCAGGCCGCGAGGCGGCCACGCTGTCGCGCAGGTTGTCGTAATAGGACTCGCTCAATTCCGGCCACCCCATTTTCTTGCGCAGGCGCTTCAGATAGGACTTGAGCGCGTGCGCCTCCAGATACACCTCGTGGCGCTGCGACTTGACGAATTTGAGCCCGCCCGACAGGTCGGGGTCGTCGCTGGCGATGAGGGCGTCGAAAGGACTGGCCTTGCCGGGGTTGTCCAGCTGGTCGCGCAGGTAGGCGGCGATCATGAAGGCCTCGGTGTCGAACAGCTTGTAGGCGCTGGAGTTGGTTTCGACATAGCCGATGCCGAACAGATTGCGGTGGTCGCGGCTGAACATCGACAGATACAGCTGCGGCCTGCCGCCGCGCCACTCGAAGTATTCGCCGGCGTATTTGCAGCTCCACTTGTAGCCGGTGGCGTAGATCACCAGATCGAGCGCCTCACGGCTGCCATCTTTGAAGACGACGTCGTCGCCGTCGTAATGCGAGACGTCAGGTTTGACGGCGATGTTCCCGTGCTGGAGGTTGTGCAGCAGCTGGGAATTGAGCAGAGGATGGCTCTCGAAGAGGCGGTGGTCCGGCTTGGGCAGGCCGAAGCGCGTCAAATCGCCGGTGAACATTTTCAGCAGCATGCTCATGACCGGACGCGCGATCCAGATCGGCAGCTGCGGGCCGCTCTCGCCCACCTGGTCGGCGGGAAGCCCGAACAGATGCTTGGGAATGAAATGGTAGCCGCGCCGCATGCTGATGAAGGCCTTGTCGGCGCGGGCGGCGGCGTCGCAGGCGATGTCCGCACCGGAATTGCCGGCGCCGACGATCATCACCCGTTTACCCTTGAATTCATCGCTGCTCTTGAAGGTGACCGAGTGGCGGACCTCGCCGTTGAAATGGCCTTTGATCTCGGGCATGTTCGGGTCCCAGTTGCAGCCGGTGGCGCAGATGACCGCCAGGTAGCGCCGGCGCGCGCCGTCGCCCAAGGTCACCACCCACTTGCCGTCAGGTTCCTTGCTCACGTCCCGCACGGGGGTGTTGAAGCGGATCGCCTCGCGCAGGCCGAAGGCGTCGGCGTAGCTGCGCACGTAGCTTAATATCTGCTGGTTGGTCGGATAGTCGGGGTAGGACTTCGGCATCGGAAAACCGATGAAGCCCGACAGGTCGCGCGACGAGATGAAGTGTGCCGATTCGTAAATCGGGCTGCCGGGATTGCGCATGTCCCAGATCCCACCCACATCGGAGTGGCGTTCGAACTGCTCGTACGGCAGCTTCATTCCCTTCAGGGCCCGGGCGGCGGACAGGCCGCCGGGCCCCGCGCCGATCACGCACACGGCGTTGCCGCAGTCGGTAATCTGGTCCATGTGCTCTTGTGCCATCTCAGTCTCCCATGTATGTCGTTATGTTGTGCGAACTCGTTGTGCGAACTCGTTGTGCGAACTCATTGTGCAAACAAAGTGGCCGCCGCACGGGGGCCAAAGGGACAGGCAGGGAGCATTTCCGGCCAACGCCGCCGTTCGGGCGGCCACGCAACACCGGGGCCTGTTTGGCCACACCGGCGTCCTCCGGTGTCCGATCCGGCCCCTTTGCCGGTGCGGTGCGCGACTACATTCGATGACAGAAGCTTAAAAAAAAGACCAGTCCGTAAGACCAAACATAACAACGGGAGATATCGTGAAGACAAACGAAAAACAGACGCCGTCGAGCCGCAAGGCGGCCTTGCGCACACTGGCGCGCAGCATCGCCGTGGCATTCGCCGGCACCGCCGCCGTGCCCCCGGGCGCGCTGGCCCAGGACGACATACAGAAGGTGGTCGTCACCGCGCAATCGCGATCGCAGTCGGCGCAGGAGGTGCCAATCTCGATGGAGGTAGTAACGGCCAAAGACATCCGCAACCTGGGCGCCAGGAACCTGGGCGATTTGAATGGTTATCTTCCCGGCCTGGAAGTGGAGGCCACCCAGCCCACGCAACCGATCTTCGGCATACGCGGCGTGCAAGCGGGCGACTTCGGCATCGGCACCGACATGCCAGTCGGGATCTATGTGGACGGGGTCTATACCGGCAAGACCGGCGGCGCCCTGATGAACTTCATCGACATCCAGCGCGTGGAGGTGCTCAAGGGGCCGCAAGGGACGCTGTTTGGCCGCAACAGCGCCGCCGGCGCAATCTCCGTCGTCACCAACGAACCGGATCAAACGTTCGACATGAACGGCCACCTCAAGGTCGGCGAATATGGCCGCGCCAATATGGATGCGATGGTCAACGTGCCGCTGGCGGACAACACGGCGGCGCGCCTGGTCTTCGTACGCGCCGAGAGCGACGGGTGGGTGCGCAACACCACCACCGGCGACCGGACAGCCGGCGACAAGTCATGGGCCTCGCGGCTCTCGCTCAAACACAAAATCAGCGACGCGACCCTGAACCTGACCCTGGAACACGAGCAATTGCGCCAGAAAGGCTGGCCGGCTTTCGGCGTGGTCAAGGACCCGGCGCTGCCGTTCGCCGGCTTCACGGGTGTCTACGACGCCGCCTATGTGGCCAACTTCGTCGATCCGCGCAAGGCGCCGCTGGAGAACGACACCGGCGGCAGCGAGCGCCGCACCTTCGACGGCGCCACACTGCGCGCGGAGCTGCCGCTGGGCGGGCTCACACTGCGCTCGATCACGGCCTACCGCACCTTTTCCACCTACAACCTGACCGACAACGACGGCACCGCGCGCGCCGGCTTCTCGCTGGCGAACACGGATCAGAAAAAAGCCTACAACTGGCAGCAGGAATTCAAGCTGTCCGGTAAAACCGAACACCTGGACTGGATCGCCGGCGCCAGCTTCTACGACAACCGCGAGCGGCAATCCTCGACCGCCCTGCTCAATACCGCGACCCTGGACAACGTCAGTCTGCTCAGTGGCGGCAACGCCGACCTGGCGGCCTTATTCGGCGCGCTGGGACAGGCCGGCATTCCGGGCGTCGACGCGTCGTCGAATTTCCCCTGGGGCGAAACCACCCACAACTACCTGCGGACGCGCGCCTTCTCGATCTATCAGGACGTGATCTGGCACGCCACGCCGTCCACCAACCTGACGGTGGGCCTGCGCTGGAGCCGCGACCGCAAGAACATGGAATGGCACGTGCCGGCGCGTGAATCGGCGGCGCTCGACGACCTGCTAAACACCTACGGTCCGCTGGCGGGGCTGGATGCCTCCGTGCTGCCGTCGAACCAGATCTTCTACGCCGCTGGACAACTGGCGGCCACGCCGGTCCATTCGACCAAAAGCTGGACCGACTGGAGCCCGCGCCTGGTGCTGGACCATAAATTGACGCCGGACCTGCTGCTGTTCGCTTCCCTGTCGAAAGGCTACCAGGCCGGCGGCTTCAATGTCTTCACGCCGCCGAATGCGGCGTCGGCCAACGCCAAAGAGCGCGACCCGAGCTACGATCAGGAGAAAATGACCAATCTGGAACTGGGCTTCAAACTGTATGCCCCCTCCATCAAGGCCACGCTCAACGGCTCCGTGTTCGCCTACCGCTTCAAGAACCTGCAGGACATCAAGCTTGGCGGCACCGGCCCCATACCGACCTACAATGTGGTCAACAGCGACCAGCAAGCCAAGGGACTCGATCTCGATGGCCGCATCCGCGTATCGCCGAACCTGACGTTGTTCGCGGGGCTGGAGCTGATCGACCAGACCTATAAGCGCTACCGCACCACCGACGACGGCGGCGCGGTGCTGGACCTTTCCGGCCAAACCGTGGGCACGCCAGCCTTCAACGGCATGGGTGGCGTCAACGCCAGCTGGGAGGCGCTGGGTGGCAGGATCAGCACCACCTTGCAGGGCACCTATCAGAGCAAGGCGCGCTGCAACGACGACACGCGCGCGCTGCAATGCCTGAACGCGCCGGCCTTGCGCACCGGCGAGGCGCGCAGCAAGGCCGACTTCCGTATGGGCTGGGACAACGCCAACGGCAAATTCGGCATCGCCCTGCTGGTGAATAATCTGTTCGACAAACAGTATGTGCACACGCTGGACGGCCAAACCAAGCCATTCGGCCTGCCCTACGCCATCGTCACGCCGCCGCGCACGGTCTCGCTGGAGTTAAGGGGCAGCCTGTAGAACCTAGATGGCGCTGCCTCCGACCCGCAAGAAGGGACCGATGCAGCGCTCCATGCTGCGCTCCACGCACATCAGGAACATGTCGCCGCCGGGATGGAACAGCAGGTAGTTGGTGACCGAGCGCCCCGGCTTGGTGATCTGGCCGGCGCAATCGGGTTTGCCGTTGTCCTTGACCAGGGTGTCGACCGACTTGTAGAAGCCTTGCTTGTCCGGCTGGTCGGCGATGACAAAGGTGGACTCGGCCACCTCCTCGTTGCTGAACACCAGTGTGCTGCCGTCGGCGCGCACGCGGTAGGTCTCGCTGCAGGAGCCGTCGGGCAAGGTGATTTTCCAGATGCCGATATACGGATGATCGTGCCGCAACGGCGCGGCGCGGGCGGTCATTGGCGCGCCGGCGAGCGCCACCGCGGCGGTGAGCGCGGCCGTCGCGGCCATCCTGAAAACAGGTCCCTTCGTCATCGCATACCCCCACGCCGGTTTATTTGCCATTTAGTCTATTAAAGCATAAACGGCCCGGCGATCTTCTGGCGCGCCGCTGAAAGCTCGTTTCTTCAAGTATATAATTATCGAATCGACACGCATCCATGGGGAACAAATGCTATCGCATGTCTACGTCGGCACCAACGATTTTGAAACGGCGTTCGGGTTTTACGGGGCGGTGATGGGGACGCTGGGCACGCGCCTGCGCTTCAACGATCCGGTCAAGCCATGGGCGGCGTGGATGCCGGCCGAAGGCGGAAGGCCGCTGTTCATCATCGGCAAACCGTACGACGGCCAGCCGGCGGGATGCGGCAACGGCCAGATGATCGCCCTGATGGCGCCATCGCGCGAGGCGGTCGACCGCGCCCACGCGGCGGCACTGGCGCACGGCGGCCAATGCGAGGGGCCTCCGGGACTGCGTCCGCAGTACCACGACAACTACTATGGCGCCTACTTCCGCGACCCGGAGGGGAATAAATTGGGCGTCGTCTGCCACGACGCCACAGGTCTTTAATACAAAATACTCAGGCCAAAGCCTCCTTGGCCGCTTCCTCGGGCGTCAGGCCGTCGTAGAACTGGTCGGTGAACCATTCGACCTGCTCTTCGATGTGATCCTGCGCCTCCGCCACCGTCGCGCCACCTTTGACCAGGAAACCCTCAACTTCGATACACCAGTTGATCAACTCCAGGGTTTCCGGATCCAGTTCCTCTTTTTTCTTTGCCATGATTTACCTCTACATCGGGTGGGTACGAGCCTCCAGTGTAACAGGCGCCAGGCTTACTTCTCCGGGTACAGCACCACCTGCACGTAATTATTCATGTCGAAGTAGCGCTTGGCCGCCTCCTTCAGGTCCGACGGCTTTAGCGCCTGCACGCGCTCCTCGTACTTGAGGATATCCTCCGGATTGCTGTTATTGAAGAAGGCGTTCTGCAGGGACGCCATCCAGTAGCCGTTCTCGCGCATGCCCTTTTGATACCCTTTGAGCCAGGACGATTTGACCTTGTTCAGGTCCGCCTCGTCGGCGCCGTCCTGCTTGATCTTCTCGATCTCGGCGAAGGTCGCGGCGATGACCTTGTCGACGTTCTCCGGCGCGCACGGCAGGTTGGCGCTGATCGAATAGTTCCCGTAAGGGATGCGGTTCAGCGAACCATTCATGCCACCGCTGTAGATGACGCCCATCTTCTCGCGCAGCACCTCGATCAGTTTGATGTTCAACACCTCGACCAGCGCCTGCAGGCGCATGCGCTCCTCGCGCGAGTACTTGGCATCGCCGGTGAACGACAGCGAAACGGTGCTTTTCGGATCGGCGCCGGCGCGCACCTCTTTCTTGACCACGCCCCGGACCGGACGCACGCCTTCATCCTTGAACGCCACCGGCACCTCCCCGGTCGGCAGGCTGGCCAGGTAGGTCGCGATCAGCGGCTTGATCTTCTCGACCTCGAAGCTGCCGACGATGAAGAAGGTGAAATCGCGCGCGCTGGACAACCGGCTCTTGTAAATCTCCATCACGCGGTCCAGCGCCAGTTGGTCGAAATCGGCCGGCTTGGCCGCGCGCAGCACGCGCGGGCTGTTGTTGTAGATCGTCGCGGTGATCGTATCGTAGAACACCGACTCCGGCCGCGCCATATTGTTCTGCGCCAGCTCGCGCTGGCGATCGACGTAGGCGCTATAGATGGCGGCATCCTTGCGCGGTTGCGTCATCTGCAGATAGGCCAGCTGCAGCATCGACTCGATATCGTCGCTGCCGGAGCCGCCGGACACCGACTCGTTGAGCGAATTGACGCTGGCCTGGGAGCTGACACTTTTCCCGGCCAGCACCTTCACCACATCGTTCGGCGTGTAATTCAATATGCCCATCTGACCGACTATGCTGCTGGCGTAATGGGCCGCGAAGACATCCTTGTCGTCGAACAGCGACCAGCCGCCGTAGCGCAGGCCCGCCATCATCACCTGGTCGTTATTGAAGTCGGTGGGCTTGAGCACCACCTTGACGCCGTTGCTCAACACAAGCTCCGTGGTGCCGATCCTGGCGTTGGCGGTCTGCTTGACGATGGTACCCGGCTTCGGCAGGACCGGCATCAGCTGGCTGGCGTAGAGCTTCTCTTCCTGCGCCTTGACGCTGATTTTCTCGGCCGCGTTGGCGATGGCCACCAGATCGGCCGCCTTCGGCGTCGCGGCGCCAGGCTTGTCGACGCCCGTATAGATCACAAGTTTGCTCTCGTTGTCCGGGATCGCGACCTTGACGGCCGCATTCACTTCCGACAGCGAGATCTCCGGAATCAGCTCCCGCGCATAGCGGTATTCGGCGGCGATGCCGGGTATGGTTTCGTCCTCCAGGAAGTGGCGGATATATTCGGCCGCGTAGCCGGACGAATCGGATTTGTCACGCTCGTTGTACAGGTTTTCGTAGGTGCGCAGGATGCCTTTCTTGGCCCGTTCCACTTCGGATGCGGTAAAGCCGTACTGGCGCGCGCGCTCGTCCTCCTCCACCAGCGCATTGATGGCCGGCGTCACGCCGCCCTTGCCCAGCACCGCGCCGGCGCCGAACGACCGGTAGCCGCGCACGATCTTGTTCATGCCGCTGCCGCCTTGCAGGAACGGCGGATTGGCCTGCTGCGTCAATTCGTACATGCGCTGGCTGAGGATAAAGCTGTACAAATTCTCGATCAGCTTCTGGCGGTAGTCGGCAAGGGTTTCGCCGGCCGGCCAGGGCTGGATCGGGTAGCGGATGTAGACGGAGTTGTTGCTGACTTCCTTGTCGGTGAAGACGATACCTTCCGACTCCTGGCGCTCGGGGATCTTGGCGTATTGGCGCGGGCGCGGATTCGCCGGGTTCTTCAACTTGCTGAAGTGCTTTTCAATCAGCTTCTGCGCCGCCTCCGGCTCGATGTCGCCGACCACCACCACCGCCATCAGGTCCGGACGATACCAGTCGCGGTAGAAGCGCTTGATGGCGTCGTACTTGAAGTTCTTGATGATGTCCTCTTTACCGATCGGCATGCGCTGCGCGTAGCGCGAGCCATTGAGCACCTTCGGCAGCACCACCTTGTTCATGCGGTCGTCCACGCCCTTGCCCATGCGGAGCTCTTCGAGCACGATTCCACGTTCGCTGTCGATGTCGGCGTTGTTGAAGGACAGGCCGTGCGCCCAATCCTCCAGCACCTGGAAGCCCTGATCGACGACCTCTTTTTTGTCGGTCGGTATCGGCAGGATGTAGACGGTTTCGTCGAAGCTGGTATAAGCGTTCAAGTCGGCGCCGAACTTCACTCCGATCGACTGCAGATACGATACCAACTCGTTGCGCTTGAAATTGGTGGAGCCGTTGAAGGCCATATGTTCGGTGAAGTGGGCCAGCCCTTGCTGGTCGTCGTCCTCCAGGATCGAACCGGCTTTGACCACCAGCCGCAGTTCCAGCTTCTTCTCCGGACGCGCGTTCTTCTGCACATAATATGTCAGGCCGTTTGCCAGTTTGCCAACCTTGACCTGGGGCCCGATCGGCAGCACGTCGCTTAGTTTGAGTGGGGGCTCCTTGCCCTGGCCCTCAACTTGCCCCTGGCCTTGCGCCAGGAAGGAAAACGACAACAGCAACGCCCCGGACAGCACCCGCAATTTAATCAATTTCATTCGGCAGACAGTATAAAAATCGGAAAAAGCTACCTTACACTGAAAATCCTGATTTGGGCTAGAATCCTCCTTCGCCTGCCGACCGGCAGGCGCCAACTTACGTCTTCGGGGCGGGGTGCGATTCCCCACCGGCGGTAAGGCCAGCGATGGCCAAGCCCGCGAGCGCCGCTTCAGTCGTTTTGAGGCGGGTCAGCAGATCTGGTGCGACTCCAGAGCCGACGGTATAGTCCGGATGAAAGAAGATGTGCGGTGACGCGGCCTCCCTCCCGAGCGATCGGTGTGGCGGGCCGCGCGTATTCGCTTGCCCTGTTGCGTTTTTCGCCAATGCGAGGAGCGTTCCACCATGTTTGACCAAGTATCCGCAGTATCCCCCTACTCCCTGGTTTCGGATGATCTGGAAGGCCGCATCGCCGCCGCGCTCGAGGCCATGCGCGCTGGCGTGCCGGTGATCCTGCTCGATGATTTCGACCGCGAAAACGAAGCGGACCTGATCGTCGCCGCCGAAAAAATCACCGTGCAATCGATGGCGTTGATGATCCGCGAATGCAGCGGCATCGTCTGTTTGTGCCTGAGCGCGGACAAGGTGCGCGCGCTCGAGCTGCCGCCGATGGCCGCCGACAACGGCAGCCGTTACGGCACGCCGTTCACCGTGTCGATCGAAGCGCGCGAAGGCGTCACCACCGGCGTTTCGGCGGCCGACCGCGTAACGACGATCCGCACCGCCATCGCCGCCGACGCGCAGCCGGGGGATCTGGTGCATCCCGGCCATGTGTTCCCGTTGCGGGCGACGCCGGGCGGCGTGCTGGCGCGCAAAGGCCATACCGAAGGCTCGGTGGACCTGGCCACGATGGCGGGCCTGCAGCCTGCGGCGGTGCTGTGCGAGTTGATGAACCCGGACGGCACGATGATGCGCGGCGCGGAGATCGAGCGCTTCGCCGAACTGCACGCGATGCCGATCTTGACAATCGCCGAGATGATCGAGTGGCGCAAGACCAACGAAGCCTGATCCTCATCGGAGACACGTAGGGCGGATTAGCGCAGCGTAATCGGCCATGCGTGCGCCGCCGACGGCTCATCGATGGCCGATTACGGCGTTCCGCCTAATCCGCCCTACGTGTCTCCACGAGAACTCATCGGCTTCACATAGAAATACACCAGGGCCAGGGCGGCCGCGTATGCGCACGACACCAACCCGAACGCCATCGGCAAGCGCCACGCCCAATCCTCCGTCGCATGCAGCACGGTCCCCATCATAGCCACGCCGACCAGCGCGCCGATCTGGCGATTGGCATTCAACGCGGCGGCGGCGCTGTTGGCATGCGCCTTGCCCGCTACCAGCATCACCGTCGCCGTCATGCCCGGAATCGCGATGCCGATGGCAACGTTCATCACGATAGTCCCTATCACCAGCAGCCAGTATGGCGTCTGCGGCGACAGCCCGGCGAGCATCGCCAGCGCCGCCCCCAAGCCCACCATCAACCCATACAACATCGGCGGCCGCGTCCCCACCCTCGCCACGATCGCACCCGAAGCCAAATTGCCGACGGCGAAAGCCCCCATCATCGGTATCAGCTTCAATCCAGTGTCCAAGGCATCCGCCCCGCCCTGCTGGATATAAAGGCTAAGCAGGAACAACTGCCCGAACACCGCGAAATTGATCAGGAATCCAACCCCGTTGGCCGCCGCGAAAGCCGGCGTATCGAACAAGGCGCGCGGCAGCAGCGGATGCGTCCCGGTGCGCTCGCGCCCCACCAGCAGCGCGCCGCAGACCACGGCGGCGAAAGCCGCCGCCAGCACCGCCGCCGACATCCAGCCCAGCACCGGCCCCTCGATCAGCACAAAACTCAACGCCGCGAGCGCCGCCACGCCCAGCGCGTGGCTCGACATCGACAATGCGCGCCGATGCGGCGGCGTGGCCGGCGCCAGCACCTGCGTCAGCACGATGCCGGCCAGGCCGATCGGCACGTTCACCCAGAACACGCTGCGCCATCCGAATTCGTGCACCAGCAGACCGCCCACCAGCGGACCTGCGGTCGCCGAGCAGCCGACGATGGCCGACCAGGTGCCCAGCATGCGCGCCCGCGTTCCCTGGTCCTCGTAAGCATGCGTCAGCAGGCTGAGGGAACTAGGCATGAACAGCGCCGCGCCGGCGCCCTGCAGCAGCCGCGCGGCGATCAGCGCGTTGCCGCTCGGCGCCAGCGCGCACGCCACCGATCCGAGTATGAACACGCTCAAGCCGCCCTGATAGACGTTCTTGGGGCCGAAGCGGTCGGCCAGCGCGCCGCCGGCCAGCAGCAGCGCGGCGAAGGTCAGCGTGTAGCCGTCCACCACCCATACCAGCCCGGTGAGCGGCACCGACAGGCTCACGGAGATATCGGACAAGGCGGTGTTGACGGCGGTGACGTCGATCATCGCCATCACGAAGCCGATAGCGAGTGTCATCAGCATCAGCAAAGGGGGAACCTGGCGGGTGGGCGCCGAAATGGCCGTCCCGGTGGTGGATTGGATTGTCATGGAGCGCCCTTCAAAAAGATCCGTTCCATCTTAGGCCGCTTGCGTGATGCGGTAAATACGCATAACATCGGCGCTCCGATGCAAAAATGCATCCCCAATGACGACCTGACTAGCCATGGACTGGGACAACGCCAGGATTTTCCTCGCCATCTACCGCAAAGGAACGCTGCGCGCGGCCGCCGGCGAGCTCAATATCGACCAGGCCACCGTCGGCCGGCGCCTCAACGCGCTGGAGGATTCGCTGGGCGCGCGCCTGTTCCTGCGCACGCCGTCCGGCTATATGGCCACGCCGGCCGGCGAAGTTGCCGTCACCGCCGCCGAATCGATGGAACTGGCGGCGCTACGCTTTCAGCGCGAAATGCAGGGCATCGACAACCGCCTCTCCGGCGTCGTGCGCGTCACCACGTCGGACACGATGGCGAGCCATTTCGTCATCGACGCCATGCGCCGCCTGCACGCGACACATCCGGAAATCCGCATCGTCCTGAGCACCGGCACCGAAATCACCAGCCTGACGCGCCGCGAGGCCGACCTGGCCGTGCGCACGCTCAAGCCCACCAGCCCGGACCTGATCTCGCGCCACCTGACCAAACGCAGCATGGGCCTGTACGCCACGCCGGAGTACCTGAAAGAGCGCGGCACGCCGATACCCGGCAATGGCTTGGCGGGCCATGACATCGTGATCTATCAGAGCGCGGTGGCGCCGCGCCACCGCGAGAAAATCTGCCTGGAGCCGATCGCCAACGCCCGCGTGGCGATCGAGGTCAATAGCGGCTTGATGCTGCTGGAGGCGGCGCGCAAGGGCATGGGCGTGACGGAACTGCCCTGCCATATGGCCGACGGCGATCCCCTGCTTACGCGCATCTGGCCGGACCGGGTCGACCACTACGACGTCTGGCTGGTGATGCACAGCGATCTGAGTCGCAGCGCGCGCGTACGCGCCGCCGCCGACGCCATCATCGACAGTTTCCCGGGAGGCCGGGTACGATGACGAACACCTCCCCGCGCCGTCCCGGTGCTAAGATGCCAACATGAACGCTCAAGCATCGACTCCATCCATATTGCAACGACTCCACCACGGCGCGGTCGACTGGCTGCAGACTTGGTGGCGGCTGGCGCAGTTCGCCGTGCTGATGCTGTCGGTCGCGTTCACGCCGGCCACGTACGGCCGCGCCAACCGCCCCGTGCTGGCGCGCCACCTGGTGGCCGACACGGTGCCCAACCTGGCCTGGTTCGGCGTGCTGTCCGCGCTGGTCAGCCTGGTGTTGATCCGCATCGTGGTGGTCACCTCGCAAAGCTACGGCCTGTCGCGCTTCGCGCTTGAGATGGTGGTGCGCGTGCTGGTGCTGGAGCTGATTCCATTGAGCGCCGCCGCCTTCGTCGCCTTGCGCACCACCTTGCCGGCCGGCCTGGAGTTCTCGCAAGGACGCGGCGCCGGCACCGTCGCCACCGTGCAGGAGCTGCATGGCGAATTTTTCCCGCGCGTGGCCGCCGGCGTCTTCGCCGTCTGGATGCTGGCCGCCGTCAGCTGCGTGCTGACCCTGATCCTGGCCTACCTGACCTTGTATGGTTTCACGCCATGGGCGCTGACAGGCTACACGCGCGTGGTCGGCCAGGTGTTCAACCCCGCCGTCACGCTGATACTGGTGCTGAAGGTCGTGTTCTTCAGTTTTGCCGTCGGCCTGGTTCCGATGGCGTCCTCGTTCTACTTCGGCGCCAACTTCCGCGTCAAGGTCACGCACGGCCTGTCGGACATGGTGCGGCTGTTCGCCATGATCCTCCTCATCGAAGTGGCCTCACTGATGGGCAACTACTACTAAGCGGCGATAGCCTGAAAAACCATGACTGAACAACCCATCCAAACAACCCACACCGCGCCGCCGGTGCGCAACGCCGAATTCAAAGCCGCCGTGCTGTTGGTGATCATGGTGCTGCTGGTGGCCGGCGCTGCGGTATATCTGCTTTACGCGCGCGGCGCCTTCGAGGCGACGCAGACGCTGTTCCTGGAGGCGGACGACTCAGAGGGCGTGGTCGTCGGCATGGACGTCACCTTCGCCGGCTTCCCGATCGGGCGCGTGCGCCGCATCGAGTTGAGCAAGGAAGGCAAAGCCCGCATCGTCGTCGACGTGCCGCGCGACGACGCGCACTGGCTGCGCAAGTCCAGCATCTTCACCCTGGAGCGCGGACTGGTGGGCGGCGCCAAGCTGCGCGCCTTCACCGGCATTCCTACCGATCCGCCGCTGGAGGAAGGCGCCGCGCGCTCGCTTCTGGTGGGCGATCCGGGCGCCGAAATCCCGCGCCTGCTGGCCACGGCGCGTGATCTACTGGAAAACCTCAACACGCTGACGGCGGAGAATTCCGCGCTGGCGGCCAGCCTGGCCAACATCCAGGGCGTGACCGGAAAATTGAACGGGCCCTCGGGCGCCATGGGACTGATCGCCGGCGACGACAAAAACGCGCAGCAACTGACCGAGCGCGCCAACAAGCTGCTGGTCACCGTCAACGCGCTGGCCACCAAAGCCGATAGTCTGATCGGCCACGCCGACACCCAGGTCTTCGGGCCGCGAGGCGTGGTGACCGATGCGCAGGCCACCATCGTCCAGTTGAATGGACTGCTGGCCGACGCCCGCAATAGCCTCAAGAAAATGGACGCGGTGCTGGTGGAGGCGCAAGCCGTCGGCGCCAACGCCAAGGAAGCCACCGCCGATCTGGGCACGCTGCGCGCCGAGGTGGAAAGCAGCTTGCGGCGGGTCGAACAACTGGTCAACGAAATCAACAAAAAATGGCCGTTCAAGCGCGATACGGAGATCAAACTGCCATGAAGAATACCGCTCCGCTGATCGCCGCAGTCATGGCAATGGCCATGACCACCCTGCTGGCCGCCTGCGGCAACAACCCACCGGTGCCGGACTGGCAAATGAACGCCCAAAGCTCGATTGAACGATCGACCGCCGCCTACATGACCGGCAACGCCCGCGTGGAGGAAGCCGAATACAAACGCGCCCGCGACGCGCTGGGCAGCACCGGCAAGGTCGATCTGATCATCCGTGCCGAACTAATACGCTGCGCCGCCCGCGTGGCCTCGCTCGTGTTCGAGGACTGCACCGGTTTCGACAAGCTGGCGGCGGACGCCAGCCCGGCCGACCGCGCCTACGCGGCCTATCTGTCCGGCCGCGCCAATGCCGCCGATGCGGCGCTGCTGCCCGCGCAGCACCAGCCGGTTGCCGCGGCGGCCAGCGACACGGCCGCCGCCGGCGCCGCGCAGGCGATCGCGGACCCGCTATCGAAACTGGTCGCCTCCGGCGTGCTGCTGCGCGCAAACAAGGCCACGCCAGCGTTGCTGGCCGGCGCCGTGGAAACCGCATCGGCACAAGGCTGGCGCCGGCCGCTGCTGGCTTGGCTCGGCGTGCAAGCCATGCGCGCCGAACAAGCCGGCGATGCGGCGGAAGCGCAGCGCATCAAACGCCGCATCGACCTGATCACCAATAAAATCTAACGACGAATGACTCACTCACTATCCCGGCCGCTGCGCGGCCTGCTCTCCATACTCGCGCTGTCGTGCGCCATGCTGGCGCCGCCGGCCCATTCCGCCGAAAAAATCAAGGTCATCGTCGATATGGACATCGGCGACGACATCGACGATTCCTTCGCGCTGGCGCTGCTGCTGCAAAGTCCGGAGATCGAAATCGTCGGCATCACCACCGCCTGGGGCGACACCGCACTACGCGCGCAACTGCTGGAGCGCATGCTGCGCGAGACGGGCCACAGCGGCATCCCGGTCGCGCAAGGCATCGCCAGCACCGGCAATCCGCAGCCGTTCACGCAGGCGCGCTACGCCCGGCGCGGCAAGCTGCCGGCCAAGGTGGAGGCGGTGGACTTCCTGCTGGATCAAATCAAACGCCAGCCGGGCCAGATAACGCTGCTGGCGCTGGGACCACTGACCAACGTCGGCGCCGCGATCGAGCGCGACCCCGCCGCCTTCGGCAAGCTGAAGCAGGTGGCGATGATGGGCGGCTCGGTGCGCGCCGGCTACCGCAAATCGCAGTACGTGCCGGCGCGGCCGGCGGACAAGGAATACAACATCGCCTCCGATATCGGCGGCGCGCAAAAGCTGTTCAAGTCCGGCGTGCCGATCGTGATGATGCCGCTCGACTCGACCCAGATACGCCTCGATGAAGTCGAGCGCAACGCCCTTCTGGGCCACGGCTCGCCCGTCACCGATGCGCTGGCGCTGATGTACCACCAGTGGATCGACGCCTACCAGCCGTGGTCTAGCAACATGCCGTCGCTGTTCGATGTGGTGCCCGTGACGTGGATGATCGATCCCGCCACCTGCCCCACCACCCCGCTGCGCATCGTCGTCAGCGACGACGGCTACACGCGCGAGGAGGCGGGCAAGCCGAATGCGGCGGTCTGCCTGGCGTCAGATCAAAAACGCTTCTTCAACATCCTGATGTCGCGACTGCTCAAGGACAAGCCATGAGCACCCGCCTCGTTTATTCGACAGAGACTGGCCGCATTTGCCCCGATTGCGGCAAGCCGCTTGCCGATTGCATCTGCAAAACGGCCGCCAAAGCCAAGCCTGCGGGCGACGGCAACGTCAAGGTGTCGCGTGAATCCAAGGGGCGAGGCGGCAAGACCGTCACCCTGGTCAAGGGCCTGGCGCTCGACGCCATGGCGCTGGCCCTGCTGGGCAAGCAGCTGCGCGGCGCCTGCGGCTCCGGCGGCACCGTCAAGGATGGCGTGATCGAGATCCAGGGCGATCACTGCGACCTGGTGATGGAAACGCTGAAAAAACAGGGCCACAACCCCAAACGCACCGGCGGCTAATGTTGATTTGTTGATTGCCGTAGGGCGGATTAGGCGGAACGCCGTAATCGGCCATGGGTGAACCGCCGGCGGAGCGTGCATGGCCGATTACGCTGCGCTAATCCGCCCTACGTGATTCAGATGACCTTTGAGGTCAACGTTTTAGTCACCTGAGGGTAGCTCACGGGCGGCCGCTTCGCGCAGCTTGTCCTTCTTGCTCTTGCGCTTGCCCTTGATGCCGCCGTTGACGGTGTCGGTGACCGAATCGGCCGCTGGCGGCGGCAGCGTCTCCACCGGTTCGAAACCGGCGATCCGCTCGCGCGGCAGCAGAATATCCTGGCGCTTCTCGATCAACCGGAAATGCTGTTCCGTCTCGGCGCTGACGAAACTGATCGCCACGCCACTCTCGCCGGCGCGGCCGGTGCGGCCGATGCGATGGGTGTAGTCGACGGCGGAACGTGGCAAGTCGTAATTGACCACGGCCGGCAGGCGCGCGATGTCGATGCCGCGCGCGGCGACGTCGGTCGCCACCAGCACCTGCAGGCGGCTGGCCTTGAAATCGCCCAGCACCTCGGTGCGCGCGCCCTGGCTGAATTCTCCATGGAAGGCCCCGGCGCGGATGCCGTTGCGGTTCAGCTTGTCGGCCACATGCTCCGCCGCGTACTTGGTGGCGACGAACACCAGCACCCTGCTCCACTGTTGTTCCTGGATCAGATGCTTGAGCAGCATGGTACGGCGCGGCACGTCGACCATGATCGCGCGCTGGGCGATATCGGGTTTGCTCAGCGGCTCGGACAGCACCTCGACGCGGGTCGGCTGGTGCAGCATGCTGTCGGCCAGCGCCTGCACCGCTGGCGGGAACGTCGCCGAGAAGAACAGGTTCTGGCGCTGCTTGGGCAGCAGTTCCAGTATCCGGTTCAGTTCTTCGCTGAAGCCCAGGTCCAGCAGGCGGTCCGCCTCGTCCAGCACCAGCATCGCCGTGCGCGATATCTTCAATGCGTTATGATCGATCAGGTCCAGCAGGCGCCCCGGCGTGGCGATGACGATGTCGGCGCCGCCGCGCAATGCCATCATCTGCGGATTGATCGACACGCCGCCGAACACGATCGACACCTTGACCTGCATCGACAGATGCGACGCCAGCTTGCGTACCGACTCGCCCACCTGCGCCGCAAGTTCGCGGGTCGGCACCAGGATCAGGCCATGCAGCTGGCGCGGCCCGCTGCGGTTGTCCAGCAACGCCTGCAGCAACGGCAGCGCGAAGGCGGCGGTTTTGCCGGACCCCGTCTGCGCCGCGCCCAGCACGTCCTCGCCGCGCAAAATGGCGGGAATGGCGGCGCTCTGGATCGCCGTCGGCTCCAGATAGCCGATTTCGGTGACCGCGTTGATCAGGGAGGGAGCAAGGCCCAGCGAAGCAAATGACATGTTGGCCTATGAAGTAAGCGTGTGAATTGGCCGACAGTATAAAGCATGCGGGAGCGCCATCCCTTGGCATGCGGCGCCGTTCTCGGGTAAAGTGGCCTTTTAGACAAAGAAAACGCCATGATCAATTGGGACGCCCACGTTTGCCTTCCGCAGCACCCGCACGCCGACTTCACGCCCGTGCGCAAGCTGCACGCGGCCGGCGTGAACTACGTCTCCCTGAACGTGGGCGCCGATATGAATCCGGTGTCGCAGGTCATGTCCGTGATCGCCGGCTACCGCGCCACCATCGCCGCCGAACCCGAACGCTATACGCTGGTGTCCAGCGTGGACGACATCATCAAGGCCGCCGCCGATGGCCGCATGGCCATCACCTTCGACCTGGAAGGCGCCATGCCGCTGCTGGACCAGCCGGAGATGGTGGCGCTCTACGCGCAGCTGGGCGTGCGCCAGATCCACCTGGCCTACAACCGCAACAACAGCGTGGCCGACGGCTGCCACGACCTGCCGCGCGGCCTGACGCCCCTTGGACACAGCATGGTGGCCGCCATCAACGATGCCGGCATTTTGATGGACTGCTCCCACACGGGCCGCATGTGCAGCCTGGATATCATGGCCGCCTCGTCCAAGCCGGTGATCTTCAGCCATACCAACGCGTACGCCCTGGTTCCGCATGGACGCAACGTCACCGATGAACAAATCCGCGCCTGCGCAGACACCAACGGCGTGGTCTGCGTATCGGGTTTGTCGTGGTTCGTCGGCGCCGACAAGCCGGGCGCGGACGACGTCGCGCGGCACGTCGCCTATATCGCGGACCTGGTGGGCGTGCAGCACGTCGGCATCGGCCTGGATATCTGCTTCCAGCAGCCAGGCCTGGACGACACGCCGCCGGGTGACTTCGACCCGAGCGACTGGTGGCCGGCGTCGGCCGGCTACCGCGCCGACAAACCGCCGGCCTTCACGCCGCCGGAAGTCTGGCGCGAACTGGCCACCGCCCTGCGCAAAATCGGCATGAACGACCAGGACACGGCGCTGGTCATGGGCCGCAACATGATGCGGGTGGCGCAGCAGGTGTGGCACCCGCCGCAAATCTGATTTCACGCGGCTAGACCCCGCGCTACTTGATTGCCTGGCAGCCGGCGTCCGGCGGCCCGGGACGCATAACCAGTCCGACACGCTGACCGCCGACTTCCAGTTCCCGCAAGTTGGGCGCGACCACGCTGAAGTCACCGCTTTTGAGCTTTTCGAGCATGGGCTTGCAGCGCGAATATTGGTAGTTGATGGAACCGATCGAGCCCCAACTGCCGTTGGAACCCTGAGCCATCAACGCGTTGTCGCCGCCACTGACGTCGATCAGAAGCACCTCGTCGACGCCATCGCCGGTCATGTCGATCACGAAGCCGTCGCACCGGCCTTTTTTACTATTCAGACAGTTTGGTTTGCTGTCGTCGGCGACCATCTCCCACTTCTGCGACACAAAACTGGCCGGCAGCTTGGCGCCCGCAGGCCAGGCGGTGACATTTTCCTCGACCGAGATCGGCACTGCGGCTAGCTTGTTCCCTGTCCAGCGCTGGTTGTCCGCCAGCGCCAGCGCAAGGGCGGCCTCCCGGCGCACCATTGCCGCGTCGGAGCCGGCGGACCACTGCTTGAGCCGTTCCAGGGCCGCCTTGCCATAACGCCCTCCCTCGAACCGCAGATAGCGGAAATCGAACTGGCCGGGAGCGGTCTTGCCGCTTTCCAGCCGCGCCATCTGACTGTTCACCGAGATGCGCGCCGGGTCGGCTATCGGCGTAAACAGCGCCAGCATCACCGCAATCACCACGAAGGCTGCGGTGACGTTGACCGGGGCGAGAGGACGCAACCAGGTGTCGTACTGATACGCCGCCCACGCGTAGCCGATCGCATAGCAGCTGGCCACCAGCAGACAGGCCGCGGCGATGATGCGATCGGTGGTCCAGCCGTATTGCGCCACCCGCAGTGCGAGCGCATAAATGCCGATCACGGTCAGCGGGAAGATCAGGATGCAGGCGGCGCGGGTGCTCAATCGCACGATCGTTTGGACGCCTGCCACCGCCTCGCCGTTCTGGAACGCGGCGTTGATCAACACCACCAGCACCACCACGGCCGACAGTAGCACCGACGTGGCGTGCCGCGTCTCCCACAGCGCCTGCAGGCCGGTGAACGGCAGGCTGCACAGGAAACCGGTCACGATGATCGCCGCCACCGGCAAGATCCACGACATCAGCACCAGCAGCAGCGTGCGGATGCCGCGCACGATGGCCGGCCGCACGTCGGTGATATGCATGGCGCCGGAAAAAGCGGTGAAGACGACCGGCACGTTGAACCACGCTTCCCTGAGCAGCTGCTCAAGGAAATTCAACTTGATCAGCTTGAACAGCGCGCCCCCCATGAACAGCACCATGAACAACGCGCCCACGAAGAACGCGGAAAACAGCAGCTGCACCCCGAGCTTCCACGCGATTTCAAAATAGGTGCCGTAAGCGGCAACGCGACGTCGATCATGGACGCCGGACAGCACCAGTGACTGGGCAATGAAGAAAAACGGAACGCTGCACAGCGCCAGTATCTGCGATGGCGAGTAAACACGCCGCTCCGCCCAGTTATCGAACATCGGGTAGCCATGGTGGCCCCGCCAGGCGTCATGTAGCGCCATCGCCAGAATGACCAGGGACGCCGTCGCCAGCCAAGCGGCAGTCTTGCGGGCGGGCATATGGCCGATGCTGGACACCAGCAGCACAGGCAGGAACAGCGCCAGCATCATCAGCGGCACCGCCAAATACGGGGCCGTGGCCGGCCAGACGCCATCCTTGCCGGCGCGGTACAGCCAATAAAGCAGCACGCCCTGTAACAGTCCCGTGATCAGCCTCGCGGCCATCACGCGCCGGCTGACGCCAGTGCCGAGCGCCATTTCATCCCGCTCCACCGCCGATAGCTCCATGATTTGTCCTTTTGATACCCTCAATGCGACGAGTATCGCACGATTAGCAATCGCATCATGTTACCTGTTTAGCATTCATGACAAAGCGTCCAGACGGCGAATGCCCCCTATACGCCATAGGCGCTATAATGCCTGACCTACGCCGTTCCTTTTTCAACGATCCGCATCCGGTCCGCCACGTGAATCCACATCTCGAAAAGCTGCAACCCTACCCGTTCGAAAAGCTGCGCCAGTTGTTCGCGCAGGTGAGCGCCAGCCCAAGCCACAAGGCGATCAGCCTTGGCATGGGCGAACCCAAACATCCCACGCCGGCATTCATCCAGCAGGCGCTGATCGACAATATCGATGGCCTGGCCAACTACCCGACCACCATCGGCTCGGACGCGCTGCGTGGCGCCATCGCCGGCTGGCTGGAGCGCCGCTACGGCCTGCCGGCCCTCAATCCAGCCACCCAGGTGCTGCCGGTGAACGGCTCGCGCGAGGCGCTGTTCGCGCTGGCCCAGACGGTGATCGATCCGGCGGCCAATTCGCTGGTGGTATGCCCCAACCCGTTTTACCAGATCTACGAAGGCGCCGCCTACCTGGCCGGCGCCGAGCCGTACTTCGTCAACTCCGACCCGACCCGCAATTTCGGCTGCGACTACGACAGCATCCCGGCCTCGGTCTGGGAGCGCGTCTCGCTGTTGTTCCTGTGCTCCCCGGGCAATCCGACCGGCGCCGTGCTGACCCTGACCGACTGGGAAAACCTGTTCGCCCTGTCCGAGCGTTATAACTTCATCATCGCCGCCGACGAGTGCTACTCCGAGATCTTCCACGGCGAGCAGGCGCCCCTGGGCGCGCTGGAAGCGGCCCACACACTGGGCCTCTCGACCGTCGAGAAGCCGTATGCGCGCCTGGTGGTGTTCAGCAGCCTGTCGAAGCGCTCCAACGTGCCGGGCATGCGCTCGGGCTTTGTGGCCGGCGACGCCGACGTGCTCAAAAAATTCCTGTTGTACCGCACCTATCACGGCGGAGCCATGAGCCCTTCCGTGCAAGCTGCCTCGATCGCGGCCTGGAACGACGAAACCCACGTCGAACAGAACCGCGAAAAATACCGCGCGAAATTCAACGCCATCACGCCGCTGCTGCAAGAAGTGCTGACGGTGGAACTGCCGGACGCCGGCTTCTACCTGTGGGCGGACGTCAGCCGCACCGGCCTGTCGGACACCGAATTCGCGCAGCGCCTGTACGCCGAATATAATGTCACGGTACTGCCGGGCAGCTATCTGGCGCGCGACGCGCACGGCGCCAATCCGGGCCGCAACCGCATCCGCATGGCGCTCGTCGCCGAGACGGAGGAAGGCCTGGAAGCCGCCCGGCGCATCGTCCAATTCTGCAAGTCCATCAACAAATAATTAACACATAATTGAGCAAATCATGACCCAACAACTTCAACAAATCATCGACCAGGCATGGGAAGACCGCGCCAACATCAACCCGGCCAATGGCGCCGCCGAACTGCGTGACGCCGTCTCGCACGTGATCGCGGGCCTGGACGCCGGCACCATCCGCGTGGCCGAAAAAACCAGCGGCGACTGGGTCGTCAACCAGTGGGTCAAGAAAGCCGTGCTGCTGTCCTTCCGCCTTGAGAACAACGTGGTCATGCCGTCGGACGGCACCATGCAGTTCTACGACAAGGTCCCGACCAAGTTCGCCAACTACACGCCTGAAGATTTCGCCAAGGGCGGCTTCCGCGTGGTGCCGCCGGCCGTCGCGCGCCGTGGCTCCTTCATCGCCAAGAACGTGGTGCTGATGCCTTCCTACGTCAACATCGGCGCCTACGTCGATGAAGGCGCGATGGTCGACACCTGGGCCACCGTCGGTTCGTGCGCGCAGATCGGCAAGAACGTCCACCTGTCCGGCGGCGTCGGCATCGGCGGCGTGCTGGAACCGATGCAGGCCAATCCGACCATCATCGAAGACAACTGCTTCATCGGCGCCCGTTCGGAAATCGTCGAAGGCGTGATCGTCGAAGAGAACTCGGTGATCTCGATGGGCGTGTACATCGGCCAGTCGACCAAGATCTACGACCGCGCCACCGGCGAAGTGACCTACGGCCGCGTGCCGGCCGGTTCGGTGGTCGTCTCGGG
Organism: uncultured Duganella sp.; assembly: GCA_963511605.1. Taxonomy (GTDB): domain Bacteria; phylum Pseudomonadota; class Gammaproteobacteria; order Burkholderiales; family Burkholderiaceae_D; genus Rugamonas. Next base: position 215,337 of record CAUPJZ010000005.1, on the reverse strand, counting down.
CAACCTGCCATCGGAAGACGGCAAATACTCGCTGTACTGCGCCGTCATCGTCAAGCGCGTGGACGCCAAAACCCGCGCCAAGACCGGTATCAACGAACTGCTGCGCGGTATTTAAACGCCCCCCGGCGGGTGCCGCATGCCGGCGCCCGCCCGCCTTTGATTTTGAGGAGCGCATCATGGCCATGGACCGCCTGTTCCAGCTGATGAAGGAAAAAAACGCGTCGGACATGTTCTTCGCGGTGAATTCGCCGGTACACATCAAAATCAACGGCAACCTCATTCCCATCAACCAGCAGAAGCTCGAACCGGGCAACATCGAGTCCATGCTGGCCGAAATCGCCTCCCCGGCGCAGATGGAAGAACTGGCCGCCACCAATGAGCTCAATATGGGCGTGTCGGTGGCCAACCTTGGCCGTTTCCGCCTTTCCGCCTTCAAGCAGCGCGGCACCATCTCCGCCGTTTTCCGCTTCGTCCCCGCCTCCATCCCTGTATTGGCCGATCTGGGGCTGCCACCGGTGCTGTCGGACCTGATCATGGAAAAGCGCGGCCTGTTGCTGCTGGTCGGTTCGACCGGCTCCGGCAAATCCACCACCATCGCCTCGATGCTGGACTACCGCAACGAGCTGCGCTCGGGCCACATCCTGACCCTGGAAGACCCGATCGAGTACCTGTTCAAGAATAAAAAGTCGATCGTCAACCAGCGCGAGATCGGCAGCGACGCCAAGGATTTCGCCACGGCGCTGCGCAATTCGATGCGCCAGGCGCCGGACTGCATCCTGATCGGCGAGATCCGCGACAAGGAGACCATGGCGGCGGCGCTGGCCTACGCGCAGTCTGGCCACCTGGTGCTGGCCACCCTGCACGCCAACAACAGCTATAACGCGCTAAACCGTATTATCAGTTTCTACCCGATCGAGAACCGTGCAGCGCTGCTGCAGGACCTGTCGTCGACGGTCAAGGCGATCGTCTCGCAGCGGCTGGTGCGCTCGATCAACGGCGGCACGCGCACGGCGGCGGTGGAAGTGATGGTCAATACCCGCTACATCTCGGACTTGATCGAAAAAGGCGACATCGGCCAGATCAAGGAAGCGATGGAGAAAAGCCTGTCGCCTGGCTCGCAGTCGTTCGAACTGGCCTTGCTCAAGCTGGTTCAGGATGGTTCGATCAGCCAGGAGGAGGCGCTGGCCAACGCCGATTCGGCCACCAACCTGCTGTGGCTATTGAATAATGGTCCCGACAGCAAAGCCGCCAAGGCCGAACCGGAGGCCAAGACGCCTCCCGACGAAGCGTCCTTCACCGAGTTCACGCTCAATACCTGACCGGGATACCCCGGTCAGCGACGTGGCTGCGGGTCGGCCGGCGCAACGCAATCGTCTGTGGACGGCACCAAACCCCAACCAAGCTGCCGGCGGATATCCCCGCTCGACGGCGGCGAGCATTGTTGCGTCAACCGCTCGCTCATATACTGACGGATCTGTTCTTTGGTCGGCTTGTTCGGCAATTCCATCCCACGGCTCCTGGTAGTTGTACGACAACCGATCCATAGTAGGCAGCGAATCGGCGGACCACCAATGCCAATTCGATAAGTAGCAATATCAAATTGTTATACCAACGCCGCATCCACGCGGCGGCCCGCCGTACCCTCCTCCTGCGCCCCATGGTATTCTGTCGGCCTTTCGCCCGACACCGCATGCACATGAAAACCACCCTTTACGGCATCCCCAACTGCGACACCGTCAAAAAAGCCCGCGTATGGCTGGCCGACCAGCAGCAGGAATTCACCTTCCACGACTTCAAGAAGCAGGGACTGACCCGCGAAATCGTCGCCGGCTGGCTCAAACACCTGTCGCGAGATGTGCTGGTGAATAAAAAAGGCACCACATGGCGCGCCCTGTCCGACGAGCGCAAGGCGTCCATCGTCGATGACGAATCGGCCATCGCGCTGATGCTGGAGAACCCCTCCGTGATCAAGCGCCCGGTTCTCGACAAGGACGGCACCTTCGCCGTCAGCTTCTCCGACGCCCAGTACAAACAAATTTTCAATCTCTGATCATCACCTTTACCTCCACCATGACACCTTCCAAGACCCTGGCGCTGACCGAAAAACTGATCGCCCTCTCCTCTGTCACCCCGGACGATAAAGGCTGCCAGCAGCACCTGATCGACTTGCTGTCGCCGCTGGGCTTTGTCTGCGAAGTGATCGAATCGAACGGCGTGACCAATCTGTGGGCGCGCAAGGGCACGACCGCGCCGCTGCTGGTGTTCGCCGGCCACACCGACGTGGTGCCGACAGGTCCGGTCGAGCAATGGCGCTCGCAGCCCTTCACCCCGACCCACCGCGACGGCAAGCTGTATGGACGCGGCGCGGCGGACATGAAAACCTCGATCGCCGCCTTCGTCGTCGCCTGCGAGGAGTTCGTCGCCGCCCACGCCGACCACAAAGGCTCGATCGCCTTCCTGATCACCAGCGACGAGGAAGGCCCGGCCACCGACGGCACCGTCATCGTCTGCAATATGCTCAAGGAACGCGGCGAGACGCTGGACTACTGCATCGTCGGCGAGCCGACCTCCGACGAAACCCTGGGCGACGTGATCAAGAACGGCCGCCGCGGCTCGCTGTCGGGCAAACTGACGATCAAAGGAGTGCAGGGCCACATCGCCTACCCGCAGCTGGCCAAGAACCCGATCCATCTGGCCGCGCCGGCGCTGGCCGAGCTGGTGGCCGAGGTCTGGGACACGGGTAACGAATACTATCTGCCGACGTCCTGGCAAATGTCCAACATCAACGGCGGCACGGGCGCCAACAACGTCATCCCCGGCGAGATGGTCATCGACTTCAACTTCCGCTTCTCGACCGCCAGCACCCACGAGGAACTCAAGCGCCGCGTGCACGCGATCCTCGACAAGCACGATCTGCACTACGACCTGAAATGGGCGCTGAGCGGCCTGCCGTTCCTGACCCCGCGCGGCACCCTGAGCGACGCGCTGTCGGCGGCGATCAAGTCCGAAACCGGCGTCGACACCGAACTGTCGACCACCGGCGGCACCTCGGATGGACGCTTTATCGCTCAGATCTGCCCCCAAGTGATAGAATTCGGGCCTCCCAACGCAAGTATCCACAAGATCGACGAGCATATCGAGCTGCGTTTTGTCGATCCGCTGAAGAATATCTATCGCCGTACCCTGGAAAACCTGCTGGCCTGATCCACCGCCGGCTGCCCGCGCGGCGTGCGCGAACCGATTACCGTTTTACCGAGATAACCATGAACACGACTCCTTTCACCACGCCGCGCGACCTGTTGCGCTACGCCGTCACCCGCTTCAACGCCGCCCAGCTGTTTTTCGGCCACGGCAGCGTCGAGGCCTTCGACGAAGCGGCCTATTTGATCCTGCACACGCTCAAGCTCCCGCTGGACAAGCTGGAGCCGTTCCTGGACGCGCGCCTGCTGCCGGAGGAAGTCGCGTCCGTGCTGGCGGTGATCGACCGCCGCACCGTCGACCGCGTGCCGGCCGCCTACATCACCAACCAGGCGTGGCTGGGCACCTACAGCTTCTACGTCGACGAGCGCACCATCGTGCCGCGCTCCTTCATCGCGGAACTGATCCCCGACTACTTCGCGCCGTGGGTCAACCAGCCCGATAACATCGCCAACATCCTGGAACTGTGCACGGGCTCCGGCTGCCTGGCCATCATGCTGGCCGACGCCTTCCCCGACGCCCACGTCGACGCGGTCGACATTTCGGCCGACGCGCTGGAAGTGGCGAAGAAAAACGTCGCCACCTACAAGCTGGAAGACCGATTGACCCTGATCCAGTCCGACCTGTACACCAATGTGCCGGACAAGAAGTACGACCTGATTATCACCAATCCGCCGTACGTCAATTCGGGCTCGATGTCCAAGCTGCCGAAGGAATACCTGGCCGAACCGCAAATCGCCCTCGACGGCGGCAGCGATGGCATGGACCTGGTGCGCAAGATCGTGGCCGGCGCCGCCGAACGCCTGACCGACGACGGCATCCTGATCGTCGAAATCGGCAACGAACGCGAATTCGCCGAAGCCGCCTTCGGCGCGCTGGGCCTGACGTGGCTTACCACCAGCGCCGGCGACGACATGGTCTTCCTGCTGACCGCCGACCAGCTGAAGCTGTAACACCCTCTTTAAAGTACAAGAACCAATGATCCGCTTTATACAAGTAAGTCTGATGCGCGGCACCAAGCCGCTGTTGGAACAAGTCGATGTCACACTGAACCCGGGCGACAAGATCGGCCTGATCGGCGCCAATGGCGCCGGCAAATCGAGCCTGTTCGCGATGATGCGCGGCGAGCTGCACCCGGACCAGGGCGAAATCGACTTCCCGGCCAAATGGCGCGTCGCTTACGTGGCGCAGGAAACGCCGCCGCTCGACCGCGCGGCGCTCGATTACGCCATCGACGGCGACGTCACCCTGCGCAAGCTGGAAGCGGAACTGGCGCGCCTGGAATCGGAGCCCGAATCGTCGGAAAACGGTATCGCCATCGGTGAAATCTACAGCGCGCTGGCCGACGCCGACGCCTACACCGTGCAGTCGCGCGGCGAACAACTGCTGCTCGGCCTGGGCTTCACGCTCGACCAGATGCAGCAGCCGGTGGCCAGCTTCTCCGGCGGCTGGCGCATGCGCCTCAATCTGGCGCAGGCGCTGATGTGCCCTTCCGACCTGCTGCTGCTCGATGAACCGACCAACCACCTGGACCTGGACGCGATCATCTGGCTGGAAGACTGGCTCAAACGCTATGCAGGCACCTTGCTGATCATCTCCCACGATCGCGACTTCCTCGACGAAGTGGTCAACGTGGTGGTGCACATCGACGAGCGCAAGCTGAAACGCTACTCGGGCAACTACTCGTCGTTCGAACGTCAGCGCGCGGCGCAGATGATCCTGGCCGCCGGCGCGCTGGAAAAGCAGCAACGCAAGCGCGCCCACCTGGAGTCGTTCGTCAACCGCTTCAAGGCGCAGGCCTCCAAGGCCCGCCAGGCGCAGAGCCGCATGAAGGCGCTGGCCAAGATGGAAGAACTGGCGCCGCTGCGCGCCGCCGCCGAATTCTCGTTCGAGTTCCGCGAGCCGCTGAGCGCTCCGAATCCGCTGCTGGTGATGGAAGACGTCAACGCCGGCTACAAGATCGAAGACGAAGCGACCGGCGACATCACGCACAAGACCATCGTCAACAACATCAAGTTCTCGCTGCAGATCGGCCAGCGTATCGGCCTGCTGGGCGTGAACGGCGCCGGCAAATCGACACTGATCAAGACCATCGCCGGAGAACTGGCGCCGCTGACCGGCGACGCCACCATCGGCAAGGGCCTGAACATCGGCTACTTCGCCCAGCACCAGGTGGAGATGCTGCGCCACGACGAATCGCCGCTGTGGCACCTGGCGAAGATCGCCCCGACGGTGCGCGAACAGGAACTGCGCAACTTCCTGGGCGGCTTCAACTTCCCGGGCACCATGGTCACCAGCTCGATCGCTCCGTTCTCCGGCGGCGAGAAGGCGCGCCTGGCGCTGGCGCTGATCGTGTGGCAGCGCCCCAACCTGCTGCTGCTCGATGAACCGACCAATCACCTGGATCTGGAAACCCGCGAGGCGCTGACCGAGGCGCTGGCGCAGTTCGAAGGCACGCTGGTCGTCGTATCCCACGATCGCCACCTGCTGCGCGCCACCACCGACGAATTCATCATCGTCGCCGACGGCAAGCTGCAACCGTTCGACGGCGATCTGGACGACTACAAGGATTGGCTGTTCAAGACCAAGCTGGGGAAAGGCACCGACGTGCTGCCAGCCGCCGGCAAGGCCAACAAGACGGACTTCCCGGTGGTCTCGCCGGTCGCCGCGCCAACGGCGGCGGCTCCGGCCGCCGTCAGCAAGGACCAGAAGCGCCAGCAGGCGGAAGACCGCCAGCGCCTGGCCGCGCTGCGCAAGCCGCTGGAGCAAAAGATCAAGCGCCTGGACGATCAAATCGCCAAGCGCAGCGCGCAAAAAGCGGAGGTGGATGCCAAGTTGGGCGAGTCTTCGATCTATGAAGCGGCCAACAAGGCCAAGCTGAAACAGCTGCTGGCCGATCAAAGCTTCTTCACCAAGGACCTGGGCCAGCTGGAAGCGGAATGGCTGGAATTGCAGGAGCAGCTCGAAGCGCTGGCCTGATCAATCGGGCACCGCGCAGCCACCGCGCAGCCACCAGCGCCGCCACCCGCAGGCTTTAAGCGGCCTGGCGGGCGCCGACCGGTACTTTGCGGATCGACATCAGCCTGTCGATGTCGACCACGATCAGGCGGCGCCCGTCGACCTCTCCGAGGCCCAGCAGGTAATCCACCGGCGGCGCAGTACCGGCGCCCGCGCCGGGTATCGGCAGCAGTTCGTCGAGCGTCAGCGAAACGATATCGGTCACGCCATCGACCACCATCCCCATCACACAGGTCGACAGCTTGAGGATGATCACATCCGTCAGCGGGTCGTGCGCCGGCGGACGCGGGCCGAAGGCGATGCGCATGTCGACGATCGGCATGATCACGCCGCGCGACACCGCCACCCCGCTGATAATCTCGCCGTCCGAGGCGAAGCGTTCGAGCTCCTTCAGCGGACGCAGTTCCTGCACCTTACTGAAGTCCAGCGCATAATCCAGGCCGCCGAGCCGGAACACGAGATACTGTTGCGCTCCGGTGCCGGTCGGGCGCGCGGCGGCGTTGGCATTCATGGCTTGCATCTTCGAGAGAATCATGATCATCCTTTCGTCTATTGACGTGCGGTAACAGGCATGAATCATCCTAACCGCGCGCTTCTGGTGCGAGATTGATTGGCATCAACGTTAGCCCGGCGGCCGGCGGCCGTTTGCTACAATGCGACAAAGAGCGCGACCAACCCAATGACGAACTTAATAGATATGAATGACGTGGAGCTCAGTGCGATCCGCGCGCAGGGACCCGGGGGACAAAACGTCAACAAGGTCTCCAGCGCGGTGCACCTGCGTTTTAATATCGCAGCGTCCTCGCTGCCCGAGCATATCAAAGAGCGTTTGCTGGCCATGCGCGACAGCCGCATCACCAAGGACGGCGTGGTGGTATTGAAGGCGCAGCAGTCGCGCAGCCAGGAGGCCAACAAGGAGGACGCGCTGCGGCGCCTTCAGGAACTGGTCGACAGCATCGCTGTGCCGCCCACCGTGCGGCGCGCCACCAAGCCGACGCGCGGCTCGCAGCGCCGCAGGCTGGATGGAAAAACCAAGGACGGCGAGCGCAAACAGCTGCGCGGTAAAGTCACCCTATAGCGTCACCCCATAGCGACGCGCAGGCATTGATGCGCGCCCAGCGCCAGCAGGCTGATAAAGAAACAACGCCGAAACACGGACGCCGGCATGCGGTCGCGCAGCCACTGCCCCAGCATCATGCCCACGCCGGCGGGCAGCAGCGCCAGCACCGATCCGCCGGCGGCCGACGCCTGCCAGCTGCCCCGGCAGGTCAACACCACTGCCAGCGCCAGGGTCGAGACGGTGAAGGCCAGTCCCAGCGCCTGCACCAGATCGTCCTTCTCCAGGTTGAGCGCTTGCAGATAGGGAGCGACCGGAATGACGAACACTCCCGTTATGCCGGCCAGTACGCCGGTGGCGGCGCCGGCCAGCGGCCCGGCCCACGGTTCCACGCGCGGCGCCACACGTCCGCGCCAGCCGCTTAAACCCAGCGCGCCGTAGGCCGCCAGCGCCAGCCCAAGCACCACCGAGGCCCAGGCGCCGCCGGACATGCCCGCCGCGCCGGAGGTGATGAAATCGTCCTGCGGCGGTGGCGACGATAGCAGCCATCCGCCCGCCGCCGTACCCACGCAGACGGCCACCAGCAAGGGCCGCAGGCGCAGCCAGAGCGGGTACAACGCCGGTCCCTTGGCCAGCTGCCATACATTCGTCACAGCCGAAGGCACGATCAGCAGCGCCGCCGCTTCCAACGGTGGCAAGGTCAATGTCAGCAAGGCCATCGCCACCGTCGGCAGGCCCATTCCGGTGACGCCTTTCACCAGGCCGGCCAGCACAAAAACCAATGCGATAAAAAGTGTCGATGTATTCATGGGGGTTATTCTGCACTCCGGGGGCTTGCCTGTGAATGTGGAATATACTTAGCCTGACTTCACATTATCCGTAGGCTGAACCGTGCGCTTCGACCTGATCGACCTCAACTTGTTCGTCCATATCGCCGAAAGCGGCAGCATCACCGCCGGCGCCAAGCTGGCGCACCTGTCGCTGCCCTCGGCCAGCGCCCGCATACACGGCATGGAGGAAGGCTTGAACCTGGCGCTGCTGGAGCGCGGACGGCGCGGCGCCGAGCCAACGGAGGCGGGACGCGCGCTGCTCCATCACGCCCGCGCCATCGCCCGCCAGCTGGACGACATGCGCGCGGACCTGGCCCAATTCGGCTCCGGCCTGAAAAGGCAGGTGCGACTGCTCTGTAACACCTCGGCGATGACCGAATTCCTGCCGGAGGCGCTGGCCGGCTTTCTGGGCAGCCACCCGCAACTGAGCATCGACCTGGAGGAACGGCTCAGCCGCGACATCGTGCGGGCGGTCACCGACGGCGCCGCCGATATCGGCATCGTCACCGACGCGGTGGACAGCGCGGCGCTGCAAACCTTGCCGTTCCGTGACGATCCATTGGTGCTGGTGATGGCGCGCAAACATCCGCTGACCCAGCGGATCGGCAAACGGCGCGGCGTGCTGTTCGCCGATGCGCTGGACCAGGACTTCATCGGTTTGGCGGGCGACAGCGCCTTGCAGCAGTACGCGGCCGAGCAGGCGTCGCGGCTGGGGCGCAAAATGCATTGCAAAATCAGGTTGCGCAGCTTCGAGGCGGTTTGCCGGATGGTCGCCAGCGGGGCCGGTGTGGCGATCTTGCCGGAGGCGGCGGCGCGGCGCAGCTCGGATTTGGAGGCGCTGCGGGTGGTGGCGTTGAACGACGATTGGGCAGATCGCAAGCTGCTGATCTGCTTGCGCGATCATGCGGCGTTGCCGGTTCATGTGAGGGAGCTGGTCGCGGCGTTGCGGCGGGGTTAGGAGTTCCCGGATAGTGTCCAGTTGATCGGGCCCACGTGGCCGGAGAAGATTTTCGTCATGCCGGCGTCGGCGCCGCGCACCTTGGCTTTCAGCTCCTTCGCCGGGCGGTCGTAGGGCGGCGGGCCGTCCGGCACGAAACTCATCGTGCGCGCCAGCACGTCGCCGGTCAGCATGTGGACGGTGCAGCGCGAGCCGTTCCTCAACGCGTGCTTTTCGCGCTCCACCTGGTTGACCTCTTCCTGCGCCTGCTCCTGCTGCACTTGCGCAGCCTTGATCGCCAGCGAGATCTTGGCGACCGCGCGCAGCGACGGCCCCACCGCCGTCGCCATCTTGTGGAACAAGGGTTCCTGCTCCGTGGTCAGTATCACCTCGCGCTTGCGCACCCGGGTCGCCAGGTTCAGATAATTGCGCACCTCCGGCTGGCCGGTGATGGCGTCCATTTCAGCCTTGCGCTGCTCCGCGTCGCGCAGCGCCTGCGACACCTTGGGCAGCAGCTCGGCGATTTTCCTGTCGAACTTCGTCATGTCCGGCACCAGCGTGTAAAGCAGCATCTCGCTTTGCTTGCGCGGGCCGGCGTGGGTGATCTCGATCTTGCGGGCGGCGATCGCGCAGCCCTCGGCCACCTTGATGATCACCTCGTCGGCCATGATCTCGCAGTTGCTTGCCTCGCCGATCACCACCCGCGTGCCGGAGATGATGCAGCTCTCGGCCCGCGCCAGCGCCACCTCGCCCCGTTTGGTTTGCAGCACCGCGCCGGACGCCACGCCCTTCACACGGATCGCCCCTTCGGCGTTGATGGCGGTGCCGCCCATCAGGTTGCGGCCCAGGACGATGTCACCGCCGCGCGAGCTGATATTGCCGAAGACGTTGCCGTGGATGGTGATGTTGCCGCCATCGACCGAACGCTGGTCCTGCACGTCGCCGAATTCCTCGTACTCGCCGGTCAATTGCAGATTGCCGGTGGTGCGCGCGCTCACCCCTTCCCGGCTGATGATCTTCGGGCCGATCGAGATGCGTTTGCTGCCCGGCTCCACGCTCAGGAAGCCCTCGACCGCCGACACCAGGTACTCGCCATCGCGCAGGTTTTCGATCACCGTCCCGGCGCCGGCCACGGAGGTCAGCTCGATATCGCGCGGCACCGGCGGCTCCAGCACCACGCCGGACAACTCGAACCCGCGCACCCCAGGCGTGCGCGGCACCTTGCGCAGCAGCTTGACGTTGGGTTTGACCTGCGGGAAGCGGTTCTGGAAGGTCTGCAGATCGAGTTTGCCGTCCGGCGTCTCGCGCGGCGCGTTGCTGCGGTGGATGTTGCGCGACACCTCCACGATGGCAGCGTCGCGCCCCGGCACGACGTTGAGCCGACGCGCGACGATGATGCGCGCCAGGCGCCCGGTGACGATGACGTCGCGCACGGCCGGCGCGTCGATACCGAAGCGTATGCCCTTGCCCCACATGTCGGCGACGAATTCGTCGAACTTCAGCCGCGCCGGCTGCGGCGGCAGGTCGGGAACCTCGAAGAACACCGGCTCGAAATAGTATTCGGCCTCGCCGCCGATGATCTTGACGGTCTTGTACAAGGCACGGCGCACGGTGTGGAATGGCTCGATGCTGTCGGCGAAGCGCAACAGCGGTTTGCCGGCCAGGCCGGCCGGCAGCTCGGGGCCGCAGTTGTACAGCATCCTGGTGAAGACGGCATAGTCGAGGCCCGCGAAGTAGGCACCGCCGAGAAAAATCTGGCCCACGGCCGCGACGCACGATACCGCCGTCGCCTCGGCATCGAAATAAACGCCGTCATCGCGCTTGACGATCGCCGCGGGCAAATCACCTTCCGCAGTATGTTCCAGCGTCGTTGCGTCGTCTGACACGGTAGTCCCCACAAAGATGTACGTCGGAGCCGGCGCCCCTTCACTTTTTTAATGTTAATTGTAGATTAGCATGAACGCACGGCATTGTGCGCGCGCGTCGCCTTGCAGGCAAACCGGGCGGCTAATCGGCCGATGCCCTGGCGCGGGGGTCGAGGTGCCAGTCGAGCGATCCGGCGCTGTCGCAGAACAGCATCTCGCCGCCGTTCGGCGTGCCGCGCAGGCGCTGCTTGATCTCCTTGGGAGGCAGCAGCGTCAACGACACGCCGTCGGCCGCGAAAGGCATGGTGCGCACCGTGGTTTCTCCGTTGACCATGTGCAGGCCGCAGCGCGCAACGCCGGCCGCCGCCACCTTCTGCTCGACCACCCGCGCCAGCCGGTCCCGCAACAGCGTTTGCTGCGTCTGGGCGGCCTGGATCTCCTTCTTCAACTGCTCGATCGACTGGATCTCGGTCGCCACGGCGCCGGCGATCTTGCGCAGGAACTGGCCCTGCTCGGGGGTCAGGGTCAGTTCCTGGGTGCGCAGCTTGACCGCCAGCGCCAGATAGCGGCGCACATCGGGCAGCGCGGCGATGCGTACGGCTTCCCGCTCGGCGGCCTCGATGGCCTGCGCGAAGTCGGCCAGGCGCAGATCGAGTTCGGCGATCTCGTCGTCGAACCGCTTCACGTCGCGCACCAGCACATGGATCACCATCTCGGTGCGGCGGCGCGGGCCGGCGCTTTCGATTTCCACGTTGCGGCCGGCCACCGCGCAGCCCTCGGCCACCGAGATCAACACCTCGTCGGCGACGATCTCGCAATTGGAGGCCTCCTCGATCTTGACGCTGCTGCCGGAAATGACGCAATTCTCGGCGCGCGCTATCGTGATCGTGCCGCCGCTGGTGTGGATCACCGAATTCGACGCCACGCCGGCGATGCTGATCGAGCCCAGCGCGTTCTGCACGCTGCCGCTGACCAGGTTCTGGTCCAGCACCACCACGCCGCCGCGCGAATGGATATTGCCATAGACGTTGCCGTGTACCGTGATGTCGCCGCCGGTGACGTCACGCTGTTCCTGCACGTCGCCGTATTCCTCGTAGGCGCCCGCCAACTGCAGGTTGCCCGTGGTGCGCCCGCTCACGCCTTCCAGGCTGACGATCTTGTCGGTGATGGAAATGCGGTTGGACTTCGAGTCCACGCTCAGGAAGCCCTCGCGCGTGGACACCAGATACTCATCGTCCTCAATCGTCTGCGACTCGGTGCCGTCGCCGGCATAGAAGCGCAGGGCCAGGTCCTGCGGCGGTTCCGGCGCCGTCATGCGTCCGGACAGGTCGAAGCCCGGCTGGCCGGGCACCGCCGGCACTTTTTTCAGCAGCCTGACATTCGCTTTGATTTGCGGGAAGCGGTTCTGAAAGCTTTGCAGGTCGATGCGGCCGTCGGCGCGCGCCTTGGGCGCGTCGCTGCGGTGCAGGTCCGACGACACCTCCATCACGGTCGCGTTCTGTCCGGGCAGCGGTTCCAGATCGGTGGCGAAGGTGATGCGGTCCGGCTTGGAGGCCGCCATCGCCGTCGCCACCGCCGCCACGTCGATACCGAACCGTATGCCCTTGCCCCACATGTCGGCGACGAATTCGTCCACGTCCAGGCGGGTCTGGCGTTCCGGGATCACGGTGCCGTCGGGGAGCACCTCCTCGTCCAGATACAGCGGCTCGAAGTAGTACTCGGCGTAGCCGTGGCCCATTTTGGGATTTTTGTACAGCGGAACGCGCAGCGGGTCGATCAGGCGCACGTCGTCGCACAGGCGCGCCGCCTGAACCGCGCCCAGATCGGGGCCGACGCCGTACAGCGCCTTGATCATCAATGGATAATTGAGGCCCGGCAGATAGAAGCCGGCGCGGAACACCTGGTTGATCGCGGCGATCAGCGCCGCCTGCGGCAGGCCGAGATCGATGTAAATGCCGTCGGTTCTCCGGACCAAACCGATAGGCAGGCCGGCGTCGGAAGCCGATGGCTCGTCAACGGATAGGGGCGCTGCGGGAGCAACGTCTTGAACCACGATTTTCCTCCAGGCGTCACGCGGCCGAAGGGCATTGCGTGCAATTAATTAATATTACACACAGACAAAGAAAAAGATAGCGATATTCGTGGTAAAAACTCTACAACCGTGATGTTGTTGTCACAGATCAATAGCGATTTGCTATTTGGCGCGTCAAACGGGGCGGAATCGGGCCTGCAGCGCGAAAAGAGAGGAACGACAAGAGGCAGGCAGGGGGAACCAGGCGTGGCCGGGATGGTCCCGGCCGGCGCTTAGCGGCGTGGCGGATTGGCGTAGATATCCTGACCCACTTCGTTGATCTGGCGGCGCAGATCGCGACGCTCGTCCGGCGTCAAACGGCCGACGCGACGGTTCATCTCGGCGTTGCGGCTGGCCTCCTGCATCGCGCGGCGTTGCTCTTCGGCGCGCGCTTCGTAGCTGTTGCGCTGGTCGACCTGGCGCTGCTGGTCGGCCTGGCGCGGATCGGCCTGGCGCTGGTTTTGCATCTGCTGAGGCCGGTTATCCTCGCGGCGCGGCCCGTCTCCGGCCTGGGCATGGACGAGCCCGGCCCCCAACAAACCGCAGCACAGCAATAACGAACCCATGGAGGATCGAACGCAAAAAGATGCGCTTGCTGCCGCGTGTATTTTTTTGTGATCGATGAACATGATGTTCCTAAAAAGCTGAATCCGTGCTTGAAGTGTATGATGCTTTAACCGAGGGGGTAAGACCAATTGGGTAAAGTTTGTAACACTTTGTAATGGGTCGTCATAGACGTTTTCGCAAAACGGATATGACGTTACCATAGCAACATCAATAAGACAATTCTGACAGAGCAAATGACTAGCACAACGACTGAATCCGGCAACAACTCCGCCAACCAGCACGGCCACCAGGCCAAGATCATGGTAGTGGACGACGACGTTCGTCTGCGCGATCTGCTGCGGCGCTACCTGACCGAACAAGGCTTCAACGTCTTCACCGCCGAAAGCGCGACCGCCATGAACAAGCTGTGGCTGCGCGAGCGCTACGACCTGTTGGTGCTGGACTTGATGCTGCCCGGCGAGGACGGCCTGTCGATCTGCCGCCGCCTGCGCGGCGCCGGCGACCAGACGCCGATCATCATGCTGACCGCCAAGGGCGAGGACGTGGACCGCATCGTCGGCCTCGAAATGGGCGCCGACGACTACCTGCCCAAGCCGTTCAATCCGCGCGAACTGGTGGCCCGCATCGGCGCCGTGCTGCGCCGCCGCGGTCCGGACGAGATTCCTGGCGCCCCCTCGGAGACGCCGCAATCGTTCGAATTCGGCCAGTTCATCCTGGACCTCGGCACGCGCACGCTGAAGAAAAACGGCGAGACGGTGCCGCTGACCACAGGCGAGTTTTCGGTACTAAAAGTATTCGCCCGCCACGCGCGCCAGCCGCTGTCGCGCGAGAAGCTGATGGAGTTGGCGCGCGGGCGCGAATACGAAGTGTTCGACCGCAGCCTGGACGTGCAGATCTCGCGCCTGCGCAAACTGATCGAGCCCGATCCATCGAGCCCGCTGTACATCCAGACCGTCTGGGGCCTGGGCTACGTGTTCATCCCGGAGGGGCAGCCGCGCTAAGTCGCGACAACCGCGAAGATGCGCATGAAGTCTCTTTCGAAGTTCCGTTTCGCTTTTCGGCTGTCCAGCATGAAAAGCGGCCTTTTCTGGCGCACCTTCTTCCTGCTCGGCGCCTTGACGACGACCAGCATGACCGCGTGGGTCGGCATGATCAGCGTGGTGCAGCACGAGCCGCAGGTGCAGCAGATCTCCGCGCAGGTGATCTCGGTCGTCACCATCACCCACGCCGCCCTCACCCACTCCGCGCCCGAACTGCGGCGCGAGCTGCTGTTCGACCTGGTGTCGAACGAGGGTATCCGCGTGTTCCCGCTGGAGGAGGACGACAAGGTCGAGCCGCCGCCGAAGAACGCGCTGATGCCGGACATCCAAAAGCTGGTCAAGGCCAAGCTGGGCGCGGACACGCGCTTCTCGGCCAAGGTGAACGGCGTCTCCGGCTTCTGGGTCAGCTTCAAGATCGACGACGACCAGTACTGGCTGATGCTCGAACGCGAACGCATACGCGGCCTGACCGGCATCCAGTGGCTCGGCTGGGCCAGCGTGGTGTCGGTGGTCTCGCTACTCGGCGCGGCCTTCATCTCCAGCCTGATCAACCTGCCGCTGCGCCGCTTGACCAAGGCCACCCGCGCCTTCGCGCAGGGCAAGCGGCCGGACCCGCTGCCGGAAAGCGGCCCGGCCGAAATCATGGAGGCCAACCGCAGCTTCAACCAGATGGTCGACCAGCTGCGGCAAGTCGAATCCGACCGCGCCGTGATCCTGGCCGGCATCTCGCACGACCTGCGCACTCCGCTGGCGCGCATGCAGCTCGAAGTGGAAATGGCCAATCTGTCGAACGAGGCGCGCGAAGGCATCCAGTCCGACATCGGCCAGATGGACGCCATCATCGGGCAGTTCCTGGACTACGCCAAACCCACCGAGGCGTCGAGCTTCACCAACGTCGACGTCAGCGAACTGCTGGCCGACACCGCGCACGAAGCCGAGCGGCTGCAGGACGTGCGGGTGACCGCCGACATCGCCGCCGACGCCCACGTGATGGGCAACGGCACCGACCTGAAACGGGTGCTCAACAACCTGGTCGAAAACGCCCGCCGCTACGGCAAAACGCCGCACACCGACATCACCGAGATCGACATCAAGTGCGCCGTGAAAGGCGTGGGCGCCTCCAGGCGCGTCGTCATCGAGGTGGGGGACCACGGCTGCGGCGTGCCGGACGACCAGATCGAACAACTGCTCAAACCCTTCACGCGGCTCGACGCCGCGCGCGGCCAGGCCAACGGCGCCGGACTGGGACTGGCCATCGTCGACCGCGTGCTGCTGCGCCACGGCGCCGAGCTGACCTTGAGCAACCGCGAAGGCGGCGGCCTGGTGATCCAGATCGCGATGAAGGCGGTATGATGCGGCGCTTCGTTATGTCGTGCGCGCTGTCGCTGATCGCGCTGGGCGCCGGCGCCGCTCCCGATAAAGCCGACAGGCCGCGCATCGAGCAGCGCGCGCCGACGGCGCAGGAACGGGACTCCTTCGACGACTTTTTCCGCGCCCGCAATGCGGCGCAAACGCAGCGGCCGTGGGGCGCCGCGCCGCTGTTCGCTCCCGCGTTCGAGATCGAACGCCAGCGCGGCAAGCCCTGGAGCGTGATCGCCCGCGTCGACTCCGCGCCGCGCCGCTCGGCGCCGGATCTGTGCCGCCAAATCCGCTCCAGCTTTATCTACGACGCGGACAAACCCGCGGGCGAACGCTGGACCGACGCCGCCGAGGCGCCACAATGGTATGTATGGCTGGCGCAACCGGGCATTCCATGCCAGGCGGCCAGATATACGGTATTGATGGATCAGGCCGTGCCGCCGGCCGATGCGGTGGCCTTGCTGAGGCAGCACCGCGAGCTGTTGTTACGCGCACGTCTGCTGTTCGCCGGCAACTCCGGCTGCGCGCGGCAGCGCGCCCTCACCTTCCGGCTTGCCGCGCTGAAACCGGCGGCCGCGACGGCGGGTGCGCCGGTGATGTTCGGGCTGGTGTTTGAAAGCGACCGCGACACGGTCGCCACGGTCGCCGTGCGCAAGCACCGTGGCGAATACGCCGCGTGGAACGTCAGTTGCTCCGGTTGATCGGGTGCTCGCGCGACTCCAGAAGCTTGGTCAGCAGCAACTCGGTCGAACCGTAGCCGTACAGCGAATCGGCCTCCAGGCCCGGCGTATCGTAGGGCACTGATTCTTCCCGTTCGGAACGACTTGGATCGTTGTCGGAATACGTCACGCGCCAGGCCCGCTTCAGCGCGTCGGCGCGGCGCAGGAACTGCGGCATCGGCCACAGCGCCGGATTCCAGTCGACGGCCTCGCCCAGCACGCGCCAATGACCGCTGGCCAGCGCCATGTCCCCCACGCGCAGCACCTTGACGGCGTCCCGCGGCTGCAGGGTGTTGAGTTCGTCGATCGACGGCAACCTGTCGAGCTTGGGCCCGAACAAATAGGCCAGCATGATCTTGCTGCCCGGCGACAAACGCGCGACCAAGCCCCAGCCGTAGCCACCATCGAGCAACGGCACCGCAAACCAGCTTCCTTCATGATACGACTGCCTCATTCCACTCCTTTCGCTAGCACGAACCAGCAAAGTGGCGCCGAAATGCACTGACGAACAGGACATACCGCCGCCTCCACACATGCTGTGACTGCTTCGTTGGCGCCGTGCGGCGCAAACCCGAAGTGTATCGGCGCGGCGCAAATTGTGTCGCACGCCATCGCGCGCGCGCCGGCCGCTGTGCATGGTGTGATACACTGCCGGCTCGCTAGGGGTCCTGGGCATTTTGTTCCGGGTGAGAGATACCCTTCGTACCTGATCTGGATAATGCCAGCGAAGGAAAGCGCAAAGTAGTTCTCCCCTCCTTTGATGGCTCTCCTCGCGGCTTCCAGCCCAGAACAAGTAGAGAGCAGACATGTCCACACCTCATATCGCAGTATCCGTCATCGCCCTGGCGGTGTTCCACGCATTTTCCGGCGCTGCCGTCGCCGCCGACACCACCGCCGCCGGCTCCGCCGTCGAGGCTGCCGCCGAGCAGTCCCTGCCGGAAGTCATCGTCAGCGCCGCCAAGGTGCGCGCCAACACCGCCTCGGTCGCCGGCTTCGGCAACGCCCCGCTGCTGCAAACGCCGGCCTCGGTCAGCGTGCTGACATCGCAGCAGATGCTGGACCTGCAAATCCGCTCGACCACCGACGCCGCCAAGTTCGACGCCAGCCTGAGCGACTCGTACAACGCCGTCGGCTACGCCGAACAGTTCTCGATCCGCGGCTTCAAGCTCGATAACGCCTCGAGCTACCGCAAGGACGGCATGGCGATCCCCGGCGACACCCAGATCCCGCTGGAGAACAAGGAACGCCTGGAAGTGCTCAAGGGTCTGTCCGGCCTGCAGGCCGGGGTCTCCGCGCCGGGCGGCATCGTCAACTACGTGACCAAGCGCCCGACCGATACGCCGGTGCGCACCGTCGTGCTGGAGGCGCGCGAGCGCGGCACATTGTACGGCGCGGTCGATGTCGGCGGCCGTTTCGAGGACGAGCGTTTCGGCTACCGCGTCAACGTCGCCGGCGAGCGCCTGCGCTCCTACATCAAGGGCGCGGACGGCAACCGCAAGTTCGTCTCCGCCGCCTTCGACTGGCGCATCTCGCCGCAGGCGCTGCTGCAAATCGACGCCGACTACCAGCGTAAATCCCAGCTGACGGCGCCCGGCTTCCAGCTGCTGAACAACACGACCCTGCCGGTGGTCGATGCCGACACGATGCTCAACGATCAGCCGTGGAGCCGTCCGGTGGAAACCACCACCAGCAACATCGGCGCGCGCTTCGAATACAAGTTCTCGCCCGACTGGAGCACCACGGTCAGCGCCAACCAGCACCAGTTCAAGCGCGACGACTACACCGCCTTCCCTTACGGCTGCGGCGAGCAAAACCTGTATCCCGGCTACTGCGGCAACGGCGACTACGACGTCTACAACTACATCAGCCTGGGCGAGAAGAAGTCGCCGCTGACGGTGCAGGCGCTGGTGCAGGGCCGCTTCGCCACCGGCGCGC
The DNA here is from genome assembly GCA_963511605.1 of uncultured Duganella sp. Lineage (GTDB taxonomy): Bacteria > Pseudomonadota > Gammaproteobacteria > Burkholderiales > Burkholderiaceae_D > Rugamonas. Next base: position 196,741 of record CAUPJZ010000005.1, on the reverse strand, counting down.
TGGCGCATGAATTCACTGGCGGCGCGTCGTTCCACAAAAACAGCGAAAAATGGGGCGATTACCTGTACGACTATTCGGGGGTCGGCAATATCTATCGCCCGGTCGTCGTCGCGCCGGCGCCGGGCACCAGTGGCCCGGTGTCCGAACGCCGCCACGGCAACGAGCGCTCGTTGTTCGCGCAGGACATCGTCAGCCTGAACGCGCAGCTCAAGCTGCACGCCGGCGCGCGCTATGTGCAGCTCAAACGCACCGAGCAGAACGACGGGTTGCCGGACGCCGATACCGATGCCGGATTCTGGCTGCCGAATGTGGCGCTGGTCTACAGCCTGCGGCCCAACGTATCGCTCTACACCTCGTACGCGCAAGGCCTGGAGCATGGCGGCATCGCGCCGATCCAGACCGTGAACGAGGGCCGCGCGCTCGCACCGTCCAAGTCCAAGCAGGTGGAAGTGGGCGTCAAGGCCGATATCCGTCCCGACCTGAGCGCCACCGTCGCGCTGTTCGAGATCCATAAAGGTCTGGAATACACCGACGCGCAGAATGTCTTCGTTCGCAACGGCAAAGCCCAGCACCGCGGCCTGGAAATGGCGTTGAACGGCCGCGCCACGCGCGAGCTGACGGTGGGCGTTTCGGCCACTGCGCTCAATACCAAGCAAAGCGATACCGGCTTGGCCAGTTTGGACGGCAAGCGCGTGACCAACGTCGCCGCTTTCAAATCGTCGGTGTATGCGGATTATGCGGTACCGCAAGTGGAAGGCTTGAGCGTGAACGCGAATTGGCAGTACTCGGGCAAGAAGGCGTTCGACCCGGAGAACCAGGTGTTCGTGCCGAGCTACCATGTGCTGAATTTGGGGGCGTCGTATGCCACGCGCATCGGCGGCGTCTCGACCACGCTGCGCGCCAGTGTGAACAACGCGCTGGACAAGTTCTATTGGCGCGATGTGACGCAGGATCTGGGTGGGTATTTGATGCCGGGGGCCTCGCGCACGTTCCGTGTGTCGGCGCAGTTCGACCTGTAACGCGTGAGCCGTGGGCGGCGCGGCGATGGCCGATTACGGCGTTCCGCCTAATCCGCCCTACGTGTAACCGCGGTTATTCCCGACGAGCGGCCACTGTGACACGTAGGGCGGATTAGCGCAGCGTAATCGGCCATGCTCCGTCGGCGGCGGGCCTGATCACGGGACCGCCGGCAATACCGGCTCCACCTGCGCCAAGCGCTGTTCCGGGTCGCCCGATACCAGCACGTACGGTATCCCGCGCACCGCCAGCTCCTCTATCAACAGACGATTGATGACAACGCTGACTTCTTCGCACTCGCGCTGCAAGCCATCCGCCACCCACGGAATATCCGGCGCGGTCACCAAGGTCAGCGCATAGTCGAGACCATGCCCATCGGCCAGCCGCGCCAGCTGGTCATCGATCCCGCCAAAATAATGACGGCTGTAGACCGCCGTCATCAACGGCGCCGTGTCGCAGAACAGATAGCCGCCCGCCGCCTGCGCCGCCGCGTCCTCGCGTTCACGCTGGGTGCTTGCGATGTGAAACTGGTCCAACGCCACCGGCACCCGCCCCTGCACATCGACGAACTCCCGCAAATACTCCGGCACCCACACTGTCCGATAGCGCTCCGCCAGCGCGGCAGCCAGCGTTGTCTTGCCGGAGGAAGCCGTGCCCAATATCGCCACACGTAGCGGCAACGCGGCCGATGTCATTCCAGCACCAGCCTGCGGCCGCCGGTTTCGTCGCCTTTATCACCGCCGCCCGTCCCTATGCCGGCCGACTGCTGCCACGTGCGCAGGCCGACCACTGCCATGCCGACGAAGACCGCGTACAAAACCGCCGTCAGCATCAGGTGCTTGTGCAGATAAAGCCCGACATACAGCACATCGACAACGATCCAGACATGCCAGTTTTCGATCTTTTTACGCGACAGCAGCAGCTGTCCGACCAGACTGCCGGCGGTCAGGAAGCCATCGGAGCGCGGCACGTCGGTATCGGTATAGGTCTTGAGGAACCACGCCAGCAGCACAAAACCGGCCAGCCACGCCGCCACGGCGATCCAGCGGCCGCGCGCGTCGAGCGCGGTGACCGCCAGCCGTTCGTGGCGGTCATCCCCGTGCAGCCACTGGTACCAGCCATAGAACGAAACGGCGATGAATACCAGTTGCAGCCCCATGTCGCCGTACAGCCGTGAACCATAGAAAACCAGCCCATAGGTGGCCGACGAGATGATGGCGAACAGCCAGGCCCAATGGCTCTGGCGGATGTTGAGCCACACGGTGGCCACCGCCAGAATGAACGACGCCAGTTCCAACGGGGTCGTGGCGAATACCGCCAGATGCAGCGGCAGATTCAGGTACCCCAACAGAACCGATAATTCGTGCATTATTTTTTCGCCGGATATTTGATGGTCATCTCTTCGAGCACATTGTCGGCATGATCGACTTCGCTCATCACCCACAGCATATACCGGATGTCCAGATGGATAGCGCGGGTGATGGCGGGATCGAAGTACCAATCCTTGGTGATCGACTCATAAGTCGAATCGAAGTTCAGGCCGATCAACTCGCCCCTGCGGTTCATCACCGCCGAACCGGAATTGCCGCCGGTGGTATCGGCGCTGCTCAAAAAGTCGACCGGCACCGTGCCGAGGATGGCGTCCTTGAACCGTCCATAGCGCTTGGCCTTGATGGCGTCGAGCTCCCTTTGCGGCGCGTTGAACGGATCTTTGCCGGTGTGCTTTTCAACGATGCCTTCAACGGTGGTGAAAGGTCCCTTGACGATGCCGTCGCGCGGCGAATACGGCGCCACGGTGCCGTAGGTCACGCGCAAGGTGCCGTTCGCGTCCGGGTAAACCGGTTTGTCCAGCGATTTCTTCCACGCGATGACGGCCTCCATGTAGCGCGGGATCACGCGCTCCAGATTGCCGTCCAGCTCCTTGCGGCGCTCCTTGAGCGACTGCGCCGCGTCGTCCAGCTTCGCGGCCAGCTGCATAAAGGCGTCGTCCGACGCCTTGACGGCGGCGGCGTCCTTGCCGACCCATGCCAGCCGCGTGGCGGTGTCGCCCAGCCGCGTCTTGGCATACATCGCCGGCACCGCATCGGGCGCCGGCAGCAGCGGATCGAGGCCCGCCACGTGCATGGACTTGGGCAGCTCGGCGTAGCGCCGCAGCGACGCCACGAAACGCGCCTGATCCACCTCCGCCACGTACGACTGCTCCAGGCGGTTCAGACGCGCCTTGATGAAGGTGGCGTCGCGCTGCTGGAATCCGGTTTCGCGTTCGGCATCCGGCTTCGCGCTTTCCAGCGCCAGGCGATACAGCGTATTGGCGCTTTTCAGCAGATCGCCGGTGGTGGCGACGCTGTAGCCGAACTCCTCGTCGCTCAAAGCGATATCGGCCGCGATCACCGCGTCCAGTTCGGACAGCAGCGTTTTCGACACGTCCTTCTGCGCGGCGTACCAGGCGCGGAATTCCGCGTCCTGCACATCCTTGACGGCGGCGATGTCCTTGCGCGCGAAGCCGTCCATCAGGCCCTGCGATTTCTTCATCACGTTGTTCAGGCTCTTGGCGACGCTGGCGTAGCGCACCTCCGCCGCCGGGCTGCCCTTGGTGGCGGCGGCGATGACGTCGAGGTCGGCCTGGATCTCGGCCACGCGTGCCGGATAGCCGGCGTCGCGCGCGGCGCGGATTTCCGACGGCAGCTTGTAGCGGCTGGTGCGGCCCGGATAACCGGCCAGCAGCACCGGGTCGCCGTTCTTCAGCCCCTCGGCCGACAGCACCAAGAAGTCCTTCGATCGATACGGCACGTTGTCCGGCGACGGATCGGCCGGACGTCCGTCCTTGCCCACGTAGGCGCGCAGGAAGGCGAAGTCGCCGGTGTGGCGCGGCCATTCGTAGTTGTCGACGTCGCCGCCGTAGTTGCCGATCATGTCCGGCGGCGCGTAGACCAGGCGCACGTCGCGTATCATCATCTGGCGGATGCGGTAGTATTCCAGCCCCCGATGGAAGGCCGGCACCGAGCAGCGGTAGCTCTTGTCGGTTTCGCATTCGGCGATCAGCGCCTTGACGGCTTTTTCCACCGCGTCGTGGCGCTGCCTGCCGCTCATCGCGGATGTGACGCCCTTGAGCACGCGGGCGGTGACGTTTTCCACCTTGTCGGTCACATACACCAGCGAGTTCGGGCCGCCCGGCAGCTCCTGCGCGCGGGTTTTGGCCAGGAAGCCGTCGACGATGTAATTGTGCTCCGGCGTCGCGTTGCGCTGGATGGCGCCATAGGCGCAGTGGTGGTTGGTCACCACCAGGCCGGCGTCGGACACGAACGACGCCGAACAGCCGGGCAGCGCGACGATGGCGCTCATCGGATGTTTGGACAGGTCGGCCAGCTTTTCGGGCGGGATGGTGATGCCGATGCGTTGTAGTTCGGATTTCAGCTGCGGCAATTGGTATGGCTGCCACTGCCCTTCGTCGGCGTGAGCCGCCGCCGCGCCGAGGATAACGGCCGGCAGCACTAGATATTTTAACAAGATAAAAGCCCCTGATTGAGTTCCAGCGGCAGTATATTCCTTATGCGGATGGCTGAAAATGCTTTTTGCGCATCCCGGGACCGCTAACGGCCGCCGTTTTCGTCCGGCAGGTCGAAGCCCAGGGTCAAGGTGCAGCCGCCGCCCGGCACGTACCGGCCGACCTCGAAGCTGCCGCCCAGCGCCGCCACGCGCTGCGCCATGCCGATCAAGCCGAAGGACTCGTTCTTGCCGCGCTGGTGCGGCGCGATGCCGATGCCGTTGTCGGCCACGCTGAAGACCAGGCGCCCGCCGCGCGCCGCCAGCGCGATGTCGACATGGCTGGCGTGCGCGTGGCGCCGCACGTTGCTCAGCGCCTCCTGCATGGCGCGGAACAGCACGATCGCCATGTCCGACGTGATCGCCGCGAAGCTCGCCTCGCCGGGGAGGGTCAGCGCGCAGCTCATGCCGCTGCGCTTGCGGAATTCGGCGGCCTGCCATTCCATCGCCGCCTGCAGGCCCAGGTCCAGCACCGCCGGACGCAGTTCGTTCATGATGCCGCGCACGTTGCGGATGGTCGTGTCGATATTCTCCAGCACCCCGTTAACGCGCTGGTGCAGGCGCGCGTGCCGCTCGCCGGTGCGGGCGCTGAGCATGGAGATGTCGATGCGCAGCGCCAGCAGGTTTTGTCCCAGTTCGTCGTGGATGTCGCGGGCGATGCGCTTGCGCTCATCCTCCTTGACCGTCTCCAGGTGCTCGGCCAGTTTGCGCAGCTGGTCGCGCGATTCCTGCAGCGCGGCCTCGGTGCGTTTGCGCTCGGCCACCTCCAGCGTCAGCAGGCGGTTCGCCTCGGTCAGCTCGGCGGTGCGCGCCGCCACCCGCCCATCGAGCTCGCGCGACAGTTTCAGCAGGTCGGCGTCGGCCCGCTGGCGCGCCGTGATGTCGGAAAACACGCCGATGAAATGGGTGATGGCGCCGGCCTCGTCGCGGATCACGGTCAGCGACATCGCCGCGACGTAGGGCACGCCGTCGCGCCGGCGGTTGAACACCTCGCCCTGCCATCGGCCGTAGCTGCACAGGCAGCGCATCGCCTCGGCGTGGAAGCCCAGCGGATGGGCGCCGGGCCGGCCCAGGAAACGCGGATCGCGCCCCAGCGCCTCCTCCACCGGATAGCCGGTCAGTGTGGTGAAGGCGGGATTGACGGAGACGATGCGTTTTTCGACGTCGCACACCATCACGCCCTCGCCCATGTTGTCGATCACCTGGAAGGCGCGCCGCCGCGCCGCCTCGCGCGCGTCCGCGCTGCCGATATCGGTCAGGATCATGCGGCACTTGCGGGCGGCAACATCCAGGTTGACCTCGATGTGCACCTGGCGCTGGGCGCCGCCGCGCAACGCGGCGAACAGCGGCACCTCCAGCACCGCGCGCCGTCCGCTCACCAGCAGCTCGGCCAGGAAGCGGCGCAGGCCGGCCTGCGATTGCGGCGCCACGAACTGCTCGAACGACCGGCCGGGCAGCTCCTCGCGGCGGCAGCCGAGCAATTCGCCGGCGGCGTGGTTGGCGCGCGTGATGCGGCCCTCCGGATCGAGCGACAGATAGCCGGCCGGCGCCTGATCGTATAACGCGGCGTAATGCTCGCGCGCCGCCTCGGCCAGATCGCGTTCGGTCTGCACCTCGGCCAGCGCCACGTTCTGCATATCGAGCTCGATCTGGCTCACCTGCAGCTCGTGCCAGCGTTTCAGCGTCTCGCTGTCGGCGTCGGCCGGCGGCGGACGGCCCGTCTTGGCCAGCGTCGCGACCGCCTGCTCGGCCACGTAACGCAGCCGTTCGGGATCGAGTTCGGGACGCTGGCGCTTGGTCATGCCGGCCCCGGACCTTTTTGCATGGACCGCAGTTGCGCCTCCAGCAGCTTCGATTCGGTGATGTTGATGAAGGTGACCACCACCCCGTCGATCACGTTCTCCACGGTCCGGTACGGCATGATGCGCACCGTGTACCAGCCGCCGCCGCGCGTGGGGATCTGCTTCTCGCAGAACACCAGCGTGCGCAGCACCTCCTGCGCGTCGGCCTCCAGCTCCGGATATAGCAGATCGTTGACGATGTCGCCCAAAGGCCGCTGCAAGTCGCTCGGTATCAGCTTGTAGATATGCGTGGTCTGGTCGGTGAAGCGGCGGATGCGCAGCTTGGAGTCGAGGAAGATGGTCGCCACGTCGGTGCTGTTGAGCAGGTTTTTCATGTCGCCGTTGACCAGCGACAGATCGTCCACCTTCGACTGCAGCTCGGCGTTGACGGTGTACAGCTCCTCGTTCAGCGACTGCATCTCCTCCTTGGAGGTGGTCAGCTCCTCGTTGGTCGATTGCAGCTCCTCGTTGGTCGACTGCAGCTCCTCGTTGGCCGACTTGAGCTCCTCGCGCGAGGCCTGCATCTCGTCGCGCACCGCCTGGATCTCCAGGCGCGCCTGCGCCAGCTGCTGCTCCAGCTCCAGCACCTGCGGGTTGGAAGATCGCGAGCGGCGCCTTTCCGGCGGCAGCGGCAAGCTGGCGAAGGTCACCATCAAGGTGCCCGACAGCGGTCCCGATTCCGGCATCGCCTCGGCCGTCAGGTCCAGTGAGTGCGATGGCTTGCCGGCCGCGTCGCGCTGTATCAGGCCGCGCACGGCGATCATGCCGTCGCCCTGCGAGGCGCGCTTGAGCAGGTCGGCCAGCTCGTGGCGCAGGCTGTCGCGCGCCATCGCGTGGATGTTCCAGTTGGCCTTGCCGGCGGCCGGCTCCAGGTAGGCGCCGGTGCGGCCATGGATGTACAGGATGTCGCCATGGACGTTGAGCAGCACGGCGGCCGGCGCGTGCTTTTTAAGCAGCAGCTGCTCGACCTGGGTTTGGAGGTTACCGTTCATGGATGGGTTGATGGGCTCGCTGACAGAAGGGATCGACACGGTGTTGACACGCGTGGGGAAGTAGTTGGCCACGCGGTGGATGGACGCGTCCAGCCGTCGGTAGATGCGGCCGGCGCCGGCCATCGGCGCGAACAGTTCGGTGAAGTGGCCCGGCGTGTCGGCGCTGCCGAGCATCAGCAGGCCGCCGGTCTTGAGCGCGTAGTGGAACAGCGGGATCAATTGTTCCTGCAGCTTGGCGGTGAAGTAAATCAGCAGGTTGCGGCAGCACAGGATATCGAGCTTGGTGAACGGCGGATCGGAAATGATGTTCTGGCGCGCGAAGATGATGGTGTTGCGCACGTCCTTGCGGATGCGGTAGCCGCCCTTCTCGGCCGGCATGAAATAGCGCTGCAGCAGTTCGCTGGAGACGTCGGCCTCGATGGCGGCGCTGAAGACGCCCTGGCGCGCGCGGTCAATGGCGTCTTCGTCAAGGTCGGTGGCGAAAATCTGCAGCGTATAGCGCGCCGTGGGCCGCAGCTGTTCGAGCACCTCGTTGAAGGCGATCGCCAGTGAATAGGCTTCCTGGCCGGTCGAGCAGGCGGGCACCCAGGCCTTGAAGGCCGCGCCGTCGGGATGCTCCGCCAGCAGTTGCGGCAGCGCGCCCGCCATCAGGTATTCCCACACCTTGGGATCGCGGAAGAAGTTGGTCACGCCGATCAGCAGTTCCTTGAACAGCAGCTCGGTTTCGGCCGGATTCGCGGCCATGTAGCCGACATAGGCGCCCAACGAGGCGCACTGGCGCAGTTTCATGCGCCGCTCGATGCGGCGCATGACGGTGCTCAGCTTATAGTCGGAGAAGTTGGCGCCGGTCTGCTTGAGCAGCAACTGGAACAACTGCTGCAGGGCCTCGCGCTGCGCCTGCGCCTGCGCCTGCGCCGGCAAGGCGCCTTCGTGGCCGCCGCGCCACTCGGCGATATGGGCCGGCATTTCGGACGGTGGCGCGACGATGTCGACCACCTCGGCGTCGATGGCGCTGAGCGGCATCGGATCGAAGCGTGCCGTTGCGGGCGGCTGCGCCATGGTCAGGCCGCCGTTGTCGCGGATCGCCGCCAACCCGTGCGTGCCGTCGCCGCCCATACCGGAGAGGACAATGCCGATCGCGCGCTCGCGGCCATGGTCGGCCAGCGCGCGGAAGAAGCTATCGATCGGCAAGCGAAAGCCGCGTTGTCCCGCCGGCGGCAGCACGGCGAACCGGCCGTCTTCAAAGCCGAGGTCACGGTCGGGCGGAATCACGTACACATGGTCCGCTTCGACCGGCATGCCGTCGGTCACCTCGGCCACCTTCATCGGCGTCACCCGCTGCAGCAATTCCGGCAGCATGCCCTTGTGGACCGGGTCGAGGTGCTGCACGACGACATAGGCCAGGCCGCTGGCGGAAGGCACCGCCACGAGCAATTCGCAAATCGGATCGAAGCCGCCGGCCGAGGCGCCGATGCCCACCACCGGCACCGGCACCGGCACCGGCGCGGCGGACGAGCGCGAAGGCGCGCCGTCGGCGGCGCCGGCGGGACGGACTATGGCGTTGGAGAGCGGGCGTTTCGTCATCGTGGCATTAAAACCAACCGTCGGACCCCGCCGCCTGCTACACAACATAGGATGCGGCAGCAGGGAATGTGGTTTTTGTCTATATCTTGCCAGATGATTATACAAAGGTAGCGCCCAAAAACCAAGCGGGCGCATGCACCCTAGTCGCTTGCAACATGCCAGCCGCCGCCCAGCGACTGGATCAAGGCGATCGCCGTGGTCTGGCGGTCGGCCTGCGATTGCACCAGCGCGCGGCGCGCCGTCAGCGCCGTGGTTTGGGCGGTGACCACGTCGGTGTAGCCCACCTGGCCGGCGCGGTAGCGGTTCAACATCTGCGCCTCGACCTGGTCGGCCGCCTCGGAGGCGATCCGGCGCAGGTCCTGCTGCTGCGCCAGCGCCCTGGTGGCCGAGAGCTGGTTTTCGACGTCGGCGAACGCGGTCAGCACCGTCTGGCGATAGCGGGCGATGGCGGCGTCGCGCGAGGCTTCGGCGCCGGCCACGCGGGCCTTGGTGGCGCCGGCGTCGAACAGCGTCTGCGCCGCTGACAGTCCCAGCGACCAGAGGCTGTTGGAGGCGTTGAACAGGCCCGAGGCCGCGTTCGCGCCGAAGCCGTATGAACCGGTCAGGTTCAGGCTCGGGAAATAGGCGGCGCGGGCGATGCCGATTTGCTCATTGGCGGCGGCCACCGAGCGTTCGGCCGAGGCGATGTCCGGACGGCGTTGCAGCAGGGTCGAAGGCACGCCGGTGGGCACGTCAGGCACCGTCACGTTCCACGGCGCCGGCGCCAGCGCGAAGTCGCTGGCGGCCTTGCCCAGCAGGACCGCGATCGCGTGTTCGAGCGTGGCGCGCTGCCGCACCAGCGAGACCTGGTCGATGCGGGCGTTGGCCAGCTGCGTTTGCGCCTGCAGCAGGTCCGACTTGGTGGTGACGCCGGCATCGAAGCGGTTCTGCGTGATCTGCAGCACGCGCTCGTAGCCTTCGGTGGTGGCGTCGAGCAGCGCTTTTTCGGCGTCGGCCTGGCGCAGCAGGAAGTAGTTGGTGGCCAGCTCGCCCTGCGCGGACAGGCGGGCGGCCGCCAGGTCGGCGGCGCTGGCCTGCAGGCTGGCTTGGGCGCTGTTGGCGCCCGCGCGCAGCCTGCCCCAGATATCCGGCTCCCAACTGGCGCCGATGTTGGCGCGGTACTGGTTGACGTTCTGGGTGTTGCCGCCGCCACCGGAGCGGTTGGCGCTGCCGTTCAAATCGACCGCCGGGAACAGCGCCGCGCGCTGCTCGCCCACCAGCGCCCTGGCCTGCGCGTAGTTGGCCGCGGCCAGGGCCACGTTCTGGTTCGAAACCTCGATACTGTCGGCCAGCTGGTTCAACAGCGGGTCGCCGAACAACTGCCACCACGGGCCGCGTTCGAGCATGTCGGCCGGCGCGGCCACGGTCCATCCGGCGGCGGCCTTCTCGGCGTCGGTGGCGGTTTCCTTGAAGGCCGCCGGCGACGGCGTTTCGGGCAGTTTGTAGGCCGGGCCGACGGCGCAGCCGGCGGTCGCCAGCGCAGCCAGCACGGCAAGCGCGATCGCCCGGTGGCGCGGCGTTTGACGAAGAATGGTTGGTGCGTGTGTGCTCATGGTGTGCTCGGCGACGGATCGCTGTGAATTTTGCTTAAATGTTCTTCGGATGGACCACGGCGACGCAGCTTGTCCATCAGGATGTAGACCACCGGCGTGGTCAAAAGGGTCAGCAGCTGGCTGGCGATCAGGCCGCCGATGATGGCCACGCCCAGCGGCCGGCGCAGCTCCGAGCCCTCGCCGAAGCCGATCGCCAGCGGCAGCGCGCCCAGGGCGGCGGCCAGGGTCGTCATCAGGATGGGACGGAAGCGCAACATACACGCTTCGCGCACCGCTTCGCGCGGCGACAGGCCGCGCGAGCGCTCAGCCTCCAGCGCGAAGTCGATGATCAGGATGGCGTTCTTCTTGACGATGCCGATCAGCAGGAAGATGCCGATCAGGGCGATCGTCGAAAACTCCATCTTGAAGATCAGCAGCGCCAGCACCGCGCCCACGCCCGCCGACGGCAAGGTGGTGAGCACGGTCACCGGATGGACCAGGCTTTCGTACAGGATGCCCAGCACGATGTAGATCACCACGATGGCGGCCAGGATCAGCAGCGGCAGCGACTTGTTGCTGTCCTGCGCCGTCTTGGCGGCGCCCGCGAAGCTGCCGCGCACATTGTTCGGCAGGCCGATCTCCGCCTCGGCCGCCGCGATGTCGGCGGAAGCGTCGGACAGGCTGTAGCCGTCGGCCAGGTTGAAGGCGATGGTTGTCGCCAGCTCCCCGTCCTGGTGGTTGATCGACGTCGCCGTCGAGCTTTCCGCAAACCTGGCCATCGCCGACAAGGGCACCATGGTGGTGGCCGAGGTGCTCAGCGCGGAGCCGGACGACGCGTCCCTGACGGCCGGCGCGGCGACGTTGGCGGCGGTGGCCGTGCTGGCGGTGCCGGTGCCGGTGGAGCCGGTGGTCGCCGTGCCGGTCGTGGCTGCGGTCGTGGTGGTGGCCGTCGGCGCGCCGCTAGGGTTGCTGGCGGTGGGCGACGGCAGGCCTTTCGACGGCACATAGACGTCCTTCAACGCCTCCGGACTTCTGCTGTACTCGCGCGCCACCTCCATGATCACGTGATACTGGTTCACCTCGCCGTAGATGGTCGCCACCTGGCGCTGGCCGAAGCTGTTGTACAGGGCGTTGTCGATATCCTTGGCCGACACGCCGAGCCGCGAGGCGCTTTGCTTGTCGATGGTGACGAAGGTTTCGACGCCGTTCTCCGCCTGGTCGCTATCGACATCGACCATCGACGTTTTCGCCTTCATCGCTTCGGCCAGGCGGGTGGCCCATTTCTTCAGATCGGCCTCGTTGTCGCTCTTGAGCGTGTACTGGTTGTTGGCGTTGGCCGAACGCCCGCCCGAGCGCAGGTCCTGCACGGGACTGAGGAACAGGCTCACGCCCGTCACCTTCGCCAGCTTGGGGCGCAGGCGCGCGATCACGGCGTTGCCCGCCACGGAGCGCTCGCTGGCGGGTTTCAGGTTGATGAACATGAAGCCGCCGCCGGCGCGCCGCCCGCCGGTGAAACCGACCACCGTGGCGACGTCGGAATCGTCCTTGATGATGTTGACCAGTTGGCGCAATTTACCTTGCATGGCCTGGAACGAGATGCTCTGGTCGGCGCGGATGCCGCCGCTGATCTGGCCCGTGTCCTGCTGCGGAAAACCGCCCTTGGGGATGGCCGCGAACAGGTAGACGTTCAAGCCGATCACGAACACGAGGCTGATCATCACCAGCCAGACGCTCGACAGCGCCCAGTCCAGGCTATGCTCATAGCCCTTGAGGACCTTGTCGAAGCCGGCCTCGAAGAAGCGCGCCACGCGGCCCGGCGGCTTGCCATGCCGGTCCGGCTTGAGCAGCCAGGCGCACATCATCGGCGTGGTGGTCAGCGAGATCACCAGCGAGATCATCACCGCCGCCGACAAGGTGATGGCGAACTCCTTGAACAGCGCGCCGAACTGGCCGCCCATGAACAGCAGCGGGATGAACACGGCGATCAGCGAAAGGCTGATCGACAGCACCGTGAAACCCACCTCGCGCGCGCCCAGCAGCGCCGCCGACAGGCGGTCCATGCCGGCCTCGATGTGGCGCTGGGTGTTTTCCAGCACCACGATGGCGTCGTCGACGACAAAGCCGGTGGCCACCGTCAGCGCCATCAGCGACAGGTTGTTCAGGCTGAAACCGAGCAGGTACATCACGCCGAAGGTGCCCAGCAGCGACACCACCGTCGCCACCGCCGGCACGATGGTCGCGCGCAGGTTGCGCAGGAAGACGCTCACCACCAGCACCACCAGCAGGATCGAGATGATCAGCGTGACCTCGATCTCGTGCAGCGACGAGCGGATGGAATTGGTGCTGTCGCTGGCGATGGCGACGCTGACGTCGGGCGGCATCTGCGCCTGCAGCGCGGGCAGTTGCGCGCGCACGCTGTCGACCGTCTCGATCACGTTGGCGCCGGCCTGCGGCCGGATCAGCACCACGATCGCCGGCTGGCCGTTGAACAGGCCCAGGTTGTTGACGTCCTCGACGCCGTCGACCACCTGCGCCACGTCCTTGAGGCGGATCGCGGTCGAGTCGCGCCAGCCGACCACCAGGTCCTGGTAGTCCCTGGCGTTGCGCCCGCCGCTGGCGTTGGCCGACTCGGTATAGATCTGCAAGCGGCGGCCATGGCCCTGCACCGCGCCGCGCGGGCGGTTGGCGTTGGTGGCCTGTATCGCCGCGCGCACATCCTCCATCGACAGGCCGTACTGGTTCAGCGCATACGGATTGAGCTCGACGCGCACCGCCGGCAGCGAGCCGCCGCCCAGCTCCACGTCGCCCACGCCGGTCACCTGGGACAGGCGTTGCAGCACGGTGTTGGAGACGGCGTCGTAAATCTGGCCTGGCGTGCGCGATCTGGACGTCAGCGCCAGGATCATGATCGGCGCGCCGGAGGTGTTGGCCTTGCGGTAGGTCGGATTGCTGCGCAAGGTGGCGGGCAGGTCGACGCGGCTGGCGTTGATCGCCGCCTGCACTTCGCGCGCCACCGAGTCGACGTTGCGGTTCAAATCGAACTGCAGGGTGATGTTGGCCGAGCTGGTGGTCGAGCTGGACGTCATCTCGTTGACGCCGGCGATCACGCCCAGATGGCGCTCGAGCGGCGTCGACACGCTGCTGGCCATCGTCGACGGACTGGCGCCCGGCAGGTTGGCGTTGACCGTGATGATGGGGAAATCGACCTGCGGCAGCGGCGCCACCGGCAGCACGAAGAACGCCCCGATGCCGGCCAGCGCGATGCCGACCGTCAGCAGGACGGTGGCGATCGGCCGCTTGACGAATGGCGACGACAGGTTCAAGACGCACCACCTTCGGCCGGAACCGGCTTGCCCGCCGGCGCCGGCGCATTCGGCTTGCCGCCGCCGAAGCGGCGCGCCAGGCTGTCGAAGCCCAGATAGATCACCGGCGTGGTGAACAAGGTCAGAAGCTGGCTGACAATCAGGCCGCCGAAGATGGCCAGGCCCAGGGGGCGGCGCAGTTCGGCACCCTCGCCCCAGCCCAGCATCAGCGGCACGGCGGCGAACAGCGCCGCCAGGGTCGTCATCAGGATCGGACGGAAGCGCAGCAGCGCGGCCTGGTGGATCGCCTCGCGCGGCGGCATGCCGCCTTCGCGTTCGGCGTCGATGGCGAAGTCGATCATCATGATGGCGTTCTTCTTGACGATGCCGATCAGCAGAATGATGCCGATGATGCCGATCACGCCCAGGTCCTGGCCGCTGATCCACAGCGCCAGCAAGGCGCCCACGCCGGCCGACGGCAATGTCGACAGGATCGTCAGCGGGTGCACATAGCTTTCATAGAGCACGCCCAGCACGATGTAGACGCAGACCACCGCCGCCAGGATCAGCCACAGCTGGTTCGACAGCGAAGCCTGGTAGGCACCGGACGCGCCGAGGAAGGTCAACGTCACCGACGGCGGGAACTTGATCTCGGCGGCGGCCTGCTTGATGCTGTCGACCGCCGTGCCGAGGGACACGCCGGGGGCGGTGTCGAAGCCCAGCGTGGTGGCCGGATACTGCGCCACGTGCGTCACCTGCAGCGGCGACGGACGCTCGCTGATGCTGGCGATCGCCGACAGCGGCGTGGCCTTGCCGGAACCGGTGCGCAGCTGCAGGTTGCCCAGGTCCTGCGGCGTGGTGATGTCGTCGCTTTTCGCCTCCAGGATCACGCGGTACTGGTTGGTTTCGGTGAAGATGGTCGAGACGATGCGCTGGCCGAAGGCGCTGTACAGCGCGTCGTCGATCGAGGCGGCGGTCACCGACAGGCGCGAGGCGGTGTCGCGGTCGACCGTGATGTAGGCGGCGTTGGCGCTGGCGCCGACGTCGGAGACGACGTTGCGCAGCTCCTTCTTTGTGCGCATCTGTTCCGCGAGCTTGGTCGCCCATTCGTTGACGGAGGCGTTGTCCGCGCCCTCGATCGACACGCGGAACTGGGTCGGCCCGGTTTCGGCGTCGATGGTCAGGTCCTGGGTCGGTTGCAGATACAAGGTCAGGCCGGGTATCGTCGCCACGCGGTTGCGCAGGCGGTCCATGGTTTCCTGCTGGCTGCCGGTGCGCTCGCGCTTGAGGTTGATCAGCATGCTGCCGGTATGGAGCATGGTGTTGTTGGCCGCGTCCACGCCGACCACGGAACTGAGCGTGGCCACGTCCGGGTCCTCCAGCACCAGGCGCGCGGCCTGCTGCTGCAAGTCCGCCATCTTGGCGTACGAGACGGCCTTGCCGGTCTCCAGGCGCGCCTGCAGCTGGCCGGTGTCCTGCGTCGGGAACAGGCCTTTCGGGATCACGATATACAACAGCACCGTCAGCAGCAGGGTGGCCAGCGCCACCAGCAAGGTCAGGCCGCTGTGTTTGAGTACCCAGATCAGCGCGCGGTCGTAGTGGCCGATCACCCAGTCGAAGAACTGCTGGAAGCGCACGGCGAAGCGGCTCGGCTTCTCCTCGGCGTGGCTTTTGAGCCAGCGCGCCGACATCATCGGCACCAGCGTCAGCGACACCACGGCGGAGATCAGGATGGTGATCGCCAGCGCCATCGCGAACTCGCGGAACAGGCGGCCGACGACGTCGCCCATGAACAGCAACGGTATCAGCACCGCGATCAGCGACACCGTCAGCGAGATGATGGTGAAGCCGATCTGCTTGGCGCCCTTGAGCGAGGCGGCCATCGGCGTCTCGCCCTCCTCGATGTAGCGGGCGATGTTCTCGATCATGACGATGGCGTCGTCGACCACGAAGCCGGTGGCGATGGTCAGCGCCATCAGCGACAGGTTGTTCAGGCTGAACCCGAGCAAGTACATGATGCCGCAGGTGCCGATCAGCGAGATCGGCACCGACAGGCTGGCGATCACGGTGGCGCGTACGCTGTGCAGGAAGGCGAAGATCACCAGCACCACCAGCAGCACCGCCAGCACCAGCTCCATGCCGACGTGCGTGACCGAGGCGCGGATGCCGGTGGTGCGGTCGCTCAGCACCTCCAGCCTCATGGCGCCGGGCAGGCCCGCCTCCAGCTCCGGCAGGCGCGCCTTGATCGCGTCGACCGTGGCGATGACGTTGGCGCCGGGCTGGCGCTGCACGTTGAGGATGATGGCCTGCTTGTTGCCGGACCACGCGCCCAGTTCCACGTTTTCCGCGCTGTCGACCACCTGCGCCACGTCGGACAGGCGCACCGGGGCGCCGTTCTTGTAGGCCAGGATCAGGTTCTGGTAGTCCTTGGCGGCCACCAGCTGGTCGTTGGCGTTGATGGTGTAGGCGCGGGTCGGGCCGTCGAAGCTGCCCTTGGCGCCGTTGGCGTTGGCGGCGGTGATCGCGGTGCGCAGCGTGTCGAGCCCGAGGCCGTAGGACGCCAGCGCGTTGGTGTCGGCCTGTATCCGCACCGCCGGGCGCTGGCCGCCGCTCAGCGTGACCAGGCCGACGCCGGAGACCTGGCTGATCTTCAGCGCCAGGCGCGTGTTGACGATGTTCTGCACCTCGGTCAGCGGCATCGTGTCGGAGGTGATCGCCAGGGTCAGCACCGGCGCGTCGGCCGGATTGACCTTGGCGTAGATCGGCGGCGCCGGCAGGTCGGTCGGCAGCAGCGAGGAACCGGCGTTGATCGCCGCCTGTACCTCCTGCTCGGCCACCTCCAGGGTCTGCGACAGGCCGAATTGCAGCGTGATGATGGAGACGCCGGCGGCGCTGGTGGAACTCATGCGCTGCAGGCCTGCCATCTGGCCGAACTGGCGCTCCAGCGGCGCCGTCACGGTCTGGCCCATCACCTCGGGACTGCCGCCGGGATACAGTGTTTGCACCTGGATGGTCGGGAAATCGACCTGCGGCAGCGCCGACAGCGGCAGGAACTTGAAGCCGACCAGGCCGGCCAGCACGATCGCCAGCATCAGCAGCGATGTCGCTACCGGCCGCTGGATAAATGGAGCGGATGGACTCATTGTTGTACCGCGCCCTGTTCTTTGCGGTGGCGACGCTCGGGGGCCGGGGCCGGAGTACCGTCGGCGGCCGGCGTGCCGGCAGCGGGAGCGCCGGCGGCGCCTTGGGACCGTTGCCCACCCGCGCCCGGGCCGGCGCCCGGCAAGGTCACCTTGGCGCCTTCCTTGAGGCGGTCCGCGCCTTCGGTGATGACCTGCTCGCCGGCCCGCAGGCCGGTCGCGATCTGCACCTTCTCGACGGTGGCCTCGCCGCGCGTGATGCTGCGCATCGTGACGGTCTTGTCGGCCTTGAGCACCCAGACGAAATCGCCCTTGGTGCCATGGCGCACCGCATTCACCGGCACCATGACCGCGTCCTTGATGGTGCGCAGTTCCAGGCGCACGTTGACGAACTGGCTCGGGAACAGCGTGAACTTGGTGTTGTCGAAGCGCGCCTTGGCCTTGACGGTGCCGGTCTGCGTATCGACCTGGTTGTCCATCGCCGCGAACTTGCCGGAGTCGAGGATGTTGGTGCGGGTACGGTCCAGCGCCAGCGCCGGCAGCGCCGCGCCGTCGTTCACGCGCTGCATCACGCCCGGAACGCCGTCCTGCGGGATCGAGAATTCCACGTCGATCGGCGACAGCTGGGTGATCACGGCGATGCCGGTGGCGTCGCCGGAGCCGACCAGGTTACCGACATCGACCACGCGCAGGCCGACCCGGCCCGTGATCGGCGCGATCACCTTGGTGTAGCCCAGATTGAGCTTGGCCGTGCCCTCGGCGGCGCGGTCGGTCATGACCGTGCCTTCGAGCTGTTTGACCAGCGCCGCCTGGGTATCGACGTCCTGGCGGGCGATCGAGTCCTGCTTGAGCAGCGTTTGATAGCGCTCCAGCGTCAGTTTGGCGTTTTCCAGCTGCGCCTCGTCGCGCTGGCGCTGGCCGCTGGCCTGCAGCAGCGCCATTTCAAACTGGCGCGGATCGATTTGCGCCAGCACCTGGCCGGCCTTGACCATCTGGCCCTCCTTGAACAGCACTTTTTGCAAAATGCCGGACACCTGCGGACGCACGGTGGTGGTGGCGGCGGCGGTCACGGTGCCCAGCGCCTCCAGCGTCACCGGAATGTCGGCCTTCTCCGCCGCAGCCACGCCAACGGTGGTCGCCGGCGCGCCGCGCCGCCCGCCGCCTCCGGGACCGCCCGGGCCTCCCGGACCTCCGGGGCCGCCCGCGCCCGGGGCGCCGGCCGCCGGCGCCGCCGGCTGGTGCGTCAGATACCAGGCCAGGCCACCCAGCCCCGCCATCGCGGCGATGGCGATCACGCCGCCGACGACTTTGCCGCGGCGGCTGCGCTTCGGTGGGTTGACGTTCTGTGTCGGCTTGGCTTGCGAATCCATTGTTATCCTTTTATAGGCTTGCGTGTCCATGGCAAAAACACCATGGCGATTGATGCGTGGACTCTAGCATATGCCCCCTGCCCTGTCAGTCGCCGGAAACCCCGGGTTACAAACTCGCTACAAAACAAGGCGTTTCCCCACGGGGCGTTAATCCGGCTTTACATTTCTTTACGGAGTTGACATTCCGGCGACATGCGTTAACGTCAGACTGCCCCCTTTGAATCCCGGAACCGGGTGGCCGCCGCACGTCCTTGTGAAGCCGCGCGCCTGTCCGTAGAATGAACCGCATGAATACGACAAACGACCGCATACTGCTGGTGGAGGACGATCCCCGCCTGGCCGAGATGCTTACCGAGTACCTGAGCCAATCCGGCTTCCGCGTCACGCACGCGCCCAATGGCCGCACGGCCGTCGGCCACATCGGCGCCGGAGAGGTCGACGCCGTGGTGCTCGACCTGATGCTGCCCGACATGGACGGCCTGGAGGTCTGCCGCCAGGCGCGCGCCGTCTCGGACGTGCCGGTGCTGATGCTGACCGCGCGCGGCGACGCCATCGACCGCATCGTCGGCCTGGAAATGGGCGCCGACGACTACCTGCCCAAGCCTTTCGAGCCGCGCGAGCTGCTGGCGCGCCTGCGCGCCATCCTGCGCCGCCGCGTCGACCTGGGCCATCTGGACAGCGCGCGCCGGGGCGCGGGAGCGCTCGTGCGCGGCGAATTCCTGCGCTTCGGCCGGCTGGAGATCGATCCGGATTCGCATTCCGCCAGGATCGACGGCGTGCCCTGCGAACTGACCGCCTACCAGTTCGACCTGCTGCTGGTGCTGGCGCGCCACGCCGGCCGCGTGCTCTCTCGCGACAGCCTGATGGAACTGCTCAAGGGCGAGCCGATCGAAGCGTTCGACCGCTCCATCGACGTCCACATGTCGCGCATCCGCGCCGCCGTCGAGGACGACCCCAAAAAGCCGCGCCGCATCATCACCGTGCGCGGCGCCGGTTACCTGTTCGCCAAGGTGCAGGATTGATGAGGCGCCCGCATTTCGGCATACGTATTGGCCTGCCGCGCCTGTATTTTCGCTTCTACGCCGCGATCCTGGTCATCCTGCTGCTGTTTTCGCTCGCCGTGATGCAGGTGTGGAGCCGCAGCGGCGGTCCGCTGGAACGCTCCAACGTGACGCTGTCGCGCGTGATGCAGAACGTGCTGGCGCCGCCGGACGCGCCGCGCGAGGAACAACAGGCCGCGCTGGAGAACGTGGCCCGGGGCCTGAACGCGCACATGACGCTCTATACCCGCGACTGGAAGACGCTGGCGGTGGTCGGCGACCAGATCCCGTCGCGCCACTGGCGCCAGCGCGGCATCACCGGCCCGCCGCCCGAATCGTTCGTGCGCCTGCCCGACGGCCGCAAGCTGCTGTCGAGCGAGCCGCTCGGCTTCGCCCGGCCCAAGGCGATGCTGAACAACGCGCTGATGCTGCTGGCTGTGGGACTGGGCATCGCCGCCTTTCCGCTGGTGCGCGGACTGACCAAGCGGCTCGAGCGCCTGCAGCATGGCGTCGACTTGCTGGGGGCGGGCGACCTGAAGGCGCGCGTGCAGGTCGAAGGCAAGGACGAGGTGGCGCGGCTGGCGCTCAGCTTCAACCGCGCCGCCGACCAGATCGAGCAGCTGGTCGGCGCGCACAAGACGCTGCTGGCCAACGCCTCGCACGAATTGCGCACGCCGCTGGCGCGCATCCGCCTGGCGCTGGAGTTGATCAAGGACGGCGTCGACGCCAAGCGCCGCGCCGGCCTGGAACAGGATATCGCCGAACTCAACGAGCTGCTCGACGAGATCCTGCTGGCCAGCCGGCTGGGGGCCGTGGTCGACGACACGGCATTGGAGGAAATCGACCTGCTGGCGCTGGCGGCGGAGGAATGCGCGCGCTACGACGAGGCGGTGCTCGATGGCGAATCGGCCGTCATGCAGGGCGATCCGCGCCTGCTGCGGCGGCTGTTGCGCAATCTGCTGGAGAACGCGCACCGGCACGGCAAGCCGCCGGCCAACGTGAGCATCGCCAACGACGGCGGCACGGCCAGGCTGACGGTGTGGGATGACGGACCGGGCGTGCCGGAAGCGGAATTCGAGCGGGTGTTCGAGCCGTTTTATCGGCGCCGCAATACGCGGGACAACAGTGGCGCGGGGTTGGGATTGGCGCTGGTGCGGCAGATCGCGCGTCGCCATGGCGGCGAGGCGCGTTGCGTGTTGATGGCCGATGGGCGCAGCGGTTTCGAGATCACCTTGCCGCTGGTATCGGGCACCACAAAATAGACCACGAAAACCAGCAAATCACCGGAAACAAGTAGGGCGGATTAGCGTAGCGTAATCGGCCATGCATGCGTCGACGTCGCGCATGCATGGCCGATTACGGCGTTCCGCCAAATCCGCCCTACGTATCATGCGAACGGCTCGACCGATATTTACATACGGCGACTCGCACAGGCAATGCGTGATCGCGGTGAACGGCTTGCGCGACGCCGTCAGCTCCGACAACCAACCCAAATCCCTGGCGATGCCGTTCGCCGCGCTTGGCGGCAAACCGGTGCTGGCCGTCACGCCCAGATTGACCTGCTGGCTGATCGCCTTGGCCACCGCCTGCGCGGCCGAACCGCCCAGCATATCGACCACGCGATCGAACTTGCTGGTTTCACGCTCGATATACACCACGCGGAAATCCCCGCCAAGGTTGGCGCGCTTGGCGGCCGACTTCAACGCATCGTTGTAGCCGCCCAGCGTATCGACCAAGCCGCGCTCCTTGGCCTGGGCGCCGGTCCACACACGGCCCTGCGCCACCGCGTCGATTTTCTCCGGCGTCGTCTTGCGCGCCTTGGCCGCGCGGGTCGTGAACTCGGCGTAGATATGGTTGATGCTGCCCTGGATGACCTGCGCGAAGCGCGGATCGAGCGGACGCAATGGATTGCCCGCGTCGCCCAGCCAGGTGGTCGGCTGGCCGGCGGTGTGGATGCCCAGCTTGTCGATCACCTTGTCGGCGGTCGGCAGGATGGCGAACACGCCGATCGAGCCGGTGATGGTGTTCGGGTCGGCGATCACCTCGTCGGACGCCATCGACATCCAGTAGCCGCCGGAAGCGGCCACGTTACCCATCGAGACCACTACCGGTTTGCCGGCGGCGCGCGTCAATTCCAGCTCGCGGCGGATCAGCTCCGAGGCGAAGGCGCTGCCGCCGGGCGAATCGACGCGCAGCACGATGGCCTTGATGCCGTTGTCCTCGCGCGCGGCGCGTATCAGTTTGGAGGTCGAATCGCCGCCGATGGAGCCGGGGCCGGCGGTGCCGTCGCTGATTTCGCCCTGCGCCACGATCACGCCGACGGCGTCGCCGGTCAGCTTGTGCGGCGCGCGCGCCAGGTATTCGTCGAAGCCGACCTGGCGGAAGCTCTTGCCTTCCAGGTCCAGCGCGCCGCGGTTGATCATCATCTGGCGGATTTCATCGCGGGTTTTCAGGCCGTCGACCAGCTTGGCCGACAGCGAGACCTTGGCCAGGTCGCCATTGACGGCCACCACCTGGGCCGGCAGGTCGTTGATGGTCTTCATGATCTGACCCTGCGGCAGCTTGCGCGCCTTCTCGACGTCGTTGGTGTACGACGTCCACAGCGCGTTGTTCAGATACGATTCCGCCTCGCTGGCCGCCTGCGACGGGCCGTTGGCGACATATGGCTCGCCGAAGCTCTTGTAGGTGCCCACGCGCAGCAGGTTGACCGTCACGCCGACTTTATCGAGGGCGTCGCGGTAGTAGTTGCGATAGCGGCCGAAACCCTCCATCAGCACCATGCCCATCGGGTGCATATACACCTCGTTGGCGTGGGAGGCCAGCAGGTACTGGCGCTGGTCGTAGCTCGAACCCCAGGCCACCACCTTCTTGCCGGACGCCTTGAAGCGGTCCAGGCCCGCCGCCACTTCGCGCAGCATGGCCTGGCCGCCGCCCTCCATTTCGTCGGTCAGCAGCACGGCGGCGCCGATCGACGGGTCCTTGGCGGCGGTGTCTAGCACCGCCAGCACGTCGCGCAGCTGGATCATCTTCAGCGTTTCGCCGCCGCGCGCGGTGGTGACCAGCGCCTCGCGCGCGCTGATGCTGGACTGTTCGACCAACTGGCCCTTCAGGTCCAGCACCAGGGTGGTCTTCGGTTGCAGCGGTTTGAAGCCGCCGCCGAAGATGGCGTAGGCCAGCACGATCAGCAGCGCCAGGAACAGCAGGTTCAGTATCGTGCGGCGGCCGGCGTCGAGCGCCCGCCAGAAGAAAGCGAAGCCGCTGCGAATGTAGGAAAACGGTGATCGTGCCATTGATACTCCAAGTGATTGCGTAATTTACAAGATCATACTGTATGCGGGCTGCGCTGTCCCGGTACCGAAATAAGGAGCAAGCCTCCAAACACCAGCAAACCGTTCATGATAAGCAATTCCAAGCCCAAACGATAGTTACCAAATAGTAATTTTTGATTGACGTCAACGACATAACAGAGCGCGGGGCCGGCCAGCGCCACCAGCGGCACCCAGCGGTCGCGCACCGCGCGGCGGGTCAGTATGCCGAAGGCGAATAGCCCGAGCAACGGGCCATAGGTATAGCCGGTCAGCTTGAGCACAAGCCCCACCATGCTGGCATTGTCTATCCATTTGAACATCAGCACCAGCAGCAGGAACAGCGCGCAGAAACCGAGATGGACGCGATGACGCAATCGTACCTTGGCCGCTTCGGTCATATCGGTGCGGCGCTGCACGCCGAGGATGTCGATGCAAAAGGTCGACGTCAGCGCGGTCATCGCCCCGTCCGCGCTGGGGAACAGCGCCGAGACCAGGCCAATGAAGAAGATCAGTTGCAGCGCCGCAGGCATATGGCCCATCACCACCGCCGGGAAGATCTTGTCGCCGCTGGCCGTCAGGCCCACCGTCGGCGCGTACAGGTACAGCAGGCCGCCGAGGAACATGAACAGCACCAGCACGGCGGACAGGATCACCGTCAGCATCAGCATGTTCTTTTGCGAGTCGCGCAAGGTCTTGACGGAGATATTCTTCTGCATGATCTCCTGGTCCATGCCGGTCATCGCCAGCACGATGAAGAAACCGGCCAGCACCTGCTTCCAGAAATACGCGGGACTGTCGACCGAGGCGGTGACCACGTTCGTCAGGCCCTGTTCCTGCATGCGCGCCAGGCTTTCCGGCAGGCTCAGGTTCATGTCGTGCAGCAGCCAGCCGACGCAGATCACCAGTCCCAGCACCATGCCGGTGGTTTGCAAGGTATCGGTCCAGACGATGGTCTTGACGCCGCCCTCGTAGGTGTAAAGCAGGATCATGCCAAGGATCACCAGGGTGGTCAGCCAGAACGGCACACCCATGTTGTCGAGGATGGTGATTTGCAGGATGTTGACCACCAGATAGAGCCGCGCGGACGCGCTCAAGGTGCGCGACAGGATGAAAAACGCGGCGCCGCTCTGATAGGAACGCTTGCCGAGCCGGACATCGAGGTAGTGGTAGATCGAGGTCAGCTTGAGGCGGTAGTACAGCGGCAGCAGGATGCAGGCGACGGCGATGTAGCCGAGCACGTAGCCGAGGATCACCTGCAGATAGCCGAAGCCGTCGCGGCCCACGGCGCCCGGCACGCTGACGAAGGTGACGCCGCTCAGGGTGGTGCCGACCATGCCGAACGCCACCAGCATCCAGTTGCTGCTCTTGTTACCGATGAAGAAGCTGTCGTTGGTGGCGTTGCGGGAGGTGCGCCGGGCGACCACCAGCAGCAAGGCGAAATAGGCGAAAACCAGGCAAAACAGCGTGACAGCAGACATGAAGGTTATCCAGCGGCAAGTATTGAAATCGCCGCCAATATACACCCCCGCCCCCGCCCGCGTGCGACGGTGGTGGGCAATCCGGCGCGGCCGCGCCCCGCTTAAGCACGGGCCGTGCTCACATCCGGTCGAGCAACTGCTGTCCGGCGCGCTCGCTGAGGACCAGCACCAGCTTCAGCCTGGCGCGCGTCATACCCACGAACAGCTTGCGCAGCACGCGGTCATCGATCTCGGCGAAATCGATCTCGGTGAAAATCACCGCCGGGGCCGACTGACCCTTGAAGCGGTAGACCGACTCGGCCAGCAAGCCCCCTTCCCGGTACTCGGGATTGCCGAAAAGGTCGTATTCGCCGGTGAACGACTTCAAGGTGTGGGCGTCGCTCAGCTTGTCGAGGTTGAGGATGGCCGACTTCTCTCGTCCGCGAAACGAGGCGATGGCGATGTCCTGGCGCGCGAAGCCCGCGCCCAGGCACAAGGTGATGGCCTTGCGGGTTTGCGCCAACATCGCCTCGGTATCGCCTTCCGGGTACATCAACTCCTCGATATCGGCGCCCTTGAACGGACTGCCCGCCTCCACCGGCGACGTGGTCGCGCCGATCGAAGCCAGCATGTCGACGATCTGGCGCGGGCTGCGGTAGTTGGTGTCCGAATGCAAGGTCACCCAGCCCGGCAACGGCACCATCTCGCGGCCGTACAGGTTCTGGTTCGGGTCCTCGAGCCAGATCGCCCGGCCGTCGTCCTTGAGCATGCGCAGCAGGATGTCGCGCCAGGCGGGCGAAAAATCCTGGCCCTCGTCGACGATCACCACATCGTAGCGCCACTCGGCGGGCAGCGGCGAGACCGTCATCTTCGCCTCGATCCCTTCCCACACGCCGGGAGCGCCGTACTCGGGCACTTGGTCCTGGGCGCGCATGAAGGCGTCGCTGAGCATGTGGAAACTGGCGACCTTGCCGCCGGGCGGCACCAGGCGCTCGATATGGTCGGCCAGCGGCCGGTTGTAGCACACGTACAGCGGCGACAGGCCGGCGTCGATGGCGGCGGCGTATTCGGCCAGCGCCAGCTGGGTCTTGCCGCTGCCGGCGGTACCGACCACGTGCAGGCGGAACGGCGTAAATTCCAGCCGCCGCGCCCAGGTCGCCAGACCGCCGGACAGCCGCGCGACCATCTGCGCGGCGTTGCCGATCATCGAGCTGGGATCGGGGCGCAGGCTCAGCATGTTACCGAGGAAGCGCGTGACCTTGTCGAATTGTTCGCCGGGCCTGGTATCGGTGATCGGCAGGATTTCGCGCACCACTTGCGCCAGGCGGTCCTTGCTGGTGGCATCGATGATGTGGCGCGGATCGATGCCAGCCAGATTCGCGTTGCGCACGGTGTAGTCGGGGCAGTACAGCAGGTAATCGATGGACAGCTCGCTGCCGAAGCGTTCGGTCAGGCCCTTGATCGAACGCATGATGTGGTTGGCCACCTTGCGCGGCTTGCCTTCGTAGTTGCGGACCAGGCCCTCCTCCGTCTCGTTGAGGAAGCCCGACTTCTGCTCGATCAGCAGCATCCGGCCACTTGGGGCGACGATAATGAAATCGATCTCGCCGAACGTCGAAAAACCTTTCTCGACGTTGGTCCAGTGGACGCCGTGATAGATGCGATAGGGGGCGCTGGCGAGGGTGGACTCGAGATAGGTCAGCGTCTCGATCTCGCGGGCGGCGGTGCCGGTGACGGCCATCTCTTGCCAGCCGGTAGGATGAAGATGGGCCATGAAGTGTGGGCGGATCTGCCAGTAATGTAAAAAAACATTGTAAGGCAGATCTGCGGTTATCCACGTCTCATTAATGGGCGGCGACGCGGACGCGCTTGGCTTCGCCGGTCGCCGGTTGGCGCGGTTTGAGCCGGTCGAGGCGGCCGCTGAGCGCCGTCAGGCCGAACGCGCCCAGCACCACCAGCGCGCCGATCCAGCCGGTGTGCGCCAGGCCGACGTGTTCGACGATTAAACCACCACCCCAGGCGCCGCCCGCGATGCCGAGATTGAAGGCGGCGATGTTCAGGCCCGAGGCGACGTCCACCGCGCGCGGCGTGAAGTGCTCGGCCTGCTGCACCACGTACACCTGCAACCCAGCAACGTTACCGAAGGCAAAGGCACCCCACACCAGCACCGTCGCCAGCATCAGCCATTTAAACGGCGCCACGAACGTGACCACCAGCAGCACGGCGGCCAGGCCCAGGAAGATGATCTTGAGCGCGCCGACCGCGCCGCGTGCATCGGCCAGCTTGCCGCCCCAGATGTTGCCCACCGCGACCGAGACGCCGTACACCAGCATCACCAGCCCGACCGCGCCGGCGCTGAAGCCGGAAATCTCTTGCAGTATCGGCGCCAGATAGGTGAAGGCGATAAAGGTGCCGCCATAGCCGACGGCGGTCATCGCGTACACCAGCATCAGGCGCGGCTCGCCGAGCACCTTGACCTGTTGCAGCAGCGAGGCAGGCTTGCTATGCTGGATCGTCGACGGCACGAACAGCAGGCTGCCGATGAAGGCGACCACACCCAACGCCGAGACGGCCAGGAAGGTCTCGCGCCAGCCGAAGTGCTGGCCGATGAAGGTGCCGAGCGGCACGCCGGTCACCAGCGCCACCGTCAGGCCCGTGAACATGATGGCGATCGCGCTGGCGGCCTTCTCCTTCGGCACCAGCGAGGTGGCGATGGTCGAGCCGATCGAGAAGAACACGCCGTGCGCCAGGCCGGTCAGGATGCGGGCGATCACCAGCGATTCGTAGCTGGGCGCCTTCCAGGCCAGTAGGTTGCCAGCGGTGAACAACACCATCAGCGACACCAGCAGCGTCTTGCGCGGCAACTTACCGGTCAGCGCCGTCAGCACCGGCGCGCCGACGGCGACGCCCAGCGCGTACAGGCTGACCAGCAGGCCGGCCGACGGCAGGTTCACGCCCAGATCGGCGGCAATGGTCGGCAACAAGCCGACAATGACAAATTCGGTGGTGCCGATGGCGAACGCGCTGATGGTCAGCGCCAGCAAGGCAATTGGCATGACTTTACTCCTGAAAAGTTGATGTCATGCAGTATCCGGACTTTCGTTGCTGCGAAAAAGACCCAAACCGGTAGAACATATTTGCTTGCGAGGCAAATATAGGTCCACACCGCTTCAGCCCGTGTAGAAATGGTGGACCTGACCCCGGAGTGATTTATGATGGCGGGCTGCCGACTCTTCCGCCACCACGACATGAATTCAGAAAAGCTCGCGCTGCTGCTGACGCGCGAAATGCCTTACGGTAAATATAAGGGGCGCAAGATCGCCGACCTGCCCGGCCATTACCTCGGCTGGTTCGCGCGCGAGGGCTTTCCGTCCGGCGAACTGGGGGCGCTGATCGCGTTGATGTACGAGCTCGACCACAACGATTTGCGCGCCCTGCTCGATCCGCTGCGGCGGTGAAATCGGCACTTCTCGGTTGCAATACGTGACATCGGACAATTTGGATTCCGTGTATAAAGTCACTTATCGCTCACAGAGGAGATCGCCCATGGCGCACCACCGGTATCGCTGCACTTGCTTCATCATTTCATCGAAAATGCTGCGCCTGCTGGCCGATGAGACAACCGATCAGCACGAACGCTGCCTGCTCCTGGACCAGGCCGAACTGTCGGCACATTTGCGCGGCCAGCGGTCGGTGGCAACGCCGACGACGGCCTTCGGCATCACCGCCACCGGCGAGAAACGCCGCACCGTCTACGACGCCAGAAACAAGACCACGCTGCCCGGCAAGCTGGTGCGCGGCGAAGGCGCCAGGGCCGGCAGCGATGCGACCGTCAACCAGGCCTACGACGGCGCCGGCGTTACCTACGATTTCCTGTTCGAGGTGTTCAAACGCAATTCGATCGACGGCAAGGGCTTGCGGCTCGACTCGACCGTCCACTATCAGAAGAATTTCAACAACGCCTTTTGGAACGGCCAGCAAATGGTCTACGGCGACGGCGACGGCAAGCTGTTCCTGGGCTTTACCACCGCCATCGACGTCATCGCCCATGAACTGACCCACGGCCTGACGCAGAACGCCGTGCCCGGCGGCCTGGTCTACGACGACCAGAGCGGCGCGCTCAACGAGTCCATCTCCGACGTGTTCGGCAGCATGGTCAAGCAGTGGAAGCTCAAGCAAAACAGCGCCCAGGCCGACTGGCTGATCGGCGCCGGCATCATGGGACCGACCGTCGGCAAGGCGCTGCGCTCGATGGCCGATCCGGGCAACAAGGAACTTACGTGGTCCGGCGATGATCAACCAAAGACGATGGCCGGTTATATCGAGGACGGCGACGTCCACACCAACTCGGGCATTCCCAACCACGCCTTCCACGCGGCCTGCATCGCGCTCAAGGGCAATTCCTGGGACAAGGCCGGGCCGATCTGGTACAAGTCGCTGGCCTTGCTGACATCCAACGCGACGTTCGCCGACATGGCCAGGGCGACGACGCAGTCGGCCGAGCTGTTGTACGGGGCCGATTCGAAGGAACAACACGCGGTGCAGGCCGCGTGGAAGCTGGTCGGCGTGATTTGAAAGGAAGCACGATGCGGATGACATTGCGATGCACAGGCGGCTTCGCCGGACCGGCCGGGGCGCAGACGCGCACCATCGATCTGGCGCAGCTGCCGCATGAACAGGCCGAGCAAATGCAGCAGCTGGTGCAGGCCTGCGACTTTTTCGCGTTGCCGGACAAGCTGGTCAAGAGCGAGCCGAAGTCCTGGGACTTCCAGTACGACCTGGAAGTCGACGAGGGCCAGCAGGCCCACACCGTGCGCTACCATCTGGACGCGGTGCCGGAACAGTTGCGGACGCTGACCGAGAAGATCAACGACGAGGTCGATCCGGACTAGTCGGGGGTTGAGTCGATGCGCAGTTCCGGGTAGCCGGTGAGCGGGTCGTGTTCGCGCGTGAAGCGCCGGTCCGGCAACAAGGCCAGCAGCAGCTCGGCGGTGGTGCGCACCACGCAGCCGGGCGCGACATGGCCGCCGAGCACCTGACCGCGCGCGTCGGACACCGACATGTGCAGATGGGCGCCGTCCGGCGCGATAGAGCCGGCCAGGGTCAGGATTTCCAGATCGCCGTGCAGCGCCGTCGCTTGCGGCTGTCCCGCAAAGCGCAGTTGCGCGACGCTCAGGCTGCCGATACCTTGCAACACGAAGCCGGCCTGGTGGCCGCTGGCCAGCAAGGCGGCCACCACCGCGCCGCGCACGTCGTCGCCGGGCTGCAGGCGTAGCGGCAAGGTCAGCATCAAGCCACCATGGTGGCGAACTCGCCGCTCTTGATGAGACGTTGCAGGTCGGTGGCACCGCCGATCAGCACGCCCTTGACGAAAATCATCGGAAAGGTCGGCCAGCCGGTCCACATCTTCAACGCCGTGCGCGGCCGCCATTCGGAGAAGTAGTTGCCGTAGCTGAGGTATTTGTAGGGCGTGCCGTTGGCGTCGAGGATCTGGCGGGCTTTGCGCGGGAAGGGATTGAGTCCCATGCCGACCACGACGACCTTGTTGGCGGCGATGGCGGCCTGGACTTCGGCGACGAGGTCGCGGCGGTAGTCGCTGATGCGTGCGCGGATGGCGGGGTGGATGTGGGCTTCGTCCAGGATGTTGCGGCTCATCGTGTTCCTCGTGGTCATGAAAACCGCAAGCGTAGCCGGTACGGGCGCGAAGAGCCAGTCTTTTCCGCGCGTGGCCGCGCGGGGCCCGTCGCGCAAATAACATCTAAAACACGTAGGGCGGATTAGCGAAGCGTAATCGGCCATGCATGCGTCACCAACGGCGCATACATGGCCGATTACGGCGTTCCGCCTAATCCGCCCTACGTGATCTGTGGTTGCAGCGAGGTTCCGTCAGCGAATCGCTTTTACAGCGCCAGCTTGCTGATCTTGGTGCCTTCCAGGTTCAGGTTGGCCATCAACCCCGCGTTGGTCAGCACCAGCGCCTGCACCGGGCCGGTCGCCGTCGTGGTGTCGATCTCGCCGTTGGCGCCAACCTTGAGCAGCGCCACCGAACCATCCACACCCGCCGTCCAGCCTTTGCTATTACGGAATTTATCCAGCGCTTCCCTGGTCATGAACAGCAGCACCACCGCCTTCGACTGCGCGCCGGCCTGGAAACCCACCGACACCGACGTCATGCTGTAATAGTCGGCCGTCTGCCCTCCCGTGCGCAGCACGCCGCGGCCATATTCGCCGCCCACCACCAACCCCGCCGCCAGCACGCGCGGAAACACCAGCACGCCGTTCGCTTTGCGCACCAGCTCGCGCGACCCCTTGACCTCCTTGTACAGCCGCTCCAAGGTGTCGTAGGAGCCGCGTTCGATTTCCGTCTTGACGGCGGCCGGATCGGACTTGGCGTCGGTGGTGGTGGTGGTGCATCCGCCCAGGGCCAGGCCGGCGAAAGCGACGGCGGCGGTGGCGCGCATCAGAAATGTACGTTTTTGCATAGAAGTCTCCTGAGGAATAGTGAGCCAGCTTGCCAAAATAGCAGTCCGATTTTGGCACCTTTATTGAAAACGTGCCAACTCGCCTTGTCTCAGGTGCGCGACAGTGACCTACACCCGCGTGCCGAAGGCCAAACGCTTACCTTCGCGCAACATCGCGGCGAATTCCACCGCCGGCACCGGCTGGCTGAACAGGTAGCCCTGCAACTGGTCGCAGCCCAGCTCGCGCAGGAAACTCATCTGTTCGACGGTCTCCACGCCCTCGGCGACGATTTCCTGGCGCAGTTGCTGCGCCATCGTCACGATCGCGCGCGCGATGGCGCAATCGTTTTCTTCATACGGCAAACCGACCACGAACGAGCGGTCGATCTTCAGGGTGCTGATCGGGAATTTCTTCAGGTAGGCCAGGCTCGAGTAGCCGGTGCCGAAGTCGTCCAGCGCCAGCGACATGCCCATCGCCACCAGCTCGTTCATGATGGCGATGACGTTGTCGGTGCCGCGCACCAGCAGGCTTTCGGTGATCTCCAGATTGATCTGGTCCGGCTGCACGCCGTAGCGCTCCAGCACCGCCGCGATGCGCTGCGGCAACTGGCTGTCGAACTGCCGCGCCGACAGGTTGACCGCCACCGGCGGCATGATCAGGTTGTCCTCGCGCCAGTCGCGGATCTGGCGGCAGGCCTGCTCCAGCACCCAGGTGCCCAGGTCGAGTATCAGCCCGGTCTCCTCGGCCACCGGAATGAACACGCCCGGCGAGACCAGTCCGCGCACCGGATGGCGCCAGCGCAGCAGCGCCTCGGCGCCGACGATGCGGCCGCTGCGCAGGCTCACCTTCGGCTGGTAATACAGCAACAGCTCGTCGTTGACGAGCGCCTGGCGCAGCTCGCTCTCGAGCCGCAAATGCTCTTTGGCGCGCTGGTTCATCTCCTCGCTGTAGAACAGGAAATCGGCCTCGATGTTCTGCGCCGCCTTGTTCATGGCGACGTCGGCGTAGCGGATCAGGGTCGGCACATCGGCGGCGTCCTCGGTGTAGACGGTGATGCCGATGTGGGCGCCCACCTGCAGGCTGTGCGCGGCGATCCGGATCGGCGCCGTCAGCGCGGACAGCAGCTTTTGCGCGACGATGGCTGCGTGTTCGCGTTTTTCGATGTGCAGCAGCGCGACGGCGAACTTGTGGCCGTCGAGCCGCGCCAGCACGTCGGCCTCGCGCAGCACGGACCGGAACATGCGGCCGATCTCGCACAGCAGCTCGTTGCCGATGTCGCTGCCGAGCGTGTCGCTGATGGCGCCGACGCGGGTGATCTCGACCACCAGCATCGCGCCGTGCTCCTGCGAGCGGCGGTTCTCGGTGAGCGCCTGGCCGACCAGTTGCGTCAGCAGGCACAGATTGGGCAGGCCGGTCAGCGGATCGTAGTTGGCCATGCGCTGCATGCGCGCCTGCGCGTCCTTGTGCTCGCTGATGTCGGAGAACAGCGAGAACGTGTGGCTGATCTTGCCGCGCCCGTCGCGCACCACGCTGATCGTCACCGATTGCGGGAACAGCTCGCCGTTCTTGCGTTTGCCGATGATCTCGCCGCGCCACGGCCCCGCGCCCCGCATCGCCGCGCGCACCTTGGCGCGGAACTCGGCGTCGTGCACGCCCGAGCGCAGCAGGTCGGGCGTCTTGCCGATCGATTCCTCCGGCGTATAGCCGGTGATGCGGGTGAATGAGGAATTGATCGAGACGATGCGCTCGTGGCCGTCGGTGATCAGCACGCCCTGGTCGCTGTCCTCGATGATGCGCGCGTGCAGGTTGATCTTGTCGGCCGCCGTCAGCGCCTCGCCCACCCGCGCCAGCCTGACCAGCATGCCGACCGGCTCGCCGCTGTCGTCGTGGCGCAGGAAGATGTGCATCTTGACCCAGATGATCTCGCCGTCCTTCTTGCGGCGGCGCACTTCGGCGGTGGCGCCGGCCTCGCCGCCCGGTTCGCCGCCGCTCTCGAAACCCAGTTCGGCGATGTTGCCGTCGTCATCGTCCTCGGCGTACAGGAACAGCACGTGCTGGCCCAGCGCCTCGTCGGCGGTGTAGCCGAACATCTGCGCCGCGCCCGGACTCCAGGCCGTCAGGTAGCCGGTCAGGTCCAGTTCCAGCACCGCGTGGTCGTCGGCGTCGACCGACGGCGCCATCGCCGCGCGCGCCTCGGCCAGCGCGGCGTCGAGGCTGGCCAGCGTGAGCGCCAGCGCCTCGCCCTGCTCGCCGCGAGCCCGCTGACTCAGCGCCAGACAACGCTCGATCGCGTCAAGCATGGAGCTTACCCGCCTTGCCGGACGCCACCGTCTGCATCCACAGATACGCTTCGGCGGCGACCTGGTTGAAATTGTCCGTGTCGATCTGCAGCGCTTGCAAGCGGTCGGCCAGCGCGGCGTGATCGTCGCGCTCGGCCGCCTCCACCACGCCGAGCAGCTCGCCCAACCCGCCCTCGTGCGCCAGCAGCGCCTGCTGCACCGCCTCGCTCATCGTCAACGGCTTGAGCACCTCGGGCAGCGACAGGCCGAACAGCACGCCCAACAGCGAGAACATGCCCACCATGAAGGCTTGCTCCTGCTGCGCCTTGCCCAGGCCGGCGTCGCGCGCCAGCAATTCCATCGCCCGCGCCCGCACCGCCACCCGCGCCAGCAGCATCGGCGAGCGCTGGTCGCCCTCGCGCGACGAGAACAGCATCAGATTGAGCCAGCGCCGCAATTGCGAGCGGCCCAGGATCAGGATCGCCTGCGAAAAACTGGTGACGCGGCGGCCTGCGCCCATGCCCAGCGAGTTGACCAGCCGCAGCAGGTGGTACGACAAGGTCGGGTCCTGGCGCAGCAGCGCTTCGATCTCATGGGTGTCGGCGTCGGCCGACACCAGTTGCACCAGTTGCAGCGCCAGCGCGCGCGAGGCGACCTGGCTGCCCACCGGTTTGGACGGCGGCGCCAGGAACCATTCGCCCTCGACCCACGCCACGGTGGACGGCAAGGTGCTCACCAGCTCGGCGTCGGCGCGGTGGAGCTTCTCGGCGGGCAGCTTTTTCCAGCCCGCCTGGTCCAGCAATTGGCCGAGGGCCTCGGTCAGGCCGGCGCGGTAAAAGCAGCTCATGCTGCCGCCCGCCACGTCGCGCAGCACCGCGACGATGGCCTCCGGCAGCGCCGGGGGCTGATCGCGCTGATCGTGCTGGTCGAGAACGCCGGCGTCGAACAGCAGCGCGCCGGGGTGACCGTTGCGGTCGGCCAGCGGATGCAGGAAAACGGGCGGGATGGCAATCAGGGCGGTCATAAATGATCCAGCAAAAACAGTCAGTTATGCTGCTATGGTACTCCGAAATTGTTGGCGTCGGTCAACATTGTCAAGCGGGGTGACGCTTTCGCCCACGGGTTTCCTGTTCTGCGTCAAACGGATTGCGTGTGGTGGGGTAAATGGCGCAACAAGCGCTCGAACAGACCCGGTTGGCGCATGCGGGCGATCCACCAGTTCAGCGCCGCGCCGTGCTCACCGCTGCGCCAGGCCAGGTAGAAGGTTTCGGCCGGTTTCGGCTCCTCGACCTGTTTTTCCACCAGCAAGCCGGCGTCGATGGCGGCGCGCGCGCACGGCTCCGGCAGGAAGCCGAAACCGGTGCCGGCCAGCTGGAACTGCAGCTTGGTCTTCATGTCCGGCACGGTCAAGGTATCCTGCCCCAGCAGCAGGCCGACGGTGCGCGGCGCCAACTGGCGCGCCGAATCGGACACGCTGACGGCGCGGTATTGCTGTAAATGCACGCGGTCGAGCCGGCCGTCGGCGGCCGCCAGCGGGTGCGACGGCGCCACCGCGAAGACGAACTCGACCTTGCCGATCGGCTCGGAGACATAGCCGCCGCCGGCCGGGCCGTCGCCGGCCACGCCAACCAGCAGGTCGGCGCGGCGGTCCAGCAGCGCTTCCCAGGCGCCGGACAGCGTCTCCTTCACCACGCGCAACCGGGTCTGCTGCGCGACCTCGTAGAAGGCGTTGATGTCTTCCAGGAACATGCAGGGTGAGAACATCGAATCCATGCCGACCGCCAGTTCGGTCTCCCAGCCGGACGCCACGCGCCGCACCCGGTGTTCCAGATCCTGCGCCGCCCTGAGCAGGTAGCGCCCTTCCTTCAGCAGTTCGACGCCGGCCGCCGTCAGGACCACGCGCGGGCCGTTGCGCTCGAACACCTGGACGCCCAGGTCGTCCTCCAGCTTGCCGACGGTATAGGAGATGGTCGAGGGTACGCGGTGCAACTCCTTGCCGGCGGCCGAGAACGATCCGCGACGGTCGATGGCGTCGACGATTTGCAGCGCTTCGAGGCTTAATCTGAGCATTCGATTTTTTCGATAGTAGAGGGGTAAATTTTCCGTTTTTTAATCCGGAATCCGAGGTCTATACTGTGATTCATGGATGCGGCGATGACTAAAGAAACAGCGAATCAGCCTTCAAAATTATCGCACATCGGCTGAAAACAACCTTGAAAACAATCGAAGAAACGGAGCTCATCATGTTGCAAATTCGTAAAAGTGAAGAACGCGGTCTGGCAAATCACGGCTGGTTGAACTCCCGCCACAGCTTCTCGTTCGGCAGCTACCATGACCCCGAACACGTTGGTTTCGGCCCGCTGCTGGTGATCAACGAAGACCAGGTGGAAGCCGGCCAGGGCTTCGGCACCCACGGCCACCGCGACATGGAGATCATCTCCTACGTGTTGAGCGGCGCTCTGGAGCACAAAGACAGCATGGGTACCGGTTCGGTGCTGCACTACGGCGACGTTCAACGCATGAGCGCCGGCACCGGCGTGCGTCACAGCGAGTTCAACGGTTCGCAAAAGGACCGGGTGCATTTCCTGCAGATCTGGATCCAGCCCGGCCAGCTCGGCATTCCTCCAAGCTACGAGGAAAAGCACTTCACGCCGGAAAGCAAACAAGGCCGGCTGCGCCTGATCGCGTCGAACGACGGCCGCGAAGGCTCGGTGCTGGTGCATCAGGATGCGGCGATCTATGCGACGATCATGGCTGCCGGCGACAACCTGAAGCACGAGCTGGGCAAGGGCCGCATCGCCTACGTCCACGTGATCCGGGGCGACGTGACCGTCAACGGCACCGCGCTCAAAGGCGGCGACGCGGCGAAGATCACTGGGGAAAACCTGGTCACCCTGGAACAGGCGACCGATGCCGAGGTGCTGGTGTTTGACTTGCCGAACTAAGTAGGCAAACAAACCCTTCCCATGGGAAAGGCTGGCCTAAAATAATTTTCCGCCAGTTTTGGTATGATGAAGGGCGCGCCGGGTCTGTTCGAACAGCCCGGCGCGCCTTTTTTACTTTATTACATCATCAATATTTGAAGAGCATAGCTATGTTGCAGAGCGCGGAAACACCGGCAAAAGACGAATTGGACTACATGACTTCGTGCGCCCTGCCGACGCCCTGGGCACAGTTCACTTTGCACGCCTTTGTCGAAAAAGCCACCGGCAAGGAACATCTGGCCATGGTGCTGGGCGATATCGGCGACGGCGAGCCGGTGCTGGCGCGCGTGCACTCCGAGTGCCTGACCGGCGACGTGCTGTTCTCGCAACGTTGCGATTGCGGCGCCCAGTTGGAAGGCGCGCTAAAGAAGATCGCCGCCGAAGGCCGTGGCGTGCTGCTGTACCTGCGCCAGGAAGGCCGCGGTATCGGCCTGATCAACAAAATCCGCGCCTATCGGCTGCAAGAGGCCGGCGCCGACACGGTCCAGGCCAACGAACAGCTGGGCTTTAAACCGGACCAGCGCACCTACGGGCTGGTCAAGCCGATGCTGGCCCAGTTCGACGTTAAAAGCCTGCGCCTGATGACCAATAATCCGCGTAAGATTGATGCCATGACCAAACTTGGCATCGAGGTGGCCGAGCGGGTGCCGCTGCTCGTCAACCGCAATGCGTTCAACCAGCACTATCTGAACACCAAGGCTGCCAAGCTGGGCCATATGATGACGCCTTTGACGCCCGCCGCCGTGGAAGATGGCGCGCTCTGAGGTTGCCGATAGAATAAGTCTAAGGTTTGCATGAAATTCACCGCGCTTGCCACATCCATCGCCTTGACCGGGGCCTGCGCTGGCGCGCTGGCCGCCTCCACCACCGCAAACCCCACCGCGCCGACGCTGGCAGCCGCCGCCAACGCGCCGGCCAAGGGCACGCAGCCATCCTCGACGCAGCCGGCCCCGCCCGCCTCGCCTGCATCGCCTGATGCGGCCGACCCGTCCGCCGCTGGAACTGCGGCGGCCGATACCGCGCCGCTGCCGCCGCCGTCGAGCGCGGCCCAGCATTTATATGCATCGGCCAAGAACGACATCCTGCAAGTGCGCTCGCTGCTGAAAAGCGGCCGCACGCAGTCGTCGGTGGGTTCTGGCTTTTTGATCGGCACGAGCAACCTGGTCGTCACCAATTACCACGTGGTGTCGCAGTTCGCGCTCGATCCGGACACCTACGTCGGCGAATGGGTCGACACCAGCGGCCAGCGCGGCAATGTGGAACTGCTGGCGGTCGACGTGCTGCACGATCTGGCGGTGCTGCGCGTCAACCGCAACGGGACCGGTTTCTTCAAGATGCCGGACCAGCTGGCGCGGCTGACGCAAGGCCAGTATCTGTATTCGATGGGCAATCCGCTCGATCTGGGCTTCGCCATTTCCGAGGGCGCCTACAACGGCGTCATCGCGCGCAGCTTCTACGACCAGCTGATGTTCACCGGCCCGATCAATTCCGGCATGAGCGGCGGCCCCAGCGTGACGGTCGACGGCTCGGTGGCCGGCGTCAACGTGTCCAAGCGCCTCGATGGCGAACTGGTCAGCTTCCTTGTTCCGGCCCGCTTCGCCCAGGACCTGCTGCGCAAGGTCGAACAACAAAGCAAGGCGCCGGCCGATTTCACGTCGGTGGTGGCCGGCCAGCTGCTGAGCCATCAGCGCGCGATGGTCGACCAATTGCTGTCGAGCCCACTTAGCCTGAAACCGATGGGGCCGTATCAGGTGCCGGTGCGCGAGTCCGAGCAGATGCGCTGCTGGGGCCGCTCCAACGTCAAGGCCGACAAGCCGTTCACGGTCGACGACGCCAGTTGCGCGATGGAGTCGGCGATCTTCGTCAGCGGCTCGCTGCAAACAGGACAGCTCAGCATCCGCCACCAGTTCATCCGTGGTACCGGCCTCGACAAGCTGCGCTTCGCGCAACTGGCCAGCGCCTCGTTCAAGAACGAGCACTTCGGCAGCAACAAGGACACGCGCCTGACCGGCCCCAACTGCACCGAAGACTTCGTCAAGAATAAAAACCTGCCGCTGCGCGCCGTGCTGTGCGTGCGCGCCTACCGCAAGTTCGCCGGCCTGTACGACTTCGCGCTGCTGACGGCCAGCACGGATCAAGGACTGATGAGCCTGCAAAGCCGGCTCGATGCGCGCGGCGTCTCCTATGACAACGGCATGCGCCTGTCGCGCGTCTTCCTTGAATCGCTGTCGCTGGCGCCGGCCGGCGCGACGGTGCCCGCGCGCGCTCCGGTCAATAAATCGGCAGGCAAGCCATCGGCCACGGCGGCGCCGCTCCCCGCCCCGTCCCCGGCCAAGCCGGCCACGGGAGGCGCGCAATGATGGCCCCCTACTTTGTGGAAATCCTCGCCCGCAACGGCGACGTGCTGCACCGGCACAAAGCCGACTCCTTGCCGATCCGCCTGGGACGCAGCTACGACAACGACATCATCCTCGATGACGCCCACAGCGCCGCCACGCACGCCGTCGTCGACCTCGACGAGCAACAGAAATTGGTGCTGCGCGACCTCGGCAGCAAGAACGGCACCTACGCCCGCGGCAAGCGCCAGACCGAAGTCGTGCTGGGCGGCGACACGGTCGTGCGCCTGGGCCACACCCGCTTGCGCATCCGCGCCGCCGACTTCCCGGTGCCGGCAGAAATCGCCGACACCACCATGCACGGCTGGGAAGGCGCGACGCCGGCCACCATCGGCCTGTTGCTGATCGCCGTTTTCAGCTGCCTGGAAACGTGGCTGTCCGATGTCGAGCCGTTCGCGCTGATCCGTTACCTGCTGGTGCTGGCGTCCAGCCTGGCGGCGGGCTTGCTGTGGAGCGGCGTGTGGGCGCTGGCAAACCGCCTGTTCGGCAGCCATGCGCGCATGGGCCGCCACCTGTTCATATTAGGCAGCGGCTTGGCGGCGGTGGGCATCTGGCGCGCGGCCAGCAGCACCATGGCCTATGCGTGGTCGGCCGAAGGGTTCACGCGCTATGGCAACCTGGTCAGCCTGGCGATCGTCTGCGGCATGCTGTTCTTCCACCTGAAGACCATCAAGCCGCATCTGACGCGGCAGTTCGCCACCACAGCCACGATCATGATGCTGGTCGGCGCCGGCCTGATGCTGATGGCCAATCTGCAAGGCACCGGCCGCTTGTCGGACGAGCTCTATATGTCGGTATTGCTGCCGCCGGAAGTCAAACGCAGCGACGACCGCAGCGTCGACCAATTCATGAGCAACGCCGCAGGACTGAAAGCCGACACCGATGCGGCGCGGGCGCGCGGCGTCAAGGACGGCGTGGACGAAACGGATGACGACGATGATGACACCAGCGCCGAGTGACTACGACGCTTGAATACCACGGAGGCACGTAGGGCGGATTAGGCGGGACGCCGTAATCGGCCATGTAAAAGCCGCCGACGACGCATGCATGGCCGATTACGCTGCGCTAATCCGCCCTACGTGTATCCGTGGTAACGCGTGGCGCCGTGTAAAAGCCGGCATCACGGCCAACCGCGCAGCACCTGATCCACCACGCCCTGCAACTGCTCGCGCGTGGCGCCGGCGGCGGCCTGCACCGCCATGCCGTTCGACACCGTCATCACAAAGCGCGCCATCTGCCCCGAGCAGCTATCGGCGGGCAAATCGCCATCCACCTTCGCGCGTTCGAACCGCTCGCGCAGCTTTTCCTCGCTCGCCGCCCGGCGCTCGATCAGCGAATTACGAATCGGCAGCGCATCGTCGCTGCACGCCAGCGCGCCGTTGATCACCAGACAGCCATGCGGCTTGTCGGTCTCGGTCTGCGCATCGGCGTTGCCGCGCAAGAAATGCTCGACCACGGCACGCGCGGTCGGCTCCTTCAGCGCCGCGTTAAACAGCGGATCGTGCGTCGCCCCATACCGGTCCAGCGCCAGGCGGAACAGGTTTTCCTTGTTGCCGAACACGGCGTACAAACTGGGCCGGTTCATGCCCATCGCCTCGGTTAGTTCCGGCAGCGAGCTACCCTCGTAACCCTTCTCCCAGAACACCTTCATGGCTTTGTCCAGCGCGGTTTCAGCATCGAACGTGCGCGGACGGCCCGTCTTGCGGGCTGCTGCAGTAGATTCTTTCATACCGATCGGTTAAAAATTATGTTGACAACGTGATCTCCAACCGTCATTATGAACCGATCAGTAAAAAACTCAAGCATTTTTACTTCTACCTAGGACTATTCCATGCAATCCACT
Source organism: uncultured Duganella sp. (assembly GCA_963511605.1). Lineage (GTDB taxonomy): Bacteria > Pseudomonadota > Gammaproteobacteria > Burkholderiales > Burkholderiaceae_D > Rugamonas. Next base: position 156,612 of record CAUPJZ010000005.1, on the reverse strand, counting down.
TCCACCGCACAGGCTTTGCCGCCTGCCGGCGAGGCGTCGGCGTCTGCCGTTGCTGCCATCGCCCCCACCCGCGCCGCCTGGCTGGCCGTGCTTTCCGTCGCCGTCGGCTCGTTTGCGCTCGTCACGACGGAATTCCTGCCCGTTGGCCTGCTGCCGTCGATCGCCGCCGAACTGAAGGTGACTGAAGGCATGGCCGGCATGATGGTCACCATTCCCGGCATTGTGGCCGCGTTTGCCGCCATCCTGGTCACCATCGGCGTCGGCAGGACCGACCGCCGCTATGTGATCTGGGGCCTGACGGCCACCCTGATCATTTCCAATCTGATGGTGGCGCTGTCCGATTCGTTCATCGTGATCCTGATCGGCCGCGCCCTGCTCGGCGTCGGCGTCGGCGGCTTCTGGGCCATCGGCGGCGCGCTCGGCAACCGGCTGGTGCCGCCAGAATATGCGACGCGGGCGACCTCGATCATCTTCGCCGGCATCTCGCTCGGCACCGTCGCCGGCGTGCCGGCCGGCGCGCTCATCGGCGAACTGGTCGGCTGGAGGGTGGCCTTCCACGCGGCCGGCGCGGTCGCCGTGCTGGTGCTGCTGACGCAAATGTGGCTGCTGCCACGCCTGCCGACCACGCAATCGCTGACCTTCGCGCAACTGCCGGCGCTGCTGCGCGTGAAGAAGGCGCGTCTCGGCATGCTGGCCACCTTGCTGATCTTCATCGGCCAGTTCGCCGCCTACACGTATGTCACGCCATTCCTGAGCCAGGTGGTCGACCTGAACGCGACCACCATCAGCGCCCTGCTGCTGACCTATGGCGCGGCCGGTTTCGTCGGCAACCTGATCGGCGGCTGGACCGTGGCGCGCAGCGTGCGCATGTCGATGATCGTCACCGGACTGGTGATGGGTCTGTCGGCGGCGGCGCTGCCGTTGATCGGCACCTCGCTGCTGGGCGCGACGGCCTTGATCGTGATCTGGGGCCTGGCCTTCGGCATGATGCCGATCTCGGTGCAAACCTGGATGTTCCGCGCCGCGCCGGATGCGATGGAAAGCGGCGGCGCCGTATTCGTCGCCACCGCGCAGATCTCGCTGGCAAGCGGCGCGCTGGTGGGCGGCGTGGCGGTCGACCATCTGGGCGTATCGAGCGCAATGGTGGTCGGCGGCGTGTTCGCCGTGGCGATGGCGGCGGTCATCGCCAAATGGGGCGAGGACGACGGCAAGCCGTCAGCTAAACTACACGCCGTGCACTAACGGCTGACCACTGACCGCTGCAAAAACAAGGAAACACGTAGGGCGGATTAGCGCGCAGCGCGTAATCCGCCATGCATAAGCCGTCGGTGGCGCCTGCGTTCCACCTAAATCCTGCCTCGCTTAAATTCCGCCAGAAAGGCCTTGGTCTCCCTGGCCGACAACACCTTGATGTCGTCGCCGTGCCATGCGTACAAGTACGGCGTGCCGCCCTGGCGATCCGTCAGCTTCGCGTCCAGCAGAAAGCAAGTCCCCAGCGGATACAACGCCGTATCGCTCATGCGCCGCGAGCACTGCACCGCCAGCTCCGGCGAAAACGCCTGCCCCGGCACCGGATGGATCTCGACCACGCCTCCGCGCCGCACAGAGTGCACCGCCACCTGCCGGTAAGCATAAATATCGCGCGCCATGGTCATCCTTGCTGAAAAACCGCCATGGTAGCAGATCGTTTTACACCGGCATGCCATAACCACGCACCATTGATCTGACCGAACGACCGATGATAAAGCCGGGCGCAGGATGTCGCGAGACGTCCTGGCAGCCTGGCTTTTTTTCTTCAGTGCCGCTTGAAGGATATCCTCAAGCCACTACACTGAACATGACCACCTACACTTGGGACGAGGCCAAACGCAAAAGCAACCTGCGCAAGCACGGGCTGGATTTTGCTGATGCGCCCGCTGTGCTGGAGGACGATTCCTACTCAACGGAAGATACGAGCCTCAAATACAGCGAACGCAGGTACAACGCTATTGGCTACTTCCAAAACAACGTGGTTTCCATTACGTACACGGAGCAAAACGATGAAATACGAATCATCTCTTTTAGACGGGCAAGTCGACGAGAAGCACGAGATTTCATCCGGCGAGCCCGCTAGCTGGATGGATGTCATGCCGCACAACTATGACGATATCGAGATCGACGAGGATTGTCCTGAATATGATCCACGTTACTTCACCGAGCCAGTACATCGTTTCAAGGGTCGGATCATACCGCCCCGCACGTCGCCCACCGATCCGTTCGATCCCGAGGTGCTGGAGTCCATGAAATCGAAGACGCCGCTAGTACAAATGCAACCCGACATCCTTGGCGGAATGCCTGTATTCAAGAATACGCTCGTTCCAATCAAGCGCATGTTTGACTACCTGCTGGCGGGCAAAACCATGGAAGAATTCCTGAGCGACTATCCAGACGTATCCCGAGAAGCAGCAACGGGCGTGTTGGAAAATCAATTGACTCTTTTCTACGAAGAGATCAGCAATGCGATAGCTTCCAGGAAGCTCCCCTCCCCCCAGCCTGGATAGCCGAAGCCGACGCTGTTTCACGAAAGTATCAGCAAGGCGATCGATTCGGCCGCGATGCCCTCTTCCCGGCCTAGATAACCCAGCTTCTCGTTGGTCTTGGCCTTGACGTTGACCTGGCTGATGTCCAGGCCCAGGGCTTCGGCGATGTTCGCGCGCATGGACTGGATGTGCGGCGCCATCTTCGGGCGCTGGGCGATGATGGTGCAATCGACGTTGCCGATGCTGTAGCCGGTGGCCACCACGCGGCGCGCGGCCTCCTTCAGCAAGGTGCGCGAATCGGCGCCCTTGAACTGCACGTCGGTATCCGGAAAGTGCTTGCCGATGTCGCCCAGCGCGGCCGCGCCCAGGATCGAATCGGTGATCGCGTGCAGCAGCACGTCGGCGTCCGAGTGGCCCAGCAGGCCGACGTGGTGCGGGATGTCGACGCCGCCGATAATCAGCTTGCGGCCTTCCACCAAGGCGTGGCAGTCATAGCCCTGGCCGATGCGGAACGGGAGTTTGTTCATGTGGTTTCCTTGGTTATTCGCCGGCGGCCAGATACATCTCGGCGATGCGGATGTCGGCCGGTAGCGTGACTTTCAAATTTCGTGGGTGGCCTTCGATCAGGCGCGGCGACATGCCCAGCATCTCGACGGCGCTGGCGTCGTCGGTGATGGCGTTGGCGTCGGGCGCTTCGCCCAGCGCCCGCAACAGCAGCGCGTAGCTGAACATCTGCGGCGTCTGCGCCAGCCACAGGCCGTCGCGCGGCACGGTGGCGACGTCGCCGCCCGCCTTGCGCTTGACCGTGTCGACCACCGGCAGCGCCAGCAGGCCGCCGGCGGCGTAGTCGCCCACGCCCTCAATCAGCCTGGCGATCAAGGCCTGCGTCAGTCCGGGGCGCGCTGCGTCGTGCACCATGATCAGGTCCGCGTCCGTGACAACGCCGTCCAGCGCGTGCAAGGCGTTGAGCACCGTGTCCATGCGGGTGGCGCCGCCGCAGCGCAGCACCGTCACGCCATCCAGGTTCGGCGGCAGCACGGCGTCGATCTGGCCATCCGTCGCGCTGACGACGACATAGGTGTGCGCCACCAGATCGCTGGCGCGGAAAGCGTCGACGGCGTGGCGCAGCATCGGCTTGCCCCCGACCGTCAGGTATTGCTTGGGTCCATCCGCCGCCATGCGCGCGCCGACGCCGGCGGCGGGCAGCAGCGCAAAGTAGCGCGGTGTATCGGTATGTGCTGTCATCTTCTTTATCTTCTGCGCCTGCGCTGGACGATTTCACGGATCTCGCCGTTACAGGTGTCGGCCAGGCGCGCATATTCTGCGGGGGTGTCGATTTTAGCCTGCTCCAGATTACCTTTGTCGAATTCGGACTGAATAAAGGGGAACCACTGGCTGTTGATCTCGTGCTGCAGCGCCGATTGCGCGGTGCCGGACGGCGCGTACAAAGGTTTGCCTTCGAAGCGGCGGTTCAGCGCGTCGCGCACCACCTTTTCGACCCGCGCCAGATTGTCCATATACGCTTTGAGGTGGCGCTGCTCGTGCTCCAGGATCGTCTTGTAGCCGCAGCTGCCGGGGACGAACTCGTTGCCGACATAGATCAGCACCGGCGAGTAGTTCATCTTGATCTCAACGCGCGGCGCCACGCATTCATAGCCGCTCACCTTGTCCTGCAGGATAGGCCCGCCTAGCGTCGCGGAAAACTGCGCGCGCGTGACCGTCAGTCCCAGGGTCTCGCTGCGGCCGTCGATGCTGCCGGTCTTCAAGGTCAGCGCCCGGTAAGGCAGCTGGTTGTTGATCGTGAAGCCATTGCTCTTCGTCGACAGCACCGAAATGGTTTTGCTGATCGTGTCCTCGCAGCGGATCTGGAACGGCGTGCGCTCGGCCGCCTGGGTCACACCAGCCCCGGCGCCGCAGCATAACAAGACCAGCGCCGCCGGCTTCATGACGTCAGTCCAGCTTCCAGTCGCCCGCGCGCAGCTTGTCGAGCCAGAACGCGCCGATGATGGTTTTGACGTCGGTGACTTTGCCTTCGCGTACCCACTGCAGCAGTTCGTCGATGGTGGCGGTGAACAGTTCGAGGAACTCGCCGTCGTCCAGCTTTTGCTGGCCCAGGGTCAAACCGCGCGCCAGGTACAGGTCCAGATGCTCGTCCGAATAGGCGATGGCGTTGTGGATCTTGCTGACGAACCGCCAGTCGGTGGCGGTGTAGCCGGTTTCCTCTTCCAGCTCGCGCTTGGCGCTGGCCAGCGGTTCTTCGCCCGGATCGATTTTCCCGGCCGGGAATTCGATGAACACGTCGTGCAGCGGATAGCGGTACTGTCGCTCGAGCAGCACCTTGCCGTCGTCGAGCAGCGGCAGGATCACGACAGCGCCGGGATGCAGGATGTATTCGCGGCCGGTACGTTTGCCGTCGGGGAGTTCTATGGTGTCGCGTTGGACTTTGAGGAAGTGGCCGTCGTAGACCAATGCACCGTCGATGCGGGTTTCTGTCAGTGTCGACATGTCGGCTCCTTGATTGAAGCCGCTAGTGTATCAGTCGCGGTGCTTGCGCAGGTAGCGCGCGATGAATCCGGGGAAGCCGAAAACGAGGAACAGACAGCCGGAGATCGCGTAGAACTCCCAGGTCTGGGGGAAGCGGTTGCCGATGCGGCCTTCCAGGGCGAAGCCGAGGAAGCCAACGACAAAGTACAGCGCCACCATTTCGACCAGGCGCACGATCAGCGGCTTGCGCCCCCACGTGGCTGGAACAACGGCCAGCACTTTGTCGTTGAAAAAAGGCAGGTTGGCGGCCGCGATGGCTATCGCGATCACCAACCAGCTTGCGACGGAAACATCCATCAGGTGGCGAGGGTCGCTTGCATGGCCTTCAGGCACATCGCCAGCAGCGGACCTGGCAGAACGCCCAATACCACGATGGCCAGGCCGTTCACGCTCAGCACAAACTTCATGTCGCCGTGGGCGACGATAGGCGCCGTGTCGGTCGGCTCGTCGAACCACATCAGTTTAACGATGCGCAGGTAGTAGAACGCGCCGATCAGCGAGAACATCACCGCGACCACGGTCAGCCAGATCTGGCCCGTACCCAGTACGGCGCTCAGCACCGAGAACTTGGCGGCAAAGCCCATCATCGGCGGCACGCCGGCCAGCGAGAACATCAGAATCGTCATGACGACCGCGAACCAGCCGCTGCGCTTGCTCAGGCCCTTGAAGTCGTTCAGCGTTTCGGCTTCGAAGCCGGAACGCGACAACAGCATCAACAGGCCGAAGCTGCCGACGGTGGTCAGCACGTAGGTCAGGATGTAGTACATCGACGAGCTGTAAGCGGCGGCGATGCCTGTGCGGTCGGTGGTGCCGACCACGCCAGCCAGCAGGCCAAGCAGCACGAAGCCGATTTGCGCGATGGTCGAATAAGCCAGCATGCGCTTCAGGTTCGTCTGGGCGATAGCGGTCAGGTTACCGATCGCCAGCGACAGCACGGCCAGGACCATCAGCATCTGCTGCCAGTCGAACGCCATCGGCAGCAGGCCTTCCACCAGCAGGCGGATGCAGATCGCGAAGGTGGCGATCTTCGGCGCGCCGCCCAGCAGCAGGGTCACCGCGGTCGGCGAACCTTCGTAGACGTCCGGTACCCACATGTGGAACGGCACGGCGCCCAGTTTGAACGCCAAGCCGGCGACCAGGAACACGATACCGAACACCAGGATGGTCGGCTTGATGGTGCCCGCTGCGACGGCGGCGGCCACTTTGCTGATTTCCAGCGTGCCGGTGGCGCCGTACAGCATCGAGATACCGTACAACAGGAAACCGGATGCCAGCGCGCCGAGGATGAAGTACTTCATCGCCGCTTCGGTGGCCTTGTGGTTATCGCGGCGCAGCGCGACCAGCGCGTACAGCGACAGCGACATCAGTTCGACGCCCAGGTAGATCGTCAGGAAGTTCGAGCCCGAGATCATGACCATCTGGCCGAGCATCGCGAACAGCGCCAGGACGTAGAACTCGCCGCCCAGGTTACCGCTCATCATGCCGCGCTGCGTGACGTACTGGCGCGAATACACCAGCGTCAGCGCCACGGCTACGTAGGTGGCCAACTTGAGCAGGTTCGCCATCGGATCGTTGACGTACATGCCGTGGAAGGTGTACGCGGTGGTGCCGGCGCTGAAGTCGGCGAAGGTGATGCCGGCCAAAACGGCCAGGATCGCCAGCGACAGCACGTAAGTGATCGACCGCTTGGACTCGGACAGGAACATGTCCACCAGCAGGAGTAGCGAGGCGCCAATGATCAACGTCACCTCGGCATACGCCGGTGCGAGATTGAACGCCTCTTGTGGAATAGGTGTAGTCATTTATGCGTTTCCGTTTTTCTTAAGGCAGCTTGCTTTTTGCGACATGCGTCAGCAGGTCGGCGACCGAGGTTTGCATCGTGTCGGTGAATGGCGCCGGGTACAGACCCATGACCAGCACCGCGATCGCCAGGACACCCAGCATGAAGAACTCGCGGCCATTGACGTCGACCAGCGCGGCCACATGGTGGTTGGTCACTTTACCGAAGATGACGCGCTTGGCCATCCACAGCGAGTAGGCTGCACCGAAGATCAGCGCGGTCGCGGCCAGCAAACCGATCCAGAAGTTGTACTGCACGGCGCCCAGGATCACCATGAACTCGCCGACGAAGCCGGAAGTCGCGGGCAGACCGCAGTTGGCCATCGAGAAGAAGATGAACAGCGCGGCGAACTTCGGCATCTTGTTGACGACACCACCGTAGTCGGCGATTTGACGCGAGTGCGCCTGGTCATACAGCACGCCGATGCAAAGGAACATCGCGCCGGAGATGAAGCCGTGCGAGATCATTTGCACGATCGCGCCCTGCACGCCGATGGCGTTGAAGATGAAGAAGCCCAAGGTGACGAAGCCCATGTGGGCGATCGACGAGTAGGCGACCAGTTTTTTCATGTCCTTCTGCACCAGTGCCACCAGGCCGACGTAGATCACGGCGATCAGCGACAGCGTGATGACGAAACCGGCCAGGTAGTGCGACGCGTCCGGGGTGATCGGCAGCGAGAAACGCAGGAAGCCGTAGGCGCCCAGCTTCAGCATGATCGCGGCCAGCACGGCGGAGCCGCCGGTAGGCGCTTCGACGTGGACGTCCGGCAGCCAGGTGTGGACCGGGAACATCGGCACTTTCACGGCGAAGGCCATGAAGAAGGCGATGAAGATGAAGATCTGCTCTTTCATCGTCAACGGCGTCAGGTGCCAGGTCAGGATGTCGAAGGTGCCGGTTACGCGGTACAGGTAGATGATCGCGACCAGGGTCAGCAAGGAGCCGAAGAAGGTGTAGAGGAAGAACTTGAACGACGCGTATACGCGGTTCTCGCCACCCCACACGCCGATGATGATGTACATCGGGATCAGGGTCGCTTCGAAGAAGAAGTAGAACAGCAGGCCGTCCATCGCGCAGAACACGCCGATCATCAGGCCGGAGAGGATCAGGAAGGCGCCCATGTATTGAGCGACGCGCTTCTGGATCACCTGCCAGGCCGAGATCACGACGATCACGGTGATGAATGCCGTCAGCGGCACGAACCACAGCGACAGGCCGTCGATGCCCAGCGAGTAGTAGATGTTGAACGTCTCGATCCAGGGCGATTTTTCGACGAACTGCATGCCGTGGGCGGCGTTGTTGAAGTTCGTGATCAGCGGGATCGTCGCGGCGAAGCTGACGATCGCGCCGATCAGCGAACCGACGCGGACCAGCGCCGCGTTGGTGTCACGGCCGACGGCCAGGACGATCAGGCCGAACACGATCGGAAGCCAGATCGCCAGGCTCAGGTACGGAGGTAAGGTAGATATAGTTGACTGCATCATGGTTATCGTTATCTCTTTGCGTATCAGCTAATTAAGCGTGCCAAAACGGCAGGAAGTAGACCAGGAACCCCAGAATGCCCAGGATCATGACGAAAGCGTAGTGGTAGATGTAACCCGTCTGCCCCAAACGCGCCAGCTTCGAGATCCAGTTCACGACCTTGGCGCTGCCGTTGACCAGCAGGCCGTCGATCAGGGTCTTGTCGCCGACGTTCCACAGGCCGTTACCCAGCAGGCGCGCGCCACCGGCGAACACCACCTCGTTGAACTTGTCCATGTAGTACTTGTTGTCCAACAGCGTGTGGATCGCCTTGCCGTTGGCGTAGAACCATGCCGGTACGCGTGGATTGATCATGTAGCAGTAGTAAGCGCATGCCACGCCGCCGATCGCCAGCCACAATGGCAGGGTTGTCAGCGAGTGGATCGCCATGGCCATAGGACCGTGGAACTCTTCGCCCAGGATTTCCATCGCCTTGTGGTTTTCACCAATGAAGATGACATCCTTGAAGAAGTCGCCGTGCAGCATAGGCGCAATCGTGAAGTAACCGATCAACACCGAAGGGATGGCCAGCATCACCAGCGGGAACCAGACCACGAATGGCGATTCGTGCGGCTTCTGACCTGGCTCCAGGCCGTGGTGCGCGTGGTCGTCTTCCTCGTCGTGGCCATGGTCGTCGTGACCGTGGTCGTCGTGGGCGCCATGTGCAGCCTTGGGAGCATGCGCATCATGTGCGTGATGGTCGTGGGCGTGAGCCTGGCCGAAACGCTCCTTGCCGTGGAAGACCAGGAAGTACATGCGGAACGAGTAGAACGCGGTCACGAACACACCGGCCAGCACGGCGAACTCGGCGAAGCCATGACCCCAGATAGTGGTCTCGTGCACCGCTTCGATGATCGAATCCTTCGAGTAGAAGCCGGAGAAGAACGGGGTACCGATCAGCGCCAGGGAACCGAGCAAGGACGTGATCCAGGTGATCGGCATGTACTTGCGCAGGCCGCCCATGTTGCGGATGTCCTGGTCGTGGTGCATACCGATGATGACCGAACCGGCGCCAAGGAACAGCAGCGCCTTGAAGAACGCGTGGGTCATCAGGTGGAACACGGCCACCGAGTACGCCGACGAACCCAGTGCCACGGTCATGTAGCCCAGCTGCGACAGGGTCGAGTAAGCGACCACGCGCTTGATGTCGTTCTGGATGATGCCCAGGAAGCCCATGAACAGCGCGGTGATCGAGCCGATGACCAGGATGAACGACAGCGCGGTGTCCGACAGTTCGAACAACGGCGACATGCGCGACACCATGAAGATACCGGCGGTGACCATCGTCGCGGCGTGGATCAGTGCCGAGATCGGGGTTGGGCCTTCCATCGAATCGGGCAGCCAGACGTGCAGCGGGAACTGCGCCGATTTACCCATCGCGCCGATGAACAGGCAGATACAGGCGACCGTCAGCAGCATCCAGTCGGTTCCCGGCAAGGTCATAGCGGCCAGCGCTTCCTTCTTGGCGAAGACTTCCTGGTAGTTCATGGTGCCGGCGTAGGCCAGCAGCAGGCCGATACCGAGGATGAAGCCGAAGTCGCCGACGCGGTTGACCAGGAACGCCTTCATGTTGGCCACGATCGCCGTTGGGCGCGTGTACCAGAAGCCGATCAGCAGGTACGAGACCAGGCCCACCGCTTCCCAGCCGAAGAACAGCTGCAGGAAGTTGTTGGCCATGACCAGCATCAGCATCGAGAACGTGAACAGCGAGATGTAGGCGAAGAAGCGGTTATAGCCCTCGTCTTCCGCCATGTAGCCGATGGTGTAGATGTGCACCATCAGCGACACGAAGGTCACCACGCACATCATCATCGCCGACAGCGAATCGATCTGGAAGCCGACTTCGAACTTCACGCCCGCCACCGTCATCCAGTGGTAGATGGTGCCGTTGAACGTCGCGCCATTGAGCACGTCGTTCAGCGTCATCACCGACAGGATCAGCGCGACGAGGACGCCGAGGATGGTCGCGGTGTGCGAAGTCTTGCGACCGACAACGTTGCCAAAGAATTTGGTTCCTAACAAACCCGCGACCGCAGCGCCGGCCAGCGGCGCCAGAGGTACGGCTAGTAGGAGGTTAGGGTTAAGAAGAGTACCCGCCATGATGAACCTTAATCGTTATTTTTCGAGATTAGAACTAAAGCCGCGGGATTAACCCTTAAGGCTATCCAGGTCTTCCACATTGATGGTGTCCAGATTACGGAACATCACCACCAGAATCGCGAGGCCGATTGCCGATTCGGCAGCCGCCACGGTCAGGATGAAGAAAACGAAGATCTGCCCGGCCGCGTCGCCCAGATAATGGGAGAACGCGATGAAGTTCATGTTCACCGCCAGCAGCATCAATTCGATGGCCATCAGCAGAATAATGATGTTCTTGCGATTCAAGAAAATACCCACGATCGAGATCGCGAACAGAATCGCGCCAAGAACGAGGTAGTGAGCTAGCGATAAAGTCATGGGGTCTCCTTTGCTTCGGCCGAACCGGCAACGGCTGCATCGGCGCCACGCGTGGTGACCGCATCGATCTTGACGATCTTCAGGCGGTCGTTGCGCTTGACGCGAACCGCATCGGCCGGGTCGAAATGTTTGGTGTCCTTACGCTTGCGCAGGGTCAGCGCCACTGCCGCGACGATCGCGACCAGCAGGATCGCCGCTGCGATTTCAAAGCCGTAGACATATTTGGTGAAGATCAGGATACCGAGTTCCTTGGTGCCGCCGATGTTGCCGGCGCTGACGGCCTGCTGGTCGAACGACAGGAAGGAGCGCCACAGCACGGCGGCCATTTCCAGCACGATGATGACGCCGACGAACGACGCGATCGGCAGGTAGCCCCAGAAGTTTTCCCGCATCTTGTCGGTGTCGATGTCGAGCATCATGACCACGAACAGGAACAGCACCATGACGGCGCCGACGTAGACCAGCACCAGCACGATGGCCAGGAACTCGGCTTCGAGCAGCATCCAGATGCCGGCGGCCGAGAAGAACGCCAGCACCAGGAACAGCGCTGCGTGCACCGGATTGCGGGCCGTGATAACGCGCGTCGCAGCCAACACCATGATGGCTGAGAAGGCGTAGAACAAAGCAGTTTTAAATTCCATAACTAACCCAAGAGACGTACAGTTTTATTATCGGCACCACTGTTGCGGCGGACCGGCAAACTTCACCATGGCCCGCCTGTCGTCAGCGGTAAGGAGCGTCGGCTGCGCGGGCTTCGGCGATCTGGTTTTCATAGCGATCGCCAACGGCCAGCAGCATCTCTTTGGTGTAGTACAAATCACCGCGCTTTTCGCCGTGGTACTCCAGCACGTGCGTCTCGACGATCGAATCGACCGGGCAGGACTCTTCGCAGAAACCGCAGAAGATGCACTTGGTCAGATCGATGTCGTAACGCGTGGTGCGGCGAGAACCGTCGTCGCGCTGTTCCGATTCAATGGTGATGGCCATCGCCGGGCACACCGCTTCGCACAGTTTGCAGGCGATGCAGCGTTCTTCGCCGTTCGGATAGCGGCGCAGCGCGTGCAGGCCGCGGAAGCGCGGCGACATCGGCGTCTTCTCTTCCGGGTACTGCACGGTGATTTTGCGCGAGAACATGTACTTGCCCGTCAGCGCCATCCCTTTGATCAATTCGGCCAGCATGAAGCTGCCGAAGAAGTCTTTTAATCGTTCCATTTTCTCTTGTCCTTACTTCCAGATATTCCAGGATGTCTGCATCCAGCCGGCCACGAACACCAGGTACACCAGCGTCAGAGGAATGAACACTTTCCAGCCCAGACGCATGATCTGGTCATAACGGTAGCGTGGGAAGGTACCGCGCACCCAGATGAAGACCGATACCAGGAAGAACGCCTTGGCGAACAGCCAGAAGAAGCCGCCGAAACCGCCCCAGAATTCGAGGAAGGCGAACGGTGCGGACCAGCCGCCCAGGAACATGATCGAACCGATGGTCGCGATCAGGATCATGTTGGCGTATTCGGCCAGCATGAACATGGCGTAGGCCATGCCCGAGTACTCGACCATGTGGCCGGCGACGATCTCGGACTCGCCCTCGACCACGTCGAACGGATGGCGGTTCGCTTCGGCCAGGCCGGAGGTCAGGTAGACGACGAACAGCGGCAGCAATGGCAGCCAGTTCCACGACAGGATGTTCAGACCCTGGTCGGCCATCATGCCGCGCTGCTGCATGGCGACGATGTCGCCGAAATTCAGCGAACCCGAAACCATCAGGATCACGACGAACACGAAGCCCATCGGGATTTCGTAGGAAATCATCTGCGCCGAGGCGCGCATCGCGCCCATGAACGAGTACTTCGAGTTCGAGGCCCAGCCGGCGATGATGATGCCGTAGACTTCCATCGAGGTGATCGCCATCAGCAGCAGCAAGGCGGCGTTGACGTTGGCCAGCACCGCTTCCGGACCGAATGGCACCACCGACCATGCGGCCAGCGCCGGCATGATGGTCATGATCGGACCGATGACGAACAGGCCGGGGTTGGCCTTGGCCGGCATGATGATCTCTTTGAACAACAGCTTGAGCGCATCGGCGATCGGCTGCAGCAGGCCCATGGGACCGACGCGGTTAGGACCGACGCGGATCTGGATCCAGCCGATGAACTTACGTTCCCACAGCGTCAGGTAGGCGACAAGGCCCATCAGCGGCAGCAGGACGACGACGATCTTGATCATCGTCCAGACGATAGGCCACACCGGCGCGATCGGGCTGGTGGCGCCCAGGTCATACAATGTAGTGACGAATTCAGGCAGAGCCATTATTTACCCTCCCCTGCTTTTTCAACGGTGATAGGACCGAACATGCCGCCCAGTGCGGCGGTCGATGGATGGGCCGCTGCGACGCGCACGGCGTTCGCTGGCAGGCTTGCATCGACGGCGGCGACCAGGATCGCGCTGCCCGAACCTTGCGTTACCTTGACGGTGTCGCCGGCGGCGACGCCCAGCTGCTGCGCCAGAACGGTCGACAGGTGCGCTTTAGGCGCGGCCGAATCGGCCATCTTCTGCAGCGACTCGGCGCGGCGCACAACGGCGTCGGCGAAGTAGATCGGCACGTCGGCGATACGCTCGGTGCCGGTGGTCTCGATCGAACCGGCGAAGTTGGACGCCACGACGGCTTGCTTGCTCGTGTTGTTCAAGCGGGCGGCGAAATCCGCACCCACGACTTCGTCGCGGATCGCTTCCGAGGTGTCGTAGTCGAAACCGGCCAGGCCGAGGATGTTACCGAGCACGCGCAACACTTTCCACGCGGGGCGGGTTTCCAGCAGCGGCTTGACGGTGCCGTTGAAGCTTTGCGGACGGCCTTCGCAGTTGACGAAAGTGCCCGAGGTTTCGCTGAATGGCGACACCGGCAGCAGCACGTCGGCGTAGTCCATGCCATGCTTGTAGGCGGACATGACGACGACCATCTCGGCTTTTTTCAGCGCGGCGACGGCGGCTTGCGGGTTGTAGGCGTCCAGTTCCGGCTCGACGTTCAGCAGGATGTAAGCTTGCTTAGGTTCGGTGAAGGCCGGAGCCTTGGCGCCGTTGGCGTTGACCAGGTAGGCGCCGACGGTGTTGGCGGCTTCGGTCAGGTAGCCCAGCTTGGCGCCGGTTTGTTCGGCGATCCATTGCGCGGCGGCGTGCAGCGCGGCGGCTTGCGGGTGCTGCGTTGCCGCGTTACCCAGGAAGACGCCTTTGTTCTCGCCCGATACCAGCGACGCGGCGATCGCGGTCGCGGCGTCCGACGCCTCGATGCCTTCGAAGCCGGCGGGCGCCGACACTTCCTTGGCCTTGGCGACAGCCACCACCACTTGCGACAGCGCGGACAACCACTCCGACGGCGCGGCGATCATCTTGTTCGCCACTTTCATCAGCAGGTCGTCGTCGGTCGCGTTCAGGATCGACAGCTTGGCGCCGCCCTTGACGGCGGTACGCAGGCGGGTCGCCAGCAGCGGGTGATCCTTGCGCAGGAAGGAGCCGATCACGAAGGCGCGGTTCAAGGCGCCGAATTCGGTGATGCTCATGCCCAGCCAAGGCGTCACGTCGCCCAGCGAGAAGTCGCTGTGACGCAGGCGCGTATCGACGCTGTCCGAGCCCATGGCGCGGGTCAGCTTTTGCAGCAGGTGCAGTTCTTCCAGCGTCGAATGCGGCGTCGCCAGCGAAGCCAGCGCCTTGTCACCGTGTTCGTGCTTGATATTCTTCAGGCCGTGCGCCACGTATTCCAGCGCGGTCTGCCAGCTCACTTCTTTCCACTCGCCGCCCTGCTTCAGCATCGGCTGGGTCAAGCGGTCGTCGGCGTTCAAGCCTTCGTAGGCGAAGCGGTCCTTGTCCGAGATCCAGCACTCGTTGACGGCGTCGTTTTCCAGCGGCAGCACGCGCATGACCTTGCCGCCCTTGACCTGAACGATCAGGTTCGAACCCAGGCCGTCGTGCATCGACACCGATTTGCGGCGCGACAGTTCCCACGTACGGGCGCTGTAGCGGAACGGCTTGGACGTCAGCGCGCCGACCGGGCACAGGTCGATCATGTTGCCCGACATTTCCGAGTTGACGGTCTGGCCGACGAAGGCGGTGATTTCCGAGTGCTCGCCACGGCCGATCATGCCCAGCTCCATCACGCCGGCCACTTCCTGGCCGAAACGCACGCAGCGGGTGCACTGGATGCAGCGCGCCATCTCTTGCATCGAGACCAGGGGACCTGCGTCCTTCGGCACGACGACGCGCTTATCTTCCTCGTAGCGCGACTCGCCCTTGCCGTAGCCGACGGCCAGATCCTGCAACTGGCATTCGCCGCCCTGATCGCAGATCGGGCAGTCGAGCGGGTGGTTAATCAGCAGGAATTCCATCACGGACTTCTGGGCCTGCACGGCCTTGTCCGACGCGGAGCGCACGATCATGCCGGCCGAGACCGGCGTGGCGCATGCTGGCAAAGGCTTGGGGGCCTTCTCCACTTCGACGAGACACATGCGGCAGTTCGCGGCGATCGACAATTTCTTGTGATAGCAGAAGTGCGGAATGTAGGTTCCCAATTTGTTGGCGGCGTCCATCACCATGCTACCAGCAGGGACTTCGACTTTTTTGCCGTCTATTTCGATTTCAACCATGGTGATCGTTACCTGACGCAGCTTAGATGTAAGCGGGCACTAAGCAATGCTTGTGCTCGACGTGATATTCAAATTCTTCGCGGAATTGCTTGATGAACGCGCGCATCGGCATGGCCGCCGCGTCGCCCAGCGCGCAAATGGTGCGGCCCTGGATGTTGTCGCAGATCGAGTTCAGCACGTCCAGGTCCGACGGACGGCCCTGGCCGTTTTCGATGCGGTGGATCATGCGGTACATCCAGCCGGTGCCTTCGCGGCAAGGGGTGCACTGGCCGCACGACTCTTCAAAGTAGAAGTACGCCAGGCGTTCCATCGCCTTGACCATGCAACGCGTCTCGTCCATGACGATGACGGCGCCCGAACCGAGCATCGAACCGGCCTTGGCGATCGAGTCGTAGTCCAGGTCGGTGTTCATCATCAGTTCGCCACGCACGACCGGCGCCGACGAGCCGCCGGGAATGACGGCCTTGATCTTTTTGCCGCCGCGCATGCCGCCTGCCAGTTCCAGCAGTTTGGCGAACGGCGTGCCCAGCGGGACTTCGTAGTTGCCCGGCAGTTCAACGTCGCCCGAGATCGAGAAGATCTTCGAACCGCCGTTGTTCGGACGCCCCATGCCGAGGTACTTTTCCGGGCCCATGTTCAGGATGAACGGGACGGCGGCGAAGGTCTCGGTGTTGTTGATGGTGGTCGGTTTGCCGTACAGGCCGAACGAGGCCGGGAAAGGCGGCTTGAAGCGCGGCTGGCCCTTCTTGCCTTCCAGCGACTCGAGCAGCGCGGTTTCTTCGCCGCAGATATAGGCGCCATAGCCGTGGTGCGCGTGCAGCTGGAAGCTGAACTCGCTGCCCATGATCTTGTCACCCAGGAAGCCGGCGGCGCGCGCCTCTTCCAGCGCGTCCTCGAACTGCGTATAGACTTCGAAGATCTCGCCGTGGATGTAGTTGTAGCCGACCGTGATGCCCATGGCGTAGGCGCCGATGGCCATGCCCTCGATCAATGCATGCGGGTTGTAACGCATGATGTCGCGGTCCTTGAAAGTGCCCGGCTCGCCCTCATCTGAATTACATACCAGATACTTCTGGCCCGGGAACTGGCGCGGCATGAAGCTCCACTTCAAGCCGGTCGGGAAACCCGCGCCGCCACGGCCGCGCAGCGACGACGCTTTGAGGTCGGCGATGATTTGTTCCGGGGTGATTTTCTCTTCGAGGATCTTGCGCAGGGCGCTGTAGCCGCCGCGCTTGACGTAATCTTCCAGGTGCCAGTTTTTGCCGTCCAGGCCGGCCAGAATGACAGGGTCGATGTGACGATTGTGGAGTGACGTCATTTCGTAGTGTTCCCGCTTAGTTCCTCGACGAGACCGTCGATTTTGTCGTTCGACATGAAGCTGCACATGCGATGGTTATTCACCAGCATGACCGGCGCGTCGCCGCAGGCGCCCATGCACTCGCCTTCCATCAAGGTGAACTTGCCGTCGGCGGTGGTGTCGCGGTAGTCGATGCCCAGCTTTTGCTTCAGGTGGTGCGCGGCGCGCTCCCCGCCCGACAGCGCGCACGGCAGGTTGGTGCACACGGTGATCTTGTGCGTGCCGACCGGCTTCAGGTTGTACATATTGTAGAAAGTGGCCACTTCCTGCACGGCGATCGCCGGCATCTGGATGTAGTCGGCCAGTTCCTGCATCGTTTCCGGTGAGATCCAGCCCAGTTCAACCTGGGCGTGGGCCAGCGAGGCCATCACGGCCGACTGGCGCTGGTCGGCCGGATACTTGGCCAATTCGCGATCGATTTTTTTTAAGCACTGCTCTGATAACAACATACTTTTACCTTTTAGCGGTCAATACTGCCGAACACGATGTCTTGCGTACCGATGATGGTCACGGCGTCGGCAATCATGTGTCCACGCGCCATTTCGTCCAGCGCCTGCAGGTGGGCGTAATCGGGTGCGCGCAGCTTCATACGGTATGGCTTGTTGGCGCCGTCCGACAGCAAATAGATGCCGAACTCGCCCTTCGGATGCTCCACCGCGCTGTACGCTTCCCCCGGCGGCACGTGGAAGCCCTCGGTGAACAGCTTGAAGTGGTGGATCAGCGATTCCATGTTGGTCTTCATGTCGACGCGGCCCGGAGGCGCGACTTTATGATTGCTGGTGATGACCGGACCTGGATTGTTGCGCAGCCATTCTACGCATTGTTTGATGATCTTGTTGGACTGGCGCAATTCCTCGACGCGGACCAGGTAGCGGTCGTAGCAGTCGCCGTTGGTGCCGATCGGAATATCGAAGTCCATCAGGTCGTACACTTCGTACGGCTGGTGCTTGCGCAGGTCCCACTGGATGCCCGAACCGCGCAGCATGGCGCCGGTGAAGCCCATCGCCAGCGCGTCTTCCGGCGCTACCACGCCGATGCCGACGGTACGCTGTTTCCAGATACGGTTGTCGGTCAGCAGCGTTTCGTATTCGTCGACGTAGGTCGGGAAACGGCGGGTAAAGTCTTCGATGAAGTCCAGCAACGAGCCCTGGCGGTTCTCGTTCAGGTTGGCGATCGCCTTGTCCGAACGGATGATCGACGGCTTATGCTGCGGCATCGAGTCCGGCAGGTCGCGGTACACGCCGCCCGGACGGTAATAGGCCGCGTGCATGCGCGCGCCCGACACCGCCTCGTAGCAGTCGAACAGGTCTTCGCGGTCGCGGAACGCGTACAGGAACGGGCCCATGGCGCCGACGTCGAGCGCGTGCGCGCCCAGCCACATCAGGTGGTTCAGGATGCGGGTGATCTCGTCGAACATGACGCGGATGTATTGCGCGCGCAGCGGCACTTCCAGGCCCAGCAGCTTCTCGATGGCCATCACGTAGGCGTGCTCGTTGCACATCATCGAGACGTAATCCAGACGGTCCATGTACGGCACGGACTGCAGGTAGGTCTTCTGCTCGGCCAGCTTCTCGGTGCCGCGGTGCAGCAGGCCGATGTGCGGGTCGGCGCGCTGGATCACTTCGCCGTCCAGCTCCAGCACCAGGCGCAGCACGCCGTGCGCGGCCGGGTGCTGCGGACCGAAGTTCAGGGTGTAGTTCTTAATTTCAGCCATTTTTTACTTCCCGTAATTTTCTTCGCGGATCACGCGCGGCACGTTTTCACGCGGCTCGATGGTGACCGGCTGATAGATCACGCGCTTCTGCTCGGGGTCGTAGCGCATTTCGACATAGCCCGACACCGGGAAGTCCTTGCGGAACGGATGGCCGATGAAGCCGTAGTCGGTGAGGATGCGGCGCAAGTCGTTGTGGCCTTCGAACAGGATGCCGAACATGTCGAACGCTTCGCGCTCGTACCAGTTGACGGCGCGCCACAGCGGCACCAGCGACGGCAGCAGCGGCATGTCGTCGTCGGCGCAGAACGCGCGCACGCGCACGCGCCAGTTGTGCCGGATCGACAGCAGGTGCACGACGACCGCGAAACGCAGGCCGTCCCAGGCGCCGTCGCCATAGCTCAGGTAGTCGACGCCGGCCAGGTCGATCAGTTGTTCGAAGCCAAGCGACTTGTCGTCGCGCAGCGTTTGCATCACGCCGTAGTAGTCGGCGGCCTTGACGGTGATGGTCACCTCGCCCAGCGCGACGGCGATACTAACGCGATCGCCCAGGGCGGCGCCGAGGGCGGTTTGCAGTTGTTCTAATTGTGTAGTCATCTTCTGAAGCGGCCTCGTTTAGCGTGCGATCGTGTTGGTGCGCTTGATCTTGTTTTGCAGCTGCATGATGCCGTACAGCAGGGCCTCGGCCGTCGGCGGACAGCCCGGCACGTAGACGTCCACCGGCACGATGCGGTCGCAGCCGCGCACCACGGAGTACGAGTAATGGTAGTAGCCGCCACCGTTGGCGCACGAGCCCATCGAGATGACCCAGCGCGGTTCCGGCATCTGGTCGTAGACCTTGCGCAGCGCCGGCGCCATCTTGTTGCACAGCGTACCGGCCACGATCATCACGTCGGACTGACGTGGCGATGGACGGAACACCACGCCGAAGCGGTCCATGTCGTAACGGGCAGCGCCCACGTGCATCATTTCGACCGCGCAGCAAGCCAGACCGAACGTCATCGGGAACATCGAACCCGTGCGCGCCCAGTTGATCAGCTTGTCGGCCGAGGTGGTGATGAAACCTTCGTTTAATACGCCTTCAATAGCCATGGCTTATTCCCAATCAAGGGCACCTTTCTTCCAGATATACCAAAAACCGACGACGAATTCAGCGATGAAGCTCATCATCACGAGGAACCCGTTCCAGCCCAGTTCGCGCACGGAGACGCCCCATGGGAAGAAGAATGCCGTTTCCAGATCGAACAAAATAAAGAGGATAGCGACGAGGTAGTAACGCACGTCGAATTTCATGCGCGCGTCTTCGAACGCTTCGAAGCCGCATTCATACGGGGAGAGTTTTGCCGCGTCGGGCTTGTTCGGACCGAGTACGTGGCCCAACACCTGGGGAAGGATCCCTACGCCGAGACCGACGAGGATAAACAACAGAACGGGGAGATAATTTTCGAGGTTCACGATTGATGAGCTTAAATTGAACGATCGGTTAGGGACTGCGAGGACTTGCGGTGTTCTGCGGTGCTCTCTTAACGTTCGCCCCAATCGTACAACTTAGACCAGGATCGAACGACACATCCTCGTAAAAAAGCCAGCTCAGGTACACACTACTCCCTTGCTGGCCTCTATATATTTCTGGTGCCGACGACGAGACTCGAACTCGTACAGCTTTCGCCACTACCCCCTCAAGATAGCGTGTCTACCAATTTCACCACGTCGGCATAAGGCCGCTATTCTACTTTGTTTTCACGCTGTTGTTAATGCGTATTGCGCCAAAACAAGGAGAAAAACGATAAATCTTTACTTCTTTGATCACCCGGTTGATTTTCCGGCCGGGGCAACCGGGGGCACTTCCAAAACTACCGTAACTTCTGCCGAAACAACGGGCAAATGTCGCGCGGCCGATGGTGCGCCGCGCCATTCAGGCTGTAATTATATTACTTTGGGATCGATCCTGCAGGACCTGCCGGCGCCGGTGCGGCTGGAGCCGGCGCGGCTGGCGCTGCCGGCGCGGCGGCTGGAGCGGTCGGGATCGCTGCCGCGCCGGTGGCCGGCGCCGGAGCTGGCGCCGCTGGCAGCGCCTTGTCCATCACGCCGCCGCTAACCGTGCTGTGGCCTTGGGCCGAGATGTAGGCCAGCGCCAGCGTGGCGCTGAAGAAGATCGCGGCGGCAACGCCGGTCGACTTCGACATGAAGTTCGACGAACCGGTCGCGCCGAACAAGCTGCCCGAAGCGCCCGAGCCGAAAGCCGCACCCATGTCGGCGCCTTTGCCGTGCTGCAGCAAGACCAGGCCGATAATGGCGATGGCCGAAACGACTTGCACGATGACTACCAGGTTGAAGAAGCTGCTCATGTTATTCCATTCAAAGATTAAATAGTTTTGTATCGTTTTGTTTCACACCTGTTTTTAAGCCGCCAACATAAGCCGCCAACAGGATTTTTTTACCATCGCGTCATTACCGCTTGATTACTTATGCGGCAGTTACACAACACTTGAACGGCGCACTTAGACAGCGTGGATGATTCCGAGGAAATCCACCGCCTTCAATGCGGCGCCGCCAATCAGGCCGCCGTCGATATCGGGCTGCGCCATCAATTCTTTCGCGTTTTCAGGCTTCATGCTGCCGCCGTACAGGATCTGCACGCTGGCCGCCGCCTCGGCGTTTTTTTGCTCCAGGCGCGCGCGCAGGAACCGGTGTGCGTCTTGCGCGATTTGCGGCGTCGCGGTCTTGCCGGTGCCGATCGCCCAGACCGGCTCGTACGCCAGCACGACCTTGGCCAGCTCGCCTGCCGGGATCACGTCCAGCGCCGCCTGCAGTTGGCCGCAAATGATCGATTCGGTGGCGCCCGCTTCGCGCTGCTCCAGCGTCTCGCCGAAGCAAATAACCGGGGTCAGGCCGGCGGCCAGCGCGGCCAGGGCCTTTTGCGCCACCAGTTCGCTGCTTTCGTTGTGGTAGGCGCGGCGCTCGGAATGACCGCACAGCACGTAGGTGGAAGCGAAATCGACCAGCATGCCGGCCGCCACTTCACCAGTATAGGCGCCGCTGGCGTGAACCGACAGGTCCTGTCCGCCCCAGGCGACCGGCGTGCCTTGCAGCTCGGCCTGGCACTGGGCCAGGTAAGGGGCCGGCACGCAGACCGCGCAATCGGCGCGCGGCACGCCATCGTCCTTGAGGCCGGCGACGACGCCGGACAACAATGCCGTGTTGGCGGCGCGATTGCCGTTCATTTTCCAATTGCCGATGACGAGTTTGCGTCGCATAGTAGCCTAAAATTCAATAACCCGCTATTTTAACGCGGGGCCGGGGACGGGTCAAACCAGCCGGCGGCGCGGCGCCGGCGAAAATGGCAGAAATACCACGTCGACCCCTTAAATTACCTGCAACATTATCTTGCCGACATGGCTGCTGCCCTCCATCAGCGCATGCGCGGCGGCGGCCTGCTCCAGCGGGAACACCGTATGGATCACCGGCTTGATTTTTCCCGCCGCCATGATCGGCCAGACCTTTTTCAGCAGGTTTTTGGCGATCGCGCCCTTGAACTCGACCGAACGGGGACGCAGGGTCGAACCGGTGATCGTCAGGCGGCGGCGCAACACCTGGCCCAGGTCGACGGTGGCCTTGCCGCCGCCCAGGGTGGCGATCAGCGCGATGCGGCCATCGTCGGCAAGGCAGGAGATCTCGCGCGGGACGTAATCGCCGCCAACCATATCGAGGATCACATCGACGCCACGGTCGTTGGTCAGCGATTTGACGACCTCGACGAAATCCCCGGTCTTGTAATTGATGCCGCGTTCGGCGCCCAGCTTGACGCAGGCGGCGGTCTTGTCGTCGCTGCCGGCGGTGGCGAACACGCGGTGGCCCATGGCCGACGCCAGCTGGATCGCCGCCACGCCGATGCCGGACGTGCCGCCCTGCACCAGCAAGGTCTCGCCGGCGCTCAGGTGGGCGCGGTCGAACACGTTGCTCCACACGGTAAAGTAGTTCTCCGGGATGGAAGCCGCCTCCAGCATGCTCCAGCCCTTGGGGATGGGCAGGCACTGGGCCACGGGCGCCACGACATACTCGGCGTAGCCGCCGCCCTGCACCAGCGCGCAGACCTGGTCGCCGATATCGAGGGTGGTGTAATCGAGGTCGCCGTCGACGATCTCGCCGGCCACTTCCAGGCCCGGCAGATCGGAGGCGCCCGGCGGCGGCGCGTAATTACCCATGCGCTGGAACACGTCCGGACGGTTGACGCCGGCCGCATGCACCTTGATCAGCACCTCGCCGGCCTTCACGACGGGCATCGGACGTTCGCACAGTTTCAGCACATCGGCCGGGCCGGGCTGGGTGATTTCAATCGCGCGCATGGGGCATCTCCGGACAAAACGGCGATTGTACGCGAGAAGATAATCCCTTGTTTTCCCCGGTGTTTTGACAACTATCCGCCGCCGGTGCGCGATTTGGTCGGCAGCGGCGTGTTCGGCTTCCACGCGGCCGACAACGCTTGCCCCTCCTCGATCTGCTCCTGCGTCATGTGCTTGACCACGGCGGACCGCTGTTCGGCGGCATTGGCCGAACCCTTGGCGGCCGCCAGGTTCCACAGCATGTAGGCGATGACGTTGTCCTGCGGCATGCCGGCCATCTGGTAACGGTACATCAGTCCCATCACCTGTTGCGCGTCGGGATGCCCCTGCTCGGCGGCCTTGCGGAACCACGTAACCGCCTGCTTGTGATCCTGGATCACCGCGTTGCCGGTGTAGTACATGGCGCCGACCACGTATTGCGCGTCGGCCTTGCCCTGCAGCGCCGCCTTGCGGTGCCAGCTCAGCGCTTGCTTGTAGTCCTGCTTGACGCCACGGCCCATGTAAAACATCAAGCCCAACAGGTGCTGGGCGTCCGCGTTGCCGGCCTTGGCCAGCGGGGTGATCTCTTTTAAAGCCACCGCGTAGTTTTTGTTGTTGTAGGCGGTGGCGCCTTCGGCGAATCCAGCCATCGCGCTCTCTTGCAGAGCAAATGCGAGACCTATCGCTAGTATGAATTTTTTCATATCACGTATAAGTGGGTATGTTTATTTGGTTTTATTTCCAACTTACCTTGCCCAGGCCGTCAACGGTGACGTTGCGGTTCAGCGGCTTGCCATAGACAATGACCGATCCGAGGCCGCTCAGGTTCAATGTCGCGTTGGCTTTGGCGTGGACGGTGGCGTTGCCCAGGCCGCTGAGGTCGACGTTGACCGACTCCGCCTGGAATTGCTGCGCGTTGAGCCCGCCCAACCCTCCGAGTGTGGCCTTGAGTAACTTACTTCGCCCGCCGAGGGTGATGTAGCCGGCGCCGCGCAAGTCAAGCTCGACACTCTCGTTTTCGCCGACCAACAAGTGCATCTTGCCGACGCCGCCCAGGTTGGCCTTGAGGACCTTGTAGTCCACCACCGCCTTCATGCTGCCGGCGCCGTCCATGGTCAACTCCAACTCGTCGCCGCTGAAGCCGCTGATGTCGGTCGTGCCCACGCCCTCGCAGATCACCTGCCGCAAACTCGGCAGGGTCAGCTCGGCGCGGGCGCTGGATCGCCCCACTTTGACGCCGCGGCCGTTGTCGGTATCGAGGTACAAGGTGTCGCCAGTCTGCGCCGCGTTCAGCTTATCCATGTCGCGCTTGTCTCCACTGATGCGCAGCGATGGCGTATCGCCCTGCCGCATTTTGACGTCGATCACGCCGTCAAGCTTGACGCGCACGACGCGCGCGTCGATCGTCACCACGCGCGTTTCGCTCTCCTCGGCGGCGCTGGCGCGGGCAAACAGCGAACAGAACGCGGCAAACAGGAGGCCAAACTGGAAAAGCTTCGTCATCATCTCAATCCTCTGATATTTTTTTAACAAGCTGATAGTGGCCAATATAGCAACAATAGCGACGGCCGCCAACCACCCATGATGGATGTAGCTACTATATCAATCGGCACCACAACGGCGGCGTGGATTGCGACGAACTGCACGAAACGGCGACCGGGCGACGAAAAACGGGAATGGGCGGCCGGACGGCGCCGCCCGGAGTTGTTCAGGCCGGCAAGCGTATGGTCGCGTTCAGGCCGCCTTCTGGATGGTTTTCCAGTATCAGCTCACCGCCGTGCGCTTCGATGATGCTGCGCGCGATGCCCAGGCCCAGGCCCATGCCGCCGTCGTTCTGCTCGCGGCCGTGCTCCAGCCGCACATAGGGCTCGAACAGGCTGGCGAAGGCCTCCTCCGGCACGCCCGGGCCGTGGTCGCGCACGGCGATCGCGACCGCGCCCGGCTCGCCGCGCACGTCGATCTCGGCGCGGTCGCCGTAAAACAGCGCGTTGTCGAGCAGGTTGCCGATGGCCCGCTTGAGCGCCAGCGGCTTGGCCCGCACCGTCAGGCCGCTGGCGCGATAGCCCACCTCGTGCCCGGCCAGCCGCGCGCTGCGCACCAGGCGCCCCAACAGGGCGTCCAGTTTGACCTCGGCCGGGTTCTCGTGAATGTCGCTGTCCTTCACGCATTGCAGCGCGCCTTTGACCATCATGTCCAGTTCATCGAGGTCCTCCTCGAACTCGTTGCGCAGGGCTTCGTCGTCGAGCAGCTCGGAGCGCAGCTTGAGGCGCGTGATCGGCGTGCGCAGGTCGTGCGAGATGGAGATGAACAGCCGGTCGCGGTCCTCGATGTAGCGCTGGATGCGTTCTCGCATGGCGCTGAAGGCGCGCGCGGTGTTGATGAATTCCCGGCTGCCCGTCTCCGGCAGCGGCGGCGCGCGGTCGTCCTGGCCGTTGCCGAAGGCGGCGGCGGCTTCCGACAGCGCCGCCAGCGGACGCGTGATCCAGCGCACCACCAAAAGGCACAGCAGCAGCACCGCCGCCAGCGACAACCCTTGCAGCGCGAGCCGGTCCCACGCCAGCGGATCGTTACTGCTCAAGAAGTACGGATTGGGCATCAGCGCCGCCATGTACAGCCAGTTGCCAGGCTCGATCTCGGTCTGGATCACCAGGATGGGCGCGGGGTCCGGCTGCAGCAGCAGGATGTGCTGCACCCAGGCGTCCGGCAGGTCGCTCAGATGAACGTCATTTTCCGACACCACCAGTTGATCGGGCCAGGCGAACGCCAGATGGAAACTGGGCGAGTTGGGCAGATCGCTTTTCAGCGTGGCGCCGACGGTGTCGATGACGCTGCGCGCCAGCGGATGCTCGGCGATCTGGACGACCGGCACGTAGGCCCGATTGAGGTTGACGAAAAAGCGCGTGCCGCCCATCTCGCGCAACTGCTGGATCAGCAGCAAGCGGTAGTTGGCCGGCAGGCTGCGGAAAAACCGGATCGCGCCGGACGCGCTGTGCGCCACGTACTGCGACGCCGATTGCGCCTCCACCTGGGACTTGGCGCGCAGCTGGGTGGCCCAGATAACGCTTGCGGTGAGCTGGGTCACCAGCAGCCCCGCCACCATCACCAGGGTCAGTCGCCCCAGCAGCGATTGCGGCAAAAACCTGTGCAACAAAGCTGGCAGGCGTCTACGCATGCGAGACGCTGACGTCGGCCGAGAACACGTAGCCGGCCCCGCGCACCGTCTTGATCAGGGCCGGCTGCTTGCCGTCGTCGTTGAGCCGCAACCGCAGGCGGCTGATCTGCACGTCGAGCGAGCGGTCCAGCGGGCCGGCGTCGCGCCCGCGCGTCTCCTCGCACAACACGCCGCGGTCGAGGATCACGCCCGGATGCTCGGCGAAGTATTTGAGCAGCTGGAAATCGAGCCCGGTCAGCACCACCGGATTACCGTCGCGGTCCACCACCTTGCGCTCCTTCAGGTCCAAGGTGAAACCGACAAAGCGATAGTAGCGCGCCGACGGCGGCTCGGCCGCGCTGCGCCGCAGGATGGCCTTGATGCGCGCCAGCAGCTCGCGCGGGCTGTATGGCTTGGCGATGTAGTCGTCGGCGCCCAGCTCCAGGCCGACGATGCGGTCCGTTTCGTCGGAGCTGGCGGTCAGCATGATGATGGCGACGTTGGAGCGCTGGCGCACCTGCTTGCACAACGCGAAGCCGTCGGTGTCCGGCAGCATGACGTCCAGGATCACCAGCGACAGCTGGTCGGCGTGCGCGTGCAGCTCGGCCAGGAAGCTCTCGCCGTTGTGCGACAAAATCACCTCGTACTGGTTCTTCTCCAGGTAGGTCTTGAGCAGCTCGCGGGTTTTTTGGTCATCATCAACGATCAGTATCTTGCGCACCGGGAGCTCCTTGGCTTTTGATGTTGAATAGTCGGAACAGCGCGCCGAGACGCCGCTGCGCCTCCGCCGGCGTGGCCCTGTCGTCGAGAAAATAACGGTGGACCTCGGCGATGATGGCGTCGCGGCTGCTCTCGTCGGAGGCCATGCGGTGCACCAGGCTCGGAGCCTGCACCGCCGCGCCCTGCGCGAAGATGGTCCACGAGGCGCGCGCACAGCTGTCCATGCGTGCCGGGTCGGCGTCGCGCCGCACCGGCACGGCGCCCTTGAGCGCATTGAAATCGGCCTGCACCGACGGCGACACCAGCAACCGCGCCATCTTCTCCTGCGCCGGCCTGTGGCGGTTGGCGCCGGCGAACATCGTCAGGGTATCGACGCTGTACAGGTGATACCTGGCCGTCCCCGGCGCGGCGGCGCAGCCGTAGTCTTCGTCCAGCGCCATGCCGCGTTCGGCCAGTTCCGGCTTGGCCCAGTCGCCCATGATCATCATGCCCGCCTCGCCGCGCGCGAACTGGCGCACCACCTCGGGCCAGGTCCGCTCCTCCATCTCGCGGCCGATCCAGCCCTTGACCATGCGCAGCCGTTCCAGCGCCTCGGCGGTGCGGCGGTCGGCGGCGGCGTCCGGGCTGCGCTTGACCAGCAGCTCGCGGTAGAATTCCGGCCCGCTCTCGGCCAGCACCAGGTTCTCGAACAGCGCGGCCACCTGCCACGACTCGCTGCTCTGCGCCAGCGGCGCCACCCCGGCCGCCCTGAGCTTGTGCGCAGCCGCTTCGAATTCCGCCCAGGTGCGTGGCGGCACGAGTTTGAGCCGGGCGAACAGCGCGCGGTTGTAGTACAACGTGTTGACGCGATGGATGCCGACCGGCGCCGCCACCACATGGCCACGGTGCTGGATCAGCTTTTGGACGGTCGGGAACAGGAAGCCGTTCCAGTCGCCGGCGCTGGCGATGCCGTCGATGTCGAGCAGCAGTCCCAGTTCGGCCCATTCGGCGACGGAGGCGCCGATGATCTGCGTGACCTGCGGCGCGTCGCCGGCCAGCACGCGCCCCTTGAGCACCTTGCCGGCGCCGATGCCGGCACCGCCGGGAATGGCGGCGTCCTTCCACGCCAGTCCTTCGTCCGCCATGCGCGCGGCCAGCAAGTCCGCCGCCTTGCGCTCGCTGGAGGAGGTCCACCAGTGCAGCACTTGCAAGGTGTTGGCCGGGGCCTGCGCCGATGGCGGCGGCGCCGGCGCCGGCCCAACAGGCGATGATGCGCCGCAGTTGGCGGCGCCGGCCACAATGGCGAACAGGCCGAGCGTGCATGCGCGGATGGCAGGTGCCCAGCGGGCGCTCGAACGAAATCGTAACCGGCCTAACCGGGGCGGGAATACTTTTTCCATCGACGCTATCACTCATCATCCCTGAAAAAACAGTGAAAATGATTATAACGGAGATGAACGCCTCCGGGGATGGGTCGTCCACCCGGCCACTTAGCGGTTTTCCACGCGCGCCACCAGACCCGCCCTGCCGTTGCGGTCGAAGGCGGCGACCTGGATGACGCCCTTCTCCGCTATCGGCCCTGTCACCGGTTTGCTGTCGGCATCCGGCGCCGCGCCGTCGACGGTGTAGCGCAGCACGATGCCCGGCAAGACGTGGTTGACCAGCACCCGGCCACCCTCGATCAGCAGGCCCGGAGGCGCGATGCGGTAGTTAACGCCGGTTTTCTCCAGGTCGAGGCGCGGCAGCACGCGCTGGCCCAGCGTGTTGACAAAGCCCGACCATGCGGCGCGGTGCAGCACGGCGGCCTTGTCCCGATCGTTCTCGGTGGCCCAGGAGGGGTCCGGCGCCCACGAGCGTTCGGCCATCGCCAGCAATCGCGGCATGACCAGATAGTCGATGCGGTCAGGGGTCGTCACGGTCTCCGTGAATAAGGTCGCTTCCAGCCCGCGAACGCGGCGTTTGCCGTAATCGGTCAACGCATCCTTGCCGGGCAGCGGCTTGGCGGCGTTCTTCAGATAGTCCAGCGGGATGAAATCGTACACCGTATCCAGCTCGACGTAGTCGCCCCAATTGACGCCAGGCTCCTCCGGGTTGGCGTTGTAGGCCATGTCCATGTACATCTTGGTCACCGGCGCCAGCACGACGTCGTAGCCGGCGTTGGCCAGCCGGTAGGCGAAGTCCTCGGCGCCCTCGGTGTTGTTCCAGACGTAGGCACTGAAGCCACGCTGCGTGAAGCGGGGATTCGGGATCAGCTTGTGCTGCCCGCGCAGCATGGTGGAGCGCGCGGCCATCTCCTCCCAACCGGAGGCGAACAGGCCGTGTTTGCGCAGGATGACGTCGACGCGGTCGTAGAAATAGTCCCACAGGTCGGCGACGGTTTCCAGCTTTTTCTGTTGCATGACCGCCAGGCTGGCGGGTGACTTTTCCCATGCGCCGTGCGGCAGCTCGTCGCCGCCGACGTGGATGGTGCGCAGCTTGACGCCGGCCTCGCGGTGCAGCGCGGCGACCTGCCCGACCACATGCTCGATGAACGTGAAGCTCGACTCGAGGCCGGGATTGATCACGTGGTCGTTGTAGTGCTGCGGCGAACTGTAGACGGAAAGGTCGTCGAAGTCGTTGAGCAGGTATTTCGCCGCGTCGCGTTTGCCGGCGGCCTTGAGGCGGTGGTAACGCGCCTCCATGGCCTGCACGGCAGCGCGGGCATGGCCGGGCATTTCGATCTCCGGGATGACGTCGATGTGGCGCGCGGCGGCGTAGCGCAGGATCTCGATGTAGTCGGCACGGGTGTAGTGGCCGGTGCCGGTGGCGTTGTCGGGATTGCCGCCGGAGCCGTAAGCCGGTTGCAGCCGCACGCCCGGTTTGGCGCTGTGGCCGCGCACTGCGCCGATGCCGGTGAGCTCCGGCAGGCCGGCGATCTCCAGCCGCCAGCCTTCGTCGTCGGTCAGATGGAAGTGGAAGGTATTGAGCTTGTAGCGCGCCATCAGGTCCAGCAGCTTGAACACGGTTTGTTTTGTGTGGAAGTTGCGGCTCACGTCCAGTTGGAAACCACGATACGGAAACCGTGGCGCGTCGACGACGGTCAGCTCGGGCAGATCGATGCCGCCCGCACCCGGCAGCGGCATCAGGTCGCGCAGCGATTGCAAGCCGTAGGCCACGCCGGCGGCGCTGTTGCCGACGATGGCGATGCCGCTGTCGGCCTTGATGGTCAGGCTGTAAGCTTCCGGCGAAGTTTGACCGGCGACCTCGCCGACACTCAGGCGCAGTGCCGGTGCGCCGGCGCCGGTGGCCGGCAAGGCCGCCGGGAACAGCGAACGCGCGAAGGCGGCCTCCGTCTTCAACGCGGCCGGCGCGACTAGCCTGGGCCGCGACGTCACACTGAGCTTGCCCAGTCCCTGCTGCAACCGTAGCGGGGTCGGGAACAACGGCGGCAGCGCCTCCGCCGGCAGCAGGTTGGCGCTGGCGTTGCGGCGATAGGTGTCCTGCGGCGTGACAATGGCCTTGGCGCGGCTGCCACCCTTGTCGAGTTGTTCCGGGCGGTCGACGGGCAGCAGTTCGTAGTCCGCGATGTTCTGCCCCACATCGGGCGCGCTGTCATAGACAAGATACGGGCCGGCCGGCGCCTTCGCCAGCTTGATCACCAGGTTGGGATGAATGTAAGGCACATTCAACGTCTCTCCCGGCGCCACGCCGGCAAACCCCGGGACGGGACGGATGCGGAACAAGCCGCCCGCCACCTTCTCCACCGACAGATTGCCTGCCAGCGGGCCGGTCGCGACACCGTCCATGCAGTTGAAGTAAAGCGACCAGCCCTGGGAAGGCAGCGGATACTTGTCCAGATTCGTCAGGATGAAACGCGCATGCGTGATGCCGCCGGGCGCGCCGGGACCGAACTCATTGCGCTCCAGCTCCCAGCGCAGGCGCAGTCCGGCGCCGGCGGCGGCGGCCCGCGCCGACTCCTTCGCCACGGCCGGCTTGCCCGGCTTCGCGGCCTCCGCCGCCCTCGCCATCGTGGCCGGCGCCACCGCCATCAACAACGACATCGACAGCGATGCAAGTCCGATACCGCCGGCCATTTTCCGATTCAGCATTCCACTCCCCTGGATGACGATTAGCGATTAAAACTTGGCTTTGAGACCGACACTATACCGGGCGCCGTTCTCATACACGCCAACCGGCAGGCCGTCCGTGGTATTGGTGCGTATCAGTTCATTCCCGATATTCACCGCCGTCAGGTACAAGCTGATTTTCGGCGTGACATCCCAACTGGCCGACGCGTCCCACTGGCCGTAGGCGCTGGTGACATCCTGGCCGCCCTCATTCAGGCCGCCGTAGGACTTGGAGCGGTAGTTGTACGACAGACGCGCGCTGTAGCCGTCCTTCTCGAAGAAACCGCTGACATTGGCCTGGTTGCGCGAGTTGCCGATCACATTGAGCTTCTGGCCGTTGGCATTGGCGCCGGTCTTGGCGTCGGTGAAGGTGTAGTTGACGACGGCGCCAAAGCCGCTGCCGAACACCTGCTGCCACTGGAGTTCCAGGCCGTTGACGGTTTGCCCGCTGCTGGCGTTATACGGCCGCGTGACCGAGCGCGTGACGCCGCCGACGTTTTCCAGTGCGCTTTGCGTGTAGACGAAGGTATCGAGCTTCTTGGCGAACAGCGTCGCCGACAGCAGCGAAGCGTCTGCGTAGTACCACTCGGCGCCGATCTCCGCCTGGTTGGCGTGGTACGGTTTCAGCAAGGGATTGCCGGCGGTGGCGGCGTTGGTGGTGCCGCTGACTTCCGTGCTGGCGCTCAAATCGCTGTAGGTGTTACGCGCCATCACGCGGGCGACGGCGCCGCGCACCAGCAAATCCTTGTTCACCGAGTAGACCGCGTTCAGACTTGGCAGCACATCGTTGTAGGTGCGCGAGACGCTCCCCAGCACGTAATTGCCGTTGCCGTTCAGGTCCTGGTAGGCTTCCGAGGTCTGGTCGGTCTTGACCAGACGGGCGCCGAAGTCGCCGCGCCACTGTCCCACCGCGAAGTCGGCGCGGACGTAGGTGGCGTAGATCTTCTCCTTGATGCGGTAGTACTCGCCCTTCGCCTCGGCGTAGACCATGCCCTTGTCGAACATGGCGAAGCCCCGCGACGATGCCAGCCCGTCATCGACCCATGCGTATTGCGTCAGCGAGCCGGCGCTGGCCGCCTCCTGAGAAATCAGCGGCGATGGCCCGGTCGACAGGTCCGCCAAGGTCAGCGTCTCCCAGCCGGGATTGCCGGGACCATTGGTGCCGATGACGCGGCGGTTCTGCACCTTGGTATCCCGCAGCTTGACGCCGACCTTGATCGATTTGAAGAAGGCGTTGTCCAGGTCTATCGTCAGATCGCCCTGGGCGTAGTTTTCCTTGGTCTCCATGCGGCGTATCCAGTCGCGCGTGCTTTGCAAGGTCAGTTTGGTCGGATCGAGCGGATTCATATCCAGGTACTTGATCTCATACGTGTCGGGCGCCAGGTTAAAGGTGGCGCGGGTATTCCCGGTGAACCAGAAGTTGCGGTCATGGTCGCTGCCGCCGGAACCCTTGGTGGTGCCGGCCTGGCCGTGGAACTTCCAGTTGTCGGCGTCGTAGGTACCCTCCAGGTCCAGCACCTGCGATTTGACATAGGACTGGCGGAAGATCGGCTCGAACGATACGCCGTTGGCCGGACCGACGGTGCCGCCGACCAGCGCCTTGGTGCCGTCGGAGGTGGTGATGAAGCGCGGATCGGTGACGGCGATATTCCCTTGCGCGTCCACCAGGCCACCTGCTTGCCACAGGTAGTTCTGGTTGCTGTTGTCCATGCTCATATCGGAGTTCATGTAGTTCAGCGAGATGTCCGTGTTGGCGTTCGGGCGCGCCTGCAAGGTGATATTCCCGGTGGTGCGCTCGCGGTCCTGGCGGAAGATCGGCGTGCCGCCGCCCCATGACGCATAGGCGCCCGGCGTGACCGCGCCGTTCTGGTCGACGATGTTGTACTTGGTCGTGTCGGTGAAGTTTTCCAGGCCGTCGCGGCGCATCGTGCGCTTTTGCTGGCTCACCGCGACGAGCGCGCCGAAGGTCTTCTGCTCGTTGGTCCAACTGAGCAGGCCGGAGAACTGCGGATCGGTCTTCTCCGGCAGTTCGCTGTAGGTCGCTTCCGCGGACACCTGCGCCACGAAGGGCTTCAGCTGGAAAGGCTTGCGCGTCTTGACGTTGACCAGGCCACCGATGCTGCCCTCGTCCAGGTCGGGCGACGGGCTTTTATAGACGTCGATGCTGCCCACCAGCTCCGACGCCAGGATGTCGTAGTTGAAGCCACGGCTTTGCGAGTCGTTTTTCCACCAGTAGCCCGAGGCCACGGCCTGGCCGTTTAACTGCGTCAGATTCAGGTTCTTGTCGGTGCCGCGCACGAAGATGTCGCGGCCCTCGCCCCAGGTACGGTCGACCGAAATACCGGGCACGCGCTGCAGCGAGTCGGCCACGTTCTTGTCCGGGAACTTGCCCACCTCCTCCGCCGTCACCGTGTCGATCACGTTGCCCGAGTCGCGCTTCTCGGCCAGGTTGCGCTTGAGGCGTTCACGGATGCCCTTCACCTCGACCACGGCCGGCTCGCCCGCCGGCGTGGCCTCGGCGGCCTGCGCCTGCGCCACCGGATCGGCGGCGTATAAATGCGGGGCGAAAGCGCCTCCCAGCGCCAGCGCGATCAGCTTTGGTAACAGTTTTTTCTTCAACAGCGGCTTGGTGGTGGTCGTCGTCATTTGATTCTCCTGTTTTATTCAAAAATGGAATCGCTCGTTATCGGGCGCCGTGCCAGCTACGGATCTTGTGGCCGCTCGCGGCGTACCAGAGAATCAGCGCGTAGCAAGGCAGCATCAGCCAGTAGCCAGCCTGCGCACCGGACGCATCGGACAGGCGGCCATACAGCAGCGGCAGCACGGCGCCACCGGAGATGGCCATCACCAGCACGGCCGAACCGGCGGCGGTGTAGCGTCCCAGGCCTTGCAGCGCAAGCGGCCAAATGGCCGGCCAGACCAGCGCGTTGGCCAGGCCCAGCAGCGCCAGGCACATGACCGTGTCCGGCACCAGCGGCACGCCGGACCAGCCCAGCAGCACCTGCGCGATGCCGCTGGACTGGCTGGAACCGGTGGCGACGCCGACGGTCAGCACCAGACCCAGTAGCGCCGACGCCATCAGCGCGCCCTTCTGCGACAGGTAGCGCGGGATCGCCACCACGCCGACCAGGTAGCCGAGCACCATGCACACCATCGTGTAGGAAGTGAGCACGCCGAAGTTGGCGACGTTCAGTTCGTGGCCGTACAGGCCGATGGTGTCGCCGGCGATCACCTCGACGCCGACGTAGCCGAACAGGGCCAGCGCGCCCAGCACCAGCTGCGGGAATTGCAGCACGCCGGTGCGCTCGACGTTGGCGGCGGCGTCGTCCGCCTCAGGCGGAATGTCGCGCAGATTGGAAAAATGGATGAACACCATGATGACGAACAGCACGGCGGCCATGCAGGCATAGGGGAACACCAGCCGCTCGGCCAGGGTGGCGCGCATGGCGTCGCGCGCGGCCGGCTCCAGGGTGGCCAGCGCGGTGTGCGAGAAACTATCGATATCGGCCAGCATTAGCGAGCTGAACACCAGTGGCACGACAACGCCGGCGCCCTTGTTAAACAAGCCCATGATGCTGATGCGCATGGCAGCGCTGTCGCGGTCGCCGATCTGGACGATGTAGGGATTGATGGCGGTCTGCATCAAGGTCATGCCGGTTGCCAAGGTGAATAGCGCCGCCAGGAACAGCTCGTAATGCGTGCTGCGCGCCGCCGGGATGAACATCAACGCGCCGGCGCCCATGATGCCCAGTCCGAGGGTCATGCCCTTTTTGTAGCCGATCCGGCCCAGCACGGCGGCGGCCGGCAGCGCCATCACCGTGTAGGCGATGTAGAACGCGAACGTGACCCACAGCGCCTGGAAGTTGTTCAAGCCGCAGACAATCTTGAGGAACGGTACCAACGATCCGTTCAGCCAGGTGACGAAACCAAGAATGAAGAACAGCAGGCCGACGAACAGCATGCCGACCACTACCGTTCGAGAGGAATCGCCTGGCCGCTGTTCCGTTGTGTTCGCACTCATTTGCATGGGGCTCCCCCAAGTTATCGATGAGCCATGCTACCAGTGCAATACCAGTCGGGCCAGCGCTTGAGCGCTCGCGCCTAAGTCATTGTTTTAATTGGGAACCGCTCCATTTCGACTGTAATACCGCTTACATTTCTTTACAAAGCCGCTGTTCGCCCCCTGTCCCGGCGGGGGTATTGCGCAATGCATGCTTGCAAATCTTTACAAAACAGTTCGAGAAATTACAGGCTGTGTCTTTATAGCCACGTTGAACACCAAATAGCGAAAATATTGCGTGTTTAGTAAAGTTTGTTAAACATCGGTTTCAAATTTAGTTTCATTTGACCCTCGAAATTTGCGGATCGATACTCCGGGTTGCCAGGAAGCTAAGCCGTATCAGACAACCTGCGGCGCTGGCGCTTTCCATAATTCCAAAAACATCGAGGAGACAGACACAATGTTGCATCCCACCAGACGCACTCTCATGAGCCTGGCCGTCGCCAGCGCTTGTTCGTTCATGACCTTCAGCGCCCAGGCCCAGGCTGAAGCCGCCACCGCCGCCGACGCGCAATCCGCGCCTGCGGCCGCGGCACCCACAGCCGCCAATCCGGACCAGATCCAGGAGGTACGCGTCACCGCGACCCGCTATTCCACCTCGCTGCTGCGCACCCCGCTCGCCGTCGCCGCGCTCAGCCAGGATCAACTGACCCGCAAGGGCGCGACCAGCCTGTCGGACCTGAGCGGCGAGATGCCCAACGTCGTGATCGAAAACACCGGCGAGGATTCGGCCGTGCAGATCACCATCCGCGGCATCACCTCCACCAACTTCACCGAGACCGGCGATCCGGCGGTCGGCTTCCACGTCGACGGCATGTACTCGCCGCGCCCACAAGGCGCGCAGGCGCTGATGTTCGACCTGGAACAGGTCGAGGTGCTGCGCGGTCCGCAAGGCACGCTGTTCGGCCGTAACTCCACCGGCGGCAGCGTCAACGTGATTCCCGCCAAGCCGGATTGGACGGGCAATTACGGCAAGGCCGACATCGATATCGGCAACTACCGCAAGAAGCAGATCTCGGTAATGCAGAACATCGTCGTCAACGACGCACTGGCGTTGCGCGCGACGTTCATGAAGGTCAAGCGCGACGGCTACGCCAACCAGACGCGCGACCTGAGCGAAGCCAACGCGCCGGCATTGGGCTGGGTCCCGAACGGCAAACCGGACGTCGACCAGCGCTTCAACCGCGTGATCGGCCCGAGCGACTACTACACCAACCAGGACGAATGGGCCGGCCGCCTGACCGGTCTTCTGAAGATCAACAAGGACCTCACGGCCAAGGCGTCGTATGAGCAGTTCCAGGATTCCGGCGCCGGCGGCGCCACCTTCCGCGATTGCGACGCCACCGCCGGCACCCGCTACGCCTGCGGCCCCGGCCAGGGCAAGTGGGACATCAACGTCAACGTCCCCGGACAGAACGACCTGAGTATCAAGACGCTGCGCACGGGGATCAACTGGAACATCAACGACCACACCAACTTCGACTACACCTTCCAGGTCGCCGACCAAACCCGCTCGCAGATCACCGACGACGACCTGGGCATGCAGCACGCGGCGCCGTTCCAGATCAACGGCGCGTATCCGAATTCGGTCGACGGCAACTGGGGCACCTGGCCGCTGACCGACTCTTTCCACCGCACGCTCGATTCGCGCTACCTGTCGACCGTGCACGAGGCGCAGTTGAAGCAGCAGCTGGGCAATGTACAGTACGTCGGCGGCTTGTTCTGGATGCACGAGCGTAACCGCATCGACTACGAGCAGACCAACACCATCCAGAAGCCGTACGGCGATGTCGGCAGCGTGCTGTATAACCAGCCTAACCGCCAGGTCGACGCCAAGGCGGTCTTCGCCCAAGCCGACTGGAAGTTCATTCCGACGTGGACCGGTACCCTCGGCGCGCGTTACAGCATCGACAGCAAAGAGGACAAGGGCGGCAAGGTATATGGCGCCAACTGGATCGGCAACCCGGCCTACTACAACGGCCTGTATTCGCAAGGCACGCCCGGCACGCCCGGCTTCCGCGTCCATGACGGCACCGACCTGACGCCGGGCATGGGCGGCAGCGTGGCGGCCTACAACCTGTACGGCGCGCCGACCTCGAACGACCACAAGCAGGAATGGAAGAAGGTGACGTGGCGCGCCGGCCTGCAGAAGCAGCTCGACGCCAACAAGATGGTGTACGCCTCCGTGTCGACCGGCTACAAGGCGGGCGGCTTCGCCGACAAGACGGACAGCTGTAACTACCGCCTGTGCGCCGACGGCAAGCCTGGCGTCGAGACCTTCCTGCCCTACGAGCCGGAGACCGTCACCAACTATGAGCTGGGCTTCAAGGGCAAGTTCCTGGACAACCGTTTGAGCCTGTCGGCCACCGCGTTCTTCATGAAGTACAAGGACATGCAGGTCACCGGCACCTACTTCATCAACCAGATCATTCCATCGAACGGCCTGCCCTGCCCGGCCGACCAGCCGAAGTGCGACGTGTATGAAGGCTGGCGCACCATCAACGTCGGCAAGGTGAACATCCCGGGCCTGGAACTGGAATGGGATTACAAGCCATGGCGCGGCGGCCGTATCGGCGGCGGCTTTGCTTACATCAACTCCAGCATCCACGACTACAATTCGTACAGCGACGACTATCAGTGCGACGTGCGCGTGGAACTGGGCCTGCCGGCCTGCCCGACCGCCTACAACGGTCCGGACAAGACCTTGCTGGGCCGCCGCCTGGCCAACATCGACGGCAACCACCTGCCGAACACGCCGAAGTACCAGTTCAACATCAACTTCTCGCAGGAGTTCGGGTTTGAAAACGGCTACAAGGTGATCCCGTACGTGAAGGTGAACTGGCGCGACAAGGCTTACTTCGACATGCTCAATTCGGAGTTCGCGCACATCGGCCGCTATCAGAAGGCGTATGCGATGGGCGACGCGTCGGTGCGACTGGAAGCGCCGGACGACAAGTGGCACGCGGAGCTGTATGTTCGCAATATCTCGGACAGCCACGCGAAGTTGAGCGGTAATTCGGTGTTTGGTGGGTTCATGGAGGCCAATTTCGTACAGCCTCGCATGTTCGGGTTCCGGATCGGCGCGAGCTATTAAGGCGGTTGGCGGATTACGGCGTTCCGCCTAATCCGCCAAGCTCCGTCGACGGCCCAAACACTCACCACTTCATAATGGCGCGAACCTGGGGGAGCAAATCGTTGGCGATATCGACGGTTTGCTCCCTGGTCGGATGCCCGTCATCCGCATCGCCCGAATAGGGTTTCGACGCGATCGCGTGCACGCGCTTGTCCCCCACCCGTTTGACCGTCTCGGCGATGTACTCGATCAGCGCCATCCGCTTCTCGCCGGTCACCAAGCCGCCCTCGGTCAGCACGATCCGCGCCTGCGGATGATCCTTCAACAGTGTGCGGACGAACCGCACGTAAGTGCCCACATATTGCTCCCGGTCCGGAATCCCGAGATTGAAGTCGTTAGTACCAATCGTACTGAGAATCACATCGGGACGATAGTCGCGCTGGTCCCACTGAACCGGCTCTTTGCGGTCCGCGATCGCCAACCGATAATAGTCGGGCAGATTCATTTCGTCGGTCTTGTTGTCCCACGTGCGTATCAAGCCACGTCCACCGTAGCAGACCAGCTGCACCTGCGCGTGCAAGTCGCGCGCCATCAGCATGCCGTAGGATGAACGCGCGTTCCACCAGGACGTATCCTTCTTTGCCCCGGCCACGCGGTCGATCGCCTCGCCGCAGGTGACGGAATCGCCCAGTACCAGCATTTTGCGTTCCGGGAGGATGGGCGCGGCGTTCCATTTGCCGTCGGTGTCGAAGCGCAGCAGCGCGGCGGTGCCATGCCAGGTCTCGGACCGGTTGACGATTTCCACCGTGTGCCTGCCGGCGGAAGCGCCGTCAACCAGGATAACGGTCTGTCTGCCGAACGCCAGCCGCACCTTGCGCGCGACGCCGTCGACGATCACGTCCAGGTAGCTGTTCCCGCCGCTGG
The DNA here is from genome assembly GCA_963511605.1 of uncultured Duganella sp. Classification (GTDB taxonomy): domain Bacteria; phylum Pseudomonadota; class Gammaproteobacteria; order Burkholderiales; family Burkholderiaceae_D; genus Rugamonas. The sequence goes on along the minus strand of CAUPJZ010000005.1, from coordinate 117,697 downwards.
CTTCCGCCTCGACGCTCAGGCGCGTGCCCTCGAAGTTGAGATAAAAACTAACGCCCGGATAGCCGAACCGCACCACGCCGTCGGCGTTGATACCGGTTCGGCCCATCCGGGCGACATGTGGATCGGCGGCCGTCATCGACGCCGCCGCGACCAGCGGGGCCTGCCCCCATAGCGCGGCGATCAACGCCGCGCAGCCGGCGATACGGCGTCGGGCGCCGTTCATTACTTCATCAGCTTCTGTATGTCCGGCAGCATCGCGTCGGACCAGATCTGATAGCCCTTGGGCGTCGGGTGCAGGAAGTCGGCCATCACCTCCGGCGACATGTCGCCGTTCGACAGCAGGAAGCGCGCGCCATAGTCCTTGAAGATGATGGTTTTATCATCGCCCAGCGTCGATATCTTGCGGTTCAGCTCAATGATCTGCTGACGCTTCGGACTCTGTGCCGATTGCTCGTACGGCAGCACGGCGTTGAGCAGTATCTTCGCATCCGGATACAGCCCGCGCAGCCTTTTGACCACCGCCTGCACGCCTTCGAACACGTCGGCCGGCGCGGCGCCACAATGGAAGAAGTTGTTCACGCCGATCGTCAGCACCACCAGCTTGGGATGCAGCTTGTCGGCGTGTCCGTTATCGAGCCGCCAAAGCAGGTTGCCGGTGTGGTCGCCGCCGATGCCAAAATTGGCCGCCTTCCATGAACCGAACGACTTGTCCCAGATCTGCTGGTTCCAGCCTTCGGTGATGGAGTCGCCGACGAACAGCAGATCGACGTTGCCGGCATCGGCGACCGCGACATCCTCGTTGAACATCTGGTGCCAGCGCGCCACCGACATCCACGGGTACTCGATCTTACGCGGCGCCGGGGTGGTGCTGCAAGCGGCGGGGCTCAGGGCCGCGTCGGCGTAGCTCGGGGTGCTGGCCAGCGCCAGCAGGCCGGCGGCGACGATCGCGGAGATCAGGGACTTCTTCATCTGGAATCCTTTCATTGGGCGCTCACCGGCAGCGATTGCGGCGCCACGTTCCAGCCACGCAGATCCAGGCGCACCGCGCCCTGGCTCTTGAACGTGACGGTCACGGTGCGGCTCTCGCCCGGCATCAGCGCTACATAATTATCCGAAAAATACACCGGCAGTATCCTCTCGCCGTCAGCATTGAACAGGGTCAGTTTACCGCTCAGGGCGGGCACTTCGCCGCCGTTGCGCATTGTAACCTCCAACTGCCGTTCGCCCCGCGCGGCGGCGCCGGTCCAGCGCGTGGCCAGCTCCAGCGGCACCGTCGCCAACTGGTTCAAGCCCTGCTGGCCGGGCAGCGTGCTGCTCGGCCAGTAGGCGTTCTGCGACAGCACTTTGCCATCGGCGTCCTTGAGCACCAGTTTGAGCACGATCAGCTTGTGCTGCGCCAGCAAGGCGGCGATGCCGGCATCGATCGGTTCCGATGTGCTCACCGCCGCCACCGTCACCGGCTTGTCGCCACTGGCCAGCAGCTTGCCCTTGACGTCATAGGCGGCGTAGGACAGCGTGGCGCCATTCAGCGCGGATGCCGGGTTGTTGATCACCATCAGCTGATAATCGGGCAGGTTCATTTGCACGTGCACCGGCTCCGCCGCGCTCTTCACGCCGTAGAAGGCGCCGTGCGTGTCGTAGTCGTGGCTGAGGATCTGCCACATGGTGCTCGGCCAGGCCGGCTGCGTCATCCACAGCATGCGTCCACTGTGCTGGCGCCACAGACCCGCGTTCATGCCTTCGAAAATGGCGCGGTGGCTCTCGTAGTTCAGCAACTGGGCCTTGCGTTCGAAGTCCGCCAGCGAGTCGGGCGCGCCGTAACCGGTCGCCATCGCAGCATTGAAGGTCTTGACGCTGCCGTTGCCGTCCGGATGCCAATCGTGATACGCGACCGTGTCGCTCAACGGCCACTGGTCGGTCGACGGCACCGCCGCCTTGATCGCCTCCATCGTCGGGAACGACGGCGTACCCACCTCCACGGAGAAGCCTTTGGCGTGATCGGTGAAGTAGCTGGCCGGCGTCTGGTAGTTATACGGACCGCTGTTCTGCAAATTGACGCGGTTCGAGCTGCCGCTGTACCAGCGCGTGCCGTCGAGCTGATAGATCATCGCCTCGAGCGCCTCATTCAGCACCGGCTGCGGCACGCCCTCGTTACGGCCGAACCACATGATTACCGACGGATGGTTGCGATAGCGCTTGACGACATCGCGCGCGTTCTCCATGAACAGGTCGACGTCCTGCGGCTCCAGGTTGTAATCCTGGGTCGAGGCCCAGAAGTCGTTCATCACCATCAAACCATATTCGTCGGCCAGCTCGAAGAAGCTCTCCTCGGTGTTCTGTCCCACCCAGTTGCGGATGATGTTGACGTTGGCGTCACGGTGCAGGCGGAAGTACGGTTCCAGCCGCTCACGGTCGATGCGTTTGCGCCAGTCTTCCGTGCCCCAGTTGCCGCCGCGCGCGGCGATGCGCACGCCATTGACCTTGATGACCAGGAAAGGACTGAGCGTGGTTTCCTCCAGCGGACGAATCGCCGCCGTCCATTCCGCCTCCGGCCGCAGGCCCGTGGCCCAGTTGTTATCCGAGAGCTTACGGATGGACTGGTGGCGGCCGTCGGTGATGCGCACGCCCAGTTCACGCCCCTTGGTGAAATCTGCTTCAACGCGGCGCAGATGGCCGCTCTGGTCGACCAGCGACAGCTCGTACGTCACCGCGCGAACACCGAAGCGGGTGCTGGCCTGGTCCGACAGCTGCGCGCCCTGCACCGCCTCGAGTTTGAGTTCATGCATATCCGGCGCCCCGTAGCCGTTCGGCCACCACAGCTTGGGATTCTTCAGCTTGAGCGCGGCGAAATCGGCCGGCGTGAAACGCACGCTATGCTCGCCCGGCGCCAGGTTGAGGGTCTTGCCCACCTGGACGGGCTTCATGCCACCGTCCCGGCGCGAGATCGTCGCGCGCACGGTAACCCGCTGCGCCGATCTGGACAGGTTCGTGACCGGCACCTCGATGCTGACGTCGGCCACGCTGTTGTCGGCCTTCGGCAGCGCGGTGATCACCTGGGTGTCGCCCAGCTTGAAGTCGCGCGTGGCGTGCAGCTCCACGTCTTGCCACAAGCCGGTGTTGCGGTCGCGGACCGAAGGAATCCAGTCCCAGCCCTCGGAGGCGATAAAGGTCGGGCCGTCCTGCGCCAGCGTGCCGCCGTTTTCGCCGGCGCCCGCCGCGATCGATTCCTCCTGCGGCAAGCCGGGATGGGGCGGTGGCGATACCTTGACCGCGATGACGTTTTCGCCCTTGAGCTTCAGATAGGGGCTGATATCGAAGGTGCCGCGCACGAAAGCGCCCTTCATGCCACCCAGCTTGCGGCCGTTGATCCATACTTCCGCCTCGTAGTTCACCCCCTTGAAGGTGACGAACAGTCGCTGCCCCGGTTTGAAAGCGGCCGGCGGCTGGAACAAGGTGCGATACCAGTAATCCTGTTTGTTCAGCGATTCCGGAATGGCCATGTTATTGAGGCCGTAGTCGGGATCGGGGTAGACACCGCGATCGACCAGCGTGGTCAGCACCGTGCCGGGCGTGGTGGTTTGATACCAGCCGGCGGTGTCGAAGCCGGCGGACGAAATCTGCTGCGGCTTGGCATCGACCTCCGGCGCCGCCTGCAGCTTCCACGACTTGATGGTCCACAGGTTGGCGTCTTTCTGGACCAGCGCGGGACCGCTGTAGGCCGGCTTGGCTTTCGGTTCCTGGAACGGCGAGCCGGATTTAGGCAAGGTCCACGGATCCTGCGGCGCGACCTGGCCGTACATCTGGCGAACCTGTATCGGCCACGACGGACTGCCGGATTCGAAATTGATCAACGCGTCGTTCGGCTGCGCGGCCGCCATCGCGCGCACCGCGCCCTCGTCCAGCGCGGTGCTGGTGACGGTGAAGCCGGCGATCCGTCCCGCATAGCCTGTCGCGGCCCTGCTGCGCGGGCCCAGCGAAATCCGCGGGCCGAAGTCGTCGGCCGGCGCGGCCTGCGCGCCCTCCTTGGCCTGGACCGGCTTGAATTCCTCGGCCTTCAGCACCGCGTCCTGGCGGGCGACGGCGCTGCCGTTGGCGTACAAGGTGACTTGTTTGCCGTCATAGCTGGCCGCCAGGTGCACCCAGGCGTTCCACGCGAGCTTCAGCGGCGAGACCACTTCCAGTCCGTAGCCGCAGAAACCGAAGGCGCCGTCCACGCTGCACACGAACCAGCCCGGCCCCGCCTGCGCGCCGGCAAAGCCGGCGATCAGGGTGCGGCCGGGCGCCGGCTCCGATGGTTTGAACCAGCCGCTCAACCCGAACGGCTGTACCCTGCCCGCCACCGCCGACGCGAAGATGTCGGCCTGCTTGACCTTCTTCAGCAAACCATCGCTGGCGGCCGGGAACTCGGCGTTATAGGGTCCCCACTGGTCGCCGGCCTGGGCGCCGGACCACATCATCGCGGCCAACGCCGCCACAGTCATCGTGCGCTTCATTTCAGCTCCGGGCCTTCAGGCGCAGAACGATCACGCCGTGCGGAGCCAGTTTGCCCTCCAGTTTTTTGCTGGTGTCGCCGGTCTTGCCGGTCCAGGCGTCGGTCCAGTTGAACACCGTCCTGGTGGTGTCGAGCACGCGCTTGTTCGCATCGTCGTTGATACGGGAGGTGGACCACTGGTAGGTGACCGGCTTGGCCTCGTCGCTGCGGTTCAGGATCATCACGGCCCACTCGTCGTTGGCCAGCGGCTTGGCCCAATACTCCAACTGGCCGGACTGCAGGAAGCGCCACGCCTGGATACCCAGCTTGTCCTGGTTGATCGCGATCACCGCCTTGTTGGTCAGGATGCGTTTCGTGGCCTCCGACATCTTGCGCACGTCGTTGCCCAGGATGAGCGGCGACGCCAGCATCGACCAGGCGGCGAAATGCGTGCGGTCCTCGTCCTCGGTGAAGCCACGGCCCACTTCCAGCATGTCCATATCGTTCCAGTGACCCGGACCGGCGTGCACACGCAGGCCCGCCTGCTTGTCGAGGATCTGCAGCACGCCCCATCTCGAATACGACGCCTCGCTGAATTCGCAATCGAAGCACATGTGGATGTCGCCGGTGGTGCGCCACGAGTGGCCGACGTCCTTGGCCCATTCCCACGGCTTGTTGTCGCCCCATTCGCAAATGCTGAACAACATCGGCCTGCCTGCCGCGCGAATGGCGTCGCGCATGGTGGTGTAGGCGCCGACGGCGTTCAAGCCCTTGCTGTCGCACCAATCGTACTTGATGTAATCGATGCCCCAGGACGCATAGGTGCGCGCGTCCTGGTACTCGTAGCCACGGCTGCCCGGACGGCCGCCGCAGGTGGTGGCGCCGACGTCCGAATAGATGCCGATCTTGAGGCCCTTGCTATGGACGTAATCGGCCAGCGCCTTCATACCGGACGGGAAGCGCTCCTTGTCCGGATGGATCACGCCCGTCTCGTCGCGTTTACCGTGCCAGCAATCGTCGATGTTGACGTATTGGTAGCCGGCTTCCTTCAAGCCGCTCTTGACCATCGCGTCGGCCGTGTCTTTGATCAGCTGCTCGTTGATGTCGCAGGCGAAGGTGTTCCAGCTGTTCCAGCCCATCTGCGGCGTGTCGGCCAGCCCGTCGAATTTCTGGGCGTGGGCATTGAATCCGAATGCGCAGGCGGATGCCGCGACCATGCTTAACACGGTACGTTTCATACGCGGCCCCTTAACGTTTGATGGTATTGAGTTTGTCGGCGTATTCCTTGATCAGCTTGAGCGAGCTGGTGTCCGAATCGAACACCGAGTACAGACCCTGCTCTTCCTGCGGTGGATCGCCGACGAAGTCGTTACCCGGCTTCCACCAGTAATCGGCATTGGCCGCGCGTCCGGCGCCGCCCCACGCCCAGAAATTGAAGCCGGCGATAGGATCGCCCTTCCTGGCGCCGTCGTAGACGAAGTCGAACACTTCGCGGTAGAAGCGGTCGCGGATCTTGGTGGTGGCCTTGATGCTGAACGAGGCGCCGTCACGATCGAGGCCGAATTCCTCCAGCACGATAGGCTTGTCCAGCTTCTTGGCCAGGTCGATGTGCGAGGTCAGGTAGTTGCGGCTCTTGGCGATGGCGCCATCCCACGAACCGGTAGGGTCCTTGGAGTCGAACCAGCCCCAGTTCTTCGGCCACAGGTGATAGGTCAGGTAGTCGATATGCTTGGTGCGGTGCGAGTCGAGGAACAGCTGCGCGTCCTGGGCGGAACCGGCCAGGCCCTCGCTGCCGCTGCTGACCATGTGGTTCTTGTCCAGGCTATGGATATAGGCGGCGGTTTCGTCGATCCACTTGATGTAGGCCTTCTTCTCTTCCGGCGTGGCGTTGCCATTGCCCGGGCGCGGCTCGTTGGCCAGCTGCCACGACATCAGGATCGGATCTTCCGAATAAGGCTTGCCGGTGATGGTGTTGACGCGCTTGACGATCTTCTGGATCACGTTGCGGTACTCTTTTTGCGCCGCCGCGTTGACGTAGAAGCGCGCGTTCTTCTTCATGTAGTCGTCATAGTCCTTGGTCACGTTCGGGTCCAGCGCGGGCGTGCCTTCGAACCAGTTCAGGTACTGCGTCATACCGCCCGACCACTGCCAGAAATTGTTCAGGTAAAGCACCACCGTCATGTCGCGCTTGGCCGCTTCGGCCATCAGGAAGTCCAGGCCGATCAACAGGTTCTCGTCGTACTCGCCCGGCTTGGCGGTGGTCGCCGGGCTGACGGCGCTCTTCATGTCGGTCTTCTCGGAGACGGCCAGCACGCGCAGGTTGTTGATGCCGATCGCGCGCATGCTGTCGAGTTCCTTCAGCAGGCGGGCGCGCTCGCCAACGCCTTTTGGCGCGCCAAGGTAGCCGCCGTACCAGAAATTGGCGCCGACGATGTAGTAGGCCTGGCCTTTGCGGGCGAAGTGGGTCTTCTTGGCGGTGACGAAATCGCTTTTGCCGACCGGCGCGCCATCGGCGGCGGAAACGATGCCGCAGGCACTGATCATCAACGCGGTCGCGCAGAATTTGTACAGTTGTTTCATGTCTCGTTCTCTCTTTTTTATGGATGGTTACTTAATTGGCTTGCCTGCGACGTTCAAGGTCTGCTTGGGTAGCTGCACGGTGATGCTGGCGGCTTTGGCATCTCCGGCGTCATGCGCCAGCAATACCTTGTAGCCGCCGCTGGCGACACGCCAGGTCTTCGATTTGCTGTCGTACATGGCCAGCAGGCGCGGATCGACCGTCACGCTGACGTCCTTGCTCTCGCCCGGCGCCAGTTCGACCTTGTCCCAGCCGGCCAGGCGCTTGGGCGCTTCCCACTTCACGCCGACCGGAGATACGTACACCTGCGGCACGTCCTTGCCCTTGACGGCGCCGGTGTTGGTGACCTTGAAGCGCAGTTGCAGCTTGCCGTCCTTCTGGCTCGCGGCCAGGCCGGAGTACGAGAACTGCGTGTACGACAGACCGTGGCCGAACGGGAACAGCGGCTTGAGGCCCTTGGCGTCGAACCACTTGTAGCCAACTGCCGCGCCTTCATGATAGTTGACGGTGAAGCGCTCGCGGTCCTTCTTCGGATCGCCATCCAATTTCGGACGCGGCAGCTGGCTTTCGGAGACCGGGAAGGTGGTCGGCAGGTGGCCGGACGGATTGACTTCGCCATACAGCACGCGGGCGATCGCCTCGCCGCCGCCGCTGCCGGCGTACCAGGCCTGCACCACGGCCGCGGTCTGGTCGACCCATGGCATCACCACCGGACCCGAGGTCTCCAGCACCACCACGGTTTTCGGGTTGGCCTTGGCGACGGCGGCGATCAGAGCGTCCTGGTTGTTCGGCAGCGACAGCGACACGGCGTCGAGCGCCTCGCCCACCCACTGCTCGGCGAAGACGATGACGACATCGGCGTCGGCCGCTTCCTTGGCGGCGGCTGCGGCATCCTTGCCGTCGTTGTAGACCACTTTGGCGTCGCCGGCGCGCGCCTTGATCGCCTTCAGCGGCGACGACGGGTGGTACACCACTGGACCTGGCCAGATGGTCGGCTCGATGCCCGGCACCGGATTGCCGCCGATCGGGTAGACCAGGGACGAGCCGCCGCCGGCCAGCACGCCGACATCCGAGTGCGCGCCGATGACGACGATTTTCCTGGCGCCGGCCTTGAGCGGCAGCACGCTGTTGGTGTTCTTCAGCAGGACGATGCCCTCTTCGGCGTCGGCCTGGCTCACCAGCTTGTGCGCTTCGAAGTCGATCGCGCCGCCCTCTTTGACGGGATTATCGACCACACCCTTGTCGAACATCGCCAACAGCACGCGGTACGCCATATTGTCGAGGCGCGCCTGCGGCACGTGGCCGTTCTCGACCGCCTCCTCCAGCGCGCCGCCGAAGTACGCCGACTTGTCGAACTCCCAGCCGGAATGCTGATCCAGGCCGGCGTTGGCCGATTCCACGGTGCTGTGGACGGCGCCCCAGTCGGACATCACATAGCCCTTGAAGCCCCAGTCCTTCTTCAGCACCTGGTTGAGCAGATAGTCGTTTTCGCAGGCGTAGACGCCGTTCAGGCGGTTGTAGGAACACATGACGGAACCGGGATCGGCCTGCTCCAGCAGGAACTGGAACGCCAGCAGGTCGGACATGCGGTTGCTGGCGTCGTCCAGGCGGGCGTCCAGCACGAAGCGGCCGGTCTCCTGGTCGTTGACGGCGAAGTGCTTCATCGTCGCGATCAGGTTGTTGGACTGGATGCCCTTGACCTGCTGCGCCACCATGGTGCCGGCCAGCAGCGGATCTTCACCGGCGTATTCGAAGTTACGGCCGTTGCGCGGCTCTCGCAGCAGGTTCACGCCGCCGGCCAGCATCACGTTGAAGCCGGAGGCGCGCGCCTCGCGGCCGATCATGGCGCCCCCCTGGTAGGCCAGGTCGCGGTTCCAGGTGGCGGTGGTGGCCAGGCCGGAAGGAAGCGAGGTGCGCTCGCGCGGGTTCTTGCTCAATTGCGTGGCGACGCCCAGGCCGGCGTCGGTCTCGAACAGCGCGGGCAGGCCAAGACGCGGCACGCCGGGGATATAGCCTGCCGAGAAAGGCAGCGCGGCCGGATGCTTCTTGGTCTTGTTGGGGACGAAGTCGGCGCCGAAGTAGCCCAGCACCCAGTTCAGTTTTTCCTGCTGCGTCATGGCTTCCAGCGCCAGCCTGGCGCGTTTTTCGGCGCTCAGCGACTTGTCCAGCCAAGGCTTGGAAGCCGGTTCGGCGGGCGCGGTGGCCGCTTGTCCGGCGGCGTAGGCCGGCAGCGAGGTCGCCACGGTGACGACGGTTGCGGCGGCGAGCGTCGCGGCAACCGCCAGCGCGATGGCCAGCGGACGCAGATTCAGTTCGGAATTCATTAGCTGTCTCACTTTATTATTGGAGGGCGAAATCAAAAATCAACGGTCTGAGTACATGCCGGCATATTTCAGGCCGTAGTACAGGATAAAGGTATAGCAGGCCGCAGGCACGAAGAACGACAGCTGCAGACCGATGGTGTCGGCCAGCAGTCCTTGCGCGAACGGCACCAGCGCGCCGCCGACGATGGCCATGCACAGGATGCCCGAACCCTGGCTGGTCAGGGGACCGAGCTTGTACAGCGCCATGCTGAAGATGGTCGGGAACATGATGGAGTTGAACAGGCCGACGGCGATGACGGCCCACATGGCGACCGCGCCGTGCGAGAAGATCGCCGTCAGCAGCAGCACGATGGACGCGGCCGAGTTGAAGGCCAACGCCTTGCCCGGGCTGACGTAGCGCATCACGCCGAAGCCGATGAAGCGGCCGATCATGGCGCCCAGCCAGTAGAAGCTGACGTAATTGGCGGCGGCGCCGTGCGACATGCCGGCGATGTTGGACTCGCCCAGGAAGTTGATCAGGAAGCTGCCGATGCTGACCTCTCCGCCGACGTACAGGAAGATACCGATAGCGCCCAGCACCAGATGGCGGTGCGACGTCACTTTTTTATCCAGCGTGTAGGCGCCGGACTCCCCGGCGTCGACGATCTTCGGCAGGCGCACCAGCGCGAACAGGATGGCGATGGCCAGCAGCGTGGCGGCCAGCACCAGGTACGGACCCTGCACGGTGGCGGCTTCCTCGGCCTTGGTCTTGACCACATTGGCGACGGCGGGCACGCCTTCGGACAGGATCAGGAAACCGCCCAGCGCCGGAGCGATCGCGGTGCCGAGCGAATTGAACGCCTGCGTCAGGGTCAGGCGGCTCGACGCGGTGGCCGGCGCGCCCAGCGCCGCGACGTAGGGATTGGCGGACACCTGCAGGATGGTGATGCCGCCGGCGAGGACGAACAAGGCCAACAGGAACAGCGCGTAGCCGCCCATCGAGGCGGGATAGAACATGGCGCAGCCGATGGCGGCGACCACCAGCCCCGCGACCGCGCCGCGCTGGTAGCCCAGGCGCTTGATCAACATGCCGGCGGGGAGCGAGACGATGAAGTAGGCGCCGAAGAAGCAGAACTGCACCAGCATCGCCTGCACATAGGTCAGCGTATAAATCGATTTAAGGTGGGGAATGAGGACATCGTTCAGCGAGGTGATCAACCCCCACATGAAGAACAGCAGCGTAATGATCATCATCGGGAAGGTGTTGCTGCCTCCGCCCTGACGCGCATGATCGTGGGTACTCAAAGTTGCCGGTGCAACGTGCTCCATCAGCTGTCTCCTCTTGGATGGTTTTTATAGTAATGAAAAGATTCTGCATCGGCGGCGCCCAAGGGTCAAACAGCAAGCGAATTTGGGGCCCAGTTTAGCCGCCTTCACTAAACACACGATGCAAGGCTATACGCCGTGTTGCGTTGCAGCGAACGGCTAAAAACCGCGTGTTTAGTAAATTACGCTAAACTTTTCAGGAAAACCGACGTGTCGTTTGACCGTGGCTGGACGATTATGCAAGACTGTATTCACACCAGAAACCCGCCGACGGCACCGCCGCGAGCCGGTTCATGAGAGATTTGGAGACCGAGATGGGCGATTCCACAAATAGCGCTGCGACCACGGGAGTGACGATACGGGATATCGCACGGGTGGCCGGCGTGTCGGCGGGGACCATTTCCCGCGCCCTCAAAAACGAACCGGGACTGACCGAGGCGACACGCCAGATGGTGCTGGAGGCGGCGCGCGCACTCGGTTACGACTTTTGCAAACTCCGGCCGAAACGCCTGCGGCGCCTGACCTTCCTGCTGCACCGACAGCACAACACCGCGTCGAGCAGTCCTTTCTACTCGCCGGTGCTGCACGGCGCCGAGGAAGCCTGCCGCAAACAGGGCATCGTGCTGTCGTTCATGGCGGTCGGCCCGGCCGATGGATTGATCGACCAGATACGCATGCACGCGCCGGACGGTATCGTCTGCGCCGGCTTCTTCGAACCCGAAACATTGAGCGCCCTGCGCTCGACCGGCAAGCAGCTGGTGCTGATCGATATGAAGCTGCGCGGTTACAGCTCGGTCAATCCGGACAATATGATGGGCGGCTACCTGGCCACCAAACACCTGATCGACACCGGCCGCACGCGGGTCGGGTTCATTTCTGGACCGCTGTCGCATTACAGTATTCGCGAACGGGCGCGCGGCTACCGCCAGGCGCTGTTCGAAGAGGGCATCCTGGCCGACCCGCGCCTGGAAGCCGGCCTGCCGGACGGCGTCGACCTGGAAACCGGCGCATGGGAGGCGATGGAGCAGTTGCTGGCCCTGCCCCATCCGCCCGACGCCGTGTTTTGCTACAACGACAGCGCCGCGCTGGTGGCGATGCGCTGCTGCCTGGCCAAGGGGTTGAAGGTCCCGCACGACATCGCGATCGTGGGCTTCGACGACATCTCGACCGCCGTGCTGGGACATCGCCCTTTGACGACGCTGCGCATCGATAAAAAAGCGCTCGGCGCCCTGGGCGTGGAAATGCTGTTGAACGGCCCGCACAACGAACCGGTGGAAAAGATCGCGCCGGTGGAACTGGTGGTCCGCGCCAGCACCGTGTTCGACGGCTGGCGGGTACAGAAGCCGCAGGCCAAAGGGAGCGGCGTGACAGCGGCATAGACAAAAATAGAACTTCGCACGACCTCGGGACGCGACAAGAAAGCGCCCGCCTATCAACTAAAAACGGACCCAATGATGGTACCAGATTTTCAATCCCGCGCTACGCTGCTGAACCATATCCGCCACACCCGCAACTTCTACGACAGCCGTTGCGTGGACGCCAGCGGCGGTTTCTATCACTTCTACAAGGATGACGGCACCGTCTACGACACCCGCACCCGCCATCTGGTCAGCAGCACGCGCTTCATCTTCACCCACGCGATGGCGTGGCGCCAGTTCGGCGAGGCCGCCGACCAGCAGCGCCTGCGCCACGGCCTGGCGTTCCTGCGCGGCGCCCACCGCAACCCGGAAACCGGCGGCTACGCGTGGCAGCTGGACTGGAACAACGGCGAAGGCCGCGTCACCGACGGCACCAACCACTGTTACGGCCTGGCCTTCGTGCTGCTCGCCTACAGCCACGCGCTGATGGCCGGCGAGACCGAGGCCCGCGCATGGATAGACGAGACCTTCGCGTTGATGGAGCGGCGCTTCTGGGACGCCAAATACGGCCTGTACGCCGACGAGGCCAGCGCCGACTGGTCGACGCTGGACGGCTATCGCGGCCAGAACGCCAACATGCACGCCTGCGAAGCGTTGATCGCCGCCTTCGAGGCAACCGGCGAGCGCGCCTTCCTGCTGCGCGCCGAAACGCTGGCGCGCAACATCACCCAGCGCCAGGCCGCGCTGGCGGACAATCTGATCTGGGAACACTACCACGCCGACTGGTCGGTCGACACCGAATACAACCGCCACGACAAGAGCAATATCTTCCGTCCGTGGGGCTATCAGCCTGGCCACCTGACCGAATGGGCCAAGCTGCTGTTGCTGCTGGAACGCCACGGCGACCAGCTGGAAGGCGGCAAGGACTGGCTGCTGCCACGCGCGGTGGAGTTGTTCAACGCGGCGATGGACAAGGCGTGGGACGCGCGTCACGGCGGCATCTACTACGGCTTCGGTCCGGACGACAGCATCTGCGACGATCTCAAATACTTCTGGGTGCAGGCCGAGAGCCTGGCCACCGCCGCCCTGCTGGGCGCGCGCACCGGCGAGGCAAGCTACTGGACCTGGTACGACAAGATCTGGGCCTACAGCTGGGAGCATTTCGTCGATCACCAGTACGGCGCCTGGTACCGCATCCTCGGCACCGACAACAGCAAGCTCACGGACGAGAAAAGCCCGGCCGGCAAGGTGGATTACCACACCATGGGCGCCTGCTACGAAGTGCTGAATGTGCTGAAGAAGGACTGAGATGGCGAATTTTCCCTTGTTTGTCGCGGCGGGCGAAGCGCTGACCGACATGATCGTGCAGGACCCGGCGCAACAGCATTGGCTTAGCCAGGTCGGCGGCTCGACCTGGAACGTGGCGCGCACGATGGCCAGGCTGGAGGTGCCGACCGCGTTCGCCGGCGCCATCAGCGGCGACGTCTTCGGTGACGCGCTGCACGGCGCCAGCGAAGCGGCGAATCTGGACATGCGTTTCCTGCAGCGCTACGCGAAGTCGCCGCTGCTGGCGATCGTGCACCGCACCGATCCGCCGGCCTACTTCTTCGTCGGCGACGACAGCGCCGACCTGCACTTCGACGCCGCGCTGCTGCCGGAGGGCTGGCGCGCGCACTGCAAATGGGTGCACTTCGGCGGCATCAGCCTGGCGCGCCAACCGCTGGCCGGCAAGCTGGTGGCGCTGGCCGAACAGCTCAAGCAGGACGGCGTGCGCATCAGCTTCGATCCGAACTACCGATTGCTGATGGATGAACGCTATGACGCCACCTTGCGCCGCATGACGGAGCTGGCCGACGTGGTCAAGGTTTCGGAGGAGGACCTGGCGGGCCTGTTCCGCACCGACGACATCGAGACCGCGTTCGCCACGCTGCGCGGCTGGAATCCGGCGGCGACCTATCTGTACACCAAGGGCGGCGACGGCGCCTCGCTGCACATCGGCGACGAGGCCTGGGCGCTGCCGGCGCCGCGCATCACCGTGATCGACTCCGTCGGCGCGGGCGACGCCAGCATCGCGGCCCTGGCCTACAGCATGATGCACCACGCCGATCGCGCGCCGCTGGAGCACCTGCGCTTCGCGGTGGCGGCCGGCGCGGCGGCCTGCCTGGCGCCGGGCGCATCGCCACCGTCGCTGACGGCGATCGAGGCGCTACTCGCGTAATGAGTCTTACGTACATTACGGATCGGTAAGGTAGGGGAGCCCGTCACACGGCTGTCATATCGGGGCTTCAAGATCGTGGGCTTTATTCAGCCACCTTCTTTAGCCCCACATGTCTTCGAAAACCATTTTTGTCCCGTCCCGTCTGCAACTGGCCCTGGCCGCCGCCGGCCTGTGCGCGCTGCATGCCGTAGCCTTCGCCGTAGAAGACACCGGCGGCGCGCTATCGACCGTCGTCGTCACCGCCACGATGGAAAAGAAAAAGCTGGCGGACAGCGTCGGCGGCGGCGCCCTGGGGCGCAAGTCCGAACTCGATACGCCCTTCTCCACCAAGGCCGTGAGCAGCGACGAGATCGAGGACCGGCTGGCCACCAGCATCTCCGAAGTGCTGAAGTACGACGCCTCCGTCACCGCCATCAGCCCGCCGATCAGCACCCACCCCGCCACCATCCAGATGCGCGGCCTGCGTCTCGACGATTTGAACGGCTACAAGGTCGACGGCCTGGCCAACATCAACCGCGGCACCGAGATGCCGCTGGAGATGTTCGAGAGCGTCGAAGCACTCAAGGGCCTGACCGGCTTTATGTACGGCTTCGGCTCGCCCGGCGGCACCGTCAACTACGTCAGCAAACGTCCAACCACCAACCGGAGTTTCAGCGCGGCGATGGGCTACCAGGAAGGCGGCGCGGTCAAGGAACATATCGACATGGGCGGCCGCGTGGGCGAGGATGGCGGCTTCGGCTACCGAGTCAATCTGCTGCACGAAGACGGCGGCCTGCATGAGGAAAGCGGTTCGATCAACCGCAACGCGGCCGGCCTGAATCTGGAATGGCGCGTCACCGACGATCTGGCGCTGACCTACGACGCGCTATACCAGCGCCGTCGCAGTGTCGGAGGCACCGACGTCGTCATCTCGCCATCGGTCAGGGTGCCGGCGCCGATCGCCGGCGACAGCAAGCTTGCCAGTCTGGGCGCCGGCAGCGACGTCGAATACTCGCTGTTTACGCTCGGCCTGGAATACCGGCTGGCGCCGGACTGGATGGCCAACGTTTCGTACCGCACCTCCGATTCGAGTCGAGTCTACAAAAAGGACCAGTACTACATCGGCAACAACAAGGGCGACTACCGCGACCGTGTCACCTCCGAGCTGCACGACTACGGCTTCGACCAGTTGCAAGCGACGGTACAGGGCAAGTTCGACACCGCCGGCCTGCGGCACGAGGTGGTGGCCGGCGTCATGACGCAAAAACTGGAATCGGAATCGTCGGTGGTCACGCCCAAGACTTATCTGGGCAACGGCAACCTGTACGCGCCGAACATCCTGAACGTCGCCGGCGTCAATTACAGCGGCGGCACCTACCGCGACGAAGCCACCCGCCAGAAGGCGGTCTTCGCCAGCGACACCGTCAAGCTGACCGATAACTGGTCGGTGCTGGCCGGCGCGCGCTACACGCGCTTCGAGGATACCGCCTACTCGACCAAGGGCGCCGTCACTGCCGAATACCCGGCCAACAAGGCCACGCCGACCGCCGCGCTGATGTTCAAGCCGTCCGCCGACACCACAATCTACGGCAGCTACGTCGAGGCGCTGGAGCAAGCCGCGACCGCGCCGACATCCACCATCAACGCCAACCAGGTGTTCGCCCCGATCAAGAGCAAGCAGACCGAGATGGGCGTCAAAACGGAACACAGCCTCTGGAACGCCAGCGCGGCGCTGTTCCACATCGAGCGCGGCGCGCAGTACACCAACGCCGCCAACGTCTACGTGGCCGACGGCCAGACCAAATACCAGGGGCTGGAGTTCAACAGCGTGGTGCAGGTGGCGAAAAACCTGTCGGTCGAAGGCGGCATCATGCTGCTGGACGCCAAACTGGAAGGCGCCGCGCCGGGCTACAGCGGTAAACACGCGGTGGGCGCGCCGCGCCGCCAGGCCTCGCTGCAGGCGACCTGGCGCGAAGTGCTGCCAGGACTGGCGCTGCATGCCGGCACCCAGTACCTGGGCGATCTGGCGATGGACGCGGCCAACGTCAACCAGTTGCCGTCTGTGGCGCTGTTCGACGCGGGCGTCAACTATCGCCACCACTTCTTCGGCAAGATGGTCAGCCTGCGCGCAAACATCTCCAATCTCGCCAACCGCAAATACTGGACCTACTACCAGGAGAATTACCTGAACGTGGGCGCGCCGCGCACCGCCAGCGTGAACGCGCGGGTGGACTTCTAGGCATGAAAGCACTGCCCCTGGCGGCGGGCGCCGCGCTGTCCCTGCTTCTGTTGAACGCCTCCGGCCAACAGTATTACCAGACCAAGACGCCCTATCCAACTCCCCCGGACGACGCCGGCTACGAGGCGCCGCCGCCTGGCTATCGGGCAGTCTCCACACAACTGCTGGCACGCCACGGCTCGCGTGGCCTGAGCGGATTCAAGACCGACCTGGCGATGTACCGGCTGTGGCAGCAGGCGGAAAAGGAAGGCATGCTGACGCCCGTTGGCGCGCAACTGGGGCCGGACATCCTGGCGCTGATGAAGGCGAACTTTCTGCTCGGTTACGGCGTGGCCGGCATCGGCAAACCGGGTTACGGCAACGAGACCTTGCAAGGCGTGGCAGAACACACGCAGCTGGCGCAGCGCATGCACCGGCGCCTGCCGGAGCTGTTCCGCGACGCCGCCGCCAAACGGCGCGCCATCGTCGTGGTCACTTCCGGCAAGGACCGCGCCGTCGACAGCGGCTACTTCTTCACCCGGTCGCTGGTGGCGCAACAGGCCGGCCTGGAGCCTTTGCTGGCCTCGAGCTATCCTGCCTCGCCGGCGCCGCGCGGCGAATCCGATCATGCCGGCCGCCCGGCGGACACCGACCGCTACCTGCTCTACTTCCACAAGCTAAGCGCAAAGCAGGACAAGCCGGCCGCTCCCGCCGATCCGCTGCAGGCCACCTATCGGGCCAGCCTGGCCTACCAAGACTGGCTGCACAGCGACGAGCTGCGTGAACGCATGGCAGCGATCATGGCGCAACCACGTTTGGCGGAGGCTGCACGCGCCACGCTCGAACGGCTGTTCCAGCCGGCGTTTGTCGCCGCGCTGGATCAGGGGCTCCACCAAGCCGCCAACACGGGCGGCTTCAGCTTCACCAGCGCCGACGGCAGGTTCACCAACACGCTGGCCGGCGACGGCGACACCAAAATCGCCTCCGCCACCGACGCCGCGCTGGCCCTGTACGAACTATATGCGGCGGCGGCCGACATGCGCAACGAGATCCCGGCCGATTTCACGCGTTACGTGCCGTCCGCGCAGGCCGGTGTATTCGCGTCCATCGAGGATGCGCTGGCCTTCTACGAAAAAGGTCCCGGCATCGCCGAGAACGGCGACCTGACGTGGCGCATGGCGCGCACCCTGCTCGACGATTTCTTCGGCGAGGTGGACGCCGTCGCCAGGGGCGACATGCGGCACGCCGCCAAGCTGCGCTTCTCGCACGCCGAAATCGTCATCCCGATGGCCGCCCTCCTCGGCCTGCCCGGCATGTCCGGGCAGCTGCCGCGCGCCGCCATGTACAACTACGAGAACAGCGACTGGCGCGGCGAAACGGTGGCGCCGATGGCCGCCAACATCCAGTGGGATGTCTACCGCAACGCCACGGGCCGCACCTTGGTGCGCCTGCTCTACGACGAAAAGGAAAGCGATTTCAAGTCCGCCTGCGACACCGCCAGGTTCGCCGCTGGCAGCCGGTATTACGATTATCAAAAACTTAAAAAATGCTATAAAGACAAATAACACGACCCACTTTTGCCATGGAATATTGCGTATTGATCTATATCAGAGGTATTGCACTGGCGTTAACCCAACGTTTGATACATGTCAGCGCAAACATGAATGTTTTTGTAGTGCTACACTCGGAAGGTCTTTGTCCTCACTGAAAGGCCTTTTCATGAACCAGATGTCCAGGCGACAGTTCCTTCGGGTGACTGGCGCGACCATCGCGGGTTCGAGCATCGCGCTCCTCGGCTTTGCGCCGGCAACGGCCCTGGCCGAAGTCCGGCAGTACAAGCTGGCGCGCAGCACCGAAACCCGCAACACCTGCCCCTACTGCTCCGTAGGTTGCGGAATCCTGATGTACGGCTTGGGCGACGGCGCGAAAAACGCCACCGCCAAGATCATCCACATCGAAGGCGACGCCGACCACCCGGTCAACCGCGGCACGCTGTGTCCCAAGGGCGCGAGCCTGATCGACTTCATCCACTCCCCGAATCGTTTGATGGTGCCGGAATACCGTGCCCCGGGCGCCACGGAATGGAGCCCGATCGCCTGGGACGACGCGCTCACGCGCATCGCCAAGTTGATGAAGGCCGACCGCGACGCCAACTTCGTCGAGAAAAGCGCCGACGGCAAAACCGTCAACCGATGGACCACGACCGGCATGCTGTGCGCGTCGGCCGGCTCCAACGAAGTAGGCTACTTAACCCATAAAACCATGCGCAGTCTGGGCATGCTCGCATTCGACAATCAAGCACGCGTATGACACGGTCCGACGGTGGCAGGTCTTGCCTCGACATTTGGACGTGGTGCGATGACGAATCACTGGGTGGACATCAAGAACGCCGATGTCATCCTGGTCATGGGCGGAAACGCCGCTGAAGCACACCCTTGCGGATTCAAATGGGTCACGGAAGCGAAGGCGCATCGCGGCGCCAAGCTGGTCGTGGTCGATCCGCGCTTTACCCGAACCGCCTCGGTAGCCGACTATTACGTCCCTACCCGCACCGGCTCGGACATCGTATTCCTGGGCGCGATCATTAATTATCTGCTCACGAACGACAAGATCCAGCACGAGTACGTCCGCAATTACACGGACATGCCGTTCATCGTCCGCGAGGACTTCGCCTTCAACGACGGCCTGTATTCCGGCTACGACGAGGCGGCCGGCAAGTACACGGACAAGAGCAGCTGGAATTACGAGATGGGCGACGACGGCTACGCCAAGATCGATCCCACGCTCGAACATCCGCGCTGCGTGTACCAGCTGATGAAGAAGCACTACTCGCGCTACACCCCGGAGATGGTGGAGAAAGCCTGCGGCGTGGCGCCGGAGAAGTTCCACAAGGTCGCCGAGATGCTGGCGTCGACCGCCGTTCCCGGACGCGCCGCGACCATCCTGTACGCGCTGGGCTGGACCCAGCACTCGACCGGCGCGCAAACCCTGCGCACCGGCGCGATGGTGCAGCTCCTGCTGGGGAACATCGGCATCGCCGGCGGCGGCATGAACGCATTGCGCGGCCACTCCAACATCCAGGGCCTGACCGACCTGGGGCTGCTGACCAATATGCTGCCCGGCTACCTGACCCTGCCCGGCGAGGCGGAACAGGACTGGGAAGCCTACACGGCCAAGCGGGCGCTCAAGCCTTTGCGTCCGAACCAGCTTAGCTACTACAGCAACGCCAAGAAGTTCCTGGTCTCCTTCATGAAGGCCTGGTGGGGCGACGCCGCCACCGAGGAAAACAACTACGCGTTCGACTACCTGCCCAAGCTGGACAAGCCGTACGACATGATGCAAGCCTTCGAGCTTATGCATCAGGGGAAGATGAACGGCTACATCTGCCAGGGCTTCAACATCCTGGCGTCGGCGCCGGACAAGCAGAAGATCACCGAGTCGCTGTCGAAGCTGAAGTACCTGGTGGTGATGGACCCCCTGGCCGTGGAGACGGCGGAATTCTGGCGTCCGTTCGGCGAGTTCCACCAGGTCGATCCGACCAAGATCATGACCGAGGTGTTCCGCCTGCCGACCACCTGCTTCGCCGAGGAACGCGGCTCGCTGGTCAGCTCCTCGCGCGTGCTGCAGTGGCACTGGCAAGGCGCCGAGGGCCCCGGCCAGACCAAGAGCGATCTGGAGATCATGTCCGGCATCTTCATGCGCATCAAGAAGATGTACCAGACCGACGGCGGAAAATTCCCCGACCCCATCCTGAACCTGACGTGGAACTACGCCCAGCCTCTGAGCCCGCAGCCGGAGGAGATCGCGATGGAGTTCAACGGCAAGGCGCTCAAGGAGCTCACCGATCCGAAGGACCCGACGAAAGTCATCCTGAAGAAGAACGAGCAGCTGGCCGGCTTCGCGCAATTGCGCGACGACGGCAGCACCGCGTGCGGCTGCTGGATCTTCGCCGGTTCGTGGACGGCCGCCGGCAACCAGATGGGACGCCGCGACAACAGCGACCCGACCGGCATCGGCAACACGCTGAACTGGGCCTGGGCCTGGCCGGCCAACCGCCGCGTGCTGTACAACCGCGCCTCCTGCGACACCAAGGGCAAGCCGTTCGATCCGACCCGTAAGCTGATCGGCTGGAACGGCACCAACTGGGCCGGCGCGGACGTGCCGGACTTCAAGGCGGACGAGCCGCCGGAAAACGGCATGGGTCCCTTCATCATGCTGGCCGAGGGCGTGGCGCGCTTCTACTCGCGCGACGCCATGGCCGAGGGTCCGTTCCCCGAGCACTACGAGCCGTTCGAGACGCCGATCGGCCACAACCCGATGCACCCGAATAACCCGCGCGCCACCAGCAATCCGGCCGGCCGCATGTTCCCGGGCGACAGGGCGAAGCTGGGCAAGGCGAACGAGTATCCGCACGTGGCGACCAGCTACCGCCTGACGGAGCACTTCCACTACTGGACCAAGCACGCGCGCCTGAACGCCATCATCCAGCCGGAGCAATTCGTCGAAATCGGCGAAGACCTCGGCAAGGAGCTCGGCGTCTCCCATGGCGACCGTGTCAAGATCAGTTCCAAGCGGGGACACATCGTGGCCAAGGCCGTGGTGACCAAGCGTATCAAGGCATTGACCATCGACGGCAAGAAGACCCACCAGGTCGGACTGCCGATTCACTTCGGGTTCAAGGGAGTCACCAAACCGGGCTACCTGATCAACACCCTGACGCCGACGGTTGGAGACGGCAATTCGCAGACACCGGAATTCAAGTCGTTCCTGGTGAAAGTGGAAAAAGCATGACGGCCCGAGGAGAATAAAACATGGCTTTACAATCACTTGATATCAAACGAATGTCCGCCACCACGGTGCAGACGCCGGTGGCGCGCACGCCGGCCACCGGCGTTGTGGCGAAGCTGATCGACGTCTCGAAGTGCATCGGCTGCAAGGCATGCCAGACCGCCTGCATGGAGTGGAACGACCTGCGCGACGATGTCGGCGAAACCACCGGCGTGTACGACAACCCGCTCGACCTGACGCCGCAATCGTGGACCGTGATGCGGTTCTCGGAACATGAGAGCAACGACGGCAACCTCGAATGGCTGATCCGCAAGGACGGCTGCATGCACTGCGAGGACCCGGGTTGCCTGAAGGCCTGTCCGGCGCCGGGCGCCATCGTCCAGTACACCAACGGCATTGTGGATTTCCACCAGGAGAACTGCATCGGCTGCGGCTACTGCGTCGCCGGCTGTCCCTTCGACGTGCCGCGCATCTCCAAGAAGGACGACCGCGCCTACAAGTGCACCTTGTGCTCGGATCGCGTGGCCGTCGGCCAGGAACCGGCCTGCGTCAAAACCTGTCCTACCGGCGCGATCGTCTTCGGCACCAAGGAGGACATGAAGGTACACGCGGCCGATCGCATCGAGGACCTGAAGTCGCGCGGCTACGCCAACGCCGGCCTGTATGACCCGGCCGGTGTCGGCGGCACGCACGTGATGTATGTGCTGCACCACGCCGACAAGGCGCCGCTGTATCATGGACTGAAGCAGAATCCGAGCATCAGCCCGATGGTCGGTTTGTGGAAGGGTTTGACCAAGCCGCTCGCGCTGGCCGGCATCGCCGCGACGGCGCTGGCGGGCTGGTTCCACTACTCGCGCGTCGGTCCGAATGAGGTCAGCAAGGACGAGGAAGCGGAGGCGCTGCATGAGGCCAACCGGATCAGGGAGAGCAAAAATGAGCACACCTGAAAATAAACCTTTGCGCGACAAGGACGGCAATCCGCTGATCGAGCGCTACACGCCCAATGAACGCAGCAACCACTGGGTCACCGCCATCTGCTTTATCGTGCTGACGGTGTCCGGCCTCGCCATGTTCCATCCGGCGACGGCGTGGATGGCGGTGTTCCTCGGCGGCGGGCAATGGACGCGCATCCTGCATCCATTCTTCGGGATACTGATGTTCGCCTCGTTCGCGCTGCTGGTGGTGCGCTTCTGGCACCACAACCGCTTCGAAAAGGGCGATAAGGAATGGCTCAAGCAGGTCGGCGACGTCGTCAACAACCGCGAGGACAGGCTGCCGAAGGTCGGCCGCTACAACGCGGGCCAGAAGGTGCTGTTCTATGTCCTGATCCTGTGCATGCTGGGACTTCTGTTCTCGGGCATCGTGATCTGGCGCGCCTACTTCGCGTTCTACTTTCCGATCGAAGTGGTACGCTTCGCAGCGCTGCTGCATGCTTTCTGCGCGTTTGTGATCATTTGCTCTATCGTGGTGCATATCTACGCGGGCATCTGGGTCAAGGGGTCGATAGGCGCGATGGTGCGCGGCACGGTCACCTACGGGTGGGCGCGCAAGCACCACCCGCGCTGGTTCGAGGAAGTCGCGCGAAGCACCAACAAACCGCGCGATTGATTTATTAATTTGGGATTAGAATAGTTCCCAAGCCGGCGGCCAGGATCGGAAGCGCCGCCGGCAAAATGGGAGACATCTTTGGTACAACGTCTGCTTGAACCGGGCGAGATCGAATCGCTCGACCACAATGCCATACCGCGCCTGCTGCTGCCGCAAGCACGCAGCCTGTTCACCGCGCGCGCCGCGCGACTGCGCCAGTTGGCGAACAACGACATCACCGGAATTCCCGTCGGCGAATCGATGCAGGGCTATCTTCAACTGATGGCCGCCCTGGTCGACGCGCAGGCCGCCGTCGCCGCCTCGCTGCCGGCCGAGACGTTCGCGTTGCCCGATGCGGCGGAAATCGCGCTGTCGCTGGAGCACAATATGCCGCCGCTTCCGGTCAGCGGCGCCCGTCCGGCGTCGTGGCGAACCGTGTTCTCCGCCATCCTCGATCGACTCGATCCGCTGGCCGGGGAGCAGCCGCAAATGGCCGGCGTGCTGGCGCAGCTGCGCGAACTCGACGCCGCCCAGCTGGAAGGCTGCGCCGACGCCGTGCTGGCGGAGGTGACCGAGGGCGTCGATCCGCTGCACGCGCCGTTTGTCGCCGCCGCGCTGCAGGTGGTGTGGGCGATGCGCGCCAGCCAGCTCGATTCCCCGGCGGTGCAACCGCTGGTGACCAACACCTTGTGTCCCGTGTGCGGCTCGCACCCGGTGGCCAGCGTGATCCGCATCGGCGGGCAGTCGCAGGGCTACCGCTATCTGCATTGCAGCGCCTGCGCCAGCGAATGGCACATGGTGCGGGTCAAATGCTCGTGCTGCGAACACACGTCCAAAATCGCCTACCAAAGCCTTGAGACCAACGAGGAGAAGGCCGAGGTGGAGGCGGCCGGCGCCGCGCCGGTCAACAAGGCCAACGATCCAAGCAAGGTGGCGCGCGCCGAAACCTGCGAGGACTGCAAAACCTACCGCAAGATCTTCAACCAGGAGCACGACTTCAACGTCGAACCGCTGGCCGACGATCTGGCCAGCCTGACCCTGGACCTGCTGGTCGGCGAAGCCGGCTACGCCCGCGCCAGCGGCAACCCGCTGTTGTGGTTCAACGCCGCATGAACGGCCCCGCCACCCCGGTGAGGCAGGCAGGTGCGATCCACCTGCCTGCCGTGCATCTGATCCTGTCGGACGCCGGCTGCGAAGCGCTGATCGCCGAATACGGCCGCACGCAGACGACGGAAGCGGCGCGCGCGCTGCTGGCCGAGTTGCGCGGCCTGCTGCTGGCGGCGCGCGATGGCTCCGGCCACGGCCCCGTCGCCACCGACACCTCCATCCCCACCCTGCTGACGATGCTGGCGGCGCGGCTGCGCGAGGCCAACCGCTCGCCGCTGCGTCCCGTCTTCAACCTGACCGGCACCGTCCTGCACACCAATCTGGGACGCGCCCTGCTGCCCGACAGCGCGGTGCAGGCCGTGGCCGAGGCGCTGCGCTGGCCAATGAACCTGGAGTGGGACATCGACACCGGCAAGCGCGGAGACCGCGACAACCTGGTCGAGGAACTGCTGCTGGAACTGACCGGCGCCGAAGCGGCGACCATCGTCAACAACAATGCCGCCGCCGTGCTGCTGATGCTCAATACCCTGGCCCAGGGCCGCGAAGTGATCGTCTCGCGCGGTGAGCTGGTCGAAATCGGCGGCGCCTTCCGCATCCCGGACATCATGACGCGCGCCGGCGCCGTGCTGCGCGAAGTGGGCAGCACCAACCGCACGCACCCGAAGGACTACGCCGAAGCGGCCGGCCCGCAGACCGCGTTGATGATGAAGGTCCACTGCAGCAACTACGCGATCACCGGCTTCACCAAAAGCGTCGAGCTGCCGGAACTGGCGCCGCTGGCCCGCAAGCACGGCATCCCGACCGCCGTGGACCTGGGCAGCGGCACGCTCGTCGACCTCGAACAATACGGCCTGCCGCACGAGACCACGGTGCGCGAAACCATTGCCGGCGGCGCCGACCTGGTGACCTTCAGCGGCGACAAGCTGCTCGGCGGTCCGCAGTGCGGCATCATCGTCGGCCGCGCGGACCTGATCGCGCAAATCAAAAAGAATCCGCTCAAGCGCGCGCTGCGTGTCGGCAAACTGACCCTGGCCGCGCTGGAGCCCGTGCTGGCCTTGTACCGGGCGCCGGACCTGCTGCCGCAGCGCCTGACCACCCTGAAGCTGTTGACGCGCCCCGCCGCCGCCATGCGCGAGCAGGCGCAGGCCATCCTGCCGCAACTGCAGGCGGTGCTGGGCGACGGCTACGTGGTGGGCGCCGAACCGATGATGAGCCAGATCGGCAGCGGCGCCCTGCCCGTCGACCAGCTGCACAGCCACGGGCTGGTGATACGCGCCGCCGCGACTGTCCGCACCGGCAACGCGCTGGGCGTGCTCGAACAGCGCCTGCGCGCGCTGCCGCTGCCGGTGATCGGCCGCGTCTCGCAGGACGCGCTTTGGCTCGACCTGCGCTGCCTGGACGACCATCAACAGCAGCGCTTCACCGAACAACTGCCCCTGCTGGCGCATACACCCGCATGATCGTCGGCACGGCAGGTCATATCGACCATGGGAAAACCACGCTCACGCGCGCGCTGACGGGTGTCGACACCGATCGCCTGAAGGAAGAAAAGGCGCGCGGCATTTCGATCGAACTGGGATACGCCTACGCGCCGCTGGCCAACGGCGATATCCTCGGCGTGATCGACGTTCCCGGCCACGAAAAATTCATCCGCACGATGGCCGCCGGCGTCACCGGCATCGACGCCGCGCTGCTGGTGATCGCCGCCGACGACGGCATCATGCCGCAAACGCTGGAACACCTGGCCATTCTGCGGCTGCTTGGCGTGCGGCGCGGCGCGGTGGCGTTGACCAAGATCGACCGCGCCGACGCGCAGCAGCTGGAACGCGTGGAAGCCGACATCGAGGCGCTGCTGGCGACCACCGATTTCGCCGGCGCGCCGATCTTCCGCACCAACGCCACCAGCGAAGGCGACGCCGGCGTGAAGGCCCTGCTGGCGCATCTGGCGGATATGGCGGCCGCGTTGCCGGGCGCCGATGAGCGCCGCCTGTTCCGCCTCGGCGTCGATCGCGTGTTCACCTTGTCCGGCCAGGGCACCATCGTCACCGGCACCGCGCTGGCGGGCAGCGTGCGCGTGGGCGACACGCTGCAACTGGCGCCGGGCGAGCAGCAGATGCGGGTGCGCAGCATCCACGCGCAGAACCGCGCCGCCGACATCGGCCGCGCCGGCCAGCGGCTGGCGCTCAACCTGAGCGGGGTATCGAAGGACGACATAGCGCGCGGCAGCTGGATCGTCGCACCGGCCCTCGCCGCGTGCTCCGAACGCATCGACGTCGAACTGACGTTGACGCCGGATTGCGGCGTCACCCTCAAGCCATGGTCGCCGCTGCATGTGCACCTGGGCGCGGCGCACCATGTGGCCAACATCGTGCCGCTGGACGGCGAAACCCTGGCGCCGGGCGGCAGCGGGCGCGCGCAGCTTGTGCTCGACGCCCCGGTGCACGCGGTGCCGGGCGACCGCTTCGTGATCCGCAACGCCCAGGCCACCGCCACCATCGGCGGCGGCGTGGTGCTCGATCCCTTCGGCCCGGCGCGCAAGCGGCGCGGCCCGGCGCGCCTGGACTGGCTGCGGGCGCTGGCCGATTTCATCGATGGCGGTCACGATCAGGACGGCGGCGCGGGCGGCATCGGCGCCCTGCTGGCGCGCAGCCCCCTGGGCTTGCGCGTGTCGACGCTGGTGCGGCTTTCGCAGCTGCCGGCGCGCGAGATCGTGCCGCCGCCGGGCACCGTCGAAGTGTCGCTGCCCGGCGGCGACGCGTTGCTGATCGCGGCGGCCGAGGTGCGGGCGCAGGAGGCGCGCATCCTGGAGGGACTGGCGCAATTCCACGCGCGCGCGCCGGACGAGGCGGGACCGGAGCTGTGGCGCCTCAAACGCATCGTCGCACCGGAGATGGAGGACCGGCTGTGGAGCCGCCTGGTCGAGACGCTGACCGCCGCCGGTCAAGTCGGGCAGCGCGGCCGCAGCCTGCATCTGCCCAGCCACAGCGTGGACTTGAGCGAGGAAGAACAAGCGCTGGTTCAACCGCTGCTGGTGTCCTTGCACGCGGGCCGCTTCGATCCGCCGTGGGTGCGCGATCTGACGCGCCAGCACGGGTTGCCGGAGGCGGAAGTGCGGCGCCTGCTGCTCAAACTGTCGAAGACCGGCGAAATCAGCCAGCTGGTGCCGGATCTGTTCTACCATCCGGCGCCGCTGGCCGAGCTGGCGGAGTTGGTGGCGACTTTGCCCGAAGTGCAAGCGTCGTCGTTCCGCGACGCCACCGGCCTGGGACGCAAGCGCGCGATTCAAATCTTGGAGTTCTTCAATCGTGTCGGCTATACTCGGCGCGTCGGCAACGTCCACCTGATCAGGCCCAACGCGGCTTGGTCGTTCAGCGCGGACTAGCGCCGATATCGCACCACGGAAGGCAATCTCATCCGGTGATGGGGCCGGGCTTCAAACCCGGTGGGGGGCGTCAGACGCTCTCCTGTAAGTTCGACTCCTACTGCCTTCCGCCATTCTCCCTCGCCGTCCACGCCTTCCACGCTCCCATCCAAGCGGTGAAACTACGTAGTTACGTCCTGAACAAATTGCGTGTAAAATTACATTAGAGAAACAGGTGTTGTCAATAATAAAATATTGGATCTGTTGTGAATTGGTCGCATAGACCTGCTTTAATGTAAGGAAGCACAATGATTTTTTCCAAGATGAAGGTCGGCAAACGCCTGGCCGTCGGCTTCGGCGCAGCCCTGTTGCTGTTGCTGACCATCTCCGTCGCCAGTGAGCTGACGATCCGCAGCATCGCCGCCGACACCACCAACCTGCTTGAGCAACAACTGCAGACCGAGCGTCTGGTCACCGAGTGGAAAGGCATCATCGAAGCGAACGTGCAGCGCGCGCAGGCGGCCGCCAAGACCAGCGATCCCGAGGCGCAGAAATTCTTCGAAGACGGCATCGCTCGCGCCTCCAGGCGGGTGGCCGGAGCGCAAGAACAAATCGGCAAGCTGCTGATCGACCCGCGCGCCAAGGAATTGTTCGCCAAAGCGCTGGAAAACCGCGCGATTTACCAGGGCCACCGCAAGGCGGCGTTCGACGCCAAGGCGCAGGGCGACATCGAGAAGACCAACGCCATCATCGCGCAGCAATTCGTGCCCGCCGGCGATGCCTACGTCGGCAGCATCGAGGCGCTCGCCGATCGCCAGAAAGCCTCCATCGACGAGATCGGCAACGGCATCCAGCGGCGCAGCGAAGCGGCCGTCATCACCATCCTGATCCTGTCGCTTGCCTCGATCGCAGTGGCGCTGCTGCTGGGCTGGTTGATCACGCGTTCGCTGCTGACACAGCTCGGCGGCGAACCCGATTACGCGGCCGGCATCACCGACCGCATCGCCGCCGGCGACCTGACGGTGGACGTCGCGCTGCGCGCCGGCGACCGCTCCAGCCTGCTGTTCAGCATCGCCTCGATGCGCGACCGGCTGGCGGCCATCGTCGGCGAAGTGCGCAGCACCACCGACGCCGTCGCCACCGCGTCGAACGAGATCGCCAGCGGCAATATGGACCTGTCGACCCGCACCGAGCAGCAAGCCGGCTCGCTGGAGGAGACCGCCTCGTCGATGGAAGAGCTGACCTCGGCCGTCAAGCAAAACACCGACCACGCGCGCCAGGCCAACCGGTTGGCGGCCAGCGCCGCCTCGGTGGCCGTGCGCGGCGGCGGTGTGGTGGCCGAGGTGGTGACGACGATGGATTCGATCAGCGCCTCGTCACGCCGCATCGTCGACATCATCGGCGTGATCGACGGCATCGCTTTCCAGACCAATATTCTGGCGCTGAACGCGGCGGTGGAAGCGGCGCGCGCCGGCGAACAAGGGCGCGGCTTCGCCGTGGTGGCGTCGGAAGTGCGCAACTTGGCGCAACGCTCGGCCAGCGCCGCCAAGGACATCAAGCAGCTGATCGGGGATTCGGTCGGCAAGATCGACGACGGCGCCAGACTGGTCGGCCAGGCCGGCGACACGATGAACGAGATCGTCGCCAGCGTGCAGCGCGTGAGCGACATCATGGGACAGATCGCCACGGCCAGCGGCGAGCAGGAGGCCGGCATCGAGCAGATCAACCAGGCCATCGTCGAGATGGACGGCGTGACGCAGCAAAACGCGGCGCTGGTGGAACAGGCGGCGGCCGCAGCCGATGCCTTGCAAGGCCAGTCCGGCCATCTGGCGCAGCTGGTCAGCATGTTCAAGCTGGATGCCGGGCCGGCGCGTGGGCAAGCGCTGGCCTTGCGCTGAGGGGGATTTATATGGCGTTCTTAGCGGTTCTCACGTCGTACTCGGCCTGAAGGTTCAACCAAAACCGGGGGGATACTTTGAAATACGTGGCCAAAATA
Organism: uncultured Duganella sp.; assembly: GCA_963511605.1. Classification (GTDB taxonomy): domain Bacteria; phylum Pseudomonadota; class Gammaproteobacteria; order Burkholderiales; family Burkholderiaceae_D; genus Rugamonas. The sequence continues at coordinate 88,407 of CAUPJZ010000005.1, read as the reverse complement.
TTGGCGGTACGCTCCGTGACAGGACTAGCCCCGGAAATCAGAGCATTGAGCTGGGCAACAGGCATGTCCAGCTCCAATGCTAACGCCGCCTCTGTCAGACCAAGAGGACGCATGAATTCCTCGCTCAAAATTTCTCCAGGGTGAACTTCGTTTGCTCTAGCATCCATGGCCCTCTCCTAATGATAGTCGACGATCTCAAGATCGTAAGCATCGCCATTGCTCCAGCGAAAACAAATCCGCCACTGATCGTTGATCCGGATGCTGTATTGGCCAAGCCGACCGCCGGATAAGGTTTCAAGCCGATTACCAGGTACCCTTCCTAACTCGCTCAAGGTCGTGGCGGCGTGAATCATCAACAGCTTTCGTCGCGCCACCTTCTCGATGTGCAGAAACCTTAGCACCGTACTGCTCGAAAACAGCAGTTGGGTGTCCTTACAGGCGAAGGAACGAATCACAATAAAAATACTCCACTTGACGAGCATTTACAAACGATTCATTCGACGATAATGCGATCGTACCTCGACCGATTTGATGCTACTTAAGCTTGTGCTCCATCGGTACAACTGCTGCTGGCAGGGCCGAAACGGTGAGTAACATGATGTTTAACACGCAATTGAATGGCACAATACGGCATTACTGACCCTGGGATACCTATGAAAAAGATCGCCTTGCCCGCCGTCGCTATCGCTCTGGCCTTCAACTCTTTCGTCGCGCACGCCGCCGCACCTTCCGTGGCCGCCGAAAAACTTTATCAGGCCAACTGCGCCTCCTGCCACGGCGTCAAGATGGAGGGCGGCATCGGTCCTACCCTGGGCAAGCATACCTGGCTGCACGGCGAGCCGACCAAGGCCAACCTGATCAAGGTGATCAGCAAGGGCGTGCCGGAAAAGAATATGCCGGCGTGGTCCCCTGCGCTGAGCGCGCCGCAGATCGCGCTGCTGGCCGACTACATCGCCGCCGGCGCCAACAAGCCTATCCTTGCCGCCGCCGCGACCACTGTGGCCGCCGCCGCGCCGGCAGCCGCCGTCAAGGCCGCCCCGGACGGCATAGACCTGAGCGGCTTCAAACTGCCAAAAGGATTCCGCATCAGCGTCTATGCAAGCCAGGTCGACGCGGCGCGCAGCATGGCCGTGTCCGACAGCGGCATTGTCTATGTCGGCTCGCGCAAGGCCGGTAAGGTGTACGCGCTGGTGCCGCGCGGCGACAAGCAGACGGCCGAGGTGGTCACCATCGCCTCCGGCCTGGAAAATCCTATCGGCGTCACCCTCCTCAACGGCGCGCTGTACGTCGGCGAGATCAGCCGCGTGATCCGCTTCGACAATATCGACAAGCGCTACGCGCAAAAGCCGTCGTACGAGGTGGTCAAGGTCGATCTGCCGGACGACAAATGGCACGGCGAGAAAGTCATCAAGGCCGGTCCGGACGGCAAACTCTATATTCCGGTGGGCGCTCCTTGCAACATCTGCGACACCGACGACACCAGGCACGCCAAGATCTACCGCATGAACGCCGACGGCAGCGGCCTGGAGGAGTATGCGCGCGGCATCCGCAACACCGTCGGCTTCGCTTTCCATCCGACCACCAAGGCCTTGTGGTTCACCGATAACGGCGCCGACCAACTGGGCGACAACAGCCCATCGTGCGAACTGAACATCGCGCCCAAGGCCGGCCTGCACTTCGGCTTCCCGTACTGCCACGGCGGCGTGGTGCCGGACGCGACCTTCAAGGGCCGCGCCTGCGAAGAGTTCGTCGAGCCGGTCGCCAAGCTGGGACCGCACGTCGCGCCGCTGGGCTTGACGTTCTACACCGGCAAGCAGTTCCCCGAGGCCTACCGCAACAACGTCTACGTCGCCGAGCATGGCTCGTGGAACCGCACCACCAAGAGCGGCTACAGCGTGCGCCTGATCACCTTGTACGGCAGCAAGGTCGTCAGCGATATCGCGTTCATCGACGGCTTCCTGCGCGGCGAGGAAGTGGTGGCCCGGCCGGTCGACGTGGTCACCCTGGCCGACGGCTCGATGCTGGTATCGGACGATCACGGCGGGCGCGTGTTCCGCGTGACGTACGACGGCAAATAACTATTCAGGGAAGAAGTCCGATGACAGCGACTGTTCCAAGGACCAAGGGCAGTCATCGGGCAAGTCATAGCAGCTAGGTTCGCCGATTACTTTAAACAGTGTGTCCAGCCACGCACACTCAAGAAACCCCTGGTCTGAAAAAACGCTGCGCAGACGCGGCATCGCCGTAAACATTTTCTCGATCCTCTCGCGTTGCAGATCACAAAAGTTCAAACAAAAAAAAACCGCCGGCGCTTGCGCACCGGCGGCTCTCGCTCGGACTAGTCCGGGATTAGTTCGCTGCGGCGGCCGCTTCTTCAGCAGCTGCTTTCATCGACAGCTTCAGGCGGCCGCGGTCGTCGGTTTCCAGAACCTTGACGCGCACTGCCTGGCCTTCTTTCAGGTAGTCGGCAACGGCGTTGACGCGCTCGTTGGCGATTTGCGAGATGTGCAGCAGGCCATCCTTGCCCGGCATGACCTGGACGATCGCGCCGAAGTCCAGCAGCTTCAACACCACGCCGTCGTAGGTCTTGCCCACTTCGACCGAGGCGGTCAGCTCTTCGATGCGGCGCTTGGCTTCCTGGCCGGCGGCGGCGTCGACGGAGGCGATGGTGACCACGCCTTCGTCGCTGATGTCGATCTGCGTGCCGGTCTCTTCGGTCAGCGCGCGGATGACGGCGCCGCCCTTGCCGATCACATCACGGATCTTCTCTGGGTTGATCTTGATCGTGATCAGGCGCGGCGCGAAATCGGACAGTTCCGTTTTCACGTGCGGCATGGCTTTTTGCATTTCGCCCAGGATGTGCTCGCGGCCTTCCTTGGCTTGCGCCAGGGCCACTTGCATGATTTCCTTGGTGATGCCCATGATCTTGATGTCCATCTGCAGCGCGGTGATACCGTTGCGGGTACCGGCGACCTTGAAGTCCATGTCGCCCAGGTGATCTTCATCGCCCAGGATGTCCGACAGCACGGCGAACTTGCCGCCTTCCTTGATCAGGCCCATCGCGATACCGGCGACGTGCTCTTTCATTGGCACGCCGGCGTCCATCAGCGCCAGGCAGCCGCCGCAGACCGACGCCATCGACGACGAACCGTTCGATTCGGTGATTTCCGACACCAGGCGTACGGAGTAGCTGAACTCTTCCGGTGCCGGCAGCGCGGCGATCAGCGCGCGCTTGGCCAGGCGGCCGTGACCGATTTCGCGGCGCTTAGGCGTGCCGACGCGGCCGGTTTCGCCGGTGGCGAACGGTGGCATGTTGTAGTGCAGCATGAAGGAGTCGGTGAACTCGCCCATCAGCGCGTCGATCTTCTGGCTGTCGCGGGCGGTGCCCAAGGTGGCGACGACCAGCGCCTGCGTTTCACCGCGGGTGAACAGGGCCGAACCGTGGGTGCGTGGCAGCACCGAGGTGCGGATCGAGATCGGACGCACGGTGCGGGTGTCGCGGCCGTCGATGCGTGGCTCGCCGTCCAGGATCTGGGTGCGGACGATTTTCGCTTCGATGTCGAACAGGATGTTGTTCACTTCGGCCGAATCGATCGGCGCGGCGCCGGCTGCGGCGGCTTCAGCCGACAGGTCGGCCAGCACTTCGCTGGTGGCGGCCTTGAGCTTGGCGGTGCGCTCCTGCTTGTCTTTGGTCTGGTACGCTTCGTTGATCTTGCTGGCGGCGAAATGCGTCACGCGGCCGATCAGTGCTTCGTTCTTGGCAGGTGGAACCCATTCGACTTCCGGCTTGCCGCCGTCGCGCACCAGCTCGTGGATCGCGTCGATGACCGCTTTCATTTCGGTGTGGCCGAAGACGACGGCGCCGAGCATGATTTCTTCGGACAGCTGTTGGGCTTCCGACTCGACCATCAGCACGGCCGTTTCGGTACCGGCGACAACCAGATCCATCTGCGAGGTCTTCAGTTGTTCGACGGTCGGGTTCAGGATGTACTGGCCGTTGGCGTAGCCGACGCGCGCGGCGCCGACCGGGCCGTTGAATGGCACGCCCGACACGCACAGGGCGGCCGATGCGCCGATCATGGCGGCGATGTCCGGATCGATTTCCGGGTTGACCGACAGCACGTGAATGATGACCTGGACTTCGTTCAGGTAGCCTTCAGGGAACAAAGGACGGATAGGACGGTCGATCAGACGGGACGTCAGCGTTTCTTTTTCCGAAGGACGGCCTTCGCGCTTGAAGAAACCGCCCGGGATTTTACCGGCAGCGTAGGTTTTTTCGACGTAATCGACGGTCAGCGGGAAGAAATCCTGACCTGGCTTGGCATCTTTGCGTGCCACAACCGTTGCCAGCACGACGGTGTCTTCGATCGACACCATCACCGCGCCGGATGCCTGGCGAGCGATTTCGCCGGTTTCCAGCGTGACGGTGTGTTGGCCGTACTGGAAGGTTTTCGTAACTTTGTTAAACATGGGTAATCCCTTTCTATTTGCCGACAGATTTTCAGGGGCTGTCGTTCACCTCACCACAGACGGCATACCCGCCGTCTTTGCTACACCTACACTTGCTAAAACATTGGACCACGTAGGGCGGATTAGGCGGAACGCCGTAATCGGCCATGCTTCCGCCGCTGGCGGCTCGCCCATGGCCGATTACGCTGCGCTAATCCGCCCTACGTTTATCCGGGGATTCCATGCCGCGTTGCCAAGATCGCATTCCATCTGGCAAGTTTTTACCCGCGAAAATGACAAAATGCCCGCGACAGACAAACTGGCGCAGGCATTTCGATTAAGCCGGATGACGCAAATATTACTTACGCAGACCCAGTTTAGCGATCAGATCGCGATAACGGGTTGCGTCTTTGCCCTTCAGGTACGACAGCAGGCTCTTACGACGGTTAACCATCATAATCAGACCACGACGGGAGTGGTGATCCTTGCTGTGTGCCTTGAAGTGGCCGTTCAGTTCGTTGATGCGTGCGGTCAGCAGTGCAACTTGCACTTCTGGCGAGCCGGTGTCTTTTTGACCACGGGCGTTGTCCGCGATGATCGCGGCTTTGTTGATGTTTTCTACGGTCATGATATTTACCTTTAACATGCGGTGCGCGGAGTCTGAACCCTGCACACCGTGAACTTCAAAAAAAACCGGTCCGAAGACCAGACCCGAAAGTATAGCGGAAAAAGCGCCGCGTGTATCCCGGCTTGGCTACAATTTGTCAACTTCCCGCCTCTTTTTGGAGCTGCGACATGAAAAAACTGTTTATTTTGATAATTTTTTGCGGCGCGCTGGGCGGCTGCGCCAATCTGTTCGGCCCGCCACCGGCGCCAGGCGATAGTGCCCAGGTGGTCGAATCCAAGCTGGGCCGGCCCACCGGCGTCTATAAGAACGGCCCCGACACGATGCTCGAATACGCGATGGGACCGCTCGGCCAGTACACGTGGATGGCGCGCATCGGGCCCGACGGCCGGCTGATCTCGTACGAACAGGTGCTCACGAACGCCAAGTTCGGCACCATCAAAATCGGCCGGGACACCAAGGACAGCGTACTGGGCATCCTCGGCCGGCCGTCCAAGCAGGTGCGCTATTACAGCGTCGACGGCGACGTCTGGCAATACCGCTACAAGGAAAGCGATGTGTGGAACTCGCTGATGGATGTGCAGTTCGACCGCAACGGCGTGGTGCAGGCCCTGGTCAACGGCCCCGACGAGGAACGCGAGCCGCGCTGGCTGCGCTGACCCGTCCGGTAGGAGCAGTCCCACGCGCAGTTTGGCAGTGCGCCGACGTGAAATATTTTCCTTGGTTGCTATGATTTCCCTATATCAAAACGCAACCCACTTCGGAGAATTCATGTCTTTACGTACGCCTTCCGCACGCCACGCTATCTATGCAGCCTCGCTTATCGCGCTGACCACAGCGACCGCGATGGCCTGGGCGGAACCATCACCGGCGCTGGACCGCGCGAGCCTGTCCGTCGGCGCCTTCTATACCGAACCGCGCATCAAGGTCGAGGGCGACACCAACTATGGCCGCATCGACACCGGCACCTACAAGTCCGACAACGTGACCTTGCCGCGCGCTAAGGCCAGCGTGCTGATCGGCGACTCGCACGGTTTCGACTTCGATTACTACCGCTACGATAAAGAGTACAACCCTAGCCTGACCGGCAACACCAATATCAATGGTTTGCCGCTGACCGGCACCGGCAAGCTGAATGCGAAGCTGAAGCTCGATCTGGCTAATGTCGCCTACAAGTGGTGGCTGGGCAGCGGCGCGGACGTGTTTGGCGTGGGTGTGGGCGCGGCCTACTATCGGGCGCGCATCGATGGCACCGCGAGCGGCGTGTTGAATGGCATCAGCGGCAATGCGCGCTATTCGGAGAACGAAAGCGCCTATGCGCCGCTGGTGGAACTGGGCTGGCGCCATCAGTTCTCGCCGCAGTTGCGCATGTATGCGGATGCCAACGGGATCAAGAAGAATGGCGGCAGCATCAACGGCCATATCTACGGCGGCGCCGTTGGACTGGAATGGTATGTGACGCCGATGGTGGGCGTGGTGGCCGAGTACAGCGCATCGAAGATCAGCCTGCGTCGCGAACGCGACGATCTGGCGGTGAATATCCGTTTGAACGGACCCGCGGCTTATCTCAAGGTGCGCTTTTAAGATGCTGGATGCGTCGCGCGGATTTACGTAGGGCGGATTAGCGTAGCGTAATCGGCCATGCGTGCGCCGCCGGGACGCATGCATGGCCGATTACGGCGTTCCGCCTAATCCGCCCTACGTGGAACACGTGTCATTCAGCATTTCGATTTACCGGACAGCCCGGCCAGGCGGCATCGCCGCTGGCCGGCATTTTATGCCAGCGCCGCGCGCACTTGCGCGGCGCTCGGTATTGGCGCGACGGCGCCGTGGCCTTGCGTCGATAGCGCGGCGCTGACGTTGGCGTACCTTACCGCGTCGCCCAGCGCATCCCCCGCCGCCAGACGCGCCAGCAGGCTGCCGTCGAAACAATCCCCCGCGCCGGTGGCATCCACCGCCTGCACCGGATAGCCCGCAACCAATCGCGGCGCTTCGCCCTCGCCCGCGTACCACGCGCCCTTGGGTCCTGTCTTCAGCACCACCGATCGCGCCCCTTGCGCGCGGCACCACGCGAACATCGTCTCCACATCGTCCGTTCCGGCCAGCGCCACCGCCTCGTCCAGACTAGGCATGAACAGATCGGTCATGCCGATGGTGGCCCCCATGACGGCGCGCGCACGCGCCAGTGGCCACAGCGACAGGCGCAGATTCGGATCGAAGCTGACCTTTACGCCCGCCCTGCGCGCGATATCGATCGCGGCGAACACCGTGTCGCAGGCGCTGGCCGATATCGCCTGCGAGATCCCCGACACATGCAGCCAGCGCGCCGATTCGATCAGGCTCAGATCCATCGCGCGCGGCTGCATGCGGCTGGCGGCCGAGCCGGCGCGCAGATAGCTGAACGCGTGGCCATCGGGACCGTGCGTGACGAAATACAGGCCGGTGGGCGCATCGGCGTCGCGCGCGACGGCGCTGACATCGACACCCTCGGTCCGCCACAAATCGAGCAGCATTCCGCCGAATGCGTCTTCACCGACGCGTGTCAGATACGCGCTGCGCGCGCCCTGCCGGCTGGCGGCGATCACCGCGTTGGAAGTATCGCCGCCAAAGCCCTGGCGGTAGTTTGCTTCGCCAGGCGTGGCCTGGTTGAACTCCACCATGGCTTCGCCCAGCGCCACAATGTCGAAACTCTTCTCAGAATCTTTTGCCACTCAAAACCTCATGGTTGCGGGTTGACGCGCTCGATCTTCGAATGCAGTTTGTTCAGCGCCGACAAATATGCCTTGGCCGAGGCGACGATGATGTCCGGATCGGCGCCGACGCCATTGACGATGCGCCCCTCCTTCGACAGCCGCATCGTCACCTCGCCCTGCGACTGGGTGCCGGTGCTGATGGCGTTGACCGAGAACAGCACCAGCTCGGCGCCGCTGCCGACTTCCGATTCGATGGCATTGACGGTGGCGTCCACCGGGCCGTCGCCCTTGCCCTCGGAGGTGTGCTCTTCGCCGTCGATGAAGAACACCACCTTGGCGCTCGGCGTCTCGCCGGTGTTCGATTGCTGCGACAGCGACACGAAGCGATAGAACTCGCTTTCCTGCGACTGCTGCTCGTCCGAGACCAGCGCCAGGATATCTTCGTCGAATATGTCGGACTTGCGGTCGGCCAGTTCCTTGAAGCGGATGAAGGCGGCGTTCACTTCCGCCTCCGATTCCAGGTCGATGCCCAGCTCCTGCAAGCGCTGCTTGAAGGCGTTGCGGCCGGACAGTTTGCCCAGCACGATCTTGGTGGCGGCCCAGCCGACGTCCTCGGCGCGCATGATCTCGTAGGTCTCGCGCGATTTGAGCATGCCGTCCTGGTGGATGCCCGAGGCGTGCGCGAAGGCGTTGGCGCCCACCACGGCCTTGTTGGGCTGCACGGCGAAGCCGGTGATCTGCGACACCATCTTCGACGCCGCCACGATCTGCGTGGTGTCGATGCCGCATTCCAGGTTGTAGTAGCCGCCGCGCGTGCGCAGCGCCATCACCACTTCCTCCAGCGCGGTGTTGCCGGCGCGCTCGCCAAGGCCGTTGATGGTGCACTCGATCTGGCGCGCGCCGCCTATCATCACGCCGGCCAGCGAGTTGGCCACCGCCAGACCAAGATCGTTGTGGCAGTGGACCGACCACACGGCCTTGTCGGAGTTGGGAATGCGCTCGCGCAGGCGGCGGATGGTTTCGCCGAAAATCTCCGGCACCGCGTAGCCGACGGTGTCGGGGAAGTTGATCGTGGTGGCGCCTTCGGCGATCACGCCCTCCAGCACGCGGCACAGGAAATCCTCGTCCGAGCGGCTGCCGTCCTCCGGACTGAATTCGATATCGTCGGTGTGCTGGCGGGCGAAGCGCACCGCGTTGCGCGCCTGCTCCAGCACCTGGTCGGGCAGCATGCGCAGCTTCATCTCCATGTGCAAATTGGAGGTGGCGATGAAGGTGTGGATGCGTTTGCGCTCGGCCGGCGCCAGCGCCTCGGCGGCGCGGGCGATGTCACGGTCGTTGGCACGAGAGAGCGAGCAGATGGTCGATTCGCGCACCACCGAGGCGATCGCCTTGATGGACTCGAAGTCGCCCTGCGAGGCGGCAGCGAAGCCGGCCTCGATGACGTCCACCCGCAGCCGCTCGAGCTGCTTGGCGATGCGAACCTTCTCGTCCTTGGTCATCGACGCGCCCGGCGATTGCTCGCCGTCGCGCAGGGTGGTGTCGAAGATGATCAGGCGGTTGGATGAGGTGTTCATATGAGCTCCGTTGCTGTGGCTGCGTTGCTTGAAAATTCCCGGGCCTACCGCCCTGCTTCACTTAATGACGTTCGCTCGGGTCGTCGCTATCGATCTCGGTCTGGATCAGGCTCACCGGCTTGCCCTTCGCAAGCCGCCATACGAGCACCGCGTAACCGGACAAGCCATACGCGATAAAGATCGGGAACAGCACCTTCGGCGGATCGATCGACACCAGTGCGAACACCAGCGCGATCAGGAACACGGCGATGAACGGCACCGACTTGCGGAAGTTAACGTCCTTGAAGCTGTAGAACGGCACATTGGTCACCATCGACAGGCCGGCGAACATGGCGACGCCGCACGAGATCCAGCGCAGTTCCAGGCCGGAGACCTCCTGGTCGACCATCAGCAGGATGAAACCCGCCACCAGGGCGGCGGCCGACGGCGACGGCAGCCCCTGGAAGAAGCGCTTGTCGACCACCTCGATATTGGTGTTGAAGCGGGCCAGGCGCAGCGCGGCGCCAGCGCAGTAGACGAAGGCGGCGATCCAGCCCACCTTACCGAGTCCGCGCAGCGACCATTCGTAGATCACCAGCGCCGGCGCGGCGCCGAAGGAGACCATGTCCGACAGGCTGTCGTACTGGGCGCCGAACTCGCTCTGGGTGTTGGTCAGGCGGGCCACGCGGCCGTCCAGGCCGTCGAGCACCATGGCGATGAAGATCGCCCAGGCCGAGTGTTCGAACTTCTGGTTCATCGCCATGACGATGGCGTAGAAGCCGCAGAACAGCGCGGCGGTGGTGAAGGCGTTCGGCAGCAGGTAAATCCCACGATGGCGCGGCTTGTCGAGGCCCTCGCCCCTGGCGCGGCGCGCAAAACGGCTGAAACGCGACGTCTTGGGCAGTTTGGCTTGGGCGGCGACGTTTTTAGCGCGGCGGCGGGGAAAATTCGGCATAGGGTTCCATTCTCATTATGTGGTCTTGCTGCGCCATCATTATAGAGGAGCCGACAATAAAAAAGGGGGATGGCGCCCCATCCCCCTATTCTGCACAACTTTGCTTATTTGAAGCGCACTTTGCCGACGAGGCGCATCTGCAAGGTGGTTTCGCCGGGCTCGAAACTGGGTTCCGCCACGGCTGCTTCGCTGCTGCGCAAGCTCATCGGCGCCGGAGCGCTCGCGTAAGCGGTCACATTGCGGGCACCGTAATTGCCGGAACCCTCGAAATCGACGGTATCGACCACGGCGTCGCCGACCTTGCGGCCCATGGCGTTGGCGATCGAATTGATCCGTTCGGTCAGGTTGGCATAGGTGGCGGCGATGCGTTGTTCGTCGAGCTTGCGGGTGGTTTCCGGCGCCAGGCCGAAGCGCACGCCGTTGAGCGCGAGCACGCTTTGCGCGGCGGCCACCGTTTTCGGCAAGGTCGCCAGCGTGGTGGTGGTCGCCTGCAGCGACTGGCCCACGCGCCAGGCGGTCGGCACGCGCGGTTTGGATGGTTTGAGGGGCTGTCCGGCCGGCACCGGCGGCTCTTCCGGATAAACAGCATAGGTATAGTAGCCGTGGGTCTTGAGCTTGGCCTGCGGGTCTTCCCGCTTGACGATCTCGGTGCCCTGCTTCATCTTCTGGTTGACCTTGGAGGCGGCCACCGCCTTGTCCTTGTCGACCTCCTCGACGCTGAAGGTGACAATCGCCTGGTCGTTGGCGTGCGTGACCTCGCCGGAGGCCGGCACCACCACCAGGGTGCCGGCGGTGGGCAGGGATTCCGGCGCGGCATGCGCGGCCAAAGCGAAGGCGGCCGCCACGGCGGCGGCCAGGTGTTTCAAGTAGCTCATCGATCGATCTCCGAAGTTAATGGAAAAGCAAGCTCGACTTTACCTGAAACGTTTCGCCATCGCGGATTTACTTGAAGCGCACCTTGCCGACCAGTTGCATCTGCAAGGTGGTCTCGCCCGGCTCGAAACTCGGCTCGGCCACTTCGACGCTGTCAGCCATCTTGGCGCGCATCATCATCGGCGCCGGGGCCCCGGCGCGCTCCTGCGCGTAGTTGCCCGAACCTTCGAAGTCAACCGTGTCGAGCACGGCGTCGCCGACCTTGCGGCCCATGGCGTTGGCGATCGAGTTGATGCGTTCGTTCAGGTTTTTGTAGGTGGCGGCGATGCGCTGGTCGTCGAGTTTTTTGGTGGTTTCCGGCGTCAGGCCGAACTGCAGGCCGTTCAGGGTCAGCACCTTCTGCGCGGCGGCCACGGTTTTCGGCAGCTTGTCGAGGTTGGTGGTGGTCACCTCCAGGTACTGGCCCACGCGCCAGGCGGTCGGCACGCGCTGCTTCGGCATCTGGCCGTTGGGCAGCGGACGGTCTTCCGGATAGACGGGATAGGTGTAGTAGCCCTGGGTTTTAAGCTTGGCTTGCGGATCGGCCGCCTTGACGATGTCGAGGCCCTGCTTCATCTTCTGGTTGACGCGCGAGGCGGCGGCGGCCTTGTCCTTGTCCTGCTCTTCGATCGCCAGGGTGGCAACGACTTGATCGTTGGCGTGTTTGACTTCGCCGTAGGCCGGCACCACCACCAGCGTGCCGGTGGTCGGCAGCGTATCGGCCGGCGCGGCGTGGGCGGCGAGCGCGAAGGAGACGGCGGCGGCGGCGGCGAGATTTTTCATGACGGTCATTGCGGACTCCAAAGTTGAGATTACGACAAGGCGAACTTTACCCGAAATTACACATTGCACTTGTAAGACATGGTGACTCTTTGTAACATTGCCACGCGATTAAGTGGGTGTGCTAGAGTTTGTTCCGGAAATGACAACATGGAGAGACCCGATGCTGGCAGCAAGGAATTGGATCACGGTGGTTAGCGCTCGCCTGCCGCGCCATCCGGTTGCGCGGGGATTGAGTCTTTCTCTCGTCAGCGTGCTCCTTGCGTCCATCGCGGGGGGACTTCTTTTCCTGACATTTCCTGAAGACGTATTGGGTGGAGCGGCCGCGCAGGCGTTGATCGGAAAACCGGGCTGGTACATTTTCCTCTCCGCCGTCGTGTTGGCGCCTTTATTCGAGACCATCGTCGGTCAGCTCTTGCCGATCGAATTGGCGCGTCGCGTTGGCGCCAGCGATCAGACGTGCATCTTTATCAGCGCGACGCTATTTGGCCTCGGGCACTTCTACAGCGGCGGCATCGCCAGTGCCGTTGCGACCTTCATCGGCGGAGGTGTTTTCGCCTACGCCTACGTTTCGGTGCGCGAGCGTGGCGTAGGCGCGAGCTACATGGCCGCGGTCAGCGCCCATGCGGGTCACAACGCCCTGCTCCTTCATGTCGTGGTCCCATTGTTTTCATAACAGGACAAACATGTCATACCCGTATTTAAGCGACGTTGTGAGGGATGCCACCGGCCACAACCTGCCGCTGCCGCTGGCGACGTTCGGCCTGTTCGTGGCGCTCGGCGCGCTGGTCGCCGGCGGCTGCTTCCGGGCGGAATTGCAGCGCCTTTACCAGGCCGGCCGCATCGGACCGGCGCAACGGCGCGGGGTGGCCGTGCCGCCGCAGGAAGTGGTCAGCGACTTCATGGTGGTGGTGCTGATCGCCGGCGTGATCGGTGCGCGGCTGTTCCACATCCTTGAACACACCGGCCAGTTCATGGCCGATCCGATGAGCATGATCTTCACGCGCTCGGGTCTGAGTATTTTCGGCGGGCTGATCGCCGGCACCCTGGCCGGCATGGTCTGCGTGCGGCGCTGGCGCCTGCCGGTGCGCCCGCTGCTCGACGCGGCGGCGCCCGCCATGATGATCGGCTACGCTGTCGGACGTATCGGCTGCCAGGTGTCTGGCGACGGCGACTGGGGCACGGTGGCGAACATGGCGCTCAAGCCGGAATGGCTGCCGACGTGGTTTTGGGCGCAAACCTACGACAACAACATCTTCGGCGAAGTGCTCGCCGCGCCGGGCGTGTATCCGGCGCCGATTTATGAAACGGCGATGGCGGCGGTGTGCTTCCTGATCTTGTGGGCGCTGCGGCGCCATCCGTTCCGCACGGGCTGGCTGTTTTCGGTGTACCTGATATTGGCAGGCGTGGAGCGCTTGCTGATCGAGCAAATCCGCGTCAATCCGGTGTTCGACGTGCTTGGCGTGCGGGCCACGCAGGCCGAGATGATCGCCGTCGTGCTGATCGTGCTGGGACTGGTGGGCGCGGTGATGCTCGGTCAACGGCAAACCGATGGCGGCAAGCTGCTCAATCCGAGCTGAGACAGAGGAAGCGCCTATGTGGCTTAGCCATCCCAAACCCTTCATCACCAAAGCGGTCGCCATGCAAATGGCCGAGCAGAACAGGCTACCGCCGCCGGAGACCAAGACTATCCGGAGGTAACGATGGCGCTTGACTTCATCGGCGAACTACTGGTGCGGATAGGCATCGAAGTGTTTTGCTATGGCACCGGACGTGTCGTCATTCCGTTGCTGTCCCTGGGCACGGCGCGGGTCGACAAGTGGAACGCGCGCCGCTACCTCGCAACATTCAAATTGTGGTGGCGCGAAGACGGCCAAGTGGTGATTAGCGGCGAAACCGCCGCGTTCGTCGGTTTCGTGTTCTGGATCGCTGTCATCGTAGCGGCATCCATAGGGTTGAATTAGGACGTGCCGATGCGCACGAAATTCAGCCCCATGAGTATGAGGAAATTCCGGAGTTAACCGAGGAAATGCTTGCGATAGCCGTCGTCAATCAATTCGCCAATGCCGACGGACGAACCCAAATAAGAAAAGCCGGCTCGCGCCGGCTTTTCCGTGACGAAGAAAAAACTTAGTTCTTCGACTGGTCGACCATCTTGTTCTTGGCGATCCAAGGCATCATCGCGCGCAGTTTCGCGCCGACTTCTTCGATCGGGTGCTCGGCGGTCAGACGGCGGCGCGAGATCAGGGTCGGTGCGCCGGCCTTGTTTTCCAGGATGAAGGACTTGGCGTATTCGCCGGTCTGGATGTCCTTCAGGCACTGGCGCATCGCGTCCTTGGTGGCCGACGTCACAACCTTGGGACCGGTCACGTACTCGCCGTACTCGGCGTTGTTCGAGATCGAGTAGTTCATGTTGGCGATGCCGCCTTCATAGATCAGGTCGACGATCAGCTTCAGTTCGTGCAGGCACTCGAAGTACGCCATTTCCGGAGCGTAACCGGCTTCGGTCAGGGTTTCGAAACCGGCTTTGATCAGCTCGACGGCGCCGCCGCACAGAACCGCTTGTTCGCCGAACAGGTCGGTCTCGGTTTCTTCGCGGAAGTTGGTTTCGATGATGCCGGCGCGGCCGCCGCCGTTGGCCGAGGCGTACGACAGGGCGATGTCACGGGCGATGCCGGACTTGTCCTGGTACACGGCGACCAGGTGCGGCACGCCGCCACCCTGGGTGTAGGTGGCGCGCACGGTGTGGCCCGGGGCCTTCGGCGCGACCATGATCACGTCCAGGTCGGCGCGTGGCACGACTTGGCCGTAGTGCACGTTGAAGCCGTGGGCGAAGGCCAGAACGGCGCCCTGCTTGGCGTTCGGCGCGACGTTTTCGTTGTAGACCTGGGCGATGTTCTCGTCCGGCAGCAGGATCATGATGACGTCGGCGGCCTTGATGGCGTCGTTCACTTCGGCGACCTTCAGGCCGGCCTTTTCAACTTTGTTCCACGAGGCGCCGCCCTTGCGCAGGCCGACGGTGACGTTGACGCCCGAATCGCTCAGGTTCTGTGCGTGCGCGTGGCCCTGCGAGCCGTAGCCGATGATGGCAACGTTTTTGCCCTTGATCAGGGAGATGTCGGCGTCTTTGTCGTAGAAAACTTTCATGATAATTCCTTAGTAATAATTTTTAATGTTGGGGTGTCGGCGGGCCTCGCGGCCATGCCAGTTAAACTTTGAGGATGCGTTCGCCGCGTCCGATGCCGGAACCGCCGGTACGTACCGTCTCCAGGATGGAGGCGCGGTCGATCGAATCGATGAACGCGTCGAGCTTGCTCTTGGCGCCGGTCAGTTCGATCGTGTAGGTCTTCTCGGTGACGTCGATGATGCGGCCGCGGAAGATGTCCGCCGTCCGTTTCATCTCTTCCCGTTCCTTGCCGACCGCGCGCACCTTGATGAGCATGAGCTCGCGTTCGATGTGCTGACCCTCGGTCAGGTCCACCACCTTCACCACCTCGATCAGGCGGTTCAGGTGCTTGGTGATCTGCTCGATGATGTCGTCCGAGCCGCTGGTGACGATGGTCATGCGCGACAGGGTCGGATCTTCGGTCGGGGCCACGGTCAACGTTTCGATGTTGTAGCCGCGCGCCGAGAACAGCCCGACGACGCGGGACAGCGCGCCGGCTTCGTTTTCCAGCAATACAGAGATAATGTGTCGCATCTTATAAGTCCTCCGAACCCAACAGCATTTCAGAGAGCCCCTTGCCCGCTTTCACCATCGGCCAGACGTTTTCCGATTGATCGGTAATGAAGTTCATGAACACCAGCTTGTCCTTCATGCCGAAGGCGTCGCGCAGCGCGCCGTCGACGTCGCCCGGTTTTTCGATGCGCATGCCGACGTGGCCGTAGGCCTCGGCCAGCTTCTCGAAGTTCGGCAGCGAATCCATATAGGACTCGGAGTAGCGCGAACCGTAGTCGATCTGCTGCCACTGGCGCACCATGCCCAGGAAGCGGTTGTTCAACATGATGATCTTCGGCGTCAGATGGTATTGCTTGCAGGTGGCGAGCTCCTGGATGCACATCTGGATCGAGCCTTCGCCGGTGATGCAGGCGACGGTGGCGTCCGGGTTGGCCATCTGCACGCCCATGGCGTACGGCAGGCCCACGCCCATCGTGCCCAGGCCGCCCGAGTTGACCCAGCGCTTGGGCTTGTCGAACGGGTAGTACTGCGCGGCCCACATCTGGTGCTGGCCGACGTCGGAGGTGATGAAGGCGTCGCCCTTGGTCACTTCCCACAGCTTCTGCACCACCGCTTGCGGCTTGATGACCAGGTCCGACGTCGAGAATTTCAGACACTCTTTGCCGCGCCATTCGTTGATCTGCTTCCACCAGTCCTTGACGGCGGGCGCGTTCGGCTTGGCGTCGGTCGCGTCGAGCTGCGCCAGGAACTCGATCAGCACGTCCTTGACGTTGCCGACGATCGGGATGTCGACTTTCACGCGCTTGGAGATCGACGACGGATCGATGTCGACGTGGATGATCTTGCGCGGGTGCGAGGCGAAGTGCTTCGGGTTGCCGATCACGCGGTCGTCGAAGCGGGCGCCGATGGCGATCAGGACGTCGCAGTGCTGCATCGCCATGTTCGCTTCGTAGGTGCCGTGCATGCCGGGCATGCCGACGAAGTGCTCGCTCGAGGCTTTATACGCGCCCAGGCCCATCAGGGTGTTGGTGACCGGGAAGCCGAGCTTGTCGACCAGCTTGTTGAGCTCGGGCGAGGCGTTGGCCAGGATCACGCCGCCGCCGGTGTAGATCATCGGACGTTCGGCTTGCAACAGCAGTTGGACCGCTTTGCGGATCTGGCCCGAGTGGCCCTTGTCGACCGGTTTGTACGAACGCATCTCGACCTCTTTCGGGTACGAGTACGTCGTCTTGTGCATCGAGATATCCTTCGGGATGTCGACCAGCACGGGGCCTGGACGGCCGGTGCGGGCGATGAAGAAGGCTTTCTTGACGGTTTCCGCCAAATCCTTGACGTCTTTGACGAGGAAATTGTGCTTGACCACGGGACGGGTGATACCGACCGTGTCGCATTCCTGGAAGGCATCCTGGCCGATGGCGTGGCTAGGCACCTGGCCCGAGATCACGACCATGGGGATGGAATCCATGTAAGCGGTGGAAAGGCCGGTGACGGCATTGGTGACACCCGGACCGGACGTGACCAGCGCGACGCCTACCTTGTTCGAACTGCGCGAGTACGCATCGGCGGCGTGGACCGCAGCCTGCTCGTGACGCACCAGCACGTGTTGGAATTTGTCTTGCTTGAAGATGGCGTCGTAGATATACAGGACGGCTCCGCCGGGATAGCCGAAGACGTGTTCCACGCCCTCTTCCGCCAGGCAGCGCACGAGTATTTCCGCGCCGGTGAGTTGGCCGTTTTGGCCACCAGATTGTTGTGACGATGCTTCGGTGTTCATGAAACATTCCTTTCAAGGTCCATTGGAGATTGATCGGATGCTCTTCCCTCGCGAAGTATGCCTGCCCCTACAGCTTTGTCCAGCTTCCCTTTGTCATGCGGTCACGCCCGCCTCTTCCGCCAACCGTAGTGACGTGCAAAGCGGCGCTCAACGCAAATATCGTTCTGCCGGATCCTTCTGTAGCGGTTGTGCGTACCTCTCGCGCTTGTGGCACGGGTTAGAGCAAACTGCCTACATATGAAAGCGCGTCGTGTCGATGGCGGCGTTGTGTGCCTGCTGCGACAAGACCATAAAGCTTCGGGGTGTTCAAAGCGTCCCATACGGTACACCTTGCGCACCCCTTTGAGCAAGGAATAAATGGCGAAAACGCGGTAAAAGGCTTGTTGTCGGTGCAAAAATCCGGTGTTTTGACGTAAAACGGTGCAAGGAATGCCGATTTTTGCTAGCATGCGCTCAGTTCGCAAATCGCCGCCAGCTAGCAATATCAACAACAATCAGCAGCAATTATGCGCCTATCGCCGGTGATCCCGGCAGTACCTCACCCAACGCATGGCCACAGACAAAGAATTATCCGACTTTCTCGAAAACGTCGAGCGGCGCGCCTTTAAACAAGCCGTCTATGCGGTACGCAAGGACGAATCGGCCCTGGACATCGTGCAGGACGCGATGATCAAGCTCGCCGAGAAATACGGCGACAAGCCGGCCGCCGAGTTGCCGATGCTGTTCCAGCGCATCCTGCAGACCACCATCCTCGATTACTTCCGCCGCGAAAAGGTCCGCAATACGTGGGTCAGCCTGTTTTCGGGCATGGCGCCGTCGGGAGATGGCGGCGACGACTTTGATATACTGGAATCATATGCCGCCGAGGAAGGCACCGAGGCCTCCGAATCGAGCGCCGACAAGGTCGAACGCCAACAAATGCTCGCGCTCATCGATGCGGAGGTACAAAAGCTTCCGGCACGTCAACGAGAAGCCTTCCTTATGCGTTATTGGCAGGACATGGACGTGGCTGAAACAGCCGAAGCAATGGGATGTTCCGAAGGGAGCGTGAAGACGCATTGCTCACGCGCAACACACACTCTCGCCGAGTCGCTCAAAGCCAAGGGAATTAAACTATGAATACCGATGAACTGAATTTCGCCTACAAGGTGCGTCACGCGCTCAACGAGCGGCTGGACGATTTGCCCGCGTCGACCACGGACCGGCTGGCGCAGGCGCGCAAGATGGCGCTGGCCCGCAAGAAGGCCCACGTCGAGGTGCCGATGAGCGTGCGCGTCAGTAAGACCGAGATGGCCACCTCCGGCGGCTTCCTGGGCGACTTCCTGCCCCGGGGCTTCGGCTGGCTGGGCCGCATGGGCGTGGCCGTGCCGATGCTGGTGCTGGTCGCCGGCCTGGCCGGCATCTACCAATACGAGCAACAGCAGCGCATCGCCGACCTGGCCGAGCTCGATGCTGCCGTCCTGTCCGATGAATTGCCGCTGTCCGCCTACCTGGACCACGGTTTTAACGCGTATCTGACCCAGAGCGAGCAATAAGCATGGCATTAAGCGGTCGGGCAAAATGGGGCGCTGCTGCGGCGGCGGTGGTAGCGGTAGCAGCGGCCGGCGCGGTATGGATGGGCAACCAGTCCGGTACGCCCGTGCTCGCCTCCGGCCCCGCGACTGTGAGCAGCGGCGACGTCCCGCCTGAAAAAATCCTGTGGAAAGACCTGACGCCGGCGCAACAGCAGGCGCTCGAGCCGCTGGCCGGCGAGTGGGACACCATGGAACCCATCCGCAAGCAAAAGTGGCTGGGCATCGGCAAGCGCTACGCGTCGATGAAGCCAGACGAGCAGGTCCGCGTGCAGGAACGCATGCGCGAGTGGGTCCGCATGACGCCGGAGGAGCGCCGCCAGGTGCGGCAGAACTTCGCGCGCGCGCAAAAACTCGACCCGTCGCAGAAATCGACCCAGTGGGAATCCTACCAGCAGCTGTCCGACGAGCAGAAGAAGGAACTGGCGGCCAAGTCGCCAAGCAAGAAGCAATTGGCCAACCTGCCGACGCCTTCGCAGAGCAAGATGAAGCTGCCGGCGCCGATCAAGCCCAGCGCGCCGACCACCGGCACCGCCACCGTCACCCCCGCGCCGGCCGCGACGGCGCATCCGCCGTGGATCGATCCGGCCACCGGCGGGCCGCTGCCGAACGCGTCGAACATCGCGCCGGTGATCCCGTCGCCCGCGCCGGCGCCCGCCGCCGCGCCCACCGCACCCACCGCACCAGTGACCGCGCCGCCGGCGCCGGCCGCCGACAATGCAAAATAGCCTTTCGCCGACCCTGCCGACCATCAAGCGTCGTTTGATTTCGATGGTCTACGAATGCCTGCTGGGGTTCGCGGTGCTGTTCCTCCCCTTCCTGATTTTTGAAATGATTACCGGCGCCAGCCACGCGCCGCTGGTCGAGCACATGCGCCAGGCGCTGGCCTTCATTGTGCTGGGTATCTATTTCGTCCACCAGTGGAGCCGCGACGGCCAGACCCTGGCGATGAAAACCTGGCGCCTCAAGCTGGTCCGTCCCGGCCACGCGCACGTGTCGGCCAGGACCGCCGCCGTGCGTTATCTGCTGAGCTGGATGTGGGTGTTGCCGGCGCTGGTCGTCAGCCTGGCGCTGGACCTGCACCGCTGGCAAGCGCTGGGCACGGTCGGCGCCGGCATTCTGCTGTGGTCGCTGACGGCGTTCCTCGACAAGGACCGCCAGTTCCTGCACGACAAACTGAGCGGCACCCGGCTGGTGCAACTGCCACCGCCCGAAAAGAAAAAGAAGACCGCGCCGGCGGTGTAATTTTCACAATCTTCTGTGGCAGAATAGGCATTCCGCCACTAGGAGATAAGATGACCAAGCTAGTCCGCCTGATGTACGGGGCCGCCCTTGCCCTGACCGCTACCGCCGCCCTGGCGCAAAAGCCCGTTCCACCCGCTCCGGTCGCCAAGGTCGTGCCCGTGACCGACACCTACTTCGGCGAAGCCATCGTCGACCGCTACCGCTGGATGGAGAACGACAAGGACCCGGACTGGCTGCCCTTCCTCAAACAACAGAACGCCCACGCGCGCGGCGTGCTCGACGCGCTGCCCAAGCGCGACGTGCTGTTGAAGCGCATCGAGCAACTGTCGGGCGACGTGGCCGCGCCATCGCGCGTGCAGAAAGCCGGCAGCCGCATCTTCTACCAGCAGCGTCCGGCCGGCGCCAACAACTTCAAGCTGTTCGTGCGCGACGGAATGAACGGCAAGGACCGCGTGCTGGTCGATCCGACCAAGCTCGACACGAAGTCCAGCCACTACTCGCTGGACTGGTGGCAACCGTCGCCCGACGGCAGCAAGCTGGTCTACGGTCTGTCGAAGGATGGCAGCGAGGATTCGGTGCTGCAGATCATGGACGTGCGCACCGGCGCCATCCTGAAGGAGCGCATCGCCAACACCCAGGGCGCCAATCCCAACTGGCTTGCCGACAGCTCCGGCTTCTTCTACAACCAGCTGACCGGCAAGATCAACACGCCGGAACGCTACCTCGATTCGCAGGTGCGCTTCCACAAGCTGGGCGGCAAGCCGGAGCGCGACCCGGTCATCATGAAGCGCGATCTCGATCCGTCGGTGAAGTATGAAAAGATCCAGGCGCCTTACGTCGGCACGACGCCGCACTCGTCCACCGCGCTGCTGATCCTGGCCGACGTGCGGCCGGAGCAGCGCGTGTTCAGCGCGCCGCTGGCCGACGTCATCAAGGGCAAGGCCAAGTGGCAGCCGGTGGCCGGTTTCGAGGATGAGATCACCGGCATCGATCTGCACGGCGACGACCTGTATCTGCTGTCGACCAAAGGCCATCCGCGCGGGCGCCTGCTGAAGACGTCGGCCAAGGCGCCGTCGCTGGAGAAGGCGGTCGAGGTGGTGCCGGAATCGGCGCTGGTGTTGCAGGGCACTGCGCGCGCCAAGGACGGCCTGTATATCCGCTCGATGGACGGCGGCATCAGCAAGCTGCAACGCCTGGGCGGTGACGGCAAGCTCGTCAACATCGCCCTGCCCTTCGACGGCACGCTGCGCTCGATCGAAGCCGACGCGGACACGCCGGGCGCGCTGGCCTTGTTGTCCGGCTGGCTCGAGCCGGCCGGCATCTGGAGCGTGGGCGCCGACGGCAAGGTGGCCGACACCGGCATCACGCCCAAGCCGGCGATCGACACCAGCGGCTACACGACCGAACGCCGCTTCGCCAAGGCCAAGGACGGCACGCAGATTCCGTACAGCCTGATCTACAAAAAGGGGCTGAAAATGGACGGCAAGAATCCGGCCTTCATTTCCGCCTACGGCAGCTACGGCGCGGCGGCCTACACGCCGTCGTTCGTCAGCAGGGCGCTGGCGCTGGCCGACCAGGGCGCCGTCATCGGCTACGCCAACGTGCGCGGCGGCGGTGAATTCGGCCGCGAATGGCATCGCGCCGGCAAGCTGGAAAACAAACCGAACACCTGGCGCGACCTGATCGCCGTCAGCGAGGACCTGGTGGCCAACAAGTACACGGCGCCGGCGCACCTGGCCATCGGCGGCCGCTCGGCCGGCGGCATCCCGATGGGGCGCGCGATGGAGGAGCGCCCCGACCTGTTCGCGGCGGTGGTGTCGGGCGTGGGCTGGCACAACCCGCTGCGCTACGTGGCCGAGCAGAACGGTTACGCCGAGGAACCTGAATGGGGCGCGATCTCCGACCCGGCCGGCTTCAAAGCGCTCAAGAGCATCGACAGCTACCAGCAGGTGGTCGACGGCGCCAAGTATCCGGCGGTGCTGCTGACGACCGGCGTGACCGATCCGCGCGTGGCGCCGTTCCACCCGGCGAAAATGGCGGCGCGGCTGCAGGCGGCGACGGCCAGCGGCAAGCCGGTGCTGCTGCGCGTGGACTTCGACGCCGGCCACGGCATGGGCTCGACCCGCGCCCAGCAGGATGCCGAGGCGGCCGATACGTACGCCTTCATCCTGTCACAAACGGGCGGTGGAGACGGCAAATAAAATAAAGCGACTTTCAATCGAACAGGGCTGTGGTAGTTGCAATATTTGAATTAAGATATTGTTAAGGTGGCTAAAAATTCATCCGTTTTAACTACCTCTGCGCGCCGTACCACGGCGTGCAGCACCACCACCCTTTTTGAAGGAATTGTCTTGATCTCGACCAAAATGAAATTTATCGCTGCGCTGATCGTCAGCGTCGCGACCCTGCCAGCCCTGGCCGCCACGGCGCCGCAATTCAGCATGACTTATCTCGGCGCCTTCAGCCCGAAGGCGATGAACAATCTGGGCCAAGTTGTCGGCAATGACGCCACGCAAGCGGTCCTGTACAACGGCAGCAGCTTGAGCTACCTGGGCTCGCCATCGGGCAGAAGTTTCGCCTACGGTATCAACGACTCCGGCCAGATCGTCGGCGAGTACGGCGGCAACCAGGCGTTCAGCTACTCCGGCGGCGTCTACACCAATATCGGTCCCGCCAACAGCTCGGCTACCGGCATCAACAACGCCGGCCAAATCACCGGCAATGTGTTAACGGACGACGGCTTCAAAGGCTTCGTGTATTCGAATGGAACCGTCACAAACCTGACGCCGCCCAATGCCACCCACAGCACTGCGAACGGGATCAACAACAATGGTCAGATCGCCGGCAGCGCAGGCGAGGTGCTCAACGAGGCCTTGATCTTCTCGAACAGCGGCACGACCAACCTGTCGGGTACGTTCCCGAACGACGGCAGCACCAGTTCCTATGCGGCGGCCATCAGCGACAACGGCAACACCGTGATCAACTCACGCGACCTTTCGACGCAAGACAACCATGCTTACCTCTACGCCAATGGCGTGGCGACCGCTCTGGACGGCTTCTCGATTTTCGCCAGGGACGTCAACAACGCCGGCGTCGTGGTCGGCGCCGACGGCTTCGGCCAGGGCTTCCTGTGGCAAGGCGGCGTGATGTACGACATCAACTCGCTGGTGACCGGGTTGGACGGTTGGAATATCAAGGAGGCGATCGCCATCAACGAATTCAACCAGATCGCCGTCTCGGCCTGCCGTGGCATCGACTGCGGCACGTTGCTGCTGTCCAGCGTCTCGGCGGTGCCGGAACCGTCGACCTACGCGATGATGACCGGTGGCCTTGGCCTGCTGGGCTTCATGGCGCGCCGTCGCCGCGCCGCGCCGAAGGCGTAACGTCCGTCTAGAAGCGCTCGTGGTCCTGCAGGTAGCGCCACTCGCCTAGCGGCAGGCTGCTCATCGCGATGCGGCCGACGCGGATGCGCTTCATCGACACCACACCCAGGCCGACCAGTTTGCACACATGCTCAATCTGGCCCGGCTTGGGATTCTTCACCGCGAAGCGCAGACGGTTCTCGTTCTGCCAACTGACCTTGTTCGGCGCCAGCGGCTTGCCATTGAACGGCAGCCCGTGATTGAGCAGCGCCAAGCCGTTTTCCATGATCTTGCCGGTGACTTCGACGATGATCTCCTGCTCGATCTTCGCCGCCTCGTCGACCAGTTTGCGGGCGACGCGGAAGTCCTGCGTGAACACCAGCAGGCCGCTGGCCTTCGTCTCCAGCGGCGTGGTCAAGGTCAGGTTGACCAGGTGGCGCTTGAGGAAGCGCTGGCCGGGCGCGGAGCGCGTCAGCGATTCGGCGTTCAGCAGATGCACCGCCGGCGAACCGTCCTTGCCCACGCCGCCATTGGCGCCGGCCGGCTTGTGCAGCAGGATCGTGACCGGGACGATTTCCAGCAAGGTGGCGTCGGGCGCCAGCTCGATTTTCTGCTCCAGCGTGACGCGCGCGCCGGCCTCCTCCACCAACACGCCGTCGACGCTGACGTAACCGCCCTCGATATAGAGTTCGGCCTCGCGGCGCGAGCATGGAAGTATCTCGGCGAGGCGCTTGGCCAGGCGAAGGCTGTTAT
Source organism: uncultured Duganella sp. (assembly GCA_963511605.1). GTDB lineage: Bacteria > Pseudomonadota > Gammaproteobacteria > Burkholderiales > Burkholderiaceae_D > Rugamonas. The sequence continues at coordinate 64,056 of CAUPJZ010000005.1, read as the reverse complement.
CTGTGGTGCTGTCGGTCATCCGAAAAAATCCCCAAAAACGGTAATGGCGCGATCGATATCGTCGCGCGACGCATCCATGTGCGTGACGATGCGCAGGCGCGGCGACATCGACACGCGGATGCGGGTCAGTTGTAGTACGTCGTTCAGACCCCGGCAGGCATCGGCCGGGATATCGACGTAGAAAATGTTGGTCTGCGGCGCGCTGACCTGGATGCCTTTGAGCTTCGATAGCTCGCCGGCGAAGTAGGCGGCGTTGTCGTGGTCCTCGGCCAGGCGGGCGATGTTGTGCTCCAGCGCGTACAAGCCGCCGGCCGCGATGATGCCGGCCTGGCGCATGCCGCCGCCGAGCATCTTGCGCCAGCGCGTGGCTTCCTTGATCAAGGGCTTGCTGCCGCACAGGATGGAGCCGACCGGCGCGCCCAGGCCCTTGGACAAACATACCGAGACCGAATCGAAGCCCGCCACCGCCGCGCGCGGGCTCACACCGAGCTTGACCGCCGCGTTGCAGATGCGCGCGCCGTCCATATGCGTGGCCAGGCCGCGTTCATGGGCCAGCGTGGTCGCCTGCTTGAGGTATTCGAGCGGCAGCACGCGGCCGCCGATGGTGTTTTCCAGCGCCAGCAGCTTGGTGCGGGCGAAGTGGATGTCGTCGGGCTTGATGTACGCCGCGATGTCGGCCAGCGTCAGGCTGCCGTCGGCCTGGTTGATGATGGGCTGCGGCTGGATACTGCCCAAGACCGCCGCGCCGCCGCCTTCGTACTTGTAGGTGTGCGCTTCCTGCCCGACCAGGTATTCGTCGCCGCGGCCGCAATGGGCCAGCAGCGCCAGCAGATTGCTCTGCGTGCCGGAGGGCGCGAACAGCGCCGCCTCGTAGCCGAACAAATCGGCAGCATATTCCTGCAGGCGGTTGACGGTGGGGTCGTCGCCGTAGACGTCGTCGCCGACGTCGGCTGCGTTCATCGCCGCACGCATCGCCGCGCTGGGGCGGGTGACGGTGTCGCTGCGAAGATCCAACCAATTTTCTTTCAGATCACTCATCGTTCCGTCACCCTTTCGTTTTCTAATGTTTTTCCAGCTGTTCGGCGAAGAAGCGGCTGCCCATTTCTTGCAAGCCGACCGTTTCAAGCACTTCGCGCAAGCGCTCCGAGGGACGCTGGCGCGGCAGATTTTTGTAGGTGGCGATGATCAGCTCATTTTTCATCGAGTGCTCCCAGCCCACCAACTCGGTCACGTTGACCTGGTAGCCGTGCGCCTCCAGTTGCAGGCAGCGCAGCACGTTGGTGATCTGGCTGCCGAATTCGCGCGTGTGGATCGGGTGGCGCCAGATTTCAGTGAGCGCCGACTTGCCCAACGACTGGCCCTTGTTCTTCTTCAGCACCGACGCGACTTCCGCCTGGCAGCACGGCACCAGCACCATGTACTTGGCCTTCTTCTTCAACGCGAACTGGATGGCGTCGTCGGTGGCGGTGTTGCAGGCGTGGAGCGCGGTGACGATGTCGATCTGGTCAGGCAGCAGCTTCGATTCAGTCGATTCGGCCACCGACAGCGGCAGGAACGACATGCCCGGGAAGTTGAACTGCTTGGCCAGCTCCTGCGAGCGCGACACCAGCTCTTCGCGGGTTTCGATGCCGTAGATATGGGAACCGTCGCCCGGGGTGCCATGCAGCGCCTTGAAGAACAGGTCGTAGATGATGAAACCGAGGTAGGACTTGCCGGCGCCGTGGTCGACCAGCGACACATCGCCCCTCTCGGCCAGCACTTCCTTCAACAGCGGCTCGATGAACTGGTACAGGTGGTAGACCTGTTTGAGCTTGCGGCGGCTGTCCTGGTTCATCTTGCCGTCGCGGGTCAGGATGTGCAGTTCCTGCAGCAGCGCGACGGTCTGGCCTTCGCGGATTTCCGGCATGTTGTCGGCGCCGGTGACGGTGGCGCCGATTTTGGCCGGCGCGGCCTTGGCTGGCTTGGTCGGCTTACTTGGCTTCATCGATCCACGCCTGCTGTACCGCCTCCAGCACTTTTTCACCGCCGCGCGTGTGGTCGTCGTCGAACTCCTCGAGGTCGACGATCCAGTTGTGCAAATCGGTGAAGCGGATAGTCAGCGGATCGATGTCCGGGTGCTTATCGTAGAGCGCTTCCGCGATCGCGGTGATGTCCGTCCACTTCATATCAGTGTCCGCCTTCGCTGGCGTGGTTGATGGTGTATTTCGGGATTTCGACGACCAGGTCTTCCTCGGCGACGACGGCCTGGCACGACAGGCGCGACACCGCTTCCAGGCCCCAGGCCTTGTCCAGCAGGTCTTCCTCGGTCTCGCTGGCTTCGCTCAGCGAATTGAAGCCCTCGCGCACCAGCACGTGGCAGGTGGTGCAGGCGCAGGACTTCTCGCACGCGTGCTCGATGTGGATATCATTTTCCAGCATGATGTCGCACAGGGTTTTACCGACTTCGGCTTCGACGACGGCGCCGTCCGGGCACAGTTTTGCGTGGGGCAGGAATACGATTTGTGGCACTTGATACCTCTGTTCTGATGGGTTCTTAAACTACCTGGTCGAGCGTCTTGCCGGCCAGTGCGCTGCGCACGCTGCGATCCATGCGGCGCGACGCGAATTCTTCGGTGCCATGGGCCAGCGCCTCGACGGCGGCTTTGACGGCCACGTGGTCGGCGGCGCCGGTCTGCGACTGGGCGATCACGTCGCGCACCTTGTTCATCAGGACGTCGACCGATGCGCGTTCCTCGTCCGACAGCAGGCCGGCGTCTTCGTCCAGCGCCGATTGCGTGGCCAGGATGATGCGCTCGGCCTCGACCTGTTCTTCGCGCAGCGCGCGGGCGACCATGTCGACATCGGCCGACTTGTACGAATCCTGCAGCATGCGCGCGACGTCGTCGTCGCCCAGGCCATAAGCCGGCTTGACGGTGATCGACGCCTCGACGCCGGAGCGCAGTTCGCGCGCCGACACGGACAGCAAGCCGTCCGCGTCGACCTGGTAGGTGATGCGGATGCGGGCGGCGCCGGCGACCATCGGCGGAATGCCACGCAGCTCGAAGCGCGCCAGCGAACGGCAATCGGAGACCAGCTCACGCTCGCCCTGCAGCACATGCACAGCGAGAGCCGTCTGGCCGTCTTTAAACGTGGTGAACTCCTGCGCACGTGCGCAAGGAATGGTCGAATTGCGCGGGATGATCTTCTCGACCAGGCCGCCCATCGTCTCGATACCGAGCGACAGCGGAATCACGTCCAGCAGCAGCCAGTCGTCGCCCGGCGCGCGATTGCCGGCCAACAGATTGGCCTGCACCGCCGCGCCCAGCGCGACGACCTTGTCCGGATCGATGTTCGCGTGCGGGATGGTGTGGAAGTACTCGCTGACGGCGCGCTGCACGTGCGGCATGCGCGTCGCGCCGCCGACCATCACCACCCCGTCGACATCGTCGGCATCGACACTGGCGTCGCGCAGCGCCTTCTTGATGGCGCTCATGGTCTTGGCGATCAGGTGTTTAGTGATCTCCTGGAAGGTCTCGGCGGTGATCTTCAGATGCACCTCCTCGCCCGAGTTCAGGATCGCGTCGACGGTCACTTCGTTCTTGGTCGACAGCAGTTCCTTCGCTTCGCGCGACTTCACCATCAGGATGGCGGTGTCCTCGTCGGACAGCGGCGCCAGTTTTTCCTGCTGGTGGATATAGCAGAACAGGCGGTGATCGAAATCGTCGCCGCCCAGCGCGGAGTCGCCGCCGGTGGACAGCACTTCGAACACGCCTTTGCTCAGTTTGAGGATCGAGATATCGAAGGTGCCGCCACCCAGATCGTAGACGGCGTAGATGCCTTCGGAGCCGTTATCGAGGCCGTAGGCGATCGCCGCGGCGGTAGGCTCGCTCAACAGGCGCAGCACGTTGATGCCGGCCAGTTGCGCCGCGTCCTTGGTGGCCTGGCGCTGGGCGTCGTCAAAGTAGGCGGGCACGGTGATGACCGCGCCGACCAGATCGTCGCCGAGCGAATCTTCCGCGCGCTGGCGCAGCGTGGCCAGGATCTGCGCGGAGATTTCAACGGGGCTCTTGATGCCGGCGATCGTCTTCAGCTGCACCATGCCGGGCGTGTCCTGGAAATCGTAGGGCATGTTCTCGGCGTAGGCGATATCGGCCAGGCCGCGCCCCATGAACCGCTTGACGGAGACGATGGTGTTTTTCGGATCGGTGGTCTGCGCGGCCTGCGCCTTGTAGCCGATGCTGGCGTGGCCGTTCGGCAGATAGCGCACCACGGAGGGCAGCAGCGGGCGGCCATCCTCATCGTTCAGCACTTCTGGAATGCTGTTGCGCACGGTGGCGACCAGCGAATTGGTGGTGCCCAGGTCGATCCCCACCGCCAGCCGATGCTGGTGCGGCGCGGTCGACATACCCGGTTCGGAAATTTGCAGAAGTGCCATGTGGTTCAAGCCTTTAATCCGGGGGCAGGTCCACCATTTCTACACGGCCTCGGCGCTAACAACCGCTACGGCAGCGTTCGTGTAGAAATGGTGGACCTGACCCCGGAGTTTTGTTAGTTGTCTTCGATCGCGGTGAAGCTGTGCTCTATTTCGTCTTTGAATTTTTCGAGGAACATCAGCGCGCGCACGCCTTGCGCGGCTTGCTCGTAGTCGTCGGCGTCGATCTGCTGCTCGATCTCGGCCAGGCGCTCTTTTCGCGCGGCGCGCAGTTGCTTGTCGAGCGCTTCGAGCGCGTCGGCGTCCTTGCCGGCGCGGGCGTCGCCCAGCTCTTCGCGCCATTCCATCTGCTGCATCAGGAAGGCCATCGGCATCGCCGTGTTGGACTCGGTCTGTAAATCGACGCCGTGCAGCTCGCACATGTACTGCGCGCGCTTCTGCGGATTTTTCAGGGTCTGGTAGGCTTCGTTGGCACGCGTGGCCCATTGCATCGCGACGCGCTTTTCGGCGTCGGTCGCGTTGACGAACTTGTCGGGGTGGACCCGGCTTTGCACGTCGCGGTAGGCGCTGTCGAGCGCCCCCGTGTCGACGGCGAACTTCTGCGGCAGATTGAACAGCTCAAAGTGATTTTGCATGTGTGATCAGATGCGGAAGCTCTCGCCGCAACCGCATGCGTCTTTTTCGTTCGGGTTGTGGAACTTGAAGCCTTCGTTCAGCCCCTCGCGCGCGAAATCGAGTTCCGTGCCGTCGATGTACGGCAGGCTTTTCGGATCGACGAACACTTTGACGCCGTGCGATTCGAAGACGCTGTCCTCGTCCGCCACTTCGTCGACATATTCAAGCTTGTACGCCAGGCCCGAACAGCCGGTGGTGCGCACGCCAAAACGCAAGCCGACGCCCTTGCCGCGACGTTCGATGTAGCGGTTGATGTGCTTAGCTGCTTTTTCGGTCAGGGTGATTGCCATGTGATTCTCCGTAACGGCGGCGGACTTTCATCCGCACGCCGTGTCAAACAGATTTACGCCGCTACCGGGTGCTTGGTCTGGTAGTCCAGAACAGCCGCCTTGATCGCGTCTTCCGCCAGGATCGAGCAGTGGATCTTTACCGGCGGCAGCGCCAGTTCCTCGGCGATCTGGGTGTTCTTGATGGCCAGCGCCTGATCCAGGGTTTTGCCCTTGACCCATTCGGTCACCAGCGAGCTCGATGAGATGGCCGAACCGCAGCCGTAGGTCTTGAATTTCGCGTCTTCGATCAGGCCATCGGCGCCGACCTTGATCTGCAGTTTCATGACGTCGCCGCAAGCCGGCGCGCCGACCATGCCGGTACCGACGCTGTCATCGCCCTTTTCGAAGGCGCCGACGTTGCGTGGGTTTTCGTAGTGGTCCAACACTTTTTCCGAGTAAGCCATTTTGATGCTCCTGTAATCTTAAAATTAGTGGGCTGCCCATTGGATCGAGCTGATGTCGATGCCTTCTTTGAACATGTCCCACAGCGGCGACAGTTCACGCAGTTTGTGTACCTTGGACTTCATCAGGTCGATGGCGAAGTCGATATCCTCTTCCGTCGTGAAACGGCCGATGGTGAAACGGATGGAGCTGTGCGCCAGCTCGTCGCTGCGGCCCAGCGCGCGCAGCACATACGACGGCTCCAGCGAGGCCGACGTGCAGGCGGAACCCGACGACACGGCCAGGTCCTTGACGGCCATGATCAGCGATTCGCCCTCGACGTAGTTGAAGCTGACGTTGAGGTTGTGCGGCACGCGGTGCTCCATGTCGCCGTTGATGTAGGTCTCTTCGATCTCTTGCAGGCCGTTGGCCAGGCGGTCGCGCAGCGCCTTGATGCGCGCGGTCTCGCTGTCCATCTCGACCTTGGCCAGGCGGAACGCTTCGCCCATGCCGACAATCTGGTGGGTCGGCAAGGTGCCCGAACGCAGGCCGCGCTCGTGACCGCCGCCGTGCATTTGCGCTTCGATGCGCACGCGCGGCTTGCGGCAGACGTACAGCGCGCCGATGCCTTTCGGACCGTAGGTCTTGTGCGCGGTGAAGGTCATCAGGTCGACCTTGGTCTTTTGCAGGTCGATGACGATCTTGCCGGTCGCTTGTGCGGCGTCGCAATGGAAGATGATGCCCTTCGAGCGGCACAAGGTGCCGATCTCGTCGATCGGCTGGATGACGCCGATTTCGTTGTTGACCAGCATGACCGACACCAGGATCGTGTCCGGACGGATCGCGGCGGTCAGTTGCTCGATGGTGATCAGGCCGTTGTCCTGCGGTTCCAGGTAGGTCGCCTCGAAGCCGACGCGCTCCAGTTCGCGCACCGTGTCCAGCACCGCCTTGTGCTCGGTCTTGACGGTGATGATGTGCTTGCCCTTGGTCTTGTAGAACTGCGCCGCGCCCTTGATGGCGAGGTTGTTCGACTCGGTGGCGCCGGAGGTCCAGATGATTTCACGCGGGTCGGCGTTGACCAGGGCGGCAACGTGGCCGCGCGCCTCTTCGACCGCCTTCTCAGCCGTCCAGCCGTACATGTGGCTGCGCGAGGCCGGATTGCCGAACTGCTCGCGCAGGTAGGGAATCATGGCGTCGGCGACGCGCGGATCGATCGGCGTCGTGGCCGAGTAGTCCATGTAGATCGGGAAATGCGGGGCGGTCTGGAACTTCACGGCGGCGAGATTTTTTTCTGGGGCGTTCATCTGGTAACTCCGGTTTTCTGTATGTATTTAAGCCAAAGCGCTAAAGCGCTCAACCCAGCGCGGCGTGGTTGCGGTGCATCACAACCACGTTTTGTTCAGCATTCTTTTGCTTCTGTTGATCGACCAGATCCTGCAGCGAAACGGAATCCAGATAATCAACCATCTTTTCATTCAGCGTGGCCCACAGCTCGTGGGTCATGCAGCGCACGCCGCTGGCGGCGTCGGCGCCGTGGCAATTTTCCTTGCCGCCGCATTGGGTCGCGTCCAGCGGCTCGTCGACGGCGATGATGATGTCGGCCACCGTGACCTTGTCGGCCCGGCGCGCCAGGCTGTAGCCGCCGCCCGGGCCGCGGATCGATTCGACGATCTCGTGGCGGCGCAGCTTGCCGAACAGCTGTTCCAGATACGACAGCGAGATCGCCTGCCGCTGGCTGATGCCCGAGAGCGTGACCGGGCCTTTGCCTTGGCGCAAAGCCAGATCGATCATCGCAGTCACAGCAAAACGGCCTTTGGTGGTCAGACGCATCACTACCTCGGTTCAGCTAGGTTAAAATATCGACCTCACTGCTCAATTAAAGCCTGATTAGTTGATCGATTTAGTCAAGTATACCAAACTTTATGAAAGTTTGCCGGGAGGCCCCTCGGCCGCCCGGTCTTGATTAGGTTCTACTTGCCTTTTAGCAAGCGCATCGGCTGGAACAGCGCGTGCATGTCCGGATTGCCGATGAAACTGAGGTTGTACGGATGCTCGGCCGTGATCTGCGGGAATTCTTTCATTACCGGCAACTTTTTCAGCAATTCGGCGATTTTCCCCCATAGAATCATGGTCGGCTTGTGCCGCGCCTGGGCCGCCAGGCCGGCCATGACCGTCTCGAAGAACGGCAGCCAGGCTTTGGCGTCCTTGACCGGCGGCACGTGGCTGCGGAACACCAGCGAGGCGTTCAATAGCAGGAAACCCTGTTCGGTCAGCTTCTGCTGCATCTCGGCCAGGGTTTGAATATGGGTGCCTCCGCCGCTGCGGGCAAGGGTGGAAATCGCCGCCATCGCCGCGCCGCCGGTGTCGGCCAGTGTCAGTTGCCCATCGGCCACCAGCAGCATCTTCATGAAGTTGCGCAGCGACGTGGCCTTGTTGACAGGCTTGGACAAGCCGCCGCCCTCTTCGTTCGACCACAGGCTGCCGACCGCGCCGTCCATGAAGCAGACGCCGGTGGCGCTGTCCTCGCGCGGGTAAGGTCCCTCCCCCACTAATACATAGCGCACCTTGTCGAGCGGCAGCGCGAAGGCGGCGAACAGGCGTTGTTCGGTCGGCAAATAGATGTCGTCGGCGAGCTGGGCGAGGTAGCCGGGCGTGGCGGCCTGCATGGCGTTGAGGCCGTCGATCAGCAATGGGCGCCACGAGGCGTCGGCGCGCGACAGCGCATCAAGGATGGAAGCGGGGATCGTCATGCTAATTGGATACAGGGGAAAGGCGGGATTGTACCGTAGGGCGGATTAGCGTAGCGTAATCGGCCATGGTTGCGCCGCCGGCGGCGCATGCATGGCCGATCACGGCGTTCCGCCTAATCCGCCCTACGTAGCTCCCGAGAATGCGGTCATGAAGCCAGGGGCTCGCCGTCCAGCCAGCCGCCGGCGAATCCGGCGCGGCGCAGGCCGGTTTGCAAATAGATGTTGCCGCGCATGATGTTCCATGGGAAATCGTGCAGATAGTTTTCCACCATGATCACCGTCGGACCCTCGTTGATGCCGAAGTGGTAAGGCGACACCCACCGCCGGCAGGCCACCCGCCCATGCGAAAACACGGTCGAGAACGACGCCTTGAATCCATACGGATTGGCCTCGCACAACTGCATGTCCTGATAGTGGATGATGCTGGGCATGACGATTTCCGGCGCGAACGGCAGCGACGCGGCCACCGCCCACGGCGCCAGGGTGCCGTCGTCCGGACCGTACGGCACGCCCCGCCCGACATAGTCCCAGAATTTGCGCTGCACGCCGTCGATCCTGCGCGTGGCCGGCCCCGGCCCGTCGCTGGCCGTGATGCCCCAGCATAGAGCGCCGTACTCCGGGAAACCCATGGGATTTTCGATCGCGTACTTTTGCTGCACATACGTGGCGCGCCGGCTGTTCTCGAAGTAGTCCGAGTCGTGCTCGCGCATAAAGTCATCCCGGATGCCGCGCAGATCCAGCCACACGTGCGACATCTGATGGATGAACAGCGGCCCCGCGTACAGATAGTCGATGCCGTACACCGTCTTCCACTCATAGCTCCGGCACCAGGCGTCGTAGCTGTCGCGCTCGACCGGGAAGGTGGGCGAGCCCAGCGCCAGCACGTACAGGATCAGCGCCTCGTCATAGCCTTCCCAGTGCCAGCGCAGAAAGCCGCTTTCCGGGGTCCAGCCGTGGCAGACCAGATTGTTGCGCCCGCGCATCCACTGCCAGTCGACACGGCGATACAGCATGTCGGCCAGCGCGCGGATCTCGTTTTCGTCGGGTGTATCCTCGGTGAAATATTGGGCCGCCGTCAGCATGCCAGCGATCAACAGCGCGGTGTCGATGCTGGACAGCTCGCATTTCCACGCCCGCGCGCCGCTGCCCATGTCAATGAAGTGGTAATAGAAACCTTTGTAACCGGTGGCGCGGGGCGATTCGCTCTGTTCGCTGTTGGCGAAGAACCGCAAGGTGGTCAAGGTGCGGACCACGGCGTCGGCACGCGTCATAAAACCCTGCTCGACACCGATCGGGTATGCGGTCAGCGCCATGCCGACGGCGGCGATGCTGGCCGGCCACACCTCGGCGGTCTTGTCGCGGATCAGGCCATTGGCGGGATTTACCTCGTTGGCGAAGTAGTCGAACGAGTCCTTCTGCAACGCGTTCAGCAGGGCGAGCGTGGCCGCGTCGATGGTGGCAGGCGGGCGCTCGGCGCGCGGCATGGTGGTCATAAGGGTCCGAACAATTAAAAAAGGTCATGCTGTCACAGCAGTAGCTTGCAGTATGTACCTGAACACACAGATACGCCCGCCGCTTGCGATTCAATCGCGCTTGCCGCACTATTTGATGGTGAAGTTGGCAATGGCCGACTGATGGAACCTGAGCGAACCCGAGGCTACCAAGTGGCGACTCCCGATATTTCCCGTCTCAAAATCGACCGCGAGGCCAAGGCGCCAGTGGCCGAATCGCGTCCCGGGCGCCGGCGCTGGAGCAGGATGGCGCTGCTGTTGCTGGGCCTGGCACTGGTGGGCGCCGTCGCCATGAGCGTGCTCGCCGGCAAGCCCGCCGTGGAGGTGGTCGCGGTCGCGCAGACCTACCCGGCGCAACATTACACGCTCCTCAACGCCACCGGCTACGTGGTGGCGCAGCGCAAGGCCGCGCTGTCGTCCAAGGCCACCGGCCGGCTGGAGTGGTTGGGCGTGCTGGAAGGCTCGCACGTGAAGAAGGACGAGGTGATCGCGCGGCTGGAAAGCCGCGACGTGGCGGCGGCGCTGGGACAGGCGCAGGCCAACGTCAAGGTCGCGCAGGCCAATCTGGAACAGGGCCAGGCCGAGTTGCAGGACGCGCAATCGGCCTTCCAGCGCGCGGCCGAACTACTGAACCAGAAATTCATCGCCGCCTCGGCCTACGACGCGGCCCAGGCACGCCTGAACAAGGCCAAGGCCGGCATCTCCGGCTATCAGGCCGCCATCGCGGCGGCCCGCGCCAACGCGCAGGCGGCGCAGGTGGCGGTGGACCAGACAGTGATCCGCGCGCCCTTCGATGGCGTGATCCTGACCAAGAGCGCCAATGTCGGCGACAACATCACGCCCTTCTCCTCCGCCGCCGACAGCAAGGGGGCGGTGGTCACCATCGCCGATATGGACACGCTGGAGGTGGAGGCGGATGTCTCCGAATCGAACCTGAGCAAGATCCGCGTCGACCAGCCGGTGGAAATCCTGCTCGACGCGTTCCCGGAACTGCGCCTTGCCGGCACGGTGTCGCGCATGGTGCCGACCATGGACCGCAGCAAGGCGACCTTGCTGGTCAAGGTGCGATTCGAAGAACGCGATCCGCGCGTGCTCCCGGACATGAGCGCCAAAGTCGCCTTCCTGTCGCACGCCGTGCCGCCCCAGGATAAGCAACCGGTCACCGCCGTGCAGCCGACGGCGATCGTCACGCGCGGCGGCACGCCGTCGACGCAGTTCGTATTCCTGCTCGACGCCGATGGCGCCGGGGTCAAACGGGTGCCGGTTACCCAGGGCCGCAAGATCGGCGAGCTGGTCGAAGTCAAAGGCCTGAAGCCGGGCGACAAGGTCGTGCTGGCGCCGGACGAAGCGTTGCAGGACGGCCAGGCCGTCAAATTGGCGAAGAAATGAGCGAGCCGCTGGTATTGATCGAACACCTGGTCAAGTCCTATCGCCGTGGCGATCAGGTGGTGGAGGTGCTGCGCGATATCAGCCTGTCGATACCGGCCGGCGCCTTCACCGCTCTGATGGGCCCCTCCGGCTCCGGTAAGAGCACGCTGCTCAATCTGATCGCCGGCATCGACAAACCCGATAGCGGCGTGCTGCGGATCGCCGGCCTGGATATCGCCGGCATGGGCGAAACGGCGCTGGCCGGATGGCGCGCCGCCAACGTCGGTTTCATCTTCCAGTTCTATAACCTGATGCCGGTGCTGACCGCGTTCGAGAACGTCGAACTGCCGCTGTTGCTCACGCCCTTGTCACGGCGCGAGCGGCGCGAAAGGGTGGCGTTGACCCTGGAGATGGTCAACCTGGCCGACCGCATGGACCACACGCCGAACGAGCTGTCCGGCGGCCAGCAACAGCGCGTGGCGATCGCCCGTGCCATCGTCGGCGATCCGACCCTGATCATGGCCGACGAGCCGACCGGCGACCTTGACCGCCAGTCGGCCGCGGAGATCCTGGCGCTGCTCCAGCAACTGAACCAGCGGTTGGGCAAGACCATCATCATGGTCACACACGACGCCCAGGCGGCGGCGCAGGCCCGTAACGTGGTGCACCTTGAAAAAGGCGAGTTGCTCGCCGACGAGCCGCAGCGCGCGTGACGCTGAAACCGAACGCCCGGACGCCGCCATGTACACTCTGCGACTAATCGTCAAAAACGCGATGCGCCACAAACTGCGCACGGCGTTGACGGTACTCGGCCTGGTGGTGGCCATCTTCGCCTTCGGCCTGCTACAGACGGTTGTCGACGCCTGGTACGCCGGCGCGGAAGGCGCCTCCAACACCACGCTGGTCACGCGCAACAAGACATCGCTGGTGTTTCCGCTGCCGCTATCCTATGAGGCGCGCATCCGCGCGGTTCCCGGCGTGACCGGGGTGGGCTACGCCAACTGGTTCCAGGGCACTTACAAGGACCCAAAAAATTTCTTCGCGCAGTTTGCCATCTCCGGCGCCAGCTATCTGGACATCTACCCCGACTACCTGCTGCCGTCCGACCAGCGCGCCGCCTTCCTGCGCGACCGCAAGGGCGCCCTCGTCGGCCGCAAGCTGGCGGACCAATTCGGGTTCAACGTCGGTGATGTCATCCCGCTCAAAGGCACCATCTATCCCGGCGACTGGGAGCTGGTCGTGCGCGGCATCTTCGACGGCAGGCAAAGCACGACCAATACGGCCACCCTGTTTCTGCACTGGGATTACGTCAACGAGTCGATCAAGAAGACCCTGCCCCGGCGCGCCAACCAGATCGGCGTATACGTGGTGCGCATCGACGAGCCGGAAAACGCGGCCGCCATCTCGGCGGCGATCGACAAGGAATTCAGCAATTCGCTGGCCGAGACACTGACCGAGACGGAGAAGGCGTTTCAACTCGGCTTCGTCTCGATGTCGGAGGCGATCGTCATGGCGATCCGCGTGGTGTCGTTCGTCGTGATCGTGATCATCGCGGCGGTGATGGCCAACACGATGGCCATGAGCGCGCGCGAACGCCTGGGCGAATACGCCACGCTCAAGGCGCTGGGCTTCGGCCCCGGCTTCCTCACCGCGATGATCCTGGGCGAATCGCTGTTGCTGTCGCTGTTCGGCGCGGCGCTTGGCATCGCCATCCTGTTTCCATTCGCGGCTTTCCTCGGCACAGTGATGGGAACGATGTTTCCCGTCTTTGAAGTGACGCGGTTGACGGTGATCCAGCAGATACTGGCCGCGCTGGCCGTCGGCCTGGTCGCGGCCATCGCGCCAACCTTGCGGGCGACCCGCGTCAACATCGTCGAGGGATTGCGGAGCATAGGATGACGAGGCTATGAAGATCCCGCTTTTTTATGTCGCCCGCAACCTGTGGGCACGCCGCCTGACCACCGCGCTGACCGCCGCCGGACTGGCGCTGGTGGTGTTCGTGTTCGCGACGGTGCTGATGCTCGATGAAGGCTTGCGCAACACGCTGGTGACGACAGGCGAATACGACAACGTGGTGCTGATACGGCGCAGCGCCGACACCGAGGTGCAGAGCAGCGTCGAACGGGCGCAGGCCAGCATCGTCTCCAGCCACCCTGCCATCGCGCTCGGCGCAGACGGCCAGCCCTTGCTGTCGCGGGAAACGGTGGTGCTCATCTCGCTCAACAAACGCGGCTCGGCCAAGCCGTCCAACGTCATCATCCGGGGCATCGGGGCGCGCGGACTGGCGCTGCGGCCGCAGGTGAAGCTGACGGCCGGGCGCATGTTACGGCCTGGTGCTTCCGAGATCATCGCCGGCGCCAGCATCGCGCGCCGTTTCTCGGGCGCTGGCATCGGCGAGACGCTACGCTTCGGCCAGCGCGAATGGACGGTCGTGGGATTGTTCGACGCGGGGAACAGCGGCTTCGATTCGGAGGTGTGGGGCGACGCCGACCAGCTGATGCCGGCGTTTCGGCGGGTCGCCTATTCGGCGGTCGTGCTGCGCTTGGCCGGCACGTCGCTGTTCGACGGCTTCAAGAAGGATATCGAGGGCGATCAGCGCTTGACGCTCGACGCCAAGCGTGAGCAGACTTTTTATGCGGACCAGTCGAAGGCGCTGTCGACCTTCATCAACGTGCTGGGGTTGATTTTGTCGGTGATCTTTTCGATCGGGGCGATGATCGGGGCGACGATCACGATGTATGCGTCGGTCGCCAACCGGATTGGCGAGATCGGCACGTTGCGGGCGCTGGGGTTTCAGCGGCGCAGTATCCTGGCGGCGTTCTTGGCGGAGTCGATGCTGCTGGCGGTGGTGGGCGGCGTGCTGGGGCTGGGATGCGCGTCGCTGATGCGGTTTATTTCGTTCTCGACCACGAATTTTCAGTCGTTCTCGGAGTTGGCGTTCGGGTTTCGGCTGACGCTGGATATCGTGGTGAAGACGCTGGCGTTTTCGCTGGCGATGGGGTTTATCGGCGGGGTGCTGCCGGCGTTGCGGGCCGCGCGCATGAAGATTGTCGATGCGTTGCGGGCGGCTTGAGGTGGTTGTCTTGCATGGGCCGTCTACGGCTCACACATGGCCGATTACGGCGTTCCGCCTAATCCGCCCTACGTGTCTCCGGATGTGATCGACATTCCCGGGCCACATTCCGCCGAGCGAACACGTGGCCGTCGGCGGTTCCTCCGGATTTGATCGACGTTACCGGGGCGCATGTCCGCCGTGGAAACACGTAGGGCGGATTAGCGAAGCGTAATCGGCCATGTATGTGGCGCCGACAACGCATATATCATCCCGACGTACGGCTTACTGCTCGGCGTCCGGTTGCTGCGACGGGTGCGCCTGCTGGAACGCCGGCAGCGCGGCGCAAGCGGCGTTGATCCGCATAACCGTCGGATACGGTGCCGTATCAACCTCGAACCGCTGCGCGTTGAACACCTGCGGCACCAAACAGCAGTCGGCCAACGTCGGCGTATCCCCATGCGAATAGATACCCGTGCGCCCGTCCCCGGCCAGTAGCGCCTCCAGGGTCCCCAGTCCGCCGCGCAACCAATGCCGATGCCACTCCAGCTTGACCTCCTCGCTCAACCCCATCTCTCCCTTGATGTACTTCAGCACCCGCAGATTCCCCAGCGGATGCGTATCGGCCACCACCGTCAACGCCAGCGCGCGCACGCGCGCCCGGCCCGCCGGATCGGCCGGCAGCAACGGGATTTGCGGCCGCGTCTCCTCCAGATATTCCAGTATCGCCAACGACTGGCCGATGACGGCGCCGTCGTCGTCCACCAGCGTGGGCAGCAGCGCGGACGGATTGACCGCCCGATAAGCGTCCGCCAGATGCTGGCCGCCATCACGCAGCAGATGCACCGGCCGCGCCTCGTAATCCAGCCCCTTGAGATTGAGCGCGATCCGCACGCGGTAGGCGGCGGAACTGCGGAAGTAGGTGTAGAGCTTCATCGACGGCGCTCCCCATAATGCGCGACGGTCTGCTCGATCACGCCGAAGATGCTGGCGCCCTGCGCGTTCAGCATCTCGATCCGTACGCTGTCGCCGAATTTCAGGTAGTCCGTCTGCGGCTTGCCGGTTTCGATGGTTTCGTACATGCGCACCTCGGCCAGGCAGCAATACCCCACACCGCCGTTGGCGATGCTCGACCCATTGAGGCCGCCCTGCTTGTTGGAGACGGTGCCGGAGCCGATGATGGTGCCTGCCGCCAGCTCCCGCGTGGCGGCGGCGTGGGCGACGAGCTGCGCAAAGTTGAAGGTCATGTCTTCGCCCGCATTCGGTTTTCCGAATGGCTTGTCGTTGATGTCGACCACTAGCGGCAGATGCAGTTTGCTGTCGGTCCAGTCGAGTCCCAATTCGTCCGGCGTGACCGCCACCGGCGAAAACGCGCTGGCAGCCTTGGACTGGAAGAAGCCGAAGCCCTTGGCCAGTTCGTTCGGAATCAGGTTGCGCAGCGAGACGTCGTTGACCAGCATGACGAGGCGGATCGCCTGGCCGGCATCGGCCACGCTCACGCCCATCGGCACGTCGCCGGTGATGACGGCCACCTCGGCCTCCAGATCGATGCCCCACTCCTCCGACAGCGCGTAGATCGGATCGCGCGGGCCGATGAAGCTGTCCGAACCACCCTGGTACATCAGCGGGTCGGTGTAGAACGACGCCGGCACTTCGGCGTTGCGCGCCTTGCGCACCAGCTCTACGTGGTTGATGTAGGCCGAGCCGTCCGCCCATTGATAGGCGCGCGGCAGCGGCGAATGGCAGGCTTGCTGGTCGAACGGTTTGGCGTCGACGGAGTCGCCGGCGTTGAGCAAGGTGTACACCGCTTGCAGCCGGTCCTTGACCAGGTCCCAGTGGTCCAGCGCATGCTGCAGCGTGGCCGAGATTTTCGGCACCAGTTGATATTGGGTCAGGTCGCGGCTGACCACGACCAGCCGGCCATCGCGGCTGTCGTCCTTCAATGTGGCGAGCTTCATACCTGATCTCCGTGGTGAATTTGTTGGCTTTCCATCCAGGCTCCCTTTCCAGTCTTCCGACATTAGATGCGAATCTCAGATATCATACAAACAGTATTTTTCTCGCCATTTATCAGGTTTTGCGATGAATCCAAGTTTGCGACAAATGCGCGCCCTGGTGGCGCTGGCCAAAACCGGCAGTTTCACGCTGGCGGCGGACCACCTCAACCTGACGCAATCGGCGCTTAGCGGCCAGATCAAGGAGCTCGAGCAGATGCTCGGCGTGCGTGTCGTCGAGCGTACCACGCGCAAGACGCAGTTGTCGGAACTGGGACGCGAGCTGACGCCATTGTTCGAGAAGATGCTGCAGGACCTGGACCGGGCGATGGCCGACATCGCCAGTAAAAAGGCGCTCAAGCAAGGGATCGTGCGCATCGCCGCGCCGCAGATGCTGTCGTGCACCTTGCTGCCCGAGGCCATCGCCGCCTATTCCGCGCGCTATCCGGACGTGCAGGTGCGGCTGGCCGACAGCCCGGTCGAGCAGGTGTCGGCGCGCGTGTTCAGCGGCGAAGCCGACTTTGGCATCGGCCCGGAGCGCGACGCCAACGCCGAGATCGAGGCGCAGCAACTATTCGAGATGCCGTTCGTGGTGGTGTTTCCGCCCGGTCACGCGCTGGAGTCGCGCGAGCGCATCGCCTGGGCCGATATCAACGACTTCCCCTTCATTTCCTTGCAAGGGCAGTTCACCGAGCGGCTGCTGCGGGACATGCATGCGTCGTTCCGCGGGCTATCGCTCAATCCCTACAACGAGGTGACCTTCATGACCACCGCGCTGGCGATGGTGCACGCGCGGCTGGGAATCACCGTCTGCCTGCCGTATGCGGAAAAAATGGTGGAGCTGTATGGGTTGCGGATGCGCGAACTGGTCGATCCCGAGCTCACGCGTCGTTTTTTTGTCTACACGCGCAACGCCCGGGCGCTATCACCGGCGGCCGAAAGTTTCGTCGCCTTCCTGCGGGATTACGTCGCGTCGCACCAGTGGAACGTTCCGCCCGGTTAACATATCTTACATTTTTCCCACTACCGCGGCCCCTGCGCCGTGTGTATGCTTCGGTATATGAATATTCTGCATATCGACTCCTGCGCGCTCGGCGACAGTTCGCAATCGCGCCAACATACCGCAGCCGCCGTGGCGCGGCTGGCGTCCGCGCACGAGGGGGCCAGCGTGAACTATCGCGACCTTGCCGCCTCGCCGCTGTCGCACGTCAGCGCGCCGCTGCTCCAGGTGATGCGCAAGCAATGGAACAGCGCCATTCCCATGCACGCGGAGTTGCGGGCCGAGTCGCTGCTGAGCGCGTCGCTGCTGCAGGAGTTCGTCGACGCCAACATCGTCGTGGTCGGGGCGCCGATGCACAACTACTTCACGCCGTCGACGCTGAAAGCCTGGCTGGACCGCTTGCTGCACCTGCACGGCGACATGGCGAACCAGTCCGACTCGCAGCGCGTGATGCTGGTGACGTCCGGCTGGGGAGCGGACGACCCGCAACAGGCCGAGCTGATGCACAATTACGAAGGTCAGTTGACCGCGGCGTTCAAGTCCATTGGCGTCAAGCATCTGGACATTGCCCGCGCGGGCATGAACTGAACTTTACGCCCCCCGGCGCATGCCCAAAACACAAGCGATCATGACAGCAGACACCATCTCCATCAACCAAATGATGGACCAGTTCGACGGCCACCATAGCGTTTGGCTGTTCGGTTACGGCTCGCTGATCTACAAGGCGGACTTCCCCTACCTGCAACGCCGTGCGGCCAGCATCGCCAACTGGACGCGCCGCTTTTGGCAAGGCTCGCACGACCATCGCGGCACGCCGGAGGCACCGGGCCGCGTGGTCACCATCATCGAGGAAGCCGGCGCCATTTGCCATGGCATGGCCTACCTGGTCACGCCGGAAGTCTTCGCCCATCTCGACCACCGCGAGAAGAACGGCTATCTGCGGCTGGCGACGACGATCACGTTCGATGACGGCGACGGCCATGGCGGCGGCGGCGGCAGCGACAGCGTCGTCGGCCTGGTCTATATCGCCACGCCGGACAATACCGCCTTCCTGGGCGAAGCGTCGGAGCAGGAAATCGCGCGCCACATCGCCCGCTCCACCGGCCCAAGCGGCCCGAACAGCGACTACCTCAATCATCTGGCGCACGCCCTGCGCGAACTGGGCCGCCACGACCAGCACGTCTTCGAGATCGAACGGCACCTGGCCGCGTTGAACACCCCTCCCTCAACGGTTCCGTCAGAATAAATCCAGCTGCCCTGCGTCGGCCGGCCGCGCGCGCGCGCCCAGCGGCGGCACCACCAGCGGACGGGTAAACTGCGACGCGTCCATGCTGTGGAAGCGGCTGCCCTTGCCCGATAGTCCGAGACGCTCGGTGGCGATCTTGAAGCGTTGCCGTATCAATTCCGCCCACACGCCCTCGCCTTTCATGCGGGAGCCGAAGGTGCTGTCGTAGTCCTTGCCGCCGCGCATTTCACGCACGCGGTTCATCACGCGCTGCGCCCGCTCGGGGAAGTGCGCCTGCAGCCATTGCTGGAACAGCGGCGCCACCTCCCACGGCAACCGCAACACCGTGTAGTGCGCGGTGACGGCGCCGGCTTCCTTGACCGCCTCCAGCAAGCGCTCGATATCGGGCTCGGTGACGAACGGGATGATGGGCGCGACGCTGACGGCCACCGGAATGCCGGCGTCGGTGAGGGTGCGGATCGTGCGCAGCCGGCGCGCCGGGGCCGCCGCGCGCGGTTCCAGGGTGCGCGAGATGGCCGGATCAAGGGTGGTCAAGGTGATGGCGACGCCGGCTTGCCGCTTGGCGGCCATCGCCGAGAGGATGTCGATATCCCGCTCGATCAGCGACGATTTGGTGATCAGGCCGACCGGGTGCTGGCATTCCTGCAGCACTTCGAGCACGCGGCGCGTGAGTTTACGCTCGCGCTCGCAGGGCTGGTAGGCGTCCGTGTTGACGCCGAGCGCGATCGACTCGGGCTCGTAGCCTGCCTTGGCCAGCTCGCGCCGCAGCATTTCCGGCGCGTTGACCTTGGCGAAAATCTTGCTCTCGAAGTCCATGCCCGGCGACAGGCCGAGATAGCTGTGCGTGGGACGGGCGAAGCAGTAGATACAGCCATGCTCGCAGCCGCGATACGGGTTCAGCGAGACGCTGAACGGCAGGTCCGGCGAGGCGTTCCGGCTCAGGATCGACTTGCAATACTCGTCGGTGACCTGGGTTTTCCACGGCGACGCCTCCTCTTCCTCGCGCTCCCAGCCGTCGTCGTAGGCTTCCCGCGCGTTGACCTCGAAGCGCCCCTGCAGGTTCGATACCGCGCCACGGCCCTTTTGCGCCTTCAGCGAAGGGGGCGGCAGCATCACATGCTCTTGGTTGTTTTCGTCGTGGTTCATGATAGCTGGGGTCCGGCGCCGGGCGCGAATCGCCACGACCGCGCAAATACTGTATATATATCCAGTATTCTAGGCGCTCCAAATGGCCTTATCAAGCGAAAAATCAAAGGTGCGGCCTTCGCGCCTTTGGTGCCCGTGTCCGAACTGGTATCATGCGGGGCTTCCGGGGGAAAGACTTTCCCCGCGCCACGCGCGCCCCCACCCCACATTCCGCCAGGCTGCCGCCCCAGGCAGCGGCCCGGCTCACTCTACGCGAGCTAAACATGAACAATTCGACTCAACCGTTGCCGTCTTTTTTTAGCAGGATATCGATCGCCATCGGCGCCTTCTTCCGCGCGCTGTCCGATGCCGAATACGCCGCCCGGCTGGCGCGCATCGCCGCCGGCGAACCACAGCCGGTCTCCGCGCCGGTTGCCGCTCCGGCGCCAGTCCCAGCCCCCGCGCCTGCACCGGCCCCGGTCACGCTGCGCGTCGCCACGCCGGATGCCGCGCTCCAGCTGCTTGGCCTGTTCCAGCGCGAGGCGCGCCTGATCGACTTCACCCAGGAGAATCTGAGCGCCTACTCGGACGCCGACATCGGCGCCGCCGCGCGAGTGGTGCACGAAGGCTGCGGCAAGGTGCTGCGCGAGCACTTCACCATCGAGGCGGTACGCAGCGAGGCAGAAGGCAGCCGCGTGGTGCTGGAGGAAGGCTTTGACGCCAGCGCCGTACGCCTGACCGGCAACGTGGTCGGCAAGGCGCCGTTCCGTGGCGCCTTGAGCCATCGCGGCTGGCGCGCGTCCAACGTGCGCCTGCCGAAACTGGCCGAAGCCCACGACGCGGCCATCCTGGCACCGGCGGAGGTGGAATTATGAGCGACCCACGCTACGCCATCGGCATCGACCTTGGCACCACCCACAGCGCGCTGTCCTATGTCGACCTGGCCACCAGCGACGGCGAGAAAACCCGGCACGGCGTGCTGGCGATTCCGCAGTTGACGGCGCCGGGCACGGTGGAAGACCTGGCACTGCTGCCTTCCTTCCTGTACCTGCCGCACGCCGACGAACTGGCGCCCGGCGATTTGAGCCTGCCGTGGCAGCAATCGGCGGCCGACGAATCGGGTGCATCCGGCGTGGCCGGCGAGATGGCGCGCAGCCGTGGCGCCACCACGCCTATCCGCCTGGTCTCCAGCGCCAAGAGCTGGTTGAGCCACCCGGGCGTGGACCGCCGCAGCGCCCTGCTGCCGAACGACGCGCCGGAGGAAGTGACGCGCGTCTCGCCGCTGGAGGCGTCGACCCGCTACCTGTCGCACCTGCGCCAGGCATGGGAGCAGGCGCACCCGGAGGCGCCGTTCGGCGAGCAGGCGGTGACGGTGACGATCCCCGCCTCCTTCGATCCGGGCGCGCGCGAATTGACCGCCGACGCGGCGCGCGCGGCGGGCTACACCAATCTGACCTTGCTGGAGGAGCCGCAGGCTGCCCTGTACAGCTGGATCCAGGGCAGCGAAGGCCGCTGGCGCAAGGAGGTCAAGCCGGGCGACATCATTCTGGTGGTGGACGTCGGCGGCGGCACCAGCGACTTTTCGCTGATCGCGGTACTGGAACGCGACGGCGTCCTGGAACCGCACCGTATCGCGGTCGGCGATCACATTCTGCTCGGCGGCGACAATATGGACCTGGCGCTGGCGCATCTGGTGGCGCGCAAGCTGGTCGCCAACGGCACCCAGCTCGATCCTTGGCAGATGCGCGCGCTGACCTACGGCTGCCGCACGGCCAAGGAAAAGCTGCTGGCCGATGCGACAGTCGATACCTGGCCCATCGTGGTGCCGAGCCGTGGCTCGAAACTGATCGGCGGTTCGATCCGCACCGAGCTGACACGCGACGAAGTGACCACTTTTATTCTCGACGGCTTCTTCCCGGCGGTGGACGCCGCGGCGCGCCCCGCCGTGCGCACGCGCGCGGGCCTGACGCAGCTTGGCCTGCCGTATGCGCAGGACGCGGGCATCACGCGCCACCTGGCCGCGTTCCTGGCTCGCCAGGTCGGCGCCACCAGCGAACTGGAAGGCTACGCCGGCAAGCACAGTGCCGACGCCACCTTCCTGCATCCGACGGCGGTGCTGTTCAACGGCGGCGTGTTCAAGTCCGAGCTGCTGGCGCAACGCGTCATGGGCACGCTCAACGACTGGCTGTATCTGGAAGGCGCGGAGCCGGCCCGCATGCTCGGCGGCGCCGACCTGGATCTGGCGGTCGCGCGCGGCGCGGCTTATTACAGCTACGTGCGTCGCGGCAGCGGCGTGCGGATTCGCGGCGGCACGGCGCGCGCCTACTACGTGGCGATCGAGTCGTCGATGCCGGCCATCCCCGGCATGGAACCGCCGATCCAGGCGTTGTGCGTGGCGCCGTTCGGCATGGAGGAAGGCAGCGAGATCGAACTGCCGAACCAGGAGTTCGGGCTGGTCGTCGGCGAGCCGGTGCAGTTCCGCTTCTTCGGCTCCTCGGTGCGCCGCCAGGACCAGATCGGCGACCTGCTGGACTTCTGGGGTCCGGAGGAACTGATCGAGTTGAACGAGATCCAGGCCACGCTGTCGCCGGAAGGTCGTCAGGCCGGCGACGTGGTGCAGGTACGCTTGCATGCGATGGCGACCGAATCGGGCACGCTTGAATTGCTGGCCGTGGCCAACGACGGCCAGCGCTGGAAAGTGGAGTTCGACGTGCGCTCGGGCGCCACCGAAAGCGCCGCCGCCTGAGCATGAGTCAATACATCGTCAGCATCGACCTTGGCACCACCAACACGGTGCTGGCCTATTCGGCGCCCGGCAAAGCCGAGATCCAGCTGTTCGACATCGAACAGCTGGTGGCCCCGGGCGAGGTTGGCGCTGGCGCGTTGCTGCCGTCGGTGCGCTACCACCCGGCCGAGGGCGAGCTGGCCGACGGTGAATTGCAACTGCCATGGCGGCAGGACGACGTGGCCGGTTTGCGGCAGGTGGTGATCGGGCGTTTGGCGCGCAAACTCGGCGCGCAGGTGCCGGGGCGTCTGGTCTCCAGCGCCAAGAGCTGGTTGTCGCATCCGTACGTGGACCGCACGGCCGCGATCCTGCCATGGGGTTCCGAAGCCGACGTGGCCAAGGTGTCGCCGGTAGCCGCCAGCGCTTCCTATCTTTCGCATCTGCGCTCCGCCTGGAATACGCGCTTTCCGTCGCATCCGCTGGAACGGCAGCAAATCGTTCTGACGATTCCCGCCTCATTCGACGAGGGCGCGCGGGCGCTGACGCTGGAAGCAGCGCGCGTGGCCGGCCTGTCCGGCCTACGCCTGCTGGAGGAGCCGCAGGCGGCTTTCTACGACTGGTTGTACCGCCAGCGCGCAACGCTCGCCGCCGATCTGGCCGAAACGCGCCTGCTGCTGGTGTGCGACGTCGGCGGCGGCACCACCGACTTCAGTCTGATCAAGGTCGAGACGTTCGACGGCCAGCCGGAGATCAGCCGCATCGGCGTCGGCAATCACCTGATCCTGGGCGGAGACAATATGGATCTGGCGTTGGCGCATCTGGTCGAGACGCGCATGGCGGCAGCCCAAGGTGGCGATGCGCCCGCACCGCGCCTGTCGTCCAGCCGACTGGCGCAATTGGCGGAACGCTGCCGGGCGGCGAAGGAGCTGCTGCTGGCGGCGGACGCGCCGGAGCGCGCCACCGTAACCTTGCTTGGTTCCGGCTCGCGCCTGATCGGCGGCTCCCGTTCCGCCGAGCTGACGCGCGACGAGGTGGCCGCGCTGGTGGTGGACGGTTTCTTCCCATTGAATCCGTCGCGCGAACCCGCCACGCGCGGACGCGGCGCGATCATCGAGTTCGGCCTGCCCTACGCCAGCGACGCCGCCATCACCCGCCATCTGGCGGGCTTCCTGCGACAGCACGCGGCGGCCGCGCGCGAGGCATTGGGCCTGCCGCCCGACGACCATGCGACGATACCGGTTCCCGATGCGTTGCTGCTGAACGGCGGCGTTTTCCGCGCCGACGCCCTTGTCCGCCGTCTGGAGGACGTACTCTGGAATTGGCGCGGCGAAGCGTTGCGAGTCCTGAACAACGACGATCCCGATGTCGCCGTCGCGCGCGGCGGCGTTGCCTACGCCCTGGGACAATCCGGCAAGGCGCCCGTCATTGGCGGCGGCTCGCCGCGCAGTTACTTCCTGCTGCTGGACGACGAACAGCGCGCCGACAAGCCGCGCCGCGCCGTCTGCATCCTGCCACGCGGCAGCGCGGAGAACCGAGAAATCCTGCTGGCCGAGCGCACCTTCGCGCTGCGGCTTGGCCGGCCGGTGCGCTTCCATCTGGCGTCGTCGACGTCGGACGCCACGCCGCCGCAGGCCGGTGAACTGGTCGAGCTCCAACCGGACGATTACGTCCAGCTGCCGCCGATAGCCACAGTACTGCGCGACAGTGGCGCCGCCGAAGCACGCAAGGAGATCCCGGTGCAACTGGCCACCACGCTGAGCGAAGTCGGTACGCTGGAAGTGCATTGCGTGGCGACTGAAGACCCGCAGCGCTGGCTGCTGGAGTTCCAGCTGCGCGGCGACACCGGCATCGCGGAGGCAGATGACGTGGGCACGAACACCTCCCAGGACGCGCCGATGCCGGCCGGCCTGAACGCGGCCATCGACAAGATAGACCGCATCTTCGGCAGCCGCGCGCAGCAGGTCGACGTCAAGGAAGTCAAGCAGCTGCGCGGTCAGCTCGAACACCTGTTGGGCAGCCGCGAAAGCTGGACCACACCGCTGCTGCGCCGCCTGTTCGACGCGCTGATCGAACGCGCCAAGGGCCGCCGCCGTTCATCGGAACACGAACGCGCATGGCTCAATCTGAGCGGCTACTGCCTGCGTCCCGGCTTCGGCCACCCGCTCGACGAGTGGCGCATCGAACAATTGTGGGCGATGTTCGAGGCAGGTGCCCAGCACCACAAGGACAGCCAGGTTTGCGCCGAGTGGTGGACCCTGTGGCGGCGCGTGGCCGGCGGCTTGAGCGTGGAAGCGCAATTGCGGGTGCTCGATGACTTCGCCTTCAACGTGCAGGCGGACGCGCAGGAGCGCGGCCGGCGCCCGCAAACGCTGGTCAACGGCAGCGAAGAGGACATGCTGCGCCTGGGCGCGTCGCTCGAACGCATACCCGGCAACTACAAGGCCGAAATCGGCGCATGGATGCTGTCGCAACTGGACGCGGCAACCCGCGCGGCCGTCAAGGCCGGCGCCAACAAAACCCGCGCCGGCGCGGCGAATGCCGGCAAGGCGGAGGCGGCGCAGGCGCGCTTCCTGTGGGGATTGAGCCGCGTCGGCGCGCGCCAGCCCTTCCACGGCAGCGCGCACGATGTCGTCGACAGCGCGGTCGTCGAGCAGTGGCTCTCCAAAATACTGGCGCTGGACTGGAAGAAGGTGGAGCCGGCCGGCTTTGCGGCGGCCCATCTGGCACGCATGACGGGCGACCGTTCGCGCGACATCGACGAGACCTTGCGCGCCGAAATCCTGCGGCGCCTCGCCGCGATCGGCGCTCCCGGCAACTGGAGCGCGATGGTACGCGAGGTGGTGCAGCTCGATCAGGCCGACGAGAAACGCATGCTGGGCGAGTCGCTGCCGCCAGGATTGAAACTGATCGCCTGATCAGGGGCGTACGTAGCTGGCCTGTTGGGCAACGAAACCGTCGAAGGCTTCGATCAGCGGATTGAATTTATGCGGGTCGTTTTCCAGCTGCGCCAGCGCGTAAGCGGTGGCCTCCAGCGTCGATAGCTGATCCGGCAAATGGGCCTTGCGTATCAGGTAGTGCGACGGCGGCGTGTCGCGCAGCGGCAGCCGGGGCAGCCCTTGCAATGGTGGATTCAGATACAGCATCTTGCGGCTCTTGCGCCAGGTCCCGTCCAGCACAACCAGACGCAATCGCCGCGGCTCGCCAAGCCATTCCTGATCGAACATTCGCGGTGTAGGAAGCCCCAGCGATTTGTCGTCGGCCGTCTCAGGATACAGCAGCACGTTGCGGCGATCCCCGGAGAGCAGCTCCCGCAGCCGCTCCGGCGCGAACGCTTCGCCGCACTCCAGCCGGCTGTTGGACAAACCCAGATGCAGCAGACGCGCGCTGCCCTTGGCGTTGGCGACCTCCATCGGATGCTGCAGGATCAGCACTTCCACCTGGTTCGATACGGATGCCACCCAGCGGCAGATGCATGTTTGCAGCGGCCGCAGACACGCAGGGCATTGCGCCCGGGGGCTGCGCGGCTTGGATGGTGCGGCGTCGGTACTGGTCATAGACCGTCATTGTACCGAAGCGCCGCCCCGCTTAGAACTCTTCCCAGCCGTCAGCGTCGTTGGTGGTGATCGCCTTGCGCGCGCTATCGGGCGCAGTCTTGCGGGCTGGCGCGGAAACGGCGGCGACTGCGGCGGGGGCGGCACGGCGCGGCGGCAGCGCCGGACGTGTGGGCGTGCGCGGAGCACTCCGGGTGCTGGACGCGGCCACCGGCGCGGGCAACTGCAAACCATCCAGCTTGAACACGCTCACCACGTCGGCCAGCTTGGCCGACTGCTCCTGCATCGATTCCGCCGCAGCGGCGGCCTGTTCGACCAGCGCCGCGTTCTGCTGCGTCACCTGGTCCATCTGGGTGATGGCGTCGTTGACCTGGGCGATGCCGATGCTCTGCTCTTCGCTGGCGTGGCTGATCTGCGTCATGATCTGGGTCACGCGGTTGATGCTGGTGACGATCTCGCTCATGGTTTCGCCGGCCTTGTTGACCAGGTCCGAGCCCTGGGAGACCTTCTCGACCGAATCGTGGATCAGGCTCTTGATGTCCTTGGCGGCCGACGCCGAGCGCTGCGCCAGATTGCGCACCTCCGAGGCGACCACCGCGAAGCCGCGTCCCTGCTCGCCGGCGCGCGCGGCTTCCACCGCAGCGTTCAACGCGAGGATATTGGTCTGGAACGCGATGCCGTCGATGACCGAGATGATCTCCACGATTTTGCGCGACGAGTCGTTGATGGAACCCATGGTGTTCACCACCTCGCCCACCACGGCGCCGCCACGGCTGGCGATTTGCGCGGCGCTGATCGCCAGCGCGTTGGCCTCCCGCGCGTTCTCCGCGTTGAACTTCACCGTCGACGTCAATTCCTCCATCGACGACGCGGTCTCCTCCAGCGAGCTGGCTTGCTCCTCCGTGCGCGATGACAGGTCCTGGTTGCCGGCGGCGATCTCGGTGGAGGCGGTGGCCATCAAATCGGTGCCGTTGCGCACCTGGCCGACGATGCCGACCAGGTTCGAGTTCATGATTTTCAGGGCGTTCATCAGCTGCCCGGTTTCGTCGTTGCTGTGAACCTGGATATCGCTGGTCAAGTCGCCGGACGACACGGTTTCCGCCACCTTCACCGCCTCGTTGATCGGCCTTGTGATCGTGCGGGTGATCCACCAGGCGGCAAAGACGCCCATGACGATGGCGGCAAGGCCCAGCATCACGAGCAAGGTGCGGCCGCTGGTGTATTGGTCGCGGATCTCGACGGCGGCGGCGTCGAGCAAGTCGGCCTGCCGCTCGGAGAACGCTTGCAGCGCGGCGAGATAGCTGGTGCGGGTTCGCGCCAGCTCCCCTTCGTAGAGTGTTTTGCCCAACTCAAGGTCGCCCTTGGCCTTGGCGGCGAAGACCGCCTTACGCACGTCGGTGTAGGCTTTGCGCGTGTCCAGAACCTGCTTGAACAGCGGCTTGAGTTCTTCATCCTCGATCGTGGCGCCGATCTGGTCCTGGATCTTGGTCGCGCGCCCGGACGATCCGGCCATCAGCGTTTCCAGGTTTTTCTGATCCGCCGGATCGGCGACCATCCAGGCGCCCGTGGTGCGCGCCGCGTTGACCTCGATGATCTTGCCCCACTCCGCGATCAGCCGCTGGTCGCGGATTTTCACGTCGATCATGTGGTCGGTCATCGCGCTGGCGCTACTGAGGCGCATGATGCCGATGATGGTCATCGTCGTCAGTAACAGCAGGATGAGCGAGAAGCCGAAGCCGAGCCGCGTGCCGATTTTCAGGTTGTTCATGGCGAACCCCTAGCGAAAGGATCAGGAATGTCTGACCGATGCTAGCATGTTCGCCGGAGTCTGTAGCACTGGGAGTAAGCTTATGTGTTGCGCTAGAACAACTAAATCATGGGTAATCACCGGGAAATACCAGCCTATCACTCGCCTGCCGGCTGGGAACCCAACAATTCTTCAAGGCCGGCGATGGCGCCCGGGTCTTTGATGACGGCGCGCAGCCAGACGTGCAGCGGCATGTCGCCCCAGCTTGCGGCTTTATCGGCAAGATAGGCCACCGGGCTATGGGGCTCGGTGCGGCGGAAGAAATCGGCCACAAGACGCAATTGCGACAGGGCCTGGGCGCGGTTTTGTACCGCCCCGCCCTGCGCGGCCAAAGCCCCTTGGCCGGCACCGCCCGACGCGCCGTCACCGCCCATCGCCATCGCGGCCGGGGTGCCGACAGGCGCGATGGCGGCGATCACGGTTTGCAAAGCGTCTTTGGCGGCGCTGAAACCGGGACCCTCGGCGCCCAGGCGCCGGTCGACCACACGCTCCAGTTCGCAGAGCATGGCCAGGCAGTATTCGGCATCCGGCAGCAGCAACGCGCCACCGTCCAGCGATGTCTCCCTGACCAGCACCAGGGTGCGCGTGAGCAGCCAATACAGATTGCCGACGCGCTGGTCGTAGTCGCCGTCATCGGCCTGCGGATGCAGGCCTTCCCAGTAATGCTCGCAGAGGCCTGACAGCACGGCATAGCCGTCGCCCAGGCCGCGCAGGCCGCGCGTCTTGGCGTGGGCCTCGGCCAGCCAGACGGCCAGCCGCAGGTCCTTGGTCTTCGTTTCGATCATGGCGGCGCAGCGGCTGCCGACGAACTGCCAGTCCGCCTCCTTCAGCACCGCGACCCACTCGCCCTGGTCCAGCGTGGGATCGTCGTAGGTGCGCGCGTGCGCGATGGCGTCCACTTCGCTGCTGAAGGACAGGTCCTCGCCGCAGATCCGATCGGCGCTGATGGGCAACAGCAGTTGTGCGATGCTGAACATGGCGGCTCCTTGCTATTTGATGGTGTATTTGAACTGTCCCTGCTTGCTGGCGCCGACCTTGATCCTGGCGATCGCCGCGCCCTGCGCCATCTTTTCCAGCACCACCTCGGCGATCTCCGGCAGCAGGCTGCCGTTGAGGATATGGTCGACATTGCGGGCGCCGGAATCGACCTCCGTGCAGCGCGCCAGCACCGCTTCGACCAGGGCCTCGTCGTAGCTGAACTCCGCGTGGTGCTGGTCGTGGATGCGCTGGCCGATGCGGTCCAGCTTCAGCCCGATGATGCGCGCCAGTACCTGGTCCGGAATCGGGTAGTACGGCACCACCTTGAGCCGCCCGAGGAAGGCCGGTTTGAAGTGTTTGACGAGTTGTGGCCGCAACAGCAGCTCCAGCTCATCCACCGTCGGTGGCGTCTCCTTGTTCAGGCACGCCTGCATGACGGCCGCGGAGCCGGCATTGGAGGTGGCGATGATGATGGTGTTGCGGAAGTCGATCTCGCGCCCTTCCGCATCGTCCATCACGCCCTTGTCGAAGACCTGGAAGAACAGTTCCGTGACGTCGGGATGGGCTTTCTCGATTTCGTCGAGCAGCACCACGCTATACGGATTGCGGCGCACCGCCTCGGTCAGTACCCCTCCCTGGCCATAGCCGACGTAACCGGGTGGCGAGCCTTTGAGGCCCGAGACGCTGTGCGCCTCCTGGTATTCGCTCATGTTGATCGTCAGGAGCTTGCGTTCGCCGCCGTACAAAAGATCGGCCAGCGCCAAGGCGGTTTCGGTTTTGCCGACGCCGGAGGGGCCGACGAACATGAACACTCCCTTCGGTTTGTGCGGATCGTCCAGGTTGGCGCGCGCGGTGCGCACGCGTTGCGCCACGGCGGCAATGGCGGCGGGCTGGCCGAGGATGCGCGCTTCCAGCGCGTCTTGCAGTTTCAGAACGGTGCGGATTTCATCCTTGACCATTTTCCCCAAAGGGATGCCGGTCCAGCCGGAGACGATGGCGGCGACGGTGGCGGCATCGACTTCCACCGGCACCATTGGCGTCTCGCCCTGCAGCGCGGCCAGCTCCTCCTTCAGGGCGCGGATTTCTCCGGCGCCGTCGGTGCCGGCGCGCAGACGGGAGATGGCGGCGACGATCGACTGCTCGCGCTGCCAACGATCGCCGTTCTTCGCGTGCTCCCCGGCCAGCGCCGTGCGGGTGTCGGTCAGTTGCTGCAGGCGCTGGCGGCGCGCCGCATCGGCGCTCTTCTCACCGCCCTCTTCACGCTGCAAAGCGTTGATCTCCGCGTCGATGCGCTCCATGCCCTTTGCCGCCGATTCCAGTAGCGCCGGCGTGCCGCTCTGCCCCAGCGCGACGCGGGCGCAGGCCGTATCGAGCACGCTGACGGCCTTGTCGGGCAGCTGGCGCCCGCTGATATAGCGATGCGACAGGCGGACGGCCTCGGTCACCGCTTCATCGCGGATGCGGATGCCGAAGTGCTTTTCCATCAGTGGCGTCATCGCGCGCAGCATGGCGCTGGCGATTTCCTCGCTCGGCTCCTCGACCTTGACGACCTGGAAGCGCCGCGCCAGCGCCGCGTCCTTCTCGAAGTACTTTTTGTACTCGCTCCAGGTGGTGGCGGCGATGGTACGCAACTCGCCCCGCGCCAGGGCCGGCTTGAGCAGGTTGGCGGCGTCATTCTGCCCGGCCGCGCCGCCGGCCCCTATCATCGTGTGGGCCTCGTCGATGAACAGGATGATGCCGTGCGGGCTTTGCTTGACTTCGTCGATGACGTTTTTCAGGCGGTTTTCAAACTCGCCCTTGACGCTGGCGCCGGCCTGCAAGAGGCCCATGTCCAGCGTGCGGATCTCCACGCCACGCAGAACGGCCGGCACGTCGCCGGCGGCGATGCGCAGGGCCAGGCCCTCCACCACCGCCGTCTTGCCCACGCCGGCTTCGCCGGTGAGAATGGGATTGTTCTGGCGGCGGCGTAGCAGGATATCGATCATCTGGCGCACTTCGGTCTCGCGGCCTATCACCGGGTCCAGTTTGCCCTCGCTGGCGACACGCGTCAGGCTCGTCGTGTACTGGTCGAGCGCTGGAGTGCGGGCAGCGTTCTGGCGCGCCGCATCGGTAGCCAGCGCCGCCAGCGGTTCGCCGTCCGCCGTGGAGGCGACGGTCGTCTCCTCCTGCGAGCCATTGGTATATTTATCCAGGCGGTGTTTGACTTCATCGATCGGAATCCGGGCAAACATCGGGGAGGCACGGTGCGCTATCTGCGACAGTTCCGGGTCGGTCAACAGCGCGACCAGCAGGTGCGCGCTGCGGATGCTATCCGGTTGCGGTGTGGCCAGCGAGGCGATCAGCCACGCGTTCTCCAGCAGCTGCGGCACATGGTGCGAAAACACCGGCGTGCGCGTGCTACCCGTCTTGAACTGGCTGACCTCATGATGCAGGTCCGCCTCCAGGGTGTCGATACTGACGCCGCACTGGCGCGCTATCAGCATCACATCGCAGCGCTCCTGCTCGAGCAGGGCCAGGAACAGGTGCTCGACCTCCACTTCATACTGGCCAAGCGCCACGCAGATGCTGGCGGCGCGTGTGGCGGCCAGGCGCGTGGTGTCATTCAGTTTTCCGATCAGTGTTTTCAGATTCAGGTTCATGTTTAGGCTCCGCGCGCGCTGCGGTTGATTGAGTAATGGAGGGATGAGGGTTGCAGCACCGCGTCGAAATTGACCGACTCTGTCATCGGCAGGCCGGCCAGCGTAGCGCTGATGGCGAAGCTGACGCGGTTGATGGAGCCGCTTTCGCGCTCCAGCCAAGCCTGCACGTTGCGCAGGCGAGGCTCGTGACGTTCGATCGCCGTCTTCAGCGCGGCGCAAATGCGGGCGCGATCCTCGCTGCTGCTCAGACACATGCCGGCGAAGTCGATCAATCCGTAGTTGACGATGGAGCCGGCGCACTCGGGGTAGGCGTCCAACAATTCGTCGGACAGCGCGCAGCGCGTATTGAGCAGGTCTTCCAGGTCGCGCGCGACGGAATCCTTCAGTTGTTCCAGGGTCAGGCCATGGCCTGGACGGGAGGCGGCGCGTTGCTCGCCCAGCAGGCGGTCAAGCAGGCCAGGTGTAAAGCCGTTCATCGGAAACCCTCATAAAAAAAAGGCCAGGCCAGGCCGGCCTGACCCAAAAAAGCGCACCGTCGCAACGCGAAACGACGGGCGCTGGGGGGATCGTCAGACGATACGGTTGCTGGCCAAGTCCCAACCGCCGGAGGTGTTGCCGCCAGCGCCGCCGCTGATTTTCTGCTGCGTGTAGCGCCACTTGATCTTGGAGAATTTCAGCGCGACTTCCTCGGTCAGGATGTCGCCCTCGTGCACCGACGGCGACACGGCGCCGATCAGCACATTTTCAATCTCGATCTCGAAGTACTTAACGCGCTCGCCCTGCGCGTCCGCCCGCAGGAATTCCAGCCGGGCCTTTGGAATGGTGCGGCCGGCGGAGCAGGTCTGCAACAGGATCGGCGAGGACAGGTCGGCCAGCTTTGAGAAGACGATATCGCGGTGTTCGCAACGCTCGGCCGTGTGGCCGCCGCCGGTGGACGCGGTGGCCGATTTCGGCTGGTCGACGCCGAAAGTGACCGATTTACATTCGATCCAATCCTTGTGGCGGTCGTCGGTCGACTCGCCTTTGATGCCATCAATATGAAGATAGACGTCGATTGCCATTGCATGCTCCAGTCTCAGGTTGTGGTGAAAGAACTTAACTATTGGTCGACTGCGGAAGCTCCGCGACCAGTCGGAGGGAAACGGACAGCTCGTCGAGCTGGAAATGCGGCCGCAGGAAGGACACCGCGCGGTAGACACCGGGACGCCCTTGCACCTCGTGCACCTGGACGGACGCCTCGCGCAGCGGAAACTGCGCCTTTTGCTCCTGGCTGGCGTTGTCGTCCAACAGGACATAATTCATCAGCCAGCGATTGAGGAAGTCCTCGACGTTGGAGGCCGAGGCGAAGCTGCCGACCTTGTCCCGCATCATGGCCTTCATGTAGTGGGCGATGCGCGAGACGGCGAAAATGTACTGCAGCTGCGACGACAGCACCGCGTTGGCGTTGGCAGCCTCGGAGCTGTATTTCTTCGCTTTCTGCGCCGACTGGGCGCCGAAGAAGGCCGCATAGGAAGTGTTCTTGCAGTGCACCAGCGAGATGAATCCCAGATCGCTCAGTTCCTTCTCGCGGCGGTCGGTGATGGCCACCTCGGTCGGACACTTGAGCGCCACCTCGCCGTCGTCGGTTTTGAAGGTATGCGTGGGCAGGTCGTCCACCAGGCCACCACCCTCGACGCCGCGTATCGCCGCGCACCAGCCGAAATCGTCGAAGGCCTTGGTCAGCTTGGCGCCGAAGGCGTAGGCGGCGTTACACCACAGGTACTTCTGATGATCGGTGCCATCGACTTCCTCGACGAAGTTGAAGCCCTCGACGGTGGTGCCATCCACCGGATTGAATGGCAGGCGCCCCAGGAAACGCGGCAACGCGAGGCCGACGTAGCGCGAGTCCTCCGATTCGCGGAAGGCCTTCCATTTGGCGTATTCCACGGTGTCGAACACCTTGGACAGGTCGCGCGGTTTGCCCAGATCGCCGTAAGTCTCCAACCCGAACAACTCGGGCGCGGCGGAGGCGATGAACGGCGCATGCGACGCCGCCGCCACGTGCGACATCTGCTCGACGAAGTACATGTCTTCCGGCTGGCGCGAGATCTGGAAGTCACCCAGCAGCGCGGCGTAAGGCGCGCCGCCGAAGGTGCCGAATTCCTCTTCGTAGACCTTTTTGAACATCGAGCTCTGGTCGAACTCCAGCGCGGACTGGAAGTCCTTGACCAGTTCCCGCTTGGTGGCGTTGAGCATGCGGATTTTCAGCCCTTGGCCGGTGGCGGAATTCTTGACCAGGTAGTGCAGGCCGGTCCAGCTCTGCTCCAGCTTCTGGAACTCCGGCGCGTGCATGATGGCGCTCAACTGGCTGGAAATCAGCCGGTCGAGTTCCGCGACACGCGCGTCGAGCGTCGCCGACAGGTTGTTCGACATAACCACCGTTCCGTCGAGGACCTGGCTGACCAGTTCCGAGATGATGTCCTTGGCGCGCTCGTGTTCCACCGTCGACTTGGCGACTTTGCTTTGCTCGATGATCTGGTCCAGCAGGTTGGCGTCTTCGGTCGTGACGGCGGCTTCCTGCAGCTGGTTGATTTGTGCCGGCATGTCAGTCTCCCTTTACCGGCTTGGCCGATTTCAGCTTGGCCAGCTTGTCGGTGCTGCTCAGGACCTCGCTCAAGATGTCTTCCAGTTTGTCGTTGCCGGCCATTTTGTTACGCAGGTCCGCCAGCTTGCCGCGCGCCTCCAACAGACGGCTGAGCGGTTCGACCTGGCGCACCACGGCTTCCGGCCGGAAGTCCGACATCGCTTTGAAGTGCAGTTCCACATTGAAGCTGGTGTCGTCGCCGGCCAGCTGATTCGGCACCTTGAAGCGCGCGACCGGCTCGACGCCGCTCAGCACTTCATCGAAATTGTCGCTATCCACGCCGACGAACTTGCGGTCCTTCAGGCGCTTTTTCTCCACTTCCGAATTGCCGCCGAAATCACCGACCACGCCGACCACGAACGGCAGCTCCTTGTTTTCCATCGCGTCGCCGATCTCCACGTCGTACGTCATCTGCACACGTGGTGGACGCACTTTGGTCAGGCGCTTTTGGACACTGTCACCATTTGCCATACAAACTCCATCAAAAAGGGGAAACAAGGAAAGCGGCTTACTTCAAACCGCCGAAAGGATCGCTGCTGTTGGTCTGGCTGTTGGTCTTGACGGGCGCCGTGGCGGTGTTTTTCTTGGTGGGGGCAACTTTGCGCGAAGCGGTCGACGAGGGCACCAGCACGTCCTCGCCCAAGCTGCCGCGCAGCAGTTTGGCCAGTTCCTGCGCTTCCGAGCGCAGCGAACCATTCAAATTGTTTTGCCGGCTCAGGTCCGACAATGCCCTGGTCGACAGACGCAGGCCGCTGACGGCGACGATGCTGTTTCCAAGCTTGTCGTTCGGATCGCGCTGCAGCGCCTCCAGCGCGTTGGTGATCGCCTCGCCGTAGCTGGCGCGGTCGAATTTGATTTGCGCCATATGCAGCCAGGGCGCCTTGTCGGCGGGGTAGTTGGTGGCGGCGGTTTTCAGGATGCCCTGCGCCTTATCGCCTTCGCCGGCGGCAAGCGCGGTACCGGCCTCGGTTAGCGCCTGCTCCAGCGTGGACGCCTGCGGCTTTTTGTTGCGGACCATGTCGCCGTCAGTCGCACAGCCCGACAACAGGATCAGACCCGCCACGCAGGGCAACCATGTTCTTGCGATGTTCATCACACTCTCCTTGTTTGCGAAACCAGATACGAGAGAGCCATTATTCATGAACGCTGGCAGCGCTAGTTGCGTCTAATCAATTTTCCCTCGCCTTCAAAATTGCTTGCGCCGCCGCAAATTCGATCCCTGCGGCTTTCGTTCTAATGCATGGATCGCCTGGAGAAAACATGAACGGAACAACTATGATCGTGATAGCGGGAATGCTTGCCCTACAAGGCTGCGCGGCCGGCTCCATCGCCGGCGCGGCGCTGCAAATCGCCGGCGTCCAAAAGCCGCCGGAGCTACCCGACGCGCAAAAGCCGCCGCGCAATGTGGAGATCCGTTTGCACGCGGCGCAGAACCTCAACGCCGGCAAGGCGGTTCAGCCCATGGCGTTGGCGACGCGGATCTACAAGCTGCGTCAGACCGCCGCCTTCCAGCAAATGAACTTCAACGCTTTTCTCAATGCGCAAACCGAACGCGAACTACTCGGTAACGACCTGCTGGATGTCAAAGAGGTGATGCTGATTCCCGGCCAGCGTTACGAGGTGGTGGAAAAAGTCACGCGGGAGGCGTACTTCATCGGCGTCGTCGCGTTGTTTCAGGCGCCGGCCGAGCAGCGATGGCGCCTGTCGTTCGCCGCGGCAGACGCGGAAAAATCCGGCATCACCGTTGGCTTGCATGCCTGCGCCATGAGCGTCGGCGCGGGCGCCCACGCAACAACGGCCGTCAATGAAACCGGCAAGCCTCTGGCGGCAGTGCGCTGCCGATAACCTGAAGGAGTCAACATGAGCATTCCATCCAAGGTCCTGTGGGGCGAAGGCGTGTTCCTGCGTCCACAGCACTTCCAGCAGCAGGACCAGTATCACGAGGCACGGCTGCACCAAACCGCGCAGGCGCTGCATCCCTACCTGTGGGGCGTGCGGCGCATCGAGTGGGATCACGACGCGCTGAAGGCCGATCGCTTGCGCCTGCAGGTGCTGTCCATCATCTTCCAGGATGGCGAGATCGTCGACGCCCCGTCGAGCGAACCGCTGCCGGTGGCGATCGATCTGTCCATCCTGCCCCCAAACCTGCAGGAAGTCACCTGGTACGCCGCACTGCCCGCGCTGGCACCCGGCGGCGGCAACGCGGCGCCTAACGGCCCGCAAAAAGACGAACAGCAGGCCGGTGCACGCTATCGCCAATCGACCAGCGAAACGCCGGACCTGTACACGCGCGCGGTCATCGCGGAGGTCAGCTATCTGAAGAAATCGGTGCGGCTGGTGTCCGACCAGGAGCCGCTTGGCGCTTACGACTGCGTGCCGGTGATACGACTGCGCCGCCTGGTCACCGGCGGCTTCGAACCCGATCCTTCGTTTATCCCACCTGGCCTGTCGATCGCCAGCGCACCGGCATTGAAGGCCATGCTGGATCGCCTGATGGACGCCCTTCAGGCCAAGGTGCAGTCCTTGCAAGGCCACATGCGTGAGCCCAGCCGCAACGTCATCGAATTCCGTTCCGGCGACGTGTCGTCATTCTGGCTGCTGCACACGGTCAGCACATCGGCCGCGTCGTTGATGCACTACGTGCGCAATCCCGAGCTGCATCCGGAGCGGCTGTTCGAATCGCTGCTTGGGCTGGCCGGCGCCCTGATGACTTACTCGAAGCAGTATTCGCTGCTTCATCTGCCCTGCTACCGGCACGACGACATGGCGGCATGCTTCTCCGGCCTCGATGACATCATCCGCGATTTGCTCGACACCGTGATCTCGACCAAGTACTTCTCGATAGCACTGTCGGAAGAAAAACCGAGCTACCATCTGGGCAAGCTCGATTCCGGCAAGATCGACCAGCGCACCACGCTCTATCTGGCCGTCAGCGCCTCGCTGTCCGCGCTGGAGCTGGTGGAAATCGTGCCGCTGCGCGTCAAGGCCGGCGCCCCGGACGACGTGGAGAAATGCGTGCTGACGGCCATGCCGGGGGTTAAAATCACCCACGCGCCGCAGGTGCCGGCGGCGATTCCGGTTCAACCGGACACCTACTACTTTGCGCTGGAAAGCAAGGGCATGTTGTATGAACAGATGCTCAAGGCGCAGTCGATCTCGATCTATGTACCGAGCGGCATACGCGACCTGCGCATCAACCTGATCGCGGTGACAGCATGACGCCCCAAGTCGAACGCCGCGCGATCCCGACGCTGATGGGCGGCCAGCGCCGGCAGATCCAGCCTGGCTACGGCCATGTACAAACCCTGCTCGACCTGCTGCAGGAGGGCTTCTACCTGCTGTTCATGCTGAAGAACGGCAGCGCGCCACCGGGCGAAGCGGCCTTCCTGGACAGCATCACCGCCTATCTGGCGGAATTCGACAGCGAGGCCCGCAAGCTGCGCGCGCAAGGAGAGGATATCGACGACGCCAAGTACGCCTTCTGCGCCGCGCTCGACGAGATCATCCTGGGGTCGCAGTTCCCGATGCGCTTCGCGTGGGAGCGCCGTCCGCTGCAACTGGTGATCTTTGGCGACCAGCTGGCCGGCGAACACTTCTTCGACCGTCTGGAAGCGCTGCGCAGCACCGGTGGCGCCAGGCTGCCGGCGTTGCAGGTGTTCCATATGTGCTTGCTGATCGGCTTTCGCGGCAAGTACGCGCTCGACGCCGCCGACAAGCTGGCCTACATGACCGCACGGCTTGGCGACGAGATCGCGCACATCCAGGGCAAGAGCAAGGGCTTCGCGCCGCAGGCCGAGCGGCCGGACCAAATCGTCAATAAGCTGCGCAACAATACGCCGTTGTGGGCACTTTGCGCGTTGTTCGCTGTGATCGGCCTGGCGGCCTATATCGGGTTGGAGTCTTCGCTGTCGCACGACACGCAGAACACGCTGGCGGGCTACTCGGATCTGGTCAAGCTGGCACCACGGCCGGCGTATGTGACGATCACGCTGCCCTGACCGGGCAGCGTTTTTTTACTGTGCGATGCGGAATTCGATACGACGGTTGCGCGCGCGGCCGTCGGCGCTGCTGTTCTCGGCCACCGGACGGTCCGGCCCCTGCCCCGAAACCATCACCATCTCCTGGCTGATTCCCCTGTCGGCCAGGTAGCTGCGCACCGCCTGCGCGCGCGCGTGGCTCAAGGCCAGGTTGCTGTCGCGCAGCCCGACATTGTCGGTGTGCCCGATCACCTCCACCTTCTTGCCTTTTACCTTCCGCATCGCCGCCGCCATCTCATCCAGGATGCCCTTGCCGGAGTCGGTCAGCGTCGCTTTGCCGCTCTCGAACTCGATGATGCGCTTGGCCAGCGTCTCGTCGAGCAGGTTTTGTTCGGCCGCGCCCACGCGCAGGCCGTTGTTGACCGTGTAGCTGGGATTGAGGCTGGTGGCGAAGTCGCTGGCGATCTGCTGGCGCTGCGCCTCGTTTGCGACCTCGCCGCGCAGGGTGACGTTGGTGCCGTCGATCTTGATTTCCCCCTTGCTGATCAACTTCAGATTGGGACCGATCAGCTTTTGCACGTAGCCGTTCCAGTTGGGCGGCAGCGACACCGGCGCGATCGACACCTGATCAACCACCCGCTCGGCGCCATACAACTCCCGCACGCGGGCGAGCATGGCCGCCTTGCTCGCCTCGTCCGGCACCGAGCCGCTGACCAGTACCTGGCCGGGACGGGGTGTGGCTGGCGCCGGAGCCTGTGCCGCACAATAGATCGATGTCGATAACAATGCCGGCATCACCGCCGGCCAGATGGTCCGCTGGCGCATCGAAAAGCTCCTCTTTGGATGGGATCGAAGTGTGGGAAATCAAACGAAAGTCTCGTGGAACAGCGCCTGGACGGAACGCAGCGACAACTGGCCCTGCTCCAGATAGGCCGACAGCTTTTGAACCCGCGCGTCGGTGGCGATCAGTTCATCGACCCAGCCGGCATAATCGAAGTTGATCTGATGGTCGGCGGCGCAAGCGGGATCGATGATGGCCTGCAGCGTTTCGGGAGCGGCGCCGCCGAAGCCGATCACCAGCGACGGCTGCTCGCGGATATCGGCCACGAATACACACAGTTCGAAATCCGCCTGGTGCAGGAACGGCGCGATCAGATCCAGCCAGAACGCGGCGACCAGATAGCGCTGGCGGGCCGACTGCGGCAATGGCAGCGCAAGGCTTTTCTCCAGCCGCGCCTCGGCGCTGCGCCGCACCGGCTGCAGCAGGAGCCCGATGGCCAGTATCATGCGGCGCGCCGAGTCGCGGCCCAGCATCGCCTCCAGGCTGGCGATGTTGTGACGGTCGAGGAAATCGACGAACGCGATTTCGTGCTCGGCGGCCCCGGGTTCGATATCGAAGGTGGTCGCCGCCAGGACCTGTAGCGCGGGGTCGGGGTCGGCCGCGTCCAACACATCGGAGGCCAGTTGTTCCAGCTCGTTCCACAGCGGCGCCAGAACCACGGGGCTCAGCGCGAGGAAGGTGCGCGGCGACTCGACTTCGATGGCGGTCATGCTCAGGAACGGATAGCGCCGCTGCGAGGCGTCGCTGCTGGCCGCCAGATGGCCGGCGATCGCGCGTCTGCTGCGCGTGCCGACGAAGGCGAACTGCAACGGACGCATGGCGTCGTAGTTGATCTTCCAGCGCGGATCGGTGCTCAACAGATTCATCACCTCCGCCAGCCAGCCGTCAAGCAGGTTGGCCAGCGCCAGATTGTTGGTCGCCTTGATAAAGTCTCCCCGCGACGGGAGCTTGCCGAAGTAGCCGATGCGTACATTCTGTGGAAAGCGTTTCATTGTGGCGCTCCAGTGGCCGCGATAGCGGGTTCTGAGGGGGTGGCTGGGGCGCCGACGATGGTTTCCGGCAGCCGCATGCCACGGAAGCCCTGCTCCTGCGGGGCGTTGGCGTTGCCGTTGCTTTCCGGGCTGCTGATGATCTTCAGGCCCATGGCAACGGTGATGCCGCCGTTAGTCCAGCGCAGCTCGAACACGCCGCCTTCGCGCTTTTGCTTGGCAGCCGCGTCGATCATGCGCTTAAGGCCGAACTGCCCGGGCTCGTTGAACACTTCGACGCTGCGTCCGTCGAACGACACAGCCGTGATGCGCGCGCCAGACCCGCCCTGGGGGCCGGGGTGGACCATATTGGTCCATTGCGCCGGCGTGTTGCGGTAGCGGATCTGCTGGCCGTCGATATCGACCATGTATTCCAGGGTGCCCGGCGCGGGCATCGGCTGGAGCTGGAACACGGTTTGCGCGGCGGCCGACGAGGCAGCCACGCCGCCAGCGCCGATCGGCGCTATCCAGCCGGGGAAGCGCGCCACCGTCTGCGGGGCCAGTTTTATGCCCATGTCGGCCCAGGTGCGCGGCGCCAGCACATCGCCACGGCGCAGCACCAATGGTCCCATCGCGGTGGTGGCGAATTTGGCGATCAATCCGTCGGGACCGAAGAACTGCGCGATCTCCGTGCTGGCCGCTTCGATGCGGGCGTTCGGCGAGAACGGATACTTATTGGCCAACGATTGCTGGAACGGTTCGTAGACCTGTGCCAACCAGGTCTTGTTGATCTCCGCCTCGGCGGGCCCGATCAGCACCGCGAAGGTCTGCATCAACGGCCGCACCAGGATCGGACGAATCGCCTGCTTTTGCGAGTCGCTCATCCCGGTCAGCATTTGCTCGTCGACGTAGCGCAACGCGTCGGCCAGTTCCGAGCCTGTGCCTTCCAGCGTCTGCTGCATGAACTGGCGTGCGCCGGGACCTGGATCGCCCTGATTCTTCAACTGATTCAAACGGCTGCGCAACTTGGACAAGGTGTCCATGTAGGCGCGCATCAGCGACGCGTCCTTGTCCTTGGCGGCGACCAGCTTGCCGACGCCGGCGAACTCGCGGCCGATGGGTCCCATCGGCCTGTCGACGCGGCTCTGGTCCAGCTGAACGTTGACGTTGATCTGGGACGATCCGCGCCGCAGCAAGGTGTTCTTGAGCCAGTTGACAAAGCCCGACTGCGCCTCTTTCAGCTCGGTGCTCATCACCGCCGGATTGTCCCACGACGTCTGCTGGTAGATGGTTGTGAGCAGCTTCGATATCGGTGACGATTGCGGATCGCCCAAGCGGTTCATGGCGACGACGGCGGCATCGAAGCCAGTCAAATTGGCGATGGTGACGCCCTGCACGAATTTCTGCCATTCGCGCGCGTAATCGGCCTTGTACAAATCGGTCAGCCCCTTCTCGATTTGTTCGGGGCTGCCTTCCAAGGTCAGGTCGTCGCGCGCGGCGGTCTTCAGCACCCAGTCCGCGCTCTGCAATTCGCGCGTGGCCGCCTCGCGGAAGGCACCCTGCACATACTTCTCCCATGCCTCCCGCGTGTAGGCGCCGGCGATCGCGTGACTGCCGGTGACCAGCGCCTGATCCTGCTCGCCGACCATGCGCGCCACCGTCATCGCCGGGAAGCGGGTATTGGCGCGGGCACGAATGTCGGCGTAGACGCGCTCGCGCGCCGGCATGCCGCGCACAACGCGCTTCAGATTCTCGCGCGCCTGGTCGATCAGCGCCAGCTTCGGCTCCACGCGCGGCCACGACGGATCGGCGATCTGCGCCAGGTAGAAGGTCATCAGCCGTTCGGCGCTGTGGATCATCTGCTCGCGAGGCATCGCCCCCCGGTGGTTCTCGAGCCACACGCGCCAGTGGCGGGTCAACTGGTCGTTCAGGTGGCTGGGCTCCGCATGCGATTTATCGACTAGCATCAGATAGCTTTTCAGCGCGTTGTAGGCGTCTTCCACGTTGCCGGCGGAGGCTTGCTGGAACTGGCGGCTGGCCGGGGCCACGGGAGCGGCGGCGGTTTCGCCCACGGGTTGCGCGGGGTGCGCGCCCGGCGCCTGCAATCCATCGGCATGGGCGTTCATCTCGGACAGCAGCGTCTCCAGGTTGGCGACGACCGGCTTGATCATCACCTCCCGCGCGCCGGAGAAGTATTCCTCGCGCAGCTTCCGCTCCAGCAGCCCGCCCTGGTAAAGGCCCATGCGCAGCGACCATGGCCGCTCGTCGCGATACTTGTCCAGCTGCTCGATGCGGTCCTGCAGGATCTCCAGCGCCTCGAGCCGCGACTGCAAATCGAGCCGCTTGTCCTGCAACTTGATCACCTTATCCAGGTCGGCCTGCACATTGCTGACCAACTGGCGATTGCCCAGATAGGACCAGCTCCACCCGCCCAACGACGCGCCCAGTAGCAGCACCGCGCCGAAGAAGGCGGCATACGTCAGCCGCATCTTATGCTTGCTGGCGTACTGCGACACCAGGTCCTTGTCGGCGAAGATCACCTTGCGGAATAGATTCTGCAGGAAGAAGCCGGACTGCCCCGCTCCGGCGACGGCCGGCGCATCCGGCACCGACAGCGCGAAGCGCTTGGCCACCATGTGCGATTGCTCGCTGACCGGCATGCCCTCTTGCAGCGCGCTGGTAAAGTAAAAACCGCGAAACACGGGTTTGAACTGGAAGGGATTTTCCTCGAACAGCGTGGCCAGGAACGCCCGCAGCGGCGCCCTGATCGTCGCGAACTCCAGCGGGAAGGTAAACACGCCGGGCTCCATGCGCTCGCGGCGCTGCTGGCTCATATTGGCCAGGCTAAGCTCCTTCAAGCCGTCGCACAGCTCCGCGAAACTCTGGTCGAAGAACGCCAGCAGCTGCTGGCTGGTCGCCTTGCGCTTATACGGCATGGTCGCGCCCCACACGCGCTCGCGCTCCGAGCGTTCGGCCTTGGCGAAGAACTCGCCGAAGCCTGCGATCAGGTCCGCCTTGGTGAACACCACGTACACCGGCGCGAAGACCTCCAGCCGCTCGATCAGGTCTTGTACCCGCTTGCGCAAACTGAGCGCGAGCTTGATGCCGGCCTCCGGATCGTCGCCGCGCAGCTCGGCGATACTGACGGCGATCAGGATGCCGTTGATCGGCGCGCGGCGGCGGTACTTTTTCAGCAAATCGAGAAAGCCGAACCACTCGGCGCGATGTTCATCCATGACCGAGTAGCGGCCCGCCGTGTCGAGCAGGATGCCGTCCGGCGTGAAGAACCAATCGCAGTTGCGGGTGCCTCCGACGCCCTGCACGACCTTGCCGTCGGCGAAAGGAAACTGCAAGCCGGAGTTGGTGATCGCCGTGCTTTTGCCGGCGGCCGGATTCCCGATGATCATGTACCAAGGCAGTTCGTACAAGGCGCGCGTGCCGGAGACGATGCCCAACTTGGACCCCTTGATCGTCTCGATGGCCTTCAGCAGGCTCTCGCGGATGGCCTTGACCTCGGCGCCCGCCTGGTCCTTCGGCGGCTCCTCGGAGGCGGCCCTGGTGCCGATGGCGTCGGCCAGCTTCCCGGACTCCCGCTTGGCGCGCGACCGTCGCCATAGCCACACCAGGACCGCCAGCGCCAGCATCACGGCGGTCGCGCCCAGCGCCCAGATCAGCGCCAGCTCCAGCACTTGCGCGCTTAAATAGAATATCGCCGCCATCGCGGCCAAACCAAAAATCGTCAGGTGACGGGTGTCAGTCAGGAAGTGCCAAATTTTTCGCATCATGGTTCGGTCAGGGCTTGGACGACAGCGCTTGAAAGGAAGGCGGACCGATCAAT
Source organism: uncultured Duganella sp. (assembly GCA_963511605.1). Taxonomy (GTDB): domain Bacteria; phylum Pseudomonadota; class Gammaproteobacteria; order Burkholderiales; family Burkholderiaceae_D; genus Rugamonas. The sequence continues at coordinate 20,267 of CAUPJZ010000005.1, read as the reverse complement.
GTTGCCACCAATCATGACTCGAATTCTTGAGCGCGCACAATGATGGCCGCGCCCTGTTCTATTTGCGCACTGTGCCGGGGACACGCAGTTCCGTGTGGCCGAAATCCATCATCGTCCAGCGCCCGCCCCAGGTCAGGCCGACCGATTCGGCCACCTCGCCGTACAGCCGGTAGCCGCGCATCGCCCACGGATCTTTTTCAGAAATCACCAGCTTGCCGTCGCGCAGGAACGCGCAGTCGGCCGCCAGCCCGAACTGGTGATAGCTCTGGAAGGCCTTGGCGTTGGTGACATTGGAACCGGCCGCCGCCAGCGAGTTCTGCCGCTCCGGGCTGCGGTAGCCTTCCAGGATCGCCATGTCGTAACCGTGGCGCTCCTTCATGAGCCGAAACACCAGCAGCATGCGACGGGAAAAGTCCGGGTCGAGCAATTGCCAGTTGCGGTTGGCGCTGTCGAGCATGGGCCGCACCAGGGTCACTTCGGCGGTCGTAAACGTCAGCGGCGGCAACGGCGCCGGCGTCGCCAGTTGCTCGCCCTTGAGCAGGTCGGCCACCTGGTTATTGGTGACATGGCCGCCGTCGTCATATCCGCCCAGCATGTCGCGCCCACTGAGCATCAGCGCCAGCAGCGGCGGCACCGTCATCAGCACCGACGCGGCCAGTATCAACGGATAGCGCCGTTGCACGAATCGCACTGCGCTGCCGACGCCGCCGCGCGCGCCGCGTCCCAACGCCGATGCCTGTTGCGTGCCTTGTTGGTAATCGCGCCGCAGACGCTGCTCAAGACGGCGCCCGATCGCGCTGGCCGACTGCGTCATCAAGTCGCGTCCCGCCGGAAACAGCAACAGCCAGGCGCCAACACACGCGAACACGAAAAACATCAACACAGAAAAGAGAAACATGGTGCGCTCCGTCAAAGCAAGGTCTGGCGGCCGGATGGACACTGGCAAGCGACCGGGTCAATAACGTTTCATCGTAGGCCCGATCGGCGATCGGCGTGAAAGACCAGATCAAATTCGAAGGGAATATTGTGGACACATCAAAACGGAAGCCGGACTTGATGGGAACGTCGGGCGCGCAGACGGACGGCGCCAAGCGCATCCTCGCGCATCTGGAACACGGCGCGCGGCTGCCCGCGTCCAAGCCGGCGCGCGCCGCCGGATGGGTGATCGACGGCTGGACCTTGGGTCTGGGCCTGCTGCTGTTGGCGATGTGCGGCATCGCCTGGCTGATGCATGAAAAAAACGCCTCGCCAAGCGGTTTCAAGGCAAGCTACGGCAGCACGCGCACATTGCCACGGCATGAGCAAAAGGACGAGCATGGGCGGGAGAGCACCCGGTTGGAAAGCGCCCTACTCGAACCTGGGGAAGTGATCATAGAGCCGGCTGAGCTGCCGGCGGCGATCGTCGACGATCCGGCGACGCAACGGATGCAAAACAGGAGTGAGCAAGCAATGACGGGGCCGCGCGCGATCGGGCCGACCGGCTACACGCCGCCGGATTCCGTGGCCAGCACGGCAACGCCCGGACTGGCAACATTGCCCGTCGAGACGGCGCGCGCCGCGTCGGCCTCTGCCAGCACCGGCGCCGTCGGCAAATACAACAGCAGCACCAAAACCGCCAGCGCCGCAACAGCACGCGCCACCCCGGCCACGGCTGCAGCGTCACGCGGCAAGGCAGCGGCACCCGCCAACGACACCGACGTCGCCTTGCTCACCGCGCTCGTGGCGCACGCCGGCAAGCCCGCCGTCGTTGCGCCCGAACGCAGCCGCGACATCGTCGAGCGTCGCGACGGCGACAGCACGGCGGACCTGCTGGCGCGCTGCAAGCAGCTGGGCCTGATCGAGGGCATGCTGTGCCGCTCGCGCATCTGTTCCGGACGCTGGGAATCGGACGCCACCTGCCGCGCGCCGGCCAATTGATACCGGACGGGCGTTATTGAATTGCCAACTGCTTGCCGCCGGTACCAACTTTTTTCGGCAAGGTCAACGTCAACACGCCGTTCTCATAACGCGCACCGGCCTGGTCGTCATCGACCTCCTGCGGCAGCGTAAAGCTGCGATGCAGCTGGCCGTAGTAGCGCTCGCTGCGCAAGGCGCCGCTGCCGCCGGCGCCGCCACCGTCCGCGCTCTTCTCCTCCTTGATTTCCGCCGTCAGCGAGACCTGGTTGCCATTGATGGCAACCTTGATGTCCTCCTTCTGCACGCCGGGAATCTCGGCCTTCACGGTGTACTCCTTCTCCGTCTCGGTCACATCCATGCGCATGCGCGGGGTCTGCTCCTGACGCCACACGGGCGGCGAGAAGTCACGGAACAACTCATCCATATCGCGGAAGGGATCGAAGCGGGCAATGTCGCGGAAGGGATCAAGACGCATCAGACTGTTAGCCATAATATCCTCCTGAAGATAGTGGTTGAACAAGTCAATATGATAGGAAGCTGCCCGGCACCGCGTTTGATCTGCCTCAAATGAAAAAAGCCCCATGTGGCACCGCAACGATCTTAAGCGTTGCAAGCACACATGAGGCTTTTAAATTCTGGCTCCCCGACCTGGACTCGAACCAGGGACCTGCGGATTAACAGTCCGTCGCTCTACCAACTGAGCTATCAGGGAAAAGAGGCCGCATTATATACGGCCAATTTCTAGCTGTCTAGGCTAGCGGGCAAAAATCAGAAACCGCCCTTGAACTGCACACCGAACTGACGCGGCTCGTTAACCATGCCGGTCAGGTTGTTGAAGTCGATGGCGCCGATGATGCGCTGGGTGTCGGTGATGTTGCGCGCGAAAGCGGCCACTTCGTACTTGCCGCCATCCCAGTTGTAGCCGACGCGCAGGCCGCCTTCAACCATGGACTTGCCGGTGAATTCCTTGGCTTCGTACAGGAAGAAGTTGATCTTGCTGCGATACGACCAGTCGGTCAGCACGAACAGGTTGCCGTTCTCCAGCGCCCAGTTGTAGCGCGCCGTTGCGTTCAGGATGTACTTCGGCGCCTGCGGCAGCGGGTTGCCGTTGATGTCGACGCGGCCGGCCGCGTTGAGCGGGTCGGTCACGGTGCACGAACCGCACTTGGCCACGGACAGGCTCGGGTCCTTGATCTTGGTGAAGTTGTACGAACCGCCAGCCGAGACCTTGAACGCCGGCGTGATGAACGCCTCGAAGTCCGCCTCGACGCCGCGACCGTCGGTCTTGGCGGCGTTGATCAGGCGGGTGACGTTGGAGTTACCACCGACCACGGTCAGCTGCTGGTTCTTCACTTCGTAGTTGTAGACGCTGAACGAAGCGCGCGCGCGGCGGTTGAACAGGTCAGCCTTGACGCCGGCTTCATACGAGGTGATGGTTTCGGCGTCGGCCACGGTGATCGGCACCGACGCCGAGGCGGCGGCGATACTCGGCGCGCGGAAGCCGGTCGCCACGCGGGCGTACGTGCTCACGTCCGGGTTGATCTTGTAGGTCAGGCTCATGTCCCAGCTGGCTTTGCTCTTGCTCTCGTCGACCGACTGCGGGCCGGCCAGCACGACGTTTTGGGCTTCCACGGTGTAGAAGTCCTTCTTGTCGTTGGTGTAGCGCAGGCCGCCGCGCAGGATCAGGTCCTGGGCCAGGTCGTAGGTCACCGAGCCGAACACGGCCGCGGCCTTGTTGGTCTGGTGGCTGGCCAGGTGCGACGTTTGCGCGCCGGTGGTGCTGTTGTAGTTGTTGCTGAAGCCGTCGGCGCTTTCCTTGAAGTAGTAGACGCCGGTCTGCCAGTTCAGCGGACCCGCGTTCTTCGATTCGACGCGGAATTCCTGGCTGTACTGGTGCAGGCCGCTCAGTCCGCCACCGGTTTCGACCTGGAACGGAATGAAGCCAGGGCCGGCCGGCGTGCCGCCGTCGATGTCGCCACGGCTGTAGTAGTTATCGACGCCTTCGTAGCCGGTGATCGAGAACAGCTTGACCGAACCGAGGTCCCAGGTCAAGCGGGCGTTGGCGCCGTTGGTGGTCAGTTCCTGGCCGTTCTGACCGTTGGTGCTGATCTGGTTGAAGTTGTAACCATCGGCGAAGTCGTTGGTGCCCTTCTTGATGATGTTGGCGCGGAACAGGCGCGCGCTGCCGCTGGTCGAACGCGCGTGCACGTTGAACAGGGCGTTGAAGGTGGTGCTCGGGCTGTACAGGAACTGCACGCGCTCGGCGTGTTCGTTGTAGCCTTCCAGCGAATCCTTGGCGCCGGTGAAGGTGTTGTCGACGAAGTCGTCGCGGTGCTGGCGCAGGGTCGACACGCGCATCGCCCACTCGCTCGACAGCGGCACGTTGGCGGCCGCCTCGAGGTTGACGGTGTTGTGCGAGGCCCACGACAGGCTGTAGTAGCCTTCGACCTGCTTCAGGTCAGGCTTGGCCGATTCGAACTTGACCACGCCGGCCGGGGTGTTGCGGCCGAACAAGGTGCCCTGCGGGCCGCGCAGCACTTCCACGCCGGCCATGTCGAACATCGGGAAACCTTTGAGGATGCCGTTTTCCTGCACCACGTCGTCATACACCAGCGAAACCGGCTGCGAGGCGAAGGTGCTGAAGTCGGTGTTGCCGTAGCCGCGGATGTAGAAGCGCGGGAAGGTACGGCCGTTCGACGATTCGACGTTCAGCGATGCCACTTTGCCTGCCAGCAGGCGAATGTCCTGGCCGCCGGACAGCAGCACGTCGAGCTTCTCGTCCTTGAGCAAGGTGACCGACACCGGCACGTCCTTGATGTTCTCGGCGCGGCGCTGGGCCGTCACGACAACGGTTTCCAGTTGCGCATCGGTCGCGGCGGCTTGCGCGAAGGCGGAACCGATAGGCATAACAGCGCTCAACGCCAGCAGGCGCTTGTGCATCTTAGACAATTTGATCATTCAATTTCCCGATTTAAATGTAATGCAAAGAGTAAAAAACAGCGTCTCCTGTTCCCTCTTTCGGTGACACCGCACGGTCATCTGACGTGACCATTGCAGCGCAAGCGGGCCGCTTGCGCGCCGCTTTCGGCAAAACTGGACCGCCCCGCTACTCCGCCGTTTGGCGTGAGCAGGATCAAATCCGCATCTTGATTGATGTCTAGAATGCACCGACTTGCAGAAAGGCGGTATTTTCTGCCATTGATAGCATGTATTGCAAGGCGAATATATCGATAGTCGAATTAACTGTTAGAAATTCGGCGGCTACTATGATGAAACTGAATAATAGAAGGCCGCCTTGCGGCGGCCCTGCAACAACGGTGTCGAAAAAACACCGGACATTTACATCTTCTACACACGTTAACTGTGTTGAAAATCCCACAGGCGGGCCGTGGTCGGGCGCCCGCCCGGGTCGGCGCAACCTACATGCCCAGCGATTTGAGCAGGTCCGAGTTGTCGTCGGGGTCGTCCACCGGCGACGGTGTCGACGCGTTGTCCGTGTTGTAGGCGTCGTCGATCAGCGTTTGCGGGTCGTGCTCGGCCGAATCGAAATCGTACAGTTTGATGAACTCGGTACGGTCGATCGCCAGCTCCAGGTAGAAGATGTTGTTCTTCTCGGTGTAGAAGGTGACGCGGCGCATTTCCGGACGGTCCAGCGGCGTGTCGACGCTCAGCATCACCTGCTTGGTCAGCACCAGCATCTTCGGCTGGTTCTGCGTGATGTTGGTCTGCAGCTCGCGCCGCACCTTGCCGGTGAAGTCGCCGACGATCTGGTTCATCAGCTCGCCCATGATGTTGGACACCTCGTCGGAGGTGTGCGAACTGGCCAGCTCGGACTTCGGCATGCCCATGTGCAGCATGTAGCGCTCGTAGATCTCCATCGCCGTATCGGCGGCGAAGTTGAGCACCACCAGGCCGGTGAAGCCGCCGTCGAACATCACGAAGCAACCGATGTCCGGCTTCAAGCCGGTCTTGGTGATCCTTTGCACCATGCCGGAATAATTGACTTTGCTTTGCGTGGCGACATTCAGCACGCGGGCCACCGAGTTACACAAACTCATCAACAAATCTTCTGTACCGTACACGACATCCTTTTCTTCGCTCATGGGGCAACCTCTATTTACTTTTTATCGATGACGGCGCTGTTTCATGGTTCAGCGCCAAACGAAACATGGCCACCTCGCTCAGCAAGCGGGCGACCTCATCTTTCCATTCCTGATTCTGTGCCGTCGAAGGCGGCATGGCGGCCAAGGTGGCGCGCAAGACCGCAACCTCGCGCTCGAGTTCAAGCACCCGCCGCATGCTCTCGACCGTCTGACCGGTAGTGACCATAACGTCCTTTGTGGCCGAAATAAAATCAATAATATCGAGAATACCGAGGTGCAAGATTCCCGTCCACCTGATTCACACATTTACGTCTTTTTTCGGTGCCGAAATGCAAAACTCTGTGCTAGAAGGGGCTGCCCGGGGCGGAAATGGCCACGGCCATTAAAAAAGCCACGTCGCATCGACGTGGCTTGGTTCGGAGAATCGCGGCGGGACCGCGTGGCGCTACTTGCCGGCGCCGCGCTTCTTCCGCTTTGTCGGTTTCGCCAGCGGGAAGAACGCATCGGTCCAGACCCGGGTCATCTGGGTCATGTTTTTCGCGGTTTCGCGTTTGACAGCCGCCGTCGCCTGCGCCCTGGCGGACCCGGCAACTTGATTGGCAACACGGTTGGCTTGACTGAGGAACATGCTCATGAAAGGATTTTTCATATCGGCACCTGTTCGTAGGGAGTGAGTATCAACATTACAACATTGGCGCGAAGGTCGCTGTTCGGTACCCCACAGAGCCGATGCATTATGGAGTCCAGACACCAGAGGGGACGCCTTCTAGCTGAACCCCGTACTCGACAGGCCCGCTTGACGCTCCAGCGCACTCATCATCATGACGCTTCCGACGGAGTCAAGTACACGCCCTTCGCGCTTAGCCGCCTCGCGCTCCTGCCGATCGTCCACCACGACGATAATCTTGAGCTTGGAGTAAGCATCAACAGCGCGAATATCCAGCAATTTTTTAGCGGCTGAACTTATCGACGCGTGATGGGGTGTTATAGCCAACACCGCATCGTGATCGACGCTGAAGTCCAGCTTGTAAACGTGATTTCCACCTTGACCATGATTCGTTACCATTTCTTCGAAGCGATCCAATGTGTTCATGGGACATGTCATGTAAATTCTTGATGGGCTTACGCGTGTGCGTCACGTCTAATTGATAGATACGATCAAGACTGTACGGCGTGCGCTTGTATACGCTAAAGACATATTTGACGATGCCGGTTTTGACTTCTCCGGAAGAAAAGCTTGACCGTCATTTGTCTCCCCACGCCCTCCGCATCCACTAGACCGGCGCTAGTTGTGAAGGTTCCTGGCGAAACCTTCTGGCCAGAAACGACAAAGGGCCATGCGTAAGCATGGCCCTTATAAATCTGGCTCCCCGACCTGGACTCGAACCAGGGACCTGCGGATTAACAGAACGGGGCTCCGGCCAGCCGATGGGCACCAAGTCGAAGAAACGCAACGAGCTTTCCAGCCCCTGCCGTCGTGGTCCTCAAGGACCGACCTAATACCGAGACCGTATGGCTGCTGCCGGCGTATCGCTTGCGAAAAACTGATGCGGGTCAAGGGCTTGGGCCTGCCGAGCGCCGAACCGGGATCGAATTCATCTCAACGACTTCGACTTGAAATGCCAGCGGAAATCTCTCCTTCAGGAGGACTACCAACTGGTTCTAAGCGACTTCGATATCGTTACCGGCAAGGTTCTGCAAAGTCTTTGAAAATTCCTCACACTTCAAACCGTCACTGAGATCCATTATCTTTTCCGGGTCCATTTTTTTTGTATCTTGCAAGTATTTTTTTGTTTTTCCTAAAAGCTCTTTCCCTAATGTGAACTCGTACTTATTGCCCACATACCATGCATTGGCTTGTACCTCAATTTGAGAAATGTCCTGTATTCCCTTAGCATTGAGCGACAACTCCGGGCGTTCTCGCAGGATGAAATTTTTTAACTTACGAAGCGTTGCTTCTTTGAGCTCTTCAACCATTAAATCGTACTGTGCTTGAGCTTCCTCTAAAGGAATTTTATAAACTTTACTAATATGCTGCGGTTGACAAAAATAGGATTCGACCTCCTGATATTTCGTAACAAATAACGCTATACCATCACGAACACAGTCGGCGCGTAGCTTAATAAAGGCATGGTCATCATCCTTTTTTTGATCTCGATCAATATGAAGAATTACTCTAGCGCCGGGTATATGTTTTGCAACGAAGCCCTCCAGAATTTTAGCGAAATGAACTTTCGTACAACCTTCATAAGAATGCAAGACAACTTCATCTTCCTGCAAACCATTTGCAATCAAGAATTTTTTAAGAAAGTCTTTTTTTTCTTTTACACCATCAACCTTGTCTTCTGTAGCCACCACATACTTCAGTGTTTTTTTTCCAAACAAGTGATCTGCGTCAGCCGCACCGATATCGATTAATATATTACTATTTCTAACATTGTTAAAAGCCTCACCATCTTGAAAGTGAGCTACGTTTGCTCGGCTATCCAATGCCTCTAAAATATAACGAGAGTGTGTGGAGAAAACAATCTTCAAGGCACCATTTTCTTCAGTTTTCCTTGCCAACTCTTCCGCAAGAAGCAATTGCTTAGTAGGATGTATGTGAGCGTCAGGCTCATCCAATAAAATTATTTTAGGGTTAAAATATTCGATATACGCAAAAATTTGAATTACCTGAAGAAGGCCAGTTCCAACAGTATCAAGAGGAACATTTATTTTATCAGTCGCCACATTTACTGAAATATATTCGGATACGTTCTCATCAAAATCTGCAGATATGCTTATTTTTTCACCATATACTTTTTTAACCGATGAAATAAAACGCTCCCATTTGCCTTGATCTTTGGAAATACTGTATAGAATATTTCTAAGGTAATTATTGCTATCACCGCGAGTGGCTGATTTTCTTACTGCGATGGGAACCTCATATTTCTCTTCAGTCGGAATACCTGCAATTCCAGGAACATAAACGCAAAAAGGATTAGCAATATCTGACAACAGAGCACCCAAAGCTTTACCCGTCACCGAGGTAGTGAACCCACCATTTTTCCCTTTTGAGATGGAGATAGTAGTGGAGTCATTATTTTCTTTAAAGGTAAACTTAATTTCTATCCGGTCGTCTCGTTTTCGCGAGCCAGTGAGGCGCCTTCCATGATAAAGTGAATCGACATTTTTTGTTGGCGCATAAAGAAACTCATTTGAATCCAATGATAATGTACGAGTGCCAACTCTGGTCCAACTGCATTTTTGCAATTCCAAGGTCTGGCAAGCTGAGGTGGCGAACTGGATGCCCTGTATAAAACTGCTTTTCCCAGTGTTATTTGCGCCGATAAATATATTTAAAGGCCCCAGCGTAACCGAAGTTTCATTAATTTTCTTAAATTTACTAATTGCAATTTCCATATTCTACTTATGCCTATTTTATTTATTTGTTAATAGCAGCTTTTAAGTCGATCCCACTAACAGCAGAAAACCTACTGCTCGATTTGACGGACAACAGTCTCATAAGCCGATTTTATAAATTAGCATAGCATGTTGCATACCTAAAATATACAAAAACCCATTGTTGAGGAAAATACGTTACGGGCGATCAATACATGTACCGGGCCACCCTTTAACCTACGCCGCCTCCAACTCCGTCACCACGACCGCCGCCTGACCAGCCCCCCCCCTCCCCCCCGCATCGCCACCGACGCACTGTTAGCCGCCGCCAACGCCACCGCTACACCCCGGCCAGCACCCATTAACGCGTCAGACACGCTTCCTGAGGCCCTTTCCAGCGTCCTATGCAATAAGTGCGCGTACCGTTCAGTCACCTTCGTGTCCGAGTGCCCAAGGATCTTTTTGACCTCGTAGATGGTGTGGCCGGCATTGACTAAGAACGACGCGAACTGGTGTCGAAGGTCATGCAGCCTGAGATGCGGCAGTCCGGCCTTTATCCGCAGTCGCCCCCAGACTTTGTTCACAGCCGTCAGCCGAGCCTTGGTCTGCGTGTTGATGAACAGATGCTGCGAATTGCCCTCGGTACCCAGCTGGTCCAGAACCTCGATCGCACTACTGTTGAGCGGGATCGAACGAACTCTCTTGGACTTGGAGTTAGTCGCGGGACTGCGCCATACGCCAGACTGCCTATCGATGTGCGCCCAGTTCGCGTTTAAAGCCTCCGACTACCTGGCCCCGGTGGACAAGAAAAACAGCGCCACCTGGCAGACCATCGGCGGGTCGTTAGCACGCAATACAGACACCAACCGATCCAGTTCGTCATCGTCGAGATAATGTTCCACCTTGTTGTCCTCGTTAAATTGCTTGATGCCCGCAGCAGGATTTTTGTCGACCATGCCCCACTCCACCGCAAGGTTCAGCGAGTGCCGGATAAGCTTCAGGTGATGGTTTGCACTTGCTGCTGACAGACCTTCGGCCTTGACCGATGCATGGAACGACTGGATCTGCTGCCGGGTGATTTCGTTGAGCCGCCTGTCGCCAAAGACGTCCTTGATACGCAATAGCTAAAGTTCCTCGTCGCGTTTCCAGGAGCGCTTTTTGACTATGGAAAAATGGCAGGTAACCGCAGTCTGCAAAGTCCATGAGAAACGCGGTATCGCTCCGTCACCGTTGAATCCAGGCGACCAGAAGCTGCTGGACCTAGGCCACCGTTGACCAGCCATCGACCGTCCCGCAGTATGACTAAGGGCTTAGCGCTGCCGAACGCCGAGGAGGAACCGCGAGTCGACGTTAGCACCAAATTCACTCGCGTTACCTATATGGAATGTATTGGAGGACGGATGGCCGCCCTCTGACGGAGTCCGGCAACGAATCCAGGTCAAATAGACAATCATGTCTGGAAAATCGAATGTGGCAAATTCTACCATTGACAAAAAAAGATAACGTGCTTGCGCAAACTTTCATAATGATATTAAACAAATAACGTAGCCGGCGCGGCATACTCCAATGGCGCAATTCAAAGCGCGAGCCCTTAATCGTGACGAAAGGAAAGATGATGAAACTAATTAAAACTGCACTCTCGATAGCGTTGATGCTAGCCTGCGGCTACACACTAGCATTGGATAATTGCGGCCCGGGTACCTCTGATCCAAAATGCGACGCCCATAATAAAGAACGGGAACGGATGAACAAAGCGGAGCAGGATAAACGTCGGGATGATGCCTCTAAACAAGATGGCACTTACGGAAGAACTGGTGAGAAGAAAGACAGCAAAGATTCCACTAAAAATGACAGCGCCCGTACAATTTCAAAATAATTCCCAGGATTGACGGCCCGTCTGGCGTCAATTTGATTCCAAAAATGAATGTTAGGCTGAGACGGCCAATACATGCACCGCCCCGCCCTACGACCTACACCGCTTCCAACACCTCCGGCACGACGACCGCCGCCCTACCGGCTCCCCGCATCGCAATAGACGCACTATTAGCCGCCCCCTGCAGCGTCTTCAACGACAAGTGCGCGTACCGTTCAGTCACCTTCGTGTCCGAGTGCCCAAGAATCTTTTGGACCTCGTAGATGGTATGGCCGGCATTGACCAAGAACGACGCGAACTGATGTCGAAGGTCATGCAACCGGAGATGCGGCAGTCCAGCCTTTATCCTCAGTCGCCCCCAGACTTTGTTCACAGCTGTCAGCCGGTCCTTGGTCTTCAAGTTGATGAACAGATGAGCCGACTTGCCCTCGGTGCCCAGACGATCCAATACTTCGATTGCATGGTCGTTCAAAGGAATCGCCCGAACGCGCTTAGACTTGGAATTAGTGGCCGGAATACGCCACACCCGCGACACCCTATCGACGTGTGCCCAGTCCGCATTTAAAGCCTCCGACAGGCGAGCCCCGGTGGACAGCAGGAACAGCGCCACCTGGCAGACCATCGGCGGATCGTTCGCACGCAACACCGACACCAAGCGCTGCAGTTCATCGTCGTCCAGGTAATGTTCCACCTTATTGTCTTCGTTGAACTGCTTGATGCCCGACGCCGGGTTCTTGTCCAGCATTTCCCACTCCACCGCCAAGTTCAGCGAATGGCGAATTAGCTTCAGATGATGATCTGCGCTGGCTGGCGACAGACCCTCGACCTTGACCGACGAATGGAAGTCTTGAATCTGGTGCCGGGTGATTTCGTTCAAGCGCTTGCTGCCGAAGACCTCGCGGATACGTCGGAACAATTGCACGTCACGATCCCACGATCGTTTGTGGGCTTTGGCATGCGGCAGATACTTTTCGTCGAAGAATTCCGAAAACGTTATGACGGCCTTCCTGGCCCGTTCTTCGGCGCGTGGGTCAGCACCCTGCACAATTGCCGCCTTTTGCAGCTTGGCGGCTCTACGGGCTTCCGCTAAGCTAATTTCGGTAGTGCGCCCAAGCTTCTGGTGAGCAGTTTTGTTGAGAGCGTTCTTGTAACGTAAATAAAAAGTGCCTTGGCCGGGACTGGTGGCACGGACTTCGACGTACAGGCCGGTGCGGTCGGCATCGCAGTATTCGATTTTAGCCTGACCCGGCGGGCAGACCAGTTCTTTCGCAATGAATGTATCGGTTAGTTTTACTGATGGCATGCACACTCCTTGTTAAATGATGTTGATGGAAATGGTCGGCAGACTTACGGTATCTACATAGGCCCACCGACCCATGCCTGCCTTATGTCTTGCAGTACAACTTAGGGCCGGTCTCGTTTAAAGACCCCAGCGCCAAGCCAACTTCTTTTTTACTGACTAAGTGGGCGAGGCATCGCCCGGCCCGCTGTCTGTCTGCGTTTTCCAAAGAATCCCAAAACTCGAGCGAACATATTTTCTTGATCTGCAAGAACTGACCAACCGATAAGCTCGGAATTCGCGCCAGTACATCCCGCTTCACGCGGCGGTATAGGACACCGTCCATGAACTTGCCATCGGCCAGCACGACCCAAGTCGGGCCAGTCTCTATGCCATCGCTGAAGGCTGCGCCGTCCGTCGGGTCGTCACTGTGTTTTCGCAAGGCGTCCGTTTTGTTCGCCGATATGAGTTCTCGTTTTAGCTCTGCCATCGCCAAGGTCGTTTCGTGCGTCATATGTTTTTCTCCAAATTCTTGATCGTGATAAGCGTGTCGGTAGGCGTTTCTACTGGCATGCAATCTCCTGCGGTGTTGAATGGGAATAAGCGGCCGAACACGCTGACAATTTTCGTCGCCATATTCGGCTACACAAAGATCAAACCATCTGAAACAGCGGGTTACCACTGTCCGTTAGCCTGAAAAACTTCAAGCTCACCTCCCTAGTCACAGCGAGATGCATAGCGCAGCGTCGGGTCACCTGCCGATCCTTTTTGTCGAGCGATTCCCAAAAACGACCAGCGGAAAGCAACTCGCCTGTGTTATAGACGGTCCCACTCGAAAGTTCAGGCATGGCTTTCATTAGTGCATTCCTCGTATGGCTATAGCGTTCGGCGTCCACATATCCACCGTCGTACAGTTGCACATGAGCGCGCATATCAGTCCCAAGCTGACAGTTGAGGTTGTAGGCCAGCGTCGCGGCGTCTTGATTTTTCAAAGCCAAATCTTGCATAACGTTTTCCTTCTATAAGTGTGTGTTGCCCCTGTAGCGGGACGATAAATTTTAGTGCGGACAGGTCTCACAGCCCGACGCAGGCGACGCTTCCGACGCCTTCGTCAGGTCGCCGGTGAGTCCGGCTGCTGTGGTCGTCACGTCGTCGGGTGCGACGCTAGCGGGCCACTTTTGTAATCGTGATCGTGCGCTCTTTGCCACGACGGAATTCGACATGGATATGGTCGGCAGTACCAACGTTGCCGCTCACCTTCAAGGGTGATGTCGACAAGATCGAGAGTTTTGTCGAACACCAAGTGCGCTATACACTTCTTAGCAAGGTGTCGTTCGTGGCCACTCAATGAGTCCCAAAGCGCAATCCGGCAAAGATAATTGGCTGGCGTCGGCATACAGATCGGAGTCGATTCAAAATCGTCGAGCAAATCTTCCTTTACCCGCTGGTACAAAGCTTCATCAACTAACGCGCCACAATGGAGCCGAACCAGACCAAGTCCATCCGCCGCATGCATCTGTAGGATAGCAGCACAACGCAACGCTTCCGACGCATGCGACGCTTCCGTCAGGTCTCTTGCAAGTGCCGCCGCAGCAGTCGCCACTTTCGTCAGGTTCGTCACTTGCTTACCTCCTTTGTGATCGTGATCGTGCGCTCTTTGCCACGGCGGAATTCCACAAGGATGCCCTGTGTCAGCAGCGCTGCCTGCAAACCCAAAATGCGTTTGGACAGCGCCGTAGCGTTGTCAGGCCAGCTTCTTGAGCGCGTACCGAGCCCATCCTGTCTAAAGGTGAGCTGCTGCAAAAGCTGAGTCGGCGTACCCGTCCATCCCTCCTCGCCAAGGTCATCACCAAATTCGACCAGAGCGGCACCAAGCGGACCATCCATCAGTGCGTCACGCTGGCCCTGATTGAGGATATAGCTGTAGGACGCTTGGTAGGCCCCGACCGGCACCCCTTGGACAAGCTCCATCGCACCCAGCCAATAGCAGAAATCAATCATGCGTTCCGGCGAAGTAAGTTCGACGTTTGGCAGCTGCATTTGGATCTTTGATATGTCGTCAAATAGTCCTCCTTGGATAACAGGCAGGTCTACAATCAGATCCGTTTCAACGTCAGTTTCAGACCTCCGGCGCTCTGGCGAGATAGTCTTTAAAGATAGCGGCAAGCATCGCTGTGCAAGGTCAGGCTCGCTGACGAAAGCATGGATACCGTTCAGCACCAAGGCACCATGCATCTCGATAACGTTTTGCTCGTCATTCGTGAACAGTTGGCGGCCAGTCTGGCTACCGCCTGTAGCAACAGTGCAGAGTCGGTCCGACATTAACTTGGAAATATCACGAAGGTTATCGAAGCAAACCACATGTGCCTGCTGTACAGCAATGCCGAGATCCCTTTCATTTGATGGCATGGTCTGCACATCAGTAACGGCTGGGTCGAGCAGGCGCTTAATTAGCTTCGTGAGCATCGACTTACCACTTCCTTGCCCGCCCAGCAGTTGCAGGATGACGAACTTTGAAGTCGCCACCTTGGGCTTTGCAAGTGTGTAAGTCATCCATGCTTTGAGCAGCATACGTGACTCAGGGTGCAGATTTTCAAGGTACTTGTCGATTACGTTGAAGTCACCTTGTCCAGGTGGCACAGGCATCACCATTTGTTTGGAGTGCTTGTATCGTCGGAACAAAATTTCAGAGCCTCTGGTCATCAGTCTTACACCACCGTGATCGACGCGAACTCGCGTGTGGGCATCGTCTCCTAGGTCAATCTCAATGCCGCCCTCGACAGGCGCTACACGGTGATACGTCTGGTAGGAACGACCAGCCTCCTCGGCATCTTGCCTGAGCTCTTCATTCATGCTTTCTATAGCCGAGGCCTTAAGTATCTGGCCCGCCTCCCGGGCTCGCTTCCTTATTAGGGCATTCATCAACTGACTACCCACGGTCAGCACACAAGGATTGCCCTCACTTTCGATACGAACGGATGCCCGTCCATTTTGATCGAGGAACACATCAAACTTTTTTGGTACTACCGGCGAAGTACTCTTCAGGACATTCGTTGAGGCAGTATTGGTAGTGCATGTATCTATTGTATTTATCACGTCTAGACTCTCTCTATCAAATTCAAATCAAATCGGCAGCGACCAGATAGCACAAGGCCACAACCAATGACGGTGAAATGCCTACCCACCCGACGATCCCGACGACCTGTCGCCTCTGCCTAAAAAATAAAACCTAGCGCACCCGGCGTACCCGACGACTCGACGCCACTCCAGAGCAAATCCCTGGAGGACGTTCAACGGCGTGTGCTGGTGCGGACGGAAAACAACCTCTAAAAAGAAGATCTTTCCTTCAGGACTCAACAGGCAAAAACAATTGCGAGGCCAAAGCAACGCAATTGCATCGTTGCTCAAAACACGTGGGTGAGTATAAAAATGAATAGCTTGAGATTTCCCTTCGAATGAGGGGATCTTTCGCAAAGTTCGTCCATGCCCCAACGCGAAGGGGGCGCGAGATAGTTGTTCACCATGATCTTGATTCACCCTGCATGGACGCACTGGGCTGTACTCAATCATTGAATAATCCGCACTAAAAACACGGGCATGTTTTCAGTTTCCCATCTGCGGTTTCATGGCTCGGGGATGGGCACTTCTCCGAGCCGTCTTCTTGTGAAGAGAATTACACTTTAACGCATAGAAAAGCGTAGCGTCAACAGATTTTCCGAAATTTCTTCGTCAACCAAATTTAAAGGAGCCCTTATAGATAAAGGCCTACTGAAATTTCCGTCTCATATTGAATTCGGCGGAATTCCTCAATCAAAAAACACGTCCGTCCTAACCTACTAACTAACGACCGCATTGAATTGATACACTCCTACGCTGCCAACTGCCCCCTTAGAAACACCTCCGCGCGCTAAATTCTGAACTCTGCGAAACACGCCATCATACGTCAGCCGACCTAGGATCACCAAGTTGCGGAGTCTTCAGCAATGCCTTGTTTTGCATCGAGTTCACCCATTAAATTATTCTGAAATAAGTGGAGCGCCGGGACAGGACATAAAAGGATCATTCTGTCCACGACGCGCCAACTGCACATCAGCATCTTGTCGTTAGTGTTGCCCCGAAATCAAAACTCGATCTGGTCTAGATGATGCGTGTAGATGAGATCCGGACTGACCCTTGCCATCAACGCCGCCTGGTAGCTTGCGACTCTACCCAGCTCACCATCGGGAATGTCCCAGTACAGCACTTGTTCAACTGCTTCAATCATGACGTTACCAATAAACATGCAGAACTCCTTACTATGGTTGAGGGGTTACGATCGCCAGTAGCACGATGATGAAAATGGCGATAGGAATGGCCTTCGGGAAGAGAAGCAAAATGACTAACAGGCCGCCAATTGCGCCGAAGCGCATTGCTGGAATTGATAGACAACCCAAACAGATAATGGCGAGTGTGACTGCGGAAGCTAGCAATAGAAATCCTTTCACTATGTTGATCGGGGGACTATGAACATCACTTCTTGGTGCCGGTCGGTTATGGGTCGGGGAACTGAGTGGTCGAAGCCGAGAGCGGAAACTCCCTTTAGCTTCAACCGCTTACTCAACCCAATTCCGGCAGACCACCGGATTGCAACTCCGAGCGTCACATCTATCGCTTCTTGGGCTTCCCTATTGGCATAGGCTTTGCCGCCGATGCTTCGTCACCTTCGATGGGCATAACATGCTCCCCTTCATTGATGGTGCCGGGCACATTGATGGTGTCACCAGCATTGATGCTGCCGGCCAGTATCTGCATCGCTGCGAAGAATTGATCGGTGCTGGTGCATTGGTAATAGCGCCGTTTATCCTCCATGTGGACGACCAGCCCTTCCGCCTTCAGCACTGCCAGGATGAAGCCAGCGGTATTGACAGACCTTCCGGCGAATACACTATTTAGCGATGACGACGTAACCGCATCCTTCGACTTCTCGTTATCAAATACGGTCTTCAACGCCGAGACTGCAACCCATTGGTCGCTGAACAGGCCGCTGCCAGAGTTGGCGTGAATTCGGAAGCTGACTGCCTCGTTGAATTCATCACCGGCCTTGACGAGTAGATCGCTACGACATCCGATGTGATAGGTCAGGCTGGACCGCCCTGACAGTGACGGGCACTCACCAATCTTAAGAACCTTCATTTCTGCATCGTTGTTACTGGAAACTTCCATACTTTTCTCCTATGATTAAAAGTCGAAGGTGATTAGCACACTTCATATAAGATGGATGAAAAATCGCAGAGATGCTTATAGATACATGTGTTCAGTACCAGTAGCCGTAGTCGATCATCTCGTTGCGAAGCAGTTCGATGTAGATGCGATCCGGGTCAGGTGACTGCAAAATATCGGCGACCTTCAAGAACACCTTGTCGTAATGCTGACCTTCGGCGTTCTCTATCGAGTAGTCCTTGATCGAACGGAAGTCGTCGATCTCGACACCGAGCATTGCAGGATCAACGGGGAAACGAATTTCGATATAGGCGTCGGGCGATAAGCCCTCCGTCAGTTTCGATACTTCTGCGATGGCAAGCACAACACCTTCCGAAAGCAACCGATCATTAACAACAGGCTCAAACACCGGATCAGGTCCGAGATCGACCATGTACTCGTTGAGGGCACACTGAAAGTAAGCAGCGCCAGACGTATTCAGGTTGATACTTGCGCCGGACCAGTAGGCGATGATGTCGGCATAACCTTCGGGGAGATTTGGAGCGCCTTCAAAGATGCAGCCTCGAAGGTTGGCCGGGGCCGACATTGAAAGCGGACGCCCGATAGCACATGGGTCTATGACTATTGCAGCATCAGGCAGCACGGCCAGTTGCAGCACGTTGGCGTTCTTCAAGTGGTAGCCGGGCCACTTTTCGAAATCGGGCATCTCTTCGCTCAAGTTGAGCCGGTCGTAGTAGTCCAGATCCTTGATGGCCTGTGCTGTCTCATAGGCCTCGGCGCTGACGTAAATGGTTGCTGGCATGGGTACTCCTTCTGGGAAAATTTAGGGTGTGGATGGAAGCGACGCAAGCGACGACGCGACGAGCCCTGCCTGTATGGGCGTCAGGTCGTCGGGTACGACAGGTGCTTGAGGATGCGCAAATCGTGAAATGCTGCGATGCTGAAAATCTGCTGAACTGCGGTGGTGCTACTGCTGGCGGTGGGAAGGTAAAACTAGAAGGGGATGAGGCGAGGATTGGTGACGTGCTGCTGATGCTGCTTACTGCTACTAATGGCTGGCGATAAGGAACCCTTTCTTGACTAGCTTGGATTTGTGCCGCTGCTCGACCTGAAGGCGATCCGGCTGGAATAGTTCAAGGCTGCGTGTGCCTGGCGCTGTCTGAGCGACCTTGTGGCGTATTGCATCGTGTATGGCATCCTCACCAATAACAGGGTCGAAGAAGAATCCCTTGTTGAAGCCGACGCGATCCACGGCATACTGTGCGTTGAAAATGAACCTCTTGGCATCGGCCGCCGAGTGCATCAGGATTATCTGAATGGACTTCCCTGCCCTGACTGACTTGCCGACGAAGTATCGAGGGTACGCACCTTCCGGCGATACCTCCTTGAAGGAGAAACCGTACTGGCCTGACAGGCTGTCCATCACGCCTGTATTGAGCGCGATAACGTCGATGTCGTTGTACTCAAGATGCACGGTCGGCTCGATCAGATGCTTCACGAATCCACCGAAGAGATACGCGTCAGGGTGAGCCATGAGGAAACCAGTCAGAGCAGCATTGTCCTGCACGATCTCATGCCCCGAGCATTCGACATTTGCAAGGTATCGACTATTCAGGCATAAGGACTTGGGCACAAACACTATTCCGCTGTGGCCGAACGACATACGAGCCGCATCAACGGGAAAAATGCTGTTGAAGTTCTCACGCAGAACCAGTCGCCGCCGAAGCCGTCTATGCAATGCCGCGTACTGAGGCTTCAGCTCCAACAGATCGGCCATCGACAGGGGCGGCAGCACCAAGGAAAACTCAATGTCAAGGTTCAGGCCGGCACTATCCCAATCCTGCTGGTGGTGATCGAGCTGCTGTAGCACGTCATCGTCAAGGGAGATTGAGACGTGATCGGCAATACCTTTTAGCCTTGCAACATGCGGCACCTCCCTGGTGATTACGCGAACCTCGTAGCCCTCGGCCTTGATGGTGTCGGCCATCGTCCGTAATGCGGGGAAGTGTTCATCTAACCGGTACAGGGGATCGCCGCCGCCACTGATCGTGATAAACGATTTATCACATTTCTGAATGAACGACCTTACCTGCTCGACTGACTGGGCTCCTTGTGGCAGCATCGGGGAACCGCGCCAGTTGCAGTATGTACAGGCCTTGGCACAGCCAAATCCTCGTTCTTTCCAGTTAACGATAATCGTGTAGTTGACGTGCTTGGTGATGGGGATATTCATAACGCTCCTTTCGTGGACAAAAAAATGGCCCGCCCACCGAACGGTGAGAAGGCCAACTGGAATACATTACTAAAATCTACTTAGGAATATGTAGCTCACGAGCAGTTATCTTCGATAACTCTGAGTCCATATCCACTGAGCAATCTCCAACCTTCACCTTGGCTAGCAGGCTGCTGAAATACCGCCCCGACTAAGCTGCCGAGGCGGTTCATCCAATGTTATCCTGACATCCCCTATCCTTGCGGAAAACTGATGCGCGGTCCCGACACCTTTACCGAAAGCCTGTTCTCCGTGCGCAAGCTG
>CAUPJZ010000004.1:0-363184 GCA_963511605.1 uncultured Duganella sp. | reverse complement strand
TCGGCTCATGATTTATGGTCCACGCTTCCTTCCCACACTCGGTTGCCCTCATGCAGTTGCGCTTCACTTCGCTCACTGTGGTCAGCTTGCGGCGGGACTTGCACCCACAGGAGTGCGCCCATGCTGGGCGCACACAAAAAAACCCCCGCCGGCTTGCGCTGGCGAGGGCTGAAGAGCGGAGAGTCAACCGGTTTAGAACTTGTAGTTCACGCCAGCGATCACGGTGCGGCCATACTTCGCGTATTCGAGCTGCTGGGCGCGATCGCCGTTGTAGGTTTCATACGCGGCGTTGCGCAGGTTGTTGACCTGCAGCACCAGGCCCACGCCCTTCATGGCGCCGCTGTTGAAGGTGTAGCCGATCTGGAAGTCGACGACGTTCTCGCCGACGACGTAGCGCAGCGCGCGGTCGTTCGAGAAGTTGCCGATCTCGCCGACGAAGTCGGAACGACGACGCTGGCTGATGCGCGTCTCGAAACCATTCTTCTCGTAGTACGCGGTCAGGTTGGTGGTGCGCTTCGACAGGCCCGGCAGCGGGATGTTCGAACCGATGCTGCCGCTTGGATCTTCAATGGCGATCTTGCTCTCGGTGTAGGTGGTGCTGGCGCTGACACCGAAACCGTCGAGCACCGGCGTCAGCATGTTCAGCGGCATAGAACCGGACAGCTCCACACCTTTCAGGATGCCGCCGTTGCCGTTGTAGGCGGCGGTGTAGTTGCCGGTGCGCCTAGCCAGCGGGCGACCGTCCGACATCAAATAGCCTGCCGGGAAGTAGTTGGAGAAATCGTATTCCTTGGTCTGCGTGAAGATGTAGGTGTCCAGCTTCTTGAAGAACGCGGCGGCGGCGACATACGCTTTCTTGGCGAAATACTTCTCGTACGAGATGTCGAACGCCTTGGCGCGCCATGGGTCCAGCTGGGCGTTGCCGCCGCTGGCGTTCGGTTCACGCTTGGTGGTGTCGATATTGATTTCCAACGCCGAACGCAGCTGGTCCACACGCGGACGCGCCAGTTGCTTGGCGAGGCCCACGCGCACGGTCTGGTCGTGCTCGAAACCGAAGGCCAGGTTCATGCTCGGCAGGAAGTCCGTGTAGCTCTTGCCGTCATGGACAGGCTTGATCTGGCTGCCGACCGGGGCGCTGTTGTCCACATAGCGCGAGTCCGACGACTGGGTGGTGTTCTGCATCTGCACGCCGATGTTGCCGCGCAGGCTGACGGTCGGGCTCAGCTCCGCTTCGATGTTGGCCTTGGCGAAGCTGGTGACGACCTTCTCGTCGACCGTCCACGCTTTCGGAATCAGGTAGAGCAGGTCTTCGCTCGGCTGGAAGGACATGAACTGGCTGACCATGCCCGGAACGTTCCATGTCGGAATCGAACCGGCGCCGGCGAAGCCGAGGTCGGTAGTGCCGTACTGCAGGCTGCCGGGCACGGCGACAGGCGCGCCGACCAGGTTGATGTTCCCTTCCGCCTGGCGCTTGCTTTTGCTGCGGTCGGCGTAGTTGACGCCGAAGTCGAAGCTGGAGAAGGCCTTTTCCAGCGCGCCGCCGGCACGCACGTTGGCGGTCAGCTTGAAGCCTTTCAGTTCGTCTTCCACGCTCGGTACTTTGCCGTAGCCGGAGCCGTAGATGGTGTTGCCGACGAACAGGTTGGCCGGATTGCTGTAGTCGAGGCCGGTGGTCATCTGCGAGTAGCCGCCGTTGCCGTAGCCCAGGTTGACCTTGTCCAGCAGGGCCGAGGCGCCGCCGTTACTGTATTGCAGGTTGTTTTCCAGGCCAGTCTCGTTGCGCTTGGCCTTCGAGTAGTTCAGGTCGGCGAAGATGGTGAAGTCGTTGTTGCGGAACTCGTTGCTCCAGCCCAGCGCGCGGATATCGTCCTTGCGCTTGTTGTACATGCCGCGCACCAGGGGACGCACGTTGTTGAGCGTACCGCCGGCGATGGTGCCGTTGTTGACCTGGACCGGGTTGTAGTTCGATTCGCTCTGCTCCAGCGAAATCTCGAGCTGGTTGGCGGTTTCCTCGGCCTTGAAGCGCGACGCGTACACGTCGAGGATGCTGGTCCATTGCTTGTTCGGACGGTATTGCAGCACGCCCATGACGCCATCGCGCTGGTTCTCGCCGCTGCGGGCCACGGCCTTGATGCCGTTCGATGCGAAGGTGCCGGCCGGCAGGCCGTTGCGCGCGTCGCGCTTCCATGGCTCGTACAGGCCGGTTTCATTGGACAGGATCGGGGTTTCCAGGCGCGCATAGCCGAGCGCGATGCCGATCGTGCGGTTGGCGAACTGGTCGATGTAGCTGGCGCTGAAGCGGCTGCCGGTGTCCTTGGCGTTACCGATCTTGCCCAACGAATTTTTCTCGCCACGGGCGTTCAACGCCACGGTACGGCTGGAGAAATTCAACGGACGCACGGTTTGCATGTCGATGGTGCCGGACAGGCCCTGGCCGACCAGGCCGGCG
This sequence comes from uncultured Duganella sp., assembly GCA_963511605.1. GTDB lineage: Bacteria > Pseudomonadota > Gammaproteobacteria > Burkholderiales > Burkholderiaceae_D > Rugamonas. Next base: position 360,735 of record CAUPJZ010000004.1, on the reverse strand, counting down.
TCGGGCGTTTTATACACGGTGACGCCGCTCATCAGCTCGGACGGGTACTGGTCGAACTCGACGCTGCGGTTGTCGCCGGTGCTGACCTGCTCGCGGCCGTTCAACAAGGTGGTCGAGAAGTCGGGCGACAGGCCGCGAACGCTGATGACCTGGGCGCGGCCGGCGACGCGCTGGGCGGATAGACCCGGCAGGCGGGAGATCGACTCGGCGATGCTGACGTCCGGCAGTTTGCCGATATCTTCGGCCGAGATGGCCTCGACGATGGAGTTGGAATCCTTCTTGACCGAGATCGCGCCCTCGATACCGCGACGGATACCGGACACGACGACGGACGCGATCGGCGCCTCGGTCGCCGCCGGCGCTTCGGCGGCGGTCTGCGCGTATGCCGGGCTGGCGAACGCCGCTACAAACAAAGCGCACCCCGCTGCGACCGGCTTTAATGGAAATGCAGCGGTCTTGCTGCGCTTATTTGCGAAATTACTCATTCAATGTCCCCTCATACACGACATAATTAATCTCCCGCAACATCAGGCGCACCCGTTCGGGCGCGTCACAACTACACGGGATCCAAGGAAAGCCGACGTTCTCAAGACGTTCTGGCAGGAATTTTGTACTAAAACTAGATTCAATGTCAATTGAACTTCTGTTTACCTACGGATTGCGGGGCTCGGCTGTAAGCGGCCTCCCTATGAAGACGGATTTGCCGTTGTATTTCCACTACAAGACCCGGCCGAATCATATGTAGTAGAACTACATATTTTCCGAAAAAAAGACGTGTTTTTGAAAGCAAATGTCAGTTTACTGCTGAGTTGCGCGCCTGCGGTTGGCTTTGCGTCGCGTGGAAATGCGCCTGGTCCATATGTGCCGCCGAAAAACCATCAGTTTTTTGTATTTCGAGTAAATTTCACGGGAACGCGCTGTTTGATGGCATCACACATTCAGAGTATTCTCTGGCCCACGCTGGAATAAGCGGGGCTCGGCAGCCAAAATCCGTCCTGTAGTACGACTACTTAAGCCGATCGACGATACCGTATGAAGAAAAGCACACTGGAGATACAACAATGAGTTTTCGCCCGACCGCGCTGTGCGCCGCCATGTCCCTCGCTTCGCTGGCGTCGGCCGCCACGACAGCCACCGCCAACTATCCGACCTGGGACGGCAAGCAGGAAACCGTCCGCTACGCGACACCGGATGCGGGCGCCACACTGCGCAGCTACACGCAGGCGACCACGATGCGCGTGCGCGAAGGCGGCAAACAGCAGATCAGCTATCAGGAATCGGCGACGCTGCCGACGGTCCGCGGCGGCAGCCTGGCCTTCGACGCGCTGTTCGCGCTGGCCGGCGTCGAGATGAAACAGGACTCCGTCAGCGAAATCCGCGACGGCAGCTACAACGGCGGCAACGCCATCCCCTGCGAGTGCTTCGAAACCGGCGAGCTGTGGCACTACGTGTGGACCCGCGACCTGTCCTACGCAGCGTCGCTGGGCCTTGGCATGCTGGACCCGCAACGCGTGCGCAACTCGCTGCTGTTCAAGCTGTCCGGCTACCGCGATGGCGTCAAGCCGGGCGCGCACGTCGCCGGCAGCGCGGACGGCCTGCAGATCATCCAGGACACCGGCAGCGGCGGCAGCTGGCCGGTCAGCACCGACCGTATCAGCTGGGCCTTCGGCGCCGACGAGGCGCTCAAGGCGCTGGCGCCGGAGGAGCGCCGCGCGTTCGCCGCCACCGCGCTGAAGGCGCTCGCCAATACGTTGGAAAACGACAGGATCGCGGTCTACGACCGCGCCGATGGCCTGTACAACGGCGAGGAGTCCTTCCTCGACTGGCGCGAGCAAAGCTACGCGGCCTGGATACCGGGCGACCTGGCCAGCATGGCGACGTCTAAGGCGCTGTCGACCAACGCCGGTCATTACAAGGCGCTGACCTTGGCCGCGCAACTGGCGGCGGAACAAGGCGACAAGGCGTCGGCCGACAAGTACGCCGCATGGGCCGCGGATCTGAAACGCGCCATCAACCAGCGCTTCTGGCAGGCCGACACCGGCATGTACAGCAGCCTGACCGCAGGCCATTTCGACGGTGCGCCGCTGTACAAGTACGACTGGCTGGGACAGTCGCTGGCCATCGTCACCGGCATCGCCGACGAACGGCAGGCGCAAAGCATCCTGGCGCGCTATCCGCATGGCCCGCTCGGCGCGCCGGTGATCTATCCGCAACAGGCCGGCATGGCCGTCTATCACAACCGCGCCATGTGGCCTTTCGTGACGGCGTATGGCCTCAAGGCGGCGGCGCTGCATGGCAACGTGGCGGTGGCCGACGCGGCCTACGACACGCTGATGCGCGGCGCCGCGCTGAACCTGTCCAACATGGAGAACCTGGAATGGATCTCCGGCCAGCCGATGCTGGAGGACAAGCGCAAGGTGGACGGCAAGCAGGTCGACCTGAGCGGACCGGTGGTCAACTCGCGCCGGCAGCTGTGGTCCGTGGGGGCCTACCTGGGCATGGTGGTGGGCGAGGTGTTCGGCGTGCGGACGACGGACAGCGGCATCGCGCTGCGGCCTTTCGTCACGGCCAAACTGCGCCGCGAAGCTTTCGCCGGCACAGATGTGGCCACGCTGGACAACCTGACGGTGCGCGGCAAACGCATGCGCGTCCGTCTGCTGCTGCCCGCCGCCGCGCCATCGTCCACGCACGGCTACTACGCGGTCGACGGCGTGACGGTGAATGGCAAGGCCGCCACGCAATCGCTGGATTGGTCGGCGCTGGTCGACGACAACCAGATCGACATCCGGCTGGGCGAACTACTGCCGGGGCGTCAGGAAAGACGCGACGTCGGCGCCAAGCCGCTGGTCGAAGATCCGTCCGTGTACGCGCCATCCGAGCCACGCATCGTCAAGCTGGAAAGAGGCGCCTACGGCTTCCCTACCTTGCATATCGCCTATCAGGGCGCGAGCAAGGGCGTGGTCTACAACATCTACCGCAACGGCGAACTGGCGACGCAACGCATCACGGCGAACAAGTGGGCCGACCGCCGCGCGCCGCGCCTCGACAAGGGCGACGGCGGCAACCTGTGTTATGCGGTGGAGGCGATGTACGCCGGGTCGGGCAACCGCAGCCACCACAGCGCGCCCGTCTGTCTTGAGACAGGCATCGAAATCGGCGCCGGCGACGCCCGCGTCCAGTCCGGCATTGCCGCAAACGCCGATCATATCGCCGGCTGGGGCGCGCCGGCAGACAAGTTCGCGGTGCGCGACATCAAGGTGGCGCGCGACGGCAGCTACGCGCTGCAGATCAGGTACCGCAACACAGCGCACCAGATCAACCTGGGCATCAGCGGCGGCGTAAAATGGTTGTCGTTGAAGGACGACGGCGGCAAGGTCGTCGCCGGCGGCGTAGTGCAGTTGCCGCATTCGCCGGCGCAGGCCGGCCCGTCGTACTCGACGCCGATCCGCGCCGCGCTCAAGGCCGGCACCTATCGCCTGGAACTGGAGGACCACTACAACATGACCTACCTGAAAAGTAACACCACCTACGGCGATGCCGGTGGCGTGAAGGGACCGTCGAACCAGTTCGACATCCACGGAGTGCGCGTGATGCCGGTGGCGCCGCAGGCCGCCGCCGACTCCGGCGCCGGCGCATCCCCGGCGCCCGCGGGCACCATCCGCATCGTCGAAAATTTCGCGTCTCCGCAACTCGGCAACAGCCGCAATCTGCGCATCTACCTGCCGCCGGATTACGAGAACAATCCGCAGCGCCGCTATCCGGTGCTCTACATGCACGACGGCCAGAACCTGTTCGACGCGAAGACCGCCGCCTTCGGCGTCGCGTGGGACATCGGCGCGACGATGGACCGCCTGATCGCCGGCGGCGCCGTCGAACCGGCGATCGTGGTCGGCATCGACAACACCAAGGAGCGCATGGACGAATACACGCCCTGCTGCGACCCGAAACACGGTGGCGGAAAAATCGACGCCTACATGGCCTTCATCGTCGATACGGTCAAACCGTGGGCCGACGCCAACCTGCGCACCCTGCCCGGCCGCGACCATACGGCCATCATGGGTTCTTCGCTGGGCGCCCTGGCCTCCGTGTACATCGCCCAAAGGCATCCGGAGATCTTCTCCAAGGCCGGCGGCGTATCGGGTTCGTTCTGGTGGAATGACGGCGCGTTCATGAAAAGCGTGCCCGCGCGGCAGCCGGTCAAGTTCTACATCGACGCCGGGTCCAAAAAGGACGGCATCGAGCACACGCTGAAGATGCGCGACGCCATGCTGGCGCAAGGCTACAAGCTGGACGAGGATTTGTATTTTTACGAGTCGCCGGACGGCGTCCACAACGAGAAGTCGTGGGCGGCGCGGGCACACCTGCCGTTGACCTGGTTCTTCGCCGCTACGAAGTAATCAATTCAATGCGCCGGTCGCGGTTGGCCAGCAAGGTTTCCACCTCGCCGGGTGACACGGCCGGGCTGAGGCAAAAGCCGAAGGCCTCGTCGCAGTCCATCGCCATCAACCGCGCCAGCTGGTCGCCGGTTTCGACGCCGCCGGCGACCACCCGCATGTTCAGCGTGCGGGCCATCGCGATGATGGCCCGCACCATGGCGCCGTCGGCCCCGCCCCTGGCGCCGAGGGCGCCAGGGTGCGTATCGGCGGACTGGCGCGCGCCTTGCAGTTCGTCGATGAAGCTCTTGTCGATCTTGACCATGTCCACCGGGAAGCGCCGCAAATAATTGAGCGAGGCGTAGCCGGTGCCGAAATCGCTGATCGAGATCCGCACGCCAAGGCCCTTCAGTTGCCGCAAGGTCGCCTCGCAGTTCTGGTTGCGGTCGATCAGCATGCCCTCCGTGATTTCCAGCTCGATGCAGTGGCCCGGCACGCCGGCCTGCTCCAGTATCGTGGCGAAGGTCCGGGCGATGTCCTTCTGGTAGAACTGGCGCGGCGACAGGTGCACCGACACCGTCAGCGGCAGTCCCCGTTCCATCCACAGCCGCGCCTGCGCCGCCGCCGTCGCCAGCACCCAGGCGCCGACCGGCAGTATCAGCGCGCTCTCCTCCAGCACCGGCAGAAAATCGAGCGGCATCACCAGCCCGAGCTCGGGATGGTTCCAGCGCAGCAGCGCCTTGACGCCGGTGACGCGCTGTTCGCGCAGGTCGAGCCTGGGCTGGTAGGCGAGGACGAATTCCTTGTGGTCGAGCGCGTGCCTGAGCGCCGTCTCCAGGATCAGGCGCGAGTACGCCTTGACCTGCATGCTCGGCAGGAAGCGCACGCTGGTGCCCTTGCCGCGCTGCTTGGCCGCGTACATCGCCAGGTCGGCCTTCTCGACCAGGTCTTCCAGGCTTTCGTCGTCGTCCGGATAGACCGCCACGCCGACACTGGCGGCCACCCGCAGCGGCTCGCCATGGATGGTGAACGGCGCGCCGATGGCGGCGATGATCTTCTCGGCCACCTGGCGCGCGTCATCGGCGTCGCGCAGCTCCGTCAGCAACAGGATGAACTCGTCGCCGCCCTGCCGCGCCACGGTGTCGACCTCGCGCACGCACTGGCGCAGCCGCTGCGAGAACTGCACCAGCACCTGGTCGCCGGCGTCGTGGCCGAGCGTGTCGTTGATGTGCTTGAAGTGGTCGATGTCGATGAACAGCACCGCCAGCAGGCTTTTGTGGCGCCGCGCGCAGGCCACGCCATGCTCGAGCCGCAGCTGGAACTGCAGGCGGTTGGGCAAACCCGTCAGGCAGTCGTGGTGGGCGATGAAGTCGAGCCGCATCCCGGTGTCGCGCTGGGCTTCCAGCGCGCTCTGCAAATGGGCGCAGCGGCGGCGCAGCACGCGCGCGCGCGTTTCGCCATACCAAAGCGCCAACAGGCAAGGTGTGATGCCTATCAATGCCGGCCACAGGAGCTCCATGGGATCCCTCTTCTTTTGGTACAGCGATGAAGAGGAAATCATAATGGAGACTGCTCGTCTGCAATGCGCGTTCGGCGGGGCGATTGACGGGCGTCAAACCTGATTCACATGGCGCTCAAGCGGGCAATAACGGACGCCGTTTCGGGGGCGCCAAACGCGCGGCCTGCCCCTGCCCTTGACCGTGCTCCTCCAGTTTGAAGATGCTGACCGCCTCCGACAGGCTGGCCGCCTGCTGCGTCAAAGCATCGGCCGCAGCGGCGGCCTCTTCCACCAGCGCGGCATTCTGCTGCGTCACGCTGTCCATGTGGCTGATGGCGATGCTGATCTGCTCGATGCCGTCGCGCTGCTCGCCGCTGGCCACCGAAATCTCGCCGATGATGGCCGTGACCCGCTGCACGCTGCTGACCACCTCGCCCATCGTCTCGCCCGCCTGCCCGGCCAGCCGGCTGCCGGCCTCGACGCGGCTGACCGAGTCGCCGATCAATTCCTTGATCTCCTTGGCGGCCGACGCCGAGCGGTGGGCCAGGTTGCGCACCTCGGACGCCACCACGGCGAAACCGCGCCCCTGCTCGCCGGCGCGGGCCGCCTCCACCGCCGCGTTGAGCGCCAGGATGTTGGTCTGGAAGGCGATGCCGTCGATCACGCCGATGATGTCGACGATCTTGCGCGAGGATTCGTTGATCGAGCCCATCGTTTGCACCATCTGCTCGACCGCGTCGCCGCCGCGCTCCGCCACCCGCGAGGCCACGTCGGCCAGCTTGCTGGCCTCGTTGGCGTTGGCGTTGTTCTGCTGGACGGTGGTGGTCAGCTCCACCATCGCCGCCGCCGTCTCCTCGAGCGAGCTGGCCTGCTGCTCGGTGCGGCCGGACAGGTCCAGGTTGCCGGCGGCGATCTCCACCGTCGCGCCGTGGATGGTCTCGGTGCCGGCGCGCACCTTGCCGACGATGCCGCTCAGATTGGTCTGCATGGTCCTGAGCGCGCCCAGCAGCTCGCCGATCTCATCCTTGCTATCGACCCGCACCTCGCTGCGCAGGTCGCCGCCGGCGACGGTCTGCGCCACGCCCACGGCGGCGTGCAAGGGCACGGTGATGCTCTTGATCAGCCAGAACACCGTCACGCAGCCGACCACCAGGGTCACCGCCAGGGTGATGCCCATGACCAGCATGGCCTCGGCGTGCGCAGCCCGGCTGTCCTCTTCCATCTGCTGCATCAGGCGGTTCGATTCCTTGCCGATGTAGACGACGATATCGTCGATCTTCCTGGTCGGCTCGCGGTCCATGCCCTTGACCAGGTTGTCGACCACCTTGGCGCTCTCCGGATTGGCGGGGTCGTACTGCTTGAGCGCCTCGAGATAGCGCGCGCCCAACTCGGTTTGCGTCTTGATGGCGTCGTCGACCAGCGGCGTACCCAGCTTTAATGCGTCGAGTTGCCCGTCCAGCTTTTGCAGGCCGGCGCGGGTGGCCTCGCCGACTTTGACGAAAGCCTTGGTGTAGCGGTCCAGCAGCGCCGGATCGTTTCCGCGTAGCAGGATGTTCTTCCATTCCTGCACCTGGATCTTGAACTCGACCTGGGCGCCGCGCGCGGTGTCGATGGCCTGGCTGAGCGCCAGCGAGCGCTGCAAGGCCTGCGCGCTGCGCGCGGTGCTGCCGTCGAGCGCGCGCCAGCCGCCGGTGGCGACAATCGCCAGCGCGACAAAAAAGAACGCTCCCAACAGCCCCAGTCGAACACCTATCTTCAGATCGCCGAGTTTCATAGTTTTTCCAGTGGCAAGAATTGACTTTCATCATGCGCTAGCGGCGCAAGGATGCCAAGACCGGCACGCCAGAAATCCGGCGGATTCGCTCCGTTGCAACAGATCAGATGGGTGTCGGCGGAAACTCGATGCAGTAAATATTGGTAGGACGATCATTGGGCGGCAGCGGCCGGCTCTCGACAAAGCTCAAGCCCAGCTTGTGCAGCAGGCTGATCGAATTGGCGTTGCCCGGATCCGTCAAGCCCAGCACGCGCTTCATGCCCAGGCGGCCGCGCGCGTAGGCCAGCACGGCGACCGCCGCCTCATGGGTATAGCCCTGTCCGAAGAACTCGGGGCGGATGGCGTAGCCGATATCGGGCCCGGGCAGCGTATCGCGCTGGATCAGGCCGCACAGGCCGAGCGCCCGGCCGTCGCTTTTGCGCTCCATCACATACAGCGAATGGCCGCAGCGCTGCTGCATCGCGCGCGGGCCGTCGAGGATGGCGGTGCGCGCGTCGTCGAGGCTGCGGATCCCCTTGTCGCCGATGAATTCCAGCCAGGTCGGGTCGTTGACCAGTTCGTAATAAAACGCGGCGTCGTCGACTTCGATGGTGCGCAGGCGCAGGCGTTCGGTGTCCAGTATGTTCATGAAATCAGGCGTCGGGCCAATGGGAGGGATCGTCCAGCAACTGGTACATGACGTAGACGTCGACGTAGCCCAGATACTGGTGGTAATAGGCGCGCGGCAAGGTGCCGACGATGGAGAAGCCGAGTTTTTTCCACAGCAGCACGGCCGCCACGTTGGAGCTGACCACGTAGTTGAACTGCATCGCCAGGTAGCCCTGGGCGCGGGCGCGGTCCAGGCAGTCGCCGCCGAGCAGCTTGCCGACGCCGACGCCCTGCGCCGCCGGGCTGACCATGAACGAGGCGTTGGCCACGTGGGCGCCGCGGTCGCGCTGGTTGGCGATCAGGCGGTACATGCCGACCAGGCGCTCGCCGTTGAGCAGCGCGACATACGATTGCACGCCGGGGCCGAACCAGTAGGCGTGGCAGTCGTCGCGGCTGGTGTCGGCGGCGAAGTAATAGGTGTCGCCGCTGGCGATGAGCTGCTGGAAAATCTCCCACATGGCGCCGAAGTCGGCTTCCGTGGCGGCGCGGATGGCGATTTCTTTCAAGTGGGCTCCAGTACGGAAGGTGTAAGTGCAACGGAAACACGTAGGGCGGATTAGCGCAGCGTAATCGGCCATCGTTGCGCCGCCGACGGTGCGTGCATGGCCGATTACGGCGTTCCGCCTAATCCGCCCTACGTGTCTTCAGAAAATCATGCTCGATTGTCATGGATTTCCGCCGGCAAGTCCAGCCGCTACCGGTTCAAGCGGAAATTGACGCTGTCGGCCCGCCCCGGCAAAACGAGCCGCGCATGCGCGCGCGGCGATTCGGCGATCACCGCGCCGCGCCGCATCACCAGGCGCCGCGCCGCGCGCAGCCGGATCGCCTCGACCGGATCGGCCGCGTCCAGCAGCACCAGGTCGGCGTGGTTGCCGACCGCGATGCCGTACCGCTCCAGCCCGAGGATGCGCGCCGGCGTCGTCGTCACCGCCTCGAAGCAGGCGCGCATCGCGTCCTGCCCCGTCATCTGCGCCACATGCAGGCCCATCTGCGCCACCTCCAGCATGTCGCCCGACCCCAGGCTGTACCACGGGTCCATCACGCAATCGTGGCCGAAGGCGACGTCGATGCCGGCCGCCAGCATCTCCGGCACGCGCGTCATGCCGCGCCGCTTCGGATAGCTGTCGTGGCGGCCCTGCAGAGTGATGTTGATCAGCGGATTGGCGATGGCCGCCACGCCGCCCTCGCGTATCAGCGGCAACAGCTTGCTGACGTAATAATTGTCCATCGAATGCATCGACGTCAGGTGCGAACCGGTCACCCGCCCGTGCAGGCCGAGCCGGTTGCTTTCATAGGCCAGCGTTTCGATGTGGCGCGAATGCGGATCGTCCGATTCGTCGCAGTGCATATCGACACGCAAGCCCCGGTCGGCGGCGAACTCGCACAGGATGCGCACCGATTCGGCGCCGTCGGCCATGGTGCGCTCGAAATGCGGAATGCCGCCCACCACGTCGACGCCCATGGCGATGGCGCGCTTGAGATTGGCCAGCGCCGTCGGACTGCGCAGCACGCCGTCCTGCGGAAACGCCACCAGCTGCAAATCCAGATACGGCGCCACCAGCCGCTTGACCTCCAGCAGCGCCTCGACCGCCAGCAGGCGGTCGTCGCACACATCGACGTGCGAGCGGATCGCCAGCAGCCCGCGCGCCACGGCCCAGTCGCAATACTGCAACGCGCGCTCGATCAGCGCCTGCTGCGTCAGGTCCGGCTTCAACTCGCCCCACAGCGCTATGCCTTCGAGCAAGGTGCCGGAGGCGTTGACCCTCGGCAGGCCGTAGCTGAGCGTGGCGTCCATGTGGAAGTGGGCGTCGACGAAGGGCGCGCTGACCAGATCGCCGCCGGCATCGATCTCGCGCGGCGCGGTGGCCGGCAGCGCGGGGCCGATGGCGGCGATGCGCCCGTGTTCGATGGCGATATCGACACCTTGCCGGCCGTCGGCCAGATTGGCATTGCGGATGACCACATCCATGGGGACGCTCCTGGCGTTGTTTTTCAGTAAGCCGATTGTAGTCAGTTTCACACAAATACACCACTTGTTGCGCCGCAGCAATCAGGACCCAAGCGGCTGCGACATTTTGCGCTGGATCAAACTTGGGTGAAATAGTGTCTACTCCGCATTTTTCCTAGGGGCACTCTTTCTTCAATGGCACAAAAAATAACTTTCCAAGCCTGTTGTTCGTCGCTAGAATGTTCTTATATTGCATCGCAACAGACGTTACACCTCGTCCAGGAGAAACCATGTCTTCGCTTACCGAACAGTTTTCCGCCGTCACGAAATCGCAATTGGAAGCACAGTTTAAGATCTTCAATACCTTCGCCAGCACGGCCGTCGACAGCGCCGAAAAGGTCATCGCGCTCAACCTCAACACCACCAAGGCCTCGGTCGAGAAATCGTCTGCCACCGCGCGCAAGCTGCTCGATGCCAAGGATGCCCAGGAACTCTTCAGCCTGAACGCGGGGCAGCCGACCGGCTTCGACAATCTGCTGGCCTATGGCCGCCAACTGGTCAACATCGCCACCGCTGCCCAGACCGAACTGCTGCAAAGCGCGCAGAGCGGCATCAAACAGGCACAGGAGCAGGCGCGCGAGCTGACCAAGGCCTCGCCGCTGGCCGCCATGGTCAAACCGGTCCAGGCGGCCGCCCCGGCGCCGGCCGCCAAGCCGGCCCCGCTGGCCTCGGTCGCGCCCGTCGCCGAGCCCGCGGCCAACGCCAGCGCACCGGCCGCGCCACCCCAGACCCTGGCCGCCGCCGTCTCGGCCGCCGTCGCCACGCCGGACAACGCGCCCGTGATCGCGGAGGCCTCGACCGCCTCGGCCAACGAGGCGATCGCCTCGCCGGCGCAGAAAGCGGCCAAGGCCCCGGCCAAGCCGAAGCCGGCCGCCGCCCCGATCGCGCCGCCCGCGCCGATCGAAGTCAAGGCCGAGGTCAAACCCGACCCGGTCAAGTCGTCCTTCCCCGTGCCGTCGCAAAAGCCGATCGCGCTGGCGCCGGAAACCAAGCCCGCCAAGCTGAAGGAAGTGGCGCCGAAAGGCAAACCGGCGCCCGGCAAGCCGCTCGACATGATCAGCGGCGGCAAGGGCAAGAAATAACGGGCGAGGCCGCGCGCCACGCACCAGCATCAAACCAGCGGGCTCCGGCCCGCTTTTCTTTGCCTTGCTGTATCCTAACGGACTACGCGCCGGCAACGTTCCGCCGGCCCCACGCTATTCCGAGGCAACATGTCTACACTCTCAGCGCTGATTGGCGGCTTCGTACGCCAGCACAGCCGCGCCTATGCCGTCTCCGGCCTGATGCTGGCCGGCGTGGCGACGCTCACCGTTTGGGTGCCGCGCAAGGTCGGCTCCATGATCGACGGGCTGGCCGCCCACACCCTGTCGGGCAACGCCTTGCTGATGGAAATCGGCGGCCTGCTGCTGATCGGCCTGGCCATCTACTTCCTGCGCGTGGCGTGGCGCCAGATCCTGTACGGCGCCGCCTACAAGCTGGGCGTGTCGCTGCGCACCCGCCTGTACGCGCGCATGTCGCTGCAGGGCGCCGGCTTCTACCAGCGCCAGCGCACCGGCGACCTGATGGCGCTGGCCACCAACGACATCGACGCCATCGAGATGGCCGCCGGCGAGGCCATGCTGGCCGGCTTCGACGGCGCGCTGACCCTGGTGCTGGTGCTCGGCGTGATGCTGCTCGGCGTCGACTGGCGCCTGGCCTGCGTGGCCCTGCTGCCGTTCCCGCTGATGGGCTGGGCGTTCTGGTATATCTCCGGCCACATCCACACCGCCTCGACCGATTCGCTCAAGCGCTTCAGCGACCTCAACGACCATGTGCAGGAAACCCTGTCCGGCGTGCGCACCCTGCGCGCGCTCGGCCTCGAACAGCGCAGCGCCAAGCAGTTCGGCGAGCTGGCGCAACACGCGTCCGACGCCAGCCTGCGCGCGCAGGTGTGGGAGGCGGCCTACGAACCGGCCGTCGGCCTGACGCTGACCGCCGCCAGCGCGCTGACCATCGGCCTGGGCGGCTACCTGGTGTGGCACGACCAGTTGACCATTGGCTCGCTGACCGCCTTCACGATGTACCTGGGCCAGTTGATCTGGCCGATGTTCGCGGCCGGCTGGGTGCTGTCGCTGATCGAACGCGGACGCGCCGCCTGGCAGCGCCTGCAACCGATGCTCGACGCGCCGCTGGCCATCGACGACCACGGCAACCTGACCAAGGTCGAACCCGGCCCGCTAACGCTGGCCGGCGTCGGCTACGCCTACCCGGAACAATCGGCGCCGGCCCTCGGCGGCATCACGCTCGAACTCAAGCCCGGCCAGACGCTGGGCCTGGTCGGCCCCACCGGCTGCGGCAAATCGACGTTGCTGCGCGTGCTGATGCGCCAGCTCACGCCGCAAGCGGGCAGCGTGCGCTGGAGCGGCCATCCGCTCGACCGGTACCGGCTGCACGCGCTGCGCGCGGCCATCAGCTGGGTGCCGCAGGAATCGTTCCTGTTCTCGTCGTCGATCGCCGACAACATCGCGCTGGCCCGCCCCGGCGCCACCCGCGCCCAGGTCGAACACGCCGCCAACCTGGCCGCCATCCACGACGACATCCTCAACTTCCCGAACGGCTATGAAACCGAGGTCGGCGAAAAAGGCATCACCCTGTCCGGCGGCCAGCGCCAGCGCGTGGCCATCGCCCGCGCGCTGCTGGCCGACAACGACCTGCTGCTGCTCGACGACGCGCTGTCGGCGGTCGACACCGGCACCGAGACGCGCATCCTCGAGCACCTGGAGGAGCTGCGCCGGGCGCGCCCGGGCCGCAGCGCCGTCATCGCCAGCCACCGCCTGAGCGCCGTCGTCAACGCCGATCTGATCGTCGTGCTGCGCGACGGCCGCGTCAGCGAAACCGGCAGCCACGAACAACTGCTGGAGCAGGACGGCTGGTATGCCAGCCAGTGGCGCTATCAACAATTGGAAGCCAGTCTCGATGCCCTCTAATACCGAAGAAAAAACCGGCAGCCAGACGCGCCAGGCGTTCGCGCTGCTGCACCGCGCCGCCCGTCCCGACCAGCACCATCTGGGCTGGGCCGTCATGTGGCTGATGCTCGCCGCGCTGCTGGAGGTGCTCGGCCCCATCATGGGCAAGGCGCTGATCGACGAACACCTGCTGCCGCGCCACCTGGACTGGCCGCGCATGGCCGCGCTGCTGGCCGGCCTGCTGCTGACCGGCTGGATCGCCAGCGGCCTGCGCTACCTGCAGCTGGTGCGCCTGTCCGGCCTGGCGATGCGCTCGGTGATGCGGCTGCGGCAGATGGTCTACGGCCACGTGCTGCTGCTGCCGATGTCGTTCTTCGACCGCGCCATCACCGGCCAGCTGGTCTCGCGCGTGACCAACGACACCGAGGCGGTCAAGAACCTGTACATCCAGGTGCTGTTCGTCATGCTCGACAGCACGATCGTCCTGGCCGGCACCATCGCCGCGATGGCGTGGCTGGACTGGCGCCTGATGTCGATGGTGCTGGCGCTGCTGCCGGCGGTGCTGGTGATCGTCTGGCTGTACCAGCGCTGGAGCGCGCCGGCCGTCACCCGCGCCCGCGCGCTGCGCAGCGACATCAACGGCCAGATGGCCGAGTCGATCGGCGGCATGAGCGTGCTGCAGGCGAACAACGCCGAGGCCCGCTTCGGCGCCCGCTTCGCCGCCACCAACCACGACCACTACACGGCGCGCCTGGCCGAGCTGCGCGCCAACGCCTGGCTGCTGCGCCCCGCGCTGGACCTGTTCAACATCATCCTGCTGGCCGCCGTGATCTTCATGTTCGGCAACCGCGAGATGACGGCCACCGAGGTGGGCGTGCTGTACGCCTTCATCAGCTACCTGGCGCGCGTGATCGAGCCGCTGATCCAGATCACCATGCAGTTCAGCCAACTGCAGCAGGCGGTGGTGGCCAGCGCCCGCGTGGCGATTTTGCTGGACGAGGCGGCGGCCGACGAACATTCGGCCGCGTCGCCCGGCAACGGCCACGACACCGGCGCCGGCAGCGGCGCGGTCGCCCGCAACGATGGCCACACCGCGGCCGTGGCGATCAACCATCTGAACTTCGCCTACAACGAAGGCCAGACGGTGCTGCACGACCTGTCGCTGGAGATCCCGCAGGGGGCGTTCTTCGGCATCGTCGGCCACACCGGCAGCGGCAAATCGACCCTGCTGTCGCTGCTGCTGCGCTTTTACCCGGCGCGCCACGGCAGCATCGCCATCCACGGCGTGCCGCTCGACGAGATCGACAACGAACGCTTCCGCGCCGAGGTCGGACTGGTGCCGCAGGACCCGTTCCTGCTGGCCGCCTCCGCGCGCGAGAACATCGACATGGGGCGCGGCCTGACGCAGGCGCAGATCGAGACGGCGGCGCGCGCGGCGCACGCGCACGACTTCATCACGGCGCTCGACCAGGGCTACGACACCCCGCTGGGCGAAGGCGGCTCGCGCCTGTCGGTCGGCCAGAAGCAGCTGATCGCCATCGCCCGCGCGCTGGCGGGACAACCGCGCATCCTGCTGCTGGACGAGGCGACCTCGCACATCGACTCGCAAACGGAGCAGATCGTGCAAGTGGCGATGGACGAATTGCGCGGCAAGGTGACGGTGATCGCCATCGCGCACCGCTTGTCGACGATACGCGACGCCGACCGCATCATCGTGCTCAATCACGGCCGCATCGCCGAGACCGGACCGCACGAGCAGCTGATGCAGATCGACGGCGGGCTGTATCAACGGCTGTACCTGTTGCAGCAACTGGCCGCCTAGTTGCCACCATGGCCACCCCGGCAAGCTTGATTTGTCAACATGTGCGTTTTTCGATGAAAAATACGCGCGCCGCGCCTTTCGTAGTTGCAACAAGAATATAATGACCCGGACGACTCCGCAGTGGCGGAGCGCTTTCTAGGGGCTTGGCGTTGGCGGGGATGAGAAACAGCTGGTGGTTGATCCAGGCGCATACCGGCGCACTGGCGGCGGCTCTCACGCTCTGCCCCCCGGCGGCCGCCGCCGGGATGGACGAGGCCGCCCTCAACAGCCGCCTGCTCGACATCCGCGAGCAAAGCCGCTTCGTCCCCGACAAGGCGCTGGCCGAGCTGCTGACCCTGCAGCCGGAGGCCGCCGACAAATCCCCGTACACCCGCGCCGAGCTGCTGGTGCAGATCAGCGCCTCGCGCATGCGCATGGGCGAGAACGTCGAAGCGATGGCCGGCGCCGAGCAGGTCATCGCCTACGGCAAGAGCCTCAAGGACAATGTCATCATCGGCAAGGGCATGCTCAACAAGGTCTACGTGCTGTCGGCCAAGGCCGACATCGACGCCGCGCACGCCCTCGCCTTCGACGCCGAAAAACTGGCCATGAGCACCGACAACGCCGCGCTGCGCACGCAGGCGACCATCACCGCCGGCCAGACCTACGCCGAGCAGGGCAACTTCCCGCAGGCGCTGGTCAAGCTGCAACAGGCGGTCGAGCTGTCGCGCACGGTGCGCGACGACCCGGCGATGCCGGCCGCCGCGCTCAACGCGCTGGCCAAGCTGTACACGCAAATGAAGGAGTACGGCCAGGCCGCCGAAACGCTCGAGGAGCTGCTGGCCGAAACCGAAAAGCTCAAGTCGCCGGGCCGCATGGCGATGGCCAAGAACACCGAATACGGCCTGGCGATCGATTCGGGCCAGCCCAAGCGCGCCTTGCGGGCACTGCTGTTCAGCCTGGAACTGGAACGCAAGCTCGGCGCCGAACGCATGGTCGGCGTCACGCTGGTCAACCTGTCCGACAGCTATCTGAAGGAGAAGGACTATCCGCGCGCGGCGCAATACGCGCTCGAATCGCTGCGCTCGACGGAGCGCACCAACGACCCGTCGACGGCGGCGACGGCGCGCGTGAACCTGGGCCAGGCCTATCTGTCCATGGGCCGCATCGCCGAGGGCAAACAGCAGTACGAGGCGGGCATGGCGCGCTACGAGCGGGAAAACAACAAGCCCGACCTGCAAGCGGTGCTGCACGAATACGGCGAGGCGCTGGAACGCTCGGGCGACCTGGCCGGCGCGTTGTCGGCCTACCACCGCGAACGGGAGCTGTCGAACGAGCTGTTCGAGAAGCAGCGCCAGAAAGCCGTGCTGGAATTGCAGGAAAAATACGAGACCGAAAAGAAGCAGCGCCAGATCGAGTTGCTCAGCCGCGAGAACCAGCTCAAGGGCGTGGAGATCGACAACCGCCGCCTGCAGCAGCGCATCTGGTGGCTGCTGGCGCTGGTGTTCGGACTGGCCTCGGTGATGATCGGCATGTTGTACCGCAAGGTGCGCAACGCCAACGCGCAACTGGAGGAGAAAAACCTCGAGCTCAAGGCGCAATCGACGCTCGATCCGCTGACGTCGCTGTACAACCGGCGCCACTTCCAGGAGTACATGCGCGGCCTCAAGCCGCACGAGAAGCTGCCGCCGGAGATGGAAAAGCGCGCCGAGCACCGCAACGACATCGTCGGCGCGCTGTTCCTGCTCGACGTCGACCACTTCAAGAACGTCAACGACACCTACGGCCACGCCGCCGGCGACGCCGTGCTCAAGATGATCGCCGAGAATTTGCGCATCGCGCTGCGCGAGACCGACATGATCGTGCGCTGGGGCGGCGAGGAATTCCTGGCCTTCCTGCCCGCCAGTCCGCGCCACGGCCTGGACGACATCGCGCGGCGGATTTTAACGGGGATCTCGTCGCAGACGATCCGCTACCAGGGGCATGAGATTTCGGTCAACGTGTCGGTGGGGTTCTCGCCGTTCCCGCTGACGCCGGGCGGCACGCCGCTGCCGTGGGAGCGCGCCGTCAACCTGATCGACATGGCGCTGTACATGGCCAAGTCGCACGGCCGCAACCGCGCGTACGGGGTGCGCGGCTTCGCCAACCTCGAGCACACGTCGATGGAGGCGATCGAACAGGACCTGGAACGCGCGTGGCGCGACGGATTCGTCGATTTGAGCGTGGTGTCCGGGGACACGGCGGCACAGGCGCTGACGCCGGCGGCCGCCTGAGGATAGCGCGCTTACTTGGCCGGCGCGCCGCCCGCTTCGCGCTCGCGCGCTTTTTCCTGCATCTTCTCGCCCGCCTGCTCCAGCTTGCGGCCGGCCGCATCGGTGGCCTCGTTGAGCTTTTGCCCGGCCGTCGTGGCGGCGCTGTCTATCCTCTGCCCCGCCGTCTCGGTGGCGCGGTCGAGTTTTTCGCCGGCCGTCTCGGCGGCCCGGTCGATCTTCTGGCTGGTGTCCCTGGCCGCTTCGCTCATCTGCTGCCCGGCGGTCTCGCGCACCTGGCTCAGCTCGCTGCCGGCCTTGGCCGCGGCCTCGTCGACCTTGCGGCCCGCGCGCTCGGCCGGACCGGCCTCGCTCGGATCGTCCTTCTGGCAACCGCCCAGTAGCGCCGCCATTGCCAGCAGCAAGGCGCCGGCGCCGCGAAGGGTCGTGCTTGTATTAGTAGCCATCGTAGTCTCCCTGAAGAATTACTTATTGTCATTAACATACAACATCCGCTGCCGATGCAGCGCACGGCACATCATGACAGGAAGAGCAGCGGGTCAACCGATTTTCTTGGGAGGGGGCGGCGGCGTGAAGACGATGTTTTCCGACGTGGGGGCGGTGTCGCCCGCCTCCGACGTCTCCAGCCAGTTCAGCAACTTCTCCATGCGCCGGATCAGGATGCCCTTGCTGCTGATGTAGCCGACCTGCTCGAAGTTCTCCGGCTTGCTGACCATCTTGGACACGGTCGGCAGGTTGTCGGCCAGGCGCTCGAAGGCCTTGCGCGCCTTCTGCTCCCACTTGACCAGGTTCGGTTCGTTGAAGCGGTTGCTCTCGTAATAAATGGTTAACGTCCGGTCATGGTTGCCGAAACCGACAATGGCCGACCCCTTGCGCACCGTCTCCAGCACGTCTTCCTTGATACTGGCCGTCGGCACGAACAACGCGGCGCGTCCATTCGCGTCCGGGCGCTCCAGCGGCAAATCCTGTCCCATTATTACCGTCATCATGCGTCCTGTTGTTATGCCAAGGAGTTGCTGCTAGGCTATATTCCTGATTCTATATCGCTCCCTTGGCCATTACAAGGAGAAAGCGCTGCGGCGTGGCGGCGACGCGAATGCCCATATGAAAGCCCTTATAATGGCGCCTTCCCCAACGGCAGACCCTGTTTCCTCCATGACTACCTCCCGCTTCGGCGACATTCCCGAACACGCGGTCGACGCGGCCGAGCGCAACGTGCGCGACACCCTGGCGCTGGCCATCGAACACGCCGCGCCGCGCGCCGCCCTGATCGTCCACGACACCCGCACCGACCTCAATCGGGCGCTGACCGAGGCCTACCGCCGCGTGGTGCCGGACGCGCATTTCGTCGACTTCGACACCGTCTCGCCGGACGACGTGCTGGCCGCCTTCGCCGGCATGGCGGCGGGCGACCTGGTGGTGCTGATCCAGTCGACCAGCTTCCGGCTCGAGGCCTTCCGCATCCGCATCGAACTGTTCAAGCGCGGCCTGAAGGTGATCGAGCATGTGCACCTGTCGCGCATGCCCGGCGGACAGGGCCTGCACTACATCGATGCGCTGGCCTACGACCCGGCCTACTATCGGGGCGTCGGCCACGCGCTCAAAGCCCGCATCGACGCCGCGCGACACGGCGTGGTCGACAGCGGCGACGGCGAGCGGCTGGTGTTCGGGTCGCCGTTCGAATCGGCCAAGCTCAATATCGGCGACTACAGCGGGATGAACAACGTCGGCGGCCAGTTCCCGCTGGGCGAGGTGTTCACCGAGGCGCGCGACCTGGAGGCGGTCAACGGGCGGGTACGCATCTTCGTCTTCGGCGACACCGCGTTCCTGGTCAACAAGCCGGCCACGCCGGTGACCCTGATCATTGAAAAAGGCCGGGTGGTGGGCGCCGAACACGCCACGCCGGAATTCGACAACATGCTAGCCATCATCCGCGCGCACGAGGGCGAGGTGTGGCTGCGCGAGCTGGGTTTCGGCATGAACCGGGCGTTTTCGCGCGACCGCATGGTCGACGACATCGGCACCTTCGAGCGCATGTGCGGCATCCACCTGTCGCTGGGCGCCAAGCACGGCGTGTACGCCAAGCCGCAGTTCAAGCGCAAGGAGGCGCGCTATCACGTCGACGTGTTCGCGGTGACCGAGGCGGTGTATCTGGACGGCGAGCGGGTGTACCGCGACGGCGCGTGGCAGGTTTAGGTGGCTTAAAAAACCGTCTGAAACACGTAGGGCGGATTAGGCGGAACGCCGTAATCGGCCATCTATGGGCCGCCGAAACGCACGCATTGGCCGATTACGCTTCGCTAATCCGCCCTACGTGGATCCGTGGTCCGTCAGAGCCAACTTGCCGTCCCACGGCGGCACCGGCTGATACTCCGCCACCAGGAAATCGATCAGCGCCCGCACCTTGGGCGACGGCTGGCGGCTGGCCGGATACAGCGCGCTCAGATAATTGAGCGGCAGCTCCCAGTCGGCCAGCACCGGCACCAAACTCCCCTCCCTCAGCGCGCGCCAGGCCAGGAAGGTGGTGTTATAGACGATGCCCAGTCCCTGCAGCGCCGCCTGCTGCAGCACCAGTCCATTATTCGCCGTGAACGCGGCTTCCACCCTCACCGTGCACCGCTCCTCGCCTTTGCTGAAGTGCCATGCCGTGCCGTCGGTCAGGTGGCTGAAATGCAGGCAGCGGTGGTCGTGCAAATCCTCCGGCGTGTGCGGCACGCCATGCCGCGCCAGATAATCCGGCGACGCGCACAATACGCCGCGGCACGGCGCCAGCGGGCGCATGGCCAGCGCGTGCACGTCCGGAATGCCGCCCACCCGTATCGTCAAATCGAAGCCATGCTCGATCGGGTCGAGCAGCGCGTCGTCGAGGTACAGCATCGGCGACAGCTGCGGATGCAGCAGGTTGAAACGCGCCACCGCCCCGGCCAGCCATTCGCTGCCAAAGCTGGACGGCGCCTGTATCCGCAGCGGCCCGGCCAGCTCCGCGCCGCTGTGGGCGACCACGCGCGCCGCCTCGCGCGCCTGCTCCAGCGTCGCCATGCACGGCGCCAGGTAGGCCTGGCCGGCGTCGGTCAGGCTCACCTCCCGCGTCGAGCGGTGCAGCAGGCGCGCCTGCAGCCGATCCTCCAGCTGCAGGATATGCTTGCTGACCATCGCCCGCGTCAGCCCCAGCCGGCGGCCCGCCTCGCTGAAGCTGCGCAGCCTTGCCACCTCGACGAATATCTCCATTGCGCGCAACTGATCCATGCCCGATTGTCTCCATTTTGACGACAATGTGTCAACCTTTTGCGGATTGTTCCACCGTCGGCAGCGCCGTACAATGACCGATCCTTACTAACATTCCGGAGCCGGGCATGCTGACAGACGCGCAAAAACAACAATATCAACGCGATGGCTACATCGTGCTGCCGGACTTCAAAAGCGCCGCCGAGATCGCCGCGCTGCGCGCCCGCGCGGCGCAGATTGTCAACGAATTCGACCCGAAAGGCGCCGGCATCTTCAGCACCGTCGAACAGGAAAAAACCACCGACGACTACTTCCTGCGCTCCGACAACACGATACGCTGCTTCTTCGAGGAAGAGGCCTTCGGCCCGGACGGCGGGCTGAAACAGGACAAGTCGCTGTCGATCAATAAGATCGGCCATGCGATGCACGATCTCGATCCGGCGTTCCGCACCTTCTCGGCCGACGCCCGCCTGGTCGCCGTCGCCCGCGACCTGGGCCTGAACGACGCCCAGGTGTGGCAGTCGATGTACATCTTCAAGCAGCCGGGCATCGGCGGCGAGGTGCGGTGGCACCAGGACGCCACCTACTTCGACACCGACCCGGTGAGCGTGACCACGTTCTGGTTCGCGCTGGAAGACGCGACCTTGGAAAACGGCTGCATGTGGGCCGAACCGGGCGGCCATCGCGGCCCGATGCGCGAACGCTTCCTGCGCACCGGCGACGACGTGCGCATGGAAAAACTGAGCGACATGCCGTGGCCGGACGACAGCACCGCCGTGCCGCTCGAATGCAAGGCCGGCAGCCTGGTATGCTTCCACGGCCTGCTGCCGCACTACAGCGCGCCGAACCGCTCGGCCTTCTCGCGCCACGCCTACACGCTGCACGTCACCGACGCCGCCACCGAATATTCGCCGCTGAACTGGATCCAGCGCGACGCCAGCTTCCCGGTGCGGGGCTTCCTTTGATCGTACAAATCTTCGCCGCCCACTGGGGCAACAACGAGCTGGCGCCGCAGGTGTTCGTCGACCGCGTGAAAGCGGCCGGCTTCGACGGCATCGAAATGTCGCTGCCGCTGGACGCGGACGCGCGCGCCGACTGGACCGGCCGCATCGCCGCCGCCGGACTGGGACTGATCGCGTCGCAATGGGAGACGGCGCTGGTGCCGGGCTTCGATGCGCACCGGGCGGCGCTGGACGAGTTGTTGAACAATGCCTGCGCCGCCGGGCCGCTGCATGTGAACTCGCAGACCGGCAAGGACTACTTCACGCCGGAGCAAAACGGCGAGCTGCTGGAACTGGCGGACGCCATCTCGCGCCGCCACGGCGTGCCGATCTACCACGAGATCCACCGCAGCCGCTTCAGCGCGCACCCGATGCTGTTGCTGCCGTACCTGAAGCGGATGCCCGGGTTGCGCTTGACGGCCGATCTGTCGCACTGGTGCTGCGCCTGCGAATCGCTGCTCGACGACCAGCCGCAAACCCTGGCCGCGACCTTGCCGCATGTGCGCCACATCCACGCGCGCGTCGGCCATCCGCAGGGGCCGCAGGTGGCCGACTTCCGCGCGCCGGAATCGCAGGCCGCGCTGGAAGCGCATCTGTCGTGGTGGGACGAGGTGGTGCGCCTGCGGCGCGCGGCCGGCGCCGGGCGCGTGACGTTGACGCCGGAATTCGGCCCGGTGCCGTACACGCAAACGCTGCCCTACACGCAAAAGGAAGTGTCGAACGCGTGGGAGCTGAACGTGGCGATGCTGGCGCTGCTGCGCCAGCGGTATCGGTGACCGGGGCCCGGGGACGCTAAAACACTGGGGAGGCACGTAGGGCGGATTAGCGCAGCGTAATCGGCCACGCATGCGCGTCGGCGGCTCATGGATGGCCGATTACGGCGTTCCGCCTAATCCGCCCTACGTGTCACCGTGGCGGATCCACCGGCAGCTCCAGCGTCACGCACGTGCCCTTCCCCGGTTCCGACTCCACCCTGATCGTCCCCCGCAACACGCCGGTGACGATGTTGTAGACGATATTCATCCCCAGCCCCGAGCCGCCCTGTCCCAGCTTGGTGGTGAAGAACGGATCGAAGATCTTGTGCAGCGTGCCGGACGTCATGCCGACGCCGTCGTCGCGGAATTCCAGTGTCGCCGAGCCTTCGGCGCTGCGCCGCGCCCTGATGTTGATGGCGCCGCAATCGCGCCCGTCGAAACCGTGCAGCAGCGCGTTGCCGATCAAGTTGCTCAGCACCTGGCTCAAACTGCCCGGATAGGAATCGAACTCCAGGTCGTGCGGCACATCGACACTGACCTCGCACACGCGCCGCCGCAGCTGCGTCGCGTAGGTCGCCAGCGTGTCGCGCACCACATCCTCCAGATGGAACTTGCGCCGCTGGCCGCTGGCCTGGTCCACCGCCACCTGCTTGAACGACGTGATCAGATCTGCGGCGCGCGTGAGTGAGTTGTTCATGATGTCGCAGGCCTTGCGCGCCTCGGCCAGGTGCGCTTCCAGCGCCGAGCGTTTCAGGCCGCCGTCGGCCGCCAGGCGCCGCTCGAAGTCGCGCACCATGTCGCTCAGCGCGCTGGCCGTCAGCAGGCTGTTGCCGATCGGCGTGTTCAGTTCGTGCGCCACGCCGGCCACCAGCGCGCCCAGCGCCGCCATTTTTTCCGATGTCACCAGATTGGTCTGCGCCTGCTTGAGCGTCTGCACCACCGACGCCAGGTCGCTGCGCGCCTGCTCGACGTTGCTCTTTTGCCGCTCCAGCTCCGCCAGGCTGTGTTCCAGTCCGTGCTTGGCGTCGGTCAGGCGCCGCCCCGACACCAGCAGCGCCGCGATCAAGGCGCTGATGATGAATCCCGCCACGCCGATCAGCAGCACCGGCATCGACGAGCTGCCGTAGCGCGATCCCTCGTGGCCGTGGAAGCGCAGCAGCCAGCGCCGGTGGCCCACCGGCAGCACCTTGAGCGAGGTTAAATCGAGGGGCAGCAATTTGGCCGGTTCGATGGCGTCCACCTTGCCGTCGCTGTCGTACAGCAGCTTGTCGCTCGATGCGGGCGACATGGCCGTGCCGCCGTAGCCGCTGTCCTCGATCCGCACGTGCAGATGTTCGAGCAAGGGCGCGTCGATCACTTCGCGCATCAAGGTGTTGACGCGGAAGACGATGGCGACGAATCCCACCAGCGCCTCGGCGCGCTGCTCGGCCGTCCCGATGGGCATGTCGTTGCGGAAGACCGGCGCGCGCGCCACGAAACCCGGTTCGCCGCTGGCGTCCTGCACCAGCGTGATCCTCTCGGTGGCGACGATGTCGCCGCTGTCGCGCGCTATCTCCAGCGACTTCAAATGCGGCGGCAGCATCGCCAGATCGAGGCCGAAGGCGTTCTCGTTGCCCTTCAGCGGCTCCGTGTATTCGATGATGTAGTGGACCGGCCGGCGGCTGGCCGGATGGATGTGGAACTCCGGATAACCGCGCGGATCGACGCTGGTGTCGCGCCGCACCGACTCGGTGAACGCGGCCAGCCGCTCCTCCGGCACCACCCGCACGAACTGGATCGCCTGGAAGCCGGGATAGCGCCGGTCCAGCCTGAGTTCGCGGATGAAACGGTTGAAACTGGCGCGGTCGATGCGGTCGTCCAGCGCGTACATGCCCTTGATACTGAGCAGCATGTCGAAGTAGGTCTGCAGCCGCACCTCGGTGTCGCGCGTGACCTTGTCGGCGTCGCGCTGGAAGTTGGCCCGCACCTGCGCGCGCTGCTCGGTGGCCACCACATAGCAAGTGCCGACCGTCACGCAAATGCCGGTGGCGAAAGCCAGTAAGCCGCGCGAGCGCATGCGGGTGACGGGTCAGGCCGCGACGAAGGGCGGGGAGTCGCCGCCTTCGTCGCCTGGGCTGTCGCTATAGCGCTCGGCGATGGCCATGAATTCCTCCTCGGCCGTCAGCATCGCGTCCACCACGTCGGGATCGAAATGCTCGCCGCTGGCCTGGCGTATCATCTCCATCGCCGTCTCGTGGGTGAAGGCCGGCTTGTAGACCCGCTTGGAAATGAGCGCGTCGTAGACGTCGGCCACCGCCATCAGCCGCGCCGACATCGGGATCGCTTCGCCGGCCAGGCCCTCCGGATAGCCGGAACCGTCGTACTTCTCCTGGTGCGAGTAGGTGATCTCGCGCGCGTAGCGCAGGAAGGTGTTGGTGTAGCCGAGGTGGTTTTCGACGTTGACGATGGCGTCGCGCCCGTACACCGTGTGCATTTTCATGACGGCGAATTCGGCCTCGGTCAGGCGGTCCGGCTTGAGCAGGATGGCGTCGGGAATCGACACCTTGCCGATGTCGTGCAGCGGCGCGGCCTTGTACAGCGACTTGATGTTGGCGTCGCTGAGCTCCTCGGAAAAACGCTTGTGCCCCTGCAGCTGGCGCGCCAGCGCGACCACGTAGTGCTGCACCCGGCGCAGGTGGTTGGGGGTCTCGTATTCGCGCGTCTCGGCCAGCGACGCCAGCGCCCAGATCATCGCGTCGAGCATCTGGCCCAGCTCCAGCGTGACCTCCTCGACCACGTGCTCGAGCAGGTTGCGCTGCTGCTTGAGCAGCTCGCGCGAGTGGCGCAGCTGCAGGTGGGTGTCGACGCGCGCGCGCAACACGTCGCCGACCACCGGCTTGGCGACGACGTCGGCGCCGCCCTCCATCAGGGCGCGCTCCTCGTCCGCTTCGGCCTGCAGGAAGATCACCGGGATATCGGCGGTGTCGGGGTTCGATTTGAGCTGCTGGCAGACGGCGTAGCCGTCGACGTCGGGCAGCGCCGTGTCCAGTACAACCAGATCAGGGCGCGGCACCTGCTGCATCACCGACAGCGCCGCCCGGCCGCTGTTGGCCAGACGGATTTCGTACTGTTTCTGCAACAGTCGATGCATCTCGATCAGATTGTCCGAAGCCTCGTCAACGATGAGTACGATGGCTTTTTTGACGTTCATGTACCGCTACTCCCCGGGTTTGGTCCTATACAACGGCTGTCGCTTGCTGGTCCGCGCAGCATCTCAACCCAATCATAACTGAGTGGGGCCGGATGACCAGCCTAATCTGCCGCCGAATTTTTTTTACACGCCATCGCTTGCAATTGTATAGCGCACTACCCATAATGGAAGCATGAACACGAAAAAACACCCCGACGACACCACGGCAGCCGCCGTACCGCAGCTGGACGGGCAGCTGTGCTTTGCGCTGTATTCGACATCGCTGGCGATGAGTAAAATCTATCGCAAGCTGTTGCGCGGCCTGGGCCTGACCTATTCGCAGTATCTCGTCATGATGGTGCTGTGGGAGAAAAACGAGCTGACCGTCTCGGAAGTGGGCGAACGCCTGTTCCTCGATTCGGCCACCTTGACGCCGCTGCTCAAGCGCATGGAGCAGGCCGAGTTGCTGACCCGCACCCGCGCCGCCAGCGACGAGCGCCAGGTCATCATCACGCTCACGCCGCAGGGCGACGCGCTGCGCCACGAGGCGGCCAAGCTGCCGCCTGCCATCCTGCAAGCGACCAAGTGCACCCTGGACGAGGTGGTCGGCATGAAGCAGCAGCTCGACGCGCTGCGCGCCAGCCTGATGTCTTCGGCCGGCTGAGCGCATGACGACCTCCGCCCCAATTTTCACGCCGCCGGGCGACACCGTGGCGGCGCTGCGCGGCGCCGGCTACGCCCTGCTGGCGCCGGACGACGTGGCCGCCCTGGCCGGCGTGCCGCTGGCCGAGCTTAACGCGCTCATTCCAAGCTGGGACGCGCTGGAGCTGGATAACTATCTGAAGGACGGCGGGCGCTATCGGCGCCGCCGCCACTCGTGCTTCGTGCAGGACAACGCGCGGCTGACGCAGACGGCGCACCGCGCCCACTGGCAGCCGCTCGAATACAACGCCCTGCACGGCGGCATGAACCGGCTGTTCGAGCCGATGCTGCCGGAGACCGTGGCGCAACCGGCCTGGCATGCGCTGGTGGGCGCCATCGGGCAAGTGTGCGCCGCCGCGCGCGGCGACGCCCATGCCGGCAAGCCGTGGTACGTGGAGGCGCACCAGTTCCGCATCGACACCACCGACGGCATCGGCCGCCCGACGCCGGAGGGCGCGCACCGCGACGGCGTCGATTTCGTCGCCGTGATCCTGATCGCGCGCGCCGATATCAAAGGCGGGGAGACTCGCATCTTTGAAGCCGACGGACCGAACGGCAAACGCTTCACGATGACCGCGCCGTGGACCATGCTGCTGCTCGACGACGCCACCGTGATCCACGAATCGACGCCGATCCAGCCGCTGTCCGGGCATGGCCACCGCGACACGCTGGTGCTGACCTGGCGCGCGGATGGTTTCCAAGGACAGGAAAATCCCCTGCTTCCGGGCTAAATCCGATATAGTCACACCAGCTAAATACCGCAATCAGGAGGGCCGTCTGTGGACGCCAGCTACGAGATACAGCCCGACGAAATCGAAATTCTGATCGTCGAAGACAGCCCTACCCAGGCCGAAAGACTGCGCCGCCTGATCCAGTCGATGCGCTACAAGGCCCGCGTGGCCGGCAACGGCCGGCTGGCGCTGGAAGCGATCCGCGAACGCAAGCCGCACCTGGTATTGTCCGACATCGTGATGCCGGAAATGGACGGCTACACCTTGTGCCGCGCCATCAAGACCGATCCGGACCTGCGCGACATCCCGGTGATCCTGGTGACGTCGCTGATGGACCCGAAGGACATCATCCGCGGCATCGAATGCGGCTCCGATAACTTCATCCGCAAACCGTACGCGGAAGACTATCTGCTCAACCGCATCGGCCACATGCTGATGAACCAGAAGCTGCGCAAGAACCAGAACATGGAGGTCGGCATCGCCCTCTACCTGGGCGACCAAAAGCACTTCATCAACGCCGAACGCCAGCAAATCCTCGACCTGCTGATCTCCACCTACGAGCAGGCGGTGCAGGTCAACAGCGAATTGCAGGCGCGCGAGCGCCAGGTGATCGAGCTCAATATGCGCCTGGCCCACCACGCCGGCGAGCTGGAAACCATCAACCGCGAGATCGCGCTGAAAAACCTGGAGCTGGCCGAGGCCAGCCGCATGAAGTCGGCCTTCATCGCCAACATGTCGCACGAGCTGCGCACGCCGCTCAACGCCATCATCGGCTTCACCGGCGCGCTGCTGATGAAGCTGCCGGGCCCGCTGACGGCGGAACAGGACAAGCAGCTCAACACCATCCGCACCAGCGCGCGCCATCTGCTCTCGCTGATCAACGATATCCTCGACGTGGCCAAGATCGAAGCCGGCAAGGTGACCTTGGAACTGGAGACGGTGCAGTGCCAGGATCTGGTCACCGACGTCGTCGACACCCTGCGTCCGCTGGCGCTGCAAAAAGGGCTGGCGCTGGAGCTCGACCTGGCGCCGGGAGCCGTCGTGCTGGAAACCGACCGCAGGGCGCTGACGCAGATCCTGCTCAACCTCGGCAACAACGCCATCAAGTTCACCGAAACGGGCACCGTGCGCGTGACGCTGGCGCTGCGTCCAGGCGAAGGCCAGAACATCATCGAGTTCTCGGTGGCCGACAGCGGCGCCGGCATCCGCGAGGAAGACCAGAGCAAACTGTTCCAGGCGTTCTCGCAGCTCGATTCGACGTCGACCCGGCATGCGGAAGGCGCCGGACTGGGGCTGTACCTGTGCCAGAACCTGGCCAACCTGATCGGCGGCTCGCTGTTCTTCAAGAGCGATTTCGGCCAGGGCAGCACGTTCACCCTGGCGTTGCCACGGCGCGGCTAGCCAGATAATTCAGCGTGGCAACGAAAATACAGTAGTTCTACGGTATTGCACCGCAGCATAAATCGCGATATATTGGAACCGTCTCCTCCAACCGTTCGCTGAACATTGGAATTGAGCCCGCCACCTCACGGTCGCGGGCTTTTTTTTGCCTTTTTTCGGCCGTTTTGTCGTTGAACGG
Organism: uncultured Duganella sp.; assembly: GCA_963511605.1. Classification (GTDB taxonomy): domain Bacteria; phylum Pseudomonadota; class Gammaproteobacteria; order Burkholderiales; family Burkholderiaceae_D; genus Rugamonas. The sequence goes on along the minus strand of CAUPJZ010000004.1, from coordinate 332,256 downwards.
GGCGGAGTTATCGATGAGTTAGCTCTGCTGCACTGCGATACTTCATCACTAAATTAAACAAGCGATTTAGTTATATCATTTGTTTGACTTATGTGATGTAATCCCGCCATGAACGCCAAAGCCACCTCCCCCACCACCACGGCCTCCAGCCAGCCAGCGGACGACGTCCGCAAGCCACGCTCCGATGGCGAGCAGTCGCGCGAGCGCCTGCTTGTCTCGGCGATGCGGCTGTTCGGCCAGCAGGGATTTTCCAAAACCTCCACGCGCGAGATCGCCCAGGCGGCCGGCACCAACGTCGCCGCCATCAGCTACTACTTCGGCGACAAGGCGGGCCTGTACCGGGCCTGCTTCACTTTCATGTGCGCCGAGCCCGGCACGGCCATCGCCGCGTTCGACCAGCCGCATTTCACACTGCGCGAATCGCTGCAGGGCTATTACGGGCAGATGATGGCGCCCCTGCTGCACCAGAAGCAGGAGGCCGATGTGATGTTGCGCCTGTTCTTCCGCGAGATGCTCGAACCCACCGGGCTGTGGACGATGGAAGTGGAAAACAACATCAAGCCCGAGCACCTGGCGTTGGTCCGGGTGCTGTGCCGCCATCTGGGCCTGGCCGAGGCGACCGACGACGTCCACCGGCTGGCTTATTCAGTTCCCGCGCTCTGCATACAATTAATGATCTCCCAAGACGTCATCAATGCGATTACCCCGCATATGGTGTCCACGCCGGAGGCGATATCCGCGTGGGGCGAACGGCTGGTCGACTATGCCGAAGCGCTGTTCAATGCCGAAAAACTCAGACTCCAAAGGAAAGCATGAAGATTATCGTACGCGCGACGGCGGCATTGGCCGTCGCCACGGCGCTCAGCGCCTGCGCCCTCACGCCGCCGGCGCCGCACGTCGACGCCCGCGCGCCGCAGCAGTGGCAGGCGCCGCTGCCCTCGCAGTTGCCGCACAACGGCAACCAGGCCGACCTGGCCACCTGGTGGCGCCACCAGGCCGACGCGCTGCTGGTGCAACTGATCGAATCGGCGCAGGCGGTCAGCCCGACGGTGGCATCGGCCGCCTCGCGCATCGCGCAGTCGCGCGCCGACCGCGTGGCCGCCGGCGCCGCGCTGGTGCCGACGCTCGACGGCACGGGCAGCATCAGCCGCGCCAACCAGCAATCGGCGATGCCGATGGGGACCACCTCGCAGGCGGCGCTGCAAACATCCTGGGAGATCGACGTGTTCGGCGCCAACCGCGCCACCCGCGACGCCGCCCAGGCGCGCCTCGACAGCGCGCACGCGGGCTGGCATGACGCCCGCGTCTCCGTCGCCGCCGAAGTGGCCAACCAATACTACGCGCTGCGCGCCTGCGAACAATTGCTGGCCGTCGCCAGACAGGACGCCGCCTCGCGCGCCGACACCGCGCGCCTGACGGAACTGAGCGCGACCGCCGGCTTCGAATCGCCCGCCAATCTGGCGCTGGCCCGCGCCAGCGCCGCCGAAGGCAACAACCGCTACCTGACCCAGCGCGCCACCTGCGACGTCAACGTCAAGGTGCTGGTGGCGCTGACGGCGCTGCCGGAAGCGGAACTGCGCCATGAATTGGCAAAAGGCGTTGCAAGTGGCGTGGCCGCCGCCGACGCGGTGGCGCCGGCCATGGCCATCGCCGCGCTGCCGGCCAACACCCTGAACCAGCGCCCGGACGTGTTCACCGCCGAACGCGAAGTGACCGCCGCCAGCGCGGAAGTGGGCAACGCCCAGGCGCAGCGCTATCCGCGCCTGACCTTGTCCGGCTCGGTCGGCATCGCCAACTTCCGCAGCGGCGGCGACAACACCAAGACCGACACCTGGACCATCGGGCCGTTGTCGGTGTCGGTGCCGATCTTCGACGCCGGCCGCCGCCGCGCCAACGTCGACGCGGCCGGCGCGCGCTACGACTACGCCGTCGCCAGCTACCGCTCCACGGTGCGCCAGGCCGTCAGCGAACTGGAACAGGCGCTGGTCAACCTGGACGGCACCGCCGCCCGCGCCACCGACGCCCGGACGGCGCTCGACGGCTACCGCGCCAATTTCACCGCCGTCGAAGACCGCTACAAGAACGGCATGGCGAGCCTGTTCGAACTGGAGGACGCGCGCCGCACCCGCCTGGCCGCCGAGCAAACCGTCATCAACCTGCAGCGCGAACGCAGCGCCGCCTGGGTGTCGCTGTACCGCGCCGCCGGCGGCGGCTGGAGCGCGCCGGCCGACGGCGCCCCGGCCGTTGCCACCGCCGCGGTCACCACCAACGCCAGCGGCGCCAACGTCCGATAAAAACAACCTGACCGTCCAATCATGAAAACTCTGAAAACCAATCTGAAACCGCTCGCCATCGCCCTGCTGGCAGTCTTCGTCGCCGGCGGCATCGGCATGGCCGTGTACTCGCCGGCCACGCAGGCCGCCGATGAAAAGAAACCCACGGCACCGAAGGCCGCGCTGACCGTGACCACCACCAGGCCATCGACCGCCAGCGCGCCGATCAAGCTGGCCGCCAACGGCAACGTCGCCGCCTGGCAGGAGGCGAGCGTCAGCAGCGAATCGAACGGCCTTCGCCTGACCGAGGTGCGCGTCAACGTCGGCGACGTCGTCAAGGCCGGCGACATTCTGGCCGTGTTCTCGGCCGAGACCATCAACGCCGACATCGCCCAGTCGAAAGCCGCGCTGCAAGAGGCCGAGGCCAACGCCGCCGACGCCGTGGCCAACGCGGCCCGTGCGCGCACCCTGCAAAACTCCGGCGCCCTGAGCGCGCAGCAAATCAGCCAGTACAACACCACCGAGCAAACCGCCAACGCCCGCATCGCCTCGGCCAAGGCGGCGCTGGCGAACCAGCAGCTACGCCTTAAGTACACCAGGGTGGTGGCGCCGGACAGCGGCATCATCTCCGCCAGGACCGCCAACGCCACCGTCGGCTCGGTGTCGGCGCCGGGCACGGAGCTGTTCCGCATGATCCGCCAGGGCCGCCTGGAATGGCGCGCCGAGGTGGTGGCCAACGACCTGCGCAGCCTCAAGCCGGGCACCCCTGCCGTCGTCAAGGCGGCCAATGGCAGCGAAGCGGCGGGCAAGGTGCGCATGATCGCGCCGACCGTCGACCTGCAAACCCGCTACGCGCTGGTGTATGTCGACCTGCCGCTCAACGCCGGCACCGGCGAGGCGCCGTTCAAGGCCGGCATGTTCGCCAGCGGCCAGTTCGAACTGGGTAAATCGGACGCGCTGACCGTACCGCAGCAATCGATCGTGGTGCGCGACGGCTTCAGCTTCGTGTTCCGTCTGAACACGGACAGCAAGGTCAGTCAGATCAAGGTGCAGCCGGGCCGCCGCCTGGGCGACCGCATCGAGGTCAAGGGCGGCCTGACGGCCGACATGCAGGTGGTGCTGCGCGGCGCCGGCTTCCTCAACGACGGCGACCTGGTACACGTCGTCGCCGAGGGCGCGCCGGCGCGCGCGGCCGGCCCGGCGGCAGTCTCGCCGACGGCCAAATAAGGACACGCCATGAATTTTTCCTCCTTATCGATCAAAAACCCGATCCCGGCGATCATGCTGTTCGTCCTGCTTACCCTGGCGGGGCTGATGGCCTACAAGGCCAATCCGGTGCAGGACTTCCCCGACATCGAACTGCCGATCGTCACCGTCACCGCCACCCTGGACGGCAGCGCCCCGGCGCAGCTGGAAACCGAGGTGGCGCGCAAGATCGAGGACGCCGTCGCCACCTTGCAGGGTGTGAAGAACATCCACACCACGGTGCTGGACGGCGTCTCGACCACCACCATCGAATTCGTGCTGGAGAAGCAGATCTCGGACGCCGTCAACGACGTGCGCGACGCCGTGGCCCGGATCAAGGCCGACATGCCGGCCGAATTGCGCGACCCGACCGTGACCAAGGCCTCCACCGCCGGCCGCGTGGTGCTGACCTTCACCGCCGCCGCCGCGCAGGTGCCCGGCGAGAAAATGGACCAGCAGGAGCTGAGCTGGTTCGTCGACAACGTCGTCGCCAAGCGCCTGCTCGCGGTGCCCGGCATCGGCTCGGTCAAGCGCGTGGGCGGCGTGTACCGCGAAATCCGCGTGGAACTGGACGAGGCCCGCATGGCGGCGCTGCGCGTGTCGGCGCTGGACGTGTCGCGCCAGCTGCGGCTGGTGCAGAAGGAAGCGCCGGGCGGACGCGGTGACGTCAGCGGCGCCGAGCAATCGGTGCGCACCATCGGCACCGTCAAGAGCGCGGCCGAACTGGCGGCCATCGATCTGCCGTTGACGGATGGCCGCCGCGTGCGGCTCGACCAGGTGGCCACCATTACCGACACCGTCTCGGAGCCGCGCGCGATCGCGCTGCAGGACGGCAGGCAGGTAATCGGCTTCGAAATCTTCCGCAACAAGGGCGCCAGCGAACTGGCCGTGGCCAAGGGCGCGCGCGAGGCGGTCAAGGAGCTGGAGGCGAACAATCCGAAAGTGGTGCTGAAACAGGTCATCGACAACGCCCTGCCGGTCGAGGAAAACTTCGACGGCTCGATGGAGCTGCTGTACGAAGGCGCGCTGCTGGCGGTGCTGGTGGTGTGGTGGTTCCTGCGCGACTGGCGCGCCACCCTGGTGGCCGCCGCCGCACTGCCGCTGTCGGTGATGCCGGCCTTCCTGGGCATCTACCTGTTCGGCTACACGCTCAACACCGTGACCCTGCTGTCGCTGGCGCTGGTGGTGGGCGTGCTGGTCGACGACGCCATCGTCGAAATCGAAAACATCGCGCGCCACCTGCGCATGGGTAAAAGCCCGATGGAGGCGGCGATGGAAGCGGCCGACGAAATCGGCATGGCGGTCATCGCCACCACCTTCGCGCTGGTGGCGGTGTTCCTGCCGACCGCCTTCATGAGCGGCGTCGCCGGCCTGTTCTTCAAGCAGTTCGGCTGGACGGCGGTGATCGCGGTGCTGGCGTCGCTGGTGGTGGCGCGCTTGCTGACGCCGATGATGGCGGCCTACCTGCTCAAGCCCATCGCCCATGCGGAAGAAAAGGATAGCTGGATGATGGTCCGCTACCTGCGCGTGATGCGCTGGTGCCTGAAGCATCGCGGCATCACGGCGCTGGCCGCCGCCGCGTTCTTCGTCGGCTCGATCTCGCTGGTGGGCATGCTGCCGACCGGCTTCGTGCCGGCCGCCGACCGCGCGCAAACCCAGATCAACCTGGAGCTGCCGCCCGGTTCCACCCTGGCCGAAACGTCCGTCATCGCCGAACGGGCGCGCCTGGCCGCGATGGCGGTGCCGGGCGTCACGTCGGTGTTCAGCTCCATCGGCGGCGGCTCCAGCGGCGACGCCTTCGCGCCAGGCGCGGCGGCCGAGGCGCGCAGCGCCGTGCTGACCATCACCACGGTGCACCGCACCGACCGCAAGGAATCGATGGCCGACATCGACGACCGGATCCGCACCCGCCTCGACGCGATCCCGGGCGCCCGCTTCAAGGTCGGCCCGCCGGACAACGGCGTCAAGCTGCAGCTGGTGCTGCGCAGCGACGACCCTGTCGTGCTGCAAGCCACGGCACAAAAGGTCGAACGGGAAATGCGCACGCTGCAAGGCGTGGGCAACGTTCGTTCCAGCGCTTCGCTGGTGCGTCCGGAGATCATCGTCACGCCGGACTTCGCCAAGGCCGCCGATCTGGGCGTGACCGCCAACGCCATCGGCCAGACGGTGCGCGTGGCCACCGCCGGCGACTACGACACCGACCTGACCAAGATGAATCTGCCGGAGCGCCAGGTACCGATCCGCGTCAAGCTGCCGGACTCCGTGCGCGCCGACCTCGATGCCATCGGCCGCCTGACGGTGCCGGGTAAAAACGGGCCGGTGCTGCTGGCGACCGTCGCCACCATCACGATGGAAAGCGGTCCGGCGCAGATCAATCGCCTCAACCGCAGCCGCAACGTCACGTTCGAAGTGGAACTGGGCCGGCGCGCGCTGGGCGAAGTGGACGCGGAAGCGCGCGCGCTGCCGTCGCTGAAAAACCTGCCGCCGTCGGTCAAGATCGCGGAACTGGGCGACACCCAGGAAATGGCCGCGCTGTTCGCCAGCTTCGGCCTGGCGATGCTGATCGGCGTGCTGTGCATCTACTGCGTGCTGGTGCTGCTGTTCAAGGACTTCATGCAGCCGGTGACGATTCTGGCGGCGCTGCCGCTGTCGATCGGCGGCGCCTTCGTCGCGCTGCTGATCACCAACAGCGCCTTGTCGATGCCGTCGATGATCGGCTTGATCATGCTGATGGGGATAGTTACAAAAAACTCAATCTTGTTGGTCGACTATGCTATTCTGGCGCGCCAGGAAGGCATGAACCGCTTCGACGCATTGGTCGACGCCTGTCACAAGCGGAGCCGCCCGATTCTGATGACCACCATCGCCATGGGCGCCGGCATGATGCCGCTGGCGCTGGGCTGGGGCGCCGACCCGAGCTTCCGTTCGCCGATGGCGATCACGGTGATCGGCGGCTTGATCACATCGACGCTGTTGAGCCTGCTGGTGGTGCCGGCCGTGTTCACCTACATCGACGATCTGGAACATCTGCTTGGGCGCCTGATGGGCAAACTGCGCCGCCATCCGGCACCGGCCGGCGAAAAAGACCCGCCGCTGCGCAAAGTCGCCGGCGGACATTAATCAAGCATTTGACATGGAGACAAACATGGAATACGAAATCAGGGAACTGCCGGCGGTCCGCGTGGCATATCTGCGCTACAAGGGCCCTTACGGCGCGGGCATCGGCGAGTTCTGGAAGGAGGTGTTCACGCCGTGGCAAAAGGCCTTCGGCTTGCACGAGCGCGTGACGTATGGCGTGGCGCAGGACGACCCGGGCACCACGCCGGCCAACGAATGCCGCTACGACGCCTGCGTCGGCGTGGCGGCGGACTACCCGGTCGCCGAACCGGCCAAGGAGGCGACGCTGCCGGCCGGCCGCTACGCGGTCGCCAAATTCAAAGGCACGGCAGACCAGATGCCGGCGGCATGGGGGGAATTTTTCAAGCAGATCCAGTCCGAGGGCATGTTCGCCCCCGGCCCTTGCATGGAACGCTACCCGGCCGATTACGCGATGGACCCGGAAACGGGCGTGTTCTCGGCCGAGCTTTGCATCCCGGTCAAATAGAGGCCACGACGACAGCCACACCACGGAGACACGTAGGGCGGATTAGCGCAGCGTAATCGGCCATCGATGGGCCGCCGACGGCTCATCGATGGCCGATTACGGCGTTCCGCCTAATCCGCCCTACGTGTCTCTGTGCGTTCATTTATGCGCGGGACAACTCAAATCCCCCTCCTGGCAATCCTGCAGCGCCTTGATCTCCTTCAACCGGCTCTCGGTCTTCGCGGCCAGGCAGCCGCTGCGCACCATCGGGTAAGCGCTGCCGCCTTCCGCGCCCGAGCTCTCGAACGCGCACGACAAGTCCCGGAACTTGACCCACGCAAGCTGCGCCTGCGTCAGCTTCTTCTTTTGCTCGGCGCCCAGGCGGGAGCGGTACTCGTTGTAAGCAAGGTTCAACTTCTTATCGGCGGCGGAATAAGCCTGCCCGGCGCACTGCGTCATCTCGGACTGGGTCGCGGGGGCGCTGCAATCCGCCCATGCGCTCGCCGATAACATCGCCAGCGCCAAACCCGGCAAAACCAGTTTAGCTATCATCATAAAAAATCCCCTCGAATAAAACTACGGTTGCGCCACCCAACCACCGCCCATGGCGCGATACAAATCGACCGACGCCACCAGTATCCGCGTCCGCAACTGCAACCGTCCGACATCGGCGCTGTACAAGGTGCGCTGCGCGTCCAGCTCCTCCAGATACGAGGCATACCCGTTGCGATAGCGATTATGCGCGATGCGCAGCGTCTCGGCCGCCGTGGCGCGGCGCGCGTCGTTCTGTACCGCCTGCTCCTTGAGCTGGTAAATCGCCCCCAGACTGTTATCGGTTTCCGCGAAGGCCGTGCGCACGGCGTTCTCGTAGGCGAAGGTGAGCTGGTCGCGCTGCGCCGCCACCGAGTCGGTCTGCGACTGCACGCGGTCGCCCTCGAACACCGGCGCGGCGATGGCGCCGGTCAGCCGCCAGAGCGCCGTCGGCGAATTCAGGAAATCGTGCATCTTCAGGCTTTGGATGCCGCCGACGGCCGTCAGCTTGAACGACGGCAGCAACTGGTCGCGCGTCGCCCGCAGATTGGCGTTGACGGCGACCAGATTGTATTCCGCGCGCGCGATATCGGGCCGGCGGCGCAGCAGCTCCGACGGCAGCCCCTCGGGCACCGGCGGGGGCTCCAGTTGCGCCAGTTCCGCACCGCGCGGAATCGGTCCGGGATTGCCGCCCGTGAGGATGGCCAGCGCGTTCTCCTGCTCGAAGATCGAACGTTTCAACTGCGGCACCTGCTCGGCGGTGGTCTGATACTCGGCCTGCGCCTGCAGCCATTCCAGTCGCGAGCTGTAGCCGACGTCGAACTGGCGCTTGGCGAGGTCGCGCGATTCTCCACGCAGCTTGAGCGTCTGCTCGGTCAGCGCCAGCTGGGCGTCCAGGCCGCGCAGGTTCAGATAGCCCGTGGCGACGGTGGCGGCGATCGACAACGCCACGGCGTCCGCGTTGGCCCGCTCCGATTGATAGGTGGCGGTGGCGGCATCGGTCGCTGCGGCCAGGCGACCCCACACGTCCACTTCGTAGCTGGCCTGGATCTCGGCCTGATAGACGTTGGTGACATACGGCTGGCCATTGGAGGCCAACTGGCGCGTGCGGGTCGGCGTGGTGTCGACGACGACGTTCGGCTTCTGCCCCGCCGCCGCGACGCCCACCAGCGCGCGGTACTGCGCCACGCGCGCGCGGGCGATGCGCAAGTCGCCATTGTGTTCGAGCGCCTTGTCCACCAGTGCGCTCAGGACCGGATCGCCGAAGGCCCGCCACCATTGCCGCTCGACCGGCGCGGCGCTTTGACCCGCGCCGATGTCGGGTGCCGTGCGCCAAGCGGCGGGCGTTTCCAGCGTCGATGCCGCTGGCGGGCCCACCCTGGCCGCGCAGCCGGCCAGCGCCAGCATCGCCGCGATCGATACGACACGCAGCACCCCGCGCCGGCCTGGCGACAGCCGCCGGCACTTCATCGACCGGCTCCAGCGGCCGCGGTGGCGGGCCTGCCATCCGAGTCATCCAGCATGGCCGACGTGTCGATGCTGACGATCACCGACATGCCCGGCGCCAGCCGCGCGGCCTTTGCCTGTCCCGGATCGATGCGTATCCGCACCGGTATGCGCTGCGCGATCTTGACGAAGTTGCCGGTCGCGTTATCGGCCGGCAGCACGCTGAACTCCGAACCGGTGGCCGGCGAAATCCGCTCCACCTGCCCGGTCAGCACCGCGCCGTCCAGCGCATCAACCTTGAAGGTCGCGCTCTGCCCGACCTGCACGTTGTTCATCTGCGTCTCTTTCAGGTTGGCGATCACCCACAGCTGGCGCGGCACCAATCCCATCAGGTTGGCGCCGGTGTTGACATAGGCTCCCTTGCGTACGGTGACCTGTCCCAATTGGCCGTCCTCCGGCGCGATGATGCGGGTGTTTTCCAGGTCCACCCGGGCCGCCTTCAGCGCGGCCTCCGCGTTGGCCACCGCCGCCTCCAGCGACAGTTTGTTGACGGTCACCGACTGCACCTGCTGTTTGGCGATATCCAGATTGGCGCGCGCCTGCGCCACGGAGGCCACCGTCTGCGCCTGGGCCGCCTTCGACGCGTCCTGCTCGCGCAAGGACAGCGAACCATCGACCGCCAGCGCGTTGACGCGGCCAAGATCGGCCTGCGACCTGGCCGCCTGCGCCTGCGCGTTGGCCAGGGTGGCCTGGTTCAGCAGCACGCCCGCCGCCGCCGTCTTGCGCGACTGATCCCAATTGGCCAGCGCCGCCTTCTGCGCGGCCAGTTGGGCCTGGGCCTGTTCGTAGCGCTGCTGGTAGATGCGGTCGTCGATCTGCACCAGCAAATCGCCCTGCTTCACCTGCTGGAAGTCCTGCACCTTGACGTCGACGACATAGCCCGACAACTGCGTGCCGATCAGCGTGACCTGCCCGCGCACCAGCGCGTTCTCGGTCGAGACGATGGCGCTGCTGAAAGGCGGCAGCCGCCACGCGTACAGCACGATCAGCACACCGATCAGGGCGACCAGCGAAAACGCGATGGTGGAGACGATCTGCCCGCGACGGCTTGGCGCCGGCGGCGCGGCGACCGGGGCGGCGGGAGGAGTGGACGTATCGGGAGTATTGGTAGCCATGTCGTTCAGCGTGATCCGGAATTGTTAAGAGAGACGTTGGCCATGCCGGTCTGCGCGTTCTGCGCGGGACTGGGCTGGCACACCACACAGATCGACCAGAGGTAGCGCGCCAGCATCCATGCGAGCGTGAGCACCGCCACCAGTGCAATCATCAGGAAGACATCGTTGTAGGCGAGGATGTTGGCCTCGCGCGTTGCGGCGGCGCCCAGCGACGCCACGCCTTGGGCGTTGCGCATCGATGGATCTGCCAGGGTCGCGCCGAGCGACGCGCCACCGCTTTGAATGCGCGCCGCCACCTGCGGATCGAGCAGGGTCAGATGTTCGACCAGGATGCTGGAGTGGTACTTCTCGCGCACCACCTGGAAGGTGCCGACGATCGCCGAACCGAGCAAGCTGCCCAAGGTTTGCGTGATCGAGAACATGACGGAGAAGCTGACCAGATTGCTCGGCGCCGCGATCACGGCGCCAAAGCCGGATACGAACGTCGGCCCGATGAACAAGGCGCCGCCGAAGCCGAGCAGGAACTGGCTGACATACAAGTCCGCCGGGCGGGTCAGATTGGTGGCGTGGGAATCCATGTAGGCGCCGATCGCCATCACCACCAGCGACAGCATCAGCTGCGCGGGAATGCGCGCCGGCGTGATCGTCAACGCGCTCGCCAGCAGGCCCGCCAGGGTGCCGATCATGACGACGATCCACAGCGTTTGCATCTGGTCGTTGTTCAAGCCCAGCGCCTGCAGGAAGCCCACGGTGCCGCTGGCCTCGGATTGCACGATGCGTATCAACAGCACGGACAAGGCCAGCCGCGCGATGTTGGCGGTGCTGAGCCAGCGCGTGTTGATCAGCGGGCGGGCGCGGTTATGCTCGATCAGCAGCGCGCCGGCGATCAGCACGATGGCGCCGGCCAGGCAGAGGCCCAGCCAGCGCGACTCGAACCACCACACGGTGCGGCCCAGCGCCAGCACCGCCGACAGCAGCGCCACGCCGGGAGCGAACAGCGCGAAGGTGACGAAGTCCAATTTCTCGAAGGCCTTGATGCGGTCCCCAGGCGGCAACTTGAGGAACAACACGCCGGCCAGCGACACCAGGGCCAGTCCCAGCTCGAAGAAATACAGGCCGCGCCACTCGCCGAACTCCATCAGGTCCGACGAGAACAGGCGCGCCATCGGCAGCGCCAGCTGCGAGAAGCCGATGCCCAGCACCACCGCCTTGATGCGGTGTTGGGCGGGGAACGCTTGCAGCACGTAGTAGAGGCCCAGGGTGGACAGCGCGGCGCCGCTCATGCCGTGGGCGGCGCGCACCGCGATGGCCGACGCCAGGCCGTGCACGAACAAGTGCGCGACGGTGGCGACCGCGTACAGCACCAGGAATAGTTCGGTAAATAGCCGCAGGCCGTACTGCTGGCGGAATTTGACCAGCAGGAGGTTCATCGAGACGTTGGCCATCACGTAGGCGGCCGGCAGCCACTGGATCTCGGCCGAATAGACGCCGAGCGAACCTTGGAGGTAAGGCAGGTTGACCAGCACCAGCGCGTTGCCCAAGCCGCCGGTGATGGCGACGATGAAGCCGATGACGAAGAACGCCAGTCGGCGCTCGGTCGTGTGGATAGGACTCGATGGCGATCCGGGGAGTACAGGTCGCTCGTGCGGAAGCCAGACTTGAGGGGCGTACACGTCCATCGATGCCAGTTCTTATAGGTCTTTTTAGGGGTAGGGGTTACTGGCCACGAGCATATCACTATGCACGCGATTGTTGAAGTTCCAAAAGGAAGGGGAATCCAAGGTCACGACAGGGACACGTAGCATGCGCCGTCGACGGCGCATGCATTGGCCGATTACGCTGCGCTAATCCGCCCTACGTGGAACCGTGGTCTAGCAAGCTTCCCCGGTCCCGTTCTTCCTTACAGCGCAGCCGCGTCGACTTCGCGCTGGAAGTTGCGGTGCGCGGCCAGGGCGGCCTTGAACTCCGCCAGCGCCGGCAGCACGCCGCCAGCGGGAACACACCACAACGATGGATCGGCCGAACCGTCTTCCAGCTTCTCCGGCACGCCGGCCTTGCGCAGCAAGTCGGCGCCCGCCCCCACAGCCAGGATCGGCTTGCAGTGACGGAACTGCTGGCGCACGAAATCGAGTGCGTCGGCGTCGCCCATCAGCATCTTCACGCTCGCCTCGCCATCGGCCACGACCACCGCGTCGTACAGCACCGGCGGACCGCCCTGGATGGTGATTTCCACATCCAGCGCGCTGCCATCGGCGGCGACCAGTTGACCCAGGTGCGGCGCCACCAGGCGCGGCACCGCGCCGGCTGCCAGCAAATCGGCGTAGATCGCCTTGACGCCGGCGGCATCGACGCCATGCGCCGCCAGAATGGCGACCTTGCGCGCCTGGACCCCCACGGCGCCGGGACGCGCCAGCAGCGACAGCGCCGGCGACGGTGCGTAGTGTGGCTGCGGCGCGGTGGTCGCCAGCGGCATCGGCGCCGGTACCTCCAGGCCCAGGCCCTGCGCCACGCCTTCGGCCAGCACCGGATCGACGTTGGCCAGCATCGACAGCAGGCGCACACGAATCGCAAGCGTCTGCACGCGACCCAGCTCGAAGCTGAAGGCGTTGACAATGTGGGTCTGCTCCGACGGCGTCTGGCTGATCCAGAACAGGCGCGCCTGCGAATAGTGGTCGGCGAACAGCTCCGGCTTGCCGCGCACCTTGTCCTCGGGCGCCTGCTTCACGCTGCTGAACGCGGTCTGGAAGCCCGCCATCCCGGCCTGGAATGGATTGCCGCCGGCCAGCGAGTTCGGTTCATAGGCCACGCGGCCGCGCGCGATCGCCTGGCGGTGCATGCCGTCGCGCTGGTTGTTGTGCACCTGCGCCACCGGCGTGTTGATCGGGATCTCGTGGAAGTTGGCGCCACCCAGACGGCTGATCTGCGTGTCCAGGTACGAGTGGATACGGCCTTGCAGCAGCGGGTCGTTGGTGAAGTCGATGCCCGGCACCACGTGCGCGGTGCAGAAGGCCACCTGCTCGGTCTCGGCGAAGAAGTTGTCCGGATTGCGGTTCAAGGTCATCTTGCCGACGATCTGCACCGGCACCAGTTCCTCCGGCACGATCTTGGTTGAATCGAGCACGTCGAACGGGAATTCCTCCGCCTGCTCCTCGGTGAAGATCTGCAGGCCCAGTTCCCATTCCGGATAGGCGCCGGCTTCGATCGCTTCCCACAGGTCGCGGCGATGGTAGTCCGGATCGGAGCCGATGATCTTGGCCGATTCGTCCCACACCAGCGAGTGCGTGCCCGGCACCGGATTCCAGTGGAATTTGCAGAACACCGACACGCCATCCGCGTTCACCAGGCGGAAGGTGTGCACGCCGAAGCCCTGCATGGTGCGGTAGCTGCGCGGGATGGCGCGGTCCGACATCTGCCACAGCAGCATATGGGTCGATTCCGGCATCAAGGTGACGAAATCCCAGAAGGTGTCGTGCGCGCTGGAGGCCTGCGGCATCGCGTGGTGCGGCTCGGGCTTGACGGCGTGGACCAGGTCCGGGAACTTCATCGCGTCCTGGATGAAGAAGACCGGCATGTTATTGCCGACCAGGTCCCAGTTGCCTTCGTCGGTGTAGAACTTGACGGCGAAGCCGCGCACATCGCGCACGGTGTCCGCCGAACCGCGCTCGCCGGCGACGGTGGAAAAGCGCACGAACACCGGCGTGCGTTTGCCTGCGGCGGCGAACGGCGTGGCGCGCGTGACGTCGCTCAAATCGCCATAGCTTTCGAAATAGCCGTGGGCGGCGGAGCCGCGCGCGTGCACCACGCGCTCCGGAATGCGCTCATGATCGAAATGGGTGATCTTTTCGCGCAGGATGAAGTCTTCCATCGCGGTCGGTCCGCGCAGGCCGACCTTGAGCGAATTCTGGTTATCGGCGACCGGCACGCCCTGGTTGGTGGTCAAGCGCTGGTCGGCCGAATCGACACGCACGCGGTCCAGCGGCTCGATGGTGGCGTTGACGCTGTGCGGCGGCACGCCGCTGCCGGTTTTGGGCGAGGCCGTGGTTTCGCCGGTGGTGCTGGCGCCGGCGATCGGATGCGGCGGGGCCACGGTCTGGCCGGGCTGCGGCGTGCGCGAGGCGTCGCCATGTTCGCCCGCTTTATTGACATTGAACGGCATGCCCTCGGCGACCGCCTGGGTGCCGCCCACCTTGGCCAGCAAGGCGGCTTCCTGTGGCACCCCGCCCAAACTGGTCGGAGGCGCGGACGACGATGGTCCTGCGACAGTGCTCAACACGGAGCCGGCTCCCATAACGGAAGCCGGCGTTTTTTTACTATTTGCCATTGGATGTCCTTGTGAACGGCGCCCGCGCGGGCCGCCGGACGCACCGGCAGCGATACCGGTCGGGCAGCCTGGATTACTTGCGCGAGTTAAGCAGCTTGGAGATGCCATAGCCTGCGGCGGCGGCGATCAGCACCGAAATCGCAGGGCTGGAACGCACGTGGCTGCGGCCGGATTCGGCCAGCTTCTTGTAGCTTTCGGTGACTTGTTTGCTGCGAACGGCCAGGCGCTCGGAGACGCTGTCCACGGTGCCGGAGACGCTTTCAACGCCGTCGGCGACTTTGTCGACGCCATTGTGGGCGCGGGTGGCCAGACGGTCGGCGGTCGGTGGAACCTTGTCGGCGACGCGGTCGATGGCGGCGTGCGCATCGGCGCGCAGGTCCTTGCCGATCTGCGTCACGCCGTCGCGGGCGCTGTTGCCGGTGCTATTACCAGTGGTACCGTTGATTTTAGTATCGATGCTGTTTTCCATGATGGTTCCTCTCGGTTGTTTGTCGTATGTTTCAACACTGCAGGAACCAAGATAGGCTTGTTGGTCAAACGCTACCGTGCGCAATCTAACAAAAAGACGACCCCGGGCGAAGTTGTTTCACTAAGTGAGGTGGCACACGGACGCGGCCGCCGGCATGGAGGATGCTGGAGTAAAATACCGTTATTCGACTCGAGGAGAGCGCCATGTTTCCCATCTCATCCACAACGCTGAGCGGGCCCAACCCGGCGAACTTTCCGCTGGTATCGCCCACGGCGGCGGTCGACGCTGTCAACTCCTCGACAATCGCCCCGGTCGGCTCCGCCATTGATGCTCCCGCGCAAGCTTCGGTCCAGGTGGACTTGTCGCCGGTGGCCAACTTTTTGCTGACGGTCTCACAGTCGCGTGAGCAGATCGCCCGGTTGCAAACGGCGGTCGCCAACGGCGCCGATCCGCGGGAGGCCGCCGCCCGGGCGGCCACATTAAATGACGCCACGCAAAATGTAGTGAATGCGTTCAACTTACTGCCCAGCGTCGAGTTCAACCAGGCCCAACCGCAAGGGCCATCGCTGCTCAACAACCTGGTGGAGAGTTTGAACCGGCAAACCTTCGGCGCGAATACGGCCCAGCAGCTGAACCAGACAAATCAGGCGAACCAGCCCAATCAACCACAGAGCGCCGCCCAGAGCCTGGCCCAGAGCCTTTCCCGGATCGGTGTCACCTTGCAGCCGCCGCTGTTGTCGGACGCCGCCGCCGGCCTCTCGCTCGACAACGAGATTTTGCGCGCTTCCTTCAACACCGACAACCAGGCGACCACCAGCACGCTGCAAAACACGCTCGACACCTTTAGCGAGCTGGCGACGCGCTTTGCCGAGCAGTTAAGCGCGGCCGGCAGCGGCGCCCTGCCCGCGCTGGCCGGCGCGCAGCAGGATGCGTTGACGCCGCAAGACCTGGTGGCCAACGCGCGGCTGGATATGGCGCGCGCCGAACTCGATCTGCTCAGGCAGATTCCGTTGCCGGACACCGCCGCCGACAGGCTGTCGGCGCAGCGGGCGGACCTGGAGCAGCCGCTGACGCCACGGGCGACGGCGCCGGATTCACCCATCGTCAATCCGCTGCAGGCATCCACCGCCGAAGTCATCGCCGCGCGGAACGCCGAGGCGCGGGAAGCCAACGCACGGGAAGCCAACATCAACGCGCTGCCATCCCAGCAAACCCAGACCGCGCAATCGCTGCGAGCGGCCGACCAGGCGGAGCAAAGCCAAGCCGGCGACGCGGCCGAAGGCAACCAGACTACGGCCAATGCCAGTACGGAGCGCAGCGCGGCGCAGGCGGCGTCCGACGCGGCGCAGGCCACGGCGGCGGCACAGGCGGCACGGCAGCAGGCCGCATCCGGCTTGAGCGCGGCCACCGCCGCCAGCGCGCAAGCGGCGACGCAGGCAAACGTCGCGCAGAACGCGGCCGCCGCCGCAGCAGCCGCCAATTCCGCCAACGCGACCGCCGAGCAGCAGGCCGTCGCGGCGCAAAACGCGGCCACCAATCTGGCGGCGGCCAACGCCGCCGCCGCGTCGGCGCTGGCGCAGGCGCAAGCCGCGCAAAGCGCTGCCGACGCACTGGCGGCGCAGAGCGCCGAGGCCAGCGCCGCCGCCGCGCAGGCACGCGCCGCGCTGGCAGCGGCAACGACGCCGGAGGCGGCCAACGCCGCCGGCGCCATCGCCGCCCAACAGGCGGCTGCCGCGCAAACCACCGCCAGCAACCTGGCCGCCGCCAACGCGGCGGCGGCGGATGCGGCGCAGCAGGCGCGCGCCGCCCAGGTCGCCGCCGTGCAGGCGTCCACGGTGCAAACCAATCCGCTGCAGGGCAATCCCGCGCTGGCGGCGGCCATCGCCGCTTACAACATCACGGACCCAACACTCCTTGGCGCCAATGCGCGTGCCACCCAGACTGCCGTCAGCGCCACGCCGCGTGTGTCGGCCGTCACGGCGCCGGCCAGGACGCGCGGCGTCGGCACCGGCCAGTAGCGGCCGGCGGCGCGCCGTCTACGGCCGCCGGCCCGCCAGGGTCATCGCGATCTGTTCGAGGCCGCGGTAAAGATGATCGGGCGGCACCGGCTTGTGCAGCAGCGGCACGCCGCTGGCACGCGCCTCGCGCAGCCGCGCCGGGGCGGTGTCGCCGGTCACCAGCAGCGCCGGCAGCGCCGTGCCCAACCGCCCCCGCAACGCGGCGATAGCCTCGGCGCCGGTGCGCCGCTCGCGCAGGCGGTAATCGCTGATGACGACATCGGGCGGATGCGCCGCCGCCAGCGCCAGCGCCTCCTCGATGCCCCCGGCCACGTCGCAGGTGCACCCCCAGTGCGTCAGCATCCGCTCCATGCTGGTGCGCACCATGGCGTCGTCGTCGATCACCAGCACCCGCATCGACAGCGACGGCCGCCGCTCGTCGAGGCGGGGGCCGGGCAGGCAGGCAACCCCGCCGGCCGCCAGCGGCACCGCCAGCCGGAAGACACTGCCGCGTCCGGGCCGCGAGGCCAGCGTCAACTCCAATCCCAGCAACTGCGCCAGGCCGCGCGCGATCGATAGCCCGAGGCCGAGCCCCTTCTGGCGGTCGCGCTCCGGATTGTCCAGCTGATGGAATTCCAGGAACACCTCCTGCTGCTGCGCCGGCGCGATGCCGATGCCGCTGTCCCACACTTCAAGCAAGGCGTGCGCGCCGCGCCGGCGGCACGCCACCAGCACGCCGCCGCGCTCGGTGTAGCGCACCGCGTTCGACACCAGGTTGCGCAGGATCAGTTCGAGCAGCGCCGCGTCGGACTGCAGCGCCACGGTGCTGTCGCG
Source organism: uncultured Duganella sp. (assembly GCA_963511605.1). Lineage (GTDB taxonomy): Bacteria > Pseudomonadota > Gammaproteobacteria > Burkholderiales > Burkholderiaceae_D > Rugamonas. The sequence goes on along the minus strand of CAUPJZ010000004.1, from coordinate 314,382 downwards.
GGTGCGGTAGACCAGCCCCTTGGCGTTGGCCTGCGGCGCCAGTTCGCTTTCGATCTTGGTCAACAACGGCTGAAGCAGGAACGCCTCGTTCTGCGGCTCGATCACGCCGGCGTCGATGCGCGAAAAGTCCAGCAGCGTGTGCAGCATCTCGGCCGACGCCGCCGACGCCGAACGCGCGCTGGCCAGCACCTCGCTTTGCAGCGCCGACAGCGGCGAGCGCGCCAGCACCTCAAGGAACAAGCCCTGCGCGTGGATAGGCTGGCGCAGGTCGTGGCTGGCCGCCGCCAGAAAGCGCGACTTGGCGCGGTTGGCCTGCTCGGCAGCGACCAGGGCGTCGCGCGCGCGCCGGCTCTCGACGCGCAACTGCTCGATCAGCTCGATATTGTCGAAGCGCAGCTGGATCGCCGCGCCGGCCGCGCGCGCGCTGTTGCGCCCCTGCGACAGCAGGCTGGCCAGGTAGACCACCACCGCCAGCCCCAGCGCCTGGTAGGCCAGCTCGCCGAGCGACCAGGCCTGGAGCGCCAGCGCGCCGAGCTCGGTCACGCAGAAGGCCGCGAACACCGGCAGCACCGGCGACAACAGCGACATCGAATTGCCGACCACGCCGGCGAGCACGGCCACCACCAGGATGCTGCCCGACACGGAGGCGGGGTCGAGCCCGACCCAGGCCAGCGCGCCCCAGGCTGCGCCGTCGAGCGCGTTGAGCAGGATCAGCCGGCGCGTCAGGCCCGGCGCCCGTCCCGGCGCGATCGGCGCCACCAGGATGCGGTGCGCGTCCCAGGTGGCGAAGACCTTGGAGGCGATGACGGCGGCGCTCCAGCCGTACAGCGCCAGCGGTCCCTGCGGCGGCGCCAGCGTATAGGCCAGCAGCAGCGCGACGACGATCGTCGGCCATAGCGAGCTGTGCATGTTACCCAGCAGCAGCTTGATCCGCTCGGCCTGCATCATTTGGCCCTTGAGCGGCATCTCAGCCCACCAGGCCACGGCTGCGGGCGGCGAAGGCGGCCTCGGACCGGCTCGACACCTGCAACGCCGCCAGCACCGCCTGCACGTGGCCGCGCACGGTGTTCTCCGACAAGTGCAGGCGCTGGCCGATGACCTTGTTCGACAACCCTTGGCACAGCAATTCGAGCACCTCGCACTGACGCGCCGTCAGCCGCTGCGCGTCACCCGGCGGCGGCGCCGGCGCGGGCGGGGGCGCGCCGGGCGCCGCCGCCAGCGCCTCGAGCACCATGCCGAGGATCTGCGCCGCCGGCGCGGCCTTGGACAGGAAGCCGCGCGCGCCGCGGCGCAGCGCCTCGCGCGCGGTGGCGGCGCTGCCGTCGGCCGACAGCACGATCACCGGGCAGTCGGGCCATTGGCGATGCAGCAAGGTGATGCCGTCGAGGCCGTTCAAGCCGGGCAGCTGGATGTCGAGCAGCACCAGGCGCGGCGCCGGCGCCCGCCGGCCGCCGCCGAGCGCCTCGTCGACGCTGGCCGCCTCGCGCACGGCGATGCCGCCGATGGCGTCGGTCAGCATCCAGCGCAGCCCGGCGCGGAACAGCGAGTGGTCGTCGATCAGCAAGAGGGGGGGATTCATCCGGATATTACACACCAGCAAAATTGGAAGCGCAATGGCGCCGTGGCAAAACGGTCCAAATGGACTATTCACAGCGCGATGCTATCAAAATATCATGACAATTGGCAACATCCCAACAACTTTACTTTCACGGAAACATCATGCATAAAATCCTCTGCGCCCTCCTGATCTCCCTCGCCACGCTGGGCAGCGCCGGCGCCGCCGACTTCGACGTCGACCTGGTGCAATCGGCCCAAGACCAAAGCCTGTGGAGCGCGAACTTCGGCAACACCATCAACGACCCGGGCAACGCCTGGTTCAGCGACACCTTCACCTTCACGCCCGAGCTGGCCGGCGCGCTCAGCGTCGACGGCACGGTGGTGAACTTCTACACCAAGATGTCGCAGTCGATCTTCTTCGATTCGGTGCTGTTGAACGGCATCAAGATGATCAAATCGACCGTGGACGGCGCCGGCACCACCTACCACCTGGCCACGCTGCCTTCGACCCACTTCAGCGGCCCATTGACCCTGACGGTGAGCGGCTTCGCCGGTGGCGAGTCCGACGCGTTCTCGGCCAGCTACTCGGGCACGCTCAACGTCAGCACCGTGGCGCCCGTGCCGGAACCGGAAACCTACGCCATGATGCTGGCCGGACTGGGCGCCGTCGGCATGCTGGCGCGCCGCCGCCGCCACCAAGCCTGAGCGCCGGGCCGGCGGGGCGCCGAATTTAATTCTGGCGCCCCGCCCTTCCGGCGTCGGCGCCGCCCGAATATTCCCGATAGCCGCCGCAACTCGCGCGATAATATGCCGGGTTTTTGGCGATAATCATGGATTGCATTTCATAACCATCGATATCGGGAGTTCGCATGACTTTGAAGCACAAAGTGAAGCACATCGCCGCCGCCACGGCGCTACTGGCCGCCAGCGGCGTCCACGCCCAGGACACCGTGGTCAAGATCGGCCATAGCGGCCCGCTCTCCGGCGCGCAGGCGTTTTCGGGCAAGGACAACGAGAACGGCGCCCGTCTGGCGGTGGAGGAGCTCAACGCCAAGCCGATCACCGTGGCCGGCAAGAAGCTCAAGTTCGAACTGCTCTCGGAGGACGACCAGGGCGACCCGAAAGCCGGCGTCGCCGCCGCGCAAAAGCTGATCGACAACGGCGTCAAATACGTGGTCGGCCCCTACAACTCCGGCGTGGCGATCCCCGCCTCGCGCGCCTACAACGACGCCGGTGTGCTGGTCGCGACCATCGCCACCAATCCGAAGATCACGATGCAAGGCTACAAGGGCCTGTTCCGCGTCAACGCCAGCGATTCCCAGCTCGGTTCCAAGATGGCCCTGTACGCGGCCAATGAACTCAAGTTCAAAAACGTCGCCGTGATCGACGACCGCACCGCCTTCGGCCAGGGCGTGGCGGAGGAATTCAAGAAGCAGGCCAAAGCCTCCGGCATGACCGTGGCCGGCCACGAGTTCACCACCGACAAGGCGTTCGACTTCAACGCCATCCTGACCAAACTGAAAAACAAGAAGGTCGAGGCGATCTTCTTCGGCGGCTACGCGCCGCAGGCGGCGCCGATGGTGCGCCAGATGAAGCAGCTGGGCATCACCGCAAAACTGCTGGGCGGCGACACCATCTGCACCGGCGAGATGGGCAAGCTCGGTGGCGACGCGGTGGCCGACAACGTCCTGTGTTCGCAGGGCGGCGCTATCCTCGACAAGGCCTCCAGCGGCCCGGCCTTCAAGGCCAAGTACAAGGCCCGCTACAAGCAGGACGCCGACGTCTACGCCGCTTCTTACTACGATGCGACCATGATGTACGCGCAAGCGATGCAGAAGGCGAATTCGGTCGATCCGCAAAAGGTGGCGGCGGTCATCGGCGCCGGTTCGTACAAGGGCGTCGCCGGCACCTACGCGTTCGACGAGCGCGGCGACATGAAACAGTCGCCGGTGACGATCTTCACCTTCAAGGGCGGTCAGCCGGTGCCATTGACCAGCTACTGACCCGCTTTTAATTCGCTATCGACCCGGAGGCCGATCGCGCGCGGTTCAGCGCGATCAGACTGTCGAAGGCCCGCCGGGCGCCCTCGCAGGCTTCGGCGACTTGCCGCGCATCGACGACATGTTCGCGCAGCGCGGCGATGAATTGCTGCCAGCGCGGCCCCGGCGAACCCGAGCCGCGCAGATAATCGAGCGGATGCGGCGCCAGCCGGTCCGCCAGCCTTTTATACAGCACCGCCCCGCCCAGCTGCGACCCTTCGATCACATAACACACGCCCCAGCGCCAGGCCGCGCCGCACTGCGCCGGCCAGGCCACGGCCGGCGCGACGTCCGTAGCCGGCGGCATCCCGGCGAACGCCGGGTGCGCCAGATCCGCCCTGATCGCATGCAGATACGGCTGCAGCCTCGGCCCCTCGTCGAATCGCTCGATCCAGTCCTGGATCGGCGCCAGCCACCGCTCCAGCAGCAGCAGATGATCGCGGTACGCGCGCAAATCGACCTCGCCCACGGCCAATGGCGTGTTCGAATCCAGCTCGGCGTGCCGCTGCGCGGTGGCCAGCCGCAAGGCGGCCAGCACGTCATATTCCCTGATGGAAATTTCTTCCACGATATTTCCTGCTTTCCCGTTAATGCCGAGATTTTACACAGCGAAATGCTAGCGCGCGCACGGTAGACGCCGGCGACTTCTGGAAAAATGGAGCTAAGGTAAAATTTAATTACTATCAGCATACTGCCTATGAACCAAAACCAATCCGAGAACTGCTCCGTCCTGTTGATCGACGACGAAGCGATGGCCGAAGACTTGATCGGCTATCACATGTCGCGCCAGCAAGGCATCACGTTGCGCTATGACAATCGGGCGGAACTGGCCGTCCAGCTCTGCAAGGAGGTCGAAGCGACCGTCCTGCTGGTCGACCTGCGCATGCCCGGCGCCGACGGCTTCGACGTGATCCGCATGCTGCGCGCAGATCCCTACACGGAGCATCTGCCGGTGATACTGCTGTCGTCCGAGGACGATGCCGACATCAAGGCGCAGGCGTTCGCGCTCGGCGCCAACGACTATCTGGTGAAATGGCCGGAGGCGCGAGAGCTGGAGGCGCGCATCCGCTACCACTGCGCGGCCTACCAGGCGCGCCAGCAGCGCGACGCCGCCTTCCTGGAATTGCGCCAGCGCGAAGAGGAACTGCGGGTCAGCCAGGCGGCCCTGCACCAGGCGCAAAAAATGGAGGCGATCGGCCAGCTGACCGGCGGCGTCGCCCACGATTTCAACAACGTCCTGCAAATCATCAGCGGCAACCTGCATCTGCTGCAGATGGTCGGCGACGTCAACCCGCAGGGCATGGCACGCATCGAGAACGCGCTCAATGGCGTCGAGCGCGGCGCGCGCCTGGCCGCGCACCTGCTCGCGTTCGCGCGCCGCCAGCCGCTGCAAAGCGCGGTGGTCGACCTGACGCCGGTGCTGGCCGATATGGACGACATGCTGCGCCGGGTGCTCGGTCCGCGCGCGGTGGTCATCGCCGACATCGCGACACGCTTGTGGAACACCGACGTCGACGTCAGCCAGCTCAATAACGTGATCCTGAACCTGGCCATCAACGCGCGCGACGCCATGGGCGGCGACGGCACGCTGACCATCCGCGCCCGCAACCTGCATTCCGGCTCGGAGCAGTTGTCCAAGATCGGCGACGGCCAGGGCGACTATGTGCTGATCGAGATCGCCGACACCGGCTCGGGCATGTCGCAGGAAGTGATGCAACGGGCGTTCGAACCGTTCTTCACCACCAAGCCGACCGGCCAGGGCACGGGGCTGGGCCTGAGCATGGCATACGGTTTCGTCAAGCAGTCGGGTGGCGAGATCGCCCTGCAAAGCACCTTGGGCGCCGGCACTTGCGTGCAGATCTACCTGCGCCGCAGCGAAGCGCAGGCGGAGCCGGAACACAGCACGGCGCTGCCGGCGCTGACCGGCGGCGTGGAAACCATCCTGGTGGTGGAGGACGAGGAGGCGGTGCGCGCCGCGACCGTCGACATGCTGTCGACGCTGGGCTACAAGGTATTGAGCAGCGCCAATGCCGAACAGGCGACGCACCTGATCAACGGCGGCGTGCATATCGACCTGCTGTTCACGGACGTGATGATGCCCGGCCGCGTGAGCAGCCTCGAATTGAGTGAGCTGGTGCGCGAAAAGCTGCCGCTGGCGCGTATCCTGTTCACGTCGGGCTATGCGGAAGGGGTGCTGTCGCACGACGGCAAGCTGCCCCCGGGTGTCAACCTGCTGCAAAAACCGTATACCGTGGAAACCCTCAGCTCGCGCATCCGCCACCTGCTGCGCAAGCGCGGCGCCACTACCGCGGCTTGACTACCGCGGCTTAACTACCGCGGATGAACTACTGCGGCCTGACGTAGCGGTGCGATCCCGGCGGCGGCTCGTTGAGCACCGCCCAGAAAATCCCCAGGTCGGCGATCGCCCGCACGAACTCCTGGAAATCGACCGGCTTGACCACATAGGCGTTCACGCCCAGCTCATAGCTGCGGATCAGGTCCTGCTCCTCGCGCGAGGACGTCAACATCACCACGGGAATGCTTTTCAGCGTGGCGCTGCCGCGGATCTCGGCCAGCACTTCCAGGCCGTCGACCTTGGGCAGTTTCAGGTCCAGCAGCACCACGGCGGGGTTGCCCTGCTCGCGGTTGGCGAAGCCGCCGCGCGCGTGCAGATAATCGAGCGCGTCGGCGCCATCGCGCACGACGATCACTTCATTGGCCAATTGGCTGCGTTCCAGCGCAATCAGCGTCAGCTCCAGATCATGAGGGTTGTCTTCAACCAGCAGGATAGGCTTTAACATAGGCGTGCCTCAAACTTTATCGGTATTTGTATTGGTATTGGTCGGTAAGGCAAAGGAGAACGTCGCTCCCTCGCCCGGCGCCGACCGCGCCCAAACGCGGCCCCCGTGACGCTCGATGATACGCCGCACATTCGCCAGGCCGATGCCGGTGCCCTGGAAATCCTCCATGCGGTGCAGCCTCTGGAAGACGCCAAACAGCTTGTGGGCGTAATCCATGTTGAAGCCGACGCCGTTGTCGGCGACATGGAACACGGTTTCCTCGGGCAGTTGCTCGCTGGTGACGCGGATGACGGCCGGATCGCTCTGCGCCGTGAACTTGACGGCGTTGGAGAGCAGATTGTACAACGCCAGCTGCAGGAATGACGGATCGGCGACGATCACCGGCAGCGGCGAGACCTGCCAATCGATGCGGCGCGCCGGCGTATCCGGGGCCAGCTTGTCGATGCAACCGCGCACCAGATCGTCCATGCGCACGCGCACGGGCCGCAGGGCGGCCCTGCCCATCTGCGAAAAACTGAGCAGATCGTCCACCAGCTTGCCGGCCAGCCGCGCCGATTCCTTGATGTTGGCCAGGAAGCGCTGGCGCCGTTCCGGGTTGTCGCTGCCGGCGGTCTCCATCAACAGGTCGGAGAAGCCGACGATGTGGCGCAGCGGCGCGCGCAGATCGTGCGATACCGAATACGAGAAAGCCTCCAGCTCCTTGTTGGCCCGTCCGAGTTCCTCGGCCAGATCGGCCATCTGCTCGGCGCGTTCGAGCGCGATCCCCAGCAGCGCGGTGCGGAATTCCAGCGCCAGTTCCAGCTCGCCCTCGTGCCACGGCGCGGAGGTGCCGTGAACCGCCTCGCGCCAGCTGGTGAAGCTGGTGCGCGGCGACAGCATGCCAGGCGACTTTTCCATCTTTTCCGGGCGGCCGGCCCAGTCGATCGAGTACACCACCTCGGGACGGAACCACAACAGGTAGTGGCGGTGGATGCGCGAGATCTGCATCGCCATCAAACCGCTGGCGGAGGCGGTGTAGGCCGACGCCGCCGGATAGACGGTGCCCAGGCGGTCGCTGTGGAACAGGTCCTCGTGCACGTTGGCGCTGAGCCAGTCCACCAGGCCGCGTATCTGCTCGTCGTCCGGCGTGTGGCCATAGCTGATCAACCGGTCGTCGACCACGATGGCGACGCCGCCGGCGCGCGCGAAGCGCAGCAGCTCGGGCAGCACGCTGCGCAGGTTTTCGATGAAGTCCGCGCCCTGCGTCAGCCCGCCCAGCAGGTTGACCATCACGCGCCGCACCTCCAGCCGGAATTGCAGCTGGTCGGCGTCGGCGCGGTTGCGCAGCGCCAGGATTTGCCCCAGTTGCTCGCACACGCTGCGCTGGTGGAAGCTGAGGTGGCGCGCCTCCGCGTGGTGGCACGAAATGAGCCCCCACAGCTTGCCCTTGACGATCAGCGACACCGACATCGACGCCATCGTGCCCATGTTGCGCATGTATTGCAGGTGGATCGGCGAGACGCTGCGCAAAGAGGCGAACGACAGGTCGTTGGGTTTGCCGGTCAGCGGATTTTCGGGAGGCACCAGCCGCGCCGGCTGATAGTCGGCGTCCTGGATCAAGCGTATGCGGTTGGCCAGATACAGCTCACGCGCCTGGCGCGGAATGTCGCTGGCCGGGAAGCGTTGCCCCAGATAGCCGTCGTATCCTTCGTCGAGACATTCGGCCAGCACGTTGCCATGGCCTTCCTCGTCGAAGCTGTAGACCAGCACCCGGCCGAAACCGGTCAGCGCGCGGATCTCGCTGGCGGCAAGCTGGCACAATTCGACGATGGTGTCGGCGTCGCTGATCTTGTTGAGGAAATCGCCGACCAATGGATACAGCTGCTGGATGCCGGCGTCGATGGTGCCGCGCGCGCGCTCGAATTCAAGCACCATCAAATTGTCGTAGGCGTGGGCCAGCACGTCGAACGGCTCGCCCTCCAGGCCGACCGTGGCCATATAGGCAGGACGCTCGCGCAACTGGCCGCCGCGCAGGTTATGCTCCAGGGCCTGCGCGCTACGGGCGCCGATGACGTCCGTCAGCGGGCGGCCCAACGCCTTTTCGGGAGGAATGCCGGTGAAATCGGCGAGATTATCGCTGACCTGCAGCACTTCGAGTTGTGGCGAGAGCGCCAACAGAAAGCCATGCGGCTGAATGCTGCCAGGCGTGCGTATCGGCTCGCTGTCACATGTCGTCAAGTCGGTGTCGGTGCTGGCCTGTGGCATGATGGCTGCGGGCGAACCCGGTATTAACAAAGCCACATCATATCAACTTTTGGACGGCCCCGACGCACGATGCGCCGCCAATAACGGGTCAACGTGGAAATACGGCTAGCCCAGTTGAAGCTCCCAGTAACCCATGTCGATCCAGCGGTCGAACTTGCGGCCCACCTGCTTGAAATGGGCCACCTTCTCGAAACCGAGGCGCTCGTGCAGGGCCACGCTGGCGGGATTGGGCTGGGCGATGCCGCCGATGGCCATGTGGATGTCGCGCCCGCGCAGTTCCTCCAGCAGGGTTGTGTACAGTATGGAGCCGATGCCCTTGCCGCCCTGCCCCGGCGCGACGTACACGCTGGTCTCCGCCGAATAGCGGTAGGCGCTGCGCACGCGCCACTTGGTCGCATAGGCATAGCCCACCACAACGCCCTCGGCCTCGTACACCAGCCAGGGCAAGGCCGCCGTCACGTCGCGGATGCGGCCGGCCATTTCGTCCTGCGTGACGGGGCGTTCTTCAAAACTGATCACCGTGGTGGCGACATAATGGTTGTAGATCTCGACGATGGCGCAAGCATCGTCCGGAGTGGCGGGTCTGATCATCGTAAGTCAATGCGTGTTATAAAAATCGTCGAAAAGGGGAATGATCGCGAGCGACAGCACCACCAGCGCCAGGGGGACGGTGGCGATGAAGCCCAATAGTTTGAAGCCGAACGCGCCAAGCAGGCCACCCAGCAGGAAAGCGCCCAGCAAGGAACAGAGCAAGGATAACCGATTGCGGTCCGCCACGACCTTGTCCGGCGCCGCGCCATCCCCGCCGGCCTGCCCCAGGTTCCAGTAAAACAGCTTGCCCAGTTCGATGCCGATATCGGTCACCAGTCCGGTGACGTGGGTGGTGCGGATCTCGGCGCGCGACACCTTGGTGACGATGGCGTTCTGCAGTCCCATCACAAAGCACAGCAGGGCCACGATGGCGGTGAGATGGCCGTGTTCCGCCAGCCTGCTGCCCATCAGGCCAAAGACCAGCAGCAGCGCCGCCTCCAGCATCAGCGGCAGCGCGTAGCGGCTATGCGCGCCCCGGCGGCGGCCCCAGTTGATCAGGATCGCGGAGGTGGCCGCGCCCAGGAAGAAGGCGAACAGGGATATCGCCCCCGCCAGCAGCAGCGCCATGTCGCCCAGCACGGCATTGTCGGCCAGCGCCGAGACGATGCCCGACATGTGGGAGGTGTATTGCCCGACCGCGAAAAAACCGCCGGCGTTGACCGCGCCGGCCACGAAGGCCAGCGCGCGGCCAAGGCGGCGGTTGCTGATATCGGTGCGGTGCGGGCCGGTCAAGGCCCGCAGGTAGTGCATGGGCATGTCGGCCTCGCTTGCGGTCCACTGTCGGCAAGACGATTGTAATCGATCCGGACTCCCGGATCAGAAGTCGTGATTGCCCGGGTAGTCGGAATAGAAGTCGTTGTCCCACCTGAAATGGGTGGTGGAGATGGTGATGGTGATATCGAGCGCCTCGACAAAATGCCACCAGCCGACCGGCAGGAACAGGATCTCTCCCGGCTCCAGCACGCAATCGATCACCGGCACGTTCGCCATCATGGGGAAGCGGCGCACGTCGATGTTACGCCCGTCGATCGGCGTGAAGCAATGCCGCTGGTTGTACAGGTGGGGGATATCGCAAGGGGCGATCAGGCGTACGCGCTTTCGGCCCGCGATCTGCATCATGAAGTTGTTGGTCAGGTCGTGATGAAACGGCGTGAGCGTGCCGGCCGGCCCGAACCAGAAAAAGCCGCGCCGCCCGTCGTTCAGGTACTCGGCCAACGGCGGCAGATCGGCCATCAACTCCCGCAGCGCCTCGCGGTTACCCTCGTCGTTGTTGGCGGTCATGTAGAAATCGTTGGTGCGGCCGCTGGAGCGCACCAGTTCCACGTACTCGCCAAAAGGCATGCGGCGCTTGTGCGCCTGGCTGTTCAATTCGTAGTTCGGATCGGCGTCGCGGCCGAACTGCACCTCGACTTCGCGCTCGCCCAGATGACCGCTCAAATAATCCAGGGTCCACTTGGTGCGGGCGACGCAGTCGTCCAGCATGCCGGTGATGATCACCGGCTGGTTGCGGCGATAATGCTCTTCGAGAAAGGCATCGCCGGACAGGCGCTCGCGGCGCGGCACCTGCGTCGGCGCCAGGCGGTTCAATCGCGACTGGATGCCCAGCACCCAGTCACGCTTCGCCAGCCGGTTGTGCAAGCGCGACGCCCCCTTGAGGTAAGGGCTGCGCAGCGCGGCATCGACCTCCGCCAGCGCATCCTGCTCGCTGATGCCGGACTGGGTCAAAACACCGACCAGGCCCTCCGGCCGGCCGCCCAGCATCAGGTTCTCGGCGATCCAGGTGCGCCATGCGTCGTTGACGGCTACGGGTGTAACGGTGGCATGGCGCATCATCGTTTAACGTCCTATCCAGACGGCGTTGGTCAGGGCGCCGTTGGCGTCGCCGTCCAATTCCCAGGAGAAGGCGCCGCGCAGGTTTTGATCGCGCACGTACTGCATCTTGGTCGCGATCACGGTGGGGTCGTCATAGCTCCACCACTCACCGCTGCCGGTGTAGAGGTACAGCTGTTTCGTCACCGGATGATACCAGCGCGACCCGGTTTTGTTAATCAACACCTTGTAGTCGTCGATCCCGGCCTCGTAGGCGCCGGTCGCGGGGCCGCCGGTACTTTGATACAGGCCGTTGCCGTTCGGGCCTGCCGCCACGCCCTTCCATCCGCGTCCGTAGAACGGCACGCCGAGCAGGATCTTATTGCGCGGCATACCGGCGGCCACCAGCGCGGTGATCGCATCGTGGCTGTTGTATTTGGCCAGATTGCCGGTCGATGGATCGGCCGGATCATGGTACAGCGGCGCGTGGAAGTTGGTGGTCGCCTCCCATCCGCCGTGGAAGTCATAGGTCATCAGATTGACCCAGTCCATGTACTGCCCGTACAGCGCCGGTTCGGTCTGCGCGATTTTCTCGCCGCCCGCGCCGATGGCCGCCGTCAGCGCATAGCGCTTGCCGTCGATGGCGCCCTGCGCGTCGAGCTGCGCGCGGAATTCCGCCATCAGCAAGGTGAAGTTGCGCTTGTCGTTGACCGTGTCGACCGTGTTGTAGGTCTGGCCGCCGCCGCCCGGGTATTCCCAGTCGATGTCTATGCCGTCGAACACGCCCTTGGCAGCGCCTGCGCCTCCGCGTCCATCCTGGACCGGCAAGTCGCCGGCGATGAACATCTTCACGCAGGACTTGGCCAGCTGCTTGCGCAGCGCGTCGGTCTTGGCGGCCGCCGAGAAGTTCTTCGACCAGCTCCAGCCGCCCAGCGAGATGAAGATCTTCAGGTTCGGATGCGCGGCCTTGAGCAGCTTCAGTTGCAGGAAGTTGCCGCTCAATGGCGCATCCCATGGCACGGCCTGGCCGTTGACGGTGCGCGCCGGCGAGCGCTGATAATCGGCGTAGGCATCGCCACCGGTTCCGGCGTCCGGCGAGCCGGGATTCGACCCGCCCGTTTCGGCCTTGGTCACCATGTCGCATTCGTAGCCGCCGTTCCTGGCGTAGGTATTGGCGAAGGCGTAGTTGATGAAAGTGAGCTGGTCGGCGACGCTGGTCTGCACGCCGTTGACCGGTGTTTTGGTGGTGTGGATGTCGGCCACTTCGTAATTGCGGCCATAGACGCCCCACTGCGCGAAGTAGGAGCCGATTTCACGGCCGCCCGGGATCGGTGTGGGCGTCGGTGTTGGAGTCGGGGTGGGCGTTGGAGTAGGTGTTGGAGTTGGCGTTGGAGTGGGCGTCGGCGTGGTGGATTGCAAAGCCCAGGGTCCCCACTGCTCCGTGCCGGGCACGTTATTCTGCGTCCACCACTTGGCCTTGTAGACGGCGCCGTTGTAGGTCACGCACATGTCGACCGTGTAGATCGCCGTGGATGACCAGGCCGGACAAACATCAGCCGCCGCCGCGGTTTGCACCGCCGCCAGCAATTTGTTCGATGTATCGGAAGCGGGGGTATCGCTGCCCCCGCCGCAAGCCGCCAGCATGCCGGCGATCAGGCCCATCACGGCCGCATTCCCCTTCACTGCGTGTTCCATCATCTCTCCTTCGGGTGGGTGATCTATGCTTTTCTTATCTTTTCAGGATGGAACCGAAAGAATTGGTAGTCAAGTGGTTTTGAAAATTGCATCCACTCCAATACCAGTTACGCATAGAAAACAGTCTCAGGGGAAATGAAGCATGGCAGCCAAGCCATGAATAGTGAGTGCACACTAACAACGGCGCCGCGATTCTTTACCAGGGGATGAAACTGGCAATAGAGTACCCGCCAATAACCATTTTGTTAATCGGCGAGTACCAATTTGTCATGATAAAAAAGTGGTAGTGAAGCGGGCATAAATATAACCCGCATTAATTCGCGGCTTGCAAAACCGCACGCGCAATACCGTCGTGGATTTCCAGCACCCGGGGGGAATTTTTACCGAAACTCATTTTGTAACAAACCTGGCCATCCTTCCAGGCGGTCGGCAATACCATCAGCAATTGGAAAGCGCTCGGGTCTTCATCCGTGCATGGAAAAATCGTCGGCGTGCCGGCCAGCAGGATGGCCTGCATGGGCTGTTCGCCGTCGATTTCCACGTGATGGCCGCGCACCGAGACCGCCTTGGCCGCGCCGGAAAAATTATCAAGCTGGACGTGGCCCACGACGCTGTCGTTGCGCCCATCGACGACCAGATTCAGCAGCAGGGTCGGGCCGCCATCGACGGCGCTGTTGACTTCATAAACGGCGGTAAATAATTGACTCATGATGTGTTCTCCTGGTGGACGCAAGTGCATGAGTGCACTGTATCCACCAGTCGAGAACGCCGCCTTCCGTATACCTTCCGATTTCCAAGCTCTTGTTTACAAAGAACTTTTACGTGCGCAGAACGAAGCTCAGATATGATCAGCGCTTCGGCAACCGCCAGTCCGGACGAATATAGTGGCAGGTGTAGCCGTTGGGAATGCGCTCCAGGTAATCCTGATGCTCCGGTTCCGCCTCCCAGAACGCCCCTGCCGGCGACAGCTCCGTCACCACTTTGCCGGGCCACAAGCCGGACGCGTTGACATCCGCGATGGTATCCTCGGCCGTCGCTTTTTGTTGATCATCGACATAGAAAATAGCCGAGCGATAACTCATGCCCACGTCGTTGCCCTGGCGGTTGGCGGTGCTTGGATCATGAATCTGGAAAAAGAACTCCAGGATTTTGCGATAGCTGATGACGGCCGGATCAAAATTAATCTCGATCGCCTCGGCATGCGTGCCGTGATTGCGGTAAGTCGCATTGGGCACATCGCCGCCGCTATAACCCACGCGCGTGCTTTCGACCCCCGGCATTTTGCGTATCAAATCCTGCATGCCCCAAAAACAGCCGCCGGCCAGAATTGCTTTCTCAATCGTCATCATCATTCCTTTTCGATATTGGATATGAACCTAAGTTGGTGACGCCTATACAATTATTCAAGAAATAGAGCGGCTTATCCGCACAGAAATGTTAAATACCTTGCCTTGACATACTGGTTTCCCTTTATAATTTAGTTCAGGAGAGCAATTCCCATCCTGCCCGCCGTGCCCAGATTCACCGCACGCGCAACCCAATCCGGCCTGGCCCCAGCCGAAAGACGCAACGCTTCAGTTGCCCACTTTTTCGATCGATATCATGGACCAGTCCAACTCAACCAAACGTATACTCATTATCGACGACAACAGCCAGGCGGCCGACGTCGCGGCGGAATTGCTCAGCCTGTACGGCTACAAGACCGCCGTCGCCTACAGCGGCGGCGAAGGACTGCAGAGCGCAAAGGACTTCGCGCCGGACGTCATTCTGCTGGACCTGGGCATGCCCGTCATGGACGGCTTCCAGGTCGCCGCAGCCTTGCGCGCGCAGCCGGAATTTAGCGATCTCGCGCTGGTCGCCTTCACGGCCTGGGGCGACAAGGGCACGCGCCAGCGCACGCACGATGCCGGCTTCGACCAGCACATCACCAAACCGGCCGGCATGGAAGAAATCCTGCGCGCCATCGGCAGCGCCTGCGACATGCGCGCCGGCTTCGCGCGCAAGATGGCGTAAGGGCACCGCCGCGCGGCCCGGTTGCGGGCACGCGGCCGGTGCGCGCAAAGCCATTGCTTTTGTGATACTGTCTTCTTAACGACAGGAGGCCACATGATGATAGAACGACGTTCCCGACCCGACCGCGCCAAGGCCATCGCCGTCCACGCAGGCATCGCCATGCTCGAGACCGATGGCCGCGAAGCCGCCGCCCTATTCCTGGAAGACGCCGGCGTCCCGCTGCCGGTCATCGCCCGCGTGCTCAACGAGCCCGACAAGCGCCGCGCCGCCGACAACCTATAATCAGGACCGCTGGCCGTTGGCCGCCGAGCCCATCTAAACCACGTAGGGCGGATTAGCGCAGCGTAATCGGCCATGCACGCGTTGCCGACGGCTCACGCAAAATCCCACGATCACTTATCCCCCACCAACTGCACCGCATCGATAACCTTATAATCGTGCTGCAGGTTGTTCGCGTAAGTCACCTTCACGCCCTTCGCCTTGTAAGCGGTCTTGTTAAAAGTCTTAACGAACCAAGTGCGGTTACCGCGATTGTCTTTCTTCACATCGCTCACACCTTCCCACACGGTGTTCCACTTGCCGTCGGTATCCTGCAGCTCCACCTTGTTGAGCGCCTCCACGCCCTGCCCGCTCGGCAACACGATGCGCACCTCGGTCGCGTTAACCGGCGTCGCGAAAGTGGCCTCCAGCCAATCGAAACCCTGGTCGGTATGATTATTGGTCCACGTATTGCCATCGCTAGGGCCGACCGCGTTCTTGGCCAGATTCGAATCGGCGGGCGTCTTGCCATCCTGATCGCCGAACACAGAGCTGGCCTTGGCCTCCGTGGCCCACTGCGCGCGCGGATCGTTGATGTATTTATCCTCCATCACGCCGTAGGCCAACAGCGCCTGCTTCTTCGCCATCTCGCGCTGTTCGTCGGTCTGCTCGGCGGCCGGGATCTTGCCGGCGGTGGCCGGGTCTGGCGCGGTGACGGGAACGGGCGCGGCGACGACCGGCGCCTCCTCGACCTTCTCTTGCTTTTTGCAAGCCGCGAGCGCTGCGGCCACGATCATGGCGCCTATGAGGGCATTGCGTTTCATCCGGTATTCTCCCTAGTGAAGTAAGTTATCAAAATGATCTTACATTATTTGGGCGGTTTGGAGCGCACTTATCGCTAGCTGCTTGCGAGCCAGGACGCCGCCTCCCAGCTATCGGCGATAGCTATGTTTATGCCATACTGACCAAATCGCGTCTCGGGATATGACCATGATTCCTCCGTTCAACGCATCTTCGGTCCTACCGCCCTTTATTGGTGACGCTCCCGGTCTGCGCGCGACCATGTCGCCCTTTAGAACAGATATCCTGACGTTCGTGAGGCGTTTTGCCACCACAGGGCCACGCGCAGCCCTGCTGGCCGGTCTGTTAGACTATCGGGCGGCTCTGGGCCGCGCCGGCGTGGCCTCCGGTTTTCAGTGGATCGATGGCAGTTTCGTCGAACACGTCGAAGTCATTCGCGGACGACCGCCCGCAGACGTCGACTTGGTAACTTTTTCTCCCGCGCCAGAAACGGGAAAATATGCGACGGACGCGGAGTTCGACGCGTGGGTAGCGAAGTTTGCAGACGTATTCGACCCGCAGTTAGCCAAAGCAACTTATGGATGTCACGCGTTCTTTATCGACACGATGAAACGACCCGAGCTACTTATCGACGATACACGCTACTGGTTCGGCATGTTCTCGCATCAAACCGCGACCGCGCTGTGGAAGGGAATGATTCAGGTTCCGATGGATTCGAGTGACGATGAGGCCAGAGTGTATCTTGCGCAATTAACTTTTAACGTCGAGGAGGCAAATCATGCTTAAGAAACTACAGCTCGACGCGCTGAAGGCCGACCTTGCCGCAGTAAACGACTTGCTTACGTCTCGTTCGCGCGCTGAAGATCCCATAGGTTTTTTGCAGTACAGCTCGCGGAAAAACAGTATCGAACGCGAGATAGCCAGCATTGGATCAGCAATGGATAACCATGCTGAACTCGGAATTTTCTTTGGCGGTGGTCCTGTTCAGGGCTCACGAGGAATC
The DNA here is from genome assembly GCA_963511605.1 of uncultured Duganella sp. Lineage (GTDB taxonomy): Bacteria > Pseudomonadota > Gammaproteobacteria > Burkholderiales > Burkholderiaceae_D > Rugamonas. Next base: position 297,571 of record CAUPJZ010000004.1, on the reverse strand, counting down.
AACGCAGACTTTGCCGGCAAAGCGCTTGAGGACATCCAGACGTTGATTTCAAAGCATTTTAGCGGGAAAGAGATAGGTCCGCTGAAGAAAACCGGACCGTTACCTCTGAACGATTACTCCCAAATGTTGGTCACTGACGTCGTCAGGGGGTCATTTGGCTTCGTACTGTCGGAAGCCGGTGATACCATTGAGATGATCGGGACGCCCCTTAAGGATGTCGTGGATGAGGTGTCGGACATCCTGTCGCGAATTGGCGCTAACGACGAAGAGATTTTTGACGAAGCGGCGGCGCAGCTTGACGAGCGAATACTCGTGACGATGAAGCAGCTCTTTCAGCGGCTGGACGAACACGGCGCCACGATGCGGGTAGTTCAAGGGGACCGTGATTTTTTGCTGAACAGGGACGCGGTTGCTCTGGCACGTAGTCGTGTAAAGGAACTAGAGATTTCGGAAACGGTTGTGGAACACACCGGCCGATTGTTCATGCTTCCCGATTCCCGGAGATTCGATCTCTATCTGAATGAAGATGGCCAACAGGTCGTTATCAAAGGACCAGTTGGTGCCTCGGTGGTCAAGCAATTGAGCGGGCAGTTGGAACTGGACGAGGATCCGATAGACGTAACCTTGGTTTCATCGCAACCGTGGCTGGTTGAGCTCAAGCGGCGAGAAATCAAGGAACGCAATCGTCAGCCGCGATTCGTCTACACACTCAGCCGACTCAAACATACGGTAGAAATTCCCTAATATACTTTGTCCCGTTGACGCCCCAGAACTAAAGGCCGGCAGCTTCGGCGGTTACAAGATCCGCCGTTGCCTTGCGAGTCGCCAGCGAACTGCTGGTCTCAGTGTCGGCGCCTATTTGACTCGATAAAGCGCGCAAAGCTTGTTGCCATCCGGATCGCGAACATACGCCAAATGCATCGCACCCAAGCCGCCCTCACGCAGACCAGGCGGGTTTTCGCACGAGGTGCCGCCATGCGCGAGCGCAGTATCGTGAAAGTTTTGCACCTGTTCGGGAGAATCGCACTTGAAGCCGATCGTGCCGCCGTTCGCACAACTCGCCGCCTCGCCATTGATCGGCTGGGTCACGCAAAAGCTGCTGCCTTCATGCCGGTAAAAAAGCCGCTCATGGCCGGAAGCGGCCTTGTTGCGGAAAGGCTCCCCCGCGCCCAGCACGCCGAGCACGGCGTCGTAAAACCGCTTCGAGCGTTCGATATCATTCGAACCGATCATCACATGACTGAACATTTGCCGTTCCTTTAGCTTGATGGAATAAAGTGGCGATGCGCCCCGGCCAGTGTAACTCGACCGATTCCGAGAAATCAATCGCCCCAGGTGTATGCTCTCGCCATGGGTTCCCTGATCGCCGCCTCCGCGCGCGGACCCTCGGCGTCCCCAAGCATGTCGCCTTGCGCGACGACCAACCGGCACTGGCCCGGCCGCCGGGGCGCGCTGATCGCGTCGCAGGCGCGGATCGAAGCGACCTGAGTCCGCTGGACGAGCGCGAAGTGGCGCAGCTGGCGTCGGCGGCTACTTCACCAAAAGGTGAAAAATCAAGCGAAGTTCGTTCCACCCGCTTCAAGCGAGCGCGAAGAATAAATCCTGGAAGAAGCACGAAGAAGATAACGATGGCAGGAAGCGCAACGTTCACGGCTTTGTCTGGTTGCGAGTTTGTCCGTGTGCAAGCAGATCCTTCGCTAGCTGACTTTTGAGGGCTTTCATCGTTTGACCATGTCTTAAGTAGCGAGCAAAAGCGCGTGGCATTCGCACTGTAGAAGCAGAAAACCCGCACCTTCTTGCAAAGGCGCGGGTTTCTGGTACTACATAATTCTTGGTGCCGCTTGCCGGAATCGAACTGGCGACCTTTTCATTACGAATGAACTGCTCTACCAACTGAGCTAAAGCGGCGAAGTCGCACATTCTAACAAATATTTCTTACTGCACGCTAGCCCTAAACCAATAAATTTTAGCCATGCTGCAAAAATGACATTGCTTTGTGCGCGAAACAGGCTAGAAACGGCCTAATCAGCCCTGATGGTAGCCCGTCACCACCGCCACCTCGTCGCGCGAGCCCAGGAACACCGGCACGCGCTGATGCAGCTTGTGCGGCTGGATTTCCATGATGCGCTGCGTGCCGTCGGTGGCCGAGCCGCCCGCCTGCTCGACGATGAAGGCCATCGGATTGGCCTCGTACATCAGACGCAGCTTGCCCGGCATCGACGTGTCGCGCGTATCGGCCGGGTACATGAAGATGCCGCCACGGTTCAGGATGCGGTGCACGTCGGCGACCATCGAGGCCACCCAGCGCATGTTGAAGTTGGTGCCGCGCGGGCCGGTCTCGCCTTCCAGCAGCTCGTCGACGTAGCGCTTGACCGGCGCGTGCCAGTGGCGCGCGTTCGACATGTTGATGGCAAATTCCTTGGTCTTGGCCGGGATCTTCATGTCGCGCTGCGTCAGCACCCACGAACCCATTTCGCGGTCCAGCGTGAAGCAGTTGACGCCATTGCCGGTGGTGAGCACCAGCATGGTCTGCGGGCCGTAGACGGCGTAGCCGGCGGCGACTTGCTTGGTGCCGGCCTGCATGAACGCTTCCTCGGTCGGTTCGCCCATGCCTTCCGGCGCCTTCAGCACCGAGAAGATGGTGCCGATCGAGACGTTGACGTCGATGTTCGACGAGCCGTCCAGCGGATCGAACGTGAGCATGTATTCGCCCTTCGGATAACGGTTCGGGATCGGGTGGATGGTTTCCATCTCTTCCGACGCCATCGCCGCCAGATGGCCGCCCCATTCATTCGCTTCGAGCAGGATCTCGTTGGAGATGATGTCGAGCTTTTTCTGCACTTCGCCCTGGACGTTTTCGGTGTCGGCGGTGCCGAGCACTTCGCCCAGCGCGCCCTTGCCCACGGCGTGGCTGATGGTCTTGCACGCGCGCGCGACCACTTCGATCAGCAGACGCAGTTCGGCCGGAATCGTGTTGTTCTGGCGCTGTTCTTCGACCAGGTATTGAGTGAGGCTGATGCGTTTCATGGTTTCCCTTGTGGTGAAATATAAATCGTTTAAATCGTTTGTTAGTTCGCGAGTGCCTTGGTCACCACTTCAAGCACGTCGTTCGAGAGCTTGGCGCGGGCCGCGACCTTTTCCAGCGCGCGCTTCATCTTGGCCTGCAGCGCCGGGGCGTAACGGCGCCAGCGGTCCATGCCGCGCGCCAGCCGCGCGGCGACCTGCGGGTTGATGGCGTCGAGCTTGATCACGTACTCGGCCCAGAATTCGTAGGCGCTGCCGTCGGCGGCGTGGAACTGCGAAGGATTGCCGCTGGTGAAATTGAAGATCAGGCTGCGCGCGCGGTTCGGGTTCTTCAGCGTGAAGGCCGGGTGCTGCATCAACTTGCGCACGCCGGCGACGTTGGTGGTCGGCGCGGACGCCTGCATGGCGAACCATTTGTCGACGACCAGCGCCTCGCTTTCGAAGTCCTCGTAGAACTTCTTCAGATACGGGCCGGCTTCGGCGCCGCTGTGGATCATCGCCACCAGCGCGGCGGAGCGGTCGGTCATGTTGCCGGCCTTTTCGAACTGCTGCTGCGCGAGCTTGAGCTCCGCCATGTCCGGCGCCACCATCAGGTACGACAGGCACAGGTTCTTCAAGGCCCGCTTGCCGGCCGACAGCGCGTCCGGGCGGTAGTCGCCCGGCGTCTGGTTGGCGTGGTACTGCGCCAACAGCTCGGTCTTGAGCGCGGCACCGATGGTGCGGCGCATGAACTGGCGCGCGGTGTGGATCGCCTGCGGGTCGACCACGTCCATCTGCTCGGCGATGATGGTTTCCGAGGGCAGGATCAAGGCCAGTTCGCGGAAGGCCGGATCGAGCGTGTCGTCGGTCAGCAAGGTGCGCTGGGCGGTGATGAAGGTGGCGTCCAGTTTCAGGTTGGCGTCGCTGCCGCCGGCCGCCGCCACTTGCGCGGTCAGCTTGAGCAGGCGCGCCATGGCCAGGCGCTGGCCCGCTTCCCAGCGGTTGACCGGGTCGCTGTCATGGCTGAACAGGTGCAGCAGTTCGGAGTCGGTGTAGTCGTATTCCAGCACCACCGGTGCCGAGAAGTCGCGCAGGATCGACGGCGTCGGGCGTTCGTCGACATTGCGGAAGCGGAAAATCTGCTCCTGCTCCGTCAATTCCAGAACCACCGTGGTGGCGCCCTTGGCGTGCTTGCCGCCTTCCACGGTCAAAGGCAGGTCCTTGCCGCTCGCCGACAACAGGCCGACCGCCACCGGAATGTGGAACGGCAGCTTGTCCGGTTGGCCGGCCGATGCCGCGCAGCGCTGGCTGAGGATGATGTCGAAGTTGCGCTTGACGGCGTCGTAGCGCGTGCGCGCGGTGACCACCGGCGTGCCGGCCTGGCTGTACCAGCGTTCGAACTGGCGAAAATCGCGGCCGTTGGCATCGGCCATCGCGGCGCGGAAGTCGTCGCATTCGACGGCCTGGCCGTCGTGCCGCTTGAAGTACAGGTCCATGCCCTTGCGGAAACCTTCGCGGCCCACCAGGGTTTGATACATGCGCACCACTTCGGCGCCCTTTTCGTACACGGTCACGGTGTAGAAGTTGTTGATCTCGACGAAGGAGTCGGGACGCACCGGGTGCGCCATCGGGCCGGCGTCCTCGGGGAACTGCGCCTGGCGCAGGGTGCGCACCTGGTCGATGCGGGTGACGGCGCGGCCGCTGTCGGTGCCGATCATGTCGGCGCTGAACTCCTGGTCGCGGAACACGGTCAGGCCTTCCTTCAGCGACAGCTGGAACCAGTCGCGGCACGTGACGCGGTTGCCGGTCCAGTTGTGGAAGTACTCGTGGCCCACCACCGCCTCGATGCCGGCGTAATCGACGTCTGTCGCCACGCGCGGATTGGCCAGCACGAACTTGGTGTTGAAGATGTTGAGGCCCTTGTTCTCCATCGCGCCCATGTTGAAGTCGCCGACGGCGACGATCATGAAGCGGTCCAGGTCCAACTCCAGGCCGAAGCGCTCCTCGTCCCAGCGGATCGAGTTTTTCAGCGACTGCATCGCGTAGTCGGTCTTATCGAGGTTGCCCTCCTCCACCCACACCTGCAGCAGCACTTCGCGGCCGGAGTGGAGCGTGTACTTCTCCTCCTGGCACACCAGGCGCGCGGCGACCAGCGCGAACAGGTAGGACGGTTTCTTGAACGGGTCTTCCCATTTGGCGTAATGGCGGCCGTCGTCGAGATCGCCCTCTTCGACCAGGTTACCGTTCGACAGCAGCACCGGGTAGGCGGCCTTGTCGGCCCGCAGCATGACGGTGTACTTGGCCATCACGTCCGGACGGTCCGGGAAATAGGTGATGCGGCGGAAGCCCTCGGCCTCGCACTGCGTGAAGAAGTTGCCGTTCGAGACGTACAAGCCCGACAGCGTGGTGTTCTGCACCGGCGCGCACAGCGTTTCGATCTCCAGCACGACCTTGGCCGGAGCCTTTTTGATCGTCAGGGTCGAGCCGTCGAGCTTGTATTCGGTCGGCGCCAGCACCTTACCGTTCATGCGCAGCTGCACCAGTTCGATCTCCTCGCCGTGCAAAACGATGTCCTGGCTCTGGCTCGCCGGGTTGTGCCGCATCGTGATGCGGTTGGCCACGACGGTGCGGTCGGGGTCGAGATCGAATCCCAGTTCAACCGTATCGACCAGGAAAGCTGGCGGGGTGTAATCTTTGCGATATATCGTCGTTGGGCTGCTATCTGTGCGCATGGGGGCTCTGAGTGGACGTAGGCAAAAGCCTATTTTACCAATACCAGCGCCTGCGGATGTGTGAATCGCCCGCGGCGGACGTGGTCGACGCCCGGTTCGCCGAATAAGTTGCACTAAATAAGTTGCTTGTCTCCACGCTGCCGTAACAATCTGTAATAATCGTGCAAGGTCCAGGCGCGCATCATAAACTTAGCACTGGAACATACCGTCTTACCTGAGAGGGCACCATCATGAAATATCTCGCCATTCTGGCGACTGCCGCCGTCATGCTGTTGACCGGCTGCGCCACCACCATCCGCAGCAACGTCACCGCCTTCAACGACTGGCCGGCCGACCTGCCCGACAAAACCTATGCCTTCGAAGCGCCGCAAGGCGCCGACGACACGCTGGAATACCGCAGCTACCAAGTTCTTGTGAGCAATGAATTGGCCAAGCTGGGCTTCCGCCAGGCCGCCGAGGGCCAACAGCCGAAATTACTGGTGGGAATGAAATACGTGACCATCGACCATCCGGTGCGCGTGCTGGAGGCCGACGATCCGTTCATGGGCCCGTACTGGGGCCCCGGCTACGGCCGTTACGGCTGGGGTTATTCGCGCTGGGGCTATCGCCCGTATTTCTACGATCCGTTCCGCTTCAGCCCGATGCGCATCGAAGAACGCATCAAGCACCAATACCAGCGCCAGTTGCGCGTGACCATCAACACCACGACCGGCCGCAAGCTGTATGACGTGACGGTGCAAAACACCAGCCTGATCCAGGCCACGCCGTACGTGATGCCAGCCCTGGTGCAAAGCGCGTTCACCGGCTTCCCCGGCCAGAGCGGCGTGCCGCGCCGGGTCGACCTCAAGATCGATCCAAGCACCCAGGCGGTGCAGGCGCCGGCGGCGGTGGCCGGACAGGCCGCGCCGGCCCGCTGAAACGGGCCCAAATGAACCCGGCGATTGCGACCGGGTTTTAATTTTCCCCAATAACCAAAAAGCCCCTGTGTGCCTAAGCACACAGGGGCTTTTTTTCAATCGCGACCGAAATTACTTGGTGACGATTTTGACGGCTTCTTTCACGTCGCCGACTTTCTCTTGTACTTTACCTTCGGCCTGGTTGCGCAGGCCCTTGGCTTCTTGCTCTGGCGAGTCGATCAGATCGCCGACTTCTTCCTGGATCTTGCCGCCGATGTTTTTCAGCTTACCTTCGATTTGGTCTTTGTTCATGATGTTGCTCCTGATTGGTGCAAACCGGAATGGCTTGGCTTGAGAGACAGAATAGCCAACCCGCGCCAGCTCATCTGTACGCTTGCGTACCTAACTTGCATCCTCGATTTTTTTACTCAACAAGACGCCGTCCCTTGTGTACGCTGATGTACACTGCGTGCGTGCCACTGGCCCAGCCCCCGCGAGACCGCACAACTTTCTACCGCGAAATCCGTCCCGGCCTTTGGAGCTTATGGAAACACACGATCACACCGCACTGACAGCGGCAAGCGCCGATGCCCCGCGTCGGCAAGCCTACCTGTCGATATTCGAAAACAGCCCCGACTGCGTCAAGATCATCGGCATCGATGGCAGCCTGCTGGCGATGAACGTCAACGGCCAGTGCGCGATGGAGATCGATGATTTTGGCGCCGTGTGCGGCGAGATGTGGCCCAGCCTGTGGCCCGAGGCGACCCGCCAGCAGGTCCACAACGCCCTGTCCAACGCCCGCACCGGCGGCATCGGCCACTTCGAGGCCTTCTGCCCCACCGCCAAAGGCACGCCCAAGTGGTGGGACGTGGTGGTCAGCCCGCTGCTCGGCAGCGACGGCTCGCTGCAAGGCCTGCTGTCGATCTCGCGCGACATCACCCGGCGACGCGAGGCGGACGAGCGCGAGCGCAAGCTGATGAACCAGCAGGCCGCCGACCACGACCGTATGTGGCGCCTGTCCACCGACTTGATGCTGGTGGCCGATTTCAACTCGGAGATCGTCTCCGTAAATCCGGCCTGGACCACGATCCTCGACTACGAGGCGCCGGCCATCGTCGGCCGCAACTTCATGACCCTGGTGCATCCGGACGACCAGGCCGCCACGTCGCACGAGGTGGGCCGGCTGGCCAGCGGCCTGACCACGCTGCGCTTTGAAAACCGCTACCGCCACGCGAACGGCTCGTGGCGCGATATCTCCTGGACGGCGGTGCCGGACGTCGACCTGATCCACGCCGTCGGGCGCGACATCACCGACGAAAAACGCGCCGCCGAAGCGCTGCGGGAAACCGAATCGGCGCTGCTGCAGGCGCAAAAGCTCGAATCGATCGGCAAGTTGACCGGCGGCGTCGCCCACGACTTCAACAACGTGCTGCAAATCATCTCCGGCAATCTGCAACTGCTGCAATTGTCGGCCGACACCAACGAGGCGACCATGAAGCGGCTGACGACGGCGTCGATAGCGGTCGAACGCGGCGCGCGGCTGGCTTCGCAATTGCTGTCGTTCGCCCGCCGCCACCCGCTCAAACCGGTGGTGGCCGACCTGCGCGAGCTGCTGGGCGCGATGGACGACCTGCTGCAACGGGCGATCGGCGAATCGGTCGCGGTCGAACTGGCGGTCGACAACGGTCTGTGGCGCACGCTGATCGACCCCAACCAGCTGGAAAACGTGCTGCTCAACCTGGCCATCAACGCCCGCGACGCCATGGATGGCCAGGGCAAGCTGACGATAGAGCTGCGCAACGCCGAGCTGGACGCCGCCTATTGCGCCGGCCATCCGGAGGTGTGCGCCGGCCAGTACGTCATGCTGGCCGTCTCCGACACCGGCTGCGGCATCCCGTCCGATCTCGCCGGCAAGATCTTCGAACCCTTCTTCACCACCAAACGCGAGGGCGAAGGCACGGGCCTGGGTCTGAGCATGGCCTACGGCTTCATCAAGCAAAGCGGCGGCCACATCAAGGTCTACAGCGAAGTCGGCCACGGCACCACGTTCAAGCTGTTTCTGCCGCGTTCGTTGGCCGAGCTCGATACCCTGCCGGCGGCGCTCAATGGTCCCGTCGTGGGCGGCAACGAAACCGTGCTGGTGGTCGAGGACGACCTGCAGGTGCAGGAGACGGTGGTGGAGATCCTCAAGGGCCTCGGCTACACGGTGCTCAAGGCGGCCGACGGCCAAAGCGCGCTATCGATCATCGACAGCGGCCTGCCGATCGATCTATTGTTCACCGACGTCGTCATGCCGGGCGAGTTGCGCAGCCCGGAGCTCGCGCGCCGGGCCAAGGCGATCCTGCCGGGACTGGAGATCCTGTTCACGTCGGGGTACACGCAAAACGCCATCGTGCATGGCGGCCGGCTCGACGCCGGCGTCGAGTTGCTGAGCAAGCCCTACCGGCGCGAGGATTTGGCGCGCAAGATCCGGTTCATGTTCGCCAACCGCCAGCACGTCGAATCGCTGCACCGGGAGCGGTCGAGCATGAAGGCGGCGCCGGCGCAGCCGGGCGGCGGACGCCGGCGCAGTATCCTGCTGGTCGAGGACAACGAGGACGCGCGCATGCTGACGGCGGAGTTGCTGGAGTCGCTGGGGCACATGGTCGACGCGGTGGGGTCGGCCGAGGAAGCCTTGCAGCGCATGGAACGGGGGGATATCGATGTGCTGCTGACCGACATCAGCCTGCCGCGCATGTCGGGCATCGACCTGGCGGCGCAGGCGCGGGCCGGGCAGCCCGAGCTCGATATCGTGTTTGTCAGCGGGCATGACAAAGACAATGCGGGCTTGTCGGACGCGTCGGCGAAGTTTTTGCTAAAGCCGTTCAATTTCACGCAGCTGGAAAACGCGCTGAGTTAACGGAAACACGTAGGGCGGATTAGCGAAGCGTAATCGGCCATGGTCGAGCCGTCGGCGGCGCATCGATGGCCGATTACGGCGTTCCGCCTAATCCGCCCTACGTGCCTACGTGCCTCCATGGCTCTTGATATCAAACGCCCGAATGCCGCTTCAGATACATCGGCATCAACCACCAGGCGACGGCGATCAGCGCCGCCATGATGCCGGCCATGACCATGCCGACGGTGGCCCCGAACACCTCCGAAATCACCAGATCCGTCCCCAGCACCAGCGCGATCGCCAGCGCGAACGACCCTGCCACGATCTGCTTCGTCGCCACCCGCTTGAAACGCGCCCTGTCCTTCAACGGCCGCATCAAACGATGCTGGATCGCCGGCGCGCTCAGCAGCACCAGGCTGGTCAGCGCCAGGAAAAACGTCGCCAGGAACAGCAGCTTCTCCGTATGGTCGATGTGCGCGAAACCGGCGTTGAACGGCAGGATGATCAGGAAGGCCGACAGCATCTGCGCGCCCGGCAACAGGATGCGCATTTCGCTCAGCATGTCGGAGAAATCGCCGCCATCCTCCTCTTCCTCGTCGCGCAGCTGCTTGCCCTTGACCTTGTCCTCCTCGAAGATGCTGCCGCTCATGGCAGTATGATCGTCGAGCCGGTCGTCTTGCGCGCTTCGAGGTCGATGTGCGCCTGGGCGACGTCGGCCAGGTTGTAGCGCTGGCGCACGTCGATCTTGACCGCGCCGCTATTGACGACGCCGAACAGCGACTTGGCCGCCGCCTCCAGGTCCTCGCGCGTGGCCATGTACGCGCCCAGCGACGGCCGCGTGATGAACAGCGAGCCCCGGCTGGCCAGCTCGCTCAGCGAGAACGGCGGCACCGGTCCGGACGCGTTGCCGAAGCTGACCATGGTGCCGAGCGGCGCCAGGCAGTCCAGCGAGCCGATGAACGTGTCCTTGCCGATCGAGTCGTACACCGCGCACACGCCCTTGCCGCCGGTGATCTCGCGCACCCGCTCGGTGAAATTCTCGCGGTTGTAGTTGATCACGTGGTCGGCGCCGTTCTCGGTCGCCAGCGCCGCCTTCTCGTCCGAGCCGACGGTGCCGATCAAGGTCACGCCCAGCACCTTGGCCCACTGGCAGGCGATCAGGCCGACGCCGCCCGCCGCCGCGTGGAACAGGATGGTGTCTCCCGCCTTCAGGTGCACGGTGCGGTGCAGCAGGTACTGCACGGTCAGGCCTTGCAGCATCATGGCGGCGGCGATGTCGAATCCGATTTTCTCCGGCAGCACCAGCAATTGCGACGCCGGCATGTTGCGCGCCTCGGCATAGGCGCCGTTCGGCCGTCCGGCATAGGCCACGCGGTCGCCGACCTTCACTTCGGTCACGCCCTCGCCCACCGCCTCGACGGTGCCGGCGCCCTCCATGCCCAGGCCGCCCGGCAGCGGCTGCGGATACAGGCCGGTGCGGAAATAGACGTCGATGAAATTGAGGCCGATGGCGCCGTGGCGCACCTGCGCCTCGCCGGGACCGGGCGGCGGCAGGTCCACGTCCACCAGCTCCATCACCTCCGGGCCGCCCACGCGGTTGATACGAATTGCCTTGGTCATCACTGCCTCCGTTACGTAATTGCCACAGTGTAGCGCGCCTCGGACGGTTGCGCCGCGCAGCTGTCAGCCAAGGTCGCCTCTCTCGACCACATGCGGTCGAGACGATCCAAACCACGTAGGGCGGATTAGGCGGAACGCCGTAATCGGCCATCTAAGAGCCGCTGGCAACGCATACATTGGCCGATTACGCTACGCTAATCCGCCCTACGTGTTTTAAATCGACGCGTCGGCTAGACGGCCGCGGCGCGCGACTGCAACTGCGACAACACCAGGTGCGCCGACGAAACGTTCGTCGCGCACGGCGTGTTGTGCACGTCGCACGCCCGCACCAGCGCGTTGATGTCCGGCTCGTGCGGCTGCGGCGTCATCGGATCGCGCAGGAAGATCACACAATCGATCCCGCCCTCCACCAGCATCGAGCCAATCTGCAAGTCGCCGCCGAACGGCCCCGAATGCTTGCGGTCCACCGCCAGCCCCAGCTCGTTGATCAGGCGCCCGCCCGTGGTGCCGGTGGCAACCAGCGTGCAAGTCGACAGGAAGGCGCGGTACTCCCCGGCCAGCAAAATCATGTCGTCTTTTTTCTTGTCGTGGGCGATCAGGGCGATGCGGGTTTTCATAACGTTATCCATGTATACGGTTTATCCAGTTTTATTTTTTACTCTTGGACAGCAGATAAATCCCGGCGATCACCAGCGCGGTGCCGGCCAGTTGCCAGGACGTGACGGGCTCGCCCAACAGCAGCGCGCCCAGAAACAAGGTTGACACGGGACCGATCATCCCCGCCTGCGAGGCGGCGCCGGCGCCGATGCGCTCGACGGCGGCCATCGTCATAAACACCGGCATCACCGTGCACAGGATGCCGTTGACCAGCGACAGGCCGTACACGCCCATCGGCTGCACCAGCGCCGACGCCGGCCGCAGGATGAAAAACTGGGCGATGCAGGCCACGCTGGAGACGCACATCGCATACGACACCAGCCGCAGCGCGCCGAGCCGCTTGACCATCTCCCCCGACAGCAGCAGGTAGACGGCGTAGGCGGCGGCCGATCCGGTCACCAGGGTCGCGCCCAGCGCCACATTGCTGCCGCCGTTGTCGAGGTCGTGCAGGAACACGAACACGATGCCGCAATAGGAGGTCAGCAGCGCCAGCCACTGCTTGCCGCTGATGTGCTGCTTGAGCAGGGTGGAGCTGATCAGCAGCACAAAGGTCGGCGTCAGGAACAAAATCAGCCGTTCGAGGCCGACCGTGATGTACTGCAGCCCGAGGAAATCGAGGAAACTGGACAAATAGTAGCCGACCAGCCCCAGGCCGATCAGGCGCCAGCGGTCGGCCTTCGACAGCGGCGCCTCGCTGCGCATCTTCCAGACGGCGACGGCGGCGAACACCGGCAGCGAAAAGATCATCCGGAACGCCAGCACGGTGACGGCGTCGAGGTCATAACGGTAGAGCAGCTTGGCGACGATGGCCTTGGTCGAGAACAGCACCGCGCCGCCGATGGCGATTCCCAGGCCGCCCAGATAGGCCGTCCGGGCCGGGCTCACATTCGTTATGCTTTTGTCCATCCCTCGATTGTAAGGCCAAACGGCCCCGGCCGCAGAGGGCGGCGGTTTCGGCGCCCTGCCTTATGTTAAAATACCGCCCTCACCGCATAGCAACGACTATCGCCAACCCCGAACAAACCCGCGCCGAAGGAAGACTGAACATGGCTGGACACAGCAAATGGGCCAATATCAAGCACAAAAAGGCCGCTACCGACGCCAAACGTGGCAAGATCTGGACACGTCTGATCAAGGAAATCACCGTGGCCGCGCGCATGGGCGGCGGCGACATCCAGACCAACCCCCGCCTGCGCCTGGCGGTGGACAAGGCGGCCGACGCCAATATGCCGAAGGATAACGTGCAACGCGCGATCACGCGCGGCACCGGCGGCGAGGACGGCGCGGCCTACGAGGAAGTACGCTACGAGGGCTACGGCATCGGCGGCGCGGCCATCATCGTCGACTGCATGACCGACAACCGCGTGCGCACCGTGGCCGAAGTTCGCAACGCCTTTAACAAAAACGGCGGCAACATGGGCAACGAGGGCTCGGTGGCCTTCATGTTCAAGCATTGCGGCCAGTTCCTGTTCGCGCCCGGCACCAACGAGGACGCGCTGATGGAAGTGGCGCTGGAAGCGGGCGCCGAAGACGTGGTGGCCGACGAGGAAGGCGGCTTCGAAGTGCTGTGCGGCCCGCACGACTTCGCGACCGTCAAGGATGCGCTGGAAGCGGCCGGTTTCAAGGCCGAAGTGGCCGAGATCATCATGAAGCCGGCCACCGAAACCGTCATCACCGGCGACAACGCCGTCAAGATGCAAAAACTGCTGGACGCGCTGGAAGCGCTGGACGATGTCCAGGAAGTCTATTCCAACACGCTGATCGAAGACTGAGGATTTATGAAAATATTGGTAGTCGGCTCCGGCGGCCGTGAACACGCGCTGGCATGGAAATTGGCGCAATCGGAACGCATCCAGATGGTCTACGTCGCCCCCGGCAACGGCGGCACCGCGCGCGATTCGCGCCTGGTCAACGTCAACATCACCGATCTGCACGAACTGGCGACCTTCGTCGAGCAGGAGCACATCGGCCTGACCGTCGTCGGCCCGGAAACCCCGCTGGCCGGCGGCATCGTCAACCTGTTCCGCGCCCGTGGCCTGAAGGTCTTCGGCCCGACCAGGGAAGCGGCGCAGCTGGAGTCGTCGAAGGACTTCGCCAAGGCGTTCATGCAGCGCCACGGCATCCCGACCGCCAAATACCAGACCTTCTCGGACGTGGCGCAAGCGCACGCCTACATCGACGCCAACGGCGCGCCGATCGTCATCAAGGCCGACGGCCTGGCCGCCGGCAAAGGCGTGGTGGTGGCGATGTCGCTGGAACAAGCGCACCAGGCGGTCGACGACATGCTGGCCGATAACCGCTTCGGCGACGCCGGCGCCCGCATCGTCATCGAGGAATTCCTGGCCGGCGAAGAGGCGAGCTTCATCGTCATGTGCGACGGCAAAAACGTGCTGCCGCTGGCCACCAGCCAGGATCACAAGCGCCTCAAGGACAACGACGAAGGCCCGAACACCGGCGGCATGGGCGCCTACTCGCCGGCGCCGATCGTCACGCCGGCGATGCACGCCCGCGTGATGCGCGAGATTATCAACCCGACCATCGCCGGCATGGCGAAGGACGGCATCGTCTTCACCGGCTTCCTGTACGCCGGCCTGATGATCGACGCCGCCGGCAATCCGCGCACCTTGGAATTCAACTGCCGCATGGGCGACCCGGAAACCCAGCCGATCATGTCGCGCCTGAAAACCGATCTCGTGACGGTGATGGAACACGCCGTCAACGGCACCCTGGACACGGTCGAACTGGAATGGGACCGCCGCACCGCCGTTGGCGTGGTGCTGGCCGCCGCCGGCTACCCGGACGCGCCGCTCAAGGGCGCCGTGATCGAGGGCATCCCGGCCGAAACGCCGGAATCGGTGACCTTCCACGCCGGCACCGCCGAAGTGGGCGGCCAGCTGCAGGTCACCGGCGGCCGCGTGCTGTGCGTGGTCGGCCTGGCCGACAGCGTCAAGCTGGCGCAAAAACAGGCCTACGAGGTGGTCGACCAGATCTCCTTCGAAGGCATGCAGTGCCGCCGCGACATCGGCTGGCGCGGTTTGAAGCACTAACAAGCATGCTGTCCGCCCCGAATCCAGCGGCCGTCAAGGCCTTCCTGCTCGACCTGCAGGCCCGCATCATCGACGCGCTCGAAGCGCTCGATGGCAAGGCCTTCCTGCGCGACGAGTGGGAACGTCCGGAAGGCGGCGGCGGGATCTCGCGCCTGGTCGAGGAAGGCAACGTCATCGAACGTGGCGGCGTCAATTTCTCGCACGTCATGGGCGCCAGGCTGCCGCCGTCGGCGTCGGCCGCGCGTCCCGATTTGGGCGGCAACCCGTGGGAAGCGATGGGCGTGTCGCTGGTGATCCATCCGCGCAATCCGTACGCGCCGACGGTGCACATGAACGTGCGCTTCTTCACCACGACCACCATCAACGGCGATCCGGCATGGTGGTTCGGCGGCGGCATGGATTTGACGCCCTATTACGGCGACAAGGAAGACGTCAAACACTTCCACCAAAGCTGCCGCGACGCGCTGGCGCCGTTCGGCGACGACCTGCACGCGCGCTACAAGAAGTGGTGCGACGAGTATTTCTACCTGAAGCACCGCAAGGAGGCGCGCGGCGTCGGCGGCATCTTCTTCGACGATTTGAACGAAGAAGGCTTCGACCGGAGCTTCGCGCTGATGCAAAGCGTGGGCAACTCGTTCCTGACGGCCTACCTGCCGATCCTGGACCGCCGCAAGGACACGCCGTACGGCGAGCGCGAACGCGATTTCCAGGCTTACCGGCGCGGGCGCTACGTCGAATTCAATCTGGTGTTCGACCGTGGTACCCTGTTCGGCCTGCAGTCGGGCGGCCGCACCGAGGCGATCCTGATGTCGATGCCGCCCATCGTCAAATGGCGCTATCGCTGGGAACCCGAGGACGGCACGCCGGAAGCGGCGCTGTACACCGACTTCCTGCCGCACCGCGACTGGCTGGCCGCGTGACAAAGGCCATGGCACAGCGGGTTGCACTGCTGGGCGGCAGCTACGATCCGGTCCACCACGGTCATATCGCCCTCGGCGCCTATTTCGCGCAATTGCTGCAAGTGGACCAGCTGCGCGTGATCCCGGCCGGACTGCCGTGGCAAAAAGCCATGCTCAAGGCGACGCCGGAACAGCGCGCCGAGATGGTGTCCATCGCCTTCAAGGACCAGCCGTTCGACGTCGTGATCGATATGCAGGAGATCGAGCGCGCCGTCAAGGGACTGCCGACCTACACCATCGACACGCTGCGCCTGGTGCGCGCCGAGCTGGGACCGGACGCCTGCATCGCTTTCGTGATGGGCGCCGACCAGCTCCAGCGGCTCGACACCTGGAATGAATGGCAGGCGCTGTTCGACTACGCCCATATCTGCGTAGCGGCCCGCCCTGGCTTCGACATAGGCGCCGCCGGCCTTCCGCCGGCGGTCGCCGCGGCGTTCTCCAGTCGTATGGGAACGCCTGAACAAATCCGCAACACGCCGCACGGTCTGACTTATCTGGCACAAGACTTCGCGGTGGATATCTCCGCCACCGAAATACGTGCGGCATTACAACGGGGGGAACAGGCAAACTCGCTTATCCCGCCGCTAGTGCTAGACTATATTGAACAACACAATCTATACAAAAGCTAAATGGACATCAAAAAACTGCAATCCCTCGTCGTTGACGCCCTCGAAGACGTCAAGGCACAAGACATCACGCTGTTCGACACCACCCACCTGACCAGCCTTTTCGACCGCATCGCCATCGCCTCCGGTACCTCCAACCGCCAAACCAAGGCGCTGGCCGCCTCGGTGCGCGACAAGGTCAAAGCCGCCGGCGGCGACGTCTACGGCATGGAAGGCGAGGACACCGGTGAATGGGTGCTGGTCGACCTGGGCGACATGATCGTCCACATCATGCAAGCGCCGATCCGCGCCTACTACCGCCTGGAAGAGATCTGGGGCGACAAGCCGGTCAAGCTGGGCGCGGCCAAGCGCAAGTCGACCAAGGAAGGCGAGGAAGCCGACGAGCCGAAGAAAATCTCCAGCCACCTGGCCGCCGGCAAAAAAGCCGTCGACGCCTCGCCGGTGATCGAGAAGAAGACCCCGGCCCGCAAGGCCGCCGCCGCCAAACCGGCCGCCGAGAAGAAACCGGCCGCCAAGAAGGCAGCGATCCCGGTCGGCAAAACCATCAAGGTCGGCAAGACCAAGAGCGCCGTCGCCTCGGCCGAAGCGCTGAAAGCCCTGCCGCCGAAGCCGAAAGCGCCGAAGGCCGCCAAGCCGAAAGCCGACGAGGCGCCGGCCAAGACGGTCATCAAGCGTATCAAAAAAGTCGCAGAGTAAGCGATGCGGTTGGCTACATTATGCAGCTGATCATCGCTGCGGTCGGCCATAAAATGCCGTCCTGGATCGAAACGGGCTTCGCCGAATACGCGAAGCGCATGCCGCCGGAACTGAAGATCGTGCTCAAGGAAATCAAGCCGGTCGACCGTTCGGGCAGCAAGACAGCCGCCACCGCGATGGCGCTCGAACGCGAGCGCATCGAGGCGGCGCTGCCCAAATCGGTGCGCATCATCGCGCTCGACGAACGTGGCAAGGACCTGACTTCGGTCGGTTTGTCGCAGCAGTTGGAAGCCTGGCAGCAGGACGGGCGCGACACCGCCTTCCTGATCGGCGGGGCCGACGGCCTCGATCCCGAGCTCAAGGCGCGCGCCGAGGGCCTGATCCGGATTTCCAGTATGACGCTCCCTCATGGTATGGTACGGGTATTGTTGGCCGAGCAACTGTATCGCGCCTGGTCGATCACCCAGAACCACCCTTACCACAGAGTTTGATGCGTCGGAAAAAATGAAACTGGTCGAAAAAAAGATCTACCTCGCCTCCAAAAGCCCGCGCAGGCGCGAACTGCTGCGCCAGATCGGCATCGATTTTGAACTGCTGCTGCTGCGCGCCGACGGTCCGCGCGGCGCCGACGTCACCGAAGACGTCATCGAAGGCGAAGCACCGCTCGACTACGTGGCCCGCGTGGCGCAGGAAAAAGCCGCCTTCGGCTACAACCTGGTGCAGCGCCGCCACCTCAAGCCGCGCGCCGTGCTCACCGCCGACACCACCGTCACCATCGACGGCCAGATCCTCGGCAAACCGGCCGATCGCGCCGAAGCCAACGCCATGCTCACGCAGCTGTCCGGCCGCACCCACCAGGTGCTGACCGCCATCGCCGTGCACTCGGCCGACTTCACCGGACAAATCACGCAAGTGTCGGAAGTGCGCTTCGGCGTGCTGTCGCCGGCCGCCATCACCGCCTACTGCGCCACGCTCGAACCCTACGACAAAGCCGGCGGCTACGGCATCCAGGGCCCCGCCGCGCAATTCATCGAACATATCGCAGGCAGCCATTCCGGCATCATGGGCCTGCCGCTGTACGAGACCGCGCAGCTGCTGCGGCAGGCGGGTTTGCCGCTGCCGTAAGTGGCGTGTATGATCAGTCTTCACATAGCCACAGAAGCCGCGCCAGCCGGCCGCCGAGACACATGAACGAAGACATCCTGATCAACATCACCCCGC
The DNA here is from genome assembly GCA_963511605.1 of uncultured Duganella sp. Lineage (GTDB taxonomy): Bacteria > Pseudomonadota > Gammaproteobacteria > Burkholderiales > Burkholderiaceae_D > Rugamonas. The sequence continues at coordinate 279,236 of CAUPJZ010000004.1, read as the reverse complement.
AGGAAACGCGGGTCGCCCTGATTTTGCAAGGCGCCGTGCAAGAGCTGCACATCGAACGCACGCTCACGCGCGGCCTGGCCGGCAACGTCTACTCCGGCAAGGTGGTGCGGGTGCTGCCCGGCATGCAATCGGCCTTCATCGACATCGGCCTCGAACGCGCCGCCTTCCTGCACGTGGCCGACATCTGGGAGGCGCGCCCGCACGACGGCGGCCAGAACGCCGCCCCCACCCCGATCGAAAAAATCCTGTTCGACGGCCAGGTGCTGACGGTGCAGGTCATCAAGGACCCGATCGGCACCAAGGGCGCGCGCCTGTCGACGCAGATCTCCATCGCCGGCCGCATGCTGGTGTACCTGCCGCAGGACGCCCACATCGGCATCTCGCAGAAGATCGAAAAGGAAGCGGAGCGCGAGGCGCTGCGCACGCGGCTCCAAAGCCTGCTGCCGGCCGACGAAAAAGGCGGCTACATCGTGCGCACGCAGGCGGAAGACGCGTCGGACTCCGACATCGCCGCCGACGTCGAATACCTGCGCAAGACCTGGGGCGCCATCACGCTCGGCGCGAAAACCAAACCCGCCACCACCCTGCTGCACCAGGATTTAAGCCTGGCGCAGCGCGTGCTGCGCGACTTCGTCCACGACGACACGGCCACCATCCAGGTCGACTCGCGCGAGAATTATCTGAACCTGGTCGAATTCGGCAAGGCCTACACGCCGGGCGTGCTGCCGCGATTGCAGCACTACACCGGCGAACGGCCGCTGTTCGACCTGTATGGCGTCGAGGAGGAGATCCTGCGCGCGCTGGGCCGGCGCGTCGACCTCAAATCGGGCGGCTACCTGATCGTCGACCAGACCGAGGCGATGACCACCATCGACGTCAACACCGGCGGCTTCGTCGGCGGGCGCAATTTCGCCGACACCATCTTCAAGACCAACCTGGAGGCGGCGCACGCGATCGCGCGCCAGCTGCGCCTGCGCAACCTGGGCGGCATCATCATCCTCGACTTCATCGACATGGAGAACAACGAGCACCGCAACGCCGTCTTGCAGGAGCTCAAAAAGACGCTGTCGCGCGACCGCACCAAGGTGTCGGTGTCGAACTTCTCGGCGTTGGGCCTGGTGGAGATGACGAGGAAGCGCACGCGCGAATCGCTGGCGCACATCCTGTGCGAACCGTGCCCGGCCTGCGCCGGCAAGGGACAAGTGAAAACCTCGCGCACCATCTGCTACGAGATCCTGCGCGAGCTGCTGCGCGAAGCCAAGCAGTTCAACCCGCGCGAATTCCGCATCCTCGCCTCGCAGGAAGTGGTCGACATGTTCCTCGAGGAGGAGTCGCAGCACCTTGCGATGCTGGGGGACTTCATCGGCAAGAAGATCTCGTTGCAGGTGGAGACGGCGTACCACCAGGAGCAGTACGACGTCATCTTGATGTAGCGCCGCCATGCGGGGTGCTGAAACGCTTGACGAGGCATCCCGAAAATGGCAAAGTTACAAATAAGTTAACTCGCGACTCCCCCCATGTACGCGACCGCCACTGTCCACTTCAAGCAGTCCGTCGACGAAAACGCGCTGATCGCGAAGTTGGCTACTCCAATCGCACTGCCGATCGCCATTGCGGCCACGATCTTCGCAACCATGCCGACGCCTCTGGCCACCGCGTTGACGGCTACCGCAATCTACGCCCATCTCGGCCCCTCCTCGGTTTTCCTGTTGATGAAACCGGGTGACAAACAACTGCAAGTCCATTTGGAATGCGTCCTGACGCCGGAGAGTATTCTTGAGCTGAAGCATGAACTGTCGCGCATGTTGCTAAATTTAGCGGATGCCGCCGAGGCATCGTCTCAAGCAATCGACAATGTCGAGGTCATGATTTTTACCAACGACGCCACCCGCATCGCTTCGGGCCGCTATCAGCCCTTCGCGGAAATAATAGGCAGGCGGTTCCGGGATACCATTATTGGCGACGTGCTCCTCGCGGTCGTTCCCGCCGCCACCAGTTTGGCCATGAACGTAGAGCCTGAAAAGGCTGCGATCACGTTCGGCACCACCGCAATCGCAGTTCTGCTATGGTTATGCATCGAGGCGCGCCGCCGCCAGAAGGTGTTGGTATATGAATACTCCTAATTTTGAGGTGCAGTTCATCACGAGACTGCGCGATCACATCGTCAGTAAATATCCGGAGCTATCCTTCTCCGTCTCCCGCACCCCACAGCAGCCCGATATCGTCATCGAGAATGCGCGCACGGGGAATGCGCTCGGCGTTGAAGTCAAGGGCGGCAACAGCGACAATCCCGTCCCTCCCGCGACAATTGCCGTGCTTATCGAACTAAGCGCCGCAATGAAAGACCGGTACGTCCGTCCGCGGCGACTCGAACTCTGGGTCGTCTCCACCGGGAAGGTGCTGCCGCCCTGGGCTGATATTCTTGCGAACGAACAGATACACGTCATCAACGCCGATTCCGTCAACGACGCGTTGAGCAAGCTGGATCGCCGGCTGCGCGCGCTGGCCGCCGGCGACTGAGCGACCATCGGAGCCGGCAGCGCATGCCGTCGGCCCCTACAAATCACCCGAACGGGACAGGCACTTCGCCTTCGTCGACCCGCCCTTTTATACCGATGTAGTTTTCAATCAGGACATGCGCGCGCGTGTCTTGCGGCGCAGCGCCCCGCCCAACATGCCCAAGCCCAGCAAGTACATCGCCGCCATGCCTGGTTCCGGCACCACGCTGGCGGTATCCCGCGCGATGAAGGACAGGTTGTCCGCGTAGCCATCGTTGTCGCCCGAAACCAGACGCTCCATCGACAGCCAGAACGATAGCTTGCTGGTGCCAGCAGGCATGATTCCCGATGACTCCCGGTAGAACAGGCCGGTCTGGTTGCCGCGATCTTGCGGGGTGACGGGACCGATCGCGGCGTTTCCTATCTCATTGTTCGCCGCATCGAGAAACTGCACATAGAACAGGGCGTTGTCGCCCTGGTCGGTCCAGCCGCCGAGCCATCCGCTCAGGGAATAGGAACTGCTATGGGCCGTCGGCACACCGAAGTCCAGGGTCTGAACGCCCACGGCATACTGGCCGAAGCCGGCAAACATCTTGGTTCCGCGATCGGCCGGGCCGGGCTGGGTGGGCAGCACCCAGTTGTTGCCATAGTCCACCGACTGCACCATGCTGTAATCCGGATAGCCGGTCCAGCCGCTCACCCCTGCTTCGGCATCGCCGTTGACAACCAGGTTCTGACCGTAGGTGACGGCAGCCTTGCCGCTACATGCCACGGCGAACAAGGCTGCGGCAACGAGAAATCGACACTTCATGAAAAGCTCCCTATAAAAGTTAAACGACGCGGTACTGGTCGAGTTGGGCTGCCCCGCGCATCGCCGGGTCACTGATGGACGGCAAGCCGTTTTCCAGGTGGCCGGCGAAGCGGCGCAACCAGCCCGGCAAGCCAACCACGCGCAGGCTGTAGTCGTACCAGTTGGAACTGGTTGCCAGCGGAAGCCGGACGGTGCTCCTCGAGCGCGCGACGACGCGCACTTCCAGCGGCTTGTTCGCGTAATACTTGTTGGCGGTGAGTTCGAAGGTGCATGGCTGAGCGCCATTGTTGACCAGGTCGATGAGCAGCTCGCCGGCGCTGCGGTCGGCGCGCACGCTGATCTCCGGCCATGCGGCGTTGCCTGCGCCGCGCACGTCGCCGACGATGTGGCGATGAAAACCGTTCGGTCCCAGTATCCAAAGATCGTAGGCGGATGCGGTATTCCAGCGGCCCGTGAGCTGTTTGCCGGGTTCGACCGTATAGCGGCGCGGGACCTGCTCCAACGCCAGGCGGTCGTACACATGAAACACCGCGCCGGCTTCGCCCAGGTTGTCGAATCTGAGCTCCACCTGGCCGCCGCCCGCTGGCACCTGCGCCTGCACCTGGAGTTCGTAGGGCAGCGCGCGCGCCGGACGCACGCCGGCGGCCTGGACCGGCGCCACCAGCGTGGCCGGCGTCGCGGGTACCTTGGTGTTTGGCAGGCTCAGCGCCATCGAACGCCGCGCGGCCGTTTCCGGCAGCAGTTGCTTGAACCCGTTGTCGTTCGGGTTGGCGAAGTCGAAGCAGGACAACAGGTCGCCGCTCACCGCGCGGCGCCATGGGCTGATGAGCGGCTCGCGCACACCGAAACGCGCCTCGATGAAACGCACCACCGAGGTGTGGTCGAACACCTGCGAATTCACCCAGCCGCCCTTGGTCCACGGCGAGATGACATACATCGGCACGCGCGGCCCGAGACCGTAGGGGCGATGGTGCGTGCGCGCATCGGCGCCGTTGAGCACGTGATGGTACTCGCCGGTCGTGTCGACCGTCGACGCGCCGGCCAGCTGCGACTGCGCCGGATCGCCGCCGTAGCTCGTGTACGCCGGGACCGCCGGCGGCGGCATGTGGTCGAAGAAGCCGTCGTTCTCGTCGAAGTTGATGAGCAGGACCGTCTTGCTCCAGCTATCAGCATTGGCGGTCAGGGCGTCCAGCACGCGCGCGATGTAGTCGGCGCCCGACGCGGGACTCGAGGGACCCGGGTGTTCCGAGCCTTCGGCGGTGGCGACGACCCAGCTGACCTGCGGCAGGCGGTTGGCAAGCACGTCTGCCTTGAGCAGGTCGAGGTCGCGCGTCGTAGTGCCGCGCTCGCGCAGCGATTGCGAATAGCCCGGCCGGCGATACCACGCGTTGCGGAAGGAGCGGAATCCGGCCAGCGAGTTATCGGTGAAGTTGTCGGCCATGTTCTGGTAAACCTGCCAGCTGATGCCCGCCGCTTCGAGCCGCTCCGGATAGGTGGTCCACAGGTAGTCGGTGGACATGTCCGGATTGAAGTCGTCGCGGCTGTTGTCGGTCGACGGGCCGCCCGCGGCCGCCAGCGGATCGTTGTGGCCGGTGAACAGGAACAGCCGGTTGGTGTTGGTACCGGTCTGGGTGGCGCAGTGATAATGGTCGCAGATGGTGAATGCACGCGCGAGCGCGAACTGGAACGGAATGTCGGCGTCGGCGTAATAACCCATCGAGTGGTTCTGCTTGACCGCGCACCAGTCATTCATCCGTCCGTGGTCCCACGCCAGCTGGGCGTCGAGCCAGCTGTGTGGCGTCCCGGCCACGCGCATGACGGGAAAGTCCTGCACCGTGTTGAGCCGGAACGGCGCGATGGCGCGGCCCGTTGGCCAGTTGGGCCGGCCGGGCACGGGCGCCCCGCCGGCGGAACGCTGCACGAAGACCGATTTGCGGCTGAAGAGATTTTGCCGGTCCATCACCGGAACCGGAAACGGATCGCCAAATCCCCTTACCCCTTCCAGGGTGCCGAAGTAATGGTCGAAACTGCGGTTCTCCTGCGTCAGCACGACGATATGCTCGACATCCCGCAGGCTGCGGGTGCGCTGGTTGGCGGGGAGGGCCAGCGCCTTTTGGATGGACGGCGGGAAGGTCGCAAGCACGGCACTGGCGCCGGCCGATTTGCCCATCGTGCGGAGGAAGTCACGCCGGCTCATGCGTGCACCTGCGGGCGTGCGAACGCGAATTTGAAAATATGCATTTGATTGATCCAGGTCGATTGTCGGGGAAACACGAAAACTGAGGTCATGCAAGGCGGCAGCTTACGCAGCAACGATGAAACGTTGATGACATGGCATGCATTTATCGCACTTTACTTATTTCGACAACAATCCTGGGCCGGCGCCTGCGGCCGGCAAGCGACGCGGTACCGCCACACCCGCGCAAGTAAATTTCTTTCCGGCACCGCATGTTAGACTAGGCGTCATCGACCGGCCCCGGAAACCTGTTCATGAGCGCGCTTAGACACCTGTTGTTCGCATGTTTGCCCCTCCTCGGCGCGGCGCCGTGCGCCACGGCCGTCGAGCGCCTGGCAGTGGGAACGCGCTTCGACCTGATTTTCGAGCAGGACGCCGACGGCCAATGGCAGGGCCTGGGCGTCGACGTGCTGCGCACCCTGGCCGCGCGCGCGGGCGACACGGTGCGCTTCGGCATCTATCCGTGGGCGCGCGCCCAGGCCATGGTGCAGCGCGCGCAGGCCGACATCCTGATAGGCCCCTACAAATCGCCCGAACGGGACAAGCAGTTCGTCTTCGTCGACCTGCCCTTCTACCGCGACCGCCTGGTCTTCTACGCGCGCAGCGGCGACAAAACGCCATGGCACGGCGAGTTCGGCCCGCTCAACGCCACCCGCATCGCCGCCGTGCGCGGCTGGCACTACGGCGCCCGCTTCGATCAAGCCCGGCCCCGGCTCGACATCAGCGAGGTCAATCGACTGGAAAACGGCGTGCAAATGCTGATGCACGGCCGGGTCGACCTGTTGGCGACCAATGAACGCAACGGCGCCGCGCTGATCGGCGCGCTGCGCGCCAGCGGCCGCATGGTCGCCCTGTGTCCCGCCATCGCGCAACTGGACGGCTATCTCGCCTTCCCGCGCGGCGCCGCGTTCGCGGCCGCGCGCGACCGGTACAGCGCCTTGTTCACCGAGATGGTGCGCTCGGGCGAATTCGCCCGGCTGGCGGCCAGGCACGGGGTGCTGGCGCCGGCCGGCGGCACGGCCGCCGCGTACAACAAGCCCTGCCCCGCCGGTCCGTCCAATCCTTCCTGACACGTTTTCGATGAGACTAGCCCCATCATGTTGACGCCACTAATCCGCCTGTCGCCGCTACTGGGCCTGCTTGCTTTGCCGGCGTGCGTCGTCGCGGCCCCGCCGGCGCCGGCACCGGCGCCGGTGGCGCATCCGGCCAAGTTCGCGCCGATCCCGGTGCTGTCGATCTTCCGGCCGGTGCAGCCCAACGGTTCGGCCGACGACGCCCTCGCCAGCGGCCGGGTGGTGCCCGGCCGGTACCGCATGGCCGCGCCGGCCAGCAAGCGCTGGCGCATCGCCTTCCTGTTCCCCCACCTGAAAGACCCCTACTGGGGCGGTTGCGCCTATGGCGTCGTCAGCGAAGCCAAACGCCTGGGCGTGGCCGTCGACATCCTGCCGGCCGAGGGGTACAACGACCTGGCCGGCCAACTGCGCGAGATGGACCGGGCCATCGCCGGCAAATACGACGCCATCGTCCTGTCGCCGATCGGCATGACGGCCAACAACGCCTCGATCGCCAAGGCGCGCGCGGCGGGCATTCCGGTGATCGAGCTGGCCAACGACAGCCGCAGCGAGGACCTGTCGCTCAAGGTCACCAGCTCGCTGCGCGGCATGGGCCTCGAGGCCACGCGCTGGGTGGTGCGCGACGCGCAGCGGCGCGGCCTGACGTCGATCAACATCGCGCTGCTGCCCGGCCCCATGGGCGCGGGCTGGGTCAAGGGCGAAGTCGACGGCACCCGCATCGCGGCGCAGGACGCGCCCATCGCGGTCAACATCCTCGACATCCGCTACGGCGACAGCGACTTCGCCGTCCAGCGGCGGCTGGCGGCCGAGCTGCTGGCCAGGCATGGCGCGCGGCTCGACTACCTCCTCGGCTGCACCGGCTGCGCGCCGGCCGCGGTGGAGCCGCTCAGGCAGGCCGGCTTGAGCGGCAAGATCCGGCTGGTTGCCTACGACCTCACCGGCGAGATCGCGCGGCTGATACGCAAGGGCGGCATCGAGGCGGCGGCCGACACCAAGGGCGTCAGCCAAACCAGGGTGGCCATCAACGCCGCCGTCAACCTGCTGGAACGGCGCGGCAAGGAGACGCCGCACACCATCCTGGTCGAACTGGGCATGGTCGACCGCCTCAACTTCGCCTCCTACCCGTTCGATACCTCGATCGCGCCCGAGGGCTACAAGACCGTGCTGTCCTACGATCCGGCGCGCAAATAGGCGGCCGGCCGCGCAAGCGTTCGCGCACTTTTTTTTGATGTCGGGCTCGCTTGAAATTCCGCGGCCACCGGCTATATTGTCAGCTAGTATCTGATCGCCGACAGGTCCACAGGCCGTCCCGCCGTCATCCTCAGGAGAGCACCATGCCACTGCAGCACTACGGCGTCCTCAAGGGACGTCCGATCAATCGCCAGCTCGGGTCCAACCAAAATTCCCACTACCAGGTCCATGTCGTCGACGACACCACCGACTACCGGATCGCCATCAACGTCAAATCGAAGCTGGCGCCGTCCGAGGTCGAGTACGTGGTCGAGCCGCGCTTCGACCATCCGCTGCTGGAGCACCTCGACGAGTTGCCGGTCGGCTGGTCGCCGCTGCCGTCCAAGCCGGCCGGCGCGGCGCTCGACTTCATCCGGGGCAACCTGTTCGATCCGCGCAAGATGGTGCCCTTGCCGCTGAGCATCAACGGCCCCGACAACGATCTCAACGACAAGATCGACCAGCACATCCAGCGCGCCATGAGCGACGAGAACGCGCTGCTGTACGCCTTCGGCGAGCGCTGGGGACCGGAGGCCGGCAAGAAGGACAAGATCTTCGGTTTTCTGCCGGGCAACGGCGTGCACGACATCCACATGAACCAGGCCAACGCGGCCGACTTCAGGAAGGACGACGGCGTCTACCAGGACGGCGGACTGTTGCTGCATTTCCCCGACCAGCACCAGTGGGTCGCCATCTTCCTCAAGTTCCAGTCGCAGACCTGGCACAGCGACGACCAGACCGGCCACCGCATCGAGGGCGGCGTCAGCGGCCCGCCGGGCGACCAGCCCAATCCGCCCGACCCGTTCGAGCCGGGCAACCTGCCGACGCCCGAGGCGCCCGACGGCGCGCTGCGCATCGTCGCCGCGCTGGTCAATCCGGTGCGCTCGCCGGAGGTGGAGACCGTCACCCTGCTCAACCTGACGGCGCAGGCCGTCGACCTGGCCGGCTGGAAGCTGCTCGACCGCGACAAGCACGCCATGCCGCTGGCGGGCACCATCAAGGCCGGCGAGACCCTGCGCGTGACCCTGGCGGCGCCGGTGGTGCTGCCCAACAAGGGCGGCATCATCACGCTGCTCAACGCCGACGGCCTGCGGGTCGACGGCGTCAGCTACACCAAGGCCGAGGCGTCCAATCCCGGCTACTCGCTCAAGTTCTGACCAAGGTCCGCAAACCCCGGGAGGGCGCATGCGCGCACAACGCACCGAGGGCGACCTGCACGTGCAGGCGATCGCCGGCAGCCATGTCGTGATCTTCGGCTTCGACTGGCCGGCCGCGCGCGCCGGCGCGCTGCAGGGATTCGCACTGCACCGCACCGACCACGGCACCGGCCGCGCCGACTGGCTCGACAGCCAGAAGCGCTACCTCTCCACCGACCCCGGCACCGCGACCGGTGCGAAGGTGTCCACGCGCAACCACCCGCTGCAAACCTTCCAGTGGGCCGACTACACGGTGCGGCCGGACGCCGACTACACCTACCGCGCCGTCGCGCTGGGCGGCACGCCCGCCGCGCTGGAGCCGCTGGCCGAAGCCTCCGTCGCGGTGCGCACGGTCACGCGCACCGCGTCCGGCCACGCGGTGCATTTCAACCGGGGCGCGGTGGCGGCGCAGGAGTACGCGCGCCGCTTCAACAACCGCGCGCCCGAGGATGTGCCCAACGGCCAGGCCTTCGATTGGCTCGGCCGGGGACTGCCGGAAGCGCTGCTGGCCTTCATCGCCCGGGCCGGGGCCGGCGACGCGCTGCACGTCGCGATCTACGAGGCGCGCCACGCGCCGGTGCTGGAGGCGCTGCGCCAGGCGCGCGGCCGGGGCGCCGAGGTGCGCCTGGTCTACGACGCCAAGCGAAACGGCGACGACGACAGCCCGGCCTTTCCGCGCGAGGATAACCGCGACCAGATCGACGCCGCGCAAATGGCGGACGTGGCGATCGCGCGCGAGCAAAATCCCGGCTACATCGCCCACAACAAATTCCTGGTGCTGTCGAAGGGCGGCGCGCCGGCGGCGGTGTGGAGCGGCTCGCTGAACTGGTCGCCAAACGGATTCTTCGGCCAGCTCAACGCGGGGCACGAGGTGTGGGACGAAAACGTCGCACAACAATTCCTGAGCTACTGGCAATTGCTGGCGGCCGATCCCGGCGGCGCCGAGCTGCGCGCGGACATCGTCGCCGCCTTCCCGCTGCCGGCGCCGTGGCCGGACGGCTGCACGCCGGTGTTCAGCCCGAGGCGGGAGCGCGACGCGCTCGACCGCTACATCGCCGAAATCGCCCCAGCCGACGCGGTGCTGCTCACGCTGGCGTTTTCCATCGACGGGCGGCTGGGCGAGGCGCTGACGCCGGAACACGCCGGCCTGCGCTACGTGCTGATGGACGGCTTGAAGGGCAACAAAACCCAGGTGGACAAGCTCAAGCAAACCGTCGCGAACATCCGCGCCACCGAAGCGGGCCGGGTGGCGATCGGCGCCTACCTGCGGACCAATGCGCTGGACCAGTTCCTGCTCGAACGCAGCAACGCGATGGCCAGGCATGTGCAGTTCGTGCACACCAAATTCATGCTGATCGATCCGCTCGGCGCCCGCCCGCTGGTGATCACCGGCTCGGCCAACTTCAGCGTCGCCTCCAGCACGCAGAACGACGAAAACATGCTGGTGATCGCCGGCGACCACGAGGTGGCCGACATTTATCTGGGCGAGTTCATGCGCTCGTACACCCATTACGCGTTCCGCGACGCCGTCAAGTCGGCGGCCCTGTCCGGCACGCCGTTCGCCAGCAAACCGTTGAACGAGGACTGCGGCTGGGCCGCCGGCTATTTCGGCCCGGGCTTCAGGAGTCGGCAACGCCGGTATTTTTCCCGCAGCACAGTGTAACCACAACCGAAGGAGCCGCATCATGAGCGAATTGAGTACAACCCCCAGCACCAACCCGCACAACGCCAAGTACCCGGAAATCATCACCGAAACGGAAACCGACGAACGCGTCGAGAGCACCGAGGAACAAAAGCTGGTCTACGAGTCCGGCGCGCCGAGGGGGACCTCCGTCATCAAGAAGGTCACCGTCTCCAAGATCAAGATCCGCACCACCACGCCGTATCTGGGCACGGTGTGACGATCGCCGGCATCGGCTGAAGATGAACATCCGCCAGGACTTTACGCAGCCGATCGCGGCCGCGCTGCGCGACCACGGGATCGCCGTGGTCGCCGGCGCGCGCGGCCTGGGCGCGGGCGCCACGGTGCGCGCGGCGCTCGCCACGCTGCCCGGCACGGCGCCGTGGGAACTGGACGGCGACGGCCGCACGCACGGCTATCTGGCCGGCTTCGAGCCCTTCATCCTGTCGCTGCTGGACGACGCGGCGGCCACCACCCCTTCGCTGGTCGCGCGGCACGAGCAAAGCCTCAAGCGCGTCTGGCCGTGGCGCCCTTGCGCGGCGTTCAAGGTGCCGCGCGACCTGACCGGCACCGCGCCGCGCGAGGAGCGCACCCGGTTTTATCATTACGAGTATCAGAACAAGCTGCTGGTCGGCCTGGCCGAATTCGTCATCGACGCGATGGCCGCGTCCACCGGCACGGCGACGCTGGTGATCGACAACGCCGAGCGCATGCCGCCCACCTCCCGGCACCTGCTGGACATCCTGCGGCGCTTGCCGGGCCTGGCGGGCAAGCTGCGCGTGGTCCTGCTGGACCGCGGCGCCACGGCTCGTGTCTGGGAGCCGCCCGCCATCGTCCTGCCGCCGCTGACACGCGCCGAATTCGAGACCGCCGCCGCGAGCGAAACCGCCCATCTCCCCGCGGCGCGGCGCGAAGCGGTGTACGTGCAATCGGGCGGCAATCCCCTGACCTGCAAAACCCTGGCCACCTGCCTGGGCAAGGATCTCGGCACGGCCGCCGCCCTGCCCGTCCCGGCGGTCATCGACTTATACCTCGGCACGCTCGGCGGCGCGCGGCGCGCCGTGATGGCGGCCGAATTCGTCGCCGCCGACGGCCGGGGCGATCCGATCGGCGAGCGCAACGCCGCCGCCATGCCCGCCGCCCTGATGGACGACCTGCATCACGCGCGGCACGCGGCGGCGCTGGCGCGCCATCTGGCGGGCGCCGGTCCGCTGGTGCTGCGCCACGCGCTGGCGATCGAGGAGCCCGCGCGCCGCCTCGAGGCGCTGGTCGAACCCTGCGACATCCTGATGGGCATCGGCTTGTACGACACCTGGTTCGACTTCTTCGCGGCGCTGTTTTCGGCGCGCCCGCGCCACCGGCCCGGCAGCGGCCACGACGTCGTCGACGGCCTGTTCATCAACGCCGCCTTCGTCCTCTACTCGATGGGCTACACCGCCGCCGCGCTGTCGTTCCTGAACGAGTTCCTCGCCGCCTCGCCGGACAGCCGCTTCGTGCCCACCGCCCTGTACGCGCAGTCGATGACGTACGGGCGCTATCAGGTCCCGGTCGACTTGCCGGCCGCCGAGGATTGCGCCGTGCGCAACCTGCGCCTCATCGACGAGAAATTCCCCGACCATCCGCGCCACACCTACATCAAGGTCTTCGCGGAGAACGCCTACGCCTACATCAAGGCGCGCCAGGGCAAGTTCGACGAGGCGCTGGCGCTGTGCGAGCAAGGCATCACCGACATCGTCGAGGTGTACGGCGAGGACCGGTTCCAGCTGCACCGCTCCATCCTGATCTACAACACCAGCCAGGTCTACGAACTGGTGAACGACACGGTCCGCGCCGAGCAGCGGCTGCGCGACGCCATCGCCTGCGACCCGTTCTACGCCGAGTACTACAACGACCTCGGGAACCTGCTGTCCCGGCTCGACGGCCGCGAGGAGGAGGCGCTGGCGGCCTACGCGAAGGCGATCGCGCTGTCGCCGCCGTACTACGAGGCGCACCTGAACCGTGGCGTGCTGCGCGCGCAGCGCGGCGACCATGACGGCGCCCGCGCCGACTTCGAACGCGCGCTGCGCATCAAACCGTCGGAATGGCGCGCCTGGCGCGAACTGGGCAACCTGAGCCTGGCAAGGGGCGACGCGGCCGGCGCGTTGGCCAGCTACGACCTGGCCCTGCGCCACGAAGCGCGCGACGCCGACCTGCACGCCAACGCCGCACTGGCCGCGTCGGAGCTGGGCGACAGCGCGCGCGCCATCGGCCACGGACAGGCCGCCGTCGCCATCCATCCAAAACACGCCGCCGCGCACAACAACCTGGCGGCCGAATTCTCGGCGCTGGGGCGGCACGACGACGCGCTGCGCCACATCCGCCTGGCGGTCGCCTGCGATCCCGATCCGCAGTACCGGGAAAACGAGGCGGCCATCACCACCGCCTGGATTACTTCGGCAACTTCGCCACCACCTTGATCTCGAACTGGAAGCCGGCCAGCCACGTCACGCCGACGACGGTGGCGGTCGGGAACGGCGCTTGGCCCCAGTACTCGGGTGCCACCTCGTTCCACACCATCTCGAAGACCTGGTCCGGATCGATCATAAAGATGGTGACGTCGACCACGTCATCGAATGTGCAGCCGGCGGCGGCCAGGATCGCATTCAGATTCTGGAACGCCCGCCGCACCTGCGCCTTCAGATCCGGCTCCGGCGAGCCATCCTCGCGGCTGCCGACCTGGCCGGACACGAACAGCAGGCCGTCGGCGCGCACGGCCGGCGAGTAGCGGTGCTTTTCATACAGCGCGTGGCGCCCAGGCGGGGAAACAACGTCACGGGTTGCCATGGTTAACTCCTAAAATAGTTAGAGGAACCCAGTCTAATTGCAATCAAACCGAAGATAAACGCCGAAAATACCCCATCACTATTTGTATAATCCAAACAATTACTTGATCGGGAGGCGACATGGACAGGTTCGATGCGATGACGGCGTTCGTCCGGGTGGTGGAGACGGGCAGCTTCACGCGGGCGGCCGAGACGCTCGACATCAGCCGCACCAGCGCCACCCAACTGGTGCAGCAGCTCGAGGCGCGCCTGCGCGTCAAGCTGCTCAACCGCACCACGCGCAAGGTCAACGTGACCGCCGACGGCGCGGCGTACTACGAGCGCGTGGTGCGCCTGCTTGCCGACCTCGACGATACCGAATCGGTCCTGTCCCACGCGTCGGCCCAGCCCAAGGGCAAACTCAAGGTCGACGTGCCCAGTCCGCTGGCGCGCATGATACTGATGCCGGCGCTGCCGGCGTTCCACGCCCGCTACCCCGACCTGCAAATCGACATGGGCGTCAGCGACCGCACGATCGACCTGATCGGCGAGAGCGTCGATTGCGTGATACGCGGCGGCGAGCTGCGCGACCTGTCGTTGAGGGCGAGGCACGTGGGCGACCTGCAACTGGGCGTGTACGCGGCGCCCGCGTATCTGGCGCGCAACGCCGCGCCCGCCCATCCGCGCGAGCTCGAGCACGGCGCCCACCGCGTGGTCGGTTTTTTGTGGGGACGCACCGGCAAGACCTATCCGGTGGTGTTGCGCCGCGGCGACGAGACGCTCACCATCGACGGCCGGTACGTGGTCGCCGTCGACGACGGCAACGCCTATCTGGCGGCCGGCCTGGCCGGCATGGGCGTGCTGTGGCTGCCACGCTATATGGCCAAACCCCATGTGGCCAGCGGCGAGCTGCTGCCGCTGCTGGAGGACTGGCGCCTGCCCCCGATGCCGCTGCACGTGGCCTATCCGCAGAACCGCTACGTCAGCACCCGGCTGCGCGTGTTCATCGACTGGGTGGCCGATCTGATGGCGGAACACGCGCCCGTCGAAGGCCGATGAAAAGCCGATGAGAGCGGCTCCGATTGTGATAACGTTGTCGAACAAATTACAATTAAAGGAGACAGTATGCGCAACAGCATCACCCTGAAAAGTTGTATCGCCTTTTGCCTGGTCCTGGCCGGACCGTTCGCGCTGGCCGAGGCGCGCTTGCCCGCGCCGGCGCCCACGCCCGCCGTCGGCGACTCCTGGACCTACCAATACTCGGATGTCCGCAAGGGCCTCAAGGGCAACCTCAACCGTATCGAAGTGACGTCGATCGACAACGCCGGCGTGCATGTCGACGTGCGCCGCGCCGACGGCGGCGCGCCGCCGACGCGGCAGTTGTTCAGCACCGAGATGAATCCGATCGACCGTGGCGCCATGCACTTCACGCCGTCGTTCTCGCGCTTCGTGTTTCCGCTGGCGCCCGGCACGGAATGGACCAGCGATGTCGTCGGCGACAATCAAAAGCTCGGCAGGCAACTGCGCTACGCCATCAAGGGCAAGGTGCTGGACTGGGAAAAAATCAAGGTGCCGGCCGGCGAGTTCGACGCGCTCAAAGTGGTGGTCGACGCGCGCTATCGCGCCGATGGCGCCGGCGCCGACAACGACGGCCAATTGACGGAAACGATATGGTTCGTTCCCGAGCTGAACAACTTCGTCAAACTCGATTATCTGGAGACCGACAAGCAGGGCCGCATCGCCAACCGCGACAGCTGGGAGTTGACCTCCTACGTCCGCGCCAAGTAGCGGCATGGGCAGGCGCCGTGGCCACGCAATCCCCTCCCGCGCCGCCGACCGACCCGCATAGCGACGGCCGCCTGCGCGCCCGCCCGGCGTTGCGGCCGCTGGCCCTGCTGGAGCACCCGCCGCCGCTGCAACTGCCGCCCGGCCGCCACACCCTGGCCTTCGCCAACGGCCGCCAGGCCATCCTGCACGTGCCGGCGCTGGCCGACGGCGCGTCCGCGCGCCCGCTGCAGTTGATCGTGCTGCTGCACGGCGTGCGCCAGCTGCTCGGCGGCGCCGACGACAGCGCCATCGCGCACGCGCAACGCCATGGCGCGCTGCTGCTGATACCGCGCTCGCTGACCGACAGCTGGGACGTGATACGCGGCGGCTACGGTCCCGACCTGGCCTTCCTCGACCGCGTGCTGGCGTGGACCATGCGGCGCTACAGCGTCGATCCGGACGCGCTGGTCATCGGCGGCTTTTCCGACGGCGCCTCCTACGCGCTGTCCGTCGGTTTGATGAACGGGGATTTGTTCAGCGATATCGTGGCGTTTTCGCCCGGCTTCATGAAACCGATGCGGCGGGTCGGGCGGCCACGCATTTTCGTCGCCCACGGCGCCGGCGACGCGGTGCTGCCGGTCACGCAGGGACGCGCCATCGCCAGGCAGTTGGCACGCGAGGACTACGAGGTCCAATACGAAGAATTCGACGGCGCCCACGTGGTGCCGGCGCCGGTCGCGCGCGAGGCGCTGCGCCGGATCGCCGGGCGCTGACTACCGGTTCAGGCCAGCATCGGCTGCAGGCTGCGCCACACCAGTTCCGGCGCCATTTGCACCATGCAGTTCTGGTGCCCGAGCGGGCACTCGCGCTGCTTGCACGGCGAACAATCGAGCCGCAGCGAGATCGACGCGGCCATGTCGGAGAACGGCGGCGCGTGACCGGGATCGGTCGGACCGTACAAGGCCACCACCGGCCGGTTCAGCGCCGAGGCGATATGCAGCAGGCCCGAATCGTTGGCCACCACCGCCGACGTGCGCGCGATCAGCGCGATCGCCTCGGCCAGGCTGGTGGCGCCGGCCAGGTTGAACACGGCCGCGCCGGCGGGCATGGCGGCCGCCACCTCGGCGCACGCCTGCTTGTCCTTCGGCGAACCGAGCAAGGCGATCTGCGTGGACGGGCCGTTGGCCAGGATGGCCTGGCCCAGGCCGGCGAAATGGCGCGCCGGCCAGCGCTTGGCGCCGCCGAATTCGGCGCCCGGCGCGAACGCCACCAGCGGCCGCGCCGGATCGATGCCGGTGCGCGCGCAGACGGCGGCGATCTGCGCGGGGCTGGCCACCAGGCGCGGACGCGGCAGCGCGGCCCGGAACGCGTCGCCCTGGACCGCACCCTGCGCCAGCGGCGCGCCGGCCAGCGCCGCGTAAAACGCCACCATCGGGCGCGGCGGCGTCTCGTCGCGGTGCATCACGTTGATCAGGCCGTGCCGGCTCTCGCCCTTGTAGCCGACCCGCCGCTTGATGCCGGCCAGCCACGGGATCAGCGCATATTTAATGGTATTGGGCAGCACGTAGGCCTGCGCGTAGCCGCGCCGGCGCAGCAGCCGCGCGTATTTCCAGCGCTCGCGCAGCTGCAGCGCGCCGTGGCGGAACGGCGTCTCCAGCACCTCGTCGACCTCGGCCGTCTGCCGCCACACCGGCGACACCGCCGGCGGCGCCAGCACGTCGATCGGCATGTCCGGGTGGGCCGCGCGCAGCAATTGCAGCAAGGGCTGCGCCATCACCGCGTCGCCGATCCAGTTGGGGGAGATGACCAGGATGCGCGGCGTGTCGCCGGCGATGACCTTCTTTTCTTGCAACACGTGTTCTTTCCATCGTCGGGGCGGCGCCCGGGCAGCTCGATTATCGCCCATCGCTGCCCCGGAGACAAGCGTCAAGCCCCGCTCCGGGGCTCCGATAATGCCGGAATGAACTGCTATAATCAGGCCTTTTCCGCTGCGGCCATCCGGCCCGCCCCGTGTACCGATGAATACTGCCAGCACCCCGCCGCCGCTGCCTGAAAAAGGCAGTCCGCTCGCCTCCACGCTGTTGTTCGCCCTCCCCGCGTTGGCGCTGGGCAGCAAGTCCGGACTGGGCGCGGTGCAGCTGGTGATCCTACTGGTGTTCCTGATCCGTTTCCGCCCCGTCTGGAGCGCCTACCAGCAATACTGGTTCGAGCTCTCGGGCGTGATCCTGGCCTTCTCCGCCTACTTCGTGGTCTCGCTGCTGCGGATGCTGCTCGACGACCAGGGACTGCGCACGCTCGACGGCCCGTCGCGCCTGTTGTTGGGCCTTAGTTGCATCGGCGTCATGTACCACCTCCGTCCGCGCACCCGCTATTTCTGGATGGGGCTGTGCGCCACCACGGTGGCGGCGGCGTTGTTGGCGATTTACCAGACACTGTCCGGCATCGAGTACGGCCGCGCGGTCGGCTTCACCCACCACGCGATCACCTTCGGCAACCTGGCGCTGGCCTCGGGCCTGATGGGCCTGTGCGGCATGGCGGCCTTCCGCGGCACGCGGCTGGCGTGGCTGCCGGTGGTGGCGCTGCTGTGCGGCATGGTCGCGTCCATCCTGTCGGGCTCGCGCGGCGGCTGGCTGGCCCTGCCGCTGGCGATGATCCCGCTGGTCTACTACGGACGCTACCTGTTCGGCCGCCGCCTGCTGGTGGTCTGCGGCCTGATGCTGGCGCTGCTGGCGGTGGCGTGCCTGGTGCCGGCCATCGGCATGGCCGGGCGCATCGGCGTGGCCATCGACGAGGTACAGCGCTACTTGGCCGTGGGCGACGCCACCACCTCGGTCGGCATCCGCCTCGAGCTGTGGAAGGCGTCGATCATCATGTTCAGCGAGCATCCATGGCTGGGCGTGGGCCGCGACGACTTCCACACGGTGCTCAACGCGTTGGCGGACGCCGGCCGCCTGCAGAAGGGGCCGGCGCTCGAATTCAGCAGCAGCCACAACGACCTGCTGCACTGCCTGGCCACCGGCGGCGTGCTCGACGCCAGCCTGCTACTGTTGCTGTACATCATGCCGCTGCGCTACTTCGTCGCCCAGCTGCGCCGCCCCGACCAGGGGCAGCATCCGCTGGCGCTGGCCGGCCTGGTGGTGGTGGTGTCGTTCATGGCCTTTGGCCTAACCGACGTGATGTTCTGGCTGATGATGACCAAGGTTTTCTACGTGATGATGGTCAGCAGCCTGATCGGCATGTGCCTGGCCACACAATACACGCCGCCGCCGCGCCGCATCATGATCACCCGCACCGACAATATCGGCGACGTCGTGCTGACGTTGCCGCTGGCGGGCTACCTGAAGCAGCTCTATCCGCAGTCCGAGATCGTCTTCCTGTGCCGCCGCTACGCCGCCGCCGTGGTGGCCCAATGCCGCCACGTCGACACCGTGCAGACGCTGGAGGACTGGAACGGCGACCTGGCCGGCGGCATGGCCCGCAGCGGCTGCGACACGGTGATGTTCGCCTATCCGCGGCGCCAGCTGGCCGTCGCCGCGCGCCGCGCCGGCATCGCCCGCCGCGTCGGCAGCATCCGCCGCTTCTACCACTGGTTCACCTGCAACCGCCTGGCCCACATGCGCGCCAAGTCGCTGCCGATCCTGCACGAGGCGCAGCTGAGCTTCAAACTGCTGCAGCCGCTCGGCTTCAGCCACATCCCGAGCCTCGACGAGATCGCCGCGCTGTACGGCCTCGACACGCCGCGCCATCCGGCCGCGGACGCCGTGCTGGCAGCGCCCGGCTTCAAGCTGATCCTGCATCCCAAATCGAACGGCAACGGTCGCGAATGGCCGCTGGAGCACTACACGGCGCTGGCCCGAATGCTGGGACCGGACGCCGGCGTGCGCGTGCTGGTCACCGGCAGCGCCGCCGAGGGCGAGTTGCTGGCCAGCCTGGCGCCTGAGCTGTTGGCGCTGCCGCACGTGGAGAACCTGTGCGGACGGCTCGACCTCGATGGCTTCACGGCGCTGGTCGGCGGCTGCGACGGCCTGGTCGCCAGCGGCACCGGCCCGCTGCACCTGGCCGCCGCGCTGGGACGGCCGGTGGTAGGGCTGTTCCCGCCGCTCAAACCGATCGACCCGTCGCGCTGGGCCGCGATCGGCCCGCGCGCGACCAACCTGGTCAACAACACCATGTGCGGCCATTGCAGCGATCCGGCGCGCTGCACCTGCATGCTGGCCATCACGCCGCAACAGGTGTTCGCGGTGATTCAGGGCTGGCGCGCCGAGGCGGCGCGGGCGGCGGCCTGATCGGCGACAAATGCCTCACCGGCGCCATGACGTTGGCGTCCAGTGTTAGGTCACCAGGCAAATCCAATCTGACTGGCGATCTCGGCGGCGCGTGCGTTCGCCGCGGTCATCTGTTCGTAGGACATCGATGAAAACGAACGGTTGGTCGCCGAATTCCGACCATTGTTGGCGGTGTTAAAACGCCGCGCGACCATGTCCCAGGCCGCCGCGTCGGTGACATCGCCACCGGATTCGTACAGCCGTTTCGCCACGGTCTCGGGGATGGTGCCGGCTCCGCCGCGCGCGGCCGCCGTGAAATAACGCATGGCGACGGCCCGCGGCGATTCGCTGAAGTCCATGCCCGCTTCGGCTTGCATGGAATCGGCTTCGCTCCAATAGCGGTCGGCCAGCTGTATCGCCGCCAAGGCGTCACCGCCCTTCCCAAGAGTGGCCAACTCTACGACAGTCATCGTGAGATATTTTTCCGGCAGCGCGTAGCCGTCCCTTGCCAGTCGTTCCTTACGTTTCTTGAGCAATTCCGCCTGGTCGGGCGGGGTATAAGAACCCGTGCCGAACGGGGAGTTCAGGGACGGTTTTGCCACGTGGCCGCGCGATGCGGTCGCAACGGGAGCACGGGCATTGACGGCCTGCGCGATGCTTGCCGATTCTTTACTGGAAGGCGCTTCAGCGCCCCAATAATAAACCGCAGCCACCAGCGTGCCGATGGACGTGAAAGTGAAAATCATGCGTGACATATTAACCTCGGACGCATTGCACAATTCATGACAAATTGTGCAATGTTAGATTACGGATTAATAAGGCGAACCGCAATAGCCGATGGTGCCGCCGGCGGCAGATGCCCAGGCCGCAGCATCCGCGCCGTTTTGCATCAAAGGCGTCACGCCGTCGACACATCCTCCACCTGGAAACGCTGCAATTTTACGGAATGGGTAATAGTTAACCGCGCCGCCTTCGCGCGTGCCCGTGTCAATCCGGACCAGCTCCTTCACCACCGAATTATTCGCATCCAAAATAGCGAGGCGGCCGGTTTCGTACAACACCAGTTTATAACCCATGTTATACGGTTTGCCGCCGGTGCCGGCGTTCCACGCCCAAGTGCCGTTGCTCTTGTACAGGGCAAGATTGCCATCCATCTGCATGCGCAGGTGATCGCCGTTGTCGGTACCGGTGGAGAAGCCGGCCGGCCTTGTCATGTTCACGCCGTTAAAGTAAGTCACCACATTGCCGTCGCCTTGCACGACAAGTGTGTAATGGCCCGAACGCGTGGCAATATACGCGTTTTTCTCAATATTTGTTTCTGCGGCGAGCACTGCTTGCGCGTGTGCCGACACCACTGCAGTCATGCTCAAGGCAACCGCGATAACACTATTTTTCAGCATCATAGAATTTATATCCAATCAAAGAATTAGAGTATCCTCACCCGTGCCGAAGCGAGGTGCCTATAAATTAACCTTGCATAAAATGGAAGTCAACAAAAATTTATATTTGAGTAATATTGATATTTTTTTATTTTATTTTGAGTCTGGCGCATAGATAGGCGGTCGGGCACACGAAAGCCGCTGTGCGCGCCGGCAAATCAAAATCCGGTACTATGACTTTTTCGTCCAAGGAGGAGATGTCATGCGCGTGGATATTTATTGCCGAGATGAAGCACAAGGGAAGCACAGCTATCTAGCCGTGCCGGAAGGAAAGCCGATTCCCGAGGAAGCGACCAATACCGACTGGCAGCCCGAGGCGCAGAAGGTGGAGGTCGACGACGACAGCGACGATTTGCCGCGCTATCACATCGTGCACCCGCTGGAGCAGATCGGCGCCAAGGGCTACGCGATCACCAGCTTGAACGAACAACTCTGACCCGATGCGGCACGGCCGTGCGGGACACGTCGGTGGCAAACCGTGGAGACACGTAGGGCGGATTAGCGCAGCGTAATCGGCCATGCATGAGCAGCCGACGGCGCATGCATGGCCGATTACGGCGTTCCGCCTAATCCGCCCTACGTGGAACACGTCTATTTTTAGTACTCGATTTCGACCTCGCTCGCGCCCAAGCCCTGCTTGAGCGCCAGCTGCAAATCGTCCGACGGCGCCACGCGCCAGCCCTCCCCCAGCTGCAACACGCACTTGACGCCCTGCGGCGCGACCTTCATCGCCACCGGCAGGCCGTCGGCCATGCGGTGCGGCGCCAGCAACTCGACCATCTTCTTGGCGTCCACAGTGGTCGGCAACGACAACGCCAGTTGCTTGCCGTAATTGACGCGCGCGGTGACGATGTCGAACACCCGCTCGGCCGAGATCCGCAGACCGCCCGAGAAGCGGTCCTCCGACACCTTGCCGACGACGGCCAGGAACTCGTCGTCCTTGAACATGCGCTTGTTCTCTTCGAACACCTCGGAATACACGGTCACCTCGACCACCGCCGTCTTGTCGTCCAGGGTGACGATCAGGATCTTGCCGCGCTGCGTCATCTGCGGCCGGATGCCGGTGATCACGCCGCACAGCATGCGCGGCTCGCGCGACGGCTCCAGCTCGGCCAGCTTGGTGCGGGCGAAGCGCCGCGCCTCCGGCGCGAACGAATCGAACATGTGGCCCGACAAATAGAAGCCCAGCGCGATCTTTTCCTCGGCCAGCTTCTGGCGGTCGGTGAACGGCGCGCATTTGACGTACTCCGGCGGCGCCACCAGATCGCTGTCGTCGCCGCCGAACAGGCTGACCTGGTTGGCCGCCTTGGCTTCCTGGTCGGCGCACTCCATCGCGAAGCCGACCGACGCCAGCAAGATCGCCCGGTCGATGCCCAGGCAATCGAAGGCGCCCGAACGGATCAAGGACTCGATGGTGCGGCGGTTGATCTGCTTCTTGTCGACCCGTTTGCAGAAGTCGAACAGGCTGGTGAACGGTCCGCCGGCGGTGCGCGCGGCGATGATCGCCTCGATCGCGCTCTGGCCAGAACCCTTGACCGCGCCCAGGCCGTAGCGGATCTGCGTGACCTTCTTGCCGGTCACCGACGGCGGCGGGCCGTCCGGCATGAAGCGGTAGTCGGACTTGTTGATGTCCGGCGGCAGGATGGTCAGTCCGCAGATGTCGATCGAATCCTCGACCAGGATCTTGACCTTCTCGGTGTCGTCCATCGCCAGCGACATGTTGGCCGCCATGAACGCGGCCGGGTGGTGCGCCTTCAGATAGGCGGTGTGGTAGGACAGCAGCGCGTAGGCGGCGGCGTGCGACTTGTTGAAGCCGTAGCCCGCGAACTTCTCCATCAAGTCGAAGATCTCGTCGGCCTTCTGCGCGGTCAGGCCGTCCTTGGCGGCGCCGGCGCGGAAGATCTCGCGGTGCTCGGCCATCTCCTCGGCCTTCTTCTTACCCATCGCGCGGCGCAGCATGTCGGCGCCGCCCAGCGAGTAGCCGCCGACGATCTGCGCCATCTGCATCACCTGCTCCTGATACACCATGATGCCGTAGGTTTCGGACAAAATGGATTCGGTGCGCGGATCGGGATAGTCGAACTTTTCGCCGTGCTTACGTTTGCAGAAGTCGGGGATCAGGTCCATCGGGCCCGGACGGTACAGCGCCACCAGCGCGATGATGTCCTCGAAGCGGTCGGGACGCGCGTCCTTCAGCATGCCCTGCATGCCGCGCGACTCCAGCTGGAAGACGGCGACGGTTTTCGCCTTGGTCAGCAGCTCGTACGACGGCCGGTCGTTGAGCGGCAGCTTGGCCAGGTCGAAATCGGCCTCTTTCGGATCGAGCGCCTTGATGTAGCGCACCGCGCGGTCCAGGATGGTCAACGTGGTCAGGCCCAGGAAGTCGAACTTGACCAGGCCCACGGCCTCCACGTCGTCCTTGTCGTACTGCGACACCACGCCGCCGTCGCCGCCCTGCGTGTACAGCGGGCAGAAGTCGGTCAGCTTGCCCGGCGCGATCAACACGCCACCGGCGTGCATGCCGATGTTACGGGTG
Organism: uncultured Duganella sp.; assembly: GCA_963511605.1. Lineage (GTDB taxonomy): Bacteria > Pseudomonadota > Gammaproteobacteria > Burkholderiales > Burkholderiaceae_D > Rugamonas. Next base: position 255,703 of record CAUPJZ010000004.1, on the reverse strand, counting down.
ATGCCCTCGACCTGCTGCGCCAGATCGAGCAGCTGCGCCACCTCCTCCTCGTTCTGCTGGCGCTCCTTGAGCATCGGCTCCTCCTCGATCGCCTCGGCGATCGACACCGGCTTGCCCGGCTTGAACGGAATCAGCTTGGAGACGCCGTCGCAGAAGTTGTAGCCGAAGTCCATCACGCGGCCGACGTCGCGGATCGCGCCCTTGGCCGCCATGGTACCGAAGGTGGCGATCTGCGAGACCGCCTCCTTGCCGTACAAATCCTTGACGTGCTGGATGACGCGGTCGCGCCCCTCCTGGCAAAAGTCGATGTCGAAGTCGGGCATCGAGACGCGTTCGGGATTGAGGAAGCGCTCGAACAGCAGGTTGTATTTCAGCGGGTCCAGATCGGTGATCAGCAGCGAATAGGCGACCAGCGAACCGGCGCCCGAACCGCGGCCCGGTCCGACCGGCACGCCGTTCTCCTTGGCCCACTGGATGAACTCCGCCACGATCAGGAAGTAGCCGGGGAACTTCATGTTGCAGATGGTATCGGTCTCGAACTTCAGGCGCGCCTCGTAGCGCGGCCGCTCCTTCTCGCGCCGCTCCGGGTCCGGATACAGGTGGATCAGGCGTTTTTCCAGGCCGGCCTTCGATTCGGCCACCAGGAACTCGTCGATCGTCATGCCGGGCGGGGTCGGGAAGTTCGGCAGCTGCGGCTTGCCCAGCACCAGGGTCAGGTTGCAGCGCTTGGCGATTTCCACCGAGTTTTGCAGCGCCGCCGGCAGGTCGGCGAACAGCGCGCGCATTTCGGCCTGCGACAGGAAGCGCATGTTCTCGTTGAACCGGCGCACGCGCTTGTTATTGGCCAGCATCTCGCCTTCGGCGATACAGGTGCGCGCCTCGTGGGCGATGTACTCGTCGCCGGAGATGAATTGCACCGGATGGGTGGCCACCACCGGCAGGCCCAGTTTGGCCGCCAGCGCCACCGAATGGCGCACCTGCGTCTCCTGGTTGGCCTGCCCGGCGCGCTGGATCTCGATGTAGAAATGGCCGGGGAAGATCGCCGCCCATTTTTGCGCGTTCTTTTCGGCCAGCGCCGGGTTGCCGTTCTCGATGGCGATGCCGACGTCGCCGAAGTGGGCGCCGGACAGCGCGATCAGGCCGTTGGCCGGATTATCGTCGGGCAGCAGGTCGTAGGTCTTGGACGCCAGCTCGGCCAGCCACTCGGTGCGGATCTCGGCGCGGCCCTTGTACTGGTTGGTCAGCCAGGCGGTCGACAGCAGCTCGCACAGCTGCAGGTAGCCCATGCGGTTTTTGGCGAACAGCATCAGGCGCGACGGCTTGTCGCGGTTGTCGTCGTTGGTGATCCAGACGTCGACGCCGATGACCGGCTTGATGCCCTTGCCGCGCGCGCTCTTGTAGAACTTGACCATGCCGAACATGTTGGACAGGTCGGTGACGGCGAGCGCCGCCTGCTTGTCCTTGGCGGCGGCGCCGACCAGGTCGTCGATGCGCACCAGGCCGTCGACGATCGAATACTCGGAGTGCACCCGCAGGTGGACGAAGGCCGGGCCGACCGGGGCCACGACGCCGTCGTCCGGCGCCACGACGTGTTCCGCTAATTGCTCGTTTGCTACCATGTTCATATGCTGCCCACCGCTGGTTCAATAACCGGCTATTTTACAGCGCACGCGGCGGGAGCGAGGAATCTGATTGGCGGAACGCGGCGAGTCATGTGTTTGCGCTGGCTCGGCACACGGTGATAGGCTATCGTTACGATGAGGGCATGAAGAGCGCAGACCTTATCAGGCGATTGGAACAAGCTGGGTGGCGGCTTCGCAACGTGCGCGGCGCCCACCATATCTACTCGCATCCGGATAGAGGCGGTCACATCGGCATTCCCCACCCGAAGAAGGACCTGGGCATCGGATTGGTGCAAAAGTTGTTAAAACAGGCAGGACTGAAATAGGACTTGACCATGAAGTACCTGATCGCAATAGAAGCGGGCGACGCAAGTCATGCGTTCGGGGTTGTCGTTCCCGATCTTCCCGGCTGTTTTTCCGCAGGCGACACTCTTGAAGAGGCCATCGGCAACGCGCGCGAGGCGATTGAGCTTTGGCTTGAGACCACTATCGAGGACGGCAACGACATTCCGCCGCCGCAGGCCGCATCCGAGCACTATGCCAATCCCGAATTTTCCGGCTGGAGCTGGGCCGTGGTGGAAGACATCGGCATTAGCCCTAACGCTGCCTATTTAATAAGCAAAAGAAAACGCGTATAATACCGGCTCTTCCGTTTTTTTGATCCCATCCATCATGCCCGCTAATACCGCTTTACAAGCTGAAGCGCATGCCGCCGCCATCGCAGCCGCTGCCGCCCACGTCAATATCGCCGCCTACAAGTTCGTCACCTTCGACAACACCGAAGAGATGCGACCGCTGTACCAGGACATCTGCAAGCGGCTCGGCCTCAAGGGCACCATCCTGCTCACGCCCGAGGGCATCAATATGTTCCTCTCCGGCCCGCGCTCGCACATCGACGAGTACCTGGCCTGGGTGCGCGCCGACGCCCGCTTCGCGGACTTGGAAGTGAAGGAAAGCTATTCGGTCGAGCAATCGCACAAGCGCATGCTGGTCAAGATCAAAAAAGAAATCATCACCATGCGCATGCCGCTGATCAAGCCCGAGGAAGGCCGCGCGCCGTTCGTCGACGCCCACACGCTCAAGCGCTGGCTCGACACCGGCGTCGACGACAACGGCAAGCCGGTGGTCATGGTCGACACCCGCAACGACTTCGAGGTCGACGTCGGCACCTTCGACAACACGGTCGACTACCGCATCACCAAGTTCACCGAGTTCCCGGAAGTGATCGCCGCGCACAAGCCCGACTTCGACGGCAAAACCGTGGTGACCTTCTGCACCGGCGGCATCCGCTGCGAAAAAGCGGCGATCCACATGCAGAACATCGGCTACGACAGCGTCTACCAGCTCGAGGGGGGCATCCTGAAGTACTTCGAGGAGGTCGGCGGCGCCCACTACACGGGCGACTGCTTCGTGTTCGACTACCGCACCGCGCTCAACCCCAAGCTGGAGCCGACCGAGACCGTGCAGTGCTTCGTCTGCCGCGCCGTGGTCACGCCGCGCCAGCAATTGTCGCCGGAGTACGTGTACGAGAAGTCGTGCCCGCATTGCTACGGGAAGAAATAGCGGAGGTTGGTTCAGCGTTGGCGGCGGAGGGCGCGGGCCCACGCCGCTACAACATTTTCAGCTGTTTCCAGATCGGCAGCCTGTCGCGCAAAATCACCTCGACCCGCCGCCGCAATTCGGCCAGGTTGTCGGCCTCGCCGTCCACGCGCCGGCCGTCGCGCAGCATGCTGCGCCCCGAGGCGCTCACTTGCTGCCAAGCCTGCCTGGTCAAGTCGTCCAAGGCCGGCGTGCCCTTTGCCGGGGACAGCAAACCGAAAACGATGCGCTCCACCATGTCGGCGTTGAGCCCGTTGCCGGTCAGCGGCGACACCAGGACCTGGTATTCGTCGCTGTAGCGCACCTGTCTGGCCAGCGCGGCGTTCATCCGCTTCGAAGCGGCCGCGTCGGGCTTGGGCGCGGCGCCCAGATAGATCAACGCCTGGCCGCTCGCCGCCAGCAACGCCGCCACCTGCATCATATTGGCGATGCTCTGGCCTGCGGCGGCCGGCAGCGCCATCAACTCGCCGACCGAATGGGGGCGCAGCGCCAGCGCGTCGCACACCGCGTTATACAGCTCCGGTTTGCCGTGGAACGTGCCGATCGCCGTGTTCAACGCCAGATCGACGGCGCCGCGCGCGACGGACAACGCCACGCCCACCCGCGCCAGCACCTCGGCCTGCCGCACGGAGCCCATGCGGCGCAGGCCGCGCACGAAGATGTCCTTGCGGAAGCTCGTGTTGAGGAAGTAATCCTTCAGCGTCTCCTGCATGACCGCGTCGGGGATGGTGTCGACGACGGCCTGGCGCTCCGGCGTCAGATACAGCATCGGGTAGGACATCGGCAGCACCGCGGAGCCGGCGAACTCCACCTTGGCCTGGGCGAAATCGCGCGCCACGTCGGCGTGGTAAAGCGGCTGCCAGTGCTTGTGCATGTACTCATGCACGAGATAGTTGCGGCTGCCCGTCTTGAGCGTGTCGAGCCGGGCCTTGAGCGAGGGATGGTTGTCGATGTAGGCGGACGAGGACTGCGCCAGTTTCTCGACGAAGGCCGCCGCCCCCTCCATCTGGACATTGCTGCGGTTGGGGAAGGCGTCGCCATATTCCACCAGCAGGCGCTGCAGGGGCTGGGAGGCGGCCCAGCCCGGCATCGCGTTGTAGCTGGCGTACACCGCGCCGCCCGGCTTCAGGTAGCGCTTGATGAATTCGACAATATGCTGCCGGTTCTCCGCGGTCACCCACGTGTAGATGCCGTGCAGCGTTATGTAGTCGAATTGCGGCAGGCCGCCCACCCGGCCCTGCGCCAGCTCCTCGAAACTGTTTTCGAGCAAGGTCAGATTGTCCAGCTGCGCCGCGGCCGCCAGCGCCCGCGCCCCGGCCACGTGGGCGGGATTGAAGTCGGCGGCGTAAAACGCGCCGTGGGGGTTGCCGGCGGCGAGCACATTGGCGGTCAGCCCGCGGCCGAAACCGAGTTCGAAATACGTGAACGGCGCGTCCAGCGATGGCGGCTCGCAGCCGTTGAGCGCGCACACCAGGTTCAAATACCCGGGGCCCTGCTCGGCGTAGAAGCCCGCCGTGTATTCGACATCCGACGCGTAACCAGCGGTCCAATCCATCAGCGCTCCCTTCCGATCATGACCAAGAGTGGCCAGTATGCCATTGTTTTGCCGCGCCGGTTGGCTTCCCGTGGCGGCCAGGGGCCCGCACTACAGCATGTCCAGCTGCCGCCAGATGGGCAGCTTGGCGCGGACGATGGCCTCCACCCGCGGCAGCAACTCGGCGACGTTGTCGGCCTCGCCGCTCAAGACGGCGCCGTCGCGCGCCAGGCGGCGGCCGACCGCGTCCATCGCCGCCCACACCTCGCGGGCCAGCGCGTCGAGCCCGATCTCCTGCGGAACGGCCCCGCGCCGCGCCAGCACGCCATAGACGAACCGCTCGATCACGTCGGCGCCCACGGCGCCCCCCGTCGACGGCGCGCACAACACCTTGAATTCATCGGTATCGCGCAAGCGTCCGACCAGCGCGGCGTTCAGCCTGCGCGCCGGCGCGGGATCGCCGGCGCCGCCGCCGTGCAAGCCGACGCCAGCCTGGCCGCTGGCGGACAGCAGCGCGGCCACCTCCATCAGGCTGGCGATGCCGTTGCCCGCCAGCGCGGGCAGCGCCGCCAGTTCGGCCACGGTGTGCGGGCGCCGCGCCAGCGCGTCGCAGACCGGATGGTACAGCGCCGGCTCGCCGTCGAGGGTGCCGAGCGGGGTTTTGAACGCCAGGTCGACCGCGGCACGCGGGACGGTCAACGCCACGCGGACCCGCGACAGCAGCTCCGCCTGGCGCGCCGGGCCCGTCTTACGCAGCCCCCGGACAAAGACATCCTTGCGGAAGCTCGAGTTGAGCAGGTAGTCCTTGAGCGTCTCGCGCATCACCGGGTCGGGGAACGCGTCGATCAACGTCGCGTGCGCCGGCGACAGATACAGCGGCGGATAGGCCATCGGCAGCGCCGCCGAGCCGGCGAACTCCATCTTGGCCAGCGCCAGATCGCGCGCCACGTCGGCGTGGTACAGCGGCTGCCAGTGCTTGTGCATGTATTCGTGCAGCAGATAGTTGCGGCTGCCCGAGCGCAGCGCCTCGAGCCGCGGCGCCAGCGACGGATGGGCGTCGATGTAGCCGCAACCCGCCTGCGACAGGCCGGCCACGAAGCGCGCGGCGTTGTCGATGCGGGCGTTGCCGCGCTCGGGGAAGGCGTCGCCATGCTCGACCAGCAGCCGCTGCAGCGGCAGCGCGCCGGCCCAGCCGGGCATCGCGTTGTAGCCGACATACACCACCCCGCCCGGCTTGAGGTAGCGGTTGATGAAGGCGACGATATGCCGGCGGTTCTCCGCCGTCACCCAGGTGTAGATGCCGTGCAGCGTGATGTAGTCGAAGCCGGGCAGACCGGCGACGGCGCCCGCGGCCAGTTCCTCGAAACTGTTTTCGAGCAGCGTCAGGTTGTCCAGCCCGGCCTCGGCGGCCAACTCGCGGGCGCCGGCCACGTGCGCCGGGTTGAAATCGGCGGCGTAGAACGTGCCGCGCGGATTGCCGGCCGCCAGCACGTTGGCGGTCAGGCCGCGCCCGAACCCCAGTTCGAAATACGTGAAAGGCCCCGCCAGCGACGGCGGCTCACAGCCGTTCAACGCGCACACCAGGTTCAGGTGGCCCGGCGCCTGCTCCGGGTAGTACCCGGCCGTGTATTCGATATCCGACGCGTATCCCGCGGTCCAGTCCATCCATGCCCCTTGTCGATCGATAGTGAAAACAGCCGTCGGCAGTATGCCACAGGCCGTCCCCGCGCCCAAAAAAAAACGCCATCGCGCGGGCGCGATGGCGTCATGGCGGGACCGGTGGCGGTCAGCGGAAATTGGCCGCCATCTCGCGCACATCCGTCTCGTCGAGCGTGCCCACCGAGGCGCGCATGCGCAGCGACGTCAACAGATAGTTGTAACGCGCCTGCGCCAGGTCGCGCTTGGTGGTGTACAACTGTTGCTTGGCGTTGAGCGCGTCCAGGTTGATGCGCACGCCGCCCTTGATGCTTTGCTCGGTGGCCTTGATCAGCGTCTCCGACGAGCCCACCGACTTGAGCAACGCGTCGACCCGCTTGACGCTGCTGGCCAGCACGCTGTAATCCTTGCGCAGCTCGAGCAGCACCTTGTCGGTCTGCGCCTGCAGGTCGGCCTTGGCCTTCTCGCGGTTGGCCACCGCCTGCCTGGCCGCGGCGCTGGTCTGCCCGCCCGAGTACAGCGGAATATTGACCTGGATGCCGATGCTGCGGATCTTCTGGTCCTGGTTGAACGTGTTGATCGAATCGGAGGCGGTCTTGCCGTAGGTGCCCACCGCGTCGACCCGCGGCGCGTGGCCGGCGTAGGCCTTCCTGACCTCCTGGTCGGCGATCTCGACGCCGTAGACCAGCGTCTTGATGTCCGGATTGGTGTCGATCGCGACGCCCTTCCAGTACTCGAAGGGCTGGCCGTCGCCGGGGCGCACGCGGAACTCCGGCACCAGGTCGTCGACGCCGTCGACCTCGCCGCCGATGATGGCGCCCAGGTTGGCGCGCGACAGCGACAGGGCGTCCTCCGCCTCCAGCATCTGCGCCTCCGACACGTCCAGCCGCGCCTGCGTTTCGAGCATGTCGGTGCGGGTGCCCTCGCCCTTGTCGAACATGCGGTCGTTGACCTTGCGCTGTTCGACGTACATTTCGTGCTCGACCCTGGCCAGTTCCAGCAGGTCGCGCTTGAACAGCACGTCCAGATAGGCGTTGACGACGCGGAAGATCACCTCCTGCTTCTGGCTGTCGAACTGGGCCGCCGCGTACTTCGATTGCGCCACGCCCTGCTTATAGCGCGCCCAGCCGTCAAGGTTGAACAGCGTCTGGCGCACCTGCACCGTGGCCGAGCGCGAGATGTAGTCGCGCGGCACGCTGAAGCTGCCCTGCGTCAGCGTGGTACGGTTCTGGCTGCCGCTCCAGGCACCGGCCACGTTGGGCAGCAGGTTGGACAGGCCCAGCTTGCGGTTTTCCTGGCCGGCGTCGTTGGCGTGCACGGCGGCGCGGTAGGCCGGATCGTTCTTCAGCGCCGCCTCGTAGGCCTGGTACAAGCCCAGCGCGGCGGCGGCCGGGCTGTAGGCGAGCGCGACGGCGGCGGCCAGCGCCAGGCACAAGGGACGGGTGTTCAACTTGGCCACGGTCATTCCTCCGTCAGCGAGGTTTTGGCGCGGTCCATGACCGGCTTGAGCAGGTAGCTGATCATGCTGCGCTCGCCCGTCTTGATGAACATCTCCACCGGCATGCCGGGCTGCACGTCGAGCTTCTTGTGCGCGATCGTCTTCAAGCCCTCCGGCGAGACCTTGGCGCGGATCTTGTAGTAGGCCGCGCCGGTGCGCTCGTCGGTGGTGCGGTCGGCCGACACCTGCGACAGCACGCCGGCGATGTGCGGCGTCTTATTGGTGTTGAAGGCCGAGAAGATCAATTCGACCGGCAGGCCGACATGCACCTTGTCGATCAGGTTGACGGGCAGCTGCGCCTCGACCACGAAGGCCTCGCCGTTGGGCACCACGTCCATCATGTGGAAGCCGGACTGCACCACGCCGCCCCTGGTGAACACGTTCAGGCCGACGACCACGCCGTCGACCGGCGACTTGACGTTGACGTTCTCCAGGTCCGCCTGCAGCGCGCGCAGCTTGGTTTCGGCCACTTCGCGGTCGCGCTGGACGTCGGCGAGCAGGGTGTTGATCTCCTTCTGGTACTCCTGCAGCCGCTGCTGGCGGCGCGCCGAGATCTCGCCGATCTGGCGCTGGTAATGGCCGAGGTTGCCGTTGATCTCGGCGATCGAGCCGTTGACCTGCGCGTAGTTGCGCTCGACGTCGAGCAGGCGGCTGCGGGCGACATAGCCGTCCTTGGCCAGGTCGCGCAGGTTCTCGACCTGCTCCTTGAGGATGGCGGCCTGTTCCTTGTTGCTGTCGCGCGAGGCCGTCAGGCCGATCAACTGGCTTTTCAGGCCGGCGACGTTCTGCTCGTAGGCGGCCATCTCGTTTTGCAGCGCCATCTGGCGCGCCAGCAGCAACTGGTCCTGCAGCGCGATCGCGGTGGCGGTGGCCGGGTCGTTGCGCTTGCTCAGCAGCGATTCCGGATAGGCGACCGTTTTCTTGCCGGCGCGCTCGGCGATCAGGCGCGCCTCGGCGGCGCGGTCGGCCAGCAGCTGGCTGCTGACCATGTCGACCTGGGCGCGCGGCTGGACGTCGTTCATCCGCACCAGCGTCTGGCCGGCCTTGACCTGGTCGCCGTCCTTGACCAGGATTTCCTCGATGATGCCGCCCTGCAGATACTGCACGGTCTTGCGGTTGCCTTCGGAGGCGACGGTGCCGACCACCGGCACGCCCTTGTCGAGCGGCGCGAAGAAGGCCCACAGGAAGAAGCCGCCCACCCCGAGCAGCACGATGAGCCAGCCCAGGCGCGCATAGGCGCGGGCGTCGGTGTTGACGGTCAGCGGCGCCACGTCATGGCTGATGACCTCGACCGCTTCGTCCTTTTTTTCGATCAGTTGGTTCGACATCGCTTACTCCTGTTCCTTGATGGCTTCGGCCGCGTGCACGGCGTCGCGCGCCTGCTCCTGCTGGGCCTTCTGGGCCTGCTGGGCCTGGGCTTGTTGCAGGCCTGCGCCCGCCTGTTGCGCCGCCTGGCGCTGCGCCGCCTCCTGCAGCGCGGCCAGCACCTGGTTGGTCGGCCCGTAGGTTTCTGCCATGCCGTCGCGCAGCAGCAACAGCTTGCTGGTGGCGCCGATGACGCTGGTGCGGTGGGTGATCAGGATGATGGTTTTGCCGCGGCGGCGCAAATCGTTGATCGCCGCCAGCAGCGCCTGTTCGCCGATGTCGTCCAGGTTGGAGTTCGGCTCGTCGAGCACCAGCAGCGCCGGGTCGCCGTACATCGCGCGCGCCAGGCCGAGGCGCTGGCGCTGGCCGCCGGACAGGCCGGCGCCGCCGTCGCCGAGCGCGGTGTCGTAGCCCTGCGGCAGGCGCAGGATCATCTCGTGCACGCCGGCGCGCTGCGCGGCCTGGACCACCTGCTCCGGATCGACGTCGCCGAACCGGGCGATGTTGTCGCTGACGGTGCCGCCGAACAGTTCGATGTCCTGCGGCAGGTAACCGATGTGCGGGCCGAGCTCGGCCTTGTTCCATTGATAGATGTCGGCGCCGTCCAGGCGCACCTTGCCCACCGTGGCCGGCCACACGCCCACCAGCAGGCGCGCCAGGGTCGACTTGCCCGAGCCGCTCGGGCCGATCACGCCGACCACGTCGCCCGGCGCCACCACGAAGCTGACCGCCTTGAGCACCGGCGTCTTGCTGCCCGGCGCGGCGGCGCTGACGCCCTCGACGCTGATCTGGCCCAACGGCCGCGGCAGTTCCATGCCGGCCTCGCGCTTGGGATTTTCCTCGAGCAGCGTGACCAGCCGCTCATAGGCACTGCGCGCGCCGCTCCAGCTTTTCCAGACGCCGATCACCTGCTGCACCGGCGCCAGCGCGCGGCCCAGCAGGATCGAGGCGGCGATCATCATGCCGGGGCTGATGCGGTTTTCCAGCACCATCAGCGCGCCCAGGCCGAGCACCAGCGACTGCATCGACACTTGCACGAACTTGGTCACCGCCGAGACGGTGCCGGCTTTTTCGCTGGCCTCGGCCTGCAGGGTCAGGAAACGGGTGTGCAGCTTGAACCAGCGCGCCATCAGGTTGGGCAGCATGCCCATCGATTCGATCACCTCGGCGTTGCGCAGGTTGTTGGTGGCCAGGTTGGTGGCCATGATCGCCATGCCGCTGGCCTCGGCCAGCGGCTTTTTGGACACCGCCTCGTTCACGTAGGCCAGGATCACCAGCAAGATGGTGCCGCCCAGCGCGAACAGGCCCAGGTACATGTCGAAGGCGAAGATCACCGCCAGGTAGACCGGGAACCACGGGGCGTCGAAAAACGCGAACAGGGCGTTGCCGGTCAGGAACTGGCGGATGTTGGTCAGGTCCTGCAGCGACTGCCCGGCGTTGCCGCCGCTGCGCTTGAGGTTTTGTTCGAAGGCGGCCGAATACACGCGCTTGTTGAGCATCATGTCGAATTTGGCGCCGACGCGCACCAGCACGAAGCTGCGCATCAACTCGAGCGCGCCCATGACGACGTAGGCGCCCAGCATGCCCAGGGTCAGCATCAACAGCGTCACCTCGTTGCGGCTGCCCAGCACGCGGTCGTAGACCTGCAGCATGTACAGCGACGGCACCAGCATCAACAGGTTGGTGATGCCGCTGAACACGCCGACGGTGTAGAACGTCCGCTTGAAGCCGGCCAATGCCAGCTGGATTTCATTTTTTGTATCGAGAAGTGTTTTCATATGGGTGCGTGACCAGTGGAGGTGGCGCGGGCGGGGCCGTCCGTAATTTTCCAACAGGACAGATTATAAGCCAATCCGTGCAATTTATGTGATGCACATCACAATTTTCGCGGTTCAAGCGACACGGCGCCGATGACACCCATAAAAAAAACAGGGCCAGACTCGCGTCTGGCCCTGCTTCAGCTCATGCCGGGGGCGACCCCGGCACTATTCCGGCGGGAATTAAGCCGCGACGTAGGTCACGATACCGGCGGCGCTGGTGGTGCTGGCCGACAGATCGACCAGACCGGTCAGTTTAACGATTTGATCAACACCGTTGACGAAGGCAGCGCCGGCATCAGCGTCGTTGACGACGTAGGTGTCGCCGCCGAACTGGAACCACTTGATTTCGCCAGCGGTGGTGCCAGCTGCGGCCGCGCCCAGGAAGTCGGCGAAGGCGGCGGTGCCGGCCAGGGCCAGTTTGGCGCCCAGGGTGGCCGAACCGGCGTACGCGCCAGCGTCGGTGAAGGCGATGGTCTCGCCGACGGTGAAGTCGGTGATGGTCGAGTACGTGTTGCCGTTGGTGACAACCACGCCAGCCAGGCTGAACGCATCGGTACCGGCGCCGCCGGTGACAACGCTCAGACCGGTGCCCAGGTTGATGATGTCGTTGCCGGCACCGGCGTTGACGGTTGCGGCGCCAGCGCCCAGGGTGATCACATCGGCGCCAGCGCCGGTGTTGACCACGGCCACGCCAGCACCGGTGGTGATGGTGTCAACCGCTGCGCCACCGGTGACGGTGATCGCTTTGGTCGTTGCCGACAGGTTGAAGGTGTTGGCATCAGCGCCACCGGTGATGGTGGCGGCCGCTGCCAGGTCAGCCGAGGTCCAGCTCACGGCGCCCTTGGTCACGCCCGAAGCGTCGAACGAGGTCAGCGCGGTGCCGGTGAAGGTCAGCGCCAGGCCGGCGTCGCCGGTCACGGTGATGGCCTTGGCGGCAGCGTCGGTCAGGGTGGCGGTGTGCTGGATACCGGTAGCGGTGGTCGCGGTGTCGTCGGTCATGAACTTGACGGTCTCGACGCCGGCTGCGGCAACGGTACCGGCGCTGATGCCGGCAACGTTCTTGACGCTGACGTTGAAGACGTCGGCGGTGCCGGTGTTGTCCAGCAGCGTTGCGGTCGTGGTCTGGCCGGTCGCGGTGCCGGTGAACTCGACGGTGTTGTTCGCGGTCACGCCGTTGATGGTCAGCGCGGCGGTGGCGCCGGCGACGATCACTTTGGTGATGGTGTTGGCACCGCCGTTGTTCAGCGCAGCCAGGTCAACGACCGAACCGGCGCCGACGGCGCCCAGGCTCAGCACTTCAAAGCCGGTGACTTTGGTGGCCAGGGTGGTGCTGCCCGAAGCGGTGACGGCGTTAGCGGCCGACAGCGCCAGGGTGTCGGTGCCAGCGCCGCCGGCGATGGTGCCGGTCAGAGCTGCCACGGACAGGTTGACGACGTCGTCGCCAGCGCCCAGAACGATGGCTTTGGTGCTTGCGCCAACGGTGATGGTGTCGGCGCCGGCGCCGCCGGTGAAGGCCACGCCGCTAGCCAGCGCCGAGGTCAGGGTCAGGCCAGCCGAAGCCGAAGCGTCGATCGCGGTCAGAGCAGCGGCCGAGGCCAGGGACACGGAAACGGCTTTGGCGCCGGTCACGGCCAGGGTGGTGGCTTTGTCGGCGGACAGGGCCACGGTCGACGCTGCGCCGGTGGCGTTCAGCGTCAGCGAGGTCGCTTCCGCGTCGGTGATAACAGCGCCGCCGGTCACGCCGTCGACATTGACGGTCAGTGCGCGGGTGGCGGCTGCGGCGGAGACGGTGGCGCCGACGGCGGTGTTCGTCAGCGACAGGCTGGTCAGCGCGTCGGACTGGATGGTCGCGGTTGCGCCGGTGTTGCCCGACAGCGAAACGTTGGTCAGCACATCGACCGCGCCGGTGACGGCGGCGGTGGTGATGGCCACGTTCGAACCGCCGGTCACGGAGACGGCGGTCAGGCCGCCGGCGTTGCCGCTGACGGTGACGGCGCCGGTGCCGGTGGTGATGGTGGCCGATTTGCCGCCGACGACGGTGACTGCGTCGTTGGTGGTGTTGGTGATGGTCGAGTTGACGATGTCGGCAACCTTGACGTTGACGACGCCGGCGGTCGTGGCGTTCAGCGTGGTCAGGCCGGTGATGCCGGTGGTGTCGTACGCGCCGGTGTTGCTAATGCCGGCCGAGGTGGTGACGTTGAACACCTGGATGTTTTTGATGCTCGAACCTGCTGGCAGGCCGGCGGTGAACGAACCGTTAGGATCGAGCACGGTCAGCATGTTGGTGCCGGCGCCGCCGTCGATCTTGTCGAGTGCGGTGAAGGTTTTGCCGGTGCCGGTGAAGACGTCGTTGCCGGCGCCGCCGAGCACGTTATCGGTGGATTCGGTCAGCGCGGTGGTGACCACTGGTGGCGCGGTGATCTGGCCGATGGCGGCGTTGATGTTCGCGTTGTAGGCGGTCAGGTCGGTGGTGCTGGTGACCGGGGTCAGCAGATCACGGCCGACGGCTGCGGCGGCGTTGCCCGAGTAGGCGTTGATTTCAGGGATGGTGTCCAGGGAATCGGTGAAGGTGGTGGCGACGGTGGTTTTGTTGGTCACGGTCTGCGCATCCAGCAAGCCTTGCGGGGTGGTGTTACCCAGCGCGCCCAGGGTGATGGCCAGTGCTGCGTTGGCTTTGGTCAGGTTGCCGTTGACGATGGCGTTGATCCAGAAGGTACCGCCTTCGGTGTCGGCGTCGCGGCCCAGGATGTTTTTGTAGATCGCGTTGACGAACTTGGAGATTTCGATTTGGCTGGTGCCCGTGCCGTACAGGTCGATCGACTCTTGTGCGTTATTGAAGCTCGAAACCAGTTGGCCGACTGCCGAATTAGGAGCGGCTTGCGCTGCTTCGTTCAGTTCGGTCAGGGTTTTCGGCGCGCCGGCGGCGTCCATGCGCTCAGCGAAGGCTTGCAGACCATAGGTGTCGGCAGGACGGCCGAAGTAGGAAACGTACAGTTGTTGAACAATGCCGAAATATTCAGATGCCGCCATGATGATGATTCCTTAAAAAGTTTTTGGTTTAAACCATTGAATTCCGCAGTTCAGAGCATACAGCGCCGTATGACACTGAACCCTTTTGCGGAAGGTAGGAGTATATTGCCATACCGCAGAACAATTGTTGTGACGGGCATCACAAATCAAAAGGTTTTTCCACGGAATTTGCAACAAGTTGTTAATTAGCAGCCGATTATGTATGCGAAAACACAAATAATCACCAATTACCACCATTGTTAAAGACAACACTCTATCCGGCGCACTTTATATCACATCAGTTCGTTTACGCAAAACGGGTGACGCCGCCGATGCCGCATCACCCGTTTAAATGACACCGCGCGCCGGCGCGGTATTAAGTTATTACCGACGCCAACTGGTGGCGCCGCTCACCGTGACGCCGAACGTCTTATATTGGAATAAATAAGCGGCCTCTTCCGCATTGGCGCCGCCGAGATAACCTTTGATGCGCACATTGGGCAGCACGGAACTATTGACCATTTCGCCCAGCCGGGTGACATCGCCGCTGACATTGACCGGCACCCGCATCTCGTCGCCCACCACGGTCATGCCCGTCTGGAAGGTGCGCGCGCCGAAATCGACCGTCAGGAACGCGCCCTGCACCGACGCCGGCACCGCCGCCCGGTCGGTGCGCTGCAACGTCGCCTCGCTGGCGGCGAGCGCGAACGAGGCGGTGCCCTCGCGCGGCGCGACATACGCGCTCGATTTCAGGCGGGCGATCTGATAGTCGCCCAGGAAGGCAGGATTGGCGTAGCTTCCGTTCTTGAGCTTGTCATTGACGCCGGTGTCGACGGCGGCGCCGGCGATGGCGGCGTAGCGCCCCCAGAGCACCTCCGGCGGCCCCGGGTTGGCCACCGGCGGCAACACCGTCACCGGCTGCGGCATCGGCGCCAGCGGCGACGGCGACGGCGAGACGATCACCTCCGGCGGCGGCTGCACATTCGGCGCCGCCGTGCCGGCCTGGTTGATCTGCTTGTTGCCGGTCAGGACGTTGCCCGATTTCTGGGCGTCCAGATTGAGTTCGGTGCCGCCCGCGCCCGAGGCGCCGATCTTGCCGCTGGGCTCATCGGCGCGCGCCGGCGGGCCCTTTTCGGCCGGCGACAGCACCTGTCCGCGCAGCAGTTGCGGGCTGGTGTGGCCGCGCTCGACCTGCAGCATCAGGCCGGCCTGGCCGGCGAACAATTCGCGGCTGCCGCCGCCCTCGCACGGGCCGCCGCCCTCGGGGCCGCAGCCGCCGGCGAAACCGCTGACCACCACGCCGCCGGCGACCACCGTCACGCGCGAGGTTTTGTCGTCGGTGTAGACCACGAAATCGGTGCCGCGCACGCCGATCGCGGCGACCGGGGTGTTGAAGCGGAAATTCTGGCGCGCCTGCTTGACGCCGGTGCCCGAGATGCTGCGCGCCACCCCGCTCGACAGTTCGAACTTGACGCGCGTGTTGGCCGGATTCTTGTCGTCGATATGGTAGGCGACGATGCGCGCCTTGCTACCCGGACGCAGCACCAGGAAGCCGTTGTCGACCGTCTTCACATATATATAGCCGTCGGCGCCGGTGGCGAGCTCGTCGCCCTCGTGGACCGCCGCGTCGAGCACGGCCGCGCGGGCGCCGAGCGTGGCGCCGCCGGTAACGAACACGACCGTGCCGGCCTGCCCGGCCCGCGCGCCGGCGCTCGCGCCGGCGAGCAGCGCGGCGACCAATAAGACGAGATGAAATTGTTTGCGCATGATATTCCCCTTCAGTATCGCATTTTGCGCCATCCTGCTTTAAAGTATGTGACCGGGGTCACTTTCTTGCATTTGGATACAATTTACCGCCCCAACCCGCACACGGCGGGCGCGGACGCGACATTATATTGCAATATTATTAATATTTACTTGTTGCGGCGGCGGTCAAGACGTTATACTCGCGTATTATTTTACTACTGGGCAATAGCTTAGAGCTTGACGCGCCACCGCGGCGGCCCCTCCCACCGACCCCACACTATTTTGCGCAGCCCGCCCTCCCTCACCGCCCTGGCACGCAACGGCCTCGCCATCGCGGCCGTGCTGATCACCGCCTGGTTCCAATGGGACCAGGGCGGCGCGGCCGGGCGCGCCAACGACTGGGTGCGCGACCAGTATCTGCGGCTGCAGGCCGACGCCCGTCCCGACACCCGCATTCTCCTGGTCGACATCGACGAGGCGAGCCTGCAGCGCTATCCGTGGCCATGGTCGCGCGCCCGCATGGCCGACCTGGTCGAGGCGCTGCTGGCCGACGGCGCGCGCGGCGTGGCCCTCGACATCCTGCAGGAAAAGCCGGCCGACGCCGGCGGCGACGCCCGCATGGCGATGCTGGCGCGCCACGCGCCGCTGGTGCTGGCGCAATTGTTCGACTTCGGCCGGCGCCAGGAGGCGCTGCGCGCCGGCGTGCTGGCCGCCGGCGTGGCGCCGGCGCCGGCCCTGGCGGCCGCGGCCGTCCCGGCGCACGGCTACATCGCCAACCACGCCGGCCTGGCGGGCGCGGCCCACGTCGGCAACATCGGGGTGGCGCCGGACCCCGACGGCGTGCTGCGCCGGGTGCCGATGTACACCGCCTTCGAGGGCCGCTGGTATCCGACGCTGTCGCGCGCGCTGTTCGATTGCTGCGCCGGCGGCGCGCCGGCGGCGCCGGCCGGCGCCGGCGCGGCCCGGGTGCCGTACGCGCGCGCGTGGGACGCCTACACCTGGGCCAAGGCGGCCGACCTGCTCGACGGCCGGGTGCCGCCGGAGCTCGTCGCCGGGCGCCTGGTGCTGGTGGGATCGTCGGCGCTGAGCATCGGCGACCGCGTGCCCACGCCGCTGGCGCCGCTCACGGCCGGCCTGCTGGTGCACGCCTCCATGCTCACCGGCCTGCTCGACCGCCAGGCCGGGCTGGCGCCGGCGCCGTGGCCCGGCGCGGCCATGGCGATGCTGTTCTGCCTGGCCGTCGCCGGCCTGGCGAGCTACACGCTGCCGCGCATGACGGCGGCGGCCAACGTGGCGCTGCTGGTGGCCGGCGCCGGCCTGTGGCTGCTGCTGGCCCACCTCGTCACCCCCCACGACGACCGTTACGGCCCGGCCGGGCCGCTCGTGTCGAGCCTGTTCCTGCTGACGATCGCCGTGCCGTTCCACTGGCAACTGGCGCAGCAGCGCTCGCGCCGCCTGCTCGACACCTTGCGCCAGTACGTGGCCGGCGACGTCGTCGACGAACTGTTGCGCAGCAACCTCAAGGACCCGCTGGCGCCGCGCCAGGTCGAGGTGACCACGTTGATCGCCGACATGCAGGGCTACACCACCCACGTCGAAGCCTTGTCGGTGGAGGCGGCCGCGCGCCTGACCACCGACTTCCTCGACTGCCTGACGCGCCCGGTGCTGGCGATGCGGGGCACGCTCGACAAATACACCGGCGACGGCCTGGTGGCGTTCTGGGGCGCGCCGCTGCCCAACGACGACCACGCCAACCTCGCGCTCGACGCCGCCGGGGCCATCCTGGCCGCCGTGGCGCGCTTCAACCGGCGCCGCGCCGAGGACGGGCTGGCCCCGGTGCGGGTGCGCATCGGCATCGAAAGCGGGCTGGCCATGGCCGGCGACTTCGGCAGCGCCGCGCGCAGCATCTACACGGCCGTCGGCGACAGCGTCAACACCGCCGCCCGGCTGGAGCAGGCCGCGCGCGACTTCCCGTACGACGTCATCATCGGCGAGGGCACGCGCCGGCGCGCCAGCCGCCACGCCTTCGTGCCGCTGGGCGAGCACACGCTGCGCGGCAAGGAGCGCCCGCTGCAACTGTATACGCTGGAGGCGCCGCCATGGGAGCGCTGAGCGTCCTGCTGGTGTCGCTCAGCCTGGCCGGGGCGGCGGCGGCCGACACCACCGCCAACACCGCCGCCACCGCCGGCGACACCGCCACGGCCGGCGAGGCGGCGCCGCCGACCGGCGACGCCAACCTGTACCGCGAGGCGATGCGGGCGCTGACCAACGACCAGCCCGAGCGCGCCGCCGCCCTGCTGCTGCGCTTCCTGGCCGACCAGCCGCGCCACGCCGGCGCCTGGCTCGATCTGGCGCTGAGCCAGTGCGCGCTGGGCCACGCCGACGAGGCCGAGCGGCTGTTCCGCGAGATCGAGACGCGCTTCGCGCCGCCGCCCGGCATCCAGGAACTGATACGGCAAAACCGCGAGCGCGGCTGCAACACCAAGCCGTCATGGCGGGCGCTGTGGGTGGCGACCCTGGGGCGCGGCTACGACAACAACGTCAACCAGGGCGCCAGCAACGCGCTGTTCAGCACCGGCAGCGGCAGCAACCTCATTCAATGGGAGCTGGCCGACGACTTCCTGCCCAAGGCCGACCACCACAGCTCGGCCGGCCTCGATTACATGCAGCAGATCGACGAGAACGGCGCACTGCTGCTGGCGCAAGCGCACGTGCGCCGCAACGACCACGTCGACGAACAGGACTACGCCTCGCTGCTGGTGGGCTACGAGCGGCCGTGGGAATGGGGGGCCTGGCGCGGCTACGGCACCGTGGCGCTGAGCGCGCTGCGGCTGCAAAACCAGTTGTACCAGCGCCAGGAGCAGTTGCAGGTGCGCGCCACGCCGCCGCTGGTGCTGGCCGACAAGCTGCAATGGACCTTGCTGGGCAGCGTCAGCCACATACGCTATCCGACCCGCGCCCGCTACGATTCGACCACGTTCGAACTGGGCTCGAACCTGTCCTGGCGCGGCGCGCGCCAGGTCACCGCCTCGCTCAGCGGCCTGGTCGACCGCGGCCAGAACGGCCGGCTCGGCGGCGACCGCCAGGGCTGGTACGGCGCGCTGCAGCTGAACCAGCCGCTGGGCGACAAGCTGCGCCTCGACCTGGGCGCCACCCGCCAGGTCTGGCGCAGCGACGACGTCTACGCGCCGGACCAGATCGACATCGTGCGCCACCAGGACACCCGGCAATTGCGTGCGGCGCTGCAATGGTCGTTCACCGCGCGCCAAAGCCTGCAGCTGGAGTGGCGCGCGATAAGAAATCGGGAAAACATCTCGCTGTTTCAATATAATAGCCGACTGGTCCAGCTCAATTGGCGCTGGGATAACTTCTAACACGGCGCCGGCGGTGACACCGAGCGGATTTTTCTCGACCCATGACGCATCCCCCCCTTCCCCCGCGCGCCGCGCCCGGCGCCGCCCCCCGCCCATGACCGAGGCCGCCGATCCGGGCGCGGTCACGCTCACGGCCGAGGAGGCGCTGGCCGCGCTGCAGGCCGGCCAGCCGGTCAACATGCAGATCCACCTGCGCAAGATCCCCCTGCTCGCCGAGCTGACCGAGGAGGAAATGCAGCGCGTGCGCGCCGACCTGCGCGTGCGCCAGTACGCCAAGCGCGAGGTGGTGCTGCAAAAAGGCGCCAGCGGCGACAGCCTGCTGTTCCTGCTGCAGGGCCAGCTGCAGGTGGTCGACATCACCGAGGACGGGCGCGCGATCGGCCTGCGCATGCTCGCCCCGGGCGACTTCTTCGGCGAGATCGCCGTCATCAACGGCACCATGCGCTCGGCCTCGGTGGTGGCGCTGACCCAGGTGCTGGTGGCGCTGCTGCCGCGCGCCACCGCCCTGCACCTGTTCTCGCACTCGCCGTCGGTGGCCAACCAGATGCTGCGCTTCCTGGCGGCCAAGGTGCAGCGCGACTCCGAGTTCCGCGCCCTGCTCAGCATCGGCAACACCGCCAAGCGCATCTACACCTTCCTCGAGCTGATCAAGGAAAAACAGGCCGACAACGTCGAGGTGGTGGAAAACCTGCCGACCCACCAGGACATCGCCAACATGATCAACACCAGCCGCGAGACGGTCACCCGCACGCTGCTGGCGCTGGTGCAGCAGGGGGTGATCAAAAAAGGCACCCACCGCCTGATCATCGTCGACCCGCAGGCGCTGCAAAAGCTGGCGCGCAGCTAGGGCGCGCGCCGTGGGCGCCATGCTATAATCCGCCGCTTTGCCACCCGGCCCCGCGCCCCGCACCGATGATGAACCCGATCCGCACCCGCCGCCGTCCCGGCCGTTCCCGCCGCCACCGCGGAGCGGCGCGCTGATGGCGCGCGCGATGCTCGGCGGGATCTGGCGCTACCGCGGTTTCGTGCTCGGCAGCGTCAAGCGCGAATTCCAGTCGCGCTACCGCAATTCGCTGTTCGGCGCCGCCTGGACGGTGCTCAATCCGCTGGCCATGATCGTGGTCTACACGGTGATCTTCTCCCAGGTAATGAGCAGCCGGCTGCAGGGCAACAGCGGCACCTTCGCCTACAGCATCTACCTGTGCGCCGGCGTGCTGACCTGGGGCCTGTTCGCCGAGATCATCACGCGCAGCCAGACGGTGTTCATCGACAACGCCAACCTGATCAAGAAACTGCAGTTCCCGCGCATCTGCCTGCCCCTGATCGTGGTGCTCAACGCGCTGGTCAACTTCGCCATCATCTTCGGCCTGTTCACCGCCTTCCTGGTGCTGTCGGGCACCTTCCCCGGCTGGGTCTACCTGGCCGTGTTCCCGGTGCTGCTGCTGCAGGTGCTGCTGGCCATCGGGCTGGGCATGGTGCTGGGCGTGCTGAACGTGTTTTTCCGCGACGTCGCCCAGTTCTTCGGCATCGTGCTGCAATTCTGGTTCTGGTTCACGCCCGTCGTCTATCCGGGCGCCGCGCTGCCGGCGCCGGTGCGCGAGGCGCTGCGCTACAACCCGATGGCGGCGGTGATCGGCGCCTACCAGCACATCCTGGTCGACGCCCGCGCGCCCCAATGGGGCGACTTGCTGCCGGCGGCGCTGCTGGCGCTGGCGCTGTGCGCGCTGGGCCTGCGCCTGTTCCGCAAGCGCTCGGGCGAGATGGTCGATGAACTCTGAGCCGTCCCGGCACCACCCCACCGCGAGCACACCATGGGCACCATAAGCGTCAAACAACTGGGCAAGGCCTACAAGCAGTACCACACCCGCTGGGGCCGCCTGGCCGAGTGGGTGCTGCCGGCGCTGGGCCTGCGCCACCGCCTCAAGTGGGTGATCGAGGACGTCAGCTTCCAGCTGGCGCCGGGCGAGGCGGTCGGCATCATCGGCGTCAACGGCGCCGGCAAGAGCACCCTGCTCAAGCTCATCACCGGCACCACGGTGCCGACCACCGGGTCGGTCCACATCACCGGGCGCGTGGCCGCGCTGCTCGAGCTGGGCATGGGCTTCCATCCCGACTTCAGCGGCCGCCAGAACGCCTACATGGCCGGGCAGCTGCTGGGCCTGACGGTCGAGGAGATCGGCGCCCTCATGCCCGAGATCGAGGCCTTCGCCGACATCGGCGAATATATCGACCAGCCGGTGCGCGTGTATTCGTCGGGCATGCAGATGCGCCTGGCCTTCAGCGTGGCCACGGCGCGCCGCCCGGACGTGCTCATCGTCGACGAGGCGCTGTCGGTCGGCGACGCCTGGTTCCAGCACAAGAGCTTCGAGCGCATCCGCGCCTTCCGCAAGCTGGGCACGACCCTGCTCATCGTCAGCCACGACCGCGCGGCGATCCAGTCGATCTGCGACCGCGCGCTGCTGCTCGACCGCGGCCGCCTGGCCCACCAGGGCACGCCGGAGGCGGTGATGGACTATTACAACGCCCTGATCGCCGAGCGCGACGGCGCCGGCGTGGCCCAGAGCGAAACGGCCGACGGCCGCACCCAGACCAGCTCGGGCAACGGCAAGGCCACCGTGACGGCGATCGCGATCGAGAACGCCGACGGCGCGCCGGCCGAGGTGCTCAACGTCGGCGTGCCGGTGACCTTGCGGGTGCGGGTGGCGGTCCACGCCGACCTGCCGCGGCTGGTGCTCGGCTACATGATCAAGGACCGGCTGGGCCAGCAGATCTACGGCACCAACACGCACCACATGGAACAGGCGCTGACCGACCTGCGCGCCGGCGAGCAGGTAGAATACCGCTTCCGCTTCCCGCTCAACCTGGGCCCGGGCAGCTACTCGGTGACCACCGCGCTCACCAGCAGCGAGACCCACCTGGCCGACAACTTCGAGTGGCGCGACCTGGCGCTGCTGTTTATCGTGATGAATATGAACCGTAAAGAATTCGTGGGGACCAGCTGGATGGAGCCGGCGGTCGAGATCGTCCGATGAGCGCCGGGTTCTACCGCGCCTTCGAGGACCGCTACCGCGGCGCGCGCGAGACCATCAAGGCGCGCCTGGCGGCGTACGCGCCGTTCATCGCCCCGCTGGCGACGTTGCAGCGGCCGCCGCGCGCGCTCGACGTCGGCTGCGGCCGCGGCGAATGGCTCGAACTGTTGGGCGAACAGGGGTTCGCCGCGCACGGCGTCGACCTCGACGACGGCATGCTGGCGGCCTGCCGCGAGCGCGGCCTGAGCGTCGAGCTGGGCGACGCCATCGACTGCCTGCGCCGCCTGCCCGACGCCAGCGTGGCGCTGGTGTCGGCCTTCCACCTGGTCGAACACATCCCGTTCGACCTGCTGCAGGCGCTGGTGGCCGAGGCGCAGCGGGTGCTGTTGCCGGGCGGCCTGCTGATCATGGAAACCCCGAACGCGGAAAACCTGGTGGTCGGCGCCACCAGTTTCTATCTCGATCCGACCCACCTGCGCCCGCTGCCGCCGCAGTTGCTGGCGTTCGTCGCCGAGTACGGCGGCTTCGCCCGGCCCAAGGTGGTGCGCCTGCAGGAAGACCCGGCGCTGTGCGGCGACGCCCCGATCGGCCTGATCAACGTGCTCGACGGCGTCAGCCCCGATTACGCGGTGGTGGCGCAAAAGGCGGCGCCCGAGGCCGTGCTGGCGCCGTTCGCCGCCGCCTTCGCGGCCGACTACGGCCTGGCGCTGGCACCGATGGCGCTGCGCTTCGAGCAGCGCCTGCTCGCGCGCGACGCCGCCCAGCGCGACGCCGTGGCGCGGCTCGAACAACACACCATCGACGGCAAGCTGCGCCTGGACGCCGCCGAGCGCGCGCTCGACGGCTTGACGCGGCTGGTCGAAGCGAGCGCCGCGCAACTGTCGCAGCAAGCGGCGCAGCAGGCGGCGCAGACGGCCGCGCTGCGCGGGCGCCTCGACGAGGTGGCCCATCAGCGCGCCGAGGCCGAGGCCCGCATCGCCGCGCTGCTGGCAAGCAGCTCCTGGCGTATCACGGCGCCCTGGCGCATGGCCGGCGGCTACGCGCGGCGCGCCCGCGCCGGCGCGCGCGCGCGCCTGAAAACGCTGGTGTTGCGGCTGGCGGGGGCGGCGATGCGGCGCCCGCTGGCGTACGACCTGGCGCGGCGCCTGCTGGCGCGCACGCCGGCGCTGCAGGCGCGCCTGCAGGCGATGCTGCACCGCGGCGCCGGCGGCCCGCCCCGGCCGGCCGAGTCGCCGGCGCCGCTGGGCGACATGACCCCGCGCGGCACGCGCATCTATCAGGATCTCCACACCGCGCTCAAGACAAGGAAACACTGATGCGTATCGTCATCGACCTGCAGGGCGGCCAGACGGCCAGCCGCTTCCGCGGCATCGGCCGCTATTCCGTCGCGCTGGCGCAGGGGGTGGCGCGCCACGCCGGCCGGCACGAGGTCTGGCTGCTGCTGAACGGCGCCCTGGGCGAGTCCATCGGCGAGCTGCGCGCCGCCTTCGACGGCCTGGTGCCGCCCGAACGCATCCGCGTGTTCGACGTGCCGGCCGGGCTGGCCGAATCGGTCGCCGCGCACCTGCCGCGCACCCGCGCCGCCGAGTTGCTGCGCGAGTACGCCCTGGCGCAACTGCGGCCGGATGCGGTGCTCGTCACCAGCCTGTTCGAAGGCTACGTCGACGACGCCGTGGTCTCGGTGGGCGCGTTCGCCAGCGGCGCGCGCACCGCCGTGGTGCTCTACGACCTGATCCCGTTCCTCAATCCCGACAACTATCTGCGCGCCGCCTCGCAACGCCAGCACTATGCGCGCAAGATCGCCTCGCTGCGGCGCGCCGGCATGCTGCTGGCCATCTCCGAGCATTCGCGCCGGGAGGGCATCGAGGCGCTGGGCCTGGCGCCGGCGCAGGTGGTGGCGATCTCGTCGGCGGTGGACGACAGTTTCCATCCGGCCGCGCCGGACCCGGCCCGCTGGGGCGCGCTGCGCGAACGCTTCGGCCTGACGCGCGCGATGCTGATGTACGCGCCCGGCGGCTTCGACCCGCGCAAGAATATCGACGGCCTGATCACCGCCTACAGCCTGCTGTCGCCGGCCCTGCGCGCCGGCCACCAGCTGGTGGTGGCGAGCAAGCTGGGCGACCTGGACCACGCCCAGTTGACGGCGCACGCGCTGCGCCAGGGGCTCTCGCGCGACGAGCTGGTGCTCACCGGCTACGTCAGCGACGCCGATTTGATCGAGTTGTACCGCAACGCCGCCCTGTTCGTGTTCGCCTCGCGCCACGAGGGCTTCGGCCTGCCGGCGCTCGAGGCGATGGCGTGCGGCGCGCTGGTGATCGGCGCCAACCGCACCAGCGTGCCGGAAGTGATCGGGTGCGACGAAGCGCTGTTCGACCCCGACTCGCCGCCGGCCATCGCCGACAAGATCGCCGAGGTGCTGGGCGATCCGGCCATGCGCCAGCGCCTGCGCGATCACGGCCGCGCGCAGGCCGCGCGCTTCTCGTGGGACGCGACGGCGCAACGGGCGCTGCGCGCGCTCGAGGTGTGGGACCCGGCGGCCGATCCGGCGCCGGCGGCCGATCCGGCGCCGGCCGCCACGGCCCGGCCGGCGCGGCCGCGGCTGGCGTTCGTCTCGCCGCTGCCGCCCGAACGCACCGGCATCGCCGACTACGCGGCCCAGGTGCTGCCGGCGCTCGCCGAACACTTCGACATCGAACTGGTGCTCAAGCAGGACGCGCTGACTTTGCCGCCGTCGCTGGCGGCGCTGCCGCGGCGCACGGTCGACTGGTTCGAGGCCAACGCCGACGGCTTCGACCACATCCTCTACCAGTTCGGCAACAGCCCGTTCCACAGCCACATGTTCGGCCTGTTGCGGCGGCATCCGGGCGTGGTGGTGCTGCACGATTTTTACCTCAGCAATGTGCTGTGCTACGAGCAAATGCGCGGCAACATGCCGGGCGCGTGGTGGCAGGCGCTGTTCGACAGCCACGGTTACCCGGCGCTGCTGGCCGCCCAGCGGCCGGAAGACAACGCCGCCACCGGCGACCGCTATCCCGCCAACCTGGCCGTGTTGCAGGACGCCACCCATGTGATCGTCCACTCCGACCACGCGCGCGACCTGGCGCGCCAGTGGTACGGGCCGCAGGCCGGCGCCAACTGGGACGTGGTGCCGCTGCCGCGGGCGCGGCCGGCGGCGCAGGACCGCGACGGCGCCCGGCGCGCGCTCGGCATCGCCGACGACGCCTTCCTGGTGTGCAGTTTCGGCTTTGTCGCGCCGAGCAAAATGAGCCTGGAGCTGGTGCAGGCCTGGTGCGCGTCGCGCCTGCAGGCCGATCCCCGCTGCGTGCTGGTGCTGGTCGGCGCCAACCATGGCGGCGACTATGGCGACGCCATGCAAGCGGCGCTGGCCGCCGCCGGCGGGCGGGTGCGCATCGCCGGCTGGACCGATGAAGCGGTCTACCATCAATATCTGCAGGCGGCCGACGTCGGCGTGCAGTTGCGCAGCGTCTCGCGCGGCGAAACCTCGGCCGCGGTGCTCGACTGCATGAACTACGGCCTGGCCACCATCGTCAACGCCAACGGCGCGATGGCGGCGCTGCCGACCGACGCCGTCTGGCAGTTGCCCGAGCATTTCGCGCCGGCCGCGCTGGGCGCGGCCATCGAGACGCTGCGCGAAGACGCCGCGCGCCGCCAGGCGCTGGGCCGGGCCGCCGCCGAACTGCTGCGCACGCGCCACAGCCCGGAGCACGCGGCGCGCCTGTACGCGGCGGCGTTGGCGCGCGCCGCCGACGACGCCGGCCATGGCCGGCCGGCCCTGCTGCGGGCGCTGGCCGCGCGCGACGACCTGCCCGCCGACGACGCCAGCCTGCAACTGCTGGCCGCCTGCATCGCGCGCGCGCCGGACCCGACCCAGCCGCGCCAGTTGCTGGTCGACGTCACCAACATCGCCCGCCACGACCTCAAAAGCGGCATCGAACGTGTGGTGCGCCACCAGGTGGTCGAGCTGCTGCGCGAGCCGCTGCCGGGCTGGCGGGTCGAGCCGGTGTACCTGAGCGACGCGGGCGGGCGCTGGCACTACCGCTACGCGCGCGCCTACACCGCGCGCCTGCTCGGCCTCGCCGGCGAGCACCCCGACCCGGCCGCCGACACCAGCGCCGGCGACGTCTTCTACAGCGCCGACTACGCGCCGGGCGCGGTGATGGCCGCGGCCGACGCCGGCCTGTACGCGCACTGGCGCGCGCGCGGCATCGCGGTCAACTTCCTGGTGCACGATCTGCTGCCGGTGCTGCGGCCGGAATTCTTCCCGCCCGGCGCCGATGCCACCCATGCCGCCTTCCTCGACTGCGTGGCCGCCAACGGCGACCGCCTGATCGCCATCTCGGGCGCCGTGCGCGACGAGCTGGCCCGCTGGCTGGGCCGGCGCGGGGCCGCCGGCGGCCAAACGCCGGCCGCCTCGCCGCGGCTGGCCGTGCTGCACCACGGGGCCGACCTGGGCGCGGCGGCCGATCCGGCGCCGGGCGCCGGCGACGCGGCGCCGGCGCGCTTCGCCGAGCGGCCCAGCTTCTTGATGGTGGGCACGATCGAGCCGCGCAAGGGCCACCTGCAGGCGCTCGACGCGTTCGAGCAGCTATGGGCGCAGGGCGCCGATGTCAACCTGGTCATCGTCGGCGCGGAGGGCTGGACGCCGCTGCCGGCCGGCGCGCGCCGCACTATTCCGCTGATCGTGGGGCGGCTCGCGCAGCACCCGGAACTGGGCAAGCGCCTGTTCTGGCTGCGCGGGCTGGACGACCACGCGCTGGCGGGCCTGTACCGCGACTGCGCCTGCCTGCTGGTGCCGAGCGAGGGCGAGGGCTTCGGCCTGCCGTTGATCGAAGCGGCGCGCCACGGCCTGCCGGTGCTGGCGCGGGCGCTGCCGGTGTTCAAGGAAGTGGCCGGCGCGCACGCGCAGTATTTCGACGGCATGGACGGCGCCAGCCTGGCGGCGGCCGTGCGCGAATGGCTGGCGCTCGACGCCCGGGGCGCCAGCCCGTCCCCGGCCGGCATGGCGTGGCGGACCTGGGCCGACAACGCGCGCGCGTTGCTGGCGCTGCTGCAGGAGCCCGGCGGCGCGGCCGGCTAAGGCGCCGGGCACAAAAAAGGGCGGCGCCATCCCGGCGCCGCCCTTTTTTTATCCGCCGCCGGCCCCGCTAAGGCTTTTCGTGGAACCGCTCCAGCCCGTACTGCAGCGTGCCGGTGCTGGCGCCGCCGTCGTGGTAGAGGATCAGCAAATCCATGTTCCCGCGGTCGCGGAACAGATACCGCTTGAGCCGCGCGATCTGTTCGGTGCTCAGTTGCGACACGTTGTTGGTGGCCACCTGCTCGACCTCCGAATAGTAGCGCGCGTACCAGCCGGCGATCTTGGAGCCGAACGAGTCGGTCAGCATCACCAGGCGGCGCTTGGGCGCCTTGGGATTGTGGAAGCGCGAAATGTCGTACAGGGTTTCCGCGTACTCCTCGAACTCGGGGAAGCAGCGCCCGCCGTAACACGAGGCGACGCCGGCGGCGGCGAAATCGGCCTCCTCGTTCGGCCGCAGGATGTCGATGCCCTGGAACAGGTTGGCGACGTCCGAGGCGCCCTCGTAGCGCACCAGCGGGAAGGCCGGCGCCGGCGTGTCCGGCGCGTGGCCGAACAGCGGCAAGGTCAGTTGCGCGACCTCGTCGAGGCCGCCGCCGTTCCAGTGGAACCAGTTTTGTGGGAACACCATCTTGCGGCTGGCGATCTCGCGCATCTGCGCCAGCGGATAGAGCGTGGCGCGGCGTACCTCGGGGTCGAGCGCGTCGCCGGCCAGCGCCTCGGCGAACGGGGTGGCCGGCGAGGCGCAGCGCGCCGCCAGCCAGCGCGGCAGGTCGCCATGCTCGACCACCGGGCCGGACGGCGCGATCAGCATGCGCGGGCGCAGGCCCATGGCGTGGAAGTCGCGGAACAGGCGGTTGATGTAATCGGTGGTGCCGGGCTTGAACTGGCCGCCGGCGCACACCGCCGTGACGGCCAGGAACGGCGGCGAGGCGGCGTTGTGCGAGGTCAGGAAGATGCGGCCGTGGCGACCGGCCGTCATCTGCACCGACGGGAACTCGCCGAACAGGCGGTAGCGCAGCCGGTTGTGGGCGCGCAGCAGCACGCCGCGGAAGCCGAAGTGGTCGTTGATCCAGGCGTCCATCTTGCCCGGCAGCGCCAGAACGCCCGGCCAGTGGGCCGGCATGGCCGGCAGCGCCGACAGGGCGCGGTTTTCGCCGCGCTGGTCGCCCGCGCGCAGCGCGCCGGCGACCGCCGGCACGGACAACAGCGCCACCAGCGCGATCTTGGCGGCGTGCCGGCGCAGCGGCCCTTGGAAGGAAGACGTCATATCAGAAACGGAAATAGATGAACGGGTTGTAGGTGCCGGCGGCCATGTTGAGCACGCACAGCAGGAGGGCGCTGGCCAGCGCTGCCGTGCGCAGCGGCGCGCCCAGGCGCCCCAGCGCGCGGGCCGCGCCCGGCCCGGCCCGGCCCGGGCGCACGGTGGCGATGAGCACGCCGATGGCCAGCGCCGCCGCCGACGAGGCCGTGAAGTCGGCCTGCCAGGCGTGCGGCGCGGCCACCGCCGGCTGCAGGCCGGCCATGGTGCGCAGGAACGACAGCGCGTGCGGCACGCTGTCGGCACGGAAAAAGACCCAGCCGACCATCACCACCAGCAAGGTCCAGGCCTGCGCCAGCGGCGCCGGCGCGCGCGCCAGCACGGCGCCCAGGCCGAGCCGCTCGGCGATCAGCAGGCCGCCATGCCACAGGCCCCAGATGACGAAGGTCCATGCCGCGCCGTGCCACAGCCCGCACAGCAGGAACACCAGGCCGAGGTTGCAGTAGGTGCGCAACGGGCCGTGGCGGTTGCCGCCCAGCGGGATGTACAGGTAGTCGCGGAACCAGCTCGACAGGCTGATGTGCCAGCGCCGCCAGAACTCGGTCACCGACAGCGCCGCGTAGGGCCGCTGGAAGTTGGGCGGGTAGCTGAAGCCGAGCATGTGGCCGATGCCGATCGCCATGTTGGAGTAGCCGCCGAAGTCGAACAGGATCTGGATCGTGTAGCAGGCGATGCCGAGCCAGGCGCCGCCGGTGCTCAGTTGCGCCGGGTCCTGGGCGAACAGGCGGTCGGCCGCCAGCGCCACGGTGTTGGCGATCAACATCTTCTGCGCCAGGCCGATGATAAACTGGCGGAAGCCGGCCCAGATGCGCGCGTTGGGCAGGTCGCGGTGCTCGATCTCGTGGGCGATCTGGCGGTAGCGCACGATCGGGCCGGCGATCAGTTGCGGGAACATGGCCTTGTACATGGCGAAGCGCCAGAAGCTGCTTTGCACCTCGATGTCGCGCCGGTACAGGTCGATCAGGTAGGAAATGCCCTGGAAGGTGAAAAACGAGATGCCCAGCGGCAGCACCACGGCCGGCACCTTGACGTCGTGGCCGAACGGTGCCATCACGTCGTTGAGCATGCCGGCGAAAAAGCCGATGTATTTGTAATACATCAGGAACAGCAGGTTGGCCGCCACGCCGGCGACCAGCATGGCCTGCCGGGCGCGCGCGGCGGCGGCGGCGATCAGGTAGCCGAACCCGTAGTTGAGCAGCGCCGACAGCAGCAGCAGCGGCACGAAGCGCGGTTCGCCCCAGGCGTAGAACACCAGACTGCCGATCAGCAGCACGCCGTTTTTCCACGGCAGCGCGTAGTACAGCAGCAAAAACAGGGGGAAGAAGTAAAACAGGAAAGTGGCGGAACTGAAAACCATGAATGACCTCGGGCAGACCGGCGGCACGGCGTGGCGGTCGGGATGGCGTATTTGTAGTGGGCGCCATGATAAACCAAAAATTGCTTTTGACGATATATTAAATGGAAGCCCTCCCGTATAATCACGTGCCGGAATTGATTGCCTTAAATGTAACGAGTTGTAACCAAGCGCGCGCCCGGCGCCGCGCCTTTTATTATCGGATTCTATGCCCCATACCAACGCCCCCACCGTCGCCGTCGTCATCCCCAGTTACAAGGTGACGCGCCACATCCTCGGCGTGCTGGCCGCCATCGGCCCCGAGGTCGACCGCATCTACGTGGTCGACGACCGCTGCCCCGACCATTCGGGCGACTTCGTCGAGGCCAACCACGCCGACGCCCGCGTCGTGGTGCTGCGGCACGCGGAAAACCAGGGCGTCGGCGGCGCCGTCATGACCGGCTACCAGGCCGCCATCGCCGACGGCGCGCACGTCATCGTCAAGGTCGACGGCGACGGCCAGATGGACCCGGCGCTGATTCCCGCCTTCATCGCACCCATCCTCGCCGGCGAGGCCGACTACGCCAAGGGCAACCGCTTCTTCAACCTCGAGCAGATCCGCAGCATGCCGCCGATGCGCCTGTTCGGCAACGCCGTGCTGTCGCTGATGACCAAGGTGTCGTCGGGCTACTGGGACTTGTTCGACCCCACCAACGGCTACACGGCGATCCACCGCGACGCCGCGCGCCTGCTGCCGTTCGCCAAGATCAGCCGGCGCTATTTCTTCGAGACCGACATGCTGTTCCGCCTCAACACGCTCAGCGCCGTGGTCCACGACGTGCCGATGGACGCCGTCTACGGCGACGAGGTCAGCAACCTGAGGATCTCCAAGATCGTCACCGAGTTCATGGCCAAGCACGTGCGCAATTTCAGCAAGCGGGTGTTCTATAACTATTACCTGCGCAATATGTCGCTGGCCTCGATCGAATTGCCGCTCGGCGTGTTGCTGCTGGGCTTTGGCACCGTCTTCGGCGGCTGGAAGTGGATCGCCTCGGCCCACGCCGGCGTGCCGACCGCGGCCGGCGCCGTGATGCTGTCGGCCATGCCGATCCTGATGGGCCTGCAACTGCTGCTGGCCTTCCTGGCCTACGACATCGCGTCGGTGCCGCGCCGTCCGCTGCAAAAGCGGGCGCCGCTGGCGTACCGCGATGCTTAAGCGCACGTTCCTGACACGCCGCTTCCTGGTCTACGTCGCCGGCGGCGTGCTCAGCGCGCTGGTCGACATCGGCCTGCTGCGCCTGCTTTTGGCGTACCACGTCGCGCTGCTGCCGGCCACCAGCGCCGCCTTCCTGGCGGGCCTGCTGGTCAACTACGCCTTCCACGCCAACCTCACGTTCCGCGACCACGGCGGCCAGGGCGCCTTCGGCCGCTACCTGTGCGTGGTCGGCCTCAATTACCTGGCGACGCTGGCCTGCGTCGGCGCGGCCCAGCTGCTGCTGGGCCAGCCGCTGGCCGGCAAGGTGCTGGCGCTGCCGCTGGTGGCCGCGATCGGCTACCTGGCCGGCAAGCACTGGATTTTCAAACCCCACTGACTGGACGCATGCAAGCCTTCCTCCGTTTCTTCCCGCGCGCGCGCAGCGCCGCGCTGTTCCCGGCGGCCCTGGTGGCCGTGTTCGCCTATCTGGCGCTGCGCAACATCGGCCAATATCCCAGCGTGTTCGGCGACGAGTGGACCTATAGCAGCTTCGCCCGCCTGATCCCGTTCGCGCGCGCCGAGATCCCCAACTACCTGTATTACACGGCCTACCGCTTGAGCAACAGCTGCGGCGACGGCTTCCTCGAATGCGCGCGGCTGCTCAACGCCGGCTTCCTGGTGGCCGCCGCGCCGTTCATCTACCTGATCGCGCGCCAGTACATGGCGCCGGCCGCGGCCGCGGCCGCGGCGGTGCTGTCCATCCTGGCGCCGAGCAACACCTACACCAGCTATTTCATGCCCGAGGCCATGTACTACTGCGGCTTCTGGCTCTTTAGCTGGTGCGTGCTGCGCGCCCGCGGCGCCACCGACACCGGCACGGTGGCGCTGGCGTCGGCCGTGCTGGGGGCGCTGGCGATGGTCAAGGTGCACGCGCTGTTCCTGCTGCCGGGCTATCTGGTGTATCTGGTGTGGCGCGCCCACGTCCAGCGCGACCCGGCGGCCGGCCACGGCGCGTGGACGCGGCGCGCGCTGCTGTGGCTGGCGGTGGCGCTGGCCACGGCGGCGGCGGTGCGCTTCGGCGTCGGCCTGCTGTACGCCGGACGCAACGGCCTGTACCTGCTGGGCACGATCTACGCCAACCAGGCCCAGACCCGGCCCGGCACCGGCGTGCTGATCGGTTTGGCGCTGGGCAACCTGCGCGGCCACCTGATGGCGCTGGTCCTGCTGTTCGGCATGCCGCTGGCGGCCGCCGCGCTGCACGGCGCCAGCCGGCGCCAGCGCGCCGCCGCCGCGCCCGGCGCCGGCGCGCTGCTGGCCTACACGGCGCTGATGCTGCCGGCGCTGATCGGCGTGACGGCCCTGTTCACCGCCATCGTGGCCGGCAGCGGCGCCGAGAGCGGCGCCCGCCTGCACATCCGCTACTACGATTTCGCCCTGCCGCTGTTGCTCATCGTGGCCGGCGCGCAGTTGTCGACGCCGGCCGGCGCGCGCGCGCCGGCGCCGCTGGCGCTGTGCCTGGGCGCGGCGCTGGCGCTGCTGGTCGGCGCCAGCGCCGTGTTCCTGCTGCCCGCCTACACCCCGAACCACATCGACAGTCCGGCGCTGTTCGGCGTCGCGCTCGGCGCCCGCGGCTGGGCGCTGCCGGTGCTGGCCACGCTGGGCGCGCTGTGCGCGCTGGCGTGGGGCGCGCGCGCGCGCCTGGGCGCCCAACTGTTCCTGTTCGCCTACGTGCCGGCCGCGCTGCTGGTCGGCGCCGTCCACGTCAACCATGTCGCCGGCGGCCAGAAAAAACCGGACGACTATGTCAAGGCCGGCCTGTTTGCACACCAGTACCTCAACCGCGCGGAGACCGAGCGCCTGACCATCGTCGGCCCCGACATCGCCAGCCTGTTCAAGACCCGCTTCTTCCTCGACAACACCAAGGTCGAGCTGATGGCGCTGCCGGCCGGCAGCGCCATCACGCCGGAGCAGCTGCGCTACCCCAACGGCTGGTTGCTGGCCATCGGCCACTACCAGTTGCCGGCGGCGGCCACCCGCCACAGCGGCGACCGCGGCTACACGCTGCTGCGCGTGGCGCCCCCCGGCGCGGCCGATCTGTACGACTTCGCCGACAGCGAAGGCGAGCGCATGCGCAGCACCGGCCTGTCCGGGATCGAGGACTGGGGCCGCTGGTCGGACGGCCCGCTGGTGACGCTGCGCTTCGCGCAGCCGCTGCCGCGGCGCTTGCGGCTGCGGCTGGACGTGGCCGCCTACGGCCCCAACGCGCAGCGCGACATTCCGGTCAGCATCGACGGCCAAACCGTGCCGCTGCGGGCGCCGCCCGCGCACGGTCCGCGCGAGCTGGTGTTTGCCACCAGCGGCGCGGCGCACACCGTGCGCATCGCGATTCCACAGCCGACCTCGCCACACGAGCTGGGCAGCGGCCCCGATCAACGCAAACTCGGCCTTGCGTTGTACACCTTGCAGGTGATCGACGACGCCCAGCCGGCCGGCGCGGCGCCCGGGGCGGCGAAATGACTTGCAATTAAAATCATACTGCAATAACGTTAAGCTCCTTTCAGCATCTGGAGCGAACCATGGGATGTATCGTTTGCGGCGCCGCCACCGTGGCCGGCCTGTCTGAGTGGCACCGGACCTGCCCGGGTTGCGGCTATGAAAGCGCAGCGCTGCAACCGACGATCAACGAGGCGGCGGCGCACAACCGCCTCAACGAGGCGGACCGCGAAGCGGGCCTGAAGGCGATACGGCAGGAGAACTTCCGCACGCTGGTCGACTACGCCGCGCGCCACGCGCCGCCGGGGGCGTCGACCTTGCTCGACGTCGGCAGCGCCCACGGCTGGTTCCTGGAGGCGGCCGCCGCCCGCTTCGAGGTGCTCGGCCTGGAGCCGGACACCGGCGTGGCCGCCGCCACCGTCGCCAGGGGACTGCCGGTGCGCAACGGCTACTTCCCCGACGCGCTGCGCGAGGGCGAGCGGTTCGACGTGATCGTCTTCAACGACGTCATCGAGCACATCCCCGACATCGGCGCGGCGCTGGCGGCGTGCCACGCGCGCCTGGCGCCGGACGGCATCCTGATCCTCAACCTGCCCAGCAGCGCCGGCCTGTTCTACCGCTTATCGAAGCTGCTGGCGCGCGCCGGCGTGCGCGGACCGTTCGAGCGGCTCTGGCAAAAAGGGCTGCCGTCGCCGCACGTGCACTACTTCCGGCCGGCCAACCTGGCGCGGCTGGCGGACAACGCCGGCTTCACGCAAGTGCTCAGCACGGAACTGCCGGCCGTGCGCGCCGGCGGCCTGATGGCGCGGCTGCGCTGCGCCGGCGACCTCGGCACCGTGGCGCTGTACGCCAACTACGTGGCTGTGATGCTGGCCCTGCCGGTGCTGCGCGCCTTCCCCAGCGATATCGTGGTGGGCGTGTTCCGCAAGCGCGCCTGAGCGAAAACCGCGCACCGGTGGGAATTGGTGAGAATGTAATGGCTCAGTCCGGTTAAAATTGCGCCGCGCCCAAACCATGCGCCTCACCGGAACATCGTTACATGAATCATCGGAAAAACCTGGACTGGATCCAGTTGCTGCGCGGCGTGGCCGCGCTGCTCGTCGTACTGACCCACGCCCGCTACGCCTTGCTCGGCACCGCGGCCTATCCGCTGGCCGACCAATGGCTGGGCCCCGGCGCCATGGGCGTCGATCTGTTCTTCATCATCAGCGGCTTCATCATGTGCTACACGACCGCCGGCAGCGGCGGCGGCGCCGAGGCGGCGCGTTTCGCCATCAAGCGGTTCGCCCGCGTGTGGCCGGTCTACGCGCTGGTCACGCTGGTGGCGGTGTTCGTGCTGTACGACGGCTACCTGCACGCGGCCGACCAGCGGCGCGCGCTGTGGCATACGCTGGCCATGGTGCCGGCCGATCCACGCCACGCGCCGTATTTCGGCATGAGCCTGCCCGTGGCCTGGACGCTGGCCTTCGAGATGTATTTCTATCTGGTGTATGCGGCCGCCATGCTGCTGCCGCGCTGGCGCGGCCTGGCGCTGACGGCGTGGGTGGTGCTGACGGTGCTCGTGCTGCCCGGCATGGACGCCTCCCCCGCGATGGGCGTGGAGCGCGACCTCGGCTACCGCGTCGGCTATCTGGCCATCGTCACCAACCCGTTCGTGCTGGAGTTCCTGGCCGGGGTGGGCATCGGCTGGCTGTACCTGCAAGACTGGGCCCGGCTGCGCAGCCATGCGCTGGCCTGGCATCTGCTGGGCCTGGCCGTGGCGTTCGCCGGCTGGAGCGTCTACGGCGGCCTGGGGATCACGCACGGCCCGAGCGGCTATGGCTGGCCGCTGGCGCTGCTGGTGCTGGCCATGGCGCTGGCCAGCAAGACGGTCGAGATCCACGTGCCGTCCCCGTTGTTGTGGCTGGGGTCGATTTCCTACTCGCTCTACCTGACCCATTTGCTGGCGCAAAAGATCACGTTCAACGCGCTGACGACGTTGGGCAAGCAACAGTTGTATCCGACCTGGGGCTATGTGTTCCTGTCGACCGCGCTGGCGCTGTCGCTGGCCGCCTTGTCGCAGCGCTATCTGGAACAGGGGCTGTCGTCGCTGGTGCGCCGCTGGTTGCTTAAGCTGGTGCCGGGCCGGCCGGCGCCGGCGCGCGCCGCGGGCGCCGGCGCGCGCGCTTGATTACTTCGGCGCGCCGCCCAGCAGGAACGCCAATTTCTGCTTCGGCTTGGCCGTGGCGCCGCCCAGCGTGGCGCTCGGCGCCGGCGCGGCCGACTTGGCCGGCTCGTACGGCTTGAGGAACCATGGATCGACCTTGTCGCGGCGGCCGCCCGAACTGTACGGCGACGAGCCGGCGCTGCGCGGCGCACGCTCGCCCCGCTCGCCCCGGTCCGAACGCTCGGACGGGCGGCCGGTCGGCGCGCGGCCGGCGCCGTCGTCGCGGCGCGGACGGCGCTCGGCGCCGTCGCCGTAGGAAGGCGCGGGGTTAAACCCGGTCAACTCGCCGCGGCGGATGGTTTGCTTGATCAGTTTTTCGATGTCGGCCAGCAGGCGCTCGTCCTTGTCCGAATAGATCGACAGCGCGTCGCCGGAGGCGCCGGCGCGGCCGGTGCGGCCGATGCGGTGCACATAATCCTCGGCGTTGTACGGCAGGTCGTAGTTGATCACGCACGGCAGGTCGGTGATGTCGAGGCCGCGCGCGGCGACGTCGGTGGCGACCAGGATGTCGATCTCGCCCTTCTTGAACGACTCGAGCGCGGCCATGCGTTCCTGCTGCGTCTTGTCGCCGTGGATGGCGACCGCGCTCATGCCCTCCTGCTCCAGGCCCTTGGCCAGGCGCGAGGCGCCGATCTTGGTGTTGGAGAAGATGATCACCTGCTTGAGCGCGCGCTGGCGCAGCAGATGCGCGGTCAGCGCGTGCTTCTGGTTCTCCGCCACCTTGTAGACCACCTGCGTGACCTTGTCGGCGGTCTGGTTGCTGCGCGCCACCTCGATCGTGACCGGGTCGGTCAGGAAGGTGTTGGCCAGCTTTTTGATTTCCGGCGAGAACGTGGCCGAGAACATCAGGTTCTGGCGCTGCTTCGGCAGCAGGTTGATGATGCGCTGCAGGTCCGGCAGGAAGCCCATGTCGAGCATGCGGTCGGCTTCGTCCATGACCAGCATCTGCACCTGGCCGAGGCTGATGTTCTTTTGTTCGATGTGGTCCAGCAGGCGGCCCGGCGTGGCGATGACGATCTCGACGCCGGCCTTGAGGATGACGGTCTGGCCCTTCATGTCCATGCCGCCGAACACCACGGTCGAGCGCAGCGGCGTGTGCTGGGCGTAGGCCTTGACGTTCTCGGCCACCTGCACCGCCAGCTCGCGGGTCGGCGTCAGGATCAGCGCGCGCACCGGGTGGCGCGCCGGCGAGGTGCTGGTGCTGGCGTGGGCCAGCAGCATCTGGATGATCGGCAGCGCGAAGCCGGCGGTCTTGCCGGTGCCGGTCTGGGCCGCGCCCATGACGTCGCGCCCCTTGAGCAGCACGGGGATGGCTTCGGCCTGGATCGGCGTCGGGTGCACATAGCCCTGGTCGTTGAGCGCGCGCAGGATGTGCGGCGACAGGCCGAAATCGGCGAAGCGGACTTGTTGCACTTGCGGCACTTCCAGCGGCGCCGGCGCGGACTGCTGCGCTTCTGGCGCCACTTGCGCCTCGGGCGTGGCGGCTTCGGCGGCGGCCGGTTCGGTGGCGGACGGGGTGGTGATCTCGGTTTCGGACATAGTGTATGCGGCGGTCCTGCGGCGGACAGCCAAGCTTTCTTCAATTAACGACAAATTCTGCGCTGCCCGCCCCGGCGGCGCGCCCCACGACGGGGCGGAACCGGGGAAGTGCGAAAAGGATGATGCGGTGGCAGCGCTATGGCAGCAAATACAACGAGCAGGAGACAATAAGCGCCGTAAACTATACCCTAAATACGGCAAACACGCTAAAAATGCCAGCTTTTATATGGAAACCATTGCATCATTGGCATGTATAATACGGTTTCTATTCAGAATCTATCTTAGTCGAGCCTAACATCGCTCGCTGACGTGCACTTCGTTACGCCATCGGATACTCCACCATGTTTGTGCTATTAACGGCCTTACGCCGCGGCTATCGCCTATTGCTGTCAATTTCCCCCGCGCTGCTGGCCGTGCTGCTGGCCGCCTCGCTGGCCGCCCCGGCCGCGCAGGCCCAGTCGGCCCCGGCGCCGTCGCTGCGGTTCAAGAAACTCGGGCCGCTGGGCGGCGACGAGCCGTCGATGCTGTCGATGATGCAGGACCGCAAAGGCTACGTGTGGGTCGGCACCCACACCAACGGCCTGTACCGCTACAACGGCTACCACGCCGTCAAGTACACCAACATCCCCAACGATCCGGCCAGCCTGCCGCACGACCGCGTCTCGGCCATCTACGAGGACAAGCAGGGCCGCATCTGGGCCGGCACCCAGGCCGGGCTGGCGCGCTTCAATCCGGAGAGCAACAACTTCACCGTGGTGGCCCCGGCCAAGGCGCCGAAGAACCACCGCATCGTCAAGAACATCATTTCCGACGGCAAGGACGGCATGTGGATCGGCAGCTGGGGCGGCTTGCAGCACTTCAACCCGAACACCGGCAAGTTCACCGTCTACGCGCACGACGACAACGATCCCGACAGCCTGGCCAGCAACGACCTCAACGCGCTGGCGCTGGACGACAAGGGCGGCGTGTGGATCGGCACCTGGCCCGGCGGCCTGGACTACCTGGCGCCCGGCGGCAAGGTGTTCCGCCACCACCAGGTCGACCCGGCGCCGGTGCCCGACGCGCGCGTCAACATCGTGCGCGCGCTGCAGTTCGACCGCGCCGGCGCGTTGTGGATCGGCACCGAGTCGGGCGTGATCCGCTGGGACGGCAAGAGCGACTGGAACACGCGCAAGGCGATCGATTCGCCGTACAGCCGCATCACCAATTTCGACGTCGACGACAAGGGCGTGCTGTGGTGCACCACCTTGTCGGCCGGCCTGCTGCGCTGGAACGAGGCCGCCGGCAAGTTCGACCAGTTCGTGCACGCGGCCGACGATCCGTACAGCCTGCCGGGCGACAACCTGCGCGCGGTGATGCAGGACCGCGGCGGCATGCTGTGGATCGCCTCGTTCACCGACGGCATCGCGCTGGCCAACCTGTCGAGCGAGGGCTTCACCCGCCACGTGCCGTTCCGCATCGACCGCCGCTCGGCGCCGGCCAGCAACGCGCTGCTGAGCCTGGCGCGGGCGCCGGACGGCCGCCTGTGGATGGGCGGCAACGTCGGCATGAGCTTGTACGACCCGGCCACCAGCACCGTCGTCAAGAGCTACCACGCCGACGACAAGACGCCGGGCAAGCTGTCGCATTCCATCGTCTACAGCATGTTCCAGGACACGCGCGCCGACAAGGACGGCAAGAAGCCGCTGTGGCTGGGCACCTCGAACGGCTTGAACCGCCTGGACACGCCCGACAGCCCGTTCCAGGCCATCCACTTCGGCAACACGGCCAGCGACTACATCAACGCCATCGCGCCGGCCAGCGGCGGCGCGCTGTGGCTGGCCACCGGCAACAGCCTGATCCGCTACGACCCGAAGACCGACGCCCGCAAGATCTATTACAACGACCCGCAGAACATCAGCAGCCGCAGCGTCAACGGCACCTCGGCGGTGCTCGAGGACAGCAGCGGGCGCGTGTGGGCCGGCTCCGAATGGAACGGCGGCGGCCTCGACCTGCTCGACCAGGCCAGCGGCAAGTTCACCCACTTCCGCCATGCCAACGCCGACACGGCCAGCCTGTCCGAC
This sequence comes from uncultured Duganella sp., assembly GCA_963511605.1. Taxonomy (GTDB): domain Bacteria; phylum Pseudomonadota; class Gammaproteobacteria; order Burkholderiales; family Burkholderiaceae_D; genus Rugamonas. The sequence goes on along the minus strand of CAUPJZ010000004.1, from coordinate 216,209 downwards.
GACAACATCGTCAGCCTGCACGAGGACGCCAAGGGCCGCATCTGGGTCGGCACCAGCAAGGGCCTGAACCTGATGCAGACCCGGGCCGACGGCAAGATCGGCTTCAAGTCGTACGCGTCGGCGATGCGCGCGCACAAGATCCTGGCCATCGAGCACGACCTCGACGGCAATATCTGGTGCAGCACCATCGCCGGCCTGTACCGCCTCGATCCGGAGACGGGCAAGGTCAGCCACTACACCGCGTCGGACGGCCTGACCGAGGGCTTCACCGTCAACTCGTCGGCCACCTCGGCCGACGGCGTGCTGTATTTCGGCGGCGTGCACGGCATGACCGCCGTGACGCCGGCCAACGTGCGCACCCGCTCGGTGCCGCCGCAGGTGGCGATCACCGACATCACCGTCTTCAACCACTCGCTGCAGAACGGCAAGCCGAGGGCCGACGTCAAGGCCGAGGGGCCGGTGACGTCGCCGACGGCGCTGACCCTGTCGTCGCAGGCGTCGGTGTTCTCGCTCGAGTTCTCGGCGCTGCACTACACCGAACCGTCCGAGAACCGCTACGCCTACCAGTTGCAGGGCTTCGACCGCGAGTGGGTGCACACCGACGCCGCGCACCGCAGCGCCAGCTACACCAACCTCAATCCGGGCCACTACCTGTTCCGCGTCAAGGCCGCCAACCACCTGGGCGTGTGGAACGAGGAGCCGGCCACGTTGAAGATCACCATCACGCCGCCGTTCTGGCAGCGCTGGTGGTTCCGCCTGGGCATGGCGGTGCTGATCGTCGGCTCGCTGGTGCTGGCCTACAAGATCCGCATCCACCGGCTGACCCGGCACCAGCTGGAGCTGGAGGCGCTGGTGGCCGCGCGCACCGGCGAGCTGGAGGAATCGAACCGCAAGCTCGCCGCGCTCAGCACCACCGACGGCCTGACCGGCGTGAGCAACCGCCGCGGCTTCGACCTGGCGCTGGAGGCCGAATGGCGGCGCGCCGCCCGCACCGGCCAGACCCTGGCGCTGTCGATGCTCGACGTCGACTACTTCAAGAAGTACAACGACCACTACGGCCACCAGGCCGGCGACGCCGCGCTGCGCAGCGTGGCCGAGCTGATCACCTCGCACGGACGGCGCACCACCGACATCGTGGCGCGCTACGGCGGCGAGGAATTCGCGCTGCTGGCGGCCGCCACCGACGCCACCGATGCCTTCGGCGCGGCCGAGGAAATCTGCGCGCAACTGGTGCTGGCGCGGATGCCGCACGAGCAGTCGCCGTTCGGCATCATGACCATCAGCATCGGCGTGGCCGTGATCGTGCCGACCGAGGACACCTCGCCCGAGGTGCTGGTGGAGATGGCCGACCGGGCGCTGTACCGCGCCAAGGAAAAAGGCCGCAACATGGCGCTGCTGGCGATGCCGCCGCTGTGACGTGGAGGGGAATGCGATGAAGGCGGACGATCCCGAGCCGGTGGCGCCGCAAGCGCCGGACCCGCGCGACTGCTGCCACAGCGGCTGCACCTGGTGCGTCGACGATATGTACCAGGAGGAGTTGGAGAAGTACCGCGCGGCGCATCAAGCGTGGAAGGCGCGCCAGGAACACACCCCGTAAAAACACGGGGGACACGTAGGGCGGATTAGGCGAAGCCGTAATCGGCCATTTATGAGCCGCCGGCGGCGCATGCATGGCCGATTACGGCGTTCCGCCTAATCCGCCCTACGCGGAACAGTGGTTTAAAAGGTTTCCCATTCGTCGCCATGGGCGACCTGCTTGACCGGCTTGGCCGCCTTTTTCGGCGCCAGCGCCATCCTTGCCGGCGCCGGCGCCGGCGCCGCCAGCGGCTTGCGCGGCGCGGCGGCGGGAACGGCCGGCGCCCCGTTCAACTTGAACACACTCACCACTTCGCTCAAGCGCGCCGCCTGCTCCTGCATCGACTCGGCCGCCGCCGCGGCCTGCTCCACCAGCGCCGCGTTCTGCTGCGTCACCTGGTCCATCTGCGCGATCGCCACGTTGACCTGCTCGATGCCGTCGCTCTGCTCGGCGCTGGCCGAGGTGATCTCGCTCATGATGTCGGTCACGCGCGTGATGCTCGAGACGATCTCGTTCATCGTCGTGCCGGCCCGATCGACCAGTTGAGAGCCGGCCTCGACCTTTTCCACCGAATCGCTGATCAACAACTTGATGTCCTTGGCCGCCGCCGCCGAGCGGTGCGCCAGGTTGCGCACCTCGCTGGCGACGACGGCGAAGCCGCGTCCCTGCTCGCCGGCGCGCGCCGCTTCCACGGCGGCGTTGAGCGCCAGGATGTTGGTCTGGAAGGCGATGCCGTCGATCACGGAAATGATGTCGACGATCTTGCGCGACGATTCGTTGATGGACGACATCGTGCCGACCACCTGCCCCACCACCTCGCCGCCCTTGACGGCGATGCCGGACGCCGACTGCGCCAGCTGGTTGGCCTGGCGCGCGTTGTCGGCGTTCTGCTTGACGGTGCTGGTCAACTCCTCCATCGACGACGCCGTCTCCTCCAGGCTCGACGCCTGTTCCTCGGTGCGCGACGACAAGTCCTGGTTGCCGGCGGCGATCTGCGCCGACGCCGTGGCGATGGTGTCGGTGCCGCCGCGCACCTCGCTGACGAGGCGCTGCAGGTTGCCGTTCATCTCGCGCAGCGCGCCCATCAGTTGCCCCGTCTCGCAGGCGCTGGCGACCTCGATGGTGCGGGTCAGGTCGCCGCCGGCGACGGCGGTCGCCACCGACACGGCCTGCCGCAGCGGCGCCGAGACGACACGGGCGATCCACAGCGCCAGCGCCATGCCGATGCCGATGTTGACCACCAACAGAATGATCGAGGTCATGCGCGCGTTGTTGTAGGTGACGGTGGCGGCGTCGCTGGCGGCGTCGCCGCCGTCGATGTTCAGTTTGACGAGCTTGTTGACCGTCTCGGTCAAGGTCGCCATCGTCTTGGCCGACGCGCCGCGCGACAGCGCGCGCGCCTCGTCCTTCTGGCCGCCGGCGGAGAATTTGACGATCTGGTCGTGCTCGGCCATGAAGGCGGTCCAGGCCTGGTCGAACTCGGTCGCGATCGCCTTTTCCTGCGGGCTGCTGATCAGCTTCTCGTACGCCGCGCGATGGCCCTTCATGGTCGCCAGCGTGTCGTCCATGCGCTTCTCGTAAGTGGCGAAGCCGGCAGGGTCGTCGTTGATCAGGTGCGCCAGTTCCCAACGGCGCATCTCGCCGATGTCGGTGCGCAGTTCCAGCGCCATGCGCACGCTCGGCATCCAGTTGGCCGCGAGCTCGTCCGAGGCCTGGTTGACCCGCGCCATCGACAGCATCGCCGCCACGCCCATCACTGCTGTCAGCAGCAGCACGACACCAAAAGAGACGATTAATTTGGTAGCGATTTTCAGGTCATAAAACCATTTCACGGCACACTCCTCGAGCTCGAAAGACTCGGTAGTATGAGCCGATGCGCGGGCCGCTGCCAGCGCCACACCTCGGTTGTAGTCCATAAGCAACAAAGGCGTTCCACTCTCTAAACCTTGCGCGATACGCAAAATTTATCGATTGGAACGCCCCGCTCCGCCGCCGGCGGAGGCACTGCGGTTCAGCTTACAGCTTGCCGTTCAAGGTGACGAAGATCTGGCGCGGCGCGCCGGTCAGCAAGGTCTGCGCGGTGCCGTTCGGATCGCGGGCCTGGAAGCCGTTGGTGCCGATCGTGCTGATGTATTCCTTGTCGAGCAGGTTGGTCACGTTCACCTGCAGCGACAGTTCCTTGAGCATGCCCAGCGACTTCATCTTGTAGCCGGCCGACAGGTTGGCCAGCCAGAACGATGGCACGCCGTTGTCGTTCATATAGGTGTAGTAGCGCTTGCCGGTGAGCTTGCCGCCCAGGCGGGCGAACCAGCTGCCGGTCTCGTACGACGCCTCGGTGCTGAACAGGTTGCGCGGCGCGTTGACCACGGTCTTGCCGCTGACCGGCACCAGGGTGCTGCCGTCCATGTAGTCCGACTTGTACTTCGAATCGTTGAAGGTGTACGAGTTGAACCAGCTGATTTCGCGGTTCAGCTTCCACACGGCGATCGCTTCGACGCCCTTGGTGTCGACCTTGCCGACGTTGACGAAGGTCGACGGGCAACCGACGATGCCGGCGCAGGTGGCCACGCTCAGCTGGCGGTCGTCGAAGCGGGCGTTGTAGACGGCCAGCGAACCCTGGATGCCGGCGCGCTTGAAGCGGTAGCCGAGATCGACGTTGGTCGAGGTTTCCGGCTTCAGGTTGGCGACGCCGGCGTCATAGGCGGCCTGGGTCTGCGAGAACGGACCGCCGACGCCGGGCTGGTGCGCGCGCATGTTTTTCGAGGCCGAGGCGAACACCTCGTCGTCGGCGCTGATGGCGTAGTTGACGCCGGCCTGCGGCAGGAAGTTCTTCTCGGCCGACAGCTTGCCGGCGGCGCGGGTGCCGACGATGTTGCGGGCGGCGATGTCCACGCTCATGCTCTTGAAGCCGGCGTTGATTTTGAGCTTGCCGTCCATCAGGCTCAGGCTGTCCTGCACGTAGTACTGCGCGGTGGTGGTGATGAAGTTCTGCGCCCAGTCGGTGCGGAACGGGTTGCGCAGGTAATACATCGTGTCGGCCGGGCCGGTGGCGGCGTAGTAGTTGCGGCTGCCCGTGTGGTCGTTGCGCTCGCCCCACGCGCCGGCGGTGATGGTGTGGTCGCCCAGGTCCCAGGTCAGGTCGGTCGTCACGCCGTGGCGCTTGATCTGGTACTCGGTGGTGCGGATCGAGATCGGATTGGCGGCGTTGGTGGCCACGTACGGCGTGTACCAGTGGCCCTGGCCTTCGTTCTCGTGGTTGTAGACGGTGGTCTTCAGTTGCACGGTCGGCGTGAGGTTCAGGTCCAGGGTCAGGCCGCCCAGGGTGTCCTTGCGCAGGCCGCCGGCCGAATAGTAGGCGTCGTCGAGGCTGTTGACGGCGCCGCTGAATTGTAGACGGGCGGCGTTGACCGCGCGCTGCCAGTCGGGCTGGTAGTTGTCCCACTCGTAGCCGAGGCGGTTGATCATTTCCTTCGACATGTCCTGGTAATCGACTTCCTTGCGGTCCGAATGGTTCAGGAAACCGGTCAGGCTGTTCTCGCCGAAGTTGAACACGAAGCGCGAATTGATCTGGTCCTGGTCCTGGGCGCCCTCGCCCTTGGTCTTGTCGGTGCGCTGGCGGGTGCCGCTGATGAAGGCCTTGACGGCGCCGTTGATCAGGCCGGTATCGACGCGGACGAAGGTGCGCGAGGTCGAATCGCTGCCCAGGGTTTGCGAGGCGGTCAGGCCGAACTCGTCGGTCGGGGCCAGCGTGAAGAACTGCACCGTGCCGCCCAGGTTGCTGGTGGAGGCGGTGCCCAGCGAGCCGGCGCCCTGCGACACCTGGACGCTGCCGATGTTTTCCGACGAGATGGCGCGGCTGATGTGCAGGCCGTTGTTGTTACCGTAGCTCATGTCGCCCAGCGGCACGCCGTCCAAGGTGAAACCGAGCTGGCTTTGGTTGAAGCCGCGGATGCTGAACGAGGTCGACCACTCGTAGGCGCCGAACGGATCGGCGGACTGGAAGTTCACGCCCGGCAGCTTGTCGAGTACTTTCAACGGGCTGGTGCCCGGCAGCGCTTCGGCCAGATCGGCCTTGTTGATGTTCTGCACCTGGCGCGACTGGCCGCGGCCGGTGATTTCCACCGTTTGCATCGGACCGGCCATGGCGCCGGCGGCGGCGGCGCTATCGGCGGCGTCGGCGGCATCGGCCGCGTAAGCCTGGAAGGCCAGTGCTTGCAGGACCACCAGGCACAAAGGTTTCAGAGGGAAGCGCTGTTGCATGAGTGTTCTTCTTTCTTGCGGTTAGTGGAATGATCAACTCGCAAGATTGTAGGAACAGCATGTGACGTTGCGATGACGGCGACATGACATCTGGATGACACGACAACAATTAGCAAAGGGAATCGGGTAAGCTGCTGTTTTGACGGGACGCGGAGGCTGCCATGTTGCGGATGATCATGTTGCTGATGGCGACGATGGTGATGGCGGTATCGCTACCGCCGGCGCTGGCCTTCGAACGCCCCTTCCCGCCCGACGCGCTGCGCGGCAAGATGACGCCGGGCTATTTTCCCGACCTGAGCATCGACGGCAAGGCGCGCAAGCTGTCGCCGTCGGCGCGTATTTTCAATGAGGAGAACACGATCGACATGCCGGGCTCGCTGCGCGGCAACGATATCGTGGTCAATTACACCGTCGACGCCACGGGCGATATCGACCGGATCTGGATACTGACCCGCGACGAGGCGGCGCGTAAGCTGCCGACGGCGGCCGAGGCCGCCGCCCGGTCAGGAAGCCGGTAGCCGCCGCGCGCCGGCAAAGCGCAGCAGTTCGTCCGGCGGGATCGGCCGGGAGAAATGATAGCCCTGCAGATAGTGGCAACCCATCTTTTCCAGGATCGCCGCCTGGCCGGCGGTCTCGACGCCCTCGGCCACCAGTTGCAGCCCCAGGCTGTGGCCCATGGCGATGATGGCGTTCACCAGACTGTTGCTGCGCTCGCTATGCTCGATATCCATGACGAAGGCGCGGTCGATCTTCAAGGTGTTCAACTGGAACCGGGTCAGGTAACTAAGCGAGGAATAGCCGGTGCCGAAGTCGTCGAGCGAAATGCTCACGCCCAGGGCGCGCAAGCGCCGCAGCACCGCGCGCACCTGGCCGCCGTCGTCGATCAGCACCCGCTCGGTCAATTCCAGCTCCAGCTGGCGGCCGTCCAGGCCGTTGCTGGCGAGCGCCTGCTCCACCAGGGTCACAAAGGCCGGGTCCGCCAACTGCCAGGCCGAGACGTTGATGCTGACGGTCACGCCGTCCAGCGGTCCGCCGCGCCACCGCGCCATCTGCCGGCATGCCTCGCCGAGCACCCAGCTGCCGATGGCGACGATCATGCCGCTGTCCTCGGCGACCGGGATGAAGCGGTCCGGCGCTATCCACCCCAGCCCGGCGCTTTGCCAGCGCAGCAGCGCCTCAACCTTGCCCAGCTTGCCGGTCCGGGCGTCGACGATGGCCTGGTACAGCAGCGCGAATTCGCCGGCCTCGATGGCACCGCGCAAGGCACCGTCGATGACCAGCGCATCCTTGGCGGCGGCGTTCATGGCGTCGGTGAAGAAGCGCAGCTCGCCCCGTCCGGCTTTCTTGGCCTCGTACATGGCGATGTCGGCGTTGCGTATCAGCATATCGCTATCGCTGCCGTGCAATGGATAGCACGCCACGCCGACGCTGGCCGAGACGGCGATCGCGTGGTGGGACAGGTCGAAGCGGCTGGCCATGACGCTGATGACGCGCTCGGCGCACCGGGTGGCCATCTGCGCGCCCGTGCCGGGGTCCAGGTCGGGGATGACGACGATGAACTCGTCGCCGCCGAAACGGGCCAGCACGTCGTTCGGGCGCAGCACGCCATATAAGCGGTGGGCGGTCTGGCGCAGCAGTTCGTCGCCGATGGCGTGCCCGAAGGAATCGTTAATCCGCTTGAACTTGTCCAGGTCGAGGAACAGCACCGCGCACTCCCGTCCGGCCGCCGCCGCGCGCGCGACCTCCTGCGCCAGCGAGGTCGACAGCGCGTGGCGGTTGAAAAAGCCGGTCACCGGGTCGATGCGTGCGGCCTGGTACAGCATGTCGTCCTTTTTCTTGCGCTCGCTGATGTCGAGCAGCTGGACCAGGCAGTACAGGCGGCCGCGCTCGATGTAGGGCGACCCCATCATCTCGACCGGCAGCCGGGTGCAATTGTGTAATCTAAACATTGCCGTCTCGGTCATCGGATACTGGACGTCCTTGGCATCGAAGCGCTGGAAATACTCGTCGGCCATCGCTTGGGTGAGGTCCGGCAGCAGCTGGCACACGTGCTTGCCGATCAGGTCGGATGCGCTGTCGAAGCCCAGAAGGCGGGCGCAGCGTTCGTTGGCGACATGGACATAACCGCGACGGTCGCGTATCAAAAAACCATGGCTCAGGCTGTCGATGGTGCGCACGTAGCGTTGCTGGATCTCGTCCTGCACCGAATAGATCAGGCCGAGCATCGACAGCGTCTTGAGGATGGAGGTGCCGGCGAACCAGAGCACATACAGTTCCGGCCCCAGCGTGATGGAAGAGACGACGTTGAATATGCCGCGCGCCACCAGCGTATATCCCAACCAGCGGTAGCGCTGTTGCGCGCGGATTAATTCCGCGCCCATCCACAACATCACGAGGCCGATAATCGATGCCGTGGCGGGCGCCACCATGTCATAAAACGCATTCCACAGCAGATAAAATAACCCGGTTAATACGGCAGCGGCGATCAATATTCCGCGCAAATGACGTCGGCGCAAATAACCGAGGAAATACTGGGTTCCGCTCCAATAACCGATCATTCCGCCGGTCAGCATCAGCGCGCATATAAACAGGCGTAGCTGATGTGGCAGCAATTCCGCGCCCTTGAACCAGGTGATCAAACCAGCCATGATCGCCAACTGGCCCACGCCCCAGAACAGGGCATGTTTCTCTTTACGCTGGGACAGCCAGAGAAATATAAGCAAGGCGCTCAGAATGGCATCCGACGCCAAGGCCGCCGCCATGGTCGACTCGCTTAAATAATTGCCGGGTTCCATGCTCATTTATTCCCATCGATCGGCGCGCCATATCCTGGCAACTTTCAGCATTGTATGCGAAGGGTCGGCCAATAAGTTCTCGATGGAAATAAATTTACAAGCAGATGAAGTTACATGCCAAAAAAACTACGCGGTGCCTACTGGCCGGTGTGGTTTTCATGCCAAAAATGAGCGCGATTCTGCCATATTTTAGCTTGCTTCCGCGCTCACGGTTAGAGAAACAAGGTGGCCGCCAATAGCCACATCACCACCGCGATCACTCCGTCCAATATTTGCCAGGCGCGCGGGCGCGCGAATACCGGTATCAAAAATCGCGCGCCCAACCCCAAACCGCAAAACCATAAAACCGATGCCAGCATCGCTCCCAGCGCAAAATAGGTTCGTCCATCGCCTGGTTGCTGGCCGCCTATCGACCCGAGTAACACCACCGTATCGAGATAAACGTGAGGATTCAATAAACTGAAGGCCAGCATTGCCGCGATCACCGCGTATCGGCTGGTCGCGGGTTTATCGTTGTCGGTTTCCATCGCGACCGGATTCAAGGCGGAACGCGCCGCCCTCACCCCGTACCAGAATAAAAAACCGGCGCCGGCCAATTTAATCCAAAACAATAACGCGGGTGCCTCGACAATTAACCGGCCCATGCCGGCGACGCCGGCGCCGATCAGCATCACATCGCAGATAATACAAATGGCTATGCACGTCAGTACATATTCCTTCTTCAAAGCCTGCCGCAACAAATAAGCGTTTTGCGATCCGATGGCGACGATCAATCCTCCGCCCAGCCCCATGCCCTTTAAAAATGCGGTCACTTCCATGCGTGCTCCCCTGTTCGAGGACGTCAGCTTAGACCGCGCCAAAAGATAAGTATAATTAATATTACTGACCAGATATTAGGAACGCTAATGAGCCGAATCGACTATCGCGGACTGGCGGCGCTGGACGCCGTGATCGACTATGGGAGTTTTGACAAGGCCGCCGCAGCGCTGTCGATCACCCAATCGGCCGTGTCCCAGCGCATCCGCATGCTGGAAAACAGCGCCGGCGAATTGCTGATCGTGCGCAGCCAGCCGCCGGTGGCGACCGAGGCCGGGCAGCGGCTGATCGCCCACTACCGCCAGGTGCAACTGCTGGAGGCGGCCCTGACCGAGTTTCCGCACGCCGGTCCCGGCGCTGCGGCCCGGCCGGAGATCGCGATCGCCATCAACGCCGACAGCGCCGCCACCTGGCTGCAGGAAGCGGTGGCACCGTTGATGGGCACGGGTGACTGCATGTTGCAGATCCGCCTGGACGACCAGGACCACACGATGACGATGCTGCGCGAAGGGCGCGTTTTCGGCTGCGTTACAAGCGAAACCGCACAAGTAGCCGGCACTTCGGCCACGGCGCTGGGCGCGATGCGGTATCTGTGCGTCGCCAGTCCCGCCTTCGCCGCGCGCTGGTTCCCGGGGGGATTTACGGCCGAGGCGGTGCGGCACGCACCCAGTTTGCATTTCGACCGCAAGGACGCGCTGCAAACACGCTTCATCGCGCAGTGCACCGGCTATACCGGGCGGTTGCCGCATCACTCTTTGTCCAGCTCGGAAGGTTTTGTGCGCTTTCTGGAGGCGGGATTCGCTTACGGCATGCTGCCGCTGCTGCAGTGCGAGGCGCAACTGAAGGCGGGAACGTTGGTGGATCTGGCGCCGGGCCACGTTCTGGACGTGCCGCTGACGTGGCACATCTGGGATATCCAGACGCCATTCACCCGCACGCTGTCGGACAATATCGTCGCCACCGCGCGCAAATGGTTGCTCTAGGCCGTGCCCGCCCGCGCGTCCATGGCGTCCAGGTCCTGGCGCGCGCGCGCTTCCCACTCGGCCGGGTCCGGCTGATGCGGATGCGTGGTGTCCGCCGGCGGCAGCGACTCCAAGGTGCCGGTGCGTTTATAGAGCATCACGTTGGTCCAGGCGACCGTGCCGGCCGGAAAATAATGCAGCAGCGTGAAAGCCGGATGCTTGAGCGCGTAGGTGGTGGTGGTCACCAGCGCGCCCTCTTGCAGCTCGCGCGCCAGTTTGTCGGCAAGGGCGTCCATCAGCGGGCCGAAACAGGTGCTGTACAAGAACACCAGGCTGGCGCCGCGCACGTCCACCTTGAACATATCGCTTTCGACGAAGGCGATCCGCGATGCCAGGTCGAGCAGGTGGCTGCCGGTGGCCGCGTCGCCGAAAGGCAGGGTCAACGGTGCGTCGGGAGTGAGCGGCGGCTGCAGGTGCGCCACGCCACGCTCGGCCAGCACCAGCAGGTTGTGCAGGCGCTGCAATGCCATGCGATGGCGGTAGCCCATGCATTCGACACCGATGCAGCGCTGGAACGGAAACGCCAGCGCGGCCGACATCACCACCTTGCCCAGCCCGCTACCGAGATCGACCATGACGCCGCCGGGGCGTATCGACGGCGCGATCGCGTCGAACAGGTTATCGAGCTCGTAACGGGCGAATTCGCCATAGATCAGGCCGCCGTCCTCGATCAGCCAGGCGCGGATTTCGTCGTCGCTGATCTGTTGCAGATCGCGAAAGCCCGGCGGCGCCGGTTGTTTGGGCAGCATGCCGTGCGGCTGTATGCTCGCCGGCAAAGTGCCGATCATTACGCCCAGGTGGGGGCGCAGGCGCTGCAGCAGGTAATCGCGGCGTGATTTGTCTTCCAGGCAGGCGCGCAGCGCGTAGCCGACCTCGATAAAACCGAGAAAGCGGGAATCGGGCACCAGGTCCAGCAGCGGCCGCACATGCTTTTCACCGCCTTGTATGCTTTGAAACAGCGCTTCAAAGATATCGGCGGGTTGCTTGAAGCTGGCGACCGGTGTGACCGGCCCGTCTTCGGTGCGAAAAACTGGCGGCATCGTGTGACTGTTCATCGGCGGCTTCAGGTGGGTGAGTCTCATACTGCATCTCATCAGTATTCTAGAACAGATCGATCCCGCGTGTGGTCACTATCTCAACAGTTTCAGCTTAACCATTGAAATGAAAACGGTATCAGCCGCGCAAACCGACCAACAACTTCGCCACATCCTCGTGCGCCGCCTGCCAGCCGGACGTGGTTAGCGCCGCTGCGCAGACCGGGCACGCCTCGAACGGATTGCAGTCGTGCGGCAATTCCTGATACAACTTGCCGATCACCGATTTGCCGACGTACGAGTCCACCGAGGCCGGCTTGGCCTTGGGCGCGGCGGCGGCCTTGGCCGGCACGAAATCGGCGCCGCCCGGCGGCAACCAGCGTTCGAACGCCTCGGTCGGCTTACCGTCCGGCACGTACCACGATTTGCGTTCGCCGTTCCAGCGCGCGCCCAGCGCCTTGGCCTCGTCTTTTTCCGCGAACGGCACTTTAAGGAACATCATCTTCGCTACTCCGCTATGGGGAAGGCGCCATTCTACCGCCTGCCCGCGCCCCATGTTGACCGCGCGCCGCAACGGCGCTATAGTCTCAAAAATTACTTGCCAAAGGCAACCAAATCAAGCGAACGGAGTGGTATGGATCAGCATATGCAGCAACAGGCCGAGGTGGTAAGGCAATTCAATCGTTTTTACACCGTGCATCTGGGATTGCTGCGCGGGCGCTACCTCGACACCGACTACTCGCTCAGCGAAAGCCGGATGATGTACGAACTGTCGCAAAGCCCGGGCTGCACCGCCAATCATCTGCGCACCAAGCTTGGCCTGGACGCCGGCTACATGAGCCGCATGGTGCGCTCGTTGACCGAACGCGGACTGGTCGAGGGCGTGCGGTCGGCGCAGGACAAGCGCGCCACCTTGCTGAGCTTGACCGCCAACGGCCAGGCCGTGATCGCCGACATCAATCATCGCGTGTCGTCGGAGACGGTGCGCATGCTGGGCCAGCTGGGCGAGGCGCAGCGCGCCGAGTTGCTGGCGGCGATGAGCAAGGTGCGGGAAATCCTGGCGCCGCCGTCCACACGCCTCGTGCGCGCCACGGCCGCGCAGCTGAACGATGCGCGGCACCTGCTGTACGAGTACTTCGACGTCATCGGCGTGGTGCTGCGCGACGACGACGACGCCATCCGCGCCTTCCTCGACGAGGCCGGCTCGGCGATGTGGATCGCGTATGTCGACGGCGCCCCGGCAGGCTGCGTGGCGATGCGGCCGCTGCCCGGTGTCGACACAACCGGCGCGGGCGGCGGCGCGGTCGAATGCAAGCGCCTCTACGTCGCCGACCGCTACCGCCGGCGCGGCCTGTCGCAGGCGCTGATGCGGGCGCTGGAAGACCACGCCGCGCAGGCGGGCCACACGGCCGTTTATCTCGACACCAAGGACGACCTGCACGCGGCGATCAGGCTGTACGACCAGCTGGGCTATGAACGCTGCGAACGCTACAACGACAATCCGCAGGCGACCATCTTCATGCGCAAGCGGCTGGGCTGAACACCGGCCGGCTTTACCTGGCGACGGCGCGCGCGAGGTAATCGCCGACGTAGGGCATGGCGGACACTTTTTTAATGATGTCCGCGCGCACGCCCGCCATGTGGGCTTGCAAAGCATCCCTGTCGATCGCGGCGACAAACGGATCGTCGGCCTTCGGCACCACGCCCAACCCCAGCAACATCGAGATGAACGACGGATCGCCGAAACCGTCGTGATCGTAGATGACCACCCGGCCGGTTTCTCGGAACAGCTCGATCTGGTGCCTCACGCTGTCCGGGATCGGCATATTGGCGCAGTAGCGCCAGAACTCGGTATCGGTGCGCTGGGTCAGCTTGTAATGCATGATGATGAAGTCGCGCACGGACTCGTAGCGATACGCCATGTAGCGGTTGAACTCGGCGGTAGATTCAGGCAGGAAATCGCGATCCGGGAAACACTCGATCAACTTGCCCACCGCGTTTTCGATCAGGTTGATGCTGGTCGATTCCAGCGGCTCGATGAAGCCGGCCGCCAGGCCGAGGGCCACGCAGTTGTTGATCCACGATTTGCGGCGCCGTCCGGTGACGAAGCGCAGCTGCCGGGGCTCGTCGAGCGGCGCGCCGTCGAGGCCGTCGATCAGCACGCGGGCCGCCTCGTCGTCGGTGGTGAAGGCGTTGCTGTAGACGTGGCCGTTACCGGTGCGGTGCTGCAACGGAATGCGCCACTGCCAGCCGGCGGCCTTGGCGGTGGCGGTGGTGAACGGCTCCAGCTTCTCGGCCTTGGCGCACAGCATCGCCAGCGCGCTGTTGCACGGCAGCTGGTCGCTCCAGTCGTCATAGCCGGCCTTCAGCGCGCCCTCGATCAGCAAGCCGCGGAAGCCCGAACAATCGATGAAGAAATCGCCATCGATGCGGCGGCCGTCCTTCAACTTCACGGCGGCGATGAAGCCGTCCTCCGGCCTGAGCTCGACGTCGTCGATGGTCGCCTCGATGCGCGTGACGCCGCGCTCGATGGCGTACTCGCGCAGATGGATCGCGTACAGGGCGGCGTCGAAATGAAAGCCGTAGGAATACGGATCGTCGGGGTTGGCCGGCGCGAAGCGGTGGTTGCGCGCCATCACCGTCGATATCGACCAGTTTTCATACGATGGGATGTTCGGATCGACACGCGCCAGATGCAGCCAGTGCATGTGCGGCGAGCGGCCCCCTATCTTCGGCCCGAAGTCGCCGAAGCCGTGGAAGAAGCGGTTGCCGATATAGCCCCAATCCTTGAACTCGATCCCCAGCTTGAACGAGGCCTGGGTTTTGCGGAGGAATTCGGCGTGGTCCAGGCCCAGCGAAGCGTTGAAATAGCGGATGGTCGGCAAGGTCGCCTCGCCGACGCCAACGGTGGCGATGTCGGGCGACTCGATCAGCACGATCTCGCAGTCCTTGCCCAGCCGCTGGGCCAGGGGCGCGGCCGCCATCCAACCGGCGGTGCCGCCACCAACAATCACTATCTTCTTCAACCTTCTGTCCGTCATATCGTCTCCTGGGTCTGGACAGTCGTACGCTGTCTCGCAGGAAAGTATAACAACGACTTCGTCGACAATAGCCGGGCTGGGCAAAATCAGCGGGGCAAAACGTCAAAATCGTAATCGCCGGCACAACAAAGTGGGCGCGGGATGCAAGCGACTGTGAGAAAATGGCGCCCAATAATTGACGATTCGACTAGCGCCCATCATGCCCATGATTGAACCCCTGACACTGACTTTGGCGGAACTGGCTGCCCGCTGGAATATGACGGCAAAACAAGTTCTGGAATATGCTCCGGCAAATGGTTTGCCGATGTACTTTTACTTCGACGGCCTGGTGTTCAACTTCGGCGACAAATGGCACCGCGCCAACGGCGACGCCAGCATCGCCCAGGACCTGGATTCGCACCAGAGCCGCGCCGCCGCCATCGAGATCGACCTGCAACGGCAGACCTTGCACAAGCGCGGCCTGCTGAAACTGACGCAGTGGGAAGAGGCGCTCACCGACGACGAGCTCAGCCATCAGCAAGCGGAGTCCGACCGCCTGACGGAGGAAATCGTCCGGCTGACGGCGATGCTCAAGCAACGCGGCGAGGACCGTCAGAATCATGTGCGTAACGGCCTGTTGCGCGCCGCGCCCAGGACCTTGCACGAAATCGCCGAGCACGGCAAAACACGGTTCCCGCAATTCGCCTTCATGCCGCACACCCCGCCGGGCGGCGAGGTGGAGGAAAAGGTCACCGCCGGCGCCGTCATCGCGATGGAGGACGGCTTCCCGCTGAAGGAACTGCTGACGGAGGACGACCTCGTGATCTCGATGCTGGACATCAAGATCGCCGAGGAAGCCGGCAGAGCCGGGAGAGCCGAAGGGTAACTACAGCACGATCCGCTTTTGCTCGCGGGCCGACTTGTAAATCGCCTCGATGATGCGCATGTCGCGCAACCCTTCCTCGCCGGGAACGATGGGCTCGCGATTATCGATCACGCAGGTCGACATATGGTCGAGCTGGCCCGCAAACTGCGTCTTGCCCGGTCCCGGAGGCGGCGTGATCTCAGTGCTGCGCCCGCTCCCCACCCATAAACGATGACCGTTATAAGGCGTCCCCGGCTCCAGCTCGATACGGCCCTTCTCGCCCATCAGCAAGATATGGTTTTGATTCGCGCTGTACATCGACATGCACGAACCGATCACGCCGGACGGAAACTCCAGCTGGAACTCGATCATGTCCTCGACCTCGCGGAAGCGCGGATCGGAGCGATCCGTGGTTTCCTTGGCGTACACCGCGATCGGCTCCTCGCCCGTCATATAGCGCGCCGCCTGCAGCGCATAAATACCGATATCCATCAGCGAACCGCCGCCCGACATCGCCTTCTTCAAGCGCCACGACGACGTCCCGCCCGTCGTGAAACCGTGCTCGGAACGGAAATAGCGCAGCTTGCCGATCTCGCCCGCGCGCGCCCGGCGGATCGCCTCCAGGTTGTACGGCTCGAAGTGGCTGCGGTAGCCGATCATCAATTTTTTGCCGGCCTTCTTGCAGGCCGCGATCATCTCCTCGCACTCGGCGGCGGACAAGGCCATCGGCTTCTCGCACAGGATGTGCTTGCCGGCGGCGGCGCCACGGACCGTGTATTCCTTGTGCATGAAGACGGGCAGGCAGATGTAGATGACATCGACCTCGGGATTGTCCTTCAGCTTGTCGTAGCTCTTGTAATCGTAGATGCCGGACTCCGGCACGCCGTACTCGGCCGCCACGCGCTTGGCCTTGGCGGGATCGCCGCTGACCAGCGCGACCAGCTTGCTGTGCTGGCAGTTTTTGAACTGGGGAATGATGACGCCCAGGCCGTAGCCGCCCAGGCCGACAATCGCATAACCGAGTTTGCGTTCCGGCGTCGCGGCCCACACCGGAGCACCGACCGCCGTCGCCGCCAGAGCGCCGCCGGCGGCAAGAACAAGACTACGCCGATCCAGATCTATCATCCCGTTTCTCCTCATTAGCGTTAATTGGCGTTTATTTTGAACGGCAATTTTAGTATAGAAGCAACGCGCGCGATTGGATGGGCGCGGAAAAATTCCGGCCGCTCCGGCGCGGTTCTCAACGCGCGGATGCCAGCAGCGAAACGAACATCGAGCCCGAGAACGCCAGCAGCACGCCGGCCGCGATGCGATGCACCAGCGGCTGGCGCGGCGTCGCGCCCGGGTAGGCCAGCACGGCCGAGCCCATCGCGATCCACAGCGCGGCGATCGGCAACAGCAGGCTACTGAACAGCAAGTAAGCCTGCGACAGCGCTGCGGCGCCATCGGCCAGCGGAGGAAAAACCACGGTGGCGAAGAAGAACGCCTTCGGATTCAGCAGGGTCACGAAGAACAGCTCACGCGGACCGATGGCCGCGCTGCCGGCGGCGCCGGCCTGGGGCGCGGTGCGCCACAATTTGATGGCCGAGTAAGCGATGTAGGTCGCCGCGCAGGCGCGCGCCACCGTGGGCGCCCAGGGCGCGATGGCGGCGGCCAGCGCCAGGAAGGCGCACCAGATGCCGATGGCGATCATGTACCCGCCCCACTCCGCAGCGATCAGACGCAGCGAGCGGCGGAATCCATCGCGGCTTCCCGCCAGGAACAGCAAAGTATTGGTCGGGCCCGGCGTCAGCAACACGGCGGCGATGGTCAGCGCCATCAGGGTGGTGCCGTGCGGCGCCAGTTGCGACAGGGAAGGCAAATTCATCGGTTATCCTTTTTTGTGGAAGCGCTTGCGGCGGTAATTTTGGCATGTATGCAACTAGATGCCCAGCAAAATATGCGTCGGATGAACTGTCGCTGGAATGAGCGTATATTGACAGCTCACAGAATCGGATCATCGCAAAAGGATATGTCATTCATGAGTAAGTTCATCCATAACGCCGGAATGGTCGCCGCCTTTTTGCTGGCCTGCGCCAGTGCCTCCGCTGCGGCGACGGTCACCTACATCAATCCGGAAAAAATGACGGACGTGCCGCGCTTTGCTTCGGACCGCGAATCGATGGAAATGATTTTCCGCGAGCATATCAATCTGCTGGCGTCCAAGCTGCCGGCGGGACAGGAATTGAAGGTCGAATTTATCGATATCGATTTGGCCGGCGATGTATTTCCCAGGGTGCCGGTGCGGGATATCCGCGTGATGAAGGGACAGGCGGACTGGCCGAGGATGCATCTGCGCTACAGCATCGAGCAGGACGGCAAAGTGCTGCGCAGCGGCGACCGCGAGTTGTCCGATCCGAACTACCTGATGGGTTCGCGCAGCTATAACCAGGATTTGTACGGGCACGACAAACAGATGCTCGATGACTGGTTCAGGAAAGAAATCATGCCGGCACGTTAAAGCGCGGCACTCGGCTGCCGACGACTAGATGGTGATACGTAAAAAAGCACGCTGGAGCGGGCCGGCTCTTATATAAGTCCAAACTTCTTCAACAGGCCGGGCAGTATCTGCGCAAGTATGATGGCGGTGACAACCCACAAAATAATGGTGGTCTTGGCCTCGGCGAGGTCCGACTTGGTCGCGGAAGTGGCCTTGAGGATTCCAAGGTCCAACTTTATCGCGGCAAGCTCGGTTTCAAGTTTCTCAATGCGCTTTTCCATCCGCCCATCATCCGCGCTGCCTGATACCTTGTCAATCGGGTACCAATGGCCGCAACGCAGTCATGTGACGCTCCGCGATCCTTTTAAAGTCATCCGATATTCGGGAATCGTTCAGTACGACGCGCCAAAACTGCATGGCCATGTCGTGGCACTTCGCTAAATGCCGCAATTCCAACCGGTCCAGGTAGCTTGCCGTCCACTCGCGTGCCACAATCTCGCCGTGGGCATTGGGACGGTAGAGCATTGGCAGCATGTCATAGGCATCAAGCAGGCGATGTTTACGCTCGAACGTCCAGGCGACGGCGATATTTCCATGATGCTTATCGGTGTTGCCGATGAGCGCGCCAAAGAGGTCGAGGATCTCGACCGTCAAGATGTCTTTCTCGGCCAGTTCGCCAAGACGGCCAAGCTCGCGCGCGACGGCAGTCCAGCTTTGATCCATCATCCCGAGGTAGCCGTCCAATGCGGAAAAGGTAGCCATCGGGCGCCGCCCTTTTAATCCCACTCGGTCGAATCGGACAACCTCCAGGAAAACGCGCTCGCTAAATTCCAGGATAGAGGTTTTGGCTGCGGCGATACCATTGCGTGCGAGAACCTGTAACGCCAGATGTTCGCAAACGAGCAAATCCCCCCAGCGCCGCCCGGATGGAATATCGAGCGGCGGAGAGAATTTGACGATGACAGGTTCGATCAAGCCGCCATCAGCGTCGCGTCGAATCACCGCAGTAAATTTAGGCTGCTCGCCGCCGGCTGACGACCCTGGGGCCTCCCCTTGCATGGACTCTTCGGCCATCCTTGGATAACGCTGGGGCCGCTCCTCATTCGATATGACGGAACGTTCTTCGACGGCGGAAGACTCGATGTACCGCGCATACGATTCGTTGCCGAGAATGAGGTCGCCGACAGCGTTCTCGCTGCGCCTTGAAATGTACTTAAGAACTTGCTCATCCGTCCAGTGCAAAATATCCGCAGGCAGATCCACATCCCTGTGCCTTCCCGGCTCCATACGGCCCAAAAATCCTTGGGGACGAAGGTCGCGTACAAAAAACGGCATGCCTTGGTAAACGTCGTAGCTTGTCCCCTCCAGCGGAGTCATGGCGTAGAACTCACCTTGAAGAACATCGAGGTATCCTATTGGCTCAGGCCGCCCTTCTTCGGAAACACGAAATACAGGGATTGGGGCATGGACTCCCGGGACCGGGCGCCTTAAGGCGTACAGTCGTGCCTTACTCGCGCCAAGTGCGACACCGTCTCGGACGGCCGCCCATAGACGGGAAAAGGTCGGCTGACTGACATCCAATGCTTGCAGGATGGCTGCCGTTTTGCTGGGTCCCCGCTGTAGAAGACTGAGCAGTTTGGCCAGGTTGTCTGCTTTAGCCACAATATAGGACGGTAATGAATAGGAATATTTAGCTAATTCCCATAGTAGAGAACCGCTTTTTGAATGCCATGGTGAATAGAATCACGAATAGAACCATCGTATCATAGCATTGCTAAGAAAGTCTGAACCGCTGTCGAAAGGATGATGGAGAGGGTTTCGCAACCCCAAATAAAAAAGGGTTAGCGCGATCGCCAACCCTTTGTGTCCCTGCTTTGTGTCACTACCGAATTTGGTGGGCCTCCCGTGAGTCGAACACGGCACCAACGGATTATGAGTCCGCTGCTCTAACCAAGCATGAGCTAGAGGCCCAGGGTGTTACAGATGCGCTGGGAACCGGCTAGCCCCTCCGACGCGCGCTCGCTTTTAAAACGAACTCGCGAGCATAAGGGCTAGCACCGGCGCTAGTCAAGCCTTAGTTGCCTTCCAAGAAGCTTTTCAGCTTGTCGGAACGGCTAGGATGACGCAGCTTGCGCAGGGCCTTGGCTTCGATCTGACGGATGCGCTCGCGGGTGACGTCGAACTGCTTGCCGACCTCCTCCAGCGTGTGGTCGGTCGACATTTCGATGCCGAAACGCATGCGCAGCACCTTGGCTTCGCGCGGCGTCAGCGAGTCGAGCACATCCTTGACGACGCCGCGCATCGAGGCGTGCAGCGCGGCGTCGGACGGCGCCAGCGTGTTGTTGTCCTCGATGAAGTCGCCCAGGTGCGAGTCGTCGTCGTCGCCGATCGGCGTCTCCATCGAAATCGGTTCCTTGGCGATCTTCATGATCTTGCGGATCTTGTCTTCCGGCATTTCCATCTTGATGGCCAACGTTGCCGGATCCGGCTCGGCGCCGGTTTCCTGCAGAATCTGGCGGGAAATGCGGTTCATCTTGTTGATGGTTTCGATCATGTGCACCGGAATACGGATGGTGCGCGCCTGGTCGGCGATCGAGCGCGTGATGGCCTGACGGATCCACCAGGTCGCATAGGTCGAGAACTTGTAGCCGCGACGGTATTCGAACTTGTCGACCGCCTTCATCAGGCCGATATTGCCTTCCTGGATCAGGTCGAGGAATTGCAGGCCGCGATTGGTGTACTTCTTGGCGATCGAGATCACCAGGCGCAAGTTGGCCTCGGTCATTTCGCGCTTGGCCTTGCGCGCCTTCATTTCACCGGCCGCCATCTGGCGGTTGATGTTGCGCAGGTCCGGCAGCGGCAACACGACGCGCGCTTGCAGGTCGATCAGGCGCTGTTGCAGTTCCTTGATCGTCGGAATGTTGCGGCCGAGGATGGCGCTGTAGGCGTGGCCGGCGTTGACTTCGCCGTCGACCCAGTCCAGATTGGTTTCATTGCCCGGGAAGACCTTGATGAAGTGGGCGCGCGGCATGCCGCACTTGTTGACGGCGACGTCGAGGATCTGCTTCTCGATGTGGCGCACTTCGTCGACCTGGCCGCGCAGGGTGTCGCACAGCTTTTCGACGACCTTGGCGGTGAAGCGGATGCCCAGCAGCTCGAACGAGATCGCTTCCTGGGCCTTGATGTAGGCCTTGGAGTTGTAGCCTTCCTTCTCGAAGGCGCGGCGCATCTTGTCGAATTGGGTGGAGATGACGTCGAACTTGTCGAGCGCGGCGTTCTTCAACGCTTCGAGCTGTTCGGCCGAGAAACCGGCGGCGCCGGAGGCGCTCGCTTCTTCCTCTTCCTCTTCTTCCTCTTCTTCCTCTTCCTCTTCCTCGTCGTCCTCTTCGGCCGGCGCGGCGACGACCGGCGCGGCGGCGACCTCGTCGCTGTCATCGACCAGGCCGTCGACGATCTCGTCGATCTTGATCTCGTCGGCGCGGATGCGGTCGGAGGCGGCGATGATCTCGGCGATCGTCACCGGGCAGGCGGAGATGGCCTGGATCATGTCCTTGAGGCCGTCTTCGATGCGCTTGGCGATTTCAATCTCGCCCTCGCGCGTCAGCAGCTCGACCGAGCCCATTTCGCGCATGTACATGCGGACCGGGTCGGTGGTGCGGCCGAAATCGGAGTCGACGGTCGACAGCGCGGCCTCGGCGGCGGCTTCGGCCTCGTCGTCGCTGGTGACGGTGGCCACGTTGTCCGACAGCAGCAGGGTCTCGGCGTCCGGCGCGTGCTCGTAGACGGCGATGCCCATGTCGTTGAAGGTGCCGATGATGCCCTCGATCGCTTCCGGATCGACGATGTTCTCCGGCAGGTGGTCATTGATCTCGGCGTACGTGAGGAAGCCGCGTTCCTTGCCGAACTTGATCAGGGTCTTGAGTTTCTGGCGGCGGCGTTCGAGCTCTTCCTCGGTCGCTTCGGTGTCCGACGAGAAGGCGTCCTTGAGCAGCGCCTTTTCCTTGGCCTTGCGGTCCTTGGCCTTGGCCTTGTCCACGGCCTTGAGCTCGGCGCGTTCGACCGCGTTCAGCGCGGCGACTTCGTCGTTTTCTGGCTGGAATTCTTTCGGCTTGCGCCCGCGCCGGCCCGGCACTTTGACCGATGGCAGCACGTAGCCCGAGGTATCGATGGCCGCGAGGGTGGCGGCGTCCGTGGTCTGGCTGACCGCGGGCGGGTTGCCGCTGGCGACGCGCGTTTCCGACTTGTCCGCGGTCTTGGCGGATTGGGCGGTCACTTTGCTCGGCTTTGCAGCCGCTTTGGATTCAGGTTTCTTGATTGGCACAGGCGCTTTCGATTACACAACGACTTGCTTATTTAGGATAAAGTTTCTTGCGGTTCAATTTGTTTGGAACCTACGTCTTCGAACTTGCCGACACAAGTTCGACAATACTACGACTTACTTACACCCGGTCAGACCGATCGACGTCAACAGAACTCCACCGCTGTCGGCAAAATTCTACTGCATCCGGACACGTGCGTGGGGGCAAGAAACCATGACTAGGTTAGACAGCAAACAGAAAGTCCGCTGATAGCGTCCCACTGGAGGTTCGCCGACTAAACCAAAGCTGGCCCTGGCCGCCGACACTGCGTCTTTCCATGTCGATCAAGAGCCTAACTTACTGAAAACAAACACACTCTGAACAAAAAACGATGCCAAAAGATACAACACTTAGCGTTTTATTATAGCACGCCACTTTTCAATATCCAGAGGGAAGAGCCCCGCTTCCCCCTCCGGAAACATGACAGAAACATGACATTCCAAAACGCCCGGCAACACCTTCACGCCGCACTGCAACATTATCGGTTCGCCAACTCCGCCTGCGCTTCGCGCAACAGTTGATCTTGTTGCGAAGTTAACTCCCGATAACGCACGCCAATCTCGTCCGATGACAGGCCGGCGGCGAACAGCTGACTCAATTCCTGCTTCAGCGCGTCGTTCTTGACCTGGCGGATCGCGCCGCGCAGGAACGCCCGCACTGCATCAAAATCGGACTCGGACTCCTTGACCACTTCGGCGATGATGCCGTCGTACTCGTCGCCCTGCGACTTCAAATGTTGCGCGAACGCCGCAAAACTGCCGTTCGGGCCCATCGCCTGCGCCGCGCCCACCAGTTGCGCCAGCCGCTCGGCCGGCTCGGCGCCGAAGAACTCGAAGGCCTTCAACGCCGCCGCGTCGATATCGAGCGACAACGGCGGATGCGCCACCAGCAGCCGCACGATCTGCAATTCCAGCCCGACCGGCACCGGACGGCCGCTGCGGGGCGGCGCCTTGCGGGCCACCGCGACCGGCTTGGCCAGTTCGAACAGCACTTCGATCTCGGACGGCGTGGTCTGCGTCAACTGCGCCAAACCCCGCACGATTTGCAGGCGCAACGCCGTCGGCGTCATCGACTGCAGCAAGGGCTTGGCGTCGAACTGGGCGCGCGCCCTGCCCTCCGGACTTTGCAAATCATGCTCGCCGACCACTTCCTTGATCAGGAACTGCGAAAGCGGCATCGCTTCGTGTATTTCCTGTTCGAACGCTTCCTTGCCGTGCGCGCGGACGTAGCTGTCCGGGTCGTGCTCGGTCGGCAAGAACAGGAACTTGATGGTCTTGTTGTCCGTCACGTGCGGCAGGCAGGCTTCCAGCGCGCGCCGTGCGGCGCGGCGGCCGGCCTTGTCGCCGTCGAAACTGAAAATCACCATGTCGGTCTGACGCAACAATTTCTGTACATGATGGGTGGTGCAGGCCGTGCCCAGGGTCGCCACCGCTTGCGGGAACCCCATCTGCGCCAGCGCCACCACATCCATATAGCCTTCCGTCACCAGCACATAACCCGCGTCGCGGATCGCCTGGCGCGCTTCGAACAAGCCATACAGCTCGAATCCCTTTGAAAATAAAGGCGTTTCGGGAGAATTCAAGTACTTCGGTTCGCCGTGGTCGAGCACCCGGCCGCCAAAGGCGATGACCTGGCCCTTCGTATTCTTAATAGGAAACATGATCCGCTCGCGGAAGCGGTCGTAGCGTTTGCGGTTGCCGCCATCCTCGTCGACCTTGTCGATGACCAGGCCGGCCTCGGCCAGCGCCACCGCCTCGTAGTCGGGGAAGATGCTTTTCAGGCCGTCCCAGCCGGCCGGCGCGTAGCCCAGGCCGAAGCGGGCGGCGATTTCGCCGGTCAGGCCGCGATTTTTCAGGTAGGCGATGGCGTCGGTGGCGCCGCGCAGCTGGGCGCGGTAAAAATCGCACGCCTGCGTCATCGCGTCCGACAAGGCCAGGCTTTGGGCCTGCATCTGCGCGCGTTGCGCCGGCGGAATCTTGTCGTCTTGCTCAGGCACGACCATGCCGACGTTCTGCGCCAGGTCTTTGACGGCGTCGACAAAGCCCATGCCGGAGTATTCGATCAGGAAGCCGATCGAGGTGCCGTGGGCGCCGCAGCCGAAGCAATGGTAAAACTGTTTGGTCGGGCTGACCGTGAAGCTGGGCGACTTTTCGCTGTGGAACGGGCACAGGCCCATGAAGTTCGCACCGCCTTTTTTCAGCTGCACGTAGCGTCCGACAACGTCGACGATATCGACGCGGTTCAACAAATCGGAGATGAATGATTGTGGGATCACAGGGCTGAGCGGTCTTGGTAATTTTTCAGACTATACCGCCGCGCCGATCCGGTTTTGACGCGAATCAAGGCACGGCGGAGGCAAAAACAGCGCCAGGTACAACAACCCGCGCGCCAACGTGCCGCCAACCGGCGGCACGCTGATTATGCCGGGGACAATGCCTTCTTGACCAGTGCCGAAACGACGGTCATGTCGGCGCGGCCGGCCAGCTTCGGCTTGACGATGGCCATGACCTTGCCCATGTCCTGCGGACCGGCGGCGCCCGAGGCGGCCACGGCGGCAGTCACTTCAGCGGCGATTTCCTCGTCGGACAGGCCGGCCGGCATGTAGGCGGTCAGCACGACCAGCTCGGCTTTTTCAATATCGGCGAGGTCCTGGCGGTTGCCGGCTTCGAACTGGGTGATCGAATCCTTGCGCTGCTTGATCATTTTCTCCACGATGGCGACGGTCTGTTCGTCGTTGACCTCGATACGCTCGTCGACTTCCTTGCGCTTGATCTCGGCCAGGATCAGGCGGATGGTGGCCAGGCGCGACGCTTCCTTGGCGCGCATCGCGTTTTTCATGTCTTCGGTGATTTGTTCTCTCAGGCCCATGTGGATTTCCCTTGGTAAATGATGGTGTATAAATGCGAAAACCCGCTGCGGCGAACCGGAGCGGGTATTCTCTAGATGCAGCTAAACTCAACCCTCAGCGCAAGCGCCACACAACCGGGCTGGGTCTGCGTAAGCAGTCTTAGAAGAGTTTTTTCGGCAGTTGCTGGCTGCGGATGCGCTTGTAGTGACGCTTCACGGCGGCTGCCAGCTTGCGCTTACGCTCAGCCGTTGGCTTTTCGTAGAACTCGCGTGCGCGCAGTTCGGTCAGCAGACCGGTTTTTTCGATGGTGCGTTTGAAGCGACGCATTGCGACTTCGAACGGCTCGTTTTCTTTAAGGCGAATAGTGGTCATGTAAAAATTCAAACCGTTTGAGGTTATAGGGAGAAAGAGACTATAGCAGCTTTTGCAGCAAAATGGAACCCCACAGGCCGCGTGCACGGCCCGTCGTGTGGTTTTCCCTGCAAAAACAATGCGGCATCAGTGACACAACCTGAGGCAATCTTTCTATAACTTCAACGATTGCACAAGCGCCGCTACAGCAGGAAAGACGAGTATATCAGACGGACTGGCCCGCCGCCACACCAGATGCCCAAGCCCATTGGAAATTGTAGCCGCCCAGCCAGCCGGTGACGTCCACCGCTTCGCCGATGAAGTACAGACCGGGCACCTTGGCGACCATCATGGTCTGCTGCGACAACTCGCGGGTGTCGACGCCGCCGCGCGTCACTTCGGCCTTTTTGTAGCCTTCCGAACCGTTCGGCGTCAGGGTCCACTGGTTGATGGCGGCGCCCAGCTTGCGCAGTTGCGCGTCCGGCATGTCGGCCAGGCGCGCGTCCAGCGCGAAACCGTGCGCCAGCAGCAAGCCTTCGGCCAGGCGCGCCGGCAGCCATTGCGACAGCACATTGCCCAGCTGCTTCTTGATGGTGCCCTTGCCCTCGATCAAGGTGGCGGCCACATCCATTTCCGGGATCAGGTTGATGACGATGGGCGTGCCCGGCGTCCAGTAGCTGGAAATTTGCAGGATCGCAGGACCGGACAGGCCACGGTGCGTGAACAGCAAGTCTTCGCGGAAGCGTCCGCCGGTCGGGTTGCGGCCCTTGAGGGAACCGGTCTCGACGTCGACTTCCAGCGCGATGCCGGCCATTTCGACGAACGGCGCCCAGGCTTGCGGGTCGAAGGTCAACGGCACCAGCGCCGGGCGCGGCTCGACCATGCGCAGCTCGAACTGCCGGGCGATGCGGTAGCCGAAGTCGGTCGCGCCGATTTTCGGGATCGACAGGCCGCCGGTGGCGATCACCACGCTATCGGCTTCGATCGTGCCGCTATCGGTTTGCAGGACGAAGCCGCCCTCGCCGCCTTGCTCGACGCTCTCGACCTTGCACGGCATCCACCAGTGGACGTCGCCGGCGGCGCATTCGTCCTTGAGCATGTCGATGATCTGTTCGGCCGAGTCGTCGCAGAACAGCTGGCCGCGATGCTTCTCGTGGTAGCCGATGCGGTGCTTCTTGACCAGCGCGACGAAGTCGGCGGCGGTGTAGCGCGACAAGGCGCTCTTGCAAAAATGGGGATTCTCGGACAGGAAGTTGGCCGGACCGGCGTTGATGTTGGTGAAGTTGCAGCGCCCGCCGCCGGAGATGCGGATCTTCTCGGCCAGCTTGGTGGCATGGTCGACCAGCACCACGCGCTTGCCGCGCTGGGCCGCCGTCGCCGCGCACATCATGCCGGCCGCGCCCGCGCCGATTACTGCCACATCAAACTTTGCCATTTTGAATTCCCATCAGATAAGGGGCGGTATTGTACGCGAGTCGCGCCGGCCGCTCCTGCTCGGCCACCTAACCCGACAACCTCACTCGATCGGCTCGCTCACCCGCTGGCGCGACTGCAAGGTGCGCGACACCAGCAGGCACTGCGCCACCTGCTCGGCGATCGACGGCGGCACCGGCACGTCGCCGCGCAGCACCGACGCGATCCATTCGGCGGTGGCCGCCGCGCTCTTGTCCTCCGGCAGCACCGGCAACTCGCCGACCTGGGTTTGCTTGGGCACCAGGGTCGTGCGCAGGCCGCCGTGGAACCAGTCGATCTGCTGCGCCTTGTTGGCGTTAGCCACCGTTTCGCCCTCGGTGCCGCGCATCAGGAAGGCGTCGCCGCGCTCGTGCAGCGCCGACGTGGTGAAGTATTCGCCCAGCATTTCCAGGTATTCCGGGTGGGTGTAGGAGACCAGCCGCAGCGCCGGTCCGGCGAACGGCTGCATGATCTTGACCAGGGTGTGGGTCGAATTGCGCACGCCCAGCCGGCGCCGCAGCGACAGCAGGTAGGCCAGCTTGGGCGCCAGCGCGTCGATGGTGATGAAGGCGACGTGGCCCTTGGCCATCTCCTCCTCGGCCTCGGCGCGGTGCCGCACCGCCGTCACACCCAGCGCCTCGAACACCTCGGCGCTGGCGACGCGGCCGAGGTCGTGGGCCACGCCATGCACCAGCACCGGCACGCCTTCACGCGCCAGCAGCATGGCCAGCAGCGGCGTCAGGTTGGCCATCTTGCGGGCGCCGTTGTAGCTTGGAATACACACCGGCGCGAACTGCCCCGGCGGTGCCGTCAGCGGTTCGAACGCCCCCTCGGCGGCGTCGAGGAAGCCGGCGATCTCCTCCACCGATTCGCCCTTGATGCGCATTGACAACAAAATACCGCCCAGTTCCAGGTCGGACACGCGTCCGTCCAGCATGGCTTGATAGAGGTCGTGGGCGTCGTCGCGCGTCATGCTGCGGGCGCCGTTTTTACCGCGGCCGATCTCTTTGATGAGTCGGGCGGCGAGGAAGGGTTCAGTGTTCGATATCGTCATGACATCAAGCTTAAACGATTTTGCCGAAATGTGAAAAAACCTTACTGGCGGAACCGGTATTAACTAATTCGGCTACACTATGTATCCCCTCGAAAAGAAATACAGTCCAATCATGATTTCCCCAGACATCGAAAATATCAACGTCACCTCGTTCGCGCCGATGCCCTCGCCCGAGGCCCTGCACGGCAAGCTGCCGCTGACCGACAGCGCCTCCGAGACCGTCATGAAGGGCCGCGAAGCCCTGCGCAACATCATCGACCGCAAGGACAAGCGCCTGTTCGTGGTGGTCGGCCCGTGCTCGATCCACGACCCGGTCGCCGGACTGGACTACGCCCGCCGCCTGAAGGCGCTGCAGGCCGAAGTGGCCGACACCATGCTGCTGGTCATGCGCGTGTATTTCGAAAAGCCGCGCACCACCACCGGCTGGAAGGGCTATATCAACGATCCGGACATGGACGACTCGTTCCGCGTCAACGTCGGCATGGAAAAGGCGCGCCAGTTCCTGCTGGACGTCTGCGAGATGGGCCTGCCGACCGCGACCGAGGCGCTGGACCCGATCTCGCCGCAATACCTGGGCGACCTGATCGCCTGGACCGCGATCGGCGCGCGCACCACCGAATCGCAAACCCACCGGGAAATGTCGTCGGGCCTGTCGACGCCGGTCGGCTTCAAGAACGGCACGGACGGCGACATCAGCATCGCCATCAACGCCATCCTGTCGTCTGCGCATCCGCACGCGTTCCTGGGTATCAATGCGCAAGGCAATGTATCGATCGTGCGCACGCGCGGCAACGCCTACGGCCACGTGGTGTTGCGCGGCGGCGACGGCCGTCCGAACTACGATTCGGTGTCGATCGCGATCGCCGAGCAGGCGCTGGCCAAGGCCAAGCTGCCGGCCAATCTGGTGGTCGATTGCTCGCACGCCAACAGCTACAAAAAGCCGGAGCTGCAGCCGCTGGTGATGGGTGACGTCATCCATCAAATCGTGCAGGGCAACCAGTCGCTGGTCGGCGTGATGATCGAATCGAACATCGTCGGCGGCAACCAGAAGATCCCGGCCGATCTGAGCCAGCTGAAGTACGGCTGCTCGGTGACCGATGGCTGCATCGACTGGGAAACCACCGAAACGATGCTGCGTGACGCGCATCAGCAGTTGTTGAAGCGCCCTTAAATTAGCGTGAGGCGTTGGCGGCGCGATGGCGGATTACGGCGTTCCGCCTCTTAACGCCTACCGGCAGGTAGGCGGTCCCTTCGATGGGCCCCGGGGCGGTTAGCGGGCCTCGCCCGCTAATCCGCCACAGAGCCGCCGACGGCTTCATTCAACACCTATCAGCCGAACGCCATCACCCGCGTCGCCACACCGAACAAGCCGGCCAGCGCCGCCTCGGCCTTGCTGGCCGGGGCGCTCAGCTCCTCCAGGTCCAGATAGACCTTGCAATCCTCGACCTTGACGGAATAGCGCCGCGCAACGCTCTCGCGCGGCTCGACGTCGACCGTCTCGAGCACCGCGAACACGCTTTCCTCGTCGGTGCGGTACAGCGCCACGCCCGGCAACTCCTGCCAAGCCAGTCCACGCGGCACAAGGCGCGCGCCGCTCAGCGGCACATCCTTCACTTTGCAAATCAGCTTCCATTGTCCCGACATAGCGCCCTCCGGCTGTCAATTACTTGTCATTCCCTAAGCAAAACTGGTGCCACAGGGCAAATACGTTAAATCCGGGTCAAACCCTGTCCTGTTGGCAAAATTCCGCACCCGGCCGGTGCGGTGCCGGCACCGGGTGGTGCGGCGATGCAAGGTCAACGGGCGCGCTTTCCATTACAATGGCGGATTACACTTTCACCTTGCAGCCCTTTCATGATCGTTCTCGGCGTCGAATCCTCCTGTGACGAAACCGGCCTTGCGCTGTACGACACGCAGCACGGCCTGCTTTCCCACGCCCTGTATTCGCAGGTGACGATGCATGAGGAATACGGCGGCGTGGTGCCGGAACTGGCGTCGCGCGACCACATCCGCCGCGCCATTCCGCTGCTGACGCAGACCTTGGAAGGCGCCGGCAAGTCGCTGGCCGACATCGACGCCATCGCCTACACGCAAGGTCCCGGCCTGGCCGGCGCGCTGCTGGTCGGTTCGTCGGTCGCATGCAGCCTCGGCCTGGCGCTGGACAAGCCAGTGCTGGGCGTGCACCACCTGGAAGGCCATCTGTTGTCGCCGCTGCTGGCGTCGCAGCCGCCCGAGTTCCCGTTCATCGCGCTGCTGGTGTCGGGCGGCCACACGCAGCTGATGCGGGTGGACGGCGTCGGCCAGTACACCCTGCTGGGCGAAACCTTGGACGACGCAGCCGGCGAGGCGTTCGACAAGTCGGCCAAGCTGCTGGGCCTGGGCTATCCGGGCGGGCCGGCGATCTCCCGCCTGGCCGAGTTCGGCGATCCGACGGCCTACAAGCTGCCGCGCCCCATGCTGCACACCAAGGATTTCAATTTCAGCTTCTCCGGCCTGAAGACGGCGGTGCTGACGGTCGTGAAGAATCACGACGAGAAGGTCATCGCCAATATCTGCGAGCAGGACAAAGCCGACATCGCGCGCGGTTTCGTCGACGCGATCGTGGAAGTGCTGACGGCCAAGTGCGTGTCGGCGCTCAAGCACACTGGGTTGAAGCGGTTGGTGATTGCCGGCGGGGTCGGGGCCAACTCCCAGCTGCGGGCATCGCTGAACGAAGCCGCCGCCAAGAAGAAGTTCAAGGTGTACTACCCCGAACTGGAGTTTTGCACCGATAACGGCGCGATGATCGCCTTCGCGGGCGCGATGCGGTTGATGATCAACCCTGACGCGGCCAAACGCGATTATTCGTTCAACGTGCGGCCGCGCTGGCCGCTGGACGAAATCAAGGTCGTTTAGGTTTTAGCCTTGGGCGAAGGCCATCGAGGCCAGCACGGCCAGGCCGACCAGCGGAATCAGGTATTTGCCCTTGGCTTTACCCAGGGACACGCCACGGGCGGCGATGCGCTCGCTGCGCGAACGGTGTTCGTCGGCCGCCGATTCGTGGAACAGATTCGATTTTGCTTTGTCTTCAGTTGCGTTCATAACGTCCTCCTTAAGATTCGATCTTCTTCCTTTCTCAATAGCAATGCAATTGTCGTGCCAAGAAGATTGGACAAAGTTTGTCCTAATCGACCTATTCTAGAGATTTTTGTCTCAAAGACACCACACGATACGGCTAGGCAAGCACTAAAAGCGTGCGTTCGCACCATTATCGTGGACGGGGAACCGGGGATTCGAGGAGATACGTAGGGCGGATTAGCGCAGCGTAATCGGCCATGCATGCGTCTCGACGGCTCACCCATTGGCCGATTACGGCGTTCCGCCTAATCCGCCCTATGTGGAACAGCGGTAACTTCAGTGTTGTGGCGAGAATAAGTCCTGGCGTGGATAGCCCCAGCCGGGCACGCCTTCCGGACAGGCAGCCGACGGCACGATATGCAACGTGGTGAAGTTGCCGCGCGGCGTCAACGCGAACCGATAGTCCGACAAATCGCCCTTGGTCATGTCCAGCCACGGCGCGCGCCCGAAACGCAGCCAGGCGTCGACCTGGCAATTGCCGTTCTTCAACGCACGCAGCCCGGCGAGACTGCCGTCCTTCGTCTCGAACTGCATCACCGACGGCGACAGCGCCCGCGCCGACTGCGACTCCACCAGTCCGGCCGGACACGAGAGCGGCGCCAGCCACGTCGGCGCGATGCTCGCCACCCCGCGCCGCAAGCGGTAGCTGCCCGCCGCCTCGTGGCTTTCGACACTGATGTAACTCCAGCACAACGGCTGCGACGGGTACGCGGTCATCACCACGTCTAGCACGCGCGACGACGAATCGGCATGATGCAGCGCCGAGACGATCAGTCTCCGTCCCAACTGCGAAGCGGCGCCCTGCACCGCGATAAAGCCGACGCTGATTCCCAGCGCCAGCAGCAGCCCCGCCCTGCCGTTGGCGCCGGCCCGCCACTGCGCCACGCCACACGCCAGCGCGATCAGCAGCAACGCGGCCACCGACGGCCAGCTCAGATAGTCCCTCGACGCAAAGAACATCAACG
Source organism: uncultured Duganella sp. (assembly GCA_963511605.1). Lineage (GTDB taxonomy): Bacteria > Pseudomonadota > Gammaproteobacteria > Burkholderiales > Burkholderiaceae_D > Rugamonas. Next base: position 184,197 of record CAUPJZ010000004.1, on the reverse strand, counting down.
CCGCGAACAGCCCCGCCAAGCCCAGCCAGCGCACGAAACGCCAGCGCATGACAAGCGCCATCGGCGTGCCGATCGCCACCCAGAACAACGGTTCGATGATGAACACCATGTCACCGAAGAACCAGCGGCCGCTGAACGGATACCACGGAAGCACACCGTACGAGTTGGTGTAGTCCATCAACAAATGCAGCACGAAGCCCGTCGTGATGCTCGCCGCCAAGCCCCAGCGCGCCGTGCGGCTGGACTTGAGCAGCGTCCGCGCCGACGGCCAGCATAGCCATAGCAGCGCCGCCAGCAGCAAGGCCTGCGGCAGCGCCAGCAACGCTGTGTGCGTATGGCCGCGATGGTGCAGCAGATAGCCCAACGGGTCGGGCAGCAGCCGGGTCAGGAACAGGTCCAGGTCGGGGAAATTGCTGGCCAGCGCGCAGGAGACCAGCAGCAAACGGTGGCGCACGCGCTGAGCGCTGTCGTCCGCTTCGCGCGGCAGGCTGCGGTGTACCAGTTCTCCAACGCCGAAACCGATGATGCTGTGGGTAATATTGTCCATATGCCTAGTCGGGATCGAGCAATTGCTGCAGCCGGCGCGGGTAGTGGTTGAGGAAGTCGCGCGTGATGGCGAAATGCTCGGTGTCCTCGTACGCGACTTCTGTGATGCCGGTGCCGTCGAACAACAGTATCCTGGCGTTCGGATAGGACAGCAGGATGGGCGAGTGCGTGGCGATGATGAATTGCGAATCGTCCCGCACCAGTTGATGGATCGCGCTCAGCGCCGCCAATTGGCGGTTGGGCGACAGCGCCGCCTCCGGTTCGTCCAGCAAATACAGGCCATTTCCCCGAAACTTGTCCAGCAGCACGGCCATGAAAGCTTCGCCGTGCGAGCGCGCATGCAGCGATTCCGAGCTGGCCGATGTGCGGCCAAAGATCTCGTCCATGCGGGTGGCGACGTTGTGGAAGCTTTCGGCGCGGAAGAAATACCGGTCGCGCGGCGTCTTGAAGCTCTTTGAAAGGCGCAACGATTGATGCAAAGGCGCCGCCTCCAGCGCGGTGTTGAGGCTGATGTTACGGCTTCCGCCATCGATGCCGAACCCCAGCGCCAGCGCAATCGATTCGAGCATGGTCGACTTGCCGGCGCCGTTCTCGCCGATGAAAAACGTCACGTCCGGATGGAAGCTGATCGATTCCAGCGCCCGCACCGCCGGCACGTTGTACGGATGACGGTCCCAATCGACATCGTCGCCAAACTGCGCCGTGATCCTTTGCAGATACGGCTTGGCCGACAACGCCATCGGCTAGCGCTGCACGTCGACGCCGCGCCAGAACGCGATGTGGTCCTTGATCTGCGCCGCCTTTTCGAGCGGCTGCGGATAGTACCAGGCGGCGTTCTCGTTGTCCTTGCCGCCGACGCTGACGGTGTAATAGCTGGCCAGCCCCTTCCACGGGCAGCGGCTGGTGTGGTCGCTGGGCTTCAGGTATTCGGATTTGACCGCCGATGGCGGAAAATAGACGTTGTTCTCGACGATTTCGACTTCGTCGTCGCTCGCTTGCGCGATAACGGCGCCGTTCCAGGTGGCGGTGGGCATCGGGGAATTCCTTTCAATGTCGTTCAAGGACCGCGCCTTCGACGCGGTTGCGGCCGGCGTGCTTGGCGCGGTAGAGCGCGTCGTCGGCCTGGCGCAGCAGGCTCTCGGCGTCGGCGATTTCCATGTGGTCGAACGCGCCCACGCCGAAGCTGGCCGTCACCGGCAGCGGCAGCGCGCCGGCGTAGTGCAACTGCGCCTCGATCTTGACGCGCAGGGTCTCGGCGAACTTCAGCGCCCCTTCCAGCGGCGTGTTCGGCAAGACCACGCACAGTTCCTCGCCGCCGTAGCGGCCGGCGATGTCGATCACGCGCACGCTTTCGCGCAACAGGCGGCCGACGCCGGCCAGCACCTGGTCGCCGGCCGAGTGGCCGTGCTCATCGTTGATGCGCTTGAAGTGGTCCAGATCGATCATCACCGCCGAGAGCGGCGAGCGGAAGCGCTTGGCACGCGCCGCCTCGAAGCGCAGCCGCTGCAGCAGCGAGCGGCGGTTGTGCAGCCCGGTCAGCTCGTCGGTGGTGGCCAGCATCTCGAGCTCGCGCACGGCGTCGCCGAGGGTGCGTTCGCTGGCCCGCAATTCGATCAGCGCCATCACCTGGCGCCCCAGCCGCGCCAGTATCGAGCGCTGCTCCGCGTTCAGGCCGCCCGGCTTGGTGTCCATCACGCACAAGGTGCCGATGGCGAAGCCGTCCGACGACGTCAGCGCCACGCTGCTGTACATGCGCATGTGCGGCGCGTTGACGGTCAGCGCCATGCGCGCGGTGCGGCAGTCCTCGGTCAGGTCGGGAATCTCGGTGGCGGCCTCGCCCAGCACCGCCAGCGAGCAATAGCTCTCGCCGCGCGGCAGCTCGCCCATGTGCATGCCGGCGCAGGATTTGATCCACACCCGGTCGGCGTCGACCAGCGACACGAAAGCATAGGGGACGTTGCAGATGCGCGCCGCCAGTTCGGTGAGGAAGCTGAAGTCTTCGCAGGCGGGCGTGTCGAGGATATCGTAGCGGTGCAGCGCGGCCAGCCGGAAGTGGTCGGCTGGCGGGCGGGAAGTGGTCAGCGTGTGTACGTTGTCTGCGGCCAGCATAGGGTCCCCGGATAGCGACGTGGTTTTATTATAGGTGGATGCTGCCAGTTAATTTTATAACAAAACCGGGACTCACGGACCCCGCTGACCCGCAAATTTTTATGATTGTGACATGATCTCGCGCAGCGCCTTTTCAAACACGGCGGCCGGTTGGCCGCCCGAGATCAAGTGGCGTTCATTGATGATCACGGCCGGCACCGAGTTGATGCCGTGCCGCTGGAAGAACTGCTCGCGCTCGCGCACCTCGGCGGCATAGCGGTCCGATCGCAGCACCTCGGCGGCGACGGCGGTGTCCAGGCCCACCTCGCCGGCCACGCGCAGCAGCACCTCGTGCGAGCTGGGATCGTCGCCCAGCGTGAAGTAGGCGGCGAACAGCGCCTCCTTCAGGGCGCGCTGCTTGCCCGCGTCCTGCGTCTCGGCCCAATGCAGCAGGCGGTGGGCGTCGAAGGTGTTGTAGATACGGCTACGCTTGTGCATGGCGAAATCGAAGCCCACCTCGGCGCCGCGCGCGCGGATCATGTTGCGCGCCTGGTCCTGCTGCTCCGGCGTGGAGCCGTATTTCTCGGTCAGGTGTTCGTCGATGTTCTGGCCTTCGGGGGCCATCCGGGGATTGAGTTCGAACGGCTGGAAATGCAGGCTGACATCCGCCTCGCCGCCGATGTTGTCCAGCGCCTGTTCCAGCGACTTGAGGCCGATCGCGCACCACGGGCAGGAAACGTCGGAGACGAAATCGATTTTGACGGGAGTGCTCATGCGGGGGCCTTTGCTGAAAGTGATAAGCCAGCATATAGCGGCGCTCGTCCCGAATTCAAGCGCCGGCCCCTCGAAGATTTTATTTTTTGGCCTTGGCGGCGTCCTTGCTCTTGCTGCCGATGCGGCTTTCCTTGCCTGCGATCAAGTTCGAGATGTTGTTACGATGACGGAAAATCAACAGCACGCACATGATGAACACTGCGGCCAGCTGCGGATCGAAACCGAACAGCAAGCCGTAATAGAACGGCGCGAACAGCGCCGCGATCAGCGCCGCCAGCGATGAATAGCGGAACGCGAACGCCACCGCCAGCCAGGTAGCGAAGGTCGCCAGGCCCAGCCAAGGATTCAGGCCCAGCAGCACGCCCAGCGCGGTCGCCACGCCCTTGCCGCCGACAAAGCGGAAGAACACCGGCCACAGGTGGCCCAGGAACACGGCGATCGCCACCAGCGCGATGGTGGCGTCGCCGATCTGCAACTGCTGCTCATAGCGCATGGCCAGCCACACCGCCAGCCAGCCCTTGGCGCCGTCGCCGATCAGGGTGACGATGGCGGCCGCCTTATTGCCGCTGCGCAAGACATTAGTGGCGCCGGGGTTTTTGGAACCGTAGGTGCGGGGATCGGCGATGCCGAACAACTTGCTGGTGATCACGGCAAACGAGATCGAGCCGAGCAGATAGGCGGCCACGGTCATCCAAACTGTATTCATTGTTTCCTCAAAAAATATGACGTCCCCGATGGACGCCGACGCCGGCAATACCACCAATCCGGCGGGGATGGTGAATATACACTGCCAAGGCTCAGTCGGCCAGAGCGCAGTGGACGGGCTTGGCCCCCAGCAAGTCGACCAGCACTTGCGGCGCGATGCCGACCAGATAGCCCTTCCTGCCGCCATTGATATAAATGGTTTCCAGCGCAAGGATGCTATCCTCGACGTACACCGGCAGCGCCTTGCGGGTGCCGAACGGCGACGTACCGCCGATCTGGTAGCCGCTGTGGCGCGTGGCCACGTCCGGCTTGCAGGGCTCGACCGACTTGCAGCCGATGCCGCGCGCCAGGTTCTTGGTCGACACCTTGCAATCGCCGTGCATCAGCACGATCAAGGGTTTGGCGGCCTCGTCCTGCATCACCAGGGTCTTGACGACGTGGTGTTCGTCCACGCCCAGCTCGCGCGAGGACACGCTGGTGCCGCCGTGCTCCTCGTAGTCGTAGGGATGCTCGGTGAAAGGGACCTTGTGCTTGCGCAGAAACTGCGTCGCCGGGGTCTCGGAGATGTGCTCTTTTTTGGCCATGCGTGATACGCTGTTCGTGAAGTTGTCGTCTACAGGAGTTTCTCATTATGCAGCAGGAAATTCGCTTTGCCACTTTCAATGTTTGCAATCTTTCCCAGCCTGGGGCGAAATTGTACGACAACTTGGCGCCGCTCACGCCGGCCGAATACCAGGCCAAGGTGCTGTGGACCGCCCAGCAGCTCGACCAGCTCGACGCCGACGTCATCGGTTTGCAGGAAGTGTTTTCGATGGCCGCGCTGCGCGACGTGCTGGCCAACAGCCGCCGCTACCGCGAGGCGTCGCTGTCGGGCTTCGATCCCGCGCCCGATCCGCTGACCGGCGAGCCGCGCCTGACGCCGCAGGTGGCGCTGATCTCGCGCCTGCCGCTGGCGGCGCCGGCCCACGCCTACCAGCTGTTCCCCGACGGTGTCGCCATGCCCGAGGGCAACCGCGACGCCGACCGCTTCGCCCGCGCGCCGCTGCACGCGCAGGTGGTGCTGCCCGACGAGCGCGTCATCGACGTGCTGGTGATCCACCTCAAATCCAAGCGTCCCGACTACCGCCACGGCGACCCCGGCGACGAGGCCATGCTGTACGCGCACGCCAACCTGCGCTCGCTGATACGGCGCGGCACCGAGGCGGTGGCGCTGCGCGCGCTGCTGAGCCAGATGGACCGCGACGGCCGCCGTCCCCGCATCGTGCTGGGCGACTTCAACGACACCGCCGACGCGGTGACCACCACCATCGTCATGGGCTCCGGCTGCGTGGGGCTGGCCGACGAGGAATTGAGCGGGCGGCTGTTCGACAGCAACCAGATCCAGCGCGGCCGCGACCGTCTGCGCCATGTCGGCTACACCAACATCCACGAGGGCCATTACATGACCATCGACCATGTGCTGGTGTCGGAGGAATTCAACCCGGCGTCGCGTTTCGCGGTGGGCGAGGTGATGGACGTGACGTATCTGAACGACCACCTGTTGCAGGCCAAACCGGAGGCGTCCGACCACGGGCAGGTGCTGGTGCGGGTGCGCATGTATGACGAGCGCAGGGGCCGCGAGCGGGCGACAGAGATGTAACCATACCGGATTGTCGCGTCAATGGCGCTTTGGCGTTGGGGCCGGATCATGTCGCTTTGACGCGGCGACACGTAGGGCGGATTAGGCGGCACGCCGTAATCGGCCAATGTATGCGTCATCGACGGCTCATACATGGCCGATTACGCTGCGCTAATCCGCCCTACGTGTTTTAGACGTGCTTCAGACTTCCTCATGCATCGAGCAGACCGCCTAATCCGTCGAGGCTGCCGCCCAGGCGTGTGTAGCGGCCCTGATACTGGTCGCAACCATGTTCGCGCAGGAACCGCAGTTGCGCTTCCGTCTGCACGCCCTCGGCCAGCACCTTCAACCCCAGGCTGTGCGCCATTGCGATGATGGCGTTGACCACCGGCGCGTGCACCACCGCGTCGCCATCGCCTTCGCCGATGCCGCTGACGAACGACAGGTCGATCTTCACCTTATCCAGCGGATACTCCTTCAAATGCCCGACCCGCGTATAGCCGGTGCCGAAATCGTCCAGCGCCAGCCGCACGCCCAGCGCCCGCAACGCGCCCAGGGTCGCGGCCGCGCCGGCGCTGTGCTTCATCAGCATGGCCTCGGTCAGCTCCAGCTGCAGCAGCGCCGGCGGCAGGCCGGACGCCTCCAGCGCCGCGCGCACCTTGTCGACCAGGTTCTTTTGCAAAAACTGCGTCTGCGATAAATTGACGCCCACCACCAGCGGATGGCCGGCGTCGCGCCAGCGCCGCGCCGCCAGGCAGGCCTGCTCCAGCACCCACTCGCCGATGCGCACCATCAGCCCGCTGTCCTCGGCCACGCCGATGAAGCGCTCGGGCCGCAGCAGGCCCAAAGTCGGATGGCGCCAGCGTATCAGCGCCTCGGCCCCCAGCGGGCGGCCGCTGGCGACGTCGACCTCGGCCTCGTACTCCAGCGTGAATTGCCGGTCGGTCAGCGCGCGCCGCAGCTCGTTCTCGAACGCGACGCGCTCGACGATCTGCGCGTTCATCTCCGGACTGAAGAACTGGTAGCCGTTCCTGCCGCTTTCCTTGACGTGGTACATCGCCAGGTCGGCGTTTTTCATCAGGGTCTCGATGTCGGCGCCGTCGCCGGGAAAGATGCTGACGCCGATCGACGTGCTCACGTGCAGCCGGTGCGGCTCGAGCACGAACTCCTGGGCGATGGCCTGCTGGATGGTGGCCGCCACGTGCGCCGCCTGCTCGATGCCGCCGATGTCGGCCAGGATAACGACGAACTCGTCGCCGCCCTGGCGGCTGACCGTGTCGACCCCGCGCACGCACTTGACCAGCCGCGCGGCAACCTCCTTGAGCAGCAGGTCGCCGACGTGGTGGCCGAGCGTGTCGTTGATGTATTTGAAGCGGTCCAGGTCGAGGAACAGGATGGCGGCCATGCGGCCGTTGCGGCGCGCCGCCGCCAACGCCAGGCTCATACGGTCGAGCAGCAGCACGCGGTTGGGCAGGTCGGTGAGGAAATCGTGCTCGGCAAGGTGGCGGGTGCGCGCCTCGGTGCGGCGGCGGTCGGCCAGATCGTTCATCAGCGCCAGGTGCATCGCCAGTTGCTCGTGGCGGCGCGCGGAAATGTCGCGGATCGCCGTGTACAACAGCGCGCCGTCGGCCTGCGCGACCGCCGTCATCAGTATCTCGGCCCAGAACTGGCGCCCCCGGCGGCCGACGCAGCACCATTCAAAGCGGTGGTTGCCGTCGCCATGCGCGCGCGCCGCCCGCTCGCGCAACAACGGCGCCGACAGCGCGCCCTCGGCCTGTTGCAGCGGCGAAAAATCGGCCAGCTCCTGGCCCAGCATGTCCGCCGGTCCGTCGCATTCGAACATGGCCAGCGCGGCAGGGTTGGCGCCGACGACGCGCCCGTCCCGCATCAGCACGACGGCGTCACTGGTGTTTTCGTACATCAGGTGGAAGTCGACTGACACATGGCCCTCTTTTGGCGTTCGCGCCTTCGCAGGCCTTCGCCATTCTTGCGCCTGCGGCGGAAGCGCCATTGACTTGTCTCAAACACGCTTGATCCCGGCTTTAAGCATTTCAGCCGCGCTTTTGCGCCACTCGTCGCATTTCGATGGCGATCGCCCTTGCAAATTCATAAAGTGCCAACATGCGCGGTCCCTCCGGCGCCACAACATTCGCAGAAGAACGATATGAAAATTGAAACCTTGCCCCCCGCCTCCCTGCCTACGGTGCGTCGCAAAAGCTGGCGCAAGCCTGTCGCCGTCCTGATCGTGCTGGGCCTGGCGGCCGGCGGCTGGACCGTCCTGCGCGGCAACCAGGGCGCGGCGACGCCTCCGGCGGCCCAGGCCGAGGGCAAGAAAGAGAAGAAACAGGAAGTCTTCGAACTGGCCAGCGGCGACGTCGCGGCCATCGATGCCAGATCATTGGCGGTCAGCTTGCCCTTATCCGGCTCGCTGGCGCCCCTGAGTTCGGCCACCATCAAGTCCAAGATCTCGGGCGTGGTGGAGGCCACCACGGTGCAGGAAGGCATGGCCGTCAGCGCCGGCCAGGTGCTGGCGCGCATCGACCAGGCCGACCTGCGCGCGCGCCTGCAACAGCAGCAGGCCATGCTCGACGAAGCCCAGGCCAAGCTGTCGATGGCGACCAAGAACGAAGCCAACAGCCAGGCGCTGCTGGCGCAAAAATACATTTCGCAAAACGCCTTCGATTCGACGCAGAACACGGTCGCGCTGGCGCGCGCCAACGTCAAGTCGGCCGCCGCGATGGTCGAGATCGCCCGTATCGCGCTCAACGACGGCATCATCAAGGCGCCCATCAGCGGCGTGGTCAGCAAGCGCCATGTGCAGGCCGGCGAGAAACTGGCGCCGGACATGCCGGTCTACAGCATCGTCAACCTGTCGGAACTGACCTTGGAGGCCCAGGTGCCGGCGTCGGAAATCCCACGCGTGAAAGTCGGCCAGGACGTCCGCTTCAAGGTCGACGGTTTCCAGAAGCGCGAGTTCGAAGGCAAGGTGGCGCGCATCAATCCGGCCACCGAGGCCGGTTCGCGCTCGATGCTGGTCTACATCGCGGTGCGCAACGACGACAGCGCGCTGCGCGCCGGCATGTTCGCCAAGGGCAGCATCGTCACCGACCGCTCGGGCGTCGCGCCCATCGTGCCGATGACGGCGCTGCGCGACGATCAGGGCAAGCAGGTGGTCTACAAGATCGAAAACGGCAAGGTGGTGGCGCAGCCGGTCACCCTGGGCTTGCGCAACGACGACGAGGGCTACGCCGAAGTCACCGACGGCCTCGACAAGGGCGCCAACGTCATCGTCTCCAAACTCAACGCCGTCAAGCCGGGCGCGCAGGTCAAGCTGCCCGCGACAGCCACACCTTCCGCGCCGACCAAAGCGGCCATGCTGGCGAAAGGCTGACCATGTGGATCACTAAAACCAGTATCCAGAACCCGGTGTTCGCCACCATGGTGATGGTGGCGCTCGTGGTGCTGGGCATGTTCTCGTACCGCGAGCTGGGCATGGAAGCGATGCCCAACGTCGACATCCCCGGCGCGATGATCGAAGTCAATTATCCGGGCGCGTCGCCGGAGGCGGTCGAGAACGACATCACGCGGCCGATCGAGGAAGTGGTCAACACCGTCAGCGGCATCAAGACCCTGCGCGCCAACTCGTGGGAGGGCCGCGCCGGCGTCTACGTCGACTTCGAGCTGTCGACCAATATGGACAAGGCGATGCAGGACATCCGCGACAAGGTCGCGCAGGTGCGCCCGCGCTTCCCCAAGGAAGCCAAGGACCCGTTCATCGTCCGCTTCGAAGGCGAGAACAGCCGCCCCATCGCCCAGATCGGCCTGACCGCCACCGCCCACACCCTGCGCGAACTGTCGACCATGGCCGACCAGGTCATCGGCAAACGCTTCCAGGGCGTGGCCGGCGTCGGCCAGGTGCGCCTGAACGGCATGGCCGCGCGCCAGATCCTGATCAGCCTGCGTCCCAACGACCTGACCGCGCAAGCGATCGGCGTCGACGAGGTCATCGCCGCGATCCAGGCCACCAACACCAACCTGCCGGCCGGCTCGATCAGCTTCGCCGGCAACGAGCAGCTGGTGCGCGTCGAGAACAAGATGAAGGAGGCGCGCGACTTCAACAAGATCATCGTCGCCCGCCGCGCCAACGGCCCGGTCTACCTGGAACAGGTGGCGACCGTCATCGACGGCGCCCAGGAGGAGATGTCGATCTCGCGCCTGAGCGGCCAGCGCGCCGTCACCATCGACATCACCAAGGTGCAGGACGCCAACGTGGTCGAGGTCGGCACGCGCATCCAGAAGGTGGTCGCCGAGCTGCAGAAGTCGCTGCCGGCGGACATCACGCTGACTTTGCTCAACGATGAATCGGTCAAGGTGCAAAGCCAGCTCGACAACGTCAAGCGCACCATCATCGAAGGCGCCGTGCTGACGATGGTGATCGTGTTCTTTTTCCTGCACTCGTGGCGCTCGACCATCATCACCGGGCTGACGTTGCCGATCTCGGTCATGGCCAGCTTCATTGCGATGAAGGTATTCGGCTTCACCCTGAACTTTCTGACCCTGATGGCGCTGTCGCTGTGCATCGGCCTGCTGATCGACGACGCCATCGTGGTGCGCGAGAACATCGTGCGCCACCTGGGCATGGGCAAGAACCACCGCAAGGCTGCCGAGGACGGCACCAACGAGATAGGCCTGGCCGTCATGGCCACCACCTTCGCCATCGTCGCCGTGTTCATTCCGGTGGCCTTCATGCAGGGCATCATCGGCCGCTTCTTCCTGCAGTTCGGCATCACGGTGGCGGTCGCGGTGATGGTGTCGCTGTTCGTCAGCTTCACGCTCGACCCGATGCTGTCGTCGGTATGGCCCGATCCGGTCAAGGACCGTTTCAAGTACGTGCCGTGGCTGGGCCGCCTGATGCATTGGCTCGAAGGAGGCGTCGACCGGCTGCACGTGGTGTACGGCAAAATCCTGGGCCTGGCGCTGCGCTGGCGCAAGCTGACCCTGGCGTTCGCCTTCGCGCTGTTCACCGGCAGCCTGATGCTGGTGCCGATGATAGGCGGCGAGATGATGCCGGAGCAGGACAACGGCTGGGTCAACCTGCAGATGAAGACGCCGGTCGGCTCCAGCCTGGAATACAACGACAACAAGGTGCAACAGGTCGAGGCGGCGCTCAAGGAGTTCCCCGAGATCGCCAGCGTCATCGCCGTGGTCGGCACCGAGGACGGCCGCAACACCGCCCGCATCGACATGAAACTGGTCGACCGCAAGACCCACAAGCGGCCGTCGCAAAAAGTCATGGAGGGCAAGATCCGCGAACGCCTGGGCAAGATCGCCGGCATCACGATGTCGGTCGGCTGGAAGCCGATCTTCATCGCCATCCTCGGCACCGACGAAGGCAAGCTCGACACGGTGGCGCACCGGCTGATGGACAAGATGCGTCCGATCAAGGGCCTGGTCGACCTGGAATACAGCCAGGAAGGCGCCAACCCGTCGACCACGGTCAAGATCAACAACGAGCTGGCCAGCGACCTGGGCCTGACGGTGCAGCAGATCGGCACCGCGCTGCGGCCGTTCGTGGCCGGCGACACCACCAGCCACTTCCTCGCCTCCGACGGCCAGAACTACGACGTCAACGTGCAGTTGCCAAAGTCGGGCCGGCAAAAGGTGGCCGACCTGGCCGACCTGTCGCTGGCGTCGAGCAAGCTGGGGCCGGACGGGCGGCCGGTGATGGTGCCGCTGCGCCAGGTGGTCGACTTCGTGCCGTCGTTCAGCCCGCAGGTGCTCAAGCGCCAGGCGCTGCAGCGCCGGGTGGCGATCTACGCCAACACCGAGGGCCGTCCCGGCGGCGACGTCGACGGCGACGTGCGCAAGGCGATGAAGGAGATCGATTTGCCGGACGGCGTGCGCTTCGACGTCGGCGGCAACGCGCAGGAAATGGAGGAAAGCATGACCTCGGCCATGATCGCGCTCGGCATCGCGGTGATCTTCATCTACCTGGTGCTGGCGTCGCAGTTCGGCAGCTTCCTGCAGCCGGTGGCGATCATGATGTCCTTGCCGCTGTCGCTGATCGGCGTGCTGGTGGCGCTGCTGGCGACCGGCAGCACCTTGAACATCTTCTCGGTGATCGGTTTCATCATGCTGATGGGGCTGGTGACCAAGAACGCGATTTTGCTGGTGGACTTCACCAACCAGGCGCAGCGCGAGGGTATGGGACAGTTCGAGGCCATCATGAGCGCCGGCCAGGTGCGGCTGCGGCCGATTCTGATGACGACGCTGGCGATGGTGTTCGGCATGCTGCCGATGGCGATCGGCCTGGGCGAAGGCGGCGAGACGCAGGCGCCGATGGGCCGCGCGGTGATCGGCGGTGTGATCACGTCGACCATTTTAACGTTGGTGGTGGTGCCGGTGGCGTACACGTATCTGGACAACCTCGGCAAGCGCTGCGTGCGGTACTTCAAGCGCAGGCAAACGGAAGAACACGTCGAGCACCTGCACGTGGTCCGTAGGGCGGATTAGCGCGCAGCGCGTAATCGGCCACGCGCCGCCGACGGCTCATGCATGGCCGATTACGCTACGCTAATCCGCCCTACGTGGAGCCGTGGCTGAGCGTTATTCCTTGGCGGGCTCGGCGCTGGGCTCGCCGCCCTCTTCGTCGTCCTCAACCACTTCGCCTTCCTGGGCCAGGCCCGGGTTGGCCTTCAGCTCGGCCTTGCGCCGGGCTTTTTCATCCGCTTTTTTCTTCTTTTCCAGCTCGCGCTGACGTTTTTCGTACTGGAAGTTTGTCTTCGCCATTTGCTACCTCTTCTCTATCCGGTTGATTACCTGCTCACATTATGACGCAGATACGGCCGATGCAAGTTTTTCAGCCTCGGGGATGATGTTGCGCATGCAGATGTTTCAGGCGTTCCCGTGCGACATGGGTATAGATTTGCGTGGTGGAGATGTCCGAATGACCTAGCAATAACTGCACCACGCGCAAGTCGGCGCCATGATTGAGCAAATGCGTGGCGAACGCATGGCGCAGGGTGTGCGGCGACAGCGGCGCGGTGATGCCCGCCTTCAACGCATGTTTTTTGATCACCACCCAGAACATCTGCCGCGTCATCGGGCCGCCGCGTCCGGTGACGAACAGCGCGTCGTCGACCTGGCCGTTCAGGATCACGCCGCGCGCATCCTTGACGTAGCGCTCGATCCAAATCCGGGCCTGCTGGCCGAACGGCACCAGCCGCGTTTTGGCGCCCTTGCCGGTGATCCTGAGCACGCCGTCGTTCAGGCTCAGCTCCAGCATCTTCAGGTCCACCAGCTCCGACACGCGCAGGCCGCTGGCGTACATCAGCTCCAGCATGGTGCGCTCGCGCAGGCCCAGCGGCGTGTTGACGTCTGGCGCCGCCAGCAAGGCCTCCACTTGAATTTCGCTCAAGGTGTGGACGAAGCGGTGCGGCTGTTTGGCCGATACCAATTTGAGACTGGGATCGTCCGTGATGCGCCGCTGGCGCAGCAGCAGCTGGTAGAAGCGCTTGATCACCGACAGCCGCCGGTTGGACGAGGTGGCCTTGCCGCTGTCCTCGTGGCGCGCCGCGATGTAGCCCTGGATATCGTGCGTGGCCACGGCCGCCAGCCCGGCCACGTTGGGCCGCTGCGACTCCAGCCAGCGGGCGAACAGGCGCATGTCGCGCCGGTACGCTTCCAGCGTGTTTTTGGACAGGCCGTCCTCCAGCCACAGGCTGTCGCAGAACTCGTCGATCAGAGCAGTGTTGTCTGTTGCCATGCGTACTCGCTCGAACCTTCGTGGGCCAGCAGCCAGCGCTTGATGCCCAGCAGGTAGCCGTTGGGATCGTCGCTGTTGGCAAAGCCGCCCAGGCCGGCGGCGGAGGTGACGCGGTGGCACGGCACCACGATCGGGAACCAGTTGGCGCCGCAAGCCTGCCCCACCGCGCGCGGCGCCGAACCGATGTGCCTGGCCAGCTCGCCGTAGGTGCGCACGCTGCCGCGCGGGATGGAGCTGATGGCGCCCCACACCGACTTCTGGAAGTCGGTGCCGGCCTGCTTGAGCGGCAGGTCGAAGCGGTGATCGGCATCCTCGCAGTACGCTTTCAGCTGCGCCGCCGCCGCCTCCGCCGTCGGGTCTTGCGCATCCTTTGCATCAAAATGGGGCGGCAGGTAACACAGCTCAGTGATCAGACCACTTGCGGTGCGCACTCCGATTTTTCCGAATGGCAATTCCACGATGGCAGAAAAAATTTCACGCTGCTGTTGTATATTCGTCACAGTTGATGCACCAAAAAGGGTCTTCGTTGATCTCGGCCGTTTTTCGCAACGCACCATCATGTTGCGTGCCTGCGACAATCTTTTGTCGTGGAAGTCGCGAAACCGGGTCGGCGGCGGCGCGTAGGGTTTCGCGCCACGCCGGCATTGTAAAACGCCGGGCGAAAAAAAACGCACCTGAAGGTGCGTTTTTAAACCTGCTTCACGTTCCCGGTCGTTTGCGTGTCCCCGTAGCGCGCTTGTGGCGGCCTGCAGCGACTATCACAACGACATTCTGTAAAACGTGTGTCTCCTCGATCGATTGCCGGTATTAAGTACCGTTTCTATCCACACTCCCCACCTACAATTCCTTGCCCTTGCTACCGAACCAGATTTGCTTATTCGGGAACCCCTGAGAGCGACGCCATCATAACGCATCTTTTTCGGTTTTTCCCGTTTTTTTCAGGTTGCAGCGCAGCGTTACTTTAAGAGTAAATTAAATTCGGGAGCCACAAAGAAATTTGTGGTACATATGTGACCAAGATCAAGAAGCCCAGCATGGTCAGCAGCCATGGCCACACGGCAACGGTCAATTCCGTGATGCCCATCTTGGTGATACCCGAGGCCACGTACAGGTTCAGGCCCACCGGCGGATGGCACATCCCCACTTCCATGTTGACGACGATCAAGATTCCGAAGTGCACCGGATCGATGCCCAGTTTCATCGCCACCGGGAACAGAATCGGCGCCATGATCAGCACGATCGACGACGGCTCCATCACGTTACCGGCCAACAGCAGCAGCACGTTCACCACCAGCAGGAAGGTGATCACACCCAAGCCCTGGCCCGTGATCCACTCGGCCATCGCCTGCGGGATGTTTTCGCTGGTCATCAGGAACGAGAACAGGATGGCGTTGGTGATGATGTAGAGCAGCATCGCCGACATCGCCGCCGAATCGAGCAGTACCTTGCCCACCTGCGAGATCTTCAAATCCTTGTAGACGAACACGGCGATGATGAAGGCATACACCGCCGCCATCGCCGCCGCCTCGGTCGGCGTGAACGCGCCGCTATAGATGCCGCCCATGACGATGACGATCAGCAGCAAACCCCAGGCGCTCTTGCGGAAGGTGGCCCAGCGCTCGCCCCAGCCGGCCTTGGGCATGCGCGGATAGTTGTGCTTGCGCGCCAGATACCAAGTGGTCAAGCCGAGGAAGAACGCCAGCATGATGCCCGGCACCACGCCGGCCATGAACAGCTTGCCGACCGAGGTGTTGGTGGTGACCGAATACATCACCATCACGATCGACGGCGGGATCAGGATGCCCAGCGCGCCCGAGGTGGTGATGACGCCGGCGCCGAACGCCTTCGGATAGCCCTGGCGCACCATCGCCGGCAGGATGATCGAGCCGATCGCCACCACGGTGGCGGGCGACGAACCGGATACCGCCGCGAACAGCGCGCACGCCAGCACGCCGCCCAGCGCCAGGCCGCCGTGCCAGTGGCCGACCATCGACGTGGCGAAGTTGATCATGCGCCGCGCGACGCCGCCGTGGGTGAGGAAGTTACCCGCCAAAATAAAGAACGGGATGGCCATGATCTCGAATTTCTCGATGCCGGTGAACAGCTTGAGGGCGACCGTATCGATCGGCACCTCGGTCATCGTGAACAGGAAGGTCAGCACCGTCAGGCCGAGCGAAATCGAGATCGGCATGCCGGTCAACATCAGCGCCAGCAGCAGCACGAAGATAATCATGGCGTTCATGCTTTGGCTCCTTTATCGGCGTTCAATTCTTCATCCAGACCCTCGACGTGCGAGTGGTCGTGCTTGGGCAGTTCGCCGGTCTTGACGAAGGCCACCAGCACCTGCAGGAAGCGGAAGCACATCAGGTAGGAGCCGAGCGGCACGGCCAGGTAGACGATCCACATCGGGATCTCCAGGTCGGCCGAGACCTGGTCGGTCTGCGCCATGTGGCTGACGAAGTTGGCGCCCAGGGTGCCGATGATGCCGGTAAACAGCGCGCCGGCGAGCAGGCCGAAGACGACGAACTTGGCGCGCCACGGAGTGCTCATGCGGTTGATGATGACGTCGACGCCGACGTGGATGCCGGTGCGCACGCCGTAGGCCGCGCCGAACTTGGCCATCCAGACGAACATATAGATGCAGGCTTCCTGCGCCCAGCTGGTATTGAGTTGGATCAGGTAGTCCTGCAGGCCGGGAATCGGCATGCCGGACAGGTAGCGGTGGACCACCGATACGAAGATCAGAACGGTCGCCGCGCCCATCAGGGTCGCGATGATCCATTCTTCGAGTTTATCGAGGAATTTCATGGAGGGATCCTTCAGTGAGGAATTGTGGACGGGGCGGCGAGCGCCACCCCGTCAGGCAGGCTTTATTTTGCCGCTTCTTTATTGATGGCCGAGATCAGGTCTTTACCGATTCGGCTTTCCATCGATTGCTGTACCGGCAGCAGGGCCTTGCGCCACTCCGCCTGTTCTTTCACGCTCAAGGTGTAGATCTCGGTCTTGCCGGTCTTCTTGATCGCCTCGAGCGCCAGATCGTTGTCGCGCTGGGCGATGGCTTTCTCGAACGTGGTCGCTTCCTTCATCGCCTTGTCGAGCGCGGTGCGGATATCCGGCGGCAGGCCGTCCCAGAACTTCTTGTTGACGATGACCGCGTAGCCCAGGTAGCCGTGGTTGGACACGGTCACGTACTTCTGCACTTCATGCATCTTCTGGGTGTACATGTTCGACGGCGGGTTCTCGGTGCCGTCGACCACGCCGGTCTGCAGCGCTTGGTACACTTCCGAGAACGCCAGCACCTGCGGGTTGGCGCCCAGCGCGCGCATCTGCGCGTCCAGCACTTTGGACGACTGGATGCGCAGCTTCAGGCCTTTGAAGTCGGCCGGCACGCGCAGCGGCTTGTTGGCCGACATGACCTTGAAGCCGTTGTCCCAGAACGCCAGGCCGGTGATGCCCTTCGGCTCAAGCTTCTTCATCAGGCCCTTGCCGATTTCGCCTTCGGTGACGTTGTACAGCGCGGTCTTGGACGGGAAGATGAACGGCAAGTCGAAGGCCTCGAATTCCTTCACGCCCAGCGGACCGAACTTGGCCAGCGATGGCGCCAGCATTTGCACGGCGCCCAGCTGCAGCGCTTCGAGTTCTTCCTTGTCCTTGTACAGCTGGCTGTTCGGATAGACCTCGACCTTGACGCGGCCGTTGGTGGCCTTCTCGGCCAATTGCTTGAAGCGCTCGGCCGCCTGCCCCTTCGGGGTGTCGGTCGCCACCACGTGGCTGAATTTAATGACGATAGGAGCTTGCGCGTAGGCGTTAAAGCTCAATGCTGCGCTCAGCACGAGCAGTGCGTGTTTCAGTTTCATGAAGTCTCCTGGGGGTGAAAGTACACTATTATTGTAGTTTGATAGATTCTTCAGGACAACGACGCATTATTCAATTGTGGAAAACCACAATGCCCCTTTTCCGCCAACGCTATACCCTGAGCGCCCATGACAAACCCGCATTCCCAGCCGCTTGCAGCCCGACGCCCCAGCGCGAACTCGACGCTGCGCTGGGTTTTGCCGATCGTGCTGGTGTTGTTTTTTCTGGCGATTTTGATCTGGCTGCCGTGGCAGGCGCGCCAGATGGAGAGCAACGAGCGCCAGGAACAGCTGATCGCCGACACCTTGTGGGTTGAGCAAACGATACGCTTTCAATTAGGCAGGGACGAGGAAAGCCTGGCGGCGCTGGCGCAGGAGATCGGCATCGGACGCCTGACGCCGGCACAGGGCCACGACCGGCTGGCCCGTGTGCTCAAGAACGGCAAGGAGCTGCTGCGGGTGGCCTGGCTGCGGCCGGACGGCTCGCTGGTCGCCAGCAGCGATCCGCAAACCGCGCCGGTGGTGCTGACGGCCGCCTCGCGCGCGACCATGGAGCTGACCCGCAAGACCCGCAACGCCATGTACACGCAGCCGGAGGTGCAGGAGGCCAATCCCGCCGCCGCCCCGGCCGAGGTGCTGATGGATTACCACGTGCCGCTGTTCAGCGGCGCCGACTACCTCGGCGACCTCGTCGCCACCTATAAAACCAGCGCCCTGCTCGAAGAAATGGTGCCGTGGTGGTTCGCGCAGGACAACCAGGTCACCCTGGTCGACCGCGACGACAAGGTGCTGGCGCGGCGCGCGGCGGCCGGTCCGGGCCACGGCGTCTACACCCACAAGCGCGCGCTCGACCTGCCCGGCGCCTCGGTGCGGCTGGTGACGGACAGCGTCAAGAGCGCGCCCAAGCTGCTGCCCAATCTGCTGGTCGGCTCGGTCATCGTGCTGTCGCTCGGATTGTTATGGAGCCTGGTGGCGCTGTGGGGCCACATCTCGCGCCGCCTGGCCGCCGAAGGCGCGCTGCGCCAGCAGATGTCGTTCCGCACCGCGATGGAGAACTCGCTGGTGACCGGCCTGCGCGCGCGCGACCTGGAGGGCCGCATCACCTACGTCAATCCGGCCTTCTGCCAGATCGTCGGCTACCCGGCCGAGGACATCGTCGGCCGCCTGCCGCCGATGCCCTACTGGGCGCCGGAGGCGATGGAGGAATACCAGACCCGCTTCGCCTCGGTGCTGGCGGGCCGGGTCACGCCGCAGTTCGAAACCTTCTTCCTGCGCCCGGACGGCCAGCGCGTGCCGGTGCTGGTGTTCGAGGCGCCGCTCGTGGACAACAACGGCAAACAGACCGGCTGGATGGGCTCCATCCTCGACATCTCCGACCGCAAGCGCGTGGAGGAACTGAACCGCCAGCAGGAGGAAAAGCTGCAGGCCAGCGCGCGCCTGGCGACGATGGGCGAGATCGCCTCGATGCTGGCGCATGAACTGAACCAGCCGCTGGCCGCCATCTCCAGCTACACCACCGGCGCGCTCAATGTATTGGGACGCGCCAGGGACAAGGGCGGCACGGTCGATGCCGGGCTGCTGAAACCCGCGCTGGAGCAGGCCAGCGCACAGGCGCAGCGGGCCGGCCAGATCATCCGCAGCGTGCACGAATTCGTCAAGAAGCGCGAACCGCTGCGCCAGTCCGTGGGCATACAGTCGCTGCTCGACGGCATCCAGGCGCTGATCGAGCTGCAGGCGCGCCAAAGCTACGTCTCCTATCAAACCAACATCCCCGAGGACCTGCCGGCGGTGCTGGCCGACCGCGTGATGATCGAACAGGTGCTGCTGAACCTGACCCGCAACGCCATCGAAGCGATGCAGCACATTCCGCCACAGCGGCGCATCCTCAGCGTGGTGGCGGAGTATGATGCGGCCACGGCGCAGGTGAGCGTGGCGGTGATCGACCAGGGGCACGGCATTCCGGACGAGGTGGCGCAGCGGTTGTTCTCGCCCTTCTTCTCGACCAAGGCCGAGGGGATGGGCATGGGATTGAACATCTGCCGGACTGCGATAGAATTCCACGGCGGCTCGCTCACTTACAGCGCCAATCCGCAAGGCGGAACCATATTTACGTTCGTGCTGCCGGCGGTGACGGTGGCCACGGAACAGGAGACCTAAGAAAATGCTGCATATCGTCGATGACGAAGCGGTCGTACGCGACTCGCTGACCTGGCTGGCCACTTCGCGCGGGATCTCGTCGCGCGCCTACGAGGGCGCACTGCAATTCCTGCAGCAAGTGGAGATGGGCGAATTCGACGCCGACGGCGACTGCCTGCTGCTCGACGTGCGCATGCCGGACATGAACGGTGTGGCGGTGTTCGACCAGCTGGCCGCGCGCGGGCTGACGCAGCGCATGCCGGTGATTTTCCTGACGGGCCACGGCGACGTGCCGATGGCGGTCGATACCTTGAAGCGCGGCGCCTTCGATTTCTTCGAGAAGCCGTTCAACGACAACCAGCTGATGGACCGGGTGCAGGAAGGCCTGGCCGGCTCGCGCAAGGCCGGCGAGATGGCGGCCGTGCACGCGCGCCTGGCGACCTTGTCGGTGCGCGAGCGCGAGGTGCTGGACCTGATCCTGGCCGGCAAGATGAACAAGGTGGTGGCCGACCAGCTGGGCATCAGCATGCGCACGGTGGAGGTTCACCGTGCGCACATCTTCGACAAGATGCATGTCAAAACGGCGGTCGAGCTGGCGGGCTTGCTGAAATAACACCGCATAAGCTATCGGCGGCGCTGGCATGGCGGATTACGCTACGCTAATCCGCCCTACGTGGCTCCAGATCGGAGCGTAGTTCGCGGCCGATGGCTACTGCCCCATGAGTACCTCGGATACACGTAGGGCGGATTAGGCGGAACGCCGTAATCCGCCATCGACGAGCCGCCAGCGCAGCCACTGTGGCCTCACCCCTTCTGCGTGGCGATCCACTCGTCCACCACCTTCTCCAGCACCGACAGCGGCACATCGCCGGTCTGCAGCACCGTGTTGTGGAAGCCCTTGATCGAGAACTTGTCGCCCAGCGCCTTCTCCGCCTTCGCGCGCAGATCGAGGATGCGGATCATGCCGATCTTGTAGGCGCACGCCTGCCCCGGCATCACCACATAACGTTCGACCTCCGACGCGGGAATGCCGTAATCGATGCCCTGCTGGCGCGTCCACTTCATCGCGTGCAGGCCGGTATCGACCACCAGCCGCTTGGCGCGGAACAGTTCCGCGTCGAGCTGCCCCAGACGCCCAACGGTATCGCCGTCATACCACTTGTTTTCCGACGCCAGCTGCTCCGCATACAGCGCCCAGCCCTCGACATACGCCGATCCCGAACCGAACACGCGGTCGCGACGATAACGTGGCAAACCCGTATTCTCCTGCTGCAGCGCGATCTGGAAGTGATGGCCCGGCACCGCTTCGTGATACACCAAGGTGCGCATACCGACGATGCGGAAGTCCGGTCCCGGCATCGGCGCCCAGAAGATGCCCGGCAGCGTGCCGTCCTTGGCCGGCGCCGAATAATGCGCGGCCGCCGTCTTCTCGGTGAACGCCGGTTCGCGCTTGACCACCACCGGCGCCTTCGGCGTGATATCGAACAATTCCTTCGCGCGCGCCTCGGCGTCGCGCATCAACGCGTCGTAACGCGCCAGCATCGCAGGACGCGGGTCGGCCTCCTTCGGCTGCGAATCGGCCTCCAGCTTGACCATGCGCTCCTTGATGCCGCCCTCCTTGTAGCCCAGCGACGTCAGCAAACCATCCATCTCCTTCTCGATGCGCGCCACTTCCTTCAGGCCGATGTCGTGGATCTGCCGCGGCGTGTAGTCTGTGGTGGTCATGCGGCGCAGCGCCAGCGCGTAGGCCTTGTCGCCGTTCGGCAGGCGCCACAGGCCGGCGTCGGCGGTGGTGCGCGGCAGTTGGTCCTTCAGCAGCGTGCGCGTGCGCTCGAACGCCGGCAGGATCGTCTGCTTGACGGTCGCCGTGGCCTCCGCCGTGAACCTGGCCTGCCGCTCCGGCGAGACATCCTTCAACGCCGCCATGCGCTGCGCCAGCGAGGCGACCAGCACGTTCTTGTCCGCGCCGCCGTCCAGGAATCGGTCCAACTGGCCGATCGACGATTGCGTGATAAAGGTCGGCATCAGGAAGCCACGGCCTGCAGCGCCCTGCGCGCGCGCGATGCCGGTGTCGATCTTGCCGGCCACGGACTTCAGCCGCGCCAGATAGTTTTCGATGTCGCGCTGATTGCGGATCGGATGCTGCTGCGACAGGAAGTTCACGATCTGCACATGCAGGCCGGTGAACTGGTTGAACACGAACTGGTGATCTTCGAATTCCACCGCGTCGACCGCGCCCTGCAGGTTCCAGGCAATGGCGGCGGCGCTCGCGCGCTGCTGCGGCGTCAACGCCTTCTGGTCGATCGCCGCCAGCTGCTTCAGCGAGGCCTTGGCCTTGGCCACTTGGTCTTTGCGGTATGCCGGCGTATTCGGCGTCAGCGCGCGGTCCAGCGCGTCCTGCTCCTTGCCGCTGAAGTACTGCTTCTGCGTGGCCTGTTCCGGGTCGCTGCGCACCTTGGCGTCGGCGACCTTGTCGGCCCATGCGTCGAAGCTGACCGCCTGCGCGGCGAGGGAGAAGGAGGCGCCTGCGAGCAGCGCTATGAACCTGGTTGAAGTTTGCATGGGCATCGGCCTATTAAAGGAGAATAACCGCACGAGTGTAGCCCAATCGGGCCGGCCGGACCAGTGCTCAGGCTGGGGTCGCGAGGCCTTCGGCGTGACAGGCCAAAGCCCATTCGACATGCTCGCGCACCAGCGCCGACGGGTGCGCCAGGCGCGCCGTGAGCGCGCCGACGATCGCCGCGTCGCCCTTCGCGCCGGCCGCCGCCGCGTTGCCCAGGCCGACCGCCAGGTTGCGCAGCCAGCGCTCATGGCCGATGCGGCGTATCGGGCTGCCTTCCATCTTGCGGTTGAATTCTTCCTCGCTCCAGCCGAACAACTCGACCATCGAAGCACTGCCCAAACCATGGCGCTCGTCGAAATCGGGCAGCACCGCGCGCTGCGCGAACTTGTTCCACGGGCAGGTGGTCTGGCAGTCGTCGCAGCCGTAGACGCGGTTGCCGATCAGGGGACGCAGTTCCACCGGGATCGCGCTTTTCAGTTCGATCGTCAGGTAGGACACGCAGCGCCGGGCGTCGAGCCGGCCCGGCCCCAGGATTGCCTGCGTCGGGCAAATGTCGATGCACGCCGAGCACTGGCCGCAATGGGCGCCGGTCGGCGGATCGACCGGCAGCGGCAAATCGACCAGGAATTCGCCCATGAAGAACATCGAGCCCGCGGTGCGGCTGAGCAGCAAGGTATGCTTGCCGCGCCAGCCCAGGCCCGCCTTCTCGGCCAGCGGCAGCTCCATCAGCGGCGCCGAGTCGGTGAACACGCGGTAGCCGAAGTCGCCGATTTCCGCCTTGACCTTGTCGGCCAGCTGCTGCAGCCGCGCGCGCAGCACCTTGTGATAATCCCTGCCGCGCGCGTAGACCGAGATGACGGCGGCGCCGGGATCGGCCAGCCGGCGCCGTTCGCGCCCGCGCCAATCCTCTCCTTGCGCGTCCGCATCCAGGCCGTTTTCCGCCTCCCTCGGCAGATAGTTCATGCGCGCGCTGATCACGCGCACCGTGCCGGGCACCAGTTCGGCCGGGCGGGCGCGCATCATGCCGTGGGCGGCCATGTAGTCCATTTCACCATGCATGCCGGCGTCCAGCCACGCGCGCAGGCCCGCCTCGGCGTGACTGAGGTCGATGTCGGTGATGCGGATTTCGGCGAAGCCCAGCTCCACACCCCAGCGCTTGATGCTGAGGGCGAGTTCGGCTAAATTGGATTCTGGCAAGGACATCAGTGGCTTATGAGGGTACACCCTGGAAGGACGCGGGCGGTTACAATGGCTGGCGATTCCACCAACATGACATTCTATTCGATGCAGCACTTCACAGCCCATCTCCACGACGAAGCCGCGACCGCCGCGCTGGGGTCGGCCCTGGCGCGCGCGCTGGCGCCGGGCCTGACGATCTACCTGCACGGCGACCTCGGGGCGGGCAAAACCGCCCTCACCCGCGCCCTGCTGCACGCGGCGGGCCACGCCGGCACCGTCAAAAGCCCGACCTACACCTTGTCGGAACCATATCGAATTGAACTCGGCGGCCGCGCCGTCAACGTCATCCATTTCGACCTGTACCGCATGGGCAGCCCCGAGGAATTCCTCGACGCCGGCTTCCGTGAAGACTTCAACGGGGACAACATCTGCATCGTCGAATGGCCCGAAAAGGCCGACCGCGTGCTGCCGCCGCCCGATATCGACCTGTACCTGACCGTGGCCGGCAACGGCCGTGATGTAGAATTGCAGGCGTCCACCGCCCTGGGTAACTCATGCCTTCAAAGCCTCAAATTCGCTCCCAACATGTGAGCGCGGAGTCCACTCCCGCCGTCTCGCGGCGCACCGTCCTGAAGGCCGGCGCCACCCTGATGCTGTCCGTGACCTCGCTCGCCGCGCCGCTGCGCGCCGGCGCCGCGCAAATCCTGGCCGTGCGCGTGTGGCCGGCCGACGACTACACCCGCGTCACCCTGGAGAACGACGCCGTCCTCAAGGCCACCCACTTCATCGTCAAGGACCCGGAACGCATGGTGGTCGACATCGAAGGGCTGGAGCTCAATCCGACGCTCAAAAGCCTGGTCGCCAAGATCCAGTCCAACGACCCGTACATCAAGCAGGTGCGCGTGGGCCAGAACCGGCCCAACGTGGTGCGCCTGGTGTTCGACCTGAAGGAGGAAGTGCGGCCGCAGGTCTTCACGCTGCCGCCGGCCGGTAACTACAAGGACCGCCTGATCTTCGATCTGTATCCGGTCAAGGAGGTCGACCCGATCGCCGCGATGATCGAAAAGGGCAACTGGTCCAGCGACGGCAAGCCGCCGCCGGAATCGTCGTCGGCGGCCGCCGGCAGCACGCCGAAAGGCGACATGCCGCCGCTCAAACCGGGCGAGGCGGAGATGGCCGCCAACGCGCCGACGCCCCGCGAGCAGCTCGAAGCGCTCAAGCCGGACATGAAGGCCGAGCCGCGCGACGAACTGCGCAACCAGGTCAGGACCGCCGAGGCCCAGGCCAAAGCCGCAGACAAGGCCGACAAAGCGGAAAAGAACAACGTTGTGCGGATGATCACCATCGCGCTCGATCCCGGCCACGGCGGCGAAGACCCTGGCGCCTCCGGCAAGAACGGCAGCAAGGAAAAGGACATCGTGCTGTCCATCGCCAAGCGCCTCAAGGCCAAGCTGGAGGAAGCGCCCAACATGCGGGTGATGCTGACGCGCGACGGCGATTACTTCGTCCCGCTCGGCAAACGCGTGGAAAAAGCGCGCAAGGTGCAGGCCGACCTGTTCGTGTCGATCCACGCGGACGCCTTCGTGCAGCCGTCCGCGCGCGGCTCGTCGGTGTTCGTGCTGTCGGAAAAAGGCGCCAGTTCGACCGCCGCGCGCTGGCTGGCCGACAAGGAAAACCAGGCCGACACCATCGGCGGCGTCAACGTCAAGAACCACGACCGCCAGCTGGCCAGCGTGCTGTTCGACCTGTCCACCACGGCGCAGATCAACGACAGCCTGAAGCTGGGCAAATCGGTGCTGGGCGAGATCGGCGGCATCAACCGCCTGCACAAAGGCTCGGTCGAGCAAGCCGGCTTCGCGGTGCTCAAGGCGCCCGACATCCCGTCCATCCTGATCGAGACGGCCTTCATCTCCAACCCGGAGGAGGAGGCCAAGCTGCTCGACGACGGCTACCAGAACCAGATGGCCAACGCCATCGTCAAAGGCATACGGCGCTATTTCGCCAAGAATCCGCCGCTGGCGAAGAACCGGCTGACCTGAACCCGCCCCTTCACCTGATCAACTCATTTAATTAACGGAAGAACCATGGCTGTAGTTACGATGACAGAATTCGGCGCGCTGCCGGCAGTGCAAATCACGGCGGCCGATGGCGCACAAGCGACGGTGTCGCTGTTCGGCGCCCATCTGCTGTCCTGGAAAACCGGCGACGGCAAGGAGCGCCTGTTCGTCAGTTCGCAAACGCCGCTCGACGGCAGCAAGGCGATACGCGGCGGCGTGCCGGTCATCTTTCCGCAGTTTAATGTGCGCGGCCCCGGTCTGCGCCACGGCTTCGCGCGCGTCAGCACCTGGCGCCTGACGGACAGCGGCGGCGACGGCGGCCGGTCCTTCCTGGAGTTCAGCCTCGATCAGGACGACCTGGCGGCGGAACACGTGCAAGCCTGGCCGCACGCCTTCGAACTGACCTTGCGCTTCACCCTGCACGGCGACGCGCTTGACGCCGAATTCAAGGTCCGCAACAGCGGCGCGCAGGCCTTCCCGTTCGGCGTGGCGCTGCACACCTATTACGATGTCGGCCACCTGAGCGCGACCAGCATCAGCGGCCTGCAACACCAGCGGTACACCGACCATCATCTGAACACGGCCACGCAGGAGCATCCGGCGCTGCACTTCACCGAGAAGCACGACCGCCTGTACCAATCGACGCCGTCGCTCACCCTGAACACGGCCAACGCCACCCTGCGGCTGGACCAGCAGGGCTTCAGCGAGTGGGTTGTGTGGAATCCGGGTCAGGCCGATGCGGCCGCGCTGGTGGACCTGGCCGACGACGAGTATCTGCGCTTCGTCTGCATCGAGCCGGCGCGCGTGGACCAGCGGCCGCTGGAAGCCGGCGCCGCCTGGACCGGCAAGCACCGCATCTGCGCCGACTGAATCAGTTCGATTCTTTGATGATGCGGCCGGAGCCCTGCTGGATCGGCCGGGCATTCAAGGGATAGAGGCGGCTGAACAGCGCCAGCTGCGCCGGCGAGGCCTGGACCGGCTCCTTCATCACCAGCCATAGCACGCCCTCCTGGCAGGGCGGCGTCGTCATCGATCCCATGAAGGTGAAGTAGTCGCGCCGCGCCGGCAGCAGATCCATCGGATCGAGCACCACCGACGGCGCCAGGGTCTCCAGCTTTTCCAGCGGCAGGTTGTTCCACACCGTCTGGATCACGGGTTGCGGCTTGCCGCGCTCCAGCAGCAGCGCCAGCATCGCGATGCGCCCTTCCACGTCCTTGTGCACCAGGTGCACCACCATCTCGTAGCCTTTGCCGTTGATGCGCTCCTCCGACGGCCGGTGGAAATGGAACTGGATCAGTTCATACATGCGGTTCTGCACCGTGAGGAAATTGCCGCCGCCGACCATCACCTGCACCGTGTGGCCGTTGTCGGTCACGTTGAATGTCGACGGATGGTAGTCGAAGCTGATTTGCTCCAGTTCGACCTTCATGCCGTCGCGGATATCGATCGGCGACTGGCGGTTGCCGTTGCCGCACTTGGCCCACGCGGGATTGATCTTGCCCCAGTTGGCGGGGCCGGTCTCACCCTCGTAGGACCAGGTGTTGCTGAAGAACTTGGGCGCGGCCGGCGGTGGCGCGGCGGCGGCCACCGCGGCCGCCTTTTTGGCCTTGGCCGCGGCGGCGGCCCGGGCCTGCTGGTTGGCGCGCATGATGGCCAGGCGGGCGGCGATCTTGGCCGACAGCTCGGCCTCCGCGTCGGCCTCGGTCGGCTTGCGGGCCGGCGACGACGCGCCGGATGCGCTGGACGGGTTGGATACCCCTGCGGCGGCGGACGTACCGGCTGCACCGGCCGCGCCGGCGCGCACGCCTGCCACACCGGCGATCGGGGATTTCGCCGACGGCGAAATGAGCGGATCGGTTGCGGCGCCGGCGGTCGTGACGACGCAGCAGCAGGCAATCAGGGTGAGCAGGGAGGACACGGTACGCATGAGTTTCCAGAGTAAAAGAATTACATACTGGTTTACGGATGCATTTGGGCAAAACTTGAGACGTGCCGGGTTGGCAGGGAGAATTATTTCTAAGGGGATTTCAAAGCAGCACGCCGCGCGGAGCGCGCGGCGTGCTTGACACAAGCCAGGACCGAGGCTGGATGCGCCTTAGCGGCCCATCACGCGGCGGCCCAGCTTCCAGGCGCCGCCCAGCAACATCGGCACCACGGCCACGCCGACGCCGACCATGACGATCTCGGTAAGGTGGTCGCGCACCAGCGGGATGTTGCCGAAGAAATAGCCGGCCGTGGTCAGCAGCACCACCCACAGCACCGCGCCGGTGATGTTGTACAGCTGGAAGCGCGTATGCGTCATGTCGGACACGCCGGCCACGAACGGCGCGAAGGTGCGCACCACGGGCACGAAACGCGCCAGCACGATGGTCTTGCCGCCGTGCTTTTCGAAGAACTCGTGCGTCTTGTGCAGGGCGTCCTTGTTGAGCCAGCGGTAATCGTGGGTGAAGACCTTCTGGCCGATGGCCTCGCCGATCCAGTAATTGAGCGTGTTGCCGGTGATCGCCGCTGTGATCAGCAGGAACATCAACAGTCCGAGATGCATCTCGCCCACCGCGCACAGCGCGCCGGCGATGAACAACAGCGTGTCACCTGGGAAGAAAAACAGCACCACCAGCCCGGTTTCGCAGAAAATAATGGCGAACAGCACGGCGTAGACCAGGGTGCCGTATTGCTGAATGATCACTTCCAATGTTTTGTCGACATGAAGGATCATGTCGAAGAATTGCATAAAATCCATATTCTTCCCATAAAGTGTGCGCCGGAATCATACACCACAATGCCTTGAAAACTCGAGGTTTCCAGGTCATCTTAACCAGTTTACAATCGTCCGCGTGCCCGCAGCAAGCGGATACGTCCAACCAAGGAGATTCCGGATGTCCCTGACCGATTTTCTACGTAGTTGTACTTATATAGTCCCGCTCAGCGCGCTTGCCGCAGCGGCCTCGGCCGCCGAGCTGCCGGTCAGCCCGAGCGCCGGCGATCTGGTCAAACAATCCCAACCCGCCGACTGGCGTCCGCTGGACCCGAACAACACCCTGTACATGGAACTGCCGGCCGGGCGCGTGGTGATCGAACTGGCGCCCGACTTCGCGCCCCGCAGCATCGCCAACCTCAAAACCCTGGTCGGCGAAAAGTACTTCGACGGCCTGGCCGTGCTGCGCTCGCAGGACAACTACGTGGCGCAATGGGGCGATCCGGACGTCGAAACAAAACCCAGGCCGCTCGGCAGCGCCAAAGCCAAGGTGGCGGCGGAGTTCACCGTCCCCATGTCCAACGATAAGCATTTTGTGCGCCAGATGGACTTCGACGGCTACGCGCCGCAGATCGGCCACTCCAACGGTTTCCCGGTCGGGCGCGATCCGAAGACCAAAACCACCTGGCTGGCGCACTGCTACGGGATGGTCGGCATCGGCCGCGACAACGACACCGACAGCGGCACGGGTGCCGAGCTGTATGCGGTCAACGGCCATTCGCCGCGCCACCTGGACCGCAACGTGACGGTCATCGGACGGGTGGTGTCGGGCATGGCGCTACTGGCGACGCAGCCGCGCGGCGGCGAGGCGATGGGCTTCTATGGTGCGAACGAGGCCAAAACGCCGATCAAATCGGTGCGTCTGGCGGCCGACGTGCCGGAGGCGGAGCGCAGCAACCTGGAGGTGATGCGCAGCGAGGCGCCGATCTACAAGCGCGTGATCGAGGCGCAGCGCAATCGCGGCGGACCGTGGAACAAGTTCTCGCCCAACTACGTGGAGCTGTGCAACGCGCCGATTCCGGTGCGCGAGCGCCCGGCGTTATAATCCCTCCGATGAACGCGCCAGACACCCAACCCCTCTCCCCCGCCGCTCCCCGCCCGATCCAGGCCCTGCCCGACCAGCTGATTTCGCAGATCGCCGCCGGCGAGGTGGTCGAGCGGCCGTCCGCCGTCGTCAAGGAGCTGCTGGAAAACGCCCTCGACGCCGGCGCCACGCAGATCACCGTGCGGCTGGAGGAAGGCGGCGTCAAACGCATCGCCATCACCGACAACGGGCGCGGCATCCCGCCCGAGCAGATGCCGCTGGCGCTGGCCCGGCACGCGACCTCGAAGATCGCCTCCCTGAACGACCTGGAAAACGTCGGCACTCTCGGCTTCCGGGGCGAGGCGCTGGCCTCGATCGCCTCGGTGGCCGCCGTCACCCTGACCTCGCGCACCGCCGATGCCGCGCACGCGTGGGAAATCGTCGGCTCGCACAACGGCACCGTGTCGCCGTCGTCCGGCGCCCTGGGCACCACCATCGACGTGCAGGACCTGTACTTCAACACACCCGCGCGCCGCAAGTTCCTCAAGTCGGAACAGACCGAATTCGGCCACTGCGCCGAAGTCGTGCGCCGCATCGCGCTGGCGCGGCCGGACGTGTCGTTCTCGCTCAGTCACAACGGCCGAACCATCGACCACTGGAACGTCAGCGAGATGGCCAAGCGCAGCGCCCACATCCTCGGCGACGGCTTCGCCGAGGCGCGCCTGCCGATCGACGAAAGGGGTGGCGCGCTGCGCCTGCACGGCTACGCCGGCCTGCCGACCGCCTCCAAGGCGCGCGCCGACGGCCAGTTCTTCTATGTGAACGGACGCTTCGTGCGCGACAAGGTGCTGGTGCACGCGGTCAAAGCCGCATACCAGGACGTGCTGCACGGCGACCGCTTCCCCTCGTATGTGCTCGCGCTGGAACTCGATCCGGCGCTGGTCGACGTCAACGTCCACCCGTCCAAGATCGAGGTGCGCTTCCGCGACAGCCGCGCGGTGCACCAATTCGTCTTCCACGCGGTGCAGCGCGCGCTGGCGTCGACGTCGGCCACCTCGCACGGCAGCGTGCCGTCGCCGCTGCCGGCCGCCGAAAGCCTGGGCAGCGCGACCTGGCGCGGCGAGCAAACCTCGTTCGGTCCGTTGCTGGGGCCCGCGCTTCTGGATCCGAATTATTCGCCGACGTTCTCGCCATCGCCGTTCGGGTCGCGCAATGGCGACACCGGCGGCATAGGCGGCTCCGGCTCCGGCGGTTTCAGCGCCGGCGGCGGCTTCGGCGCCGGCGGCGGCTTCGGCGCGCCGCGCTTTGGCGGCAACGAGGGTGGCGTCGCCCAGAGCACCGAGAGGTACGGCGCGCTGTTCGGCGGCGCCGGCCGCATCGACGGCTACCGCGCCGAAGCGGATATGGCGCTGCCGCAGGCCAGCCCGTTCACCGTGTCCGCCGCCGCCATGGCGCAGGAGGAGTTCCCGCTCGGCTTCGCGCTGGCGCAACTGCACGGCATCTACATCCTGGCGCAGAACACCAAGGGTCTGGTGCTGGTCGACATGCATGCCGCGCACGAACGCATCCTGTACGAACAGTTGAAGAACGCGCTGGAGAGCCGCGTCGCCGGCGAGGAGATGCAGGTGCAGCCGCTGCTGATCCCCGTCACCTTCTACGCCGACGCGGTGGAAGTGGGCACCGCGCAAGAACACCAGGAGACCTTGAAGGCGCTGGGCTTCGACATCGCCGCGCTGTCGCCGACCACGCTGGCGGTGCGCTCGGTGCCGGTGCTGCTGAAGAACGCCGACGCCCAAACCCTGGCGCGCGACGTGCTGCGCGACGTGCGCGAGTTCGGCGGCTCGCGCGTGCTGATCGAGCGCCAGAACGAACTGCTCGGCACCCTCGCCTGCCACACGGCGGTGCGCGCCAACCGCATCCTGTCGACGCAGGAAATGAACGCCCTGCTGCGCCAAATGGAAACCACCGAGCGCGCCGACCAGTGCAACCATGGCCGCCCGACCTGGGTGCAGGTGGAAATCGGCGCGCTCGACAAGCTCTTCCTGCGCGGCCAATAACATGAACGCACCTGTTTCAAAGCCGTTGGCGGTGGCCATCATGGGACCGACGGCGTCCGGCAAGACCGCGTCGGCGCTGGCGATCGCGCAGCGCATCCCGTCCGAGATCATCTCCGTCGATTCGGCGCTGGTGTATCGCGGCATGGACATCGGCACCGCCAAGCCCACGCGCGAGGAGCGCGCCGCCGCGCCGCATCACCTGATCGACATCCTCGACCCGCTCGATTCGTATTCGGTGGCGCAGTTCCGCGCCGATACCCTGCGGCTGGTCGACGAGATCGTCGCGCGCGGCAACCTGCCCTTGCTGGTCGGCGGCACGATGCTGTACTTCAAAGGGCTGGCCGATGGCCTGGACGACTTGCCGGGCGCCGATCCGGCCCTGCGCGCGGAGCTGGAAGAGGACGCGGCGCGCATCGGCTGGCCGGCGATGCATGAGAAGTTGGCGGCGCTGGACCCCGAGACGGCGGCGCGGCTGGCACCCAACGACGCCCAGCGCATCCAGCGCGCGCTGGAGATCTGCGCCCTGAGCGGCAAGCCGATGTCCGAGCTGCTGGCGTTGCGGGAGAAGACGGAACTGCCGTTCGAGCTGCTGTCGTTCGCGCTGGAGCCGTCGGACCGCGCGGTGCTCCACCAGCGCATCGCGCGCCGCTTCGACATCATGCTGGAGGAATCGGAAGACGGCAATCTGATCACCGAGGTGGAAGCGCTGCGCCGGCGCGGCGACCTGCATCCCGGACTGCCGTCGATGCGCTGCGTCGGCTACCGGCAGGCGTGGGAGTATCTGGACGGGACGATCGACTATGCGACCATGCGCGAAACGGGCATCATCGCCACGCGCCAGCTGGCCAAGCGCCAGTTGACGTGGCTGCGCTCCATGCCGGAGCGCGTGGCGCTGGACTGCCTGGCGCCCGATCCGGCCGGCGCCATGCTGGCGCAAATCGCCGAAAAGCTGGGATAGGCCGTTGCGCCGGTTACGTGGTCGGCGGCGCGGTATCCATGTAAATGATTTCCCACAGATGGCCGTCCAGGTCCTGGAAACCGTGGCCGTACATGAAACCGTGATCCTGCGGCTCCTTGTAGGCGCTGCCGCCGGCCTCGATCGCCTTGTTCACCAGCGCCGTCACCTGGTCGCGCGACTCCACCTGCAGGCACACCAGCACCTCGGTCGAGGTGTGGGCGTCGCTGACCGGCTTGGGCGTGAAGGTCTTGAAGCGTTCCTCGGTCAGCAGCATGACGAAGATGTTCTCGGCGACGATCATGCAAGTGGCGCCCTCGTCCGTGTAATGCTGGTTGAACGAATAGCCCAGGTGGGTAAAGAACTGGACCGACTTCGGCAAGTCCCGCACAGGCAAATTCACAAAAATATTGGTGGCCATACCATCTCCATTTCGTCGTATGCTGATAGTCCCGACGTCAGGATACCAATATGCTAACGTTTTAGCGACCGCCACGCGCTTGCCTGCACTTTTTTAGAAAAATCGTTGGCCCGCCCTTGACAGTCCAAAGTCCAACCCCGATAATGCTGGGCGTTGCAGGTGATATAGCTCAGTTGGTTAGAGCACAGCATTCATAATGCTGGGGTCGGTGGTTCAAGTCCACCTATCACCACCAAGAATTCGATGAGCCGTTGACCCGAAAGGTTCAGCGGCTTTTTCTTTGCCGCCGCCGGCGGACGTAGGTTTTAGCTCGCGCGCCGCCTCAGCTCTGCCGGCTTAGATTTGATCAACTCGTCATTTCATCATCGCCACACCTCAGCAAAACCGCAAATGCGCCTGCCTGTATCGGCGAGGTTACCGATGGCCTTCCAGCTAATATGCGTTACACTGGTCTTCGTGGATTAACGACACGAGGTATGTCATGCGGAAAATCACATTGGATATCGAGGACAGCCACTTCGCCGCGTTCGAAGCGATGGCGCGCGTGAAAAACGTCGACCCGCTAGAGATTATCGCCACACAACTGAAACAAACAGCGAGCATTTTGGAGCAGGTGAGATTGCTGACGGCCGACAGCCTGGAGACCAGAATATCCAGGGAGCTTGCGGCGCTAAACTTTCTAAACTTGGCGGCGTGGGCCGACCGAACGGATTTCAACCAGAGGGCGCTCGACCAGGCGCCTACCAACACGCTTGAAGGGCGCCGCGCTGCGCGTCTCGCCATACTTCAGCAGGGCGGGCCGCTCTGGGAAGGTGAGGCAGGAAAGCCGAAAGACGGCCTGGTCTACGAGCAGGAACTGCGCGCGGAATGGTAAGCGTACTTTTTGATAGCAATATCGTCATCGACCACGCCCTCGGCATCGACGAGGCAAGCGCCGAGCTTGCCGCCTATGACGACGCCGCGATCAGCGCCATTACCTGGATGGAGGCGACCGTCAAGCTCGACGCTGCAGCTATCGCCCGATTCGACCTGCACCTACTGTTAACGAGCGTCAAGATCATCCATACGAATGATGCGATCATGCGACTCGCCTCCCAGTTGCGCAGCACGACAGGCAAGAAGCTGCCGGACTGCATCATACGGGCGATGGCGATTTGCGAGGGTCGCACGGTGATCACGCGCAATCCCGGTGATTTTGGCGGCATCGAGAAGTGCCACGTCCCGTACGAGATCCAGGGTGGCAAGGTCGTCAACGTCAAACCGCCCTTGGAGTAAAAAGGGCCGCCGGCACCTTCATTCGCCACGCCTGCGCTAGCCCGCCGGCGCCGCCGACGTCTTCTGGCTCGCCCAATAGCCATAGTCCACATCGATATTTTCCAGCAACGCGACGAAATTCGTGGCCTGGCTGCCCAGCAACTGGGCGAATTGCGACGACAGATTGCACTGTTTCTCCAGCAGCTTGGACATGGTGTTGGCCTGCCGCAGCTGCCCGTAGTCCTGCAGCAGCACCGTGCAACCCGCGCGCCAATTCTGGCCCTGCGCCTGCAAGCGGCGCAGGATAGCGGCCTGCAATTGCATCGACTCGCTCCAGACCTCGGGGTCCCACAACCGCGTCGCCAGGGTCAGCGACAAGGCGCCGTTGTTAGCCATGCTCGCGGCGTATTTTTTCGCCAGCCTTTGCGCGGTCAGCGCATGGGCCGCGGACGTCAGCGCGCTCGACGCGAGCGCGTCCGACTCGGCGGCGACGTCCGGCATGGCGCTGGTTCTGGAACCGACGGAAACGGGAAATTTGGTCATGACATCCTCCTGGTGGCATCAAGCGCACAAACGGTCGAGCATGGCGTGGATGGCCTTGATCTGCACCGCGTCACGCGAATAGTAAAGCGACTTGGCATCCTTGCTGCTGTATCCCCACCAATCCCAGCAACCGTCCGGATTCTGGATGTGGCCGTTGTCCGTGCCTTCGGCCTGCGGATAAAGCACGATGATGTCGTTGCTTTCGGCGATCTGGTTGTAGCCGGTGCTGGCGATGTAGCGGTTGCCGTAGGGCGGCTGGTTGGCGGTGTCGGCGCGGCCGTTGACGTAGTCGGTGTAGTTGTAGCCCTGTTTGCAGCCATGCAGCGCGATATGCACGCGCGGCGCGGCCACGGCGCCGGCCAGGACCCTCGCCGGGATGTAGGCATAGCCGAAACGGCTCATGCTGGTCCACTGCGCGTCCGTGCCCAGGAATTCGGTCTGGTCGAAACGGACCAACCGTCCGGCGAGGCGCTCGGCGGGCGGTTCCAGGCCCTCATAAATATGGCGCAGAATGTCGTGCGATTGCATGAATCCGCCGTTGTTGATATACGGCGGCTGGTTGGTCGCCAGCGCCGAATCCTCCGGGTTGTCGGTGATGATGGAATGGCCCGCCGGCACATTGTCGTGGTAGGCGATGTTCTCCGGCTTTACCCCCAGCATTTCGTAGAACTTGCGCGTTTTCGCCACCACGTCGGAATACACCACTTCGTCCCGGCTGCCGGTGAAGATGTAGAGCCGGTCGTCGGCCAGGTTGGCCACATCGTCGATCAAGCCCGCCTTGGCCGTGTCCCGGGTCATGTCGGCCAATTGTCGCGGATCCGGGGCGGTTTGCGGGATGAGCGGGCTCATGCAAATGTACAGGGAATTCTCGATGTAGGCGTCTTCCGCCGCCACCACCTCGCGCGACCGGTAGGTCTGGGCGCAGCGGAACGGGCCGCCGGCGATGATGCCCGCGCCCGAAAAACTGGCCGAACGGGCCAGGTGCAGCTGCACCGTCATGAAGGCGCCCGACGACAGGCCGGAGATCGAATTGTCCCGCTTCGACGCCCCGTACGACCCCAGTTGAACAATTTTCTCGCCCGCGCTCACGACCATCGTACGCCTCCTGTTTTATCTTGGGATGGATCGGCATCGATGTTCTAGCCGCGTAGAAATAGTATTGATCTATTCGCGGCTGGTTCTTGAGGTTTATCAAGTTTTACCCGGACTGCGCGCCTGACCGCACACGGTGATCCGGACGGCAGGGGCTCGATAAAACACGTAGGGCGGATTAGCGCAGCGTAATCCGCCGTGCATGCGCCGCGGGCGGCTCGTAGATGGCCGATTACGGCGTTCCGCCTGATCCGCCCTACGTGGTTCGGATTATTTGCCGATCACCTTCACCAGTTTGGTCAACGCCTTGTCGCTGGCGCTCAAACTCTGCGTGGCGTCGTTCCAGCGCAGGGTGGTGGTGGTCGCGCCCTTGCCTTTCTCGTAGTCGTAGCTGGCGCCATCGTCGTCATACAGGTTGAACTCCCCGTCCTTGCCCGGATAGACATGGATGGCGGCGATCGCCTGCTTGGTCGCCGTCGACTGGATATCCGCGCCGACCGGCACGATCGATCCCGCCTTGACGAACACCGGTATCCGCTCGATCGGCGCGGCCACCTTCACCCACTGGCCGCCGCTGAATTTCTGGTTGGTCCAGTAGTCGTACCAATCGGCGCCCGCCGGCAGATACACATCCTTTTGCGTCTGTCCCTGCTCCGTCACCGGCGCCACCAGGAAGGCGGGGCCGAACATGTACTCGGTGCCGATATTGGCGACATTCGGATCGCCGGCGAAGTCCATCCACAAAGGCCGCATGAAAGGCGCGCCGGTGTCGTAGGTGGTCTTGGCGCTCGAGTACAGATACGGGATCAGGCGATAGCGCAGGCGGTCGTAGTCGGCCAGGATGGTCTCGGCGGCGCGCCCGAACGACCACAATTCGTTGCCCTTGCGGTCGCCGTGCACGCGCAATGTCGGCAGGAAGGTACCGTACTGGAACCAGCGCGTGAACAACTCGGGATAGTCGTGATACTGGCCGATCACGTCGCGCGCGTC
The DNA here is from genome assembly GCA_963511605.1 of uncultured Duganella sp. Classification (GTDB taxonomy): domain Bacteria; phylum Pseudomonadota; class Gammaproteobacteria; order Burkholderiales; family Burkholderiaceae_D; genus Rugamonas. The sequence goes on along the minus strand of CAUPJZ010000004.1, from coordinate 147,821 downwards.
GGACGGATCGAGCAACGGCGCCTTGGTGGCCGTGGTGGCCTGCGGCAGTCCCTGCCAGCCGCCGATGTCGTTGCCCCAGTAGGCGATGCCGGAGGCGGTCATGTTCAAGCCGGTCGGGATCTGGCGCGCCAGCGCTTCCCAGCTTGGATGGATGTCCGAGGACCAGAACAGCGCGCCGGTGCGCTGCGAACCGAGATACGCGGCGCGCGACAGGATCAGCACGCGCTTGTTCGGCTTCCAGGCGCGCATGCCCTGCGCCACGCCTTCCACGTGCAGCAGCGGGAACAGGTTGCGGTAACGGTCGCCCGAACCGATCGAGTAGAAGAAGCCGTCCGGCACCAGGTCAGGCTCGGTCTCGTCGAGCCATGGATAATCGAAGCCGCGCGACAGGATATTGTCGCGCGCCTTTTGCCAGAACCACGCGCGCGCCGCCGGATTGGTCGCGTCGATCAAACCGCCGGTGCGGTCAGAACGGAACGGCAGGCCGTCGACGGTCTTGCCGTCCTTGTCCTTGAGCAGATAGCCCTTGGCATCGAGTTCGTTGAAGTAGCGGCCCGACGTCTCGTAGCGCGGCCAGATCGAGATGATCGACTGCATGCCCATGTCGTGCAGTTGCTTGTTCATGCCGTCCGGATCCGGGAACTCGGCCGGGTTGATGTCCATCTGGCCCATGCGCGTCCAGTAGAACCAGTCCAGCACCATTACGTCCAGCGGGTACTTCTTCTCGCGGTAGGTCTTGGCCACCTTCAGCATCAGGTCCTGGCTGTCGTAACGCGCCTTGGACTGGATCAGGCCAAAGGCCGCCTTGGGCGGAATCGGCGTCTTGCCGGTCAGCCGCGCATAGCCGGAATACAGCGCCTCCGGCTTGTCGCCGGTGATGACGAAGAAGCTGACGCGCTCCCCCACCTTGGACTGGAACGCCGTACGGCCGTTGATGCCGGCGACGAAGCGCGTGGCCGACGGGTTGTCCCACACGATGCCGTAGGACTTGGAGCTGACCATGAACGGCACGCAGACGGTCTCCCCGGCCGGCGCGTCGTACCAGTGGGCGCAGTCGATGGTGCGGCCGCGCAGGTCCAGCGCGCCGGTCGATTCCTGGTTCTGGCCCATGCCGTAGTAATGCTCGTCGGCCGGCGCGGCGAAGGAGGCGCCAACCTGGTAGGTCTTTTCGGTGTTGACCGTGTGCGGCGACATCTCCCAGCCGTTCATGCTGAGGATGGTCTCGCCCCTGGCGTTCTTGACTTGCAGGCCGACCGGCGCCAGTTGCGGTGCGAAGTACTTCTCGCCGGTGCTCGGCACGCGCGGCGCCGGCGCGGCGTTGACATGCAACGTCAGCGCCGGGGAGGCGAAGGTATCGCCGTCGGCGCCGGCCGTGTGTTTGAAGGCGCTGGCGTCCGCGTGTTCGGCGATGATGCCATAGCCCGGCGCCCTGAGCGCCTCGGCCTTGTCGGCGGCGATCGAGACGTGGACGATGTTCGGACCGTACGCCTGCACCGATACCCAGGCGCCGCTGCGATCGAGCGTGACGAGGGGCGCGGCATGGGCGGCGAAGGTGCAGGAGGAAGTCAGGACGAAGGCGAGCGCCGTCGATGCGCGGCGGAGTGAAAGCAGTTTCATGGGGGCGGTTCCTGTGATTGCAGGCCGATAATTTTGTCGTGGTCACAACAATGTCGCAAGTGTGAAAATCACCAAACAGCCGACTGAAATTTATGGCCGGGCGCCCGGCCGGTGCCGGGACCGAATCATTTCGGCGACCGAACCGTGGGTTTTTTTCCACAAGTTCGTATAGAAAAATTGCGTCCGCCTATACGAAGTGGGAATAGCACCAAGCGAAAATAATCATCCTGGTGATTGTTTGTGACTTTTATGGCAATTCCCGGCTCCTCCGTGCAAGTCACCCCATTCCCCCGGGCCCGCCCGCCAAGAGGGAAACCAGCCGATTCTTCCACTGCGGAAACCGTTTAACTTCCGGTCGCCGGCGCCTCCACCGCGAGTTGCTCACTGTTTGCTAAGTGACTAGTCTTGACTCTGCCAGGCAAGAGACGGCTTAGGCGACCCAGAAATCAAACACTGAGGATAAAAATGAAAAAGAAGACATTGGAGACGATGGTGGCGTTGGCGCTGGCCGCCATGTACACCCCGGGGGTGCTGGCGCAGGATACCCCGGCGACCGCCGGCGAACCTGCCGCAGCCGCACCGGCGGCGGCCCCCGCCCCTGCGCCGGCGGCACAAGACAAAGTCGAAACCGTGGTCGTCACCGGTTTCCGCTCCAGCCTCCAGAAGGCGCTCAACCTCAAGGCCCAGGCCATCGGCGTACGCGATTCCATCGTCGCCGAGGACATCGGCAAATTCCCCGAGGCGAACGTCGCCGAATCGCTGCAGCGCGTGCCGGGCGTGATCCTGAACCGCGACGAATCGTCCGGCGAAGGCCAGCGCATCTCGATCCGCGGCCTGCCGACCGACTATTCGGTCACCACCCTGAACGGCGCGCCGGTCAACACCACGTCGACATCGACCATCGGCAGCGCCGCGCGCGGCTTCAACTACGACGTGTTCGCGTCCGAACTGTTCGGCCGCGTCGACTTCTACAAATCGCCGCTGGCCGAGCTGACCGAGGGCGGCCTCGGTGGCGTGGTCGATCTGCAGACCCCGCGCCCGTTCGACAATCCGAAGCGCACCATCCGCTACGGCCTGACCGACACCTACAACACCGCCTCCAAGCACCATGACCCGAACGGCTTCGTGCTGTACTCGAACACCTGGGACAAGCTGGGCTTCCTGATCGGCGCCTCGCACTCGGGCAGCGTCAACACCCGCTCCGGCTTCGAGGCCACCGGCGGCTACAACAGCTCCTTCAACGGCAGCCAGAATCCCGTGAAAGGCAATTTCGCGCTGACCCTGGACTATGACGATCCGCGCGCCAACCTGTCCGGCTATACCCGCGACCAGATCGACAAGGCCCTGCTGCCGCGCATCTACCGCTTCTACGGCTCGCAGAACGAGCGCACCCGCGACGGCCTGGTGTCGTCGCTGCAGTGGAAAACGCCGACCCTGAACCTCAGTTTCGACACGATGTACTCGAAGCTGGAGAACACCCGCGAGGAAACCCTGTTCGGCATCCTGGTGCGCAGCACCAGGACGACCAACCGCGCCTTGCCCGCCGGCGCCAACGGCAACAACGGCCTGATTCCGGTCAACGTGAAAATCGACCCGGCCACCAATCTGCTGACCGGCACCTTCGCCAACACCACCTACAACGCCGGCGCCGGCTACACCAAGGACGAAACCGAATTCGGTTACGGCGCCTTGAACGGCAGCTGGAAGGTCAGCGACAAACTGACCCTGACCGGCCAGGCCAGTTTGAACCAGAGCAGCGCCACCAGCGCGACCGGCCAGTTGTCCGGCTTTATCTACGGCGCGCAATCGACCATCGACTACGGCAGCGACCATGTCTACCCTTCGATCTCGTCGCCGACCAGCTACACCGATCCGAACAACTGGAGCGGTTTCGCCGTCAGCACCGGCTGGACCAAGGAAACCGACAAGGGCAAGCAGGCGCGCGTGGTCGCCGACTGGGACTACGACCTGCCCGGCGAATGGACCGGCCACCTGAAAGCCGGCCTGACGTTCGTCTCGACCACCAAGGGCGTCAACAAACGTAACGGCACCTCGCTGGCGACGGCGAAGTTGAACAGCATCGGCGCGGCCGGCATGCGCAACGGCATGACCAGCAACCTGCCGATCGATAATCTGGACTTCGGCGCCGGCTGGCCGCATTCGTGGAGCACCTGGGACAGCAACTACTTCTACTCGCAGTTCGATCCGAACACCTACAATCCTGAATCGGCCTTCACGCCGTCGCAAAGCTTCACCGCGCAGGAGGATGTCAAGACCGCGTTCGTGCAGTCCGACTTCAAGGGCAAGATAGGCGAGCGCGAACTGCGCCTGAACGCCGGCGTGCGCTTCTCCGGCACCGACACCAAGATCGACAACTTCAAGCAGCAGGGCGCCAGCCTGGCGTACTCGCCGAACCATGAGCAAGGCTCGTACAGCAATGTGCTGCCGGCCGTCAGCGGCGCCTTCGACCTGACCGAGAACCTGATGTGGCGCGCCTCGTGGGGCAAGACCATCACGCGCGCCTCGCTGTCCGTGATCGCCGCGCAGACCGTGATCCCCAACCAGTTCGACAACACCGCCACCTCGGGCAATCCCAACCTGCGCCCGCAGCAGTCGAAGAACCTGGACACCAGCCTGGAATGGTACTTCTCGCCGGGCAGCCTGCTGTCGGCGGCCTACTTCAAGAAGGAGCTGACCGACGCCACCGTCGCCAACACCCAGATCGTCACCTTCGGTTCCCTCGGCCTGCCCGACACCGCGCTCGGCCCCTTGTTCCAGGACGCCAGCGGACGTGTCGACCCGAACCTGGCGATGACCCTGCGAAGCTACACCAACGCCGGCCGGCAAACGCTTAAAGGCTACGAGCTGGCCTACCAGCAGGCGTTCAGCTTCCTGCCGGCGCCATTCAACGGCATGGGCGCGCTGGCAAGCTACACGCACATCGATCCGTTCAACAGCGCCAGGTGGATCACCAACGCCGGCAAGGAGATCGAAGTCAACTCGGTGCCGAAGTACGCCTACAGCACCACCCTGTACTTCGAGAACGGTCCGATCGCGATGCGCATGTCCTATAACTACAAGGGCAAGTCGCTGCATGGCGATAATCCGCGCAACCTGGGCGACGATTTGATACGCTGGCGCGCCGGCCGCGGCTACCTCGATGCCAACATCAGCTACAAGATCAGCGAAAAGCTGGAGTTCCGCATCGACGCGCTCAACCTGAGCAACACGCTGGCCTACGATTATTTCGAGGACGCGAGCGGCCAGTACGGCAGCGGCAAGAAGACACGGATGGACTACGCGAAGTATGATGGCCGCACCATCAAATTCGGCATCCGCGGAAAACTCTAAGGGACCATCACCAACCTATGATGAAACGACTCTTCGCAACCGGCGCGATCGCGCTCGGTTTGGCCGGCTGCGCTACCGCGCCGCCGGCGGTCGACACCTCCGAACAGGAGGTTGTCGCGATTATCAACAAGGTCAACGACTACTGGCAGCAGCGCGAAACGCCGCAGAAGTGGGCGTTCTGGGATATCGCCGCCTACCACACCGGCAATATGGAGGCCTACAAGATCACCGGCAATCCGCGCTACCGCCAGTATTCCGAGGACTGGGCCATCCACAACCAGTGGCAGGGCGCGAAGTCCACCGACAAAACCAAGTGGAAATACCAGTACGGCGAGACCGACGAGCATGTGCTGTTCGGCGACTGGCAGATCTGCTTCCAGACCTACATCGATCTCTATGAGCTCGACAAGGTCAAGGACCCGCGCAAGATCGCCCGCGCGCGCGAGGTGATGGAATACCAGATGAGCACCGCGCAGAAGGACTACTGGTGGTGGTCGGACGGCTTGTACATGGTGATGCCGGTGATGACCAAGCTCGCCAACGTCACGGGCGAGCGCAAGTACCTCGACAAGCTGCACGAGTATTTCGACTATTCGAACAGCATCATGTACGACAGCGAGGAGCGGCTCTACTACCGCGACGCTCGCTACGTCTATCCGAAGCACAAGAGCGTCAACGGCAAGAAGGACTTCTGGTCGCGCGGCGACGGCTGGGTGTTCGCCGGGCTGGCCAAGGTGCTCGCCGACCTGCCGAAGGACGATGCGCACCGCGCCGACTACGTGGCCAAGTTCAAGGGCATGGCGCAGGCGCTGAAGAAGGCGCAATCGGACGACGGTTACTGGACCCGCAGCCTGCTCGATCCCGCGCACGCGCCGGGGCCGGAAACCAGCGGCACCGCGTTCTTCATCTACGGCTACCTGTGGGGCATCAACAACGGCGTGCTCGATCGCGACGAGTACCTGCCGACGGTGCGCAAGGGCTGGAAATTCCTGAGCAAGACGGCGCTGCAGCCGGACGGCAGGATCGGTTACGTGCAGCCGATCGGCGAGCGCGCGATTCCAGGCCAGGTGGTCGACCAGAATTCGACCACGCCTTTCGGCGTGGGCGCGTATCTGCTGGCGTCCTCCGAAATGGTACGGCTGCTGAAAAAATAAGAACGGAGACATGATGGAACGACGTAATTTCATACAGGCCGTGATGGCCGGTTCGGCGGCAGGCGCCACCGCCGGTGCCACTTTCGGCGCGCAAAGCGCGCTCGCCGCCACGCCCGCCGCAGCGTCGGCTTCGCTGGCCGGCGCGGACGGCAAAACCGCGCGCGCGCAACTGGCCGCGCTGGCGCAGAAGATGACCGAGCCGGTGCTGGTCAATATGGCGGCCGGCACGTTGAAGAAGAACTTCGCGCTGGAAGTGAGCCCGACCTGGGATGGCCGCGACAAGGGCGTGGCCTACCTGGAGTGCTTCGGCCGGCTGATCGCCGGCGTCGCGCCATGGCTGGCGTTGGCGGACGACGGCACGCCGGAGGGCCGCACCCGCAAGCGCTTGCATCAACTGGCGCTGCAAAGCTATACCAACTCGGTCGATCCGGCCAATCCCGACTACCTGCTGTGGAAAGGCCCGGGCCAGACGCTGGTCGATTCGGCCTACTTCACCAATGCCCTGATCCGCGCCCCCAAGGCCCTGTGGGAACCGCTCGACGCCAGGACCAAGCAGCGCATCATCGCCGAGATCAAGTCGCTGCGCCGCATCGAGCCGCCGTACATCAACTGGATGCTGTTCGCGGCCATGAACGAAGCCTGGCTGATGTCGATCGGCGAGGAGTTCGACCCGCTGCGCATGAACGTGGCGATCCGCAAGATCAACGAATGGTATGTGGGCGACGGCTGGATCAAGGACGGCGACGCCTTCCACTTCGACTACTACAACGCCTTCGTCATGCACCCGATGCTGGTGGAGATACTCGACGTGCTCGATCAGAAAAAAGGCGCGTTCTGGAACGGCAAGCCGGAAGAGCTGCGCGCGCAGGCGGTCAAGCGCATGCAGCGCTACAGCGAGCACCTGGAACGCTTCATCTCCACCGACGGCAGCTTCCCGCCGATCGGCCGCTCGCTGACCTACCGCACGGCGGCCTTCCAGCCGCTGGCGCTGCTGGCATTGCGCAAGCAGCTGCCGGCCAGCCTGCCCGAGGGCCAGATCCGCGCCGCGCTGCAGGCGGTTCACAAGGCCGTGTGGACGGCGCCCGGCAACTTCACCAGGGACGGCTACCTGACCATCGGCTTCGTCGGCCACCAGCCGGAGCTGGGGGACTGGTACTCCAACAACGGCAGCATGTACATCGCCTCGGCCAGCCTGCTGCCGCTTGGCCTGCCCGAGAGCGACAGCTACTGGACCTCGGCGCCGCAGGACTGGACCCAGAAGAAGGCCTTCGCCGGCGCCCGTTTCCCTAAAGATTACCCAGTCAACTACTGATCCCATGACCACATACTCGATTTCACGCCGCGGCGTGCTGCGCGGCGCCAGCGCCGCCATGGGCAGCCTGCTGCTGCCGGTGGCCGCCCAGGTGCACGCCGCCGCCTCCGCGCGCTTCGCCATCGGCGACAGCGATTTCCTCCTCGACGGCCAGCGCCTGCAGATCCGCTGCGGCGAAATGCACTTCGCCCGCGTGCCGCGCGAATACTGGACGCACCGCCTGAAAGCCATCAAGGCCATGGGCCTCAACACCGTCTGCGCCTACCTGTTCTGGAACTACCACGAATGGCGCGAGGGTAAATACGACTGGGCCGGCCAGCGCGACGCGGCCGAATTCTGCCGCCTGGCCCAGGCCGAGGGCCTGTGGGTGATCCTGCGTCCCGGTCCCTACGCCTGCGCCGAGTGGGAAATGGGCGGCCTGCCATGGTGGCTGCTGAAAAGCCCGGGCGACAGCTTCCTGCGCACGCGCCACGCCAACTACATGACGCCGGCCAAGCGCTGGATGAAGGAAGTCGGCCGCGCGCTCGGCCCGCAACAGATCACCAAGGGCGGTCCGATCCTGATGGTGCAGGTCGAGAACGAGTACGGCTTCTTCGGCGAAGACCTCGACTACATGCGCGAGATGCGCCAGGGGCTGCTGGACGCCGGTTTCGACGTCCCGCTGTTCCAGTGTAATCCGACCAACGCCGTCGCCAAGACGCACCTGAAGGAGCTGTTCTCGGTGGCGAACTTCGGCAGCGATCCGGCCGCCGGCTTCAAGGTGCTGGACCAGGTGCAGAAAGGGCCGCGCATGTGCGGCGAATACTATTCCGGCTGGTTCGACACCTGGGGCGCGCCGCACCGCCGCGGCTCGGCCGCCGGCGCGGTGGCCGACATCCAGACCATGCTCAAGGCGAACGGCTCCTTCAGCCTGTACATGGCGCACGGCGGCACCACCTTCGGCCTGTGGGGCGGCTGCGACCGCCCCTTCCGTCCGGACACCAGCAGCTACGACTACGACGCGCCGATCAGCGAAGCCGGATGGATGGGCGAGAAATTCCAGGCCTACCGCGACGGCATGAAGCCCTACCTGATGGCCGGCGAAACGCTGCCGCCGCCACCGCCGCAAAACCCGCTGATCGCCATCGCGCCGTTCACGATGAAGCAATCGGCGTCGGTGTCGTCGGCGCTGCCGGCCAACGCCATCAAGGCCGTATCGCCCGAGCCGATAGAGAAGTACGACATCAGCCGGGGGCTGGTGTCCTACCGCGTCACCCTGCCCGCCGGTCCGGCCGGCACGCTGGAGGCGGCCAAGGTGCGCGACCTGGCCTGGGTCTACGTCGACGGCAAGGAGGTCGGCACGATGGACACGCGCTACCGCCGCTTCAAGGTGGACCTGCCGGCGCGCAGCCGCCCGGCGACCCTTGAAATCCTGCTGTACACCATCGCCCGCGTCAACTTCGGCGTCGAGATCCACGACCGCAAGGGCATGCACGGGCCGGTGCGTTTCGCCGGCCGCCCCTTGGAAAACTGGGAAATCCGCGCCATCGACTTCGACGCCGACGGCGTGCTGCCGCCGCTGACGTGGAAAACCGGCCGCGCCAAGGGCCCGGCCTTCTGGCGCGGCGGCTTCGACGCCCCGCAAACCGGCGACACCTTCCTCGACATGTCGAGCTGGGGCCAGGGCGTGGTGTGGGTCAACGGCCGCTGCCTGGGACGCTACTGGAACATCGGACCGACGCAGACCATGTACCTGCCCGGCCCGTGGATCAAGCGTGGCCGCAACGAGGTGGTGGTGCTGGACCTGACCGGCCCGCAAAGCGCGCGCATCGCCGGCCTGAAGGCGCCCATCCTCGACAAGCTGCGCCCCGAACTCGATCTGGCGCGGCCGCCGAACAACGACAAGCCCGCGCTGGACGGCGTCAAGCCGGCGCACGAAGGCGAATTCCAGAACGGCGCGGCGACCCAGGACGTCAAGTTCGCGCAGGCCGTCAAAGGCCGCCAGGTGTGCCTGGAGTCGCTCGACGCCTTCGACGGCAAGCAGTTCGCCGCCATCGCGGAACTGGCGCTGCTTGGCGCGGACGGCAAGACCTTGAACCAGTCCAACTGGACCATCGCCTATGTCAGCAGCGAGGAGCGCACCAGGGAGGACGGCTCGGCGCTCAACGCCATCAACGGCCAGGCCACGGACTTCTGGCATAGCGCCTACAGCGGCAAGGCGCCGCATCCGGTCCACCCGCACCGCATCATCCTCGACCTGGGCCAGTCGGACACGGTGGCCGGCATGCGCTACACCCCGCGCCAGGGCGCCGACGGGGTGACCGGCCGCATACGCCACTACCGCGTCTACGTCGGCGAGCAGTTGGTCAAAACCGGATGACCGGACTTTCGGCCATGTGTGCGTCGCCGACGACACACATGGCCGATTACGCTACGCGAAGCCACGCTACGCGCATGCAAGCATTGACAGCAACTATCTTGTCGCGCAATCATCTCGATACCGGCCGCGGTGGCCGGAATGAAGGCGTCACAAGGGCAGCCGGCGATGAACACCCGCGAGAATTTTTGGCACCATCCCGGCTGGCTGTTTTGCCTGCTGCTTCCGCTGTTCCACTTCCTCACCGTCAAACTGACCTTTTTCTGCGCCGTCACGCCGGAGAACGTGGTCGTGGTCTGGCTGCCCAACGCGGTGCTGCTGGCGGCGCTGCTGCGCTTTGAAGGGCGCCGCGCGCCGCTGCTGGCCGCCCTCACCTTCACCTCCGACGTGCTGGCCAACGTCAACGCCTTTGGCTGGACGGGCGCGTTCCTGTTCAGCGTCTGCAATTTGACGGAAGTCCTCGTTACCTACGCTTTGATGCGCCGCAGCGGCGCCTCGTTCAGCCTTCAGCGCCTGAAGGACCTGATGATCTTCATCCTGGCCGGCCCCGTGGTCGGCGCGTTGCTGGCGGCCTTCATGGCGGCGGCGGTGCTGCATTTTCTGTTTCACGCCCCGCCTTCGTACTTCACGCTGACGCGCCTGTGGTGGTTCGGCGACGGTCTCGGGCTGCTGATCTACACGCCGCTGCTGCTGTCGCTGTCGCAGCCGGCGCGCAGCGAACGGAGCCTGACGCGGCTCGACGACGCCCTGCTGATATTCACCCTGCTGCTGGCGACGGCCGTGCTGTCGGCGCACGGCGGCGAGATCGACGGCGTCTCCGTCACGCCGACCCTGCTGCTGCCGGCGGTGGCCGTCATCGCCTTCCGCTGCGGCATCCGCCTCACCACCCTGACGGTGGCGCTCATTTCGCTGGCGACGGCGATGATGATGACCACCGGCCTGAAACCGTTCGGCGACGTGCCGGTGCATCTGGAGACGGTGCGCGCGCAGGAGTTCATCCTGACGCTATGCATTGTCGGCATCGGCTTCGCCGTCCTGCTGGACGAATTGCACGCCCGCGAGCGCGATCTGGAAAACCGGGTGCGCGCACGCACCCGGGAACTGGAAAAGTCGAATAGCCTGCTGGCGGCCATGAGCGCCACCGACGGCCTGACGGGCATCGCCAACCGGCGCCGCTTCGACGAGATGCTGACCAGCGAATGGAACCGCTGCCGCCGTGGCAACCGGATGCTGATGCTTGCGATGCTGGACGTCGACCTGTTCAAACAATACAACGACCATTACGGCCACCAGGCCGGCGACGACGCGCTGCGCGCCGTCGCCGACGAGCTGACCACGCATATCCGCCGCAACAGCGACTTCGTGGCCCGCTACGGCGGCGAGGAGTTCGCCATCATCGCGGAAGCGCCGGACCTGTCGCACGCGCTGGCGATGGCCGACATGATCTGCCAGTCCATCTCCTCGCTCGGGATCGCGCACGACCGCTCGCCCTTCCAGGTGCTGACGGCGAGCGTCGGCGTGGCGCTGATCGTTCCGTGCGAGGACGACCAGCCGGTCGATCTGATGAAACTGGCCGATGCCGCGCTTTACCGCGCCAAGCAGCAGGGCCGCAACCGGGTTGAAATCGCCGACGCCGAAATGGTCACCTGACGGCCACCTGGGCGCCACCGCCGGCGGCTGGGCCGGCCGGTTGGCCGGGCGCTTTGCCCGCCAGTTGGCGGTACTGGGTCGGAGTGACGCCGGTGGTGGCCTTGAACTGGCGCGTGAAGGCCGAATGGTCGCCGTAACCGCAGGCCTGGGCGATTTCGGCCACGCTGGCGCCGCCGCCCAGCATGCGCGACGCCGCCTCGACGCGGGTCTGGATGATCATCTGCCGCGGCGTCAGATGGAAGATGCGCAGGAAATAGCGCTCGATCTGCGCCACCGACATATTCGCCGTGCGCGCCAGTTCGGCCAGGTGCAGCGGTTGGCCGTACTGCTCCTGTATCAGGTTCACCGCCGCCGCCACCTTGCGGTAGGCGGGATTCTTCTTGTCCGCCATCGCCAGGTCGCGCGAGACGCCCGTCAAGCCGACGATGCGGCCGTCGCCATCGCGCAGCGCCGTCTTGCGCGTCAGGCACCAGCCGGGATCGCGGCTGGGATACAAATGCAGCTCCAGCTGGTCCTCGATGTCGTGGCCGCCGGCGAGCACCGCCATGTCCTGCGCCATATAGGACTGGCCGAAGGGATGGGCGAAGACCTCGGCCGGGGTGCGTCCGATCAGCGCCGATTTGTGCCGGCGGCCGCATCGCTGCACCAAGGTCTGATTGACCACCACATACCTTCCCTGCACGTCCTTGACGAAGAAAACCACGTCCGGCAGCGCGTCGAAAAGCGCCTCGGCGAAGAAAGGATCGGCTATGCCTGCGCCCAGCGCGCGGCGGGCGGGGTCGTCGGGGAGGGAGGAATTGTCCATGCGTGCGATTGTGCCAGCGGTCCGCGCCGCAGTCTGCTGTTTTTTCGCTATTGTGCCGATTTCGTCATTTAACGTGCGCAGGCGGTGCAAGACAGTTAGGCCCGGGAAGCCTAAGATTCGAGCATGAAAACCATCACCATCATCGATTCCCATACCGGCGGCGAGCCTACCCGGCTGGTCACCGAGGGCGGCCCGGATCTGGGCAACGGTCCGCTGGACGAGCGCCTGGCGCTGTTCAAACGCGAACACGACAACTTCCGCTCCGCCGTGGTGTGCGAGCCGCGCGGCTCCGACGTGCTGGTCGGCGCGCTGCTGTGCGAGCCGCACGCCGCCGATTGCGCGGCCGGCGTCATCTTCTTCAACAATGTCGGCTACCTGGGCATGTGCGGCCACGGCACCATCGGCCTGGTGGCCTCGCTGGCCTTCATGGGCCGCATCGGGCCGGGCCGCCACCGCATCGACACCCCGGTCGGCGTGGTGGAGGCGGAGCTGCACGACGATGGCAGCGTCACCGTCGACAATGTCGCCTCCCACCGCAGCCGCGGGCAGGTCACCGTGGACGTGCCGGGATACGGCGCGGTCACCGGCGACGTCGCCTATGGCGGCAACTGGTTCTTCCTGGTCGCCGACCACGGGCTGGAACTGAACGTCGCCAACGTCGAGGCGCTGACCGCCTACAGCGTGGCCGTCGGCGCGGCGCTGCAGCGCGACGGCGTCACCGGCGACGGCGGCGCCCTGATCGACCACATCGAACTGTTCGCGCCATCGCGCACCGGCGCCGACAGCCAAAGCTTCGTGCTATGCCCCGGCAAGGCCTACGACCGCTCGCCCTGCGGCACCGGCACCAGCGCCAAGCTGGCCTGCCTGGCGGCCGACGGCAAACTGGCCGAAGGCGCGCTGTGGAAGCAGGAAAGCGTCATCGGCAGCGTGTTCGAGGCGTCCTACCGCTATCGCGGCGAGCAGCTGATCCCCAGCATCCGCGGCAAAGCGTGGGTCAACGCCCAGGCATGGCTGATCCTCGACCCGACCGATCCCTTCCAATGGGGCATCCGGTGAACAACACCGACGTGATCGTCGTCGGCGCCGGCATCGTCGGCGCCGCCTGTGCGGACGCGCTCAGCGAGCGCGGACTGCGGGTGGCGGTCATCGAGCAGGATATCGCCGGCGGCGGCGCCACGGCGGCCGGCATGGGCCACCTGGTGGTCATGGACGACAACGCGGCCGAACTGGCGCTGTCGGCGTATTCGGTCTCGTTGTGGAACGACTTGGTGGGCGAGCGCCCGCAGCGCCACGAATACAGCGGCTGCGGCACCATCTGGGTCGCCGCCGATGAAGAGGAAATGGACGCCGCGCGCGTCAAGGCGCAGACGCTGTCGGCCTACGGCGTCACCTGCGAGCTGCTGTCGCCGGCGGCGTTGTACGCGCGCGAGCCGCAGCTGCGCGCCGGGCTGGCGGGCGGCCTGCTGGTCAAGGGCGACGGCCTGGTCTACCCGCCCAAGAGCGCCCGCATCCTGCTCGACCGCGCGATGCGGCGCGGCGCCATCACCAAGCGCGCCGCCGTCACCGCCATCGAGGACCACGGCGTGGTGCTGGCCGACGGCACGCGCCACCAGGCGCAGCACATCGTGCTGGCCGCCGGTTCGCGCTCGTCGGCGCTGCTGCCGGAGCTGCCGGTGCAGCCGAAAAAAGGACACATCGCCATCACCGACCGCTATCCCGGCTTTGTCCGGCATCAGCTGGTGGAGCTCGGTTATATCAAAAGCGCCCATGCGGCCAGCGGCGATTCGGTCGCGTTCAATTTGCAGCCCCGTCCCACCGGACAAGTCTTGATCGGCTCCTCCCGCCAGTTCGACACAATCGACACGGCGGTGGAGCCGGCCATGCTGCAACGGATGCTCAGGCACGCCACCACCTTCACCCCGGCGCTGGCGCAGCTCAACGTGCTGCGTTGCTGGACCGGCCTGCGCGCCGCCACGCCCGACGGCCTGCCCTTGATCGGACCGCACCCGGCGCGGCGCGGCCTGTGGCTCGCCACCGGCCACGAAGGCCTGGGCATCACCACCTCGCTGGCGACGGCGCAGCTGCTGGCCGGCCAGATGCAGGGCGAGAGCACCCGCATTCCCATCAATCCCTACCTGCCCCGCCGCTTCCATGTTTGAATTCGCCGCCCACACTTTTGCCAACAACCGCGCCAACGGCGACAAGGGCGATAGCCTCACCCTCAGCATCAATGCCCGCGCCATCAACGTGGCGCCCGGCGTCAGCGTGGCCGCCGCCATCGCCATGGCCGGCGGCATCGTCACGCGGCGCTCGGTCGGCGGCGCCGCGCGCGCGCCATTGTGCGGCATGGGCGTTTGCCAGGAGTGCCGCGTGACCATCGACGGCAGGCCGCACCAGCTCTCGTGCCAGACCTTGTGCGCCGACGGCATGCATGTGCAGACCGGCGCGCTGGAGCGCGTGGCATGAGCTACTACGACGTCCTCGTGATCGGCGCCGGCCCGGCCGGACTGGCGGCGGCGCACGCCGCCTGCGCCGGCGGCGTGAAGGTCGGCATCGTCGACGACAATCCGCTGGCCGGGGGCCAGATCTGGCGCGGCGGCCCCGATCAACAAACGGACCCGCGCGCGCAATCGCTGTGGAACACGCTGCGCGACGCGCCCAACGTCACCTTCCTGCCGCAAACGCGGGTGCTGTATTCGCCCGAGCCTGGACAACTGCGGGTGCAAACGGCGGCGGCGTCGGACACGCTGCGCTTCGGGCATCTGATCCTGGCGACGGGCGCGCGCGAACTGCTGCTACCCTTCCCCGGCTGGACCCTGCCCGGCGTGACCGGCGCCGGCGGCCTGCAGGCGCTGGCCAAGGGCGGCTATCCGCTGCGCGGCAAGCGGGTGGTGGTGGCAGGCAGCGGCCCGCTGCTGCTGGCGGTGGCGGCCACGCTCAAGCTCAAGGGCGCGCACATCGTCGCCATCATCGAGCAGGCGGCGACGCCGGCGCTGGCGCGCTTCGCCGCCGGCCTGCTGGCGACGCCGTCCAAGATCGCGCAGGCGCTGCGGCTGGCCGCGCAGCTCAAGGACGTGCCGTATCTGCCCGACAGCTACGTGCGCTCGGCGCACGGCGACGGCACGCTGCAATCGGTGATGGTCCAGCGCGGCAAAGGGCGCGAACTCGAAACGCTGCAATGCGACTACCTGGCCTGCGGCTACGGCCTGATACCGAACGTGGAACTGGCGCAGGCGCTCGGCTGCGCCACCGCCAGCGCCGGAGCGCAAACGGTGGTCGAAGCGGACCACTGGCAGCAAACCTCGGTGCCCGGCATCTACTGCGCCGGCGAAGGCACGGGCGTGGGCGGGGTCGACCTGGCGCTGGTGGAGGGGCGCATCGCCGGCCTGTCGGCCACCGGCCAGATCGTACCGACACACGCCGACTTCGGCCAGCGCGCGCGCTGGCGCAAGTTCGCCGCAGGCCTGGCGCGCGCCTTCGCGCTGCGGCCGGAGCTGGCCACGCTGGCCGGCGACGACACCATCGTCTGCCGCTGCGAGGACGTCTGCCACGGCGAACTGCGCACGCACACCACATGGCGCTGCGCCAAGCTGCAAACGCGCTGCGGCATGGGCCCATGCCAGGGACGCATCTGCGGCGGCGCCACCGAAGTGCTGTACGGCTGGCGTCCCGACGCGGTGCGCATGCCGATCTCGCCGGCGCGCATCGACACCATCATCGCCTAAAGCGAGATTTAGTTGCGCTTGGCGATCGAGGTGCGCAGCACCAGCTGCGGTTCGATCATCGTGGTGTCCGACGGCGGCTTGCCGTCGATGGCGGCGATCAGCTTTTCCATCGCGGCGACGCCCATGCGCTCGCTCTGCAGGTCGACCGTCGTCAGCGCCGGCGACGTGTATTGGCCGTACTGGATGTTGTCGAAGCCGGCCACCGAGATGTCGGCCGGCAGGTTGAAGCCCAAGGTTTGCGCCGCCTTCATGAAGCCGAGCGCGATCAGGTCGTTGTAGCAGATCAGCGCGTCCGGATGCTGCTCCCCCAGCATGATGGCCGAACACAGGCGCTCGCCCTCCGCCGACGTCGGCGCGCTGCCTTCGTAGACCGTCAACTCCTGCCCGTAGCCCGCCAGGCATTCGCGGATCGCGCCCAGCCGGTCCTCGTCGCGGCGCGAGCGCGGAAAGCGCAGGTAGGCGATCCGCTTGTGCCCCTGCGAGACCAGGTGCCGCACCAGCATGCCGGCGCCGCGATGGTCGTCGCTGCCGACCCACGGCAGGTTCAGCCGCGCCGGCCGGCCGAAATACACCAGCGGCTTGCCCAGGTCCATGACCCAGTCCATTTCCGATTCGAGCATGCGCGAGAAGATGATCAGGCCGTCCACCCGCCGGCTCAGCGCCTCCAGCAGGGGCCGCTCGCGGTCGGGATTTTCCTCGGTGTCGACCAGCAGCAAGGTGTAGCCGTGCGCCAGCGCGACCCGGTTGGCGCCCTTGACGATGCTGGTGAAATGGGGATTGCCGACGTCCAGCACCGACAGGCCGATGCTCTTGGTGCGGCCGGTGATCATCGATTGCGCCAGCGGATTGGAGCGGTAGCCCAGCCGCGCGATGACTTCCTTGATGGTCGCCTCGACCGCCGGCGAGAAGCGCTGCGCGCCGTTGACGAACTTGGAGACGGTGGCCGTCGAGACGCCGGCCGCCGCCGCGACGTCGCGTATGGTTGCTACATTTTTTTTCATGATCGGGCTGTGGGGGTTGGCGCGCCGCCAAAGCGGGGATATTAGCACGCGCCCCCGCTCCGCCGGTCAACGGCGCCGGCGGGGAGCCGGCGCAGTCGACCAAGGGTTGCTGCGACCTCGAGCCCGGCCCGCTTACAGGTCGGTGATTTCCTTGTGGCGCGGCACCAGCGCCTTCATCACGCACCACGCCACCAGGTAGGCCAGCGCGCAGATACCGAACATGATCATGTAGCCGGTGCGGATGTCGTTGACCGATTTGTAGTAATCGAACACCCAGCCGCCCAACTTGGTCAGCGCCACGCCGCCGATGCCGCCGGCCATGCCGCCGATGCCGATCACCGAGGCCACCGATTTTTGCGGGAACATGTCCGACACGGTGGTGAAGATGTTGGCCGACCAGGCCTGGTGCGCCGAGGCGCCCACGCCGATCAGCAGCACCGGCACCCAGAAGCTGATCGCGCCCAGCGGTTGCGCCAGCAGCACCACCAGCGGGAAGAAGGCGATCACCAGCATGGCCTTCATGCGGCCGTCGTACGGCGCGTAACCGCGCGACATGAAGTAGCTGGGGAACCAGCCGCCGCCGATCGAGCCGATCATCGTCATGCTGTACAACACGGCCAGCGGCACGATGATGGCGTCGCCCTTCATGCCGTATTGCGCCGACAGATAGGTCGGCAGCCAGAACAGGAAGAACCACCAGACGCCGTCGGTCATGAATTTGCCGAAGGCGAAGGCCCAGGTCTGGCGATATTTGAGCAGCTGGAACCACGATACCTTTTTGGCGGCGGCGGCCGACGCTTCTTCCGTTTTCTCGACCGGCTGCACCGAATCGCTGCGGATGTAGGCCAGCTCGGCCTTGGACAGGCGCTTTTGCTGCTCCGGCTTTTCATACAGCCACAGCCACACCGCCATCCACAGGAAGCCCAGCGCGCCGATGATGATGAAGGCCGACTGCCAGCCCCACACGGCGGCGATGAGCGGCACCGTGATCGGCGCCAGGATGGCGCCGACGTTGGCGCCGGAGTTGAAGATGCCGGTGGCGAACGAGCGTTCCTTCTTGGGGAAGTATTCGGCGGTCGCCTTGATCGCGGCCGGGAAGTTGCCGGCCTCGCCGACCGCCAGCACCGCGCGCGAGATCATGAAGCCGATGATCGACGGCACCAGCACCACGCCGAAGGCGGCGCCGATGACGGCCGCGCCCTCGCCCATCGGCACCGAGAACGCGTGCAGGATGGCGCCGAGCGACCAGATGACGATGGCCAGCACGTAGGCGGCCTTGGTGCCGATCTTGTCGACCACGCGGCCGGCGAACAGCATCGAGACCGCGTAGACGAACTGGAAGGCGGCGGCGATGTTGGCGTAGTCGGTGTTGGTCCAGCCGAATTCCTTGGACAGGTCGGGGGCCAGCAGGCTCAATACCTGGCGGTCCAGGTAGTTGACGGTGGTGGCAAAAAACAACAGTGCACAGATGGTCCATCGGTATTTACCGACGGAGTGGCCCACCGCATGCGGAGTTACTGGCTCGCTCAGGTTCATGGCATCACTTATGTTTTGGTTTTTGGTGATGATCTCTCGGTCTCCACGAGATCACTTTAGTCGTATGTCATCGTACAACTATAAAACTTGATAAGCAAGCACAAAGATACGCCGGCCGAGGCCGCAACGCGCACGACGATGATTGATTGACGCCGCCCCGCGAGCGTCCGGGGCGGCGTTGTAGGATGACCTCAGGCAGGCTGCGCGGCGCGCGCGTCGCCGGTCTTGACCAGCAACAGCGCCACCAGGCTGATCACCGCGGCGCCCGACAAATAGTAGCCGACGTACTGCAGGCCGTAGTTGGTCGCCAGCCAGGTGGCGATGTACGGCGCCAGCGAGGCGCCGAGGATGCCGGCCAGGTTGAACGTCAGCGAGGCGCCGGTGTAGCGCACCTCCGGCGGGAACAGCTCGGACAGGATGGTGCCCAGCGGGCCGTAGGTCATGCCCATCAGTCCCAGGCCGACCGACAGGAACACGGTGATCTGCACCAGGCTGCCGGAGCCGAACAGCGGCGCCAGCGCCAGGCCGAACACGGCGATCGCGGCCGACACCCAGATCAGCGTCGTGCGGCGGCCGTAGCGGTCGGCCCACAGCGCGGCGACCGGGATCGTCAGGCCGAAGAACAGCACGGCGATCAATTGCTGGATCAGGAAATCCTTGCGGGTGAATTTGAGCGCCGTGGTGCCCCAGCTGAGCGCGAACACCGTCATCAGGTAGAACAGCACGAAGGTGGCCAGCGCGATCAGGGTGCCCAGCACCAGCACGCGGGAATGGTCGCGAAACACCGTGACGACCGGCACCTTGACGCGCTCGTTCTTGTCGAGCACCTTCTGGAAGTCCGGCGTCTCGTGGATTTTCAGGCGGATGTACAGGCCGACCACCACCAGCAGCGAGCTGGCCAGGAACGGGATGCGCCAGCCGTAGCTGAAGAATTCGGCATCGGTCAGCACTTCGCTCAGCAGCAGGAAAATGCCGCCCGACAGGAAGAAGCCGATCGGCGCGCCCAGTTGCGGGAACATGCCGTACCAGGCGCGCTTGCCCGGAGGCGCGTTCTCGGTCGCCAGCAGCACCGCGCCGCCCCACTCGCCGCCCAGGCCCAGGCCCTGGCCGAAGCGGCACAGCGCCAGCAACGCCGGCGCCAGGGTGCCGATCTGCGCGTAGGTCGGCAGCATGCCGATCACCACGGTCGAGATGCCCATCATCAGCAGCGCCGCGACCAGCGTCGCCTTGCGGCCGATGCGGTCGCCGAAGTGGCCGAACACGGCCGAGCCGACCGGACGCGCGAAGAAGGCGATGGCGAACGTGGCCAGCGACTGCAGGGTGGCGGCGGCCGGATCGCTGGCGGGGAAGAACAGTTTGGGGAACACCAGCACGGCGGCGGTGGCGTAGATATAGAAATCGAAGAATTCGATGGTGGTGCCGATCAAGCTGGCAAACAGCACCGTGGACGGCTTGTTGGTCTTGGACGATCCCGGTTGAGACTTGCTCATGCGTGAGGCTCCTGCGGATGGGTGGTGCGCCTCATCATACACACCCGGTCCGCAGCTTGCCAAGCAGATATGATTGCTTACGGTAATAGGTCAGTGATCGATTTGCGACAGTGCGGCGGCGATCTCGTCGGCCTTGAGCGGACGCACAACGCGCGCCACTTCCCGGCCGTCGCGCAGGAAGATCAGGGTCGGCCACAGCTTGACCTTGTAGGAGCGGCCCAGCGGACGGCCCGGGCCGTCCTCGACCTTGTAATGGTTGACGGCGGCGTGGCCGGCCAGCGCCTGTTGCAGCGGCGGCTGGGCGGCCATGCAATGGCCGCACCAGTTGGCGCCGAACTCCAACACGGTGGCGCCGGGCATGGCGTCGATCTCGGCGCGCAGGGGCGCGTCGGCGAGGTAAACAGTTTTCATTTAAACAGTTTTCATTTGGTCTTGAACTTGGCACATGGGTCGGTGCGCTGTTGCGGTTTGAGCTTGTGGACCACGTCGTACAGGCCGGCATCGCCGCCGCCCTCCACAAAGCCCTCGCTGCGCACCGTCAGTATAGGCTCAATCCGGTTGAGCCAGCGCGCGACACCGATGTCCTTGCGGACGTGGCCGTTGCCGGCGATCAGCACCACGTCGCGCGGCCGCTGGTCGCGCACGATCTTGGCCATCCAGATGTCGCGGGCGACCTGGGCGTTGACCATGCCCTCGATCATCATGTCCGGCGTCATATTACAGTGGCCGATGGCGATCTCCTTTTGCTGGGCGGCGCGCACGTCGGCCGGCAGCGGCTGGTCCAAACGGTAGTCCTTGACGCTTTGCGGATCGAACGTGGCGGTGACGCCGTCGCGCACCACGCGCGAGGCGTCGGCGCGCGACAGGTTGCCGGCCACCAGCGGCAGGTGGTAGGTCAGCGCCAGCTGGATCACCGGGTAATACAGTTGCCAGTCCCAGCGGGCGCCGTTGACGACGCGGATCACGCATTGCGCGTCGAGGCAGCCTTTTTGCGCCTTGTTCAGCAGATCCTGGTCTTCGCGGTCGAATTGTTCCATGACGATGGCCGGCCGCCACCCGCCCTCCACCCGCTGGCGCAGCAGGTCGTAGCGCAGCCGGTGCCCCTGGGCGTTGTCGTGCACCTCGCCCAGCAATAACACCTGCGGGTTCGGGCCGGCGGGGACGGCGGCGGCCTCGCCGGCCGCCGGCATCGGGCCGGGACGCGCGCCGCCGCCGGCGCAACCGGCGACTGCCAGCGTCCCTGTCAATATTGCCGTAAATCCAATTGTCCGCCACCTCTTGTTATATGTGGATATCATTCCGCTCCTTACGTCTGAGTTCGCAAGAAACGCGCGGCGCAAGCCGGACGAGTCCGCCTGTTGTTGCAGCGCAATATTAAATTTCTTTGACATAAACACAGATGGCAATTTGTTATGAATTGTGGTTTAATAGTCTTTGTGCAATAAATGTCCAACGCATTGCGGCAGCGAGTCTAAGGTGTCTGCATTAAATTGCTGTTAAGACCCCGCCCCCGCAGTATTGCCATAGGAGTAAATTATGAAAATAACACCGCTTTTAACATCCCTGCTATTCGCGCTGAGCCTGACCGGCGCGGCGCACGCGAAGGTCGACGCCGCCCCGGCGGCGCCTATCGCAACTGCAACAATCGACGCTGAAAAATGCGTGCCGAACGCGGCCTCCTCGTGCCTGGGCGCCGACGACGCGGCGGCCAGGGACGACGACAGTGTCGATCTCGCCGCGCTGCCCAAAACCAATCCGGCGCAGCAGGTCGACGCCGCCGCGTCGGCGGTGCCGGAACCGCAAACCTTCGCCATGATGGCGCTGGGTTTGGCGCTGCTGGGTTTCTCCTCGCGCCGCCGCAAGCCGTCGGACAAGTTCGAGAACTAGGCGTCGCCCATCCGCGGCACGACAAAAATCCCGCCCGGCGCGGGATTTTTTTTGCTCTTTAGTAACAAAGCGACCGTATATTGCTGATGGCGACGCCCTGGGCGACGGCGCGGAACGCGCAGCCGAGCTTGCGCCAGCCGTCGTCGGTGAGCATCACCGCGCCCAGCGCCAGCGCCAGCGCGACGGCCAGCACGATCAGCAAACCTTTGATGGCGTCCTTATTCATGCTGATCCCGGTCGGCGCGGCGTGAACGGCATTCTCAAGCGTTAGCGCCGCGTGATGCGGCGTGCGCCAGTGTGTAGTCGAAATCGTAGTAGTGCTTGCCGCCTTCGATGCGGATGTTCAAGGTGCCGCTGAGCCCTTCGAGCTCGTCCCGGCCCGAATCGGGCACCACCGCCACCGCCAGGCTGGGCGCGCCGCGCTCCATGATGCCGCGATGGTGCAGCAGAAAGTCGCCGCGTTTGCCGTCGAGGCTGCCCTCGACCCGTTCAATCGCCACGTACACGCCCGAGCCCAGCGCGCTGTCCATATAGGCCAGCATCTCGCCCTTGCCGGTGGCCGCCAGCGCGCCGTGGTATTGCTTGTCGAGCGACATGCGGCCCACGCCGGTGCCGGCCGCCACCTCCGACGTCGATTCCGGCCGCATCCTGACGCTGAATTCCCCTGTGATCCTGTTCATCGCTTGCTCCTTTCTAGGCGGGCAGGCGGGTTTCGGCCTGGCCGCTGATGTCGTCGACCGGCGTCACGCACGGCATGCGCAGCGTGAAGCTGGCGCCGTGGCCCAGCACGCTGGCGACCGTGACCGTGCCGCCGAATTGTTTGGCCATCAGGTTGAACACGATGTTCAGCCCGAGCCCGGTGCCGCCCTGCCCGCGCCGCGTGGTCACGAACGGATCGAACACCTTGTCCAGCATTTCCGGCGCGATGCCCTTGCCGTTGTCGCTCACCCGCATCTCGATCCAGTCGCCCTGGCGCACCACGTCGATGGTGATGCGGCCCTCGTCGTCGGGCTCGAACGCGTGGTCGACGCAATTGAGCGTCAAGTTCGTGATCACCTGCGCCAGCGCGCCCGGATAGCTGTCGAGCATGATATCGGGCGGGCAATCGATGCCGACCGCGATACGCGTCTTCTTCAGCTTGGGCTGGAGGCTGGACACCACCTCGTTTATGTAATCGCGCAATTCGAAGCGGCGGCGCGCCTCGCTGACCTGGTCGACGGCGATCTGCTTGAAACTGTGGATCAGGTGGGCGGCGCGGTAGGCGTTGTTCATGATCAGGCGCGTGCTCTCGGCCGCCGTCTCCAGGTAGCGCATGATGTCGGATTTCTTGATGTTGCCGCCCTCGACGGCCAGTTGCACCTTCTCGGTCGCCTCCATCAGCACCGAGGCGCTGGTCAGGGCGATGCCGACCGGCGTGTTGATCTCGTGGGCGACGCCGGCCACCAGGCCGCCGAGCGAGGCCAGGCGCTCGGCCTGCAGCAGCGATTCCTGCGTGCGGCGCAGGTCGGCCATGGCCTTGGCGGTGGCCTGGGCCGACTTGCGGGCCTCGTCCTCGGCCTCGCGGATGCGCTGGATGTTCGATTTGACCTTGCGCTGGATGGCGTTGAAGCCGCGGATGACCTCGCCGAGTTCGTCGTGGCGGCTGTCGGCCAGCTCCTCGACTTCGTCGCTGCCGCGCGTGGCCAGGTCGAACAGGCCGTCGCGCAGGCGCTTGAGCGGGTCGAACACGATGCGCAGCGACAAGGCCAGCGCCGCCACCAGGATCAGGTCGAGCAGCAGCACTTCGATCACCTTGCGGCGCACCTCGGCGGCCAGGGTGGCGTCGATCTGGGCGCGGCTGAAGTTGACCACCACGCGCCCGACGATGACCGGCTTGAGCGCGGCCCCGGCGGCGCCGGAGTCGCGGTAGGCCAGGTCGGCCACCACCGGCGTTCCGGCGACGGCGGCGTCGTTCTCGATCGAGCTGATTTTGCCGTCCTCGTGGCGCAGGCGGCCGGAAAACAGGCCGACCGAGGTGTCGTAGACGCGGATCGACACCAGTTCGGGCGGCATCATCTCGGCGGCGACGATGTTGTCGACCTTGGCCTTGTCGAGATCCCACAACGCCGACGGCAGGCTGGTTTGCAAGCGGGTCAGCACGCCCTGGCGCAGGCGCTGGCTGCTCACTTCGAGTTCGTGCCCGAGGCTGTATTGCGCGTAGGTGCCGGAAATGCCCAGCACCAGGGTCACGATGACCACGAAGAGCAGCGTCAAACGGCCTTGAATACCAGACATCGAACAACCTCCCCGAGCACGTATTTGACGGCAACGTCCCAATGTACGGTATGGGCTGCATCTTGGCAAGAATAAGGCACCCCCGGGGGGCATCGTGGGGCCGGCGCCGGTTAACGGCGGCCGCGGCCGGCAGACTTCGCCCGCGCGCGATGGTAATATCGTGCAACATGTGGGCCGGCCCGGGCGCCGGCGAACAACCCGACATTACCGGAGGCATCATGACGGGCAATTATCATCAACTGGCGATGGCCGAGGTGCGGCCGGGCATGGTCCTGTCCGACGTGCTGCTCGACGTCCAGGGCCATGTGCTGCTGCCGCAGGGCACCGTGCTGACCGAGGCCATGCTGGCGTCGATGCCGCGCCACGGCATCGCCGTGCTGCCCATCGTGCGCGAGGACATGGCGCCGGAGGTGGCGCAGGCCGCGCTGACCCGCCACCAGGCGCGCATCGACCATTTGTTCCGCAAAAACGACGCCGACAGCGACAACGACTGGGCCACGGCGCTGCTGCGCCATTTCGTCACCGATTTCCGGCTGGGCAAGCCGGAGCGGCAGCCAGCCGGGGAGCACCCCGGACATGAGTAACACCCTCAGCTACGACGACGTGGTGCGCAACCTCGACGACCTGCCCTCGCTGCCGGCGGTGGTGATGGAATTGCTCAACAGCATAGACCAGGACGATGTCGACATCTCCGTGCTGGCCAGGAAGGTGTCGCACGACCAGGCGCTGACCGCCAAGACGTTGCGCTTGGCCAATTCATCGCTGTACGGGCTGCAGGTCAAGGTCACCACCATCCAGCAGGCGATCACCTACCTGGGTTTCCAGACCACGCGCAACCTGATCACGGCGGCGGCCATCACCGGCTGCTTCGCCGAGGGCCATTGCCCCGGCTTCGACCACAAGGCGTTCTGGCGCCACTCGATCGCCACCGCCGCGTGCGCCAAGGTGCTGGCACGGCAGATGCGCTTCAACCAGGATTACGCCTTCACGGCCGGGTTGCTGCACGATATAGGCAGGCTGGTGCTGGTGTCCTGCTTCCCGAATCAATATGCGATCACGCTGGCCTACCGCGAGGAGCACGACTGTTATTTGCTGGAGGCCGAACGCAAGGTGCTGGGCGTCGATCACGTCGACGCCGGCATGGCGCTGGCCGAACACTGGAATTTTTCCGACACGATGCGGCTGGCCATCGGTGGCCACCACGATCCGGAAGCGCCGGGCGCGGGCTTCCTGGCGGCCATCATTCATGTGGCCGACGCCATCGTCCACGCGCTCGATCTGGCGCAGGTGCGGGACGATCTGGTCCCGCCCGTGTCCACGGTGGCGTGGACCGCGCTGGGCCTCGATGAGGAAATCTATCTGCAGCTGTTCCGTGAAACCGAGCTGCAGTATGAAGAAATTTCGATGGTGCTGCTGAGCTAACAGACTACGCTGACGGACTGCCTACTGCACTGGACGCACGAAAAACAAACAAGCGCCACCTGCCGGCCGGGTTGGACGTAACGTCATCCACGGCGCGGCAGGTGCGGAAGCTGCGGGCGCATTAATGACGCGCGTAGTTTCCGGCCTCGGCCTTTTCTGGACGCTCTTCAGGCTTTGGACGGCCCTGGGCGTCGGACAGGCGGTATTTGGTGCGGCGGTCGCCCATCAGATCGCGCAGGTCGCGGATGCTCATGCCGGTCACCTCGTGCATGCGGATCAGCAGCGAGGCGCCGACCGGCAGACGGTGGTGACGGATCTTGCTGATCACTGGCGGAGCCACTTCCAGCAAGCGCGACAGCGCGGCGTCGTTTTTCAGTTGCATCTTGCCCAGCAGGATGTCGAGCAGATGGTTGGGGTTGTAGCTTTCTTGGGAAGCAAGAGCGTGGTGTGCCATGATTTTCCTCGTTGGTTGGGTGAAGAGATAGTGCTGGTCGGAACTTAAGGACAACTTAGAATTATTCAATTAACTGCGCCGTTGATAAGCAGCTAACAGAGTGGCTAAATTCATCCGTCACCCCGATCTGCCTGAATTGCCTTTCGTGCAAGAGAATTCTATGCTTAAAGGGACTGCTCCAGCCGGCGCTCGGTGCGTGAAGATTGTTCGACATCAATCGCCGGCTAGAAAACTTAGCAACTATGCTATTTCATCACATGGGGCCGGAGGGTGTCGCACGCAAGAACTTGTAGGAAATTGTTACATGAAGCAAGTTCATGCAGAGTGGCGGCCGGCTTGCTACTCCTCGGCAACTGTGTCACAGCCAGGGCAACATCCGGTGTCCCGGGGGTGTCACCGGCCGGGTCCGGCGTGGTCCCGGCACCCCGCGTCAAAATGCGGCGCGGGGTCGGTTTGCGCCGGTAAATTACGCTAAACTAGCGCCTGTGCGCAGCAGTGCGCCCCATCCCGCCTCATCTCTTAAAAGCATTCCATTGAAAACCAAAACACCCGTTCAGCCGCATTACTTTGTTCCAGAGCCGCTCGACAACTCGCGCCTGGCCCATTTGTGCGGTCCCCTCGACGAAAACCTGCGGCAGATCTCCGCGGCGCTGGACGTCACCATTTTCCGTCGCGGCGAGAAATTCATCGTCAGCGGCCACAATGCCGAACGCGCGGTGCAGATCCTCGAACAGTTCTACGCGGTCGCCAACA
The DNA here is from genome assembly GCA_963511605.1 of uncultured Duganella sp. Lineage (GTDB taxonomy): Bacteria > Pseudomonadota > Gammaproteobacteria > Burkholderiales > Burkholderiaceae_D > Rugamonas. Next base: position 121,034 of record CAUPJZ010000004.1, on the reverse strand, counting down.
AAGTCGTACCAATTGAAGAAGTGCAACTTGCGTTGGTGGAACAGCGCGCCGGCCTGGCCGCCGCGGCCAGCGCCGCCGCAGTCACCGGTTCCCCCGGCGCGGGCGGCGACAGCAAGCCGCACGCCGTGGCCGAGGCGCCGTTTGTCGAGCCGGACATCAACAGCCCGGTGCTGAAGACGCGCCGCGCCGACCTGCGCGGCCGCACGCCGCACCAGATCCGTTACCTGCGCAACATTCTCGAACACGACATCAGCTTCGGCGTCGGCCCGGCCGGCACGGGTAAAACCTATCTGGCCGTGGCCTGCGCGGTCGACGCGCTCGAGCGCGACGCCGTCAAGCGCATCATCCTGACCCGTCCCGCCGTCGAGGCGGGCGAACGCCTCGGCTTCCTGCCGGGCGACCTGGCGCAAAAGGTCGATCCGTATCTGCGCCCTCTCTACGACGCGCTGTACGATCTGCTGGGTTTCGACCGCACGCAGAAAATGTTCGAGAAGCAAGTCATCGAGATCGCGCCGCTGGCCTACATGCGCGGACGCACCCTGAACCACGCCTTCGTGATCCTCGACGAGGCGCAGAACACCACTGTCGAGCAAATGAAAATGTTCCTGACGCGCATAGGGTTCGGCAGCAAGGCCGTCATCACCGGCGACGTCACGCAGGTGGACTTGCACAAGAGCCAGAAAAGCGGCCTGGTCGACGCCGTCCAGGTGTTGAAGGACGTGCGCGGCATCGCCTTCAGCCACTTCAACAGCGAGGACGTGGTGCGCCATCCGCTGGTGGCGCGCATCGTCGACGCCTACGAAACGGCCCACAACCACGAAGCCGAGATCGCTCCCCTCCTCAAAGCCACCGCCCTGAAAAATGTCCGTAAAAAATAAATTGACCTTGTCGGTGCAGTATCCCGACGCCCGCCTGAAAGAAGTCATCACCCGTCCGGCCATCCGCAAGTGGATACAGGCGGCGCTGTTCGCGCCGGCCGAGCTGACCATCCGCTTCGTCGACGCCGACGAGGGTCGCGAGCTCAACAAGCAATACCGGGGCAAGGACTACGCCACCAACGTGCTGACGTTCGCCTACAACGAAGGCGAAGAGCTCGACGAGGACGCGCCGACGCGGGCCGACATCATCCTGTGCACCGACGTGCTGGAGAAGGAGGCGGCCGAGCAGAAGAAGTCGGTGGAGGAGCATACCGCCCACCTGATCGTGCACGGCGTGCTGCACGCGCAGGGTTACGACCACGAGGACGACGAGGAGGCGGCCGAGATGGAAGGCATCGAAACGGAGTTGCTGGCGGAGCTAGGTTACGCGGACCCGTATGCCGCCGACGGCTCGTAGATGGCCGATTACGGCGTTCCGCCTAATCCGCCCTACGTGATCCTTGGACAACTTCGCGCACACATCGTCGGTTAAAACGCATGGTTTTTTGACAAAAACGGCCCTGCCCGACCTTTTGGTGTATCCTATACCCCTTCAAAACAATGGCTCACGCCTACTATGCAAGAGCACTCTAGTGGCGTCAAGACTGACGCCAAACCCCATCGGTCACTGTTTGAACGCCTGACCGCACTGATTTCCCCCGAGCCAGAGAACCGCGCGGAACTGCTCGAAGTTCTGCACGACGCCCACGAACGCAACCTGATCGACGCCGACGCCCTGTCGATGATCGAAGGCGTGTTCCAGGTCTCCGACTTGTCCGCCCGCGACATCATGATTCCGCGCTCGCAGATGGATGTCATCGACATCTCCAAGCCGATCGAGGAATGGATGCCGCAGGTGCTGGCGACCGCCCACTCGCGCTTCCCCGCCATCGAGGGCGAGCGCGACAAGGTGATCGGCATCCTGCTGGCCAAGGACCTGCTGCGCTACTACGCCGAAGAGTCTTTCGACGTGCGCGACATGCTGCGCCCGGCCATCTTCATCCCCGAGTCCAAACGCCTGAACGTGCTGCTGCGCGACTTCCGCGCCAACCACAATCACATGGCGATCGTGGTCGACGAGTACAGCGGCGTGGCCGGCCTGATCACCATCGAGGACGTGCTGGAGCAGATCGTCGGCGACATCGAGGACGAATACGACTTCGACGAGGAAGAGGACAACATCCTCTCGATCAAGGAAGGCGTGCACGGGCCGCGCTGGCGCATCAAGGCGCTGACCGAGATCGAACAGTTCAACGAGGAGCTCGACACCTCGCTGCCGGACGACGACGTCGACACCATCGGCGGCCTGGTCGCCAAGCACCTGGCGCGCATGCCGCACAAGGGCGACATCTTCGACTACCAGGGCATGCGCTTTGAGGTCTTGCGCGCAGACGCCCGCCAGATCCACGTGCTGCTGGTGGAAAAACTGCCGGCCGCCCCCGACGCCGGCGACACGCAATAATGCGCTTTCGCCGCGCCAATCCGAACGATCCGCCAAAGCCGCAACGCAGCACCAAAGGTCGGATGGTCATCACCATGCTGGCCGGCGCGATGTGCGTGTTCGCCTTCGCGCCGTTCGGCTGGTGGCCGCTCGAGATCCTCGGCCTGGCGACCCTCTTCTATCAAGTGCTGCGCAGTTCGGACGTCAAAAGCGCGGGCCTGATCGGCTGGGCCTTCGGCTTCGGCTGGACCGCCGCCGGCACCCACTGGCTGTACGTGTCGCTGCACGACTTCGGCGCCATGGCCGCGCCGATCGCCGTCGCCGCCGTGCTGCTGCTGGCCTGGGGCATGGGCTTCTACGTCGCCCTGGCGATGGGCGGCGCGGCCTGGCTGCGCAAGCGCTGGTCGCTGCCGCTGCCGGCCGCCAACCTGCTGGTGCTGCCGGCCATGTGGGCGCTGTTCGAATGGGTGCGCGCCTGGCTGTTCACCGGCTTCCCGTGGATGTCGTCCGGCTACGCCCACAATCACAGTCCGCTGGCCGGCTACGCGCCGGTCATCGGCGTCTACGGCCTCGGATGGCTGGCCGCGATCATCGCCGGCGCCCTGCTCTTGCTGCTGCACCGCACCCGCATCAAGGCGGCGGTGCTGATCGTCGCCATCGGCGCCGTCGGCGTGGGGCTGACCTACCTGCAGTGGACCTACCCGGAAGGCAAACCGATTTCGGTGCGCCTGCTGCAGGGGAACATCCCGCAAAGCGAAAAATTCGACGGCGCCCGCGTCATCGAGACCATGAAGCTGTACCACGACGCCATCACCGCCGCGCCGGCCGACTTGATCGCCACGCCGGAGACGGCCATCGTCATGCTGCCGCAGCAGCTGCCGCCGGACTACCTGCCGGGCATCGCCCAGTTCCTGACCAAGACCAACAGCAACCTGATACTCGGCATACCGATGGCCGACAGCCAGACCGCCTATTTCAACAGCGTGATCGGCCTGACGCCGCGCCAGGGCAGCGGCTACTACCGCTACGACAAGCACCACCTGGTGCCGTTCGGCGAGTTCATTCCGCTCGGCTTCCGCTGGTTCGTCAACCTGATGTCGATCCCGCTCGGCGACCAGACCAGCGGCGCCGATATCCAGCCGGCCTTCCCGATCAAGGACCAGCGCGTGCTGCCCAACATCTGCTACGAGGACTTGTTCGGCGAAGAGATCGCGGCGCAACTGAACCACCCGGCGCAGGGCCAGAAGCCGGCCACGATGCTGCTCAACGTCTCGAATCTGGCCTGGTTCGGCGACACCATCGCCATTCCGCAGCATTTGCAGATCTCGCAAATGCGCACGCTGGAGACGGGCCGGCCGATGCTGCGGGCGACCAACACCGGCGCCACCGCCATCATCGACGGCCACGGCGTGATCCGGCACCAGTTGAAGGTCAACACCTTCGGCACCCTGGCCGCCAATGTCCAGGGCATGGCCGGCAGCACCCCCTTCATCATCTGGGGGAACAAGCTGTTCCTGCTGCTGGCGGCGCTGGCATTGGGCGGCGCCTGGATTTGGGCGCGGCGCGCAAAAAACCAGGCCAAAGCCGCTTAATCTCCACAGTCTGCCGGCAAAACCCGCTAAAATTGCCCCTTTAGCATAACCGCAACCGCACGCCCCTCGCCCCGCGAGGCGTGCCATCGACCACACAAGATGCTGACATTTCAACAAATCATTCTGACCTTGCAAACCTATTGGGACAAGCAAGGCTGCGCCCTGCTCCAGCCCTACGACATGGAAGTCGGCGCCGGCACCTTCCACACCGGGACCTTCCTGCGCGCCATCGGGCCGGAGCCATGGCGCGCGGCCTACGTGCAGCCGTCGCGCCGCCCGAAGGACGGCCGCTATGGCGAGAACCCGAACCGCGGGCAGCACTACTACCAGTACCAGGTGGTGATGAAGCCGGCGCCGGAAAACATCCTGGACCTGTATCTGGGTTCGCTGGAGGCGCTGGGCCTGGACCTGAAACAGAATGACGTGCGCTTCGTCGAAGACGACTGGGAATCGCCGACGCTGGGCGCCTGGGGCCTCGGCTGGGAAGTGTGGCTGAACGGGATGGAGGTGACGCAGTTCACCTACTTCCAGCAGGTCGGCGGCCTCGATTGCAAGCCGGTGCTGGGCGAGATCACCTATGGTATCGAACGTCTGGCGATGTACTTGCAGGGCGTGGAAAACATGTACGACCTGGTGTGGACCACGTGGGAAGAGAACGGTGTAACGAAGACGCTGAAGTACGGCGACGTATTCCATCAGAACGAGGTCGAACAATCGGCCTACAACTTCGAACACTCGAACGCCGAACTGCTGTTCGCCCAATTCAACAACCACGAATCGGAAGCCAAGCGCCTGATCGAGGCCCAACTGACATTGCCGGCCTATGAGCAGATCATGAAAGCTTCGCACAGCTTCAACCTGCTGGACGCGCGCGGCGCCATCTCGGTGACCGAACGCGCCGCCTACATCGGCCGCGTGCGCGCCCTGTCGCGCCTCGTGGCGCAGGCCTACTACGATTCGCGCGAGCGCCTGGGCTTCCCGATGGCCATCGCCTTGGCGACGACCGCCGCTGCCGCTGAACAAACCGTTTAAATAATATGACCCAGACCCTCCTCATCGAACTGCTGACCGAAGAACTGCCGCCGAAGGCGCTCGCCAAACTGGGCGCGGCCTTCGCCGCCGGCATCGTCAACGGCCTGAAGGCGCGCGACTTCCTCGAAGCCGACAGCGTCGCCACCTCGTTCGCCTCGCCGCGCCGCCTGGCCGTCTCCATCACCAAAGTGCGCGCCACCTCGCCGGACAAATCGATCCGCGAAAAAGTGCTGCCGGTGTCGGTCGCGCTGGACGCATCCGGCAACGGCACCGCGCCGCTGGCCAAGAAACTGGCCGCGCTGGGCTTCCCCAACCTGACCGTGGCCGACCTGGAACGCGCGCAGGACGGCAAGGCGGAGAGCTTCTTTTACACCTACACGGCGGCCGGCAGCGCGCTGCGATCGGGCCTGCAGGCGTCGCTGGAGGAATCGGTCGCCAAGCTGCCCATCCCTAAAGTGATGAGCTATCAGCGTCCGGACGGCGCCACCGTGCAATTCGTGCGTCCGGCCCACAGCCTGATCGCGCTGCACGGTTCGACCGTGCTGCCACTGACCCTGCTGGGACTGGCCGCGTCGAACGTCACCGAAGGCCACCGCTTCCTGACCGCGCCGGGCCAGCGCGCCGTGACCGTCGCCGACGCCGACAGCTACGCCGAGACGCTGAAATCCCAAGGCAAGGTGCTGGCCAGCGTCGAACAGCGCAAGGAACAGATCCGCGCCGAACTGCTGGCCAAGGCCGGCGCCGACCAGGTGCTGATGCCCGAAGCGCTGCTCGACGAAGTGACCGCGCTGGTCGAATGGCCGGTGGTCTACGAGTGCCACTTCGAGGAAGAATTCCTGGCCGTGCCGCAGGAATGCCTGATCCTGACCATGCAGACCAACCAGAAGTACTTCGCGCTGACGGACGCCGACGGCAAGCTGCGTTCGCGCTTCCTGATCGTCTCCAACATCGCCACCGACACGCCGGCCGCCATCATCGGCGGCAACGAGCGCGTGGTGCGTCCGCGCCTGTCGGACGCCAAGTTCTTCTTCGAGCAGGACAAGAAGAAGACGCTGGAATCGCGCCTGCCGCTGCTCAAGAACGTCGTCTACCACAACAAGCTGGGCACCCAGGCCGAGCGCAGCGAGCGTGTCAGCGCGCTGGCCGGCTTCATCGCCACCCAGGTTGGCGGCGACTCCGCGCTGGCCACCCGCGCCGCCAAGCTGTCCAAGGCCGACCTGCTGACCGACATGGTCGGCGAGTTCCCCGAGCTGCAAGGCATCATGGGCACCTACTACGCCCGCAACGATGGCGAACCGGAAGACGTGGCGCTGGCCGCCTCCGAGCACTACCAGCCGCGCTTCGCCGGCGACGCGCTGCCGTCGACCGTCACCGGCACCGCCGTGGCGCTGGCCGACAAGCTCGAGACCTTGGTCGGCATCTGGTCGATCGGCCTGCAGCCCACCGGCGACAAGGACCCGTTCGCGCTGCGCCGCCACGCGCTGGGCGTGCTGCGCATGCTGATCGAAAAACGCCTGATGCTGTCGATCCGCGGCCTGCTCGATTCGGCCGCGCAGCAGTTCACCGGCATCGCCGGCTTCAAGGACCCGGTCCTCGAAGTCACCGCCTTCATGCTCGACCGCCTGCGCGGCATCCTGCGCGAGCGCGGCTTCTCGCCGAACGAGATCGAAGCGGTGGTGGCCCAGAACCCGGACCGCCTGGACGACATCGTGCAGCGCCTCGAAGCCGTCAAGGCCTTCGCCGCGCTGCCGGAAGCGGCCTCGCTGGCCGCCGCCAACAAGCGCATCACCAACATCCTGAAGAAGAACGAGGAAGCGCTGACCGCCGCCGGCACCAGCGCCGTCGACCCGGCGCTGCTGCGGGACGAGGCCGAGAAGAACCTGGCCGCCGCCGTCGCGCGCGTGCAGCCTGACATCGACGCCGCCTTCATCCGGGGCGATTTCGCCGACGCGCTCAAGACGCTGGCGCAGCTGCGCGACGAAGTCGACGCCTTCTTCAACGACGTCATGGTCATGGCCGAAGACGTCGCCCTGCGCAACAACCGTCTGGCACTGCTGTCATCGCTGCATGGCATGATGAACCGCGTGGCCGACATTTCGAAGCTGGCGGCTTAAATGGGCGCGCCGTCCTTTAAGCTGATCATTCTCGATCGCGACGGCGTGATCAACCATGATTCGCCCGACTTCATCAAGTCGCCGGCCGAATGGATCCCCATCCCCGGCTCGCTCGAAGCGATCGCCCGCCTGAACCAGGCCGGCTATCGCGTGGTGATCGCGTCGAACCAATCAGGCATCGCGCGCGAGTTCTTCGACATGACGATCCTCAACGCCATCCACGCCAAGATGCACCATCTGGCGCAGCAGGTCGGCGCCGATATCGACGCCGTGTTCTTCTGCCCCCACGCGGCGGCCGACAACTGCGATTGCCGCAAGCCGAAGCCGGGCATGTTCAACGAGATCTCGCAGCGCTACAAGGTCAGTCTCAAGGGCGTGCCGGTGGTGGGAGACTCGCTGCGCGACCTGCAGGCCGGCTATGTCACCGGCTGCGTGCCCTACCTGGTCCTGACCGGCAAGGGCGAGAAAACCCGGGAAACCGGCGGCCTGCCTCCCGGCACCCTGGTGTTCCCCGACTTGGCGGCGATGGTGGTCCACCTGCTCAAAACCAGCGTGCCGCCGGCGCCGCACGTCGTTAGCTAACAAGTATTTGGAGTCTGCATTGGGTCATCCCGTATTGTTTTTGCGTTCCCTGATTTTCACCATCATCATGGTGATATCGACCGTGGTCTGGGCGCTGGTGTGCTTCCTGGCCGCGCCGCTGCCGTATAACAAACGCTTCTGGGTCACCGCCCGCTGGAACGTGTTCATCGTCTGGTGCGCCAAGGTTATCTGCGGCATCCGCTACCAGATCAAGGGCGCCGAGAATTTCCCGGACGCGCCGGCGGTGGTGCTGTCGAAGCACCAGTCGGCGTGGGAAACCATCTTCCTGCTGCCTAACCTGCCGCGTCCCCTGGTGTTCGTGTTCAAGAAGGAAATCCTCTACATTCCGTTCTTCGGCTGGGCGATGGCGCTGCTGCGCATGATCCCGATCGACCGCAAACAGGGAAAGAACGCGTTCAAGCACGTGGTCCGCCACGGCAAGCGCCGGCTCGCCGACGGCCAATGGATTATCATGTTCCCCGAGGGGACGCGGATTCCCGTCGGCCAGGCCGGCAAGTACAAAAGCGGCGGCACGCGCCTCGCCATCGAGACCGGTGCCGTGGTGGTGCCGATCGCCCACAACTCCGGCGAGTGCTGGCCAAAAAACTCTTTCATCAAACGGCCCGGCCTTGTTACAGTATCGATAGGTAAGCCAATTTCGCCGGAAGGACAAACTCCCGACGGCATGATGCAACAGGTGGAAACTTGGATAGAATCAGAAATGCGCGTCATTTCGCCCCACGCCTACAACGCTGGCTAGACGACCTGGCCACGCTGGTGAAGCCGGCGTCGCCGCAAGACGACGCCAGCCAACTCGACCTGTTCGCACGGGAGGCGCAGGCGCAGGGCCAGGGTCAACTTTCCTCCACCAAGCCGGTTTACACATCGCCGGTTTGGTCGGTTCCTCCCTCCTCCAGCAAGCCTCCTCCGATTTCCCCGTATATCGCACCACCGGTAGCGCCGGTTGTTGCCCCTCCGGCCACGGCGGTCCCGGTCAAGCCGCGCGTCGCGCCACCACCGTCCGACCAGCCGCCGACGGCCAAGCGCCAGTTGATGGTCGGTGAATTCATCCTCGAATATGAACTGCGCCGCTCGACGCGCCGCTCGATCGGCTTCATGATCGACGACGACGGCCTGCGCGTGACCGCGCCCAAGCGCATCAGCATCGCCGAAATCGACAACGCCATCCGCACCAAACAGCACTGGATACTGAGCAAACTCAAAGAGCGGCGCGAACGGCGCGCCGCGCGGCTGCAAAAGCCGCCGGTGGAATGGATCGACGGCGCGCAGATTCCGTATCTGGGCGCGGACATCACCTTGCGCCTGCTGGTGGGCGGGCGCAATCGCACCAGCTACAACCCGGCGACGCGCGAGCTGTCGATGGTGCTGGTGCCCGGGGCCACCGAAACGCTGCTCAAGGAGCGCGTCAAATCATGGTACCAGCAGGAGGCCAAGGTGCTGTTCGAGCAGCGCCTGGACCTGTACGCGGGGCGTCTGGGCGTCAGCTACCACTCGTTCGGCCTGTCGTCGGCCGGCACGCGCTGGGGCTCGTGCACGGTCGACCGCAAGATCCGCCTGAACTGGAAACTGATCCATTTCTCGCTGCCGCTGATCGACTACGTGGTCGCCCACGAACTGGCGCACACGCTGGAAATGAACCACAGCGCCGACTTCTGGAACACTGTCGGCCGTATTTACCCCGAGTATGACGAAGCGAAGAACCTGCTGCGCAAACGGGCGCAAGAGTTGCCCGTGCTGTTCGCCTGAAATAACTCGATTTACCCCTCTTCCAACGCGATCTTCCAGCTTACTGTTGAGTTCGCTTAAGGCTGTCACTTCCATATTGCACCGCACAATTTTATTGCCCTACGGAATTACCTGTGGTATTTTGTCTCATGTTTGACTTGATTCGAGTCAAAAAAACGGCAAATTGTGTCACTAAACGGGGGTTATATGGGTCAGGCAAATGCAACCAAAAAGATGGGTTTGGTACTGGGTGGTGGTGCGCCAAATTCACCATTGATAGCGGGTGCGCTGGCTGCATTCCTCGACCAGGAGGTCGAGTTCGACGTGATTTCCGCCTCGGGCGCGGGCGTGCTGATGGGGCTGCTCTACACGGCGCCTCTGGAAGGCTCGCCACGCGAGGCGCTCAAGCGCTGGGCCGACACCGGCGTGGCCGACACCATCTACAAAATGATGCCGGTCAATTACAAGCTTTTCCATAAGCCGGGCAAGGAAGCCGATGCCTTCCGCGGCGTGTTCTCGCCCCAGGGCGGCAACCCGGTGTTCCCGGGGCTGCCAAAGGTGATGGGCGGTTCGGTGCCATGGGCCGACTGGACCCAGCTGATGATGTCGACGATGTCGCCGTCTAACCTGTCTTCGAAAAGCCTCGGTTTGTGCGCCCACGCGCCGTTCCTGGAAGGCACGATCGACTTCCCGGCCATCTCGACGATGAAGCCGGAGTTTTACATCAACGCCTACAACCTGAACCAGCACAGCATGAAGATCTGGGACAAGCGCGAGATCCAGGTCGAGCACGTGCGCGCGGCGTTGTCGTTCCCGTTCCTGTACGCGCCGACCACGATCGACGGCGAAGACTATATCGAGGGCGCGGCGCTGGAGACGTTGAACTTCGACCCGTTCATCGAAGGCAAGGGCGACCACGTGGATACGGACGTGCTGGTCGTGCTCGACATCCTGGGCGACGAACGCCTGCTGCGCAAGCCGCGCGACCTGTACGACTCGTGGGTCGGTTCGATGATCACGCCACTGGTCAATATCTCGAAGCAGCAGCTGCGTTTGTTCGAGCTGGAGCATAACACCGACCACAAAACCGGCGAGCCGAAGCGCCACATGCTCAAGCTGGAATTGATGGCCGCCGTGCCGGATCAGCACATCCCGTACACGATGGACTGGTCGACGTCGAATATGCAGTTGTTGTTCGATGTCGGCTACAAGGCGGCGACGCGTTTCTGCCGTCAAAACGCGGACGTGCTGCGCTTCGCCGATGATACGGAGATGGCTGCTTAAACCGGGCCGGAGTTAAAACACGTAGGGCGGATTAGCGAAGCGTAATCGGCCAATGCGTGCGTTTCGACGGGGCACGCATTGGCCGATTACGGCGTTCCGCCTCTAAAGCCTGCCGCGCCAGCGGCCCGTCCAAAGTTCGCACTGTCCGGAGGCGGACGACACCATCCCGTGCGGCAATTGCGGCGGGACCGGCATCATTACCGAGGGTATCGGCGGAGGTTGGGCGACGGCCGACGTGTGCCGATCAGCGCCTGAGGAGCGGCGCCAACAGCGCCAGCGTGCGGCGGGTGGCGCCACGGTACTGGTTGGCGAACGCCAGCGCGCCCCGCCCCATCGCGGCGCGCGCCGCGTCGTCGCGCAGCAGGCGCGCGGCCGCGGTCACCAGCCCGGCGGCGTCGGCCACGCGCTGCGCGCCGCCGGCGGCCAGCGCGTCCTCGGTCGATTCGGCGAAATTGAAGGTATGCGGCCCGATCAGCACCGGCTTGCCCAGGGCCGCCGGCTCGATCAAATTCTGCCCGCCCAGCGGCAACAGGCTGCCGCCGACAAAGGTGCAGTCGCACGCCGCGTAATAGGCGAACATCTCGCCCATCGAATCGCCCAGCAGCACATCGATGTAAGCCGGAATCGAACCCGCCGCCGCGCCGTCCAGCGCCAGCTGGCTGCGCCGCTGCACATTGAGCCCCGCCTCGCCAACCATCTTCGCCACTTCGTCGAAGCGCTGCGGATGGCGCGGCACGATCAGCAGCAGCACATTGACCGGCAGCTCGGAACGGGCCTCGCGCACCGCCTGCAGTATCAACGCCTCCTCGCCTTCGCGCGTGCTGGCGAACAGCAGCACCGGACGCGCGCCGATGGCCTTGCGCAGCGCCGCGCCGGTGGCCAGCGCCGCATCCGGCACCACCACGTCGAACTTGATGCTGCCGGTAACCGCCACCTGCCTGACGCCCAGCGAGCGCACACGCTGCGCGTCGGCCTCGGTCTGCGCCGCGACCAGCGAGATGCCGCGCGCCGCGTCAAGGATCAGCGAACCGAGACGCCCCGCCTTGCGCAGCGAACGCTCGGACAGGCGCGCGTTGGCCAACACCACCGGCACGCCGCGCGCGCCGCAGGTGGCGATCAGGTTCGGCCAGACTTCCGTCTCCATCAGGATGCAGACCGCCGGCTTGAAATGCCCGATGAAGCGGCCCACCATGGTGCCGGTGTCATACGGCAGATACGACTGGACCAGCCGCGCGCCATGTTTGGCGAACAGCGACTTTCCGGTGGCGCGCCCGGTGGGCGTCATATGGGTCAGGATGATGCGCCCGTTCGGATACCCGGCCAGCAGCGCGTCGATCAACGGCTCGGCCGCGCGGGTTTCGCCGACGGACACCGCGTGCACCCACAGCACCGGCGCGGCGGTGGAAGAAACCGAGGCGGCGCCGTAAAACCCCAGCCGCTCGCCCCAATGTCCGCGATAGCCGGGTTCCTTGCGGCCACGCAGCCACAAACGCGCCAGCACCAGCGGCATGGCCAGCCACCACATCACGGAATAGAAAATACGCATGAAACTCAGCCCAGCAAACTCCTGGCCGCAGCCAGTACTTCGGACACGGAAGGCGGCGCGCCCCGATCGCCCAGATTGATGATGCGCGGCGACCAGTTACCCTCGGTCTTCCAGCGCGGCGAATCGGCGTAGATTTCCACCGTCGGCCGCACGAAGGCGGCGGCGATGTGCGTCAAGCCGGTGTCGACGCCGATCACCAGGCCCGCATGGCGCGCCAGCAGCATGGCGTCGGCCATCGACAGCTTGGGCAGCACGCGCGCGTTCGGCAGATTGGCCGCCAGATGCTCGGCCTCGGCCTGCTCCTTCGGCGATCCCCAGGGCAGCAGGATAGGCATCGGCGCCAGTTCGCGTCCCAGCGCGATCCAGTTCTCCGGCGCCCATTTCTTCGGATCGCGCGCGGTGCCATGGAAGTACACCACGTAAGGTTCGGCCGGCATCCACGCCGGACGCGGCTCGCTTGCCGATACTTCCGGCAGGCCGAAATCGGCCGGCGTGTCGACCTGGTAGCCCAGCGCGGCGGCGGCCACCAGGCGGCCGCGCGCCACCGCGTGCGTGCGCGGGTCGGTCGGAATACTCAGGTTATGGAAAATGCGGGAGACGCCCTCGTAGCCCGAGCCCTCGCTGCCGTTGGCCAGGCCGACCTTGCGGCCGCCCCTGACCACCCGCGCGGCGCCCATGATGATGCCGGTCTTGAGCAGGCCCTGGGTGTCGAACACGTAGTCGTAGCGCTGCTGGCGCAGGGTACGGAAGAAGGCCTTGATCTCGGCCCGGGTCTCCGGCTTGCCCAGGCTTTTGCGCCAACGCCGCAGCGCGAACGGAATAATGGTCCGCACGCGGGCGTTGAGCCGCACCAGGCTGACATAGCCCTCCTCCACCACCCAATCGATGTTCGCATCGGGGAAGCGGCGGGCGATATCGGCCACCATCGGCAGGTTGTGCAGCACGTCCCCCAGCGAGGAGACGCGCACCAGCAGGATGTTGAGCGGCTTAGGCTCGGTGTTGGGCTGGCCCGCGCCCGGGTGCGGGGACATCGCTTAGAAAGGCAGTTCCGCGTCCGGCTTGGCGGCCAGGATCACGCTCTTGAACTGGCCCTGGATGCGCGCCAGCGCCTCCGGCGTTTCCGCTTCGAAGCGCATCACGATCACCGGCGTGGTGTTGGACGAACGCGCCAGGCCGAAGCCGTCCTCGTATTCCACGCGCAGGCCGTCGATGGTGATGATTTGCACATTGCCCGGGAATTGCGCGTCCGCGCGCAGCTTGTCCATGACGATGACGTTCTCGCCTTCGCTCAGGTGCAGGTGCAGTTCGGGGGTGCTGTCCGACTGCGGCAAGGAATTGAGCAGCGCCGACGGATCGGCTTCGCGGGTCAGGATCTCCAGCAGGCGCGCGCCCGAGTACAGGCCGTCGTCGAAACCGTACCAGCGGTCCTTGAAGAAGATATGGCCGCTCATTTCGCCGCCCAGCGGGGCGCCGGTTTCGCGCAGCTTGGCCTTGACCAGCGAGTGGCCGGTCTTGTACATCAGCGGCACGCCGCCGCTTTTGGTGATGTACGGCGCCAGGTGGCGGGTGCATTTGACGTCGTACAGAATCTGCGCGCCCGGGTGGCGGGTCAGCACGTCGGCCGCGAACAGCATCATCTGGCGGTCCGGATAGATGATCTGGCCATCCTTGGTCACCACGCCCAGGCGGTCGCCGTCGCCGTCGAAGGCGATGCCGATTTCGGCGTCGGTCTCCCGCAGCGCGCGGATCAGATCCTGCAGGTTTTCAGGGTGTGCCGGATCCGGGTGGTGGTTGGGGAAATTGCCGTCCACTTCGCAGAACAGTTCGACCACTTCGCAGCCCATGCCGCGATACAGGTCGCCGGCGAAGGCGCCGGCCACGCCGTTGCCGCAATCGACGGCGATCTTGATCGGACGCGCCAGTTTGACGTCGCCGATGATGCGCTCGAGGTACTGGGCGCGGATGTCGTGGGTGCTGTACGCGCCCTTTTTCGCGGCCGACGAGCCGTCATGGTCGACGATGCGCTGGTACAGCGAGGTGATGGCCTCGCCGTGGATCGCTTCGCCGGCCAGCACCATCTTGAAGCCGTTGTAGTCCGGCGGATTATGGCTGCCGGTGACCATGATGCCCGACGCAGCGCCCAGCACGTTGGTGCCGAAATAGACCATCGGGGTGGCCACCACACCCAGATCGATCACGTCGACGCCGGCCAGTTGCAGGCCCTCGGCCAGCGCCGCCGTCAGCGACGGGCCGGACAGGCGGCCGTCGCGGCCGATCACCACCTTGGTCTCGCCCTTGGCCAGCGCGGCCTGACCGAACGCCTGCCCGATCGAACGCGCTACGCCCGCATCCAGGGTTTTATCGATGATGCCGCGAATGTCGTAAGCTTTGAAGATCGTTTTGGATAAGGAGACCATATTGGATTCTGGATGTGCGTGCCAGGGCCATGCAGTGGCGGAGCGGACTGCGTTGCCGTGGACGCGGATTAGAGGAAAAGTAGGTGCCGCCTGCGTTGTAGCAGACACAACATCATAGTGTAAGTGCGATGCCAGCGGCAGGCAAGCCCCGCCGGCCCGTCGCCGGGGGGAAAAACGCTTAAACCTTCAGGCCGGCGATGTCCTTGCCGGCGTCCAGCCATTCCTTGACCCATTTCGGCTGGCGGCCGCGGCCGGTCCACTGCTGGGATTGGTCGGCCGGATTGCGGTAGCGCGGCGCCACCGAGCCGGTTTTCTTGCCAACGCGCACGGCGCCGGCGCCGGCGCCGCCGATCAGATCCTTGAGCGGCACGCCAACGCTTTGGGCAATGGCCAATATTTGTTCGCGGGCTTTGGCCCGATCCTGGCCCTCGCGCTGTTTCAACTCGTTTTTCACTTGCTCTTGCAGATTACGCAAATCCGCAGAAGACATATTCGACAGGTCCATTAGGCGTTCCTTAAAGTGATGACAATATAAAGCGCTGCGCGAATATATTACATCAATCCGGAAAAATCACATTTTCTTATGGCGTATCATCCAGCGCGGCGCCTTAAAGCGGACGATGCGCACATAAATCCAGATGTAACTGCTGATAAACAAAATGCAGAACACCATTAATACCCAGGTGTGGCGCCAGAATACCGTGGCCGGTATCACCGCCATCAGCGAAAACATCCATAAATACGGGGAGGTCAGCGAATTGCGGCGGATCAGCGCGCGCGCTTCCTTGCGGCCGACCGCCCATTGCACGATGCGGCGGAAGATCAGGCTATGCAAGTGGATACCGTCGGGCATGGCCGGAGACTTACCCCGGACAAACATCCGTCGATAAACGGAGAACAGGGTTTCAAATGTCGGATATATTAATAACAACGCGGCGTACCAGGTAGAAACTTGCGGATTGCGCATTACCAGCAGCAATGCCAACTCGCCCAACATAAAGCCGATGAAATAAGCGCCGCCGTCGCCCAGGAATATCATGCCGACCGGGTAATTCCAGATCAGGAAACCGGCGGTGGCGCCCGCCACCATCAGCGCGGCGATCAGCACGAACATATCGTTCACTTGCAACGCGACATAGCCGAGCGACAGCAGCATGCAAATGCAGACCACGCTGGCCAGGCCGTTAAAACCATCGATGATATTGACGGCGTTGGCCACGCCGGCCACCGCCAAGACCGTCAGCGGCAAGGTGATCCACACATATTGGATGGGCCAGGCGGCGAAGGGAAAATCGATGCGGTCGATGCGGGCGTCGAGCAGCAGGTAGCCCAGCGCGGCGGCGGCCATGGTCAGCAGTAAGCGGCGCGTGGCGCTCACGCGGCCCGTGTAATCCTCGACGATGCCGCCGACGAAGGCGATCGATGCGCAAGCCAGCAGCGAAAACAACCAGTTGCCCATCGCCGGCACGCGCCAAATCGAAATGGCGGAACTGAGCGCGACCGACAAAAAGATCGACAAGCCGCCGATCCGGGCGACGTGGTGCGCGTGCACTTTCTGGACGCCGAGGAAGTCCGAATCCAGCGCCGGCCCGTGCAATCTTGATTCTTTTATGACCAGCAGGGTGAGGAGCGCGGAAGCGACAAAGCTCAGTAAAAAGGAAAACATATTTTATCTATACAAAATTACCGGATGCGCTCACCGGTACAAGGCTGGTCTTGGTCCGCCAGGTTGTCAGCACGCTAACCCGCGATTGTACCGGATTGGCCGCGGCAATCCTGAATTGATAACGGGGGTAGTCGCATCCGCGTCAAACATCGGCCGCGTTTGCAACGACGGGAGCGATAACGGGGGCGGAGAAGCCGGTTGTTGACGGTGCGCCGGCATCATAACAGCAGAAAATCGGTCAAGTGCAATTGCTTACCAATCGATACAAATGACGGCAACTCCGGGGTCAGGTCCACCAATTCTACACAAGCTGGACCGTCGACCGCGTGATCACGCGGCATTCCACTGTCAATCCATACAAAGGCGCAGCGCCTCTTTCCAATCCGGCAAATGGCAAAAGCGCGTCATCAGCAGCTCCGACGACATCACCGAGTATTGCGGCCGCCGTGCCGGCGTCGGATACTCGGCGCTGGCGATCGGCAGCACGCGGCATTCCAGCCCGGCCGCCTCGACGATCGCCTGGGTGAACTCGAACCAGGTGGTGCGGCCCTGCGCGCTCAAATGGTAGACGCCGCTGTTGCGATCCCACCAGTCGGCGCCGCCGGCGCGCGCCTGCGACAGCACCTGCGCCGAGGTGTCGGCGATGGTGCGGCTCCAGGTCGGCGCGCCGTGCTGGTCGGCCACCACGCGCAACTCGTCGCGCTCCCTGGCCAGGCGCAGCATGGTCAACAGAAAATTCTTGCCGCGCGTGCCATACACCCAGCTGGTGCGGAAGATCAGGTGCGGGATGCCGGCCTCGGCAATTGCCTGCTCGCCGGCCAGCTTGCTGGCGCCGTAGACGTTGAGCGGCCCGGTCGCATCGCCCTCCACCCGCGCCGCCGGGTCGCTGCCGTCGAACACATAGTCGGTCGAATAATGCACCATGGCCGCGCCCAGCAGCTTGGCTTCGCGCGCCATCACGCCAGGCGCCTCGGCGTTGATCCGGTGGGCCAGCGCCGGCTCGCTCTCGGCCTTGTCGACCGCCGTGTAGGCGGCCGGATTGACGATCAGCCCCGGCTTGACCTGGCGGATCACGTCGCGCACCTGGTCGAGATCGGACAGGTCCATGACTTGCCGGTCCACCGCCACCACTTCGCCGACGCCCTGCAGGCTGCGCGCCAGTTCGTAGCCGACCTGGCCGGTGCTGCCCGTCAGCAAAATCTTCACGCGAACACCTCGGCGGCGGCCAGCGGCACGGCGGCCTGGTCCTTGGGCGACAGGGTCGGCGTCACGTCCAGCGGCCAGACTATGCCGATGGCCGGATCGTTCCACAGGATGGCGCGCTCGTGCTCGGGCGCCCAGTAATCGGTGGTTTTATAGAGGAACTCGGCGTGCTCGCTGGTGACCACGAAGCCGTGCGCGAAGCCGGCCGGTATCCACATCTGGCGCATGTTTTCCGCGCTGAGCTCGGCGCCATACCACTGGCCGAAGGTCGGCGAGCCCTTGCGGATGTCGACGGCGACGTCGTACACCGCCCCCGCCGTCACACGCACCAGCTTGCCCTGCGGCTGCTGGATCTGGTAATGCAGTCCGCGCAGCACGCCCCGGCGCGAACGCGAGTGGTTGTCCTGCACGAAGCTGGCGGCCACCCCGGTGGCCTCGGCGAACTGGCGCGAGTTGTAGCTCTCGTAGAAAAAGCCGCGCTCGTCGCCGAACACGCGCGGCTCGAGCACCAGCAAGCCTTCCAACGGCGTAGTAATGACCTTCATCGTGGCACGACCTTGTCTTCCAGAATCTGCAGCAGATACTGGCCGTAATTATTCTTCTTGAGCGGCTCGGCCAGCTTGCGCAACTGGGCGGCATCGATATAACCCTTGCGATAGGCGATCTCTTCCGGACACGCCACCTTCAAGCCCTGGCGTTTCTCGATGGTGGCGATGAACTGGCCCGCCTCCAGCAGCGACTCGTGGGTGCCGGTGTCGAGCCAGGCCATACCACGCCCCATCACCTCGACATTGAGCTGTTGCTTCTCGAGGTAGACGCGGTTGACGTCGGTGATCTCCAG
This sequence comes from uncultured Duganella sp., assembly GCA_963511605.1. Taxonomy (GTDB): domain Bacteria; phylum Pseudomonadota; class Gammaproteobacteria; order Burkholderiales; family Burkholderiaceae_D; genus Rugamonas. Next base: position 102,653 of record CAUPJZ010000004.1, on the reverse strand, counting down.
CTCGCCGCGCGCCGACGGCTTGATGGCGGCGGCGATGTCGCACACCTGGTTATCGTAGAAATACAGGCCGGTGACCGCGTAATTGGACTTCGGCTGCTTGGGTTTTTCCTCGATCGACACGGCCTGGCGGTCGCCGTCGAACTCGACCACGCCGTAGCGCTCCGGGTCCTGCACGTGGTAGGCGAACACGGTGGCGCCGTCGACCTGCTCGCTGGCGTGGTTGAGCAGCGCGTCGAGATCGTTGCCGTAATAAATGTTATCGCCCAGGATCAGCGCCGACGGCGCGTCGCCGACGAAGTCCTTGCCGATGATGAAGGCTTGCGCCAGGCCGTCCGGCGACGGCTGCACCGCGTAACTGATGTTGATGCCCCACTGGCTGCCATCGCCCAGCAAGTCCTGGAAGCGCGGCGTGTCCTGCGGCGTCGAGATCAGCAGGATCTCGGTCATGCCGGCGAGCATCAGCACCGTCAGCGGATGGTAGATCATCGGCTTGTCGTAGATCGGCAGCAGCTGTTTCGACACGCTCATCGTCACCGGATACAGACGGGTGCCGGAGCCGCCGGCCAGGATGATGCCCTTGCGGCGGTTGCCGTGTGTGGTGCCCGTTGTGCCCATTATGCTTGGCCTTCGCGATTAAAGTAGTTGGTTTCCACCCATTTAGCGTAGCTGCCCGACTGCACGTCGCCGACCCAGGCCTGGTTGTCCAGATACCAGCGCACGGTCTTGGCGATGCCGGTCTGGAAGGTCTCGGCCGGTTTCCAGCCCAGCTCGCGCTCGAGCTTGCGGGCGTCGATGGCGTAGCGGCGGTCGTGGCCGGGACGGTCCTTGACGTAGGTGATCTGGGCGCGGTAGCTGGCGCCGTCCGCCTTCGGCCGCAGCCGGTCAAGCATGTCGCACAGGGTGTGCACCACGTCCAGGTTCGCCATCTCGTTCCAGCCGCCGACGTTGTAGGTCTCGCCCAGCCGGCCCGCCTCCAGCACGCGGCGGATGGCGGCGCAATGGTCGCTCACATACAGCCAGTCGCGCACCTGCCGGCCGTCGCCGTAGATCGGCAGCGGCTTGCCCGCCTGCGCGTTGGCGATGATCAAGGGGATCAGCTTTTCCGGGAAATGATACGGACCGTAATTGTTCGAGCAATTGGTCGTCACCGTCGGCAGGCCGTAAGTATGATGGTAGGAACGCACCAGATGGTCGGACGCGGCCTTCGACGCCGAGTACGGGCTGTTCGGCGCGAACGCGGTGGTTTCGCTGAACGGCGCGTCGTCCGGGCCGAGCGTGCCGTAGACCTCGTCGGTCGATACGTGCAGGAAGCGGAACGCCGCCTTCTCGGCCTCCGGCAGCGCCGACCAGTAGGCGCGCGTGGCCTCGAGCAGGCTGAAGGTGCCGTTGATGTTGGTATTGATGAATTCGCCGGGCCCGAGGATGGAGCGGTCGACGTGGCTTTCCGCCGCGAAGTGGACCACGGCGCGCGGCTTGTGCAGCTCGAACAGTGCCAGCACCTGGGCCTGGTCGCAGATGTCGCCGCGCACGAAGATGTGGCGCGGATCGTTCTTCAGCGACGCCAGGTTGTTCAAATTGCCCGCATAGGTCAGCTTGTCATAATTGACAACAGACTCGTCGGACTGCGCCAACCAGTCGAGGACAAAGTTTGAACCGATGAAACCGGCACCGCCCGTAACAAAAATCATTTAGTATCCCGCAGCAAGAAGTCAAAACAGTCGTAAGAGTGATTTTATGTGAAACTGCACTGCCCACGGGCAAAAATCAACATTCGCACTCTGATTTCAGGGTAATTCAGATTCCAAAGCAACGAACCAGAGAGCTTCCATATGAAAACCTATGTAATCGGGGATTTACAGGGCTGCCACGAGCAGGCCTTGTCCATGCTCGACCGCATACGCGCGCACGCGGCCGAGGTCGGCGTGGCCGAACCCGCCATCCTGTTCGCGGGCGACCTGATCAACCGTGGCCCGGATTCGCTGGCCACCCTGCGCCACGTGCGCAAACTGTGCATGGCCAGCGGCGGCCTCATCGATAGCGTGCTGGGCAACCACGACCTGCACCTGCTGGCGGTGGCCTACGGCATCCGCCCGGAACACAAGTCGGACACCCTGGCCGAAATCCTGCACGCGCCCGACCGCGACGAGCTGATCGATTGGGTGCGGCGCCGTCCGCTGGCGATCCAGGTGCAAGGCCACGTGCTGGTGCACGCCGGCCTGCTGCCGCAGTGGAGCGCCGACGAGGCCATCGCGCTGGCCGGCGAGGTGCAGGAAATGCTGCGCGGGCCGGACGAAAGCTTCGCCGAGTTCCTGGCCGACATGTACGGCAACCTGCCCGATCAATGGTCCGACGACTTGCGCGGCGCCGACCGGCTGCGCTGCATCATCAACGCCATGACGCGGCTGCGCTTTTGCACCGCCGACGGCGTGATGGATTTCAAGATGAAGGAAAGCGGCACGGCCGACCCGGCATCAGGCCTGATGCCGTGGTTCGACGTGCCGGGGCGGCGTACGGCGCGCGACACGGTGGTGTTCGGGCACTGGTCGGCGCTGGGGCTGACGTTGAAGCCCAACTTGATCGGCCTCGACAGTGGCTGCGTGTGGGGCGGGCTGTTGTCGGCCGTATGCCTGGAGGACCGCAGCGTGCTGCAAGTGCAATGCCCGCAGTTCCAGGAGCCGAGCGTCAAGAAAAAGGCTTAAACGATCTGTGGCCAGGCGGAACGCCGTAATCGGCCATGCGTGCGTCATCGGCGGCGCATGCATGGCGGATTACGCTGCGCTAATCCGCCCTACGTGTTTCCGTGGTGACGTGTTTGCGCGGCGCCGTGTCGGGTTCGCTATCACGGCTTACGCAGCCGCGCCAGTCCCTTGATCGCGTATTCGTTCTTCGGATCGAGCGCCAGCGAGCGCTCGAAATGGGCGATCGCCGCCGCCGTATCACCGCGCCCGGCGGCGATGTCCGCCAACCCATCATGGCTGTACGCCGACGCCGGATACAAGCCCAGCGTGAAATTGAACATGGCGGCGGCGTCGGCCGCCTTCCCCGCCTCGATCAAATCGTAAGCCAGATAAACCAGCGCCTCCTCGCCACCGGCCGGCGCAGGTTGCAGGCCACGATAATGCCGCATGCCGGCTTCGACGCCGTCGCGCGCGATCACATCCCACAACACATCGCGCAACTGCGCGGCCGGCTGCCTGGTGGGCGCGCCGAACAGGATCGCCGCCAGCGCGTTGCCAACACCGCCCGCCGAGGCCCGGTCGCTATTACTCAGCACGATCACGGTGGCGCGTTCGGCAGGAAAGCGCAGCAGATACGTTGAAAATCCGTTCTCGCTACCGGAGTGCTCGATGCTGCGCCTTCCCAGTTTTTCACCGATTTGCAAGCCATAGCCATAGCCCTTCTTCACCGGCGTGAACATCTCGTCGAGCGACTTGCGCGACAGCAGCCGCTCCGAATACAGCGCCTGGTCCCACAGCAGCATGTCGCCCACGGTCGACTGGATGCCGCCGGCCGCATAGCTCACCGTCGGACTCATGTATGGAGCGTTGATAAACCGCGTGCCCAGCGAGTAATAACCGCTCGCGCGGTTCGGCAGCAAGGTCCGGCTTTCGTCGTACACCGACTGCGACATGCCCAGCGGCGTGAAGATCTTTTCCCGCAGATAGTCGCCGTAGGATTTGCCGGAGGCGCGCTCGATCGCCATGCCGAGCAGCACATAGCCGGAATTGCTGTACTTGAATTGCTCGCCGGGCGTGAACCGCAGCGGCAGGTCGCGGAACAGCGCGACCAGCTCGGGACGCTTGTAGGTACGCAAAGCCAGCACCTCGTCCCATTCGGACAGGCTGGAGTAATTTTCAATGCCGGAGGTATGCGTCAGCAGATGACGCAGCGTGACCGGCTTCCAGGCGGCGGGACACGGCTCGATATATTGGCAAATGGGATCGCCCACCTTGAGCTTGCCCTGCTCCTGCAGCTGCATCACCGCCAGCGCGGTGAATTGCTTGGTCAACGAAGCGATGCGGTACACGGTCCGCGCCGTGTTCGGCACGTCGAGCTCGTAGTTGGCCATGCCGTAGGAGCGGGAGAACACGGGCACGCCGTCGCGCGCCACCAGCACCGTGCCGCTGAAATGGTCGTGGCGGGTCGAGGCCTGCAGATACGCCTCGAACTTCGCGTCGAGCGGCAGGCCGGCCTCAGCGGCCTCGGCGGCGGCGGCCGGCCGCACAAACAGGCTTGCCGCCAGCACCGATGCCACCCACATGACGTTTATTGCCTCGCGCCGCATACATCCCCCTTTGTCCAGAAGAACAGAATACCTCAAGCGCGGGCGGCGCTGCCTAGTGCGGCGCCGCCGCCACGCCCAAGGCGGCCGCCACCGCCCGGTGCGTCACCTCGGCCAGCTCGCGCCGGTGCGCGCCTATCGTGTCGATCGGCGGCAGCACCATCAATTTCGCCATCACCGGCGGGCCGTCGAGGATGGCGATGATGCTCTCGGCGAAGGTCATGTCGCCGATGAAATCCACCGACGGATGCCGCGCGCCCTTCGGATCGACATACGACAAGGCCACCGGTTGCACCGGCACCTTGGCGTCGATCGCCGCCTCGAACAAGTTGGCGTGGAACGGCAGCAGCTTGCCCTGCGACGAAGTGGTGCCTTCGGGGAAGAAAGCCACGCGCTCGCCGCGCTCCAACGTCGTCACCAGCCCCTTGAAGATATGCCGCAAATCGCGCCGGTTGCCGCGCGAAATGAACACGGTGCCGGCCTTCTCCGCCAGCCAGCCGGCCAGCGGCCACGAGCGGATCTCGGCCTTGGCGACGAAGTGACTCGGATGCAGGCTGTGGACGACGAAGATGTCCAGCCAAGACACGTGGTTGGCCACCACCACCGCCCGCTCCAGCATCGGCGCGGCCGCCTGCTGCTCGACCTTGACGTTGCACATCTTTAGCAAGCGGGTCGACCAGCGGCGGATGTGCCCGTTCCGCTTGTCCTGGCTAATCCACGGAAACACCGTGGCGCAGATTCCCATCCCCAGCAATACGTGCAACATCACCCGCGCCAGGCGGAAGATCATCGAAATTTTCATTCAGAAAATCAGCCGCGTTGATAGGCAACGTGGCCGGCGACGATGGTGGTTTGCACCTGTCCCGTCAGGTTGTAGCCGAGGAAGGGCGTGTGCTTGCCCTGGCTGGCCAGCGCCGACGCTTCGACAGTCCACGTCGCCTGCGGATCGAAGACGCAAACATCCGCGACCGCGCCGACCGACAGGGTGCCGGCGGCCAGACCGGCCACGCGGGCGGCGTCGGCCGTGATACGCGAGATCGCCCGCGCCAGCGGACGCATGGCGGCCTTGTCGGCGCCGTGGTGCTGGCCGGCGGCGTAGTCGTCGGCCCATTTCAGGGTCAGCGACAGCAGCAGCTCCAGGCCGGTGGCGCCGGGCGAGGCTTCGCCGAACGGCAGCAGTTTTTCGTCGTCGTCGACCGGCGTGTGGTCCGAGCACAGCGCGTCGATGGTGCCGTCGAGCAGGCCGAGGCGGATGGCGTCGCGGTCGCGCTGGCTGCGCAGCGGCGGCGTCAGGCGCGCGTTGGAGTCGAAGAAGCCGATGTCGGCGTCGGTCATGTGGACGTGGTGGGCGCCGACGTCGCAGGTGACCGGCAAGCCTTCCTTCTTGGCCAGGCGCACCAGCTCGATGCCGGCGGCCGACGACAGGCGGCACAGGTGCACGCGGGTGCCGCTCGAACGCATCAGCTCGAAGATGGTGTGCAGCGCGATCGTCTCCGACATCACCGGCACGCCGGACAGGCCCAGGCGGGACGCCAGCGGACCGCTGGCGGCGATGCCGCCGCGGCCGATGTGCGCGTCCTGCGGGCGCAGCCAGACCGTGTAGTTGAAGGTTTTGGCGTACTGCATCGCGCGCAGCAGCACGTTGGTGTCCTCGACCGGCTCTTCCGCTTGCGCGAAGCCGATGCAGCCGGCTTCGGTCAGCTCGGCCATCTCGGTCAGCGCCTGGCCCTTGAGGCCGACGGTCAGCGCGCCCAGCGGGTGCACATGGGCCTGGTTCAAGGTCTTGGCGCGGTACTTGAGCATTTCCACCAGGCCGGGCTCGTCGAGCACGGGGTCGGTGTCCGGCGGGCAGATCAGGCTGGTCACGCCGCCCTGCATCGCCGCCTGCATTTCCGATTCCAGGGTGGCCTTGTATTCGTAGCCCGGCTCGCGCAGGCGCGCCGACAGGTCGACGAAGCCGGGCGAGACGATCATGCCGCTGGCGTCGATGGTCTGGTCGGCGGTGAAGCCGGCCGGGGCCGTGCCGATCGCCAGCACCTTGCCGTCGGCGATGTACAGGTCTTGCTTGGCGTCGATGCCGTTGGCCGGGTCGACCAGGTGGCCGTTCTTGATATGGAGATTTTTATTCGAGTTCATTCCTGCTTTCATCCTTGCGTTCCCGCCACAATGCTCATCACCGCCATCCGTACCGCGATGCCGAACGTCACCTGCGGCAGGATCACCGCCTGCGGGCCGTCCGCCACCGCCGAATCGATTTCCACGCCACGGTTCATCGGCCCCGGGTGCATGACGATCGCGTCCGGCTTGGCCAAGGCCAGGCGCTCCGGCGTCAGGCCGTAGCTCTTGAAGTATTCCTGCGCCGACGGCAGCAGCGCGCCGCTCATGCGCTCGTTTTGCAGGCGCAGCATGATGATCACGTCGACACCCTTCAAACCCTCTTCCATGTTGGTGAAGGTGCGCACGCCCATCTGCTCCAGGCCGCCCGGCAGCAGGGTGTGCGGGCCGATGGCGCGCACTTCCGGCACGCCCAAGGTGGTCAGCGCGTGGATGTCGGAACGGGCCACGCGGCTGTGCAGGATGTCGCCGACGATGGCCACCGTCAGGTTGGTGAAGTCCTTCTTGTAGTGGCGGATCGTGTACATGTCCAGCAGACCCTGGGTCGGGTGCGCGTGGCGGCCGTCGCCGGCGTTGACCACGTGCACGTGCGACTGCCTGGTGTCGTGCAGGTGCTTGGCGATCAGGTAGGGCGCGCCCGACTGCGCGTGGCGCACGACGAACATGTCGGCGTGCATCGCCGACAGGTTGTCGATGGTGTCGAGCAGCGATTCGCCCTTGCTGGCCGACGAGGCCTGGATGTTCAGGTTGATGACGTCGGCCGACAGGCGCTTCGAGGCGATCTCGAAGGTGGTGCGGGTGCGGGTCGAGTTCTCGAAGAACAGGTTGAACACCGACTTGCCGCGCATCAGCGGCACTTTCTTGACGTCGCGGTCCGAGATGCCGACGAACGACGAGGCGGTGTCCAGGATGTGATTGAGGATGGATTTGGGCAGTCCCTCGATCGACAGCAGGTGCTGGAGTTCGCCGTTTTTATTCAGTTGCGGATTGAGCATGGTGTAATGGATCGCGATTAAATTAAGCGTGGTCTATGGTTAGCGTGAATTTTCCATCGTCGGCGCGCTTGAGCACCAGCGCCTGCCCTTGCGGCACGGCCACATGCGCGGCGACGAAATCGGCGGCCACCGGCAACTGGCGCTCGCCGCGGTCGACCAGCGCGGCGAGCATGATGCGCGCCGGACGGCCGTAGTCGAACAGCTCGTTGATCGCGGCGCGCGTGGTGCGGCCGGTGTAGAGCACGTCGTCGACCAGCAGGATGTTGGCGGCGGCGACGTCGAAGCCGATGTTGGTCGGCTTGACCTCGGCCGGCAAGCCCTTCTTGGCGTAATCGTCGCGGTAGAACGAGACGTCGAGCACGCCGCAGCGGGCCGACAGGCCGAGGTCGGCCGCGAGGCGCTCGGCGATCCAGGCGCCGCCGGAGTGGATGCCGACGATGGCGACGTCGGCGACGCCTTGCAGGCCGGCCTTGACGTCGGCCAGCAGCGCCGCGTACAGCGCCTCGGCATCGAGTTGGTGGGGGTTCAGTGTGGACATGGTTGTTCGCTAGGTTGCGTCGAAATATTGTTGCAGGATGATGGCGGCGGCGCGGTCGTCGACGACCTCGCCGCGCCTGGCGGAGATGACCGCCGACGAATAACGCTCGTCGACCAGCTCGACCGGCAGGTTGAAGCGGCCGTTGAGCTGGTTGGCGAACTTGCGCGCGCGCGCCGTCATCTCGTGTTCGGCGCCATCGGGATGCATGGGCAGGCCGACCACGAGGCGGGCGGGTTTCCATTCGTCGAGCAAGGCGCCGATGTCGGCAAAGCGCGTGGCGTTGTCGATGGCGGAGATGACTTTGACTGGCTGGGCCTGGCGGATCATGGTGTTACCCATTGCCACGCCGATACGTTTGACGCCGAAATCGAAAGCGAAGATGGTTTCGACGCTCACGGTTGACGAAACTCAAACATGTTACGCATGGCCGGCCTCGGAGGTGAGCATCAGCGGATCGATGCCCAGCAGGCGCATGGCGGCCGTGTAGCGTTCCTCGATGGGCAGGTTGAACAGGATGTCGGGGTCGGCGCCGACCGTGAGCCAGCCGTTGCGGCCGATCTCCTCCTCCAGCTGGCCCGGGCTCCAGCCCGAGTAGCCGATCGACACCAGCATTTGCGGCGGGCCCTCGCCGGCGGCGACGGCCTCGAGCACGTCGATCGACGTCGTGAAGGCGATATCCTTGGTGACCGTCAGCGACGACGAGTAGCGGTTGCCCGGCGTGTGCAGCACGAAGCCACGGTCGTCCTGCACCGGGCCGCCGAACATGATGGGCTCGTCCACGTGGGACTCCAGGCCCGGGCCCTCCTCCAGCTTGAGGTCTATGCGTTCGAACAACACTTGCATGGTCATATCGGTGGGTTTGTTGATCACCACGCCCAATACGCCGTTCTCGTTGTGCTCGCAGACGTACACGACGGTGCCGCCGAAGACCGGATCTTGCATGGAAGGCATTGCAATGAGGAAATGATTTGCCAGATTCAGGGATGGGGCGGCGCCGCTGCCGATGGGCCCCAATTCGTCGGTCTCATCCTGGGGGTTCCCCTTACTCAGGGCCGATACAGGTAGAGTTTTGCCGATTTTGCTCTTCTTCATACGCGTTGCTCTCTCTGTGCTGGATGCGTGATCTTACCGTGCCGCCGCTGTGCTTTGCACTCTGTCCTGGACAAATGCTGTAACATCGCGCCGCTAGCAGCTGTCCCTCTCACCGATAGTTTACACTGAATTGAGGGTGCGGCCATGATTGCGTTCCCCCACGAGATTGACACAGACCGAATGAAACTGAAATCGTCCCTGGTATGGCTGCGCCGCGATTTGCGCGTGTTCGACCATGTCGCCCTGAATCAGGCGCTACTGAACAGCGCCAGTGTGCATTGTGTTTTTGTCTACGATACGACCATCCTGGACGCCCTGCCGCGCCGCGACCGCCGTGTCGACTTCATCCACGCCAGCCTGGCCGAAGTGGCCGACGAGCTACGGCAACTGGGCGGCCACCTGATCGTGCGCCATGCCGATCCGGTCACCGACATCCCGGCGCTGGCGGCCGAACTGGGCGTCGACGCCGTGTTCTGCAACCACGATTATGAACCGCAAGCGATCGCCCGCGACGCCGCCGTGGCCGAGGCGTTGCAGCATGCCGGCCGCCAGTTCTTCAGCTACAAGGACCAGGTGATCTTTGAAAAAAGCGAGGTGCTGTCGCAGACCGGCGGCGTGTTCTCGGTGTTCACGCCTTACAAGAATGCGTGGCTGAAAAAGATGACGGCCGATCCGTCGGTGCTGGCGCCGTACCACATCGAACCGCATGCGGCGCGGCTGGCGCCGCCCCCCTCGCCCGCGCCCGCCCTGCCGACCTTGGCCGAGCTGGGCTTCGAGCCGAGCAACCTGGCCGAGCTCAATATTCCGACCGGCATGTCCGGCGCGGCGGCGCTGTTCGACGATTTCCTGCCGCGCATCGCCGACTACAAGACGGCGCGCGACTATCCGGCCGTCAAGGGGCCGTCCTACCTGTCGCTGCATTTCCGTTTCGGCACGCTGTCGGTGCGCCACCTGGTGCGCACGGTGGTGGACCTGATGGCGCGCGGCGCCGGCGGCGAAGGCGCGCCGGTCTGGCTGGCCGAGCTGATCTGGCGCGAGTTCTACGCGATGATCCTGTTCCACAATCCGCATGTGGTGGGCGGCGCCTACAAGCCGGCCTACGACGCCATTCAGTGGGAGACGGGGCCGGAGGCGGACGAATTGTTCGCCGCATGGTGCGAAGGCCGCACCGGGTATCCGCTAGTGGACGCGGCGATGGCGCAAATCAATCAGACCGGCTATATGCACAACCGCCTGCGCATGGTGACGGCGTGCTTCCTGATCAAGGACCTGGGCATCGACTGGCGGCGCGGCGAAGCGTATTTCGCGCTGCATCTGAACGACTTCGACCTAGCGTCGAACAACGGCGGCTGGCAATGGGCGTCGTCGTCGGGGTGCGACGCGCAGCCGTATTTCCGCATTTTCAATCCGGTCACGCAGTCGGAGAAATTCGACGGCGCCGGTAAATTCATCCGGCGTTATCTGCCGCAGTTGAAGGATTTGAGCGACAAGGAGATCCACGCGCCGTGGCAAACCCCGCGCATGCTGCCGCTCGATTATCCGGCACCGGTCGTCATGCACGACGAGGCGCGCAAACGCACCTTGGAGCGCTACGAAGTCGTTAAAAAAACCCCGGAGACACGTAGGGCGGATTAGGCGGAACGCCGTAATCGGCCATCTATGCGCCGCCAACGGCGCATAGATGGCCGATTACGCTTCGCTAATCCGCCCTACGTGGAGCCGAGGTTATTTGCACGGTCCCGTAAAATTGCCGCGCGAGGCGCAGGTCATTTCAACAGCCCGGTGATCGCCTCCAGCAACACCGGCTCCTGGAACGGTTTGCCGAAATACGCGTTCACCCCCAGCTGCAAGGCGTAATTGCGATGCTTGTCCGCGCTGCGCGAGGTGATCATGATGATCGGAATTTCCCTGGTCCGGTCATCGCCACGCACATTGCGCGTCAAATCGAACCCGTCCATGCGCGGCATTTCTATATCCACCAGCATCAAATCCGGCGTCGTGTCCTGCAACTGCTCCAGCGCGTCCACGCCATCCTTGGCCAACAGGACGTTGTAGCCTTCGCGCTCCAGCAACCGCTGGGTCACGCGCCGCACCGTCATCGAATCGTCCACCACCATGATGGAACGCGCGTTCGGACGCGCCAGCGCCGGATTGGCCGCCTGCGCGTACTGCCGCCGGGCCTCCGGCTGATGCGCCAGATGCTGCACCAGCGCCACCGGATTCAGTATCAGCACGATATCCCCCGTCCCCAGCACCGTCGCCCCGGCGATACCCGCCATGCGCGACAACTGCGGACCGATATTCTTGATGACCACCTCGCGGTTGCCCAGCACTTCGTCGACTTGCACCGCCAGCCGCTCGTTGCCGTTCTTGAGCATCATCACCGGCGCCGACCGCTGCGCCGGCACGGGCGCATCCGCCTCGCCCAGCAAGGCGGGCAGATAATGCAGCGCCGCCTGGTGTCCCTGGATCGGCACGAAACCGCTTTGATGCGCCTCGGCCAGCGCCGCGTCCTTCATCTGCAGCACCTGTTCGACCAAAATCGACGGGAAGGCATAGGTCTTGCCGCCCGCGTCCAGCAGCACGACCTGCGTGACGGCCAAGGTCAACGGCAGGCGGATCGTGAAGCGCGTGCCTTTGCCTCGCTCGGAGAACATGTCGACGCGCCCGCCCAGCGATTGCGCCTCCGATTGCACGACGTCCATGCCGACGCCGCGCCCCGACAGCTCGGTCAGCGATTCGGCGGTGGAGAAGCCCGGCTCGAAAATCAGGTCGGCGATCTGCGCTTCGGTGGCCTCGTCTTCTTCCAGCAGCAGGCCGCTGCCGATCGCTTTCGCGCGGATGCGTTCCAGATCGAGTCCGGCGCCGTCGTCGCTAAATTCGATGACAACCTCGTTGCCCTGCTGCGTCACCTGCACCAGCAGCTCGCCGGTCTCGTTCTTGCCCGCCTCGCTCCGGGCGGCGCGCGACTCCACGCCGTGGGCGATGGCATTGCGCAGCAGGTGCTCGAACGGCGCGGCCATGCGCTCCAACACGCTGCGGTCGATCTCCACGGCGCTGCCGCGAATGTCCAGATTGACGCGCTTGTCCACTTCCTTGGCGCTTTGGCGGGCCACGCGGAACAGCCGCTCCGAGATGCTGGCGAACGGCACCATGCGCACGCGCATCAGGTCACGCTGGAGATCGCGCGTGAGGCGCGCCTGCAGCACCAGATCGTTGCTGGCGGTATCGACGCCACGGGTCAAACTCTCGTGGAACGAGGCGACGTCGTTGACGCTTTCCGCCATCATGCGGGTCAGCTCCTGCAGCCGTGTGAAGCGGTCGAATTCGAGCGGATCGAATTCGCGGTCGCTCGACACCGACATGCGCGAGGCGATCTGCGACTCGGCCTGCATTTCCACCTCGCGCAACTGGCGGCGCAGGCGGCCGAGGTTCTCGGAGAAATCAAGCAGCGACGAGCGCAAGGTGGCGACTTCGTTCTCCAGCTTGGAGCGCGAAATCGATACCTCGCCGGCCTGGTTGACCAGGCGGTCCAGGATGTCGGCGCGCACGCGCACCAACGGCGATTTGGCGCCGGCCGGAGGCTCCCCGCCAGGCGGTGCCAGGTGCGCAATGCCGGCCACGTCGTCGGCGGCCGCGATATCGGCGCCGGGCGCGGCATCGCCGCCAGCCGTCGCCGGCGCGCCGGCTTCCATGCTTTCGACGTCGGCGGCGAGACCGGCGACACCGGTTTCCGCCGGAATGGATTTGAGCGCGTCCGGCTGCTGCAATTGCTCGAACAGCAGCAAGGCGTGGTCGTAGTGCGCGAGCAGCTCGTCGAACGCCTGCGGCGTGGCAAAGCCGGCGTGCACCATGTTCTCGATATGGGTTTCGATTTCATGCGCGTGCTGGCCCAGGCGCATCGCGCCGGCCATGCGCGCGCTGCCCTTGACCGTGTGCAGCAGGCGTAGCAGGCCTTGCGCGTGCGACGTGTCGGCCGGATTGTGCTGCCAGGCGCGCAGTGCTTCGCCCACCTGGGGCAGCAGGTCCGCGCCTTCCTCGAGGAAGACCGGCAGCAGGTCGGCATCCAGCTCGTCGTTGAAGAGCGCCGGCGCGGCGGCCAGAATCTCCGGCTCGGCCGGGGCCAGTTCGATGATCTCGGCGTCCAGCGCCGGTTCCGGTTCCGGTTCCAATTCCGGTTCCAATTCCGGTTCCGGTTCCGGTTCCGACGGCGCGGCCATATTCAGCGGCGGCTCGGCGAAAGCGTCGTCGAAGGCCGCGTTGAACAAATCGTCGATGCTGTCATCGGCGCGCGCTTCGACCTTTTTCGGCTCCGGCGCGGGCACGGGGGCGTCCGATTCCGGCGCGCTCCCGCTGAGCATGTCGTAGGCATCCCTGAACAAGCGGTCCAGCGGCGTCTCCTCCGCCTCCGGCGGCTGCGGCGGCGACGCGATGTTTTCCATCGTCTCGGCCACCAGGTCATCCAGACGCGCCTCGATATCCTGGCCGGCGCCCGGCGGCGTGGCGGCCAGTTCCTCGCTCAACTGCTGCAAGGCGGCGATCAGCTCCGGCTGCGCGGCCGGCATCCGGCCCTGCGCAAAACCCTGCAGCATCTGGCGGATGCGCTCTATCGCGAAGTCCAGCAGATCGTGCTGCGCCTGGTCCAGATGCGGAGCCGGTGGCAGCAGCGATTGCAGCGTCGCCTCCAGCGCCAGCGCCACTTCGCGCAAGACCTTGAAGCCGACCGTGCCCGAAGTGCCGGCCAGCGTGTGGGACGCCTGCAAGGCCTCGGAATTGACCGGGCGACGCGGCTCATGGCGCCACTCGCCAAAGTCCTGCTGCAGCAGGCGAACCAGTTCGTCGGTCTCGTGCAGATAGATGTTGTACAGCGGCAGCGGGATGTCCAACCCGCCGATATGCTTGACGTTGTCGTCGCGCGGCGCCAGTGGCGGTGCCACGGTGGGGAACTCGATGACGTTGCCGGTGGCGGAAGGCGCCGCCGGTGGCGTCGGTGGCTCGGCGACCTCCGGTGCCTCGATGGCCTCCGGCACGCCAGGCGCCTCCTCCGCCGCCGGAACTGCTTCCTCGATGAAGAATTCGCCCCCCTCCTGAACACGCGCGGCGGCGGCCACCAGCGCGTCGGCGTTGCGGGCCGACACGCCGGCGGACGCCAACTCCGCCACCCAGGCGCCCAGCTCGCGCGCGGCGGCCGCCAGCAGCGATAACAGCGTATCGGACGAGGGCCGCTCCTCGGCCAGCCAGGTATTCATCACCCGCTCGACCGCGTGCGCGGCGTCGGCGAACTGGTTCAGCCCCACCATCCGTCCGCTGCCCTTGAGCGTATGGAAGGAGCGGCGCAACATGATCAGGGACTGCTCGCCGCCGGTTTCCGAACGCGGCTTGGCCAGCGTTTCATCGACGAAGTCCAGCACCTCGCGCGCCTCGGCGATGAAGATCTCGAGCAGCTCCGCCTCCACCGCCGCGTCGCTGGCGGCGGGCGGCGGCGCTTCGGCCGGCATCGACGCCGGCGCGGGCGCAATCACCTCCTGGTCCAGCACCGGTATCGACTCCGACTCCGGCATCTTTTTGAACGGCACCGAGCGGAAGGTCCCCTGCTGCGCGTCGAAGGTAAACCGCTCGCGCGCGCCGGCCGCGTTCTGTGCCAGCATGTCGACAAAAAAGCCCAACGCGCCGACGTTCTGCGCGATGTCATCCAGCGCCTTTTGCTCCTGCGCGGAATCGCCGCCGGCGGCCAGCGACAGCACCCCGGCCTTGACGTGCCGGGCCGCATTCATCGCGTCTTCCTGATCGAGCATCGCCAGCGCGCCCTGCAACTGGTGCAGCACCGGATCGAGTTCCGCCAGCGACGGGCGCTTGGCCGGATCGATGTAGTACTCGTCGAGCACCTTCTCCACCTGGCGCAAGCCGGTTTTCATTTCCAGCGCCAGCGCGATCGCGGTGTCGTCCTGGCGCATCTGCCGCGCCAGGCCGCTCTGCCACTGCGCCGGCTCCGGCGGCGTATCGCCGGACACCAGCGCCAGCAGGCGCGCGCCTATCGTATCGGCGTTCGCCGCGAAATCGGCCGGCAGGTGGCGGATCCGCTCCAGGCCATGCTCGGCGAACAGCAGCGCCGTCGCCATCTCCAGCGCCAGCTCCTCGCTGCGGCCGGCCGAGACGGCGGTGCGCGCCACATCGGCCAACTGGCGCATCAGCGCGCTGAGGGCCGCAATATTCAGCCTGTCGCATTCGCGCGCGACGTCGGCCAGCGCGGTGTCGAAGGCGGCGTCCAGACCGGGATCGATCTCCGCCTCGGCCAGCCTGTCCCAAACGGCCTTGGCCTGCGCCATGCCGGTCCTGGCGCGCTCCAGCGCCCCGCTGTCGATCTGGCCGTAGCGGCGGGTCTCGTAATCGGACGGCGCCAGGCCGTCGAGCGCGAAGACGGCGCGCATCTTCCTCGCCGTCGGCGATTCGGTGTCCGCGGCGGCCGCCGCGATGAAGAACAGCGCGTCGCGCAGCATCGAGTCCGGCTGCGCCACGGTGCCCTGGCTCAGACGGCGGATTTGCAGATTGATCAACCCGAACAGCTGCTTCACATACAGGCCGCCCGCCAGTTCGCCGCCGGCCACCAGCTCGGCGAAGCCCTGCATCGCCAGCCAGAAGGTGCGGGCCTTGTGGTCGCGCTGCGCATCGGCGACCAGCTTCACGGCGTCGAGCAGCGCGGCGGCGTGTTCCCGCTGCTGCGCCGGTTCCGTGCTTTTCATATACGGTAGCAGCGCGCGTTCGAAACGCTGGCGATACGCGGAATAGTCGGCCGCCCCCTCGGCCGCCCCGTCGGCCGCCGCCTCGGCGCCCTCGCCGCTTCCTGCGTCATCGGCGCCCTGCGCGCCGGACAAATCGGGGAAAAACAGGTCCGCCGGGTGTATCCGGTCGGCGCCTATCATCTCCTGCACCGCGCGGTAGTAAGGGAAAAGCCTGGCCGGCTGCGACGGCGCGCCCTCCAGCAACTCCTCCAGATACTCGACCAGCGCCTGATACAGCTGCGACACCGCCTCCACATGGTCGGTGCTGCACTTGACCGTGCCGGCCTTGAAGCGGTCCAGCGCCGCCTCGGCCAACTCCGTCATATGGCTTACGCCGTCGATATCGACCATCTGCAGCGCGCCATGGGCCTGGTGCAAATGCGATTTCGCATGCTGCAACTGCGTCGCCTGATCTTCCGCCGCCCTGCCGCCCGCCTCGACCAGCGCGGTCCTGGAGCGCGCCAGCGACTCCCGGATTTCGACCATCACCCACGACAGGGGTCCGGTATCCAATTGCGGTTGCGGCGGTGTCGGAAAATCAGTTGTGGTCATGCTTGCCTAGGCCTTTCAATGAGGTGCGCGGCGTGCGTTCAGGACGCGATGCGGAATCGCGCCACCGAGTTTTTCAATTCCTGCGCCAGCACCGACAGTTTATGGATCGATTGCGCGGTTTGCTGCGTGCCGTCCTGCGTCTGCTCGGTCACCGTCAGGATGTGCTGGATATTGTGCGCCACGCCGTTGGCCGATGTCGCCTGCTGGCCGGTGGCGAGCGAGATCCCGGAAATCAGTTCGGCCAGACGGTTCGACACCTGCGAAATGTCGTTCAGCGCCGCGCCGGCCGCGTCGGACAGGCGCGCGCCCTCGACCACGCCCCGGGTCGATTTTTCCATCGCCGCCACCGCGTCGTGGGTGTCGGTCTGAATGGTGCGCACCAGCGCGCCGATCTGCTTGGCCGCCTCGGCCGAGCGCTCCGCCAGCCGCTGCACCTCCTCCGCCACGACCGAAAAGCCGCGTCCCGCCTCGCCGGCCGACGCGGCCTGGATCGCCGCGTTCAGCGCCAGCACGTTGGTCTGTTCGGTGATGTCGGAAATGAGCTCGGTGATCTCGCCGATCTCCTGCGACGACTCGCCCAGGCGCTTGATGCGCTTGGAGGTGTCCTGGATCTGGTCGCGGATCTCGTGCATGCCCTTGATGGCGTTTTCCACCGCCGTCGACCCCTGCTGCGCCGCCGCCACCGACTGGCGCGCGACGTCGGCCGATTCGCTGGCCGAGCGCGACACGTCGGTGATCTCGTTGGCCATCTTGGCCACGGTGGCGCTGGCGTCCTGGATCTCGCGCGACTGCCGCTGCGACGCCTGCAACAGGTTGCTGGCGATGTTTTGCGCGTGCGTGGACGCCTTGGTCACCTGCTCCGCCGTCACCGTCACGCGCCCCACCAGCCCGCGCAGCTCCTCGACCGTGTAGTTGACCGAGTCGGCGATCGCGCCGGTGATGTCCTCGGACACGGTGGCCTGCACCGTCAGGTCGCCGTCGGCCACTTCCTGCAGCTCGTTCATCAGGCGCAGAATCGCCGCCTGGTTTTGATCGTTCATGGCCTTGGCTTCCTCCTCCTTGCGCTGCGACTGCTGGCGCATCGCCTCGGCCTCCTGGCGGCGGCGGTCGGCGCCGCGCGTGCGGTTGTGGGAGTCCATCAGCAGCACGCGGCCGATGGCCGCCGCCGTGACCAGGGTCAGCAAACCGCCGGCCACCATCAGCCAGAACGTCAGGCCGAGCGAATCCTGGTCTTCGCGATAGGCCTGCTGCAGCACCGACAGGCGTTGGCGTAGCGCTTCGTTGTCGTTGAAGATCAGCTGTTCGGCGGTTTTCGCGGCGCTGAATTTATCCAGTTTGTTGAGGATCGCCGTCACCAGCTTTTGATATTCCTCGAAGTCGCTTTTAAGGGAGGTGAACTTCTCGCGCAGGTCCGGATCGCGCACGGCCGCGATCCCCAGCGGCGCGCTGCCGTTGAGGAAAGCGTCGACCGTGTTGCGGAACACCGTCGTGTCGCGGCCCAGCTGGAACGCCGTCTCCGAACTGATGCCGCCGGCGGTCAGGAATTCGCTGGCGCCGCGGCTCATGCGCTGGGTCAGCATCGACAGCCCGCCCAGCGCGGCCAGCTCGCGCCCCGTGCCGCCGCGCTGCAGCTTGATGGCGGTGATTTCCTCCGTGCGCGCCAGCAAGTCGGGCGACATCGTGTTCAGTCTTTGCAGCGTCTTGTCGACGCCGCTCAGGTCCGCCTTGAGGGTCAGGATGGTGTCGGCGGCGATGTCGGTCGCGCTCCATTGCTTGCTCGCGGCCAGCACGACGGGCGCCAGGTCGGCGCGCGGCTCGCCGATGTCGCGGCCCTGATAAGTGCCGCCGCGCGTCATCAGCTTGATGTCGTTATTGAGTTCCTTGCGGCTTTCCTCGAGCTGGCGGAAGCCCTCGGCGCTGCCCTGCACGGCGTTCGGCGCCGCCTTGCCGATGCGCTGGGAGTGCATCAGCGCGTCGCTGGCGATCTGGGTCTGCGTCGAGCGGTTGTTACTGTGGATGGTGTTAAGCGCGACGAACACCGCGCTCGCGCCAAGGCTGACGGCCAGCGCGGTCGACAAAATGCTCAATTGGCGCTGCGCCGGCAGATGGCCGATCAGCGGCAGTTTAAGGCCGGCGCCGGTTTCGGAGGACGTCCCGCGCGTGCCCAGGCGGCCCAGCGCGTCGCGCAAGCGCAGCGGGGCGCCGCCGTCGGCGCTGGTATCGGGGCTGGTGTCGGCGGTGGCATGCATGAACTGCGAATCGCCGGCCTCGCCGAATTCCGAATTCGCGGCCCCATCCTGGTCGGCATTCCGGTTGCCGTTCGAGAAACTACCCATCTTGAAAGCCATTCCACCCTCTCCGGATTAATTTTATGCGACCCGCGACGCGGCTGCCCTTTGCCCGCCTGGTCCCCGCCACCCGCAG
Source organism: uncultured Duganella sp. (assembly GCA_963511605.1). GTDB lineage: Bacteria > Pseudomonadota > Gammaproteobacteria > Burkholderiales > Burkholderiaceae_D > Rugamonas. The sequence continues at coordinate 83,876 of CAUPJZ010000004.1, read as the reverse complement.
TGTACGTGCATCACCAGCCAACCTGCAGAAAACCGGGCTCGCGCACCAGCTGCGCCAGGTCGATCCGGGTCCAGCGCTGGCCTTCGGCGTCGTCGAAATGCTGGCCGCACCACGCGCGCGCCTGGTCGGCCGCCTGCGCCTCGGTCACGGCCCGCATGTCGGCCAGCTTGCGCAGGCCCAGCACGCGCCCGGCCAGCAGCGCGCAGTTAAAGCCCAGCCCCGGCGCGAAGGTGATGAAGCGGCGCTCCGACACGGCGGTGTCGTCGGCGCCGGTGCCCCGCCCCTGGTAGCGCGCCAGGTCGATCACGCCGGTCAGGTTGCCGCGTATGTTGGCCAGGCCCCGGTACCAGTCCCGCGTCAGGGGCACCGGCGTCACCGGCTGCGGCGGCACGATCTCGCCGATCTGGGTCAGGTCCAGCAGGCACAGACGGCCGCCGATCAGCACACCCAGTTCGCGCCCGCCGACGTTGGCGCCGGTCTTGGCGGCCTGCATGCGCTCGAGCAGCTGCACCTGGTACTGGCGCAGGCGGCTGCGGCGTTCCGTGCCGGCCGGCGGGGTGGCGCGATCTGGCGTCGGGCTATCCATCGCCTAGCCCAGGGCGGCGATTTTGGCCAGCAGATCGGCAGCGTCGACCGGCTTGACCAGGTAATCGCGCGCGCCCTGGCGCAGGCCCCAGATGCGGTCGGTCTCCTGGTTTTTGCTCGAGCAGATAATCACCGGCACATCCTGCAGCTCCGGGTCGCGGGCGATCGAGCGGGTGACCTGGAAGCCGTTCGCGCCGGGCATGACCACGTCCATCAGGATCAGCTCCGGCTTGTCGGCCCTGATCTTGGCCAGCGCCTCCTCGCCGTTTTCGGCCACGGACACCGAAAAGCCGTTGCGCACCAGGATATCGGTCAGATAGTAACGTTCGGTGGGCGAATCGTCGACGATCAAAATGCGGTGTATGGCCATAATTCCCTCTGCGGTTTTCTTATTCTGGTGACGGGACGGACGCGCCGCCGGTGTGCTCGCGCACGGCGGCCAGCAGGCTGTCCTTGGTAAAAGGCTTGGTCAGATAGGCGGCCGAGCCGACCATCGCGCCGCGCGCGCGGTCGAACAGGCCGTCCTTGGAGGACAGCATCAGCACCGGCGTGGCATGGAATTTCGCGCTTTTCTTGATCAGGGCGCAGGTCTGGTAACCGTCCAAACGGGGCATCAGGATGTCGCAAAACACCAGCGCCGGGTGGTGGTCGTTGATCTTGGCCAGGGCGTCGAAGCCGTCTTCGGCCAGCACCACCTGGTAGCCGGCCTGGCTCAGGAAGATCTCGGCCGATCGACGTATCGTGCTGCTATCGTCGATCACCATGATTTTCAGGGCCGAATCGGGCACATTAGCTTGCGGCGTGGTCGTCATAATCGAATCGCTGGGATGGTGCTACACGATAGCATAGGCGGAGCGGCCGGAGCGCCTTGCTGGCGCCGGCCGCCGTTGGCCGGGTAAAATCAACGCGCGCCGGCTTGTGTCAGAGGGCGACCATCTCGAAATCGTCCTTGCGGGCGCCGCATTCCGGGCAGCTCCAGTTCATCGGCACGTCGGCCCAGCGGGTGCCGGGGGCGATGCCCTCGTCCGGGAGGCCGGCCTGCTCGTCGTAGATCCAGCCACAGATCAGGCACATCCAGGTCTGGAACTCCTGCGTTGTTTCATTGCTACTCACGTTCTGCCACCCTTCAATCAAGTAAAATGCTGAATTAGGTATCTTAATCTACCAGCCGTGCAAAACCAAACTTCTCCTCTCATATTAAGCTTCGGCGCTGCCGATCCGGCCGGCGCGATGGGCGTCCAGGCCGACCTGGCGGCTTTTTCGGCCCTCTCCTGCACCGGACTGGCGGTCACCACCGCGTTGCTGATCGGCGACAGCGCGCGCGTCGAGGACGTGCAGGAAATCGATCCGGACTGGGTTTCCGACCAAGCCCGCGTGGTCCTGGAGGACATGACCATGGCGGCCTTCAAGGTCGGCGCGCTGACCAATATCGAGCAGGTGGCGGCGATCGCCGAGATCCTGTCCGACTATCCGGACGCGCCGCTGATCCTCGATCCGTTCAGCAGCCGCCTGCCCGACCTGCCCGACGACGACGCCGAGGAGCTGCTCACCGCCGTGCGCCAGCTGCTGGTGCCGCAGGCGACCTTGCTGATGCTGTCGCTGGTGGAACTGGGCCGGCTGGCCGAGACCTGGCGCGAAGGCGCCGAGGACACGCTCGAATCGGACGTCGAACACCTGCTGGCGTTGGGCTGCGAGTTCGTGCTCGTCACCGGCACCGCCGCCGGCACGCCGCAGGGCGACGCGACGTCGCCCAACATCCTGGCCAACACCCTGTTCGGCGCCGAGGGCATGATCAGCCACGACGCCTGGCAGCACCTGCCGGGGCCCTTCCTTGGCGCCGGCGGCACCTTGTCGGCGGCGATCACCGCCTTCATGGCCCGTGGCGCCGACGTGCCCGAGGCGGTGGCGGCGGCTCAGGAATACATCGTCGGCGCGCTGGCGCACGCGCAGCGCTACGGCATGGGCAAGTTCGTGCCCAACCGCTTTTTCCATTTGCTGACCACGGCCGCCGACATGCAGTAACCATCGACGCGCGCCGTCCACACACCTGACACCGAAGATGCCAACATGACCACGAACTCGATCACCCCCTCCAAAAACGACACCCTGTTCGCCCGCGCCCAGAAAACCACGCCGGGCGGCGTCAACTCGCCGGTGCGCGCCTTCCGTTCGGTCGGCGGCACGCCGCGCTTCATCACCCGCGCCGAAGGCCCGTACTTCTGGGACGCCGACGACAAGCGTTATATCGATTACATCGGCTCCTGGGGTCCGGCCATCGTCGGCCACGCGCATCCGGTGGTGGTCAAGGCGGTGCAGGAGGCGGCCGCGCGCGGCCTGTCGTTCGGCGCGCCGACCGAGGGCGAAGTGCTGATGGCCGAGGAGATCTGCCGCCTGGTGCCGTCGATCGAGCAGGTGCGCCTGGTCTCGTCGGGCACCGAGGCGACCATGAGCGCGCTGCGCCTGGCGCGCGGCGCCACGGGCCGCGACAAGATCGTCAAATTCGAAGGCTGCTACCACGGCCACGCCGATTCGCTGCTGGTCAAGGCCGGCAGCGGCCTGCTCACCTTCGGCAATCCGACGTCGGCCGGCGTGCCGGAGGACTTCGTCAAGCACACCCTGGTGCTGGACTATAACAACGTCGGACAGCTGGAGGAGGCGTTCGCCTCGTTCGGCGACGAAATCGCCTGCGTCATCGTCGAACCGGTGGCCGGCAATATGAATCTGATCAAGGCCAGCGAGGCCTTCCTGCAGGCGATGCGCGCGCTGTGCACCAAGCATGGCGCGGTGTTGATCTTCGACGAGGTGATGTGCGGCTTCCGCGTGGCGCTGGGCGGCGCGCAGGAGCTGTACGGCATCAAGCCGGATCTGACGGCGCTGGGCAAGGTGATCGGCGGCGGCTTGCCGGTGGCGGCCTTCGGCGGCAGCGCCGAGTTGATGGGCAAGATGGCGCCGCTGGGCGCCGTCTACCAGGCCGGCACGTTGTCGGGCAATCCGGTGGCGGTGGCGGCCGGGATGACGACCTTGCGCATTATCCAGGAGCCGGGCTTTTACGAAAAATTAAGCGCCACGGCGGCGCGCCTGGCGGCGGGGTTGACCGCAGCGGCCAAGGCGGCCGGCGTGGTGTTCTGCGCCGATTCGGTGGGCGGCATGTTCGGTTTGTATTTCAGCGAAACGCCGCCGAACAATTACGCGGAGATGATGGCCGGCGATAGGGCGCGCTTCAATGCCTTCTTCCACGCGATGCTGGACGAGGGCGTGTATTTCGCGCCGGCCGCGTTCGAGGCGGGTTTCGTGTCGGCGCAGCACAGCGACGAAGTGATCGACGAAACCATCGCGGCGGCAAGCCGGGTGTTCAAGCGGTTGAGTTGACGTCACGCTGATAGTGGAGACACGTAGGGCGGATTAGGCGGGACGCCGTAATCGGCCATGCATGAGCCGCCGGCGGCTCATGCATGGCCGATTACGCTTCGCTAATCCGCCCTACGTGTTTAAACGGTATATCGACGTCGGCCCAACCGCCTCACACACCAAACCGAAGGTCACGTTTCAATCACGCCCGTATTGAAGTTGTACTCGAACAGATCCCCGTACCGCCCCCACTCGATGGCCACGCGCAGCGCGCGCTCGGCCTCCTCGTCGCTGAGCGTGAACCGCAGCAGCTTGAGGAACAGCTCCTCCGGCAAATCCCCCGACTTGTCCTGCTTGAGCCCATGGCAGATGTACGCCACCAGCGGCACATGCTCCAGCAACTGCGCACCGAACATCGCCTGCCGCTCGGCGTTGGCCGCCGCCGCGTAGCGCCCGCCCAGCTCCGTCAACAAAATATCGCCGTTGGTCAGATAAGCGAACCCCAGCAAAATCAGCGCGTTGAGCACCTCCAGCAGCTCGGCGTCGGTCAGCTCCGTCTCCTCGGCCAACTGCGGCAAATCCGCCCGACCCGAGAACGGCTCCTCGGCCAGCAACTGCAGTATCCCCTCCATGTGCGCGATGTTCGCCTGCGGCAGACGGTCGCCCAGCTGCAGCTTGACCTCCTTCTCGCTGATCAAGCCGCGCCGTCCCGCCCCCGCCGTCATCAACTCGTACACCTGGTCGATCAGGTGGCGCACCTCAGGCCCCTGCGCCTTGCGCGGCTGCGGCAGCGATATCGGCAGCTCGGCGCGCACCCGCCCCGGATCGCTGGCGAAAATCAGCACCCGGTCCGCCATCATCACCGCCTCCTCGATGTTGTGCGAGACGACCAGGATCGCCTTGGTCGGAATCCGCCCCGACTGCCATAGCTCCAGGATCTCCTCGCGCAAACGCTCGCCGGTCAACACGTCCAGCGCGGAAAACGCTTCGTCCATCAGCAGCACCTCGGGCTCCATCACCAGGGCGCGGGCGATGCCGACGCGTTGCCGCATGCCTCCCGACAGCTCGCGCGGCAGCGCGCCCTCGAAGCCCGACAGGCCGATCAAATCAATCACCTTTTCGGCCCGCTGCGCGCGCTCCGCCGCCGGCATGCCCTGCGCCTCCAGGCCCAGCTCGATATTCTTTTGCACCGTCAGCCACGGGAACAGCGCGAACGACTGGAACACCATGCGGATGCCGCGCGCCGTCCCGTACAGCGGCATGCCGCGATACAGCACCTGGCCGTCGTCGGCCGGGATCAGCCCCGCCATGATGCGCAGCATGGTCGATTTGCCGGAGCCGGACTGTCCCAGCAAGGCGACGATCTCGCCCTCGTGCAGGGTGAAGTCCACGCCCTGCAGCACCGCGCGCGCGGAGCCGTCGGCTGCGCGGAAGTGTTTGCCGACCGATTTCAATTCGACGATAGGTGTGCCCATGATGTCCCCGATACAAAAAAACGACTAGAAATGCAGCCGGCTCTCGGCCAGCGTGTACAGGCGGCGCCAGACGAAATGGTTGAAGCCCATGACGAAGATGCACATCACGCCGATGCCCAGCGCGATGCGCGGAAAGTCGCCGGTGGCGGTCATCTCGGCGATGTAGCTGCCCAGTCCATGCGCCTTGACCGTGGTGCTGCCCCAGCTGACGTATTCGGCCACGATGCTGGCGTTCCACGAGCCGCCCGACGCCGTGATGGCGCCGGTGACGAAGCTGGGGAAGATGGCCGGCAGCAGATAACGTCGCCATTTGAGCCAGCCGGTCAGGCCGAAGTTCTGCGCCGCGTGACGCAGCTCGGTCGGTATCGTCGAGGCGCCGGCGATCACGTTAAACAGCAGGTACCACTGGGTGCCGAGGATCATCAGCGGCGACAGCCAGATGTCCGGGTTCAGGTGGAAGCGCATGATCAGGATCACCGCCACCGGGAACACCAGGTTGGCCGGGAACGCGGCCAGGAACTGCGCCACCGCCTGCGTGCGCGAGGCCCAGCGCGGATTCATGCCGATCCAGACGCCGACCGGCACCCAGATCACGGACGCCAGCACCAGCAGCAGCATCACCCGCAGCAACGTATAGAGCCCCAGCACGAACACCCGTCCGACCTCGCTCCAGCCGACCTCCGTGCTGATGAAGTGCCCCAGGGTCCATAGGGCGTAGAAAACGACGGCGGCGATGATCGCGTCCCAGACCCGCTGCGCGCCGGGCGCCTGCGAGTGCCGGCGCGCGCGGATCGAGGTGCCGTCGTGGCCGAGGCGGAACAGCGCGATGGAGCGCGATAGCAGGTGGCTGCACCACGCCACCAGCGCCTGCGTGCGCTCGGTGCGGCGCAGCCACGTTAGCAGCCACGATTGCCGGGCCGTGTCGCCGCCGGTTTCCTCGAAGCGGAACTTGTCGGCCCACGCCAGCAAGGGCCGGAAGAACAGCTGGTCGTACATCAGCACCGCGATCAGCATGGCGAACACCGCCCAGCCCATCGCCCCCAGGTCGCTGCGCTCGATCGCCAGCGCGATGTACGAGCCGATGCCGGGCAGCTTGATGTTCTGGTTGGAGACCGAGATCGCCTCCGACGCCACCACGAAGAACCAGCCGCCGGACATCGACATCATCATGTTCCACAGCAGGCCGGGCATGGCGAACGGCAGCTCCAGGCGCCAGAAGCGCTGCCAGCCCGAGAGCTGGAACACGCTGGCCGCCTCCGACAATTCGGCCGGCACGTTGCGGAAGCCTTGGTAGGCGGAAAAGGCCATGTTCCACGCCTGCGACGTGAAGATGGCGAAGATCGCCGCGCACTCCACGCCCAGCAGGTTGCCCGGGAAAAGCGCGATGAAGGCCGTGACCGTGATCGACAGGAAGCCGAGGATGGGGATCGACTGCAGGATGTCGAGCAACGGCACCAACACCTTTTCGGCGAGCTTGTATTTGGTGGTCAGCGCGGCGAACACGCAGGCGAACACCACCGACGCGCCCAGCGCGATGAACATGCGCAAGGTGGTGCGCAGCAGGTAGTAAGGCAGGTTGACCGGATCGAGCGACAGCGGCAGCGCCTGGCCGAGCTCGTAGGGCCGCGCCATCTGCTGGCCGCCGTAGGCCAGCAGCACGAACACGGCCAGCACGATGGGCAGCAGCGCCCAGTCCCAGCGGTTGCCGCCGGCCTCGACCACCTGGCGGGGGAAAAATTGGCGTTTCTTGTTCATGACTTATGGCCGGTGGAGTGACACTGGCGGCCATTCTAAAGGAAACGAATGTCGACTTTATTACAGTTACGAAAGCCGGCCGGTGATCGGTCAGGACACTGATATTTCACAAATGACGATTTTGATGACGCCAGCCGCACCGCCACCGGCAAACATGGCAAAAAGCCACCATTCCGTTTCCATGGAACAACTAAATCATCATTTTCGTCAATTTTATTGGTTTCCTTGCGGAAACTCCGTATAATCAAACCCACGATGTGCCGATCCTCCCCGATAGAAAGCTGACAGATGCCCCATAGCAAAGACTCCGTCCTGACCACGCGCGCAACCGCCGAGTTGCTCGGCGTCGCCGTCAGCACGGCCCAGCTATGGATAGAAAACGGCGCGATTCCCTCGTGGAAGACGCCCGGCGGCCACCGCCGCGTTCGCCTGAGCGCGGTCCGGCGCCTGATGGAGCAGCGCAACGGCGATATCGCGCCGGCCGGCGCCGCCAAGACCAAGACCCATGCCGCCAGCGGCGTCGAATTCCTGCCGGCCGCCGCGCCGCCGTACCCGGTCGCGCACGACGAGGCCGACCGTCTGCTGGCGCTCGACGCCGCGCGGCTGGTCGACACGCCGCCGGAATCGGTGTTCGACCGCCTGACCTGGCTGGCGAGCCAGGTCACGGACTCGCCGATGGCACTGATCAGTTTGTTGACCTCGCGCCGCCAATGGTTCAAGTCGCGCATCGGCATCGACGCGGGCGAGACGCCGCGCGAATGGGCTTTCTGCAGCCACGCGATCTTGCAAAACGGCCTGTTCGTGGTGGAGGACGCGACCCGCGATCCACGCTTCCAGGACAATCCGCTGGTCGTCGGCGAACCACATATTCGTTTTTACGCCGCGTTTCCGCTGCTCGACGGCGGCAACCATCCACTGGGCACCCTGTGCATCCTGGACCGGGAACCGCGCAAACTGAGGGACCGCGAAGTGCGCTCCCTGCGCGAACTGGCGGCGTTGGCATCGGAAGAGATTCAGCGCCGCGTTCCGCGCTAAGGATCGCAGCAGCACGCGCCGCCCCCCTCCCCGCCGGCGCGTTCAAAAATTTAGCATCAGTAGTTCTGTATCGATAGCAGCAAATTCATCCGGCCTCGCCCAACTCTTGCGACAGCCAATCAAACGTCATTGTCGCCGCTTTGCGGCTCCGTTTCCGCTACGCCGGCCGGTCGCCGAGTGGTGGAAACACTAAACATGTCCGGGAAAAATATTATGAACGCTTTTAAAAAACTCAACATCGGTACCCAGTTAAGCTTGGGCTTTGGCATGCTGACCGCCTTCATGCTGATCCTCGCCGCCGTCTCCATCCTCGGCGTGTCATCGATCGGTGCCGCCTTCAAGCAGCAAGACCACATCAACGATAAACGCCTGGCGCCGCTGTACGTGGCGCGCGAGGCGCTGGCGCAAACCGGCCTGGCCGCGCGCAACGCCTATATCTTCACCGACGACGCCCAGGCCGCCAAGGAACTGGCCATCGTCGACGAACAAAAAGCCATCTATCTGGCCGCCGTGGAAAAAATGGCGCCGAACTTCGCCGGCGACGCCCAGTTCAACAAGGTCAAGGCCGGCCTGCTGACGATGGCCGACGCGCTCAAGCAACCGCGCAAGCTGCGCGAAGCCAAGCAGATGGAGGAATTCGGCACCTTCCTGGTCAACGATTGCAGCCCGCTGCGCCGCCAGATCGTCGCCGACATGGCGGTGTTGATGACCCAAGAACAAAAAGAAGCGGCCGCCGCCAGCGACCAGTCCGAAGCGAGCGCCGCCACCGCGCGCAGCTGGACCATTGCGCTGACCGTCGCCGCCTTCATCCTGAGCCTGCTGATCGCCGCCCTGATCAAACGCGTGCTGCTCAAGCAACTGGGCGGCGAGCCGGCCTACGCGGCCGAGATCGCCAACAAGATCGCCCAGGGCGACCTGGCCATCGCCGTCGACATCAAGGCCGGCGACGACCACAGCCTGCTGTTCGCCATCAAGACCATGCGCGACAGCCTGGCGTCCATCGTCGGCCAGGTGCGCCAGGGAACGGACGCCATCGCCAGCGCCTCGTCCGAAATCGCCCACGGCAATGAAGACCTGTCGTCCCGCACCGCCACGCAAGCGTCGTCGCTGGAAAAAGTCGCCACCGCGATGGAAGAGTTGACCTCGACCGTGAAACAAAACGCCAGCAACGCCCAGCAAGCCAACACGCTCGCCCAGACCGCCTCGTCGGTGTCGGAGCAAGGCGGCGAAGTGATGCAGCAAGTGACAGACACCATGGCCTCGATCAACGAATCGTCGAAGAAGATCGTCGACATCATTTCCGTCATCGACGGCATCGCCTTCCAAACCAACATCCTGGCGCTGAACGCCGCCGTCGAAGCGGCCCGCGCTGGCGAGCAGGGTCGCGGCTTCGCCGTGGTGGCCACCGAGGTGCGCAACCTGGCCCAGCGCTCGGCCGCCGCCGCCAAGGAAATCAAGGCGCTGATCGACGACTCCGTCACCAAGGTCGGCACCGGTTCGGAACTGGTGCTCAAGGCCGGCACGACGATGCACGCGGTGGTCGACAGCGTCAAGCGCGTGACCGAGATCATGGGGGAGATCAGCATCGCCAGCGCCGAGCAAAGCCAGGGCATCGGCGAAGTGGGCGGCGCCATCGGCGAGATGGACGGCATGACGCAGCAAAACATGGCGCTGGTCGAGGAAGCCTCGGCGGCGGCCCACGAACTGCAGTCCCAGGCGTCGAGCCTGGCCGGCCTGGTCGGCCAGTTCAAGCTCGAAGGCGATCGCGGCCATGTCGCCACGGCCCAGCCGCATGCCAAGCCCGGCAAGGCAAGCGCCCGTTCGAGCCTGCGCCTGGCGCGCGGCTAATCCGCAGCAACTCCGGGGTCAGGTCCACCATTTCTACACGAGGTGGACCGTAGACGATGGCGCCGGGAGGTTGACCGTTATTTCAGCCAGCCGCGCCGACGGAAGTACCAGAACGGCGCGATGGCGCTGGTGACCATCAGCGCGATGGCGAACGGATAGCCGAACGACCATTCCAGCTCCGGCAGCCATTTGAAGTTCATGCCGTAGATCGAGGCGATCAAGGTCGGCGGCAGGAAGGCCACGCTGGCCACCGAGAAGATCTTGATGATCTTGTTCTGGTTAATGTTGATGAAACCGACCGTGGCGTCCATCAGGAAGTTGATCTTGTCGAACAGGAAGGACGTGTGGCCGTCCAGCGATTCGATATCGCGCAGAATCTGGCGCGCCTCCTCGAACTGCTCGGAATTGAGCAAGCGTCCACGCATCAGGAAGCTGACGGCGCGCCGCGTATCCATCATGTTGCGGCGGATGCGGCCGTTCAAGTCTTCCTCGTGGGCGATGGAGTTCAGCGCGGCGGCCGCGTCCTGGTCGGTGAACTGTTCCTGCAGCACGCGGCCGCTGACCTCTTCCAGATTCTGATAGATGCCCTCGAGCGCGTCGGCCGAGTATTCGGCGTCGGTCGCGTACAGGTCCAGCAGCACGTCCATGTAGTCGGCGATCGAACCGGGCCGCGATCGGGCGCGCATGCGCACCAGGCGGAACACCGGCAGGTCGTCGGTGTGGACCGAGAACAGCATTTTGCGCGCCAGGATGAAGGCGACCGTGACGATGCGCGACGGTCCGTCCTCCTCTTCCAGCAGGAAGTCGGTGCGCAGGTGCAAGTCGCCGTTTTCGGCCTCGTAATAACGGGCCGACGCTTCGATATCCTTGACTTCGTCCTCGCCCGGCAACGTCACGCCGTAGATGGCCTTGACCCATGCGCGTTCGTCGTCCGTCGGGTCGGTCAGGTCGACCCATACCGGCTCAACCTGTTCCAGGTCCGAGCGGCTGTCGATGGGCACCTGGTTGAGTCGGCCATTCTGGAGAACGAAAACATTAATCATAGGTACGCGAGCCTTCTGGAAACAGCGCAAGTGTACCCGCAAAGCCCCTGCCGAGGCCAGCCTGCCACGCGGTTTTTCGCCCTACTGGGTCGCTTTTTCAATCATTTTATCGGTTGCCGACCGCGGCGCGGACTCGGCCGGGTCCGGCTTGGGCGGTTTCGGCGCCTCGATGCCGCGCGTGTCTATGGGTTTGACCACCTTGCCGTCCTTGCAGTCGACATCGGACAGCACGGTTTTGCCGTCGATGACGCATTTGCGCAGCACGCCGGCCGGCGCGGGCGGCGCGGCGCTGGCGTTGGCCGAACCCGGCGCCGCCGGCGGCTTGCCGGTCAGCCGGGCCATGCCCTCGGTGAAGAAATTACGCTCGTGCCGCGCCGACATCAAGAACGCCATCGCCACCGCCGCCAGCGAGGCCATGATGATGGCCAACTGGATCAACCCGAAACCGCTTTGTCGCTTCATATCGATCTCCCGCTTAAGCCCGATTGTCGTCGGGCGGATTTGGGCAGCGTAATCGGCCATGCATGCGCGACCAGCGGCTCATACATGGCCGATTACGGCGTTCCGCCTAATCCGCCCTACGTGTTTCCGATGTCATTCGCCGATACGGTACGCAGCGACGGTCCCTATGGTAACTCCGCCGATCCCATGCGGCGCAGGATGACGCCGGTACGCCGCGCCAGATAACCGGAGTCGCGGTGCGTGTCGTAGAAGCGCGGATTGGGCAGCATCACCGCCAGCTTGGCCGCCTGCGACGCGCCGAGATTGGCCGCGCTCACGCGGTAATAATGCTGCGCCGCCGCCTCGGCGCCGAAGATCCCCCTGCCGAACTCCACCACGTTCAGGTAGATCTCGAAGATGCGCTCTTTTTCCATCAACGTTTCCAGCATATAGGTGATGATCAGCTCCTGGCCCTTGCGCAGGTAGCTGCGCGAGCCGGACAGGAACAGGTTCTTCGCCAGCTGCTGCGTGATGGTCGAACCGCCCGCCACCACCTTGCTCTTCTTGGTGTTCTTCTCGTAGGCCTTTTGCAGCGCCTCCCAGTCCACGCCCTGATGCTCGGAGAAGTTGGCGTCTTCCGAGGCGATGATGGCGCGTTTCAGATTCTTCGAGATGCGGTTGTACGGCACCCAGACCTGCTTGATCTCGGCCTTGGGATTTTTCTCGCGCAACGCCGACTCCTGCTGGCGCATGAAGCTGGTCCGCGACGGGTTATGGTCGATCCACCACCAGATCTGCAGGAAGAAATACAGCTGCACCGCCGCGAACAGCAGCACCGGCAGGATGAAGATCCACTTCACCCAGGCCCACTTGCGGCCACCTTTGGCGGCGCTCATAGCTGGTCGCGCAAATTTTGCAGCACGTCGCCGGTGGCCGGACGCACGCCGCGCCAGACGCTGAACGCCTCGGCCGCCTGCTCCACCAGCATGCCCAGGCCGTCACGCAGCCGTGCGCCGTGTTGGGCGGCAAACTGCAAAAATACGGTGGGGGATTTTGAATACATCATGTCGAGCGCAAGCGCGCCGGGCGCGAACACCGAAGGCGATACCGGCGGCACCTCGGCGCTCAGGCTGGCGGCGGTGGCGTTGACGACGATGTCGAAGCCGCCGTCGATGTCGGCGAAACCGCAGCCCGACACCACGCCCTCGCCGCCCAACGCGGCGAACTGCTCCGCCAGCGCCACGGCCGTGGCCACGGTGCGGTTGGCGATGACCAGCTGCGCCGGGCGATGTTCCAGGATCGGCAGCACGACGCCGCGCGCCGCCCCGCCCGCGCCCAGCAGCAGCACGCGCTTGCCGGTGATCGCCACGCCGGCGTTGCCGACAATGTCCGCCACCAGGCCGGCGCCGTCGGTGTTGTCGCCGATGATGCCGTCCCCTGTGAAGTGCAAGGTGTTGACCGCGCCGGCCGCCTGCGCGCGTATCGTCAGCGCGTTGGCGACCTTGACCGCCTCGAGCTTGAACGGCAAGGTGACGTTGGCCCCGAGGCCGCCTTCGGCGATGAAGGCGTGCACGGCGGCGGCAAAGCCGTCCAGCGGCGCCAGCCGTTTTTCGTACTGCAATTCCTGGCCGGTCTGGGCCGCGTAGGCGGCATGTATCTCGGGCGATTTGCTGTGGGCAATCGGGTTGCCGAACACGCAGTAGCGATCCATCGTCATCGTCCTCCGCCGCTCATGTCGGCTTGTAGTTTGTCTTCGCGGGTGAATTTGAATGTCGTGACGATCACCCACAGATCGTCCTTGTCGGCCGACAGCATGTTCGGCGGGAACTTGCCGAACGGCGCCGCGCGGCGCACGATGTTGACGGCGGCGTCGTCCAGCGCGGCGTTGCCGGAGCTGCGGTCGACCTTGATGCCGCCTTCCTTCTCGTAAATCGTGCCGTCCTGGAAAACCGGGATCGACAACACCAGCTGGCCGTACAGCTTGCGGCCGTTTTTCTGGGGGAAGTTCAGCGTACCGATATCTTCGATCCGCTTTTGCAGCGATTTGTAGTACATCGCATAGCCAACCCCGCGCGTGCTCGGCGTGATGAAGGTTTTCTTCGGGCGCTTGTTCTGGTCTTCGATGGTTTCGCTGATCTCGGCGGCGCGGCGGGCGATCGCCTTGCTGGCGTCGAGCAGGTCGGCGCCGCTCGGCAGCGGATCGGGCGCGGTCTTCTCGGTCACCGGCGGCGCGTTGAACGGATCGGGCCTGGCCACGCGGGTCAGCAGGTTGCGCTGGCGTTCCTCGAGCTCGGCAATGCGGCGCTTGGAGGCTTTGATGCTTTCGCCGTCCTCCGTCTTGCGCATGTCCGGCAGCGGCGACTTGGAGCGGCCCTTGTCGACGTTGCCGCCGCCGTCCAGATTGGCCTGGGCCAGCGCCTCGGCCTTCAGCGGTGCTTTGCTGTGCTTGGCGTTGACGAGGATGACTTCCAGGCCGGGATCGGTGGGTTTGACCGGCGCCGGCGTCGGGGCGACAAAGCGCACCGCGAGCATGGCGGCGTGCGCCACCACCGAGATGCCGATGGCGAGGTACAGGAAGCGATTTTCTTGGAAAGACTTCACGCGGGGCCGGGGTTGGAAATGGGTGGAGTGATTTTACTTTAAAGAAAACCCGGCGGCTACCGGCGGGTTTTGAGGGTACCTCGGAGACACGTAGGCCGGATTAGCGGAACGCCGTAATCGGCCATGCATGCGCCGCTGACGGCTCATCGATGGCCGATTACGCTGCGCTAATCCGCCCTACGTGTTTCAGATATTTCAGATGTTTCAGGTCGCCGCTTAGGCTACTCGGGGGCCGCTTCTTCCGCAGCCACTTCCACCGCGACCTCGGGCGCGGCGACCGCTTCTTCCACAACTTCATCCTCGTAATCCAGCTCGGCATCGGCGGCCACCGCTTCGGTGGTCGGGATTTCCAGGATGCGCGCCTCGATCGACAGATCGACCTCGTCCCAACGCAGGATGTCGATCTTGACCTGGGCGCCGCGCGCCACCGACGGCATGCCCGGCAGGCGGATGATCAGCGGAATATCGACCAGGCGCAACACCTCGTCCTTGAGCACGACCGCTTCGACCTGGCGGGCGTTTTCCTGGCCCAGCCAGCGCAGGCACCAGTAGCGTTCCATGTTCGACTGGTGGTCGCCATAGGCCGCGTAGGCCGCGTCGAACTGCGACACGATGGCGAACAGCTCCGAATCCTTCGGTTTGAACGGCGCGACCAGCGGCGCCGTCACGCCGTGCTCCGCGCATGCGAGGATCTGCCACTGGTTGACCAGATCGGTATAGCGGCGCAACGGCGAGGTGCTCCACGCATATTGATCGACGCCCAGGCCCTGGTGCGGCGCGGCGTGCGTGACCATGCGCACCTGCATCTTGGCGGCCCAGCCGCCGACGCCCTGGCCCTGGCTGCGGTAAATGCCCGGCACGCCGTGGTCGTGCATCAACTTGCCCCAGGTGCTGTTGGCGAAGATCATCAGCTCGGCGACGATCTTGTCCAGCGGCGCGCCGCGCTTGCGGCGGCTGACGGTGACGATATCGTTTTCGACGTAGAAGTTGAAATCGACGCGGTTGTTCTGCTCCGGCTTGAGGCCGAAGCCTTCACGCTTGACCATGCGCGCCGCCTCCAGCACCTGCGCCCACTTCCAGATCAGGCCCAGCTCTTCCTTGTGGGCGTAGTCGCCCTCGCCGCTGGCCAGGGTTTCCTCGTTGACCAGATCGTCCAGGTCGTTGTGGCGCAAATTGCTTGCGATCGGCACCATCTCGGCGCGCGTCTCGGTGGCGATCACCGACCAGTCGGCCGGGTTCAGGGTCGCGTACAGCGACAGCGCCGGGCAGGTCTTGCCCTCGGCCAGCGTGAACGCTTCGACGATGGCGTCCGGCAGCATGGTGATCTTATCGCCCGGCATGTACACGGTGGACATGCGCGCGCGCGCCATCTTGTCGACCGCGTCGTCCGGCTTGATGCCCAGGCCGGGCGCGGCGATGTGGATGCCGATCTTGACGTTGCCGTCGGCCAGCCTGGTGACGGAGAACGCGTCGTCGATTTCGGTGGTGGTGACGTCGTCGATCGAGAACGCCTTGACGTCGGCCAGCGGCAGATTGGTCGGCGCCACCGGCACCGCCACGTCCGGGAAACCGGCGCCGCGCGGGAAGCTCTCGAACAGGAACTTGGCCATGTGCAGCGCCTTCGGCGACTCCACGCCACCGGCCGCGAGCATCAAACGCTGCGGATTGGTGTGCAATTCATTGCAAGCGGCTTCCATCGCCTTGTATTCGATCGAATTCTTATCCGGCTTGAACAGCAATTGCATGACGATGTTTTTCATCGAATCCGGCAACTTGTTGGCCTTGAGCTCCTCGACATACTGGGCCTGGATCAGCGCCTGCTGTTTCTTTTTCTCGATACCGGCCTGCGCCGCGCGCAGCGATTGCTCCGGCGCGGCCTTGTAGCGGCCACGGCCCTTCTTGTAGAAATAGATCGGCGCGGAATGCAGGCTCAGGATCAGCCCGGCGGCTTCGGCCGGCAGCGGCGCGTGGCCGAAGTACTCGGCGCCCAGCTCCGCGAAGCCGAACTCCTCCTCGCCCGCCACTTCCCACAGGAAGTCGAGGTCGATCTCGGCGGCAACGGCCTTGGCCTGTTCCATCAAATCCGTCGGCGACGGCTTCTCGTACTGCAGCAGCACGTCCTTGATCTTGACCTTGCTGCGCTTGCCGCTGGCCATCTCCACCTGATAGGCCTCGCCCGCTTGCGACATCATGGTCCCGACCTTGAAATCGCCGGATTCTTCGAAAAATAGATTCATTGCTCGCTTCTGTTCGTTGTTTATTCGTTATGACTGCGCTGTTGTTTCAGGTCGAGCACGGAAGGCAGAAACACTTCCGTGACCAGCAGAGTACCCTGACGGCGCCGATATAAACAGCGCCGTGCATATAGTATGCGCTCCCGCGGGGAGGGCTCGTTTTTCAAGCCCAGGGCCGCCGCCGCGCGCTGCGCCAGCGGATGTCCTTCCCGCAGTCTTGCAAATTCCAAAACGCCGCGCCGCACTTGCGGGTCGCCAAACAAGGTCGTCCCCAGCGAGCGCTCGCCCAGCGCGCTAAATAAAGGCCAATCGGCCGCCGTGGCCGACATCGGCACCACGGTGTGCGCGAACACCACGGGCGTATTATCACACCGCAGCAGCACTTCCCTCTCCCACACGCGGCCGGGCCGGTGCAGGCCGATCACGGCGGCCTCGTCGGACAGACAGCGGGCGACGCGCTGATGCAGGCACTGCACGCGGAAAGTCTGGCTGTGGTCCTTCAGCTTGGCGGTCAGCGAACCGCCGGCCGTCAGCCATGGGCGCAGCGACGCTGGCGCGTTCAACGTCGGCTGCCACTGGGTCTGTCGCAGGGAAGCGCCACGGCTGGGCGACGCCAGCGAAAACGGCCCCCTCAACGGCCGGCCTCGATGCCGCAAAACGCCAGCACCGCGTCCAGATAATCGGGAAACTCGGAAATGGCGTGGTCGCTGCCGTCGATCACGTGCTGGCGCGCGCCCGCATAATGCTTGACCATGTCGCGATAGTCCAGCACTTCGTCGCCGGTGGCGGCGATCAGGAAATAGCGCTCGGGCTTGGTGATCGGATCGACCGCCAGCGCGCGCAGCTCGTCTATATATTCACGCTTGAACTCGAACGGCTCGTCGGAATGGAATTGCGTTGTCACGCCGACATGCTTGTCCAGATCCTGCAGCGGCACGATGGCCGGATTCAGCAAGACGGCGCGGCAGCCGATGCGTTCGGCCAGCCAGGTGGCGTAGTAGCCGCCCAGCGAGGAGCCGACAATGCTCAACGCTTGCGCCGGCACGCCCTCTATTAAAGAGAGTGCCAACTCCATCGCCAGCTTGGGCGACGCCGGCAGCTGCGGGCAGACCAGCTGGTCCGACAGCTCCAGTTCGTCCATGCGCTCGCTGATCACGCGCGCCTTCATCGACTGCGGCGACGAGCGGAATCCGTGCAGATAAAGAATCATCGCGCCAGCGCTTCCAGGATTTTGTTGTGCACGCCGCCGAAGCCGCCGTTGCTCATCACAATGATCTGGTCGCCCGGCCGGGCCGCCTTGACGATGGCCGCCACCAGCGCGTCGATGTCCTCGTAGGCGCTGGCGATGTTGCCCAACGGCGCGAGGGCCTCGCCCAGGCTCCAGCCCAGCGCCTGCCGGCTGCCGAAGCCGAACACCAGGTCGGCGTCCGCCAGGCTGCCCGGCAGCGCATCCTTCATCGCGCCCAGCCTCATCGTGTTCGAGCGCGGCTCCAACACTGCCAGGATACGTCCGGTCTTGCCTATCTTCTGGCGCAGGCCGCCGACGGTGGTGGCGATCGCGGTCGGATGGTGGGCGAAGTCGTCGAACACGGTGATGTCGTTGACCGTGCCGCGCACTTCCATGCGGCGTTTGACGTTCTCGAAGGTCGCCAGCGACCTGGCCGCCTGCGCCACCGGCACGCCGACGTGGCGGGCGGCGGCGATCGCCGCCAGCGCGTTGGCGCGGTTGTGCTTGCCGGTCAGGTTCCACTCGACCTTGCCGACGGTTTCGCCGCCAAAAATGACGTCGAAGCTGCCGTCATCGTATTCGTTCATCGCCCATTCGGCGCCCTCATTGTGGCCGAAGCTTTCCTTCTCGCTCCAGCAACCGCGCTTGAGCACGCGCTGCAGCGACGCCTCGTCGCCGTTATAGATGACGCGGCCGATGCCGGGCACCGTGCGCACCAGATGATGGAATTGCGTCTCGATGGCGCCCAGGTCGGGGAAGATGTCGGCGTGATCGTATTCGAGGTTGTTCAGGATCGCGGTCTTGGCGTGGTAGTGGACGAACTTGCTGCGCTTGTCGAAGAAGGCGGTGTCGTACTCGTCGGCCTCGATGACGAAGAAGATCGAATCCAGGTTGTTGTCACTACGCCCTTGCATGCGGGCCGAGACGCCGAAGTTCAGCGGCACGCCGCCGATCAGGAAGCCGGGCGCGTAGCCGGCGTCTTCCAGTATCCAGGTCAGCATGGCCGAGGTGGTGGTCTTGCCGTGCGTGCCGGCCACGGCCAGCACCCAGCGGTCCCTTAATATATGTTCGCCCATCCACTGCGGGCCGGACACGTACGGCAGGCCGCGATTCAAAATCTCTTCGATCAGCGGATTGCCGCGCGAGACCACGTTGCCGATCACGTACAGGTCGGGATTGAGCGCGGTCTGCTCCGGGCCGTAGCCCTGTATCAGTTCTATGCCCTGGGCTTCCAGCTGGGTGCTCATCGGCGGATAGACATTGGCGTCGCAGCCGGTCACGCGGTGGCCCGCCTCTTTCGCCAGGACCGCCAGGCCGCCCATGAAGGTGCCGCAAATACCGAGAATATGAATATGCATAGTGTGTAACAGGATCGATCCGCACAAGTGAATACGCGATTTTACCTGAGCCGACGCCGATTTCCCGGTTCAGAGTATTATCTCGTCCATGACGCCGAATGTTATCGAAGAAGTCCTGCTGCTGCGCGCCGAGATCGCCGCGGCGGCCGCGCGCCTGATCGCCCAGGACGGCGCCGACTACAACGCCGCCAAGCGCAAGGCCGCCAGACAAATCCTCGGCGACACGCAACCGCCGCCGAACCTGCTGCCGGACAACGCGCAGATCGAAGCGGAAGTGCGCATCTACCAGTCGCTGTTCCATGCGGACAGCCAGCCGGCCCGGCTGTTCCGGCTGCGCACCCTGGCGGTCGACATCATGGAAGGCTTGGCCGCGTTCCACCCGTTCCTGACCGGCGCCGTCCTGAACGGCACTGCCGGCCCGCACGACGACATCCACCTGCAACTGTTCGCCGACAGCGCCAAGGAAGTGGAAATCTTCCTGCTGAACCGCAATTTGCAAATCGACATCTCCGAGACGCCGCACTTCAAGGGCCCGCGCTACGATCCGGTCGAGACGGTCAGCTTCATGTGGCACAAGGAAGGCGTCCATGCCGCTTTATATGAGCTGGACGATTTGCGCAGCGCCGTCAAAACCCGTGGCGACAAGCTGATGCGCGCCGATATCGCCGCCGTGCGCGCGCTATTAGTTAGTAGTACGCATGCGAGCACCAACGAAGACAACACCAACCCCACCCCCGATCATGAATAAAACACATCTGGCCGCCTATGTCGGCGTCGCCCTCCTGTTCGCCGCATCCGGCGCCTGGGTCGGCTTTAACAAACAACATGCCGCGCCGATCACCACCACCGCGCCGGCCGGCGTAACCGGTCCCGTGGGCGCTTTGTACGCGCAAACGCTGCCGGACGCCAAGGGCGCGCCAACCGCGCTGGCCCAATACAAAGGCAAGGCGATGCTGGTCAATTTCTGGGCGCCGTGGTGCGCGCCGTGCGTGCAGGAGATGCCGGAGCTGTCCGAGCTGGCCGCCGGAGAAGAGGGTAAGAAGCTGCAAGTTATCGGCATCGGCATCGATTCGCCGTCAAATATCGCAGCTTTTAGCGACAAATACAAAATCACCTACCCGGTGCTGGTGGCCGGCATGAGCGGCACCGACCTGTCGCGGCAGTTCGGCAACACCGGTGGCGGCCTGCCGTACACGGTGCTGATCGGCGCCGACGGCCAGGTCAAAAAGACCTATCTGGGGCGCCTGAAGTTCGACGAGCTGCGTAAAGACCTTGCAACTCTTTAACTGAATTCAGAAGTTTTTTTCTCTTGCCAATGCCGGCAGTTGGCGGCAAAATGCGGAACTTTCGCGGAAAACGGTCTAGAACCATGGCAAAAAACCTCCTACTGCTCAACGGTCCCAACCTCAATTTACTGGGTACCCGGGAGCCAGAGGTCTACGGCGCCAGCACTTTGGCCGACGTAGAACAAGCCGCCCAGGCCCAGGCCCAGGCGGCCGGCGCAACGCTGTCTTGCTTTCAGAGCAACCATGAGGGCGCGCTGATCGACCGCATCCACGCGGCCAGGACGGAAGGCGTGGACGCCATCATCATCAACCCGGGTGGCTTGACCCATACCAGCGTGGCCCTGCGCGACGCCTTGGCGGGGGTGTCCATTCCATTTATTGAAGTGCACATTTCCAATATTTACCAGCGCGAGTCGTTTCGCCACCACTCATTCCTGAGCGCGATCGCGGCAGGCACGATCTGCGGACTGGGTATCGAAGGATATCGGTTTGCCATCGACTTCGTCCTTAAAAAGCGTTAATCTACGCGATCTGCGCGCAATTTAGGCAACTTAGCGCGGTTTCGCCCACGAGGCGCGGCCGTTCACACTTTACATAACAAGATATTCCGGGGGTTACATGGATCTACGCAAGCTGAAGACCTTGATTGATTTGGTCGCGGAGTCGGACATCGCCGAGCTCGAAGTGACCGAAGGCGAAAGCAAAGTCCGCATCGTCAAATCGTCGGCCATGCCGCAAAACCAGATGGTGATGATGCAGCCGCAAGGCATGCAGCCGCAGTACCACGCAGCCCCCGCGCCGGCCGCCGCGCCCGCCGCAGCAGCCCCGGCCGTCGCCGCCGAACCGACCGGCCACATCGTCAAATCGCCGATGGTCGGCACCTTCTACCGTTCGTCGGCGCCGGGTTCGGCCGCTTACGTCGAAGTGGGCGCCGTCGTCAAGGAAGGCGACACCCTGTGCATTATCGAAGCAATGAAACTGTTGAATGAAATCGATGCCGACAAATCCGGCACGATCACCCAGATTCTGGTCGAGAACGGCCAACCGGTCGAATTCGGCCAACCGCTGTTTGTGATAGGCTAAGTCCGGTCCGCGCCCTCCCCGTCGGTGACGGGCGCGCCGGCTTTGTTCCGCATTCCCTCCTCTACCTGACGTCGCCGGTTTCCGGTACTCACAGACATACGCGAACCTATCATGTTTGAAAAAATCCTTATTGCCAACCGTGGCGAAATCGCCCTCCGCATCCAGCGCGCCTGCCGCGAAATGGGCATCAAGACGGTTGTGGTCCACTCGGAAGCGGACAAAGACGCCAAATACGTGAAGCTGGCGGACGAGTCGGTGTGTATCGGCCCGGCGCCTTCGTCGCTGAGCTATCTGAACATGCCGGCCATCATCAGCGCCGCCGAAGTGACGGACGCCGAAGCGATCCACCCGGGCTACGGCTTCCTGTCGGAGAACGCCGACTTCGCCGAGCGCGTGGAAAAATCGGGCTTCGTCTTCATCGGCCCGCGCTCCGAATCGATCCGCATGATGGGCGACAAGGTCTCGGCCAAGCAAACCATGATCAAGGCCGGCGTGCCTTGCGTGCCCGGCTCCGACGGCGCGCTGCCGGACGACCCGAAGGCGATCGTGCAAATCGCCCGCAAGGTCGGCTATCCGGTCATCATCAAGGCGGCCGGCGGCGGCGGCGGTCGCGGCATGCGCGTGGTCCACACCGAGGCCGCGCTGATCAACGCCGTGGCGATGACCAAGACCGAGGCCGGCACCGCGTTCGGCAATCCGGAAGTGTATATGGAGAAGTATCTGGAAAATCCGCGCCACGTGGAAATCCAGATCCTGGCCGACGAACACAAGAACGCCGTCTGGCTGGGCGAACGCGACTGCTCGATGCAGCGCCGCCACCAGAAGGTCATCGAGGAAGCGCCGGCGCCGGGCATCCCGCGCAAGCTGATCGAAAAGATCGGCGACCGCTGCGCCGAAGCCTGCCGCAAGATCGGCTACCGTGGCGCCGGCACCTTCGAGTTCCTGTATGAAAACGGCGAGTTCTACTTCATCGAGATGAACACCCGCGTGCAGGTCGAGCATCCGGTGACCGAAATGATCACCGGCATCGACATCGTGCAAGAGCAGATCCGCATCGCCGCCGGCGAGAAGCTGCGCTTCCGCCAGCGCGATGTGATGCTCTCCGGCCACGCCATCGAGTGCCGCATCAACGCCGAGGACGCGTTCAAGTTCACGCCGTCGCCGGGCCGCATCACCTCATGGCACGTGCCGGGCGGCCCCGGCGTGCGCGTCGATTCGCACGCCTACGCCGGCTACTACGTGCCGCCGCACTACGATTCGATGATCGGCAAGGTCATCTCGTACGGCGCCACCCGCGAGCAGGCGATCCGCCGCATGCAGATCGCGCTCTCGGAAATGGTCGTCGAAGGTATTTCGACCAACATTCCGCTGCACCGCGAACTGATGATCGACGCCCGCTTCATCGAGGGCGGCACCAACATCCATTACCTGGAACAAAAGCTGGCCGACATGCCGGACCTGCACAAACTGAGTTTGAAGGCGCAATAATGAGCTGGACTGAAATCGTCATCGAAATCGCGCGCGACCACGCCGAAGCCCTGTCGGACGCGCTGATGGAAGTCGGCGCGCTGTCGGTGTCCGTGGAAGACGCCGACGAAGGCACCGACCAGGAGCGCCCGCTGTTCGGCGAGCCTGGCATGGAACCGACCGAAGCGGCATGGGATCACAGCCGCGTCGTCGCGCTGACCAACGAGGATGACGACCAAGCCGCCATCGTGGCCGCCGCCGCCGAACAGATCAAGCTGGCGACCTTGCCGAAGTTCACCACGCGCAAGGTCGAGGAGCAGGACTGGGTGCGCCTGACGCAATCGCAATTCGCGCCTATTCACATCGGCAAGAACATCTGGGTCGTGCCGAGCTGGCACGAGGCGCCGGACCCCGACGGCCTGATCCTGGAGCTCGACCCGGGCCTGGCCTTCGGCACCGGCAGCCATCCGACCACCCGCCTGTGCATGGAGTGGCTGGAGGCGAACCCGGCGCCCGGCAAAACCGTGCTCGACTACGGTTGCGGTTCCGGCATCCTGGCGATGGTCGCCAAGAAGGTCGGCGCCGGCGAAGTGGTGGGCGTCGACATCGATCCGCAAGCGATCGAATCGGCGGCCGACAACGCCGAACGCAACAACTGCGAGATCGAATACTTCCTGCCGGACACCTTTGCGCAATCGAAGCACGCCGAACAGAAATTCGACATCGTGGTCGCCAATATCCTGTCGAGCCCGCTCAAACTGATGGCGCCGATGCTGTCGGGCCGCGTCGCCCCCGGTGGCGCGCTGATCCTGTCGGGCGTGCTGGCGCGCCAGGCCGGGGAAGTGGCCGCCGCCTACGCCCCGTTCATCCAGCTCGGCGTCTGGGCGGAACAAGACGGCTGGGTCGCCCTGCATGGCCGGCTCGGCAGTGATGCGGTACCCGCTCCACGCTAACGGCAGCGATGGCGCTCGCCACTAAATGCCCCCACTGCAGCACGATATTTCGGGTCGCCCATGACCAGTTGAAATTACGTGGGGGCATAGTGCGCTGCGGCTCCTGCAATGAAGTTTTCGACGGCAACGCCGCTCTGCTCGAGCCGCTCGCCATCCCGCAGCCGGTGTTCGCGCCGGTTGTGTCCGAAGCACCCTACTCCCCGCCCCAGACATTCGCGCCCTCCGATGAGGTTGTGGCCGAGCAGGATACCCGCGCCGGCGACGAACCGATCTACACCTTGCAGCTCGACAGCGCGGTGGACCAGGCCGATGGCGGGCGGTTCGACGAGCCGGTGGCCGGAACCGGCCAGGAGCAGGCCTTCACGGCCGAGCCGGAACCCGAGCCCCGCGTGCAACAGGAACCGGCGCCGGACTTGCAGCCTGAACCGGACCATTGGTTCGAGCCCGCTCCTCCGGTCGAGCCGCAGGTAGAGTCCGACCTCGAGATCGAACCCGGGCCCGCCCCGGATCCGGAATTCCTTGCCGCCGAAGACGAGCAGCCAGCCGCCATCGAACCGCCGCCGCCGGAAGGCCCGCTCGACATCAAACCGATGACGCACGAGGAGCTGGAAGCGGCGTTGGCGGCCGAACTGGCCCTGATGGAGCAGGACATCGCGGCCGAGGCCGCCGAACAGGAAGCCAAGGCCGCGCCGTCGGCGGCCGCCGACCGCCAGGAGCCGACCCTCGACCCCGACTCGCGCTACGACCTCGACGAGGCCGACGAAGAGGCGCTGGTCCAGCTCGCCGCCGCCAGGGAGCGCGACACCGCGCCCCAGTTGCACACGCTGCTGCGCGCCGCCTCCGCCCCGTCGCAAGACCACTTCGCCCCCCAGGCCGAAGTCCACAGCGTCCAGCCGCCGGAACCGGAAGTGGAACAAGAGGAAGCCGACGACCCGAACGAGCCCGGTTTCCTCAAGCGCGACCGCCGCCGCGAGCGCTACGGCAAAACCATCAACATCGCCATGGCTGTCGGCTCGCTGCTGCTGCTGGGCGCGCTGGCGGCGCAAGGCTTGACCACCTTCCGCAACCAGCTGGCCGCCAGCTACCCCGGACTCAAGCCGACGTTGCAGGACATCTGCGCCACCCTGGGTTGCAAGATCGAACTGCCGACCCAGATCGACGAGCTCGTCATCGAACAGGGCGAACTGCAAACGCTGAGCGAGACCACCTTCTCGTTCACCACCTTGCTGCGCAACCAAAGCACCACCGCGCAGCAGTGGCCGCACATCGAACTGGTGCTCGACGACGCCAACGACAAGGCCATTTTGCGCCGCGTGTTCACGCCGCGCGACTACCTGGGCGCAGACGCCGCGCTGGAACAAGGATTCGCCCCGCGCAGCGAGCAATCTGTCAAACTGTACTTTGAATTGAAACAGCTGAGAGCATCCGGCTATCACATCGCAGTCTTCTATCCATAAAGAACTATCATATGACTCAGACCTCCATCATCTGCGGCTCGCTCGCGATCGACACCATCCTGCAATTTCCCGGCCGCTTCGACAGCATCTTGCTGGCCGACCAGCTGCACAAAGTGAACGTCTCGTTCCTGGCGCCGACGATGCGCACGGAATACGGCGGCTGCGCCGGCAACATCGCCTACAACCTCAAGATGCTGGGCGGCGAGCCGCGCATCGTCGGCGTCATGGGCCAGGACAACGCCGCCTACATCGAGCGCCTGCACAAGCTTGATATCTCGACTGACAACATCCTGATCAAGCAGGAGGCCTACAACGCCCAATGCTTCGTCACCGCCGACGAGGACAACAACCAGATCAACGCCTTCCACCCGGGCGCCATGTCGTACGCGCACGAGAACGACGTCGCCAAGGCGGGCGCGGCCGCGGTGGCCATCATCTCGCCGGACGGCCACCTGGGCATGCAAAAGCACGCCGCCGACCTTGCCAAGCTGCAGATCCCGTTCATCTTCGACCCGGGCCAGCAGCTGCCGATGTTCAACGGCGCCGAGCTGATCGCCTTCATCGACAAGGCCACCTACGTCACCGCCAACGACTACGAAATCGAATTGCTGATGGACCGCACCGGCCTGACCCTGCCCGAGATCGCCAGCCGCCTGGACGCGCTGATCGTCACGCGCGGCGAGCACGGCTCGGAGATCTACACCAAAGGGCAGCGGATCGAAATCCCGGCGGTGAAAGTGGCCGACGTGCTGGACCCGACCGGCTGCGGCGACGCCTACCGCGCCGGCCTGCTGTTCGGCATCACTCAAGGCTGGAAATGGGAAACGACCGGCCGCCTGGCCAGTCTGATGGGTGCGATCAAGATCGCCAGCAAGGGCGGCCAGAACCACGAGCTCACCGCTAGCGAGATCGCCGACCGCTTCGAAGCCGCGTTCGGCTACCGCTTCTAAAGTAGGAATGATGTAGGCGGCTCAGGGATGGCGGATTACGCTACGCTAATCCGCCCTACGTGTCTCCGAGGCCAGGCCCGGCCGCAGACAACGGAGACACATATCCGATGCCAGGCCCGGCGGCGAACCACGGAGACACCTATCCGGGGGCCAGGCTGGCGGCGAACCACGGAGACACGTAGGGCGGATTAGGCGGCACGCCGTAATCCGCCAAGCGCCGCCAACGGCTCAACGGCTCAACGCCCGTTGAAAGCCATGCCCAGCAAAATCTGGGCGATCTGCAGCGCGATCAGCGCCACCAGCAGCGATAAATCGAGATTGCCCACCAGCGGCACCACGCGGCGGATCGGCTTGAGCAGCGGCTCGTTGAGCGCGCGCACGAACGGCGCCAGCGGCGCGTGCGGATTGACCCAGCTGAAGATCGCTTCGACCACCAGCAGCGCCATGAAGCCGTACAGTATCCATTTGAGGAAGCGTTCGAACGCGGCCAGCAGCACCGCCTGCGCCGGCCAGCCGGCGAAGAACAGCACCGATGTCGCCAGCAGCACGATCAGGAAGGCGCCGATCAGGCTGGCCCAGTCGTAGCCACCCATGCCCGGCACGATGCGCCGCAACGGCCGCACCAGCCAGTCCGATAACTGGAACGTGAATTGGGCCACCGATTGCGGCGGACGAACGCGGATCGCCTGCATCCAGAAGCGCAACAGCAAGGCTCCGCCCAACAGGGTGGCGATGGCGTCGACAATCAACATAACAATACTAAGCACGGTCCCTCCAAAAAAAAAGCCGCTGTGTGATTGTCTCACACAGCGGCAGGTTGCCTCAGCAGGCACCTAAGTATTTAGCTTAGGAAGGACGCGTGCTGGTTGGGAACGGCCATGCGGCCGCCGGTGCCAACACGGTCTTTGCCGCAGGCGCGGCAGCAGGAGCGGCTGGCTTGGCGACAGCTTCCTTCTTCGGTGCGGCCGCTTTAGGGGCGGCTTTTTTCACAGCTGGCTTGGCTGCCGGAGCAGGTGCTGCCGCGGCAACTGGAGCTGCTGCCGGTGCTGGAGCGGCGGCCGGTTTTGCGGCTGCCGGCTTAGCTGCCGGTTTAGCGGCTGGCTTGGCAGCAGCTGGTTTAGCGGCAGCTTTGACGGCTGGCTTCTTGGCAGCTGCCGGCTTGGCGGCTGCCTTAACCGGCTTTTTTGCTGCTGGCTTAGCCGCTGCCTTTGCAGCTGGCTTGGCTGCTGTTTTTGCCTTGGCGGCTGGTTTAGCGGCGACAGCTTTTTTAGCTGCTGGTTTAGCTGCTGCTTTCGCAGCAGGTTTAGCGGCTGGCTTGGCTGCCGCTTTTTTCGCTGCCGGTTTGGCGGCTACTTTTTTTGCCGCTGGCTTGGCAGCTGCTTTTGCAGCCGGCTTTGCCGCTGGCTTGGCCGCTGCTTTTTTAGCGGCTGGCTTTGCTGCTGGCTTTGCTGCTGGCTTGGCTGCTGCTTTGGCTGCTGGCTTGGCCGCTGCTTTTTTCACCGCTGGCTTAGCTGCTGGCTTGGCTGCTGCTTTCGCGGCTGGCTTTGCTGCTGGCTTTGCTGCGGCTTTTTTAGCGACTGGCTTGGCGGCTGCTTTTTTCACTGCTGGCTTAGCTGCTGGCTTGGCTGCTGCTTTCGCGGCTGGCTTCGCTGCCGGTTTGGCTGCTGCTTTTTTCACGGCTGGTTTTGCAGCTGGCTTGGCAGCGGCTTTGACGGCTGGTTTAGCGGCTGGTTTGGCGGCAGCTTTCGCTGCTGGCTTGGCGGCTGCTTTCGCTGCGACAGGCTTTTTCGCTGGGGCGGCGGCTTTAGTAGCGGCCGGCTTTTTTGCTGCTGGTTTCTTTGCGGCAGTTGCCATTTTTAGTTCTCCTTCATCGGGGATGGAAAAATTCACATACAAGATTTAAACCCGTCCGGCCCCGGATTGGGCCAGGCGAATTATTCATCGGCGCAAACAGAATACGTTTGCGCTAATGAATTCGGCACCAGCTGAACTGCTGCAACCCCTCACGAGTGCAGCGCTTCAGCCATCTATCTGTCCGCCGTCCGTGGCCGGCGCGGCGTGCAGATACAAATCTTGTTGCGACGTTTTGCGGGTGGTCGGGCGTGTGCTCAGCTCCAGGGACCTACGTCGCAGCCATCTACCGTTTTTGTTTTCAAACAAAAAACCGCCCAACCTGAACCGAATCAGGAAAGACGGTTGAACAAAAACGGTTTGGTCTTGTGCATATCTTTGTGAATCTGTATCCCGTGATCGCGATCATTTCTGCGGTGTGCGCACTTCAAAAAAACCGCACCTTTATAAACACACATTTTCAATCTCGTAAAGTACACGAAAACCTTGTCGGTACGCAACCGGCACGAGAAGTATTCGCTCGCTTTTTTTCGTCTTATGCTCGCCATTTCACATACGCGTGGCCGTTCACGCTTGCTCGCTTGCGACATCGTGGTGCGATGTGCGCGCTCAATCGAGTTCGAAAATGCGCTTGCCGCGCCGCGCCAAAAAATCGCGCTTCAAAGCGAGCCAATTGCCGCCTGGGTGTCTGCGATGTCGCCGGCATCTCCGCGCGTCCCTCGCCACCTTCTTTCGAATTCGAGAGCGCTTGCGCATCGCATGCGCGCCGCCGCTGCTCGCTGTTTTTAAATTCGTCGCGATTATGAGACAGAGTGCGGGGAATGGCAAGCGGAATACTGCGATGCGCGGCGGCGCGCCTGCGTTCAGCGCGCGCGTCGGCGTGTATGTATGTGGGGCCTCGAGTGTTCGAAGCGTGTTCGGCGAGGCGCCCTCGCGGTCGTCGATGCGCGGTCGCCAAGTGCCCGACGCATCGCGCGGCGACGGCGCGCCAGCCTATTCGGATTCTTCGTCGGGGTCGGGACTCTTGTTGCGCAGCACCCAGGCGTTCATGTCGGCGGCGAGGCGCTTCATCATCCGCGCCAGATCGCGCCGCTCGGCGGCGGTCCAATCGGCCATCAATTCGCTGACCTGCTTTTCGCGCGTTTCGTCGATGACGGCGACGACCTCGCTGCCGGCCTTCGTCACCTCCGCTTCGCGCACGCGCTTGTCGCGCGCGCCGGCGCGGCGCGCCACCAGGCCAAGTTCGTCGAGCCGCGCCACCTGCCGGCTCACCGTGGTGTAGTCGCGCCCGACCAGGTCGGCCAGCTCCACCACGCCGATCGGACCGCGCCTTTCGATGCGCACCAGCAGCGGCAGCAGCGCGCGCTCGAGCGGCATCTCCAGCTCCGACATCAGCGCGATGTCGGGCTCCGGCCTACTCATGAAACCGATGATGTCGAGCAGCGCGTTGTGGGTATCGAAGAGGTCTTTGTTCATATGTGCATTATACACATAGTTATTGACAGTTTTTTGGAGGCCGAATAATATGTGTATATTGCACATATTAAGGGAGCATCCATGAACACTATCAACACCGACATCTTGATTTGCGGCGCTGGCGCCGCCGGCCTGACATTGGCGATCGACCTCGCGCGCCGCCACGTCGACTTCGTGCTGGTCGACAAAATTGAAGGACCGTTCAGCGGCTCGCGCGGCAAAGGCATCCAGCCGCGCACCCTGGAAATCTTCGAGGCGCTGGGCGTGGCCGATCGCATGGTGGCCGCCGGCGGCCTCTATCCGCCGCAGCGTAAATACCGCGCCGACGGCGGCTACGACGAGCAGTCGTCGACCGAAGGCGTGGCGCCCTCGCCCGCCGAACCATACAACCTGCCGCTGATGCTGCCGCAGTATCTGACGGAGGGCGTCCTACGCGACAGGCTCGCCGAACTCGGACACGCGCCGCGTTTCGGCCACGAGCTGACCGGCTTCGAACAAGATGGCGAAGGCGTCAGCGCGCGACTGGCGACGGCCGGCGGCGCGACGACGGTGCGGGCGCGCTACCTGGTCGGCGCCGACGGCGGCCGCAGCTTCGTGCGCAAGGCGCTGGCGATCGACTTCCCCGGCGAGTCGATGAAGATGCGGGCGATGGTGGCCGACCTGTCGCTGACCGGCCTGGGTCGCGACGCCTGGCACCGCTGGGGCGAGGGTCCCGGACAAATCAGTCTGTGTCCGCTGATGGGTACCGATCTGTTCCAGCTGCAAATGCCGGTGCCGCTCGACGGCGACATCGACACCTCGGACGCGGCGCTGGCCGCCGTCATCGCCGCCCGCACCGGCCGCGCCGACATCGCGGTGCACGCGGTGCATTGGCGCTCGGTGTACGAGATGAGCTCCCGGCTGGCGGACCGCTACCGGGTCGGCCGCGTGTTAATCGCCGGCGACGCCGCCCACATCCACCCGCCGACCGGCGGCCAGGGATTGAACACCAGCGTGCAGGATGCGTGGAACCTGGGATGGAAGCTGGCGGCGGTGGCGGGCGGCGCGCCGGATGCGCTGCTCGACACCTACGAGACGGAGCGACGGGAGGTGGCGGCCGGCATGCTGGGACTGTCGAGCAAGCTGCTGGAGGCGGCGCGCACGCGCGGCGACCTGCGGCGCGGACGCGAGACGCAGCAGCTCGACCTGGGTTATCGGACGTCGCCACTGTCGCACGACGCGCGCGGCGACGACGCCATCGTGCGCGCCGGCGACCGCGCGCCGGACGCGCCGTGTCGCGGGGCGGCGGGACAGCCTTTACGTTTATTTACATTGCTGGGTGGCGGGGCGTGGACCTTGCTGCGGTACGAGCCGGCCGGTGCCGGCACGATCGCGCCGCGCAAGGGGCTGAGGATAGTGACCGTTGGAATGAACGGCGAGCTGCGCGACGATGGCGGGCATCTGCGCGCGGCGTACGGGTTCGCGGCGGGGGATGTGGCGCTGATACGGCCGGATGGGTACATCGGGGCGCTGGCAAGCGGTGAAGAAGGCCTGGAGGCGTACCTCGGACGGTTCGCATAAAAGCAAAAGCCCGGCAACCAAGGCCGGGCTTTTTTGAAACGGGAACCACGAACACCGCGAACAGCACGGACATCACGAATACAACGGATACACGTAGGGCGGATTAGCGCAGCGTAATCGGCCATCGCAGCGCCGCCAGCGGTTCATACATGGCCGATTACGGCGTCCCGCCCCCCCATCAATTTAGATGAGTTCAGGCGTCCCGGTCGGAATCAATCCCAGTTCAGCGCGCCGCCGGTCTGGTACTCGATCACGCGGGTCTCGAAGAAGTTACGCTCTTTCTTCAAGTCGATCATCTCGCTCATCCATGGGAATGGGTTCTCTTCCTGGTCGAACAAGGTCTCCAAACCGATCTGCGTGGCGCGGCGGTTGGCGATGAAGCGCAGGTAACCCTTGAACATGGTCGCGTTCAGACCGAGCACGCCGCGCGGCATGGTGTCTTCGGCGTACGCGTACTCCAGGTCCACGGCCTTCAGGAACAGCTGCTTGATCTCTTCCTTGAACGCCGGGGTCCACAGCAGCGGATTTTCCATCTTGATCGTGTTGATCAAGTCGATACCGAAATTGCAATGCATCGATTCATCGCGCAGGATGTACTGATACTGCTCGGCGGCGCCCATCATCTTGTTCTGGCGGCCCAGCGCCAGGATCTGCGTGAAGCCGACATAGAAGAACAAGCCTTCCATCAAGCAAGCGAAGACGATCAGGGACTTGAGCAGCTTCTGGTCGTTTTCCACGGTGCCGGTGGTGAAGGCCGGATCGGTCAGGGTGTCGATGAACGGGATCAGGAACTCGTCCTTGTCGCGGATCGATTTGACTTCGTTATAGGCGTTGAAGATCTCCGACTCGTCCAGGCCCAGCGACTCGACGATGTACTGGTAGGCGTGGGTGTGGATCGCTTCCTCGAACGCCTGGCGCAACAGGTACTGGCGGCATTCCGGCGCCGTGATGTGGCGGTAGGTGCCCAGCACGATGTTGTTGGCGGCCAGCGAGTCGGCGGTAACGAAGAAGCCGAGGTTGCGCTTGACCAGGCGGCGCTCGTCGTCGGTCAGGCCGTTCGGGTTCTTCCACAGCTCGATATCGCGCTGCATGTTCACTTCCTGCGGCATCCAGTGGTTGGCGCAGCCGGCCAGGTATTTGTCCCATGCCCACTTGTACTTGAACGGCACCAGCTGGTTGACGTCGGTCTTGCCGTTGATGATGCGCTTGTCGTCGGCGTTGACGCGCAGCGCGACCTGCTCGGCGTTGGCTTCGCCGGTGGCCAGCGCGGCTTGATTGACGGCTTGTGGTACCGCTGGTGCGGCTTCTTCGTCCCAGGACAGCGACATAGTGTGTTTCCTTCTGAATTCGTGTATTCGGTCTAAAAAGAACCGCCCGGACGGGCCGGGACGGTTCTCTCTCTATATATATTAGTCAGCCCAAGCTTATTGGCAAGCTTCGCATTCCTCGAAACCGTCGTCGCCCGGACGCAGGTAGCAGGCTTCGCCGTCGGCTTCGGCGCTGACCGCGGGAGCCGCGGCAGCGACAGGGGCGGCGGCCGCCGCCGAGGCCATCGCGCTGGCCGACATGCCGCCGTCCACCGCCACCGCGTTCAGCGCGCCGGTCTTCGAGGTCGACTTCTCGGTGTGGGTGGCCGAGGTGGTGCGCAGGTAGTAGGTGGTCTTCAGGCCGCGCAGCCATGCCAGCTTGTAGGTCTCGTCCAGCTTCTTGCCCGAGGCGCCGGCCATGTAGATGTTCAGCGATTGGGCCTGGTCGATCCACTTCTGGCGGCGCGACGCCGCTTCCACCAGCCAGGTCGGCGACACTTCGAACGCGGTTGCATAAATGTCACGCAGGTCGTTCGGGATGCGGTCGATCTTGGCCAGCGAGCCGTCGAAGTACTTCAGGTCGGCGATCATGACCTCGTCCCACAGGTCGCGCGCCTTCAGGTCGCGCACCAGATAGGAGTTGATCTCGGTGAACTCGCCCGACAGGTTGGACTTCACGTACAGGTTCTGGAAGGTCGGTTCGATGCAGGCCGACACGCCGATGATGTTCGAGATGGTCGCGGTCGGAGCGATCGCCACGCAGTTCGAGTTACGCATGCCGAACTTCTTGATACGCTCGCGCACCGGGGTCCAGTCCATCGCCGACGACAGGTCCTGTTCCAGGTAGCCGCCGCGCTCTTCGGCCAGCAGCTTGACGGAATCCTGTGGCAGGATGCCGCGGTCCCACAGCGAACCTTTGTACGATTGATAATGGCCGCGCTCTTCCGCCAGCTCGGTCGAGGCCAGGTAGGCGTAGTAGCACACCGCTTCCATCGAGGTGTCGGCGAAGGCCACGCACTCCGGCGACGAGAACGGCACGCGCATCATGTGCAGGCAGTCCTGGAAGCCCATCACGCCCAGGCCCACCGGACGGTGGCGCATGTTGGCGTTGCGGGCCTTGTCGACGGCGTAGTAGTTGATGTCGATGACGTTGTCGAGCATGCGCATCGCGGTGCGGATGGTCTTTTGCAGCTTGACGTGATCGAGCTTGCCCTCTTTCATGTGGGCCGGCATGTTGACCGAGCCGAGGTTGCAGACGGCGATTTCGTCAGGGCCGGTGTTCAGCGTGATCTCGGTGCACAGGTTCGAGCTGTGGACCATGCCCACGTGCGACTGCGGCGAACGGATGTTGCATGGGTCCTTGAACGTGATCCATGGGTGGCCGGTTTCGAACAGCATCGACAGCATCTTGCGCCACAGGTCCAGCGCGGCGATCTTCTTGAACACGCGGATTTCGCCGGCGGCGGCCTTGGCTTCGTAGCCCAGGTAGGCTTTTTCGAAGGCCTTGCCGACCAAGTCGTGCAGGTCCGGGCAATCCGATGGCGAGAACAGCGTCCAGTCGCCCTTTTCCATCACGCGCTTCATGAACATGTCCGGAATCCAGTTGGCGGTGTTCATGTCGTGGGTGCGGCGGCGGTCGTCGCCGGTGTTCTTGCGCAGGTCCAGGAACTCTTCGATGTCCATGTGCCAGGTTTCCAGGTAGGCGCAGACCGCGCCCTTGCGCTTGCCGCCCTGGTTGACCGCGACGGCGGTGTCGTTGACCACTTTCAGGAACGGCACCACGCCTTGCGATTTGCCGTTGGTGCCCTTGATGTGGGCGCCCAGGGCGCGCACCGGGGTCCAGTCGTTACCCAGGCCGCCGGCGAACTTGGCCAGCAGCGCGTTTTCCTTGATGGCGTCGTAGATGCCTTCCAGGTCGTCCGAGACGGTGGTCAGGTAGCACGACGACAGCTGCGAACGCAGGGTGCCGGCGTTGAACAGGGTCGGGGTCGACGACATGAAGTCGAACGACGACAGCAGGTTGTAGAACTCGATGGCGCGCGCTTCGCGGTCGCTTTCGTTCAGGGCCAGGCCCATCGCCACGCGCATGTAGAACGCCTGCGGCATCTCGATGCGGACATCGCGGACGTGCAGGAAGTAGCGGTCGTACAGGGTTTGCAGGCCGATGTAGCCGAACTGCAGATCGCGGTCGGCGACCAGCGCCTTGGCCAGGCGGGCCAGGTCGAATTCGGCCAGCTTGGTGTCGAGCAGCTCGTTTTCGATACCCTTGGCGATGTACTGCGGGAAGTAGGTGATGTACTCGGCGGCGGCCGCGCCCTGCGCGACTTCCTTGCCGAAGACTTCCTTGCGGATCGTGTGCAGCAGGATGCGGGCCGTCACTTGCGAGTAGGCCGGGTCTTTTTCCATCAGCGCGCGGGCGGCCAGGATGGCGGACTTGTGCAGCTCTTCGACCGGCACGCCGTCGTACAGGTTCTTCAGCGTCTCGGCGACGATGGCGTCGGCGTCGACGTGCTTTTCCAGGCCGATGCAGGCGGCGTTGATCAGGCCCGTGACGCGGTCCATCTCCAGCGGCTTGCGCTCGCCGTTTTCCAGCACGTGGATTTGCGGCGCGGCGATCTTGGCGGTGGCGCCCTGCGCTTCCTTGAGCGCGCGGCGCTCTTCCATGTGCTTGGCGCGGTACAGGACATAGGCGCGGGCGACATCGTGCTCGCCGGAGCGCATCAGCGCCAGCTCGACCTGGTCTTGCACGTCTTCGATGTGGAAGGTGCCGCCGGATGGCTGGCGGCGCACCAGTGCCGTCACGACGCTGGCGGTCAGCTGCTCTACGAGTTCGCGGATGCGCGCGGAGGCGGCGCCCTGGCCGCCGTTCACGGCCAGGAAGGCCTTGGTCACGGCGATCGCGATTTTCGACGGTTCAAACGCGACGACCGCGCCGTTACGGCGGATGATGCGGTAGTCACCGAGGTCGCCCGCTGCCGTGGAAGGGCTGCTGGCGGTGCTCGCAGCGGCTGCTGGTACCAGCGCTGGATTGATGGTGATGTCTTGAGTAGATTGCATTTAAGCTCCCCGATAACGGCGTGCAGTCAGTGCTGCGCGGCTATGTTTGTAAATAAAAAGGCCAAAAAAAAGCGATCAGCCACACCTGCCTGGCTGGTTAAACTGCTTTGAAGGGTGGTGAGTTGGTCCAGGGACTTGCTGTGATTTGATTAACCAGTGCCATGTGAACTACTATATCTAGTGATTGCGAAGAACCGATCCACTGATTGTAGTGTTCCGATGGGGCTAATACAAGGGGAAATTTTTACGTTTCCGCCATTTTTTCAGTTGACTTTACAGAACGCCTTTTACGAAGCGCAATACAGCGCTAGCGCCCACTAACCCGGCTTCCGATATCCGGATTTCTTCACAGAATTTTCGGCAACTTTTAACATAAAAGTTCCAATCGAACAACGGTCCCGGATCGGTTTTGCGGCCCGGCGCGATGTCCTCGTGGCCCTGGACATCGGTCAGCGGGTAGCGCTGCGCCAGCGCGGCCGTCAGCGCCGCCAGCGCCCCGTACTGCGCCGGCTCGAACGGCGTGTCGTCGGTGCCTTCGAGCTCGATGCCGACCGAGTAGTCGTTACATTTTTCGCGGCCGCGAAACGACGACGTACCGGCGTGCCACGCCCGGTCGTTGGCCGAGACGTACTGGATCACCCGGCCGTCGCGGCGAACGAAGAAATGGCTCGACACCTTCAGCCCGCGCAGGTCCGCGAACGAAGGGTCAGCATTATAGTCCACCCGGCCGGTAAACAGGTCGGAGACGTGGGGACCGCCGAAACAGCCGCCCGGCAGGCTGATATTGTGGATCACCAGCAGCGTGATGTCGGCCGGGTCGGGACGGCGGTCGAAGTTCGGGCTGTCGTAGCGGATCGCCGCCGGCCACCAGCCGTCCGCGCCTATGCGAATGCCGTCCTTCACGCCTCCGGCTCCTGGATGTTCAGCTTCTGCATTTGATAACGCAACTGGCGGAAGCTGATGCCCAGCAGCTGCGCGGCCTGCGTGCGATTGAACTGCGTCTGCGTCAGCGCGCGCAGGATGATGTCGCGCTCGATCTGGTTCAGGTAATCGGGCAGGCTGGCCGGCAGCGGCTCCGGTTGCGGCGGCACCGGCGTGGGCGGCGGCGCCGTCTCGGCGTCCGCAGGCGGCAGCAGTCCGGGCAGCGGTATCCAGATCGGCTCCGGCACCGGCGCGGGCGATGGCAACGGCCCCGCCAACTCGGCGCTCCGCGCGCCCTTCAGCGCCAGGTCGGCCACCTCGATCACGCCGTCGTTGGCGAAGGCCAGCGCCCGCTCCAGGATATTTTCCAGCTCGCGCACATTGCCGGGGAAGGAATAGCCGCGCAAGGCCTCGAGCACGCCCTCCCCCAGCGCCGCCCTGTGCTCGAAAGTGCCGAGCCGCTCCAGTATCGCGCCGGTCAGCACGCCCAGGTCGTCGAGCCGGTCGCGCAGCGGCGGCAGATCCAGTTCGATCACGTTCAGACGGTAGAACAGATCCTGGCGAAAGCTGCCCCGCTCCACGCACTGCGCCAGGTTTTTATGGGTCGCGCTGATAATACGCACATCGACCGGCTCCTCGGCGGTGGCGCCGATCTTGCGCACGCGCCGTTCCTGGATCGCCCGCAGCAGCTTGACCTGCATCGCCAGCGGCAGGTCGGCCACCTCGTCGAGCATCAAGGTGCCGCCGTTGGCCGCCTGGAAAAAGCCGTCGCGGTCGTCGGCGGCGCCGGTGAAGGCGCCCTTGCGGTAGCCGAAAAATTCGGCCTCCATCAGCGCCTCCGGAATGGCGCCGCAGTTGACGGCGATGAAGGGTTTGCTGGCGCGCGAGCTCTGCGCGTGGATTTCGCGCGCCGCCAGCTCCTTGCCGCTGCCCGATTCGCCGTGGATGGCGATCGGCGCCATCGACCGCGCCAGCCTGGCGATCTGCGCGCGCAGCGACTGGATCACCGCCGAATCGCCCTTCAGGCGGCTGGCCGGCGGCGCCCCGCTGGCCGCCAGGCCGGCCGGCGGCGGGACGTTCAGGCGCAGGGCCGAGCGCACCATCAGGCGCAATTGGTCGAGCGCCACCGGCTTGGAGATATAGTCGAAGGCGCCGGCCTTGAGCGCGACGACGGCGTTGTCGGCGCTGCCGAAGGCCGTCACCACCGCGATCGGCGTGTTCTTGTGGGCGGCGCCCACCTCCCGCACCAGCTCCAGACCCAGGCCGTCGGGCAGGCGCATGTCGGTCAGCACCAGTTGATAATCACGCTCGGCGCCGGCCAGCAGCGCGCGCGCCTCCGCCAGCGTGGCGGCGCTGTCGACGTCCAGCCCCATTTTCACCAGGGTCAGTTCCAGCAATTCGCGCAGGTCGGCTTCATCGTCGACCACCAGCACGCGGGGAGAACGCTCGCTCATGGCACTGCCTCTTCTTATTTTTGCGCCGGTTGGGCGAAGGTGATCACAAAGCGTCCGCTGGAGCGGCGGCCGCCATCGGCGCTGTCGCGGCTATCGAAACGGTATTCGTAATCGAGCCGGGCCTCGTTATTCAAACACAATTCGCGCGCCAGATACAGCCCCAGGCCGGTGCCTTTGCTCGATGTGGTGTAAAACGGCTCGAACAGGTGGGCCCGCACCTCCGGCGAGATGCCGGGACCATCGTCCTGCACATGCAGCTCCATGCGCTGGGCGTGGTGCGGATGCGTGAGCAGGTCGACGCGGATCGATTGCGGCCCGCCGCTGGCATAGCGCACGGCGTTGTTTAAAAGATTAAGCACCACCTCGCGCAGGTGCAGCGGATCGAAGCGCACCATCGTCCCCGGCGCCACCGACAGGCCGACGATGTCCGACGGCAGGCCGTGGTTGTTGATGAATTCCGACCGCAATTCCGCCAAAAATCCGTCCAGCGCCAGCGGCTCGTTGTTCGGCTGCACCTTGCGCGACAGCTGCAGGATGTCCTCGACCATGCGGTTGACGCGCGCCACGTTGTCGCCGACGATCTTGAGCAGCCGCAGATGCACTGTGCTGTCCAGGTCCTCCCCCAGCAGCGCGGTGGCGTGGCCGATGGCCGACAGCGGATTGCGCACCTCGTGGGCGATGCTGGCCGTCAGGCGCCCCATCGACGCCAGCTTCAGTTGCTGCGCCTGGTTTTCGATGCCCGTCACGTCCTGCAAAAAAATCACGCTGCGCTCGAAGCCCGCGCCGGCGGAGGTGTCGACCGCCGCGAAGCGCACCTTCAGGTGCGCCGACAGGTCGCGGCGCGCGCTCCAGGCGGCGGTCAGCCCTTGCAGCGCGGCGTCGCTGAACGGCTTGATGGTGATGAACACCGTGCTGCGCGCGGGATCGTCGCGCCATTCGGCGTACGCCTGCGCCAACGGCGCCAATGGCGCGGCCGCCGACAGCTTGAAGTTCAGGTCCGGGCCCACCAGTCCGAGCATCTGCCGCGCCGCCGGATTGCCGGCCGAGACGCGCCCGTCCGGATCGACCACCAGGATGCCGTCGCCGATGTTGGCCATCACCAGGCGGTTGACCGCCTGCTGCACGTTGATTTCGACACCGCGCTGGATCGCCAGCTCCTCCTGGCCGATCAATTTGCCGGCCATGCGGTTGACCACCAGCACGGCGGCGAAGAAGGCGGCGCCGTACAGGCCCGATTGCAGCAGGCCGTGCTGGCTTTCCATGGCCAGCAGCTGCCACAGGCTCTCGCCCAGCATGAACAGCGCCACCAGCGCGGTGCAGAACAGCGCCAGCACCAGCGGCGAGAGAATGGCCGAACCGGCCAGCGGAAACAGATACAGGATGGCCAGGCCGCTGCGCACCCCGCCGCCGGCGATATACAGCAGCGAGATGACGGCCAGGTCGCAGGCGATCTGCGACAGCAGTTGCAGCAGGAAGTGGCGGCGCCAGTACACGGCCGTCAACGCGAAAGCGACCGCCAGGCCCAGATAGGCCAGGCACACCGGCAGGTAGGGATATTCGCCGGCGGCGCGCAGGCCGCGGCTGTCGAAACTCAGGTAGACCAGCAGCACCAGCGCGATGACCACGCGGGTGGCGTTGAGTGTTTGCAGCGACCGCCAGAAGGTGGCGCGCGATTCAGCAGACAGGGCTTGCAGGCGCGCGACCACGGGCCGGCCCGGGCCTTAGGCCGCCGGCGCGGCGGCGTGCGCCGCGCAGCAGTAATCGCGGCCGTTGGCGCGGACCGCCTCGGAGGCGGGGAAGAAAATGCCGCACTTGGCGCATTCGAGCATCGTCTCGGCGTCGGCCAGCGCCTTTTCCGTGCGCGCCTTATAAATGGTCTGGCCGCCGCCCTGGCCGGGCGGCACCTCCTGGTTCGGCGGCGGTTGACGGAACTGCTGCTGGTTGCGCTTTTGCGCGCTACGGA
This sequence comes from uncultured Duganella sp., assembly GCA_963511605.1. Taxonomy (GTDB): domain Bacteria; phylum Pseudomonadota; class Gammaproteobacteria; order Burkholderiales; family Burkholderiaceae_D; genus Rugamonas. The sequence goes on along the minus strand of CAUPJZ010000004.1, from coordinate 44,140 downwards.
TTTTGCTGCGGATCGCGAAGATCACCAGGAAAATCAACCCCAGCCAAAACAAAATACGGCTCATGCCCATCCTTTATGCAAAACCACTTCAAACACAAAACGGCTGCCGACATACGCCAGCAACAACGTCGCGAATCCGGCCAGGGTGAAACTCAGCGCCGTCTTGCCGCGCCATCCGCGGAAGCGGCGGCCGGCCAGCAGCGCGGCGAACAACATCCATGACAGTAGCGTAAACGCCGACTTGTGGTCCCATTTGAGCGCCTGGCCGAACAACTGTTCCGAAAACACGATGCCCGACAACACCGTCAAACTCAAGAGCGCGAAGCCGAAGCCTATCATGCGGAACAACAGCTTCTCCATCGTCAGCAGCGCCGGCAGTTGGTCCAGCGCGCCGGACAAGAAGCTCTTGCGGTCGGTGGCCGCGTGCAGCCGCGCCTCCTGCAGCGCCATCAGCACGGCGTGGAAGGCGGCGATGGTCAGGGTGCTGTAGGCCATGGTGGCGATGGCGATGTGCCAGCCGAACAGCGAGGTTTTGCCCTCCAGCGGGATCAGGTTGCCGGGGAAGACGGCCTGCAGCGCGGCGGCGACGGCGGCGCTGGGCATGACCAGGCGGCGCATGCCGTCCAGGCTGAAATTGCGGTTTTCCAGCCAGTAGGCGGCCACCGACACCCACAAGGCCGACGACAGCATGGCCGCGAAACCGATCCGCAGCGAGCCGGCGGCCGCCACCTCCAGCCACAGGCCGGCGCCGTGCAGCGCCCAGGCGGCCACGGTCACGGCCGAAATCAGGCCGGCGCGGCGCGATGGCAGGGCGGCGCACAGGATGTACAGCGCGATGGCTGCGATGAACAAGTAGGTCTGCATGTACCGCAGTTTACACCATCGCTCAGTCGACGGCTGCCATCCGCAATTCGTCGTTGTGGTGGCGCTGCTGTTCCTCCATGACCAGCTGGCCCAGTTCGCGCTTCAGGGCGTTGAATTCGGCGGCGGCCGGGTCGCGCATGCGCGGCAGGTCGACCACCAGGTCGCGCTTGACGGTGCCGGGCCGGTAGGTCATGACGACGATGCGGTCGGCCAGGTAGATCGCCTCTTCGATACTGTGGGTGACGAAAATGATGGTCTTTTTCAGCTCGGACCAGATGCGCAGCAGCTCGTCCTGCAGGTTGCGGCGGGTCAGCGCGTCCAGGGCGCCGAACGGCTCGTCCATCAGCATGATAGGCGAGTCCAGCGCCAGCACGCGGGCGATGGCGACGCGCTGGCGCATGCCGCCGGAGAGGTCCTTCGGAAAGCGGCTGCGGAAGTCCTGCAAGGACAGCATGGCGAGCAGCTTGTCGACGACGGCGTTGATCTCGGCCTTGGCCATGCCCTTGATCTCCAGGCCGAAGGCGACGTTGTCGGCCACCGTCATCCAGGGGAACAGCGCGTATTCCTGGAACACCATGCCGCGCTCCGGTCCCGGACCGGTCACCAGCTTGCCGTCGGCGGTGATGCTGCCCGACGTCGGCGGCGCGAAGCCGGCCACCGCGTTGAGCAGCGTCGATTTGCCGCAGCCCGAGGGTCCCAGCAGGCAGACGAACTGCCCCTGCGGGATCTCCAGGTTGATGTCCTTGAGCGCCACCAGTTCGCGGTCGGCGGTCTGGAACACCTTGCTGACATTCGATACGACGATATGGGTGGCGCTCATTGGTTCTCCAATCCGCGGTGCCAGCGCAGCAGGTGGTTATTCAGCTTGTTCATGCCGACGTCGATGGCCAGGCCGATCAAGCCGATGCTGATCATGCCGGCGATGATCTTGTCGGACCAGAAGTACTCGCGCGCCTCCAGGATGCGGAAACCGAGGCCGTTGTTCACGGCGATCATCTCGGAGACGATCACCACGATGAAGGCGGTGCCGATGCCGATCCGCACGCCGGACAGAATATACGGCACGGCGGCCGGCAGGATCACGCGCAGGAACATGGTGCCGCCGGTGGCGCCCAGGTTGCGCGCCGCGCGCAGGTAGATGCCGTCGACCTGGCGCACGCCGGCGATGGTGTTCATCAGCACCGGGAAAAAGGCGCCCAGCGCGATCAGGAACACGGCCGGCGGATTACCGAGCCCGAACCACAGGATGGACAGCGGGATGTAGGCGATCGGCGGGATGGGGCGCAGCAGCTGCACCAGGGGGTTGAGCCAGTCGTACACGCGCGGCTTGGCGCCCATGGCCAGTCCGAGCGGCAGCGCCAGCCCGGCGCCGATGACGAAACCGACCACCACCCGATACAGGCTGCCGATCGAATCGGTGATCAACTCGCCGGAGACGGCCCACGACAGCCAGCTCTCGGCGGCCGGGTCGTGGGGCTGCAGCGGCAGCAGGTAGGCGATCCACTTTTCCACCACCGCCAGCGGCGACGGCAGCACCTGCGGATTGACCCAGCCGAGCATCGCCACCGCCTGCCACACGGCGATGACCAGCGCCGGCACCACCATGCCGACGGCGGCCTGCCGCCACGAGGAGTTGGAGGGGGATTTCGAACCGGCGGCCATTTACTTCACGCCCAGGTTCTTCTTGGCCGCGTCGAGCAGGTCGGTCTTGACCCAGTCCTTGGCCAGCGGCGGCTTGCTCATGCGGCCGACGCCGGTCTTGACCATGACGTCGGTGGTGATCTGGATATGCTCGGGGGTGATGTCGTAGCTGTAGGGCGAATTGCCGATGGCGTCGTCGAAATCGTCCTTGGTGATCTGGCCCTTGAACACCACCTCGCGCACGTACTTCTCGGCCAGCGCCTTGTTCTCGATGAAGCTCTTGGTGGCCTGCACGAAGCAGTTCATGAACTTCTCGGCCACCGGCCGGCGCTCCTTGTAGAACTTCTCGGTCATGACCATGGTGCGCACCGGCTCGCCGATCGGCGTGTCGTAGGGCTTGATCATCTCGGTGCCGAAGCCCTTGTTGATGGCCTGCGAGGACTGCGGCTCGGACTGCATCATCGCGTCGATGTTCTTGCCCAGCAGCGCCTGGTTGAGGTCGGCGTAGGCCAGGAACACCAGTTGCACGTCCTTGCCCGGCTGGTCGGCGAACGTCATGCCGTTCTTTTGCAGCTCGGCCAGCAGCAGCACCTCCTGGATGCCGCCGCGCGTGACGCCGACCCGCTTGCCCTTGAGGTCCTTGACGGTTTTCAGGTTCAGGTCGGTGCGCCCGACCAGCCGCGCCCCGCCCTTGGCGAAGCCGGCCACCACGTAGATCGGCGCGCCGCCGGCGCGGCCGGAAATGGCCGCCTCCGACGCCGTGGTGCCGACGTCGAGCTCGCCGGCGATGATGGCCTGCATCACGTCCAGTCCCTTGGCGAAGATATGCTCCTCGACCTTGATGCCGCACTTGGGCGCGATCTCTTTTATATAGGAGACGGCGCCGTAGTGGGCGAACTTCAGATTGCCCAGCCGGACCACGTCCTGCGCCTGGGCGCCGGTGGCGACAGTGCTGAGCAGTGCTGCGGCGCAAGCCGTGCGGAACGCTTTCAATTTCATCCGTCTCTCCTAGGGGTGTACGTGATGTTGCGGTGGTGCACAGATCATACCAAGGGGCTTTGGTCTTGCCTATTAGCGCCTTGCCAAACAACTACGGAATCGTTCACGCCCGTGACAATTTGCGCATATTCCTTGCGATAGATCAGATACTATGTGGATTCAATAATATTAATCATTAGTTAATATCCATGAGCCCACCACTTTCCGGTAACAACCTGGCCCGCGTGTGCGGCGCCACCACCCTCTTCCTGACACTTGCCGCCTGTGGCGGCGGTGGCAGCGCCGATGTGGTCGCCACCTCCCCGCCGCCGCCGATCGTCACGCCGTCGGTCACGGTGACCGGCGAGGCCCGCCAAGTGCTCGTTGGCGACAAGCCCATCACACTCAACGCCGCCCCCGTCCTGGGCACCACCATCGCCTGGGCCATCGTCGAAGGGCCGGGCACATTGTCGGCGGCCAGCGGCGCCACCGTCAACTATGTGCCGCCGGCCGCCGGCATCAGCGCCAACACGACGGTGCGCATCAAGGCCAGCGCCGCCGACGCGACCCAAACCTTCCGCGTGACCGTCTACCCCGATCCCGGCGCGCCGGGCCTGGGCCTGCTCGCCGGCGTGCTCGGCAGCCACGGCAACCTCGACGGCGCGGGCACGGCGGCGCGCTTCAACACCATCACCGCGATCGCGCCCGACGCCTCGGGCAACCTGCTGGTCGTCGACGGCGGCCGACGGTTGCGCAAGGTCGGCGCCGCCGGCGCCGTGACCACCATCGCCTTGCCGGCCTCGTGGCCCATCTTTAACGATGTCAGCGTTGCGCCGGACAACACGGCCTATCTGCTGGGCCTGGACGGCGAAAGCAAAACCCGGGTGCTCAAGCTGCTGCCGGACAATAGCGCAGTGCCGTTTCTGACGTCCGCGCAAACCGGCCAGCCCAAACGCATCGTCGCCGGCCCGGCCGGCCTCTTCCTGATGGGCAACGCGCAGATCGCCACGGTCGGCCTCGACGGCAGCGCCGGCGTCGCCATCGGCAACGAACAGGACGGCGCCGCGCCCTGCCGCGACGGCAACGGCGCCACTGCGCGTCTGGGCGCGATCAACGACGCCACGCTCGACGCCGCCGGCAACCTGATCGTCCTGGCCTGCTCGAGCGTGCGCAAGATCACGCCGGCCGGCGTCGTCACCACACTGGCGGGCGACCTCACCGCGGCCGGCACGCCGAGGGATGGCGTCGGCGCGGCCGCGCATTTCGGCAACTACCAGGCGTCGGTGGCGATCGACCAGGGCGGCACCATCCGCGTGCTCGACTTCGACCAGCCGGTCGCCAACGGCGACACGTTCACCATCGCCTACCGGCTGCGCAAGGTCGCCGCCGACGGCGCGGTGACCACCCTGGCCAGCGGCACCTACCGCCACGACACGCCGGCGGCGCCGGTGGCCGGCTGGGCCTATCCCGTCAAATGGCTGCGCTATCTGACCGACGGCACGGCCATCGTTTCCAAGGGCTCCGAGCTGCGCAAAATCGCCGACAACGGCACATTGGCCTCCTTCGCCGGCGATAGCGGCGACATCACGGGCGAGGTGGCAGGCCCGGTGGCGACGGCGCGTTTCGTCAATCCCCGCTCGATCAGCGCCGACCTGGCCGGCAACCTGTACGTGCTCGACCAAGTGACGCGGGAGCACACCACCGCCTACAAGATCTCGACCGCCGGCCAGGTCACCAAAATCCTCGACACCACCCTGGCTCCGCCGCTGGCGGCGTCGGAGATCATCGCCTCGCCGGACGGCACCGTGTATATCTCGCAGCGCAGGTACGTCGGCAAGTTCGACCAGCCGGCCTACAACGCCGGGGCGATCTACCGCCTGGGCGCCGACGGCGTGCCGCAGCCGTTCGCCGGGTCGACCGCCGACGCGCTGGCCAGCGCCCCGCGCAAGGACGGCCAGGGCGCCGCCGCCGATTTCTACGCCATCACCATGCTCGGCTTTGACGCCGACGGCAATCTGTATGTCGAAGACCAGGGCAACGGCGCCTTGGTATACCGGCGGATCGACGCCGCCGGCCGGGTCACCACGGTGGCCGCCTTGCCGGCCGGCGTCGGCGTCGCGCCCGACGGCCACCGCTACCGCGCCGACGCGGGCGCCGGCCTGGTCTACCGCCTCGAGGCCAACGGCGCGCGGACCGTCGTGGCCGGCACGGCTGGCCTGACCGGCAACCGCATCGGCGCCGCCCCGGGTAGCCTGATCGCCTCGCCGACCCACTGGGACGCCCCGCTCGGCCTGGCCGTCACGCCGACCGGACCGCGCACCCTGGCCATCGTCTCCGGCGGGGCCATCCTCAAACTGGTGCTGCCGAACTAGGCGCGCGCGGGGGAGCCGGCCGTCATGCGGTAAAATGGCGGCCATCGTCCGGCCGCTGGCCGGCTCCCCCTACAGGTTGCACATCCATCATGCTAGATAATCTTACCCAACGCCTTGCCAAGGTCGTCAAAACGATGCGCGGCGAGGCCCGCCTGACCGAAGCCAACACCGCCGAGATGCTGCGCGAAGTGCGCATGGCGCTGCTCGAGGCCGACGTCGCCCTGCCGGCCGTGCGCGAATTCATCGCCCGGGTCAAGGAAAAAGCCATGGGCGAGGAAGTGATCTCGTCGCTGACGCCGGGCCAGGCGCTGGTGGGCGTGGTGCAGCGCGAGCTGGCCACGCTGATGGGCGCCGACCTCGGCCCGGAGGCCACGCAGCTGAGCTTTGCCCAGCAGCCGCCGGCGATCATCCTGATGGCCGGTCTGCAGGGCGTCGGTAAAACCACCACCGTCGGCAAGCTGGCCAAATACCTGAAGGAAGAAAAGAAGAAGAAGGTGCTGACGGTGTCGGCCGACGTCTACCGTCCGGCCGCGATCGCCCAGCTGCAATCGGTCACCGCGCAGGTCGGCGCCGACTTCTTCCCGTCCACCGCGCAGGACAAGCCGGTCGACATCGCGCTCGCCGCGCTCGACTGGGCGAAGAAGCACTACCACGACGTGCTGATCATCGACACCGCCGGCCGCCTGGGCATCGACGAGGCGATGATGACCGAGATCGCCGCCGTGCACGCGGCCGTCAAGCCGATCGAAACGCTGTTCGTGGTCGACGCCATGCTCGGCCAGGACGCCATCAACACCGCCAAGGCCTTCAACGACGCGCTGCCGCTGACCGGCATCGTGCTGACCAAACTGGACGGCGATTCGCGCGGCGGCGCGGCGCTGTCGGTGCGCCACATCACCGGCAAGCCGATCAAGTTCGCCGGCGTGTCCGAAAAGCTCGACGGCCTGGAAGCGTTCGACCCGGCCCGCATGGCCAACCGCGTGCTGGGCATGGGCGACATCATGGCGCTGGTCGAAGAGGCGCGCAAAGGCGTCGACAGCAAGGCGGCGGCCGACCTGGCGCAGAAGATGAAGGTCGGCGGCAAGTTCGACATGAACGACTTCAAGGCGCAGCTGGGCCAGATGAAGAAAATGGGCGGCATGGCCAGCCTGGTCGACAAGCTGCCGGCGCAGTTCCAGCAGGCCGCCGGCGGCGCCAACATGGACCAGGCCGACAAGCAGGTGCGGCGCATGGTCGGCATCATCGATTCGATGACGCCGCAGGAACGGGCCAAGCCGGAACTGATCAAGGCCACCCGCAAGCGCCGCATCGCCGCCGGCGCCGGCGTCCAGGTGCAGGAGGTAAACCGCATGCTGACCCAGTTCGAGCAGATGCAATCGATGATGAAAAAGCTCTCCGGCGGCGGCATGATGAAGATGATGCGCTCGATGAAGGGCATGATGCCGGGCATGCGCTAAGGCGGACAATTGGTGCTCCAAAGCGGCGCGGACACGGGGAAATATGCGGCTTTGCGCCCTTGGACGGTGCAGTGGCCCACGTAGGCAGGTATTTACGTGGTGTTTCCGGGCAAAAACGCGAAAAAGACTTGCATAAGGCTTAAAACCCCACCAATATTAGCCGGTGCGATCAATTGCGCAATTTTCCATGTGTTCGTTAAGGAGGCTCGAGAATGGCAACAGCCAAAAAAACCCCAGCAGCAGCACCAGCTAAGAAGGCCGCGGCCGCTAAACCGGCAGCCGCGAAAAAAGCAGCACCAGCAAAAGAAGCAGCAGCCAAGCCAGCCGCAGTGAAAAAAGCCGCGGCACCGGCCGCCGCACGCAAACCGAATGCCGCATTCATGAAAGCGATGACCCCGTCGACCGTGCTCGCAGCCGTCGTGGGCGCCACCCCGCTGCCACGTACCGAAGTGACCAAGAAAGTCTGGGACTACATCAAGAAGCTCGACCTGCAAGATCCGGCCAACCGCCGCATGATCAACGCCGACGACAAGCTGAAAGCCGTATTCGGCGGCAAAGCCCAAGTGTCCATGTTTGAAATGACCAAGCTCATTTCCGACCACCTGAAATAAGCGCAGCGGCCGCGAGGCCGCGCCGGAGATGCCTCCCTCGCCCACGCGACGGAGGCATTTTTTTTGCCCGGCGCTATTCTTTGCCGGCCAGCGAGGCGTCGGACGATTCGCGCGTGATCAGGGTGAACGGCAGCAGCTTGTGCTGCACGGGGGCGGGGTCGCCCGCGCGGCGGCGGCGGATCTGGTCGATCAGCAGGTCGACGGCGGCGCGCGCCATGTCGCTGATCGGCTGGTGGATCGTGGTCAGCTCCGGCCAGACCGTGGTGGCGACCGGCGTGTCGTCGAAGCCGCACACCACCAAATCCTCCGGCACCTGCAGGTGCAGACCGTGCGCCACCGCCACCACGGCGGCGGCCATGTCGTCGTTGGCGGCGAAGATGGCGCTCGGACGCGTCTTGTGCGCCAGCAGCTGGCGCGCGGCCGTCAGGCCCGAGCGGTACGTGAACAGGCCGGGCGCGACGCGCTCCGGCAAGACGGCCAGGCCGGCTTCGGCCATGGCGTCCTGGTAGGCCTTGTAGCGCAGCAGCGCCGGCGTGTGCAGCGGATCGCCCTGGATGAAGGCGATGTCCTTGTGGCCGCGCCCCAGCAGGTAGCGCATCATCGCCATCGCGCCTTCGTAGTCGTCGATGCGCACGGCCGACACGCCCGCCACCGGCCGGCCGGTGGCGATGGCCACGGTCGGCATGCCGATCTGGTCGAGCTGCTTCAACGCGGATTTGGAATCGCACAACGGCGGCGGCACCAGGATGCCGTCGGCGCCGTTGGCGATCAGGCGGGCGATGGCGCTGCGCTGGCTGCGCAAGTCGTCGCAGCGCTCCAGGATCAACTGGCCGCCGCTCTGGCTGCACTGGTCCATCGCGCCGACCAGGAAGGCGCTCATGTAGGCCGAGCTGGGGTTGCTGTAGAGCAGGCCGACGCCCAGCGTGCCCACGCGGGCCGCCCGCGCGGCGAAGTTGACCTGGTAGTTCAGGGATGCGATCGCCGCCGTCACCTTGTCGCGCGTGGCGTCGGAGACGTGCGAGTTGCCGTTCATGACCCGCGACACCGTCATGGCCGATACTCCGGCAACGCGCGCCACGTCGTAAATGGTTGCGCCGCTCTGGCTACGATCAGTTTGTTTTACAGGCACGTGGTTCCCTTGCTGGCTGGTCAGCGATTCCTTGGTTGATCAAGCTTCTGATTATATGCGATTGCGCCCGGCTTTCCGGCGCCGGCGCCCGCGGGCGCCGTGCCGGAAAGCCGGTCGATGCACTTATCCCCGCGTCATTGCCGCCTTATTGCCGCACCGCCGACGGCGCCACGGTGAAGCTGTAGCTGGCCGGCTGCAACTTGACGCGGTACTTGGCGTGGGGACGCCCGTCCAGGCTCCAGCCCGTGTCGCCGCCGACACCGGCCTGCGCCAGGTCGACCAGCAGCGAGCCGTCGCCGCGCGGCGCGATCTCCGAGCTCTTCCACGTGCCGCGCGGACGCAGGTACAAGTCCTCGTACGGGAAGGCCAGCGCGTTGACCGACAGCGGCGCCGCGCCCCTGACGGTGATCCCGGCGCCGCGCGCGTCGAACAGCGACAGCCAGCGCACGTCGGTCTTGTTGCCGCTTTCCTGCGGACGGCTGTAATCGTAATACTGGTCCGCCACCTTGCCGGTGTAGCGGCCGATGGCGTAGCCGCTGCTGCGGTCCGAGTACGATTCCTGCGGACCACGGCCATACCAGCGCACGCCGTCGAGCGAGTTGTCGTTGTCGAAGCGCAGGCCGAGGCGCAGCGGATCGGGCAGGTCGTCGCGCAGCGGCGTGAAGGTGGAGGCCACGCCCAGCACGCCGTCGGCGTTCAGGGTGTAGACGGTTTCCCAGTGGGCCGCGCCGGCGCCAAAGCTGTACAGCACCTTGACGCTGTTGGCGCCCGCCTCCACCGAGCGGACATTGCGCTGCTCGGTGAAGGTCTTCCAGACCTTGTGCGTCTTCTCGACGCCGGTGCCCTCGTCGTTGTCGTTGAGGCCGCGCCAGAAGTTCGGCGTGCCGCCCTTGAGCAGGATCTTGCCGTCGACGATGTAGTTGATCAAGCCGGTCTTGGCGTCCATCCGCAGCGCAGCCTTGCCGGCCTCGATACGGATATCGTCGCCGTTGCGCGAGGGCTTGACCATCCGGCTCGCCTTCGCCACCTTCGGCGCCGGCGCCAGCACGAACTGCGACCAGCCGACCACGCTGCCGGCGGCCACGCCCATGGTGGAAGAGTCCCTGGCCTTGGCGCGCACCGTCAGCACCTGTTCGCCGCCGCCGCTGCCTATCCGTGGCAGGCGCAGCGGAACGTCGCGCTTGCCGGCGGCGGCCACGGCCGGCACTTTCAGCACGCCCTTGGCCGCCTCGACGCCGTCGTTGGTGAGCACCCAGTCGAAGTCCAGGCCGGAGGTGTCCTTGAAGTCGTAGCGGTTGACGACGGTGATGTTGCCGGAGGCCGGCTTGCCCTCGAACACCAGCGGCGAGTACACCTTCTGCACCTCGTAGTATTCGGGATCGGGGGTGCGGTCGGCGCGCAGCACGCCGTCGCCGACCACGCTGTTGTCGCCGTTCTTGGGATTGACGTCGAAGCCGGAGGCCCAGAAACGGCGGCCCTTGTCGTCGTTCATGTAGACGGTCTGGTCGACCCAGTCCCAGATGAAGCCGCCCTGCAGCTTCTTGTGGGCGCGGATGACCTGCCAGTAGTCCTCGAAGTTGCCCAGAGAGTTGCCCATCGCGTGCGCGTATTCGCACTGTATCATCGGCTGCTTGTAGCGCGGATCGGCCGCGTAGTCGGCCATCTTCTCGATATCGTCGTACATCGGCGCGTAGATGTCCGTGTACGTGTTGGGCAGGTGCTCCTCGCCGATGGTGCCGTGGCCCAGATAGCTGATCAGGCGGGTCGGGTCGTTGTCGCGTATCCACTGCGCCGCGTTGTCGAAGTTGGGACCGGTGCCGGCCTCGTTGCCCAGCGACCAGAAGATGATCGACGGATGGTTCCTGTCGCGCTGGACCATGCGCGAGACGCGGTCCAGGTGCGCCGCCTTCCAGTGCGGTTTGTAGCCGAGCTGGATCTTCTCGCGCTCGCCCGTCAGGCCTTTTTCCATGGCCTGGTCGCCGGCCTGCATATAGCCGTGCGATTCGATGTTGGCCTCGTCCATCACGTACAGGCCGTACTCGTCGGTCAGCTCGTACCAGCGCGGATCGTTCGGATAATGCGACGTGCGCACGGCGTTGACGTTGGCCTGCTTCATCATCTCGATGTCCTTGCGCATCAGGTCCATCGACATCACGCGGTAGGTGACCGGATCGTGCTCGTGGCGGTTGGTGCCCTTGATCATCACACGCTTGCCGTTGACGCGCACTTCCCCGCCGGCCACCTCCACCGTGCGGAAGCCGATCCGGCGCGACGTCGCCGACAGCAGCTTGCCGTCCGCATCCTTGTATTCGACGACCATGCGGTACAGGTTCGGCGTCTCGGCCGACCACGGCTTGACGTTGCGGATCACGCCGTCCAGCGCCAGCTTGTCGCCCTGCACGCGGCCGGCGGTGGTCAGCACCGCCTTGTCGCCGTCGTAGACGGTGACGGCGATCTCGCCGGCCGACGGCGCGCCGGCCAGCTCGGCCTGCAGCGAGAACAGGCCGTCCTTGTAGGTCTTCTTGTCCAGCAGCGCCGTGACCGTGTAGTCGCGCAGGCGCGACTTCGGCTCCGCGTAGACATACACGCTGCGCTCGATGCCCGACAGGCGCCAGAAGTCCTGGTCCTCCAGGTAGGAGGCGTCGGCCCAGCGGTAGACCTCGATCGAGATGCTGTTCTTGCCCGGCTTGACGTACTTGCTCAGATTAAATTCCGACGGCAGCTTGGAATCCTCGGAATAACCGACCTTTTCACCGTTGACCCAGATGTAATAAGCCGCGCCGGCCGCGCCGACGTGCAGGAAGACATCGCGCCCGTCCCAATCGGCGGGCACGACGAAGTCGCGGCGGTAGGAGCCCACCTCGTTGAGCGCGGGCGGAATAAAGGGCTCGGCCATCGGGAACGGGTAATCGATATTGGTGAAGATCGGCTTGCCGTAGCCCTGCGCCTGGATCATGCCGGGCACCTGGATCGTCTTCCAGCCGGCGAGGTCGAAGCCGTCGCGGTAGAAGTCCTTGGGCCGGGTCTCGGGCCGCTCGGAGTACGCGAACGACCAGGTGCCGTCGAGCGACAGATAATACTTCGACGCGGCCGGATCGGCCGCGATCGCCTTTTCCCGGCTCTCGAAATTGAAAAAGGTCGCCTTCATCGGCTCGCGGTTGACCGCGACCACCTCGGGCTGTTCCCACTCGGTCGGGGGCGCGGCGTGGGCCGCCCCCATGGATAGGCTGGCCAGCGCCAGCAGGCATGCGTGGACGGAAAGGCGAAGTTTCATCTGTTTTGCCATCGGTTTTGCCATGTGTCTGTATCTCCCTTATTGTTTTTGTTCCAAAAACGAAAAAAGACGGAAGGCGTGACCTTCCGTCTTGTCCATGACAGCGCGCCGGTTTATTTACCGAATTTGTAGCGCAATGCCAGGCTGAAGGTCCGTCCATTGCCGTAGTGCTGGCGCTCCAGGTTGGTCTGATACGTGCCCGGTTCGCCGACATAACGGTTAATTGCCTTGTCGAGTATATTCGACGCGTTCAACGACAAGGTAAACTCATCGGTGAGCTGGTAGTTTATCGAACCGTCGAGCACGCCGTTGGAATCCATGTATCGTGCGTCGATCGGATTGGCCGACACGCCGAACAGGATCGCCTCCGAGCGCCAGGTGTAGACCAGGCGCGCCGACAGTTTGTTGTCCTCGTACAGGCCGGAGATGCTGTAGCTGTTCTTCGACTGCATCGGCTGCGGCGTGGCCACGATGCGCGGCGCCGCCGCGGTGCCGAAGTTGACCGGGTTCGAGGTGTTGACATGGGTGTAGGAACCGGCCACGCCGAAGTTCTTCCAGATGCCGTCGAAGGCGTCGAGGAAGTACTGGCCGCCGATCTCGATGCCGCGCACATAGCCTTTTTCCGAGTTGACCGATTTGGTCACCGAATACTGCCCGCCGGTGCAGCCGTTGTCGGCCGAACCGCTGTACGGCACGGCGGTGGCGACCGCCTGGCACTGCGTGATGCCGTTGAAGAAGCCGCTGATCTCCTTGTCGAAGATGGCCGCCGACACATAGTTCGACTTGCTGAAATAGCGCTCCAGCGACAGGTCGAAACTGTTGGCCGTCTGCGGCCGCAAGTCCGGATTGCCGACGTTGCCGGTGCCGGTGACCGGATTGACGGAGATACTCGGATTCAACTGGTCCAGGCCGGCGCGCGTCATGCCCTTGCCGTAGCCGAAGCGGGCCAGGAAATCCTGCGTGATGTAGCCGGTCACGTTCAGCGACGGCAGCGCGTTGGTGTACGAGGTCTCGCGGAAAATCTCCGGATAGCTGGTCGGCGTGGTCTGGTTGTTGATGGTGCGCGCGGTGGCCTTGCCCTTGGTGCGCACCACCCGCACACCGACGTTACCGGTGATGCGGTCGTCGAAGGCGGAGAACTCGCCCATCATGTAGCCGGCCAGCGTGTTCTCGCTGATCAGGCGGCGCGCGTCGAGGTTCTCGGCGTAGTTGCCCTCCTGGCGGATGCCGGCGTTGGGGAACAGCGTGGCCACCTGGTTGCCCGTCAAACGGTCCGGCGAATAGACCAGATAGCCGCCGGAATAGCCTGTTTCGCCCTTCATGAAGTTGGTCGGCGACTGCTCGACCTGGCCGACGGCGGCCACGGAAATGGCGTTCGAGCGGTCGGCGGCGAGCGCCCTGCCGTCGGTGGTCAGCGGCCGGCCGTTGAAGCTGTAATTGTTGTAGGTGCTCTCCTGGTGCGCGTAGCGGCCGCCGAATTTGACGCGGCGCAGCAGCCCGTCGCCGACGATGTAGGCGGCGCTGATGGCGCTGGCGTAACCGCTGTCGTCCCACTTCTGGTTGGTGCCGTTGTTGTAGTCGCGGTAGACGAAATTGGCCGGGTCGGTCAGGCTCGGACCGGCGAAGGTCAGCTGGTGCGGCGCGCCGTCGGCGACGCGGCTGGTGGACCAGCCCAGGCCCGGCGCCGAGTCCAGATTGACGGAGCGGTTGTCCTGCTTCTGCGTGGCCTTGACGTAGTTCACATCCCATTTCAGCGACAGGTTCTCGGTCGGGTTCCAGTCCACGCCGCCGGCGGCGATCCACGTCGTGTACGGCCGGCGCTCGTCGCCGCCGACGGTGTTGACGCCGGAATTGAGGAAGGTGCCGCTACGCAGGCGCTGGCCCACCAGGACGTCGTTGCTGCCGCCGTTGGCGTTGCGGTTGGCCAGCCCCTCGGTGAAGGCGAACGGCGTGGTCTGCAGGTTTTGCACGTTGGCGCCGTCGACCGAATTGAGGCCGCGATAGTTCTGGTGATATTCGTAGAACGTGTAATTGAATTCGGTGAACACGCGTAAGGTGTTGTCGGCGCGGTAGTCGGCCGCCAGGTTCAACCCTTTGCGCTCGCGCATGATGGTTTCCTGGAACACGTTGTTGGTCAGCGTGGGCGCGGCCATCACATTGCTCGCCTGCTCGGCCGTCAGGCCGCGCAGGTCGGGCGTGTTGGCGCCCACGGTGGCCGACGTCGGCAAAGTCGGCACGCCGGTCAGGAAGTGGACGTCGGTGCGGCCCACGTAGGCGGGACTGGCCTGGCCGCGGTTGTTGCTGGTGTTGGCCGCGGCCAGGTTGGCGTATTCCTGGCTGTCGGCGCGGATTGCGCGCTTGAAGTTGGCGCCGCCGTTGGCCGGGTTGTTATCCGAGCGGCCGGTGCTCTTCTGATAAACGCCGGCCGCCATCAGGCCGATCTTGGCGCCGCCCGACAGGTTCCAGCGGTTGGCGATGAGACCGAACACTTCCGGCTCGGTTTCCTTGGCCAGGTCGTTGTACTTGCCGGCGATGCCCATCGACACCGTCAGTCCCTTGAAATCGCTCGGGTTGCGGGTGCGGACGTTGACCAGGCCGCCGATACCGCCTTCGATATGCTCGGCGCTCGGATTCTTGAACACGTCGACGCCGGCGATCATGGCCGGAATCGCGCCTTCCAGATTGTATTCGCGGCTGCCGGCGGTAAAGTAGGCGCGGCCGTTGACCTGCGACGCGGTCTGCCCCGACAGGCCCCGGATCACCAGGCCCGAGCCGGCGCCGACCGGCGAGGCGCCCTCGCCGCCATAACGATAGCCCTGGACGCCCGGCACCCGGGTCAGGGTATCGACGACGTTGGGATCGGGCAGCTTGCCGATGTCCTCGGCGGTGATGGAATCGACGATCTCCACCGAATCGCGCTTGATGGCCAGGGAGGAACGGGCGCTGGCGCGCATACCGGTGACGACGACGACTTCGGGCTCCTGGGCCAGCGCGCACGGCGCCACCAGTAACCCCTGCCCTACGGCGAGCGCGAGCGCCGACACCTGTAACGCGACAGTGACTTGCTTGTTCATTGAATGATCTCCGTTATTGTTTTATACGGGCTTGGTGCCCGTTTTTAGAAACTCTGCCGAAATGATATCGATAACATGTTTCAACCACATTGTACGACAGTTCGACACTTGCGGATCGGCATGTCTCTTTTTTCTAACAGTAAAAAAAACCGGCGGCTGTAAGGCCGCCGGCCAAGAGCGACGGGGACAACGCTCCACTGGAGGCAAAGCGTAATCCAGCGATGCCGCGACAAACACTGAGAAAACAAGACCCGGCGGGACCGGGGGTGTACCGACAACGTGTTATCGATAACAGTTCGGATCGTAGCACATCTTTTTAGCTACCTGAATTATTTTTCGATTATTTTTTTCTTGCGCGTGATGGCGTTACAACTGGCACTCGCTATCGGCGCCGCTACAGCCCAACCCTCGGGGTCAGGTCCGACATTCGGACATTTAGGAACTTTTAAGCACCAAGAAAGTTCGCATTTTTCGCCATTTGTCCGAATGTCGGACCTGACCCCGGGGTTGGAGCCGTCCCAATGCGCGCACGTCTGCTCGCCCGCAAACCGTCCATCGCGCCGCTTCCTATACTGGTTTGATTCGCGCCATCAGCCCAGGGGAAACCGATGAGTCTAGCCGTGTTGAAAAGCCGAGCCCTTTCCGGCATGGACGCGCAGGAAGTCAACGTCGAAGTGCACCTGGCTAACGGATTGCCCGGCTTCACCATCGTCGGGCTCGCAGACACCGAGGTCAAGGAAGCCAAGGACCGCGTGCGCGCCGCCATCCAGAACGGCGGCTTCGAGTTTCCCGCCAAACGCATCACCGTCAATCTGGCGCCTGCGGATTTACCCAAGGAATCCGGCCGCTTCGACTTGCCCATCGCGCTCGGCATCCTTGCCGCCTCCAAGCAAATCCCCTCCTCTCGCCTGCATCAGTATGAGTTCGCCGGCGAACTGTCGCTGTCGGGAGAACTGCGGCCGATACGCGGCGCGCTGGCGATGTCGCTCGCCACCCGGCGCGATGGCGGCCGCCTGGCCTTCATCCTGCCGCACGCGAACGCCGACGAGGCCGCGCTGGTGGCCGACGCCGCCATCTATCCGGCCAAATCGCTGTTGCAGGTGTGCGCGCACTTCGCCGCCAAGTCGGCCGAATCCATGTTGTCGCGCCACGAATCATCGCCGCTGATCGTGCCGGCCGAGTATCCCGACTTCGCCGACGTCAAAGGCCAGATCTTCGTCAAGCGCGCATTGGAGGTGGCGGCGGCCGGCAACCACAGCATCCTGCTGGTCGGTCCGCCGGGCGCCGGCAAGACCATGCTGGCCTCGCGCTTCGCCGGCCTGTTGCCGGCGATGACGGAAGAGGAAGCGCTGGAGGCGGCCGCCGTGCAATCGCTGACGGGGGGCTTTCGCATCGAACACTGGAAACGCCGGCCGTTCCGCTCGCCGCACCACACCTCATCGGGCGTGGCCCTGGTCGGCGGCGGCAGCGTGCCGCGCCCCGGCGAGATTTCACTTGCGCATCGCGGTGTGCTGTTCCTCGACGAACTTCCGGAATTCGACCGCCGCGTGCTCGACGTGCTGCGCCAGCCGATGGAGTCGGGCCACATCACCATCTCGCGCGCCGCGCGGCAGGCCGACTTTCCCGCACACTTCCAGCTGATCGCGGCGATGAATCCTTGTCCGTGCGGCTACAACGGCCACATCAGCGGCGTCTGCAACTGTTCGCCGGATCTGATCAAGCGCTACCAGGGCCGCGTCTCCGGCCCGCTGCTCGACCGCATCGACATGCAAATGGAAGTGGCCGCCGTCGAACCGGACGTGCTCAGCGAGGATGCCAACGGCGAGCACTCCGCCGTCATTTGCGCCCGCGTGCAGGCCGCCGCCGAAGTGCAGTTGCAACGCCAGGGCAAGCGCAACCAATACCTGACCACGCGCGAGATCGACCAGTTCTGCAAACCGGACAAACCCGGCAAGGCGCGCCTGAAAGCGTCGATGGAACAGTTCCAATGGTCGGGCCGCGCCTACCACCGCATCCTGCGCGTGGCGCGCACCATCGCCGACCTGGCGCATGCCGAGCGCATCGGCGAGGCGCACGTCAGCGAGGCGGTGCAGTACCGGCGGGCGCTGCGCGAGCGTTGAGGGTGGCGCAGCTAAAGGGCAATAATAAGTACTCCCATAAGCGCCGGAGCCACCGCCGTCATGCATGCCGCGTCCAAAGACGAGCAAAGCGACTTACCAAGCCGATTGACGGAAGGATGGGATTGGTCGCGCCAATTTGAATCCGACCTCGTCAACCGTTGCGTGGAAGCGGCCAAAACGGGAGGCAATGCTGCTAGTTCGGACGAGGCCGACATATTCCGGCTCTCGGCGCAACTGTTAAAGACCCGCCACCCTGAACAGGCACGAGAGCTGAACCGGACCGCCTTGGCCTAATTCGAGGCGTCTGGGCTTATGCCGCGGCGATTCCCTCAAACAGTCAATGACGGCCTTGTCAGGGACGTACCTCGATTTCGTCAGCTAATGGAAAATGCTCTGGCGGGATTGAAGTCATGATAAACCCTATCGAATTCGCTACCCATACCGATTTGACGAAGGGCTGCGGCCACCGCTACCGGTATGCCTGGCCTGATTGTCCGAGTCGTTTTGCACGGCCACTGCGTTCATTATCAACCTCACCTCCGGGAGGGGGCGATGCGCAGGGCGATACCTTGACAGCGATCGAAAAGGTCATTGGCTCCGCGGCAAATGCGCTCCGTGGCGGCGCTGGTGCCGATCAGTTGCAAGGTGACGCAGGCTTCGACACAGCGAGCGTCTCTTCGATCTCGCCGTATCCAGCCGGCGCCCCGCGCTTCGGGTTCTGGAACAGGCGGCTAGATTCGGCAGTTCGAACCCGTTGCGGGGGCTTTTGCTTTCGGTTGCGGGCATACATAATTTTCAGCGGTTGATACTCAGAACTCCTCCCACTCCCGTTCTTTCTCGAACGACACGGCCTGCGCCGGACGGGCTGGCTTTGCTGCGAGCGTCAGCACGGGCGCCTTGGCGGCTGCGTTTCTTGTGGGCACTTTAGCAGGAGAGCTGCGTTCGCGCGAGGTAGGTGCCGAGATCGCGTGCTGTGAGCTGCCGCCCTCAAGTTTGAACACACTGACCACCTTTGCCAGCTGCGCCGCCTGCTCCTCAAGCGCAGCCGTGGCGGCAGCGGCCTCTTCCACCAACGCCGCGTTCTGCTGGGTTACGGCATCCATTTCCGTGACGGCCTGATTGATCTGCTCGATGCCCGCTTCCTGCTCGCGACCGGCAGAGGTGATCTCGCTCATAATTTCGGTTACGCGTTCGATGCTGCTGACCACCTGCCCCATGGTGCTGCCGGCGTTCGACACCAGTTCGTTGCCGATTTTGACCTTGTCGAGCGAGTTGCCGATCAGCGTCTTGATTTCCTTGGCTGCGGCGGCCGAGCGTTGCGCCAGATTGCGCACTTCCGACGCCACCACCGCGAATCCGCGCCCCTGCTCACCAGCACGGGCAGCTTCGACGGCGGCGTTGAGCGCCAGGATATTGGTTTGGAAGGCGATGCCATCGATCACGCCAATGATGTCGACTATCTTGTTGGAGGAGGTATTGATAGCGTCCATCGTCACCACCACGTCGGCCACCACCGCACCGCCCTTGCGGGCGATCTCTGTGGCCGATTGCGCAAGCCGATTGGCCTGGCGAACGTTATCGCCGTTCTGCTTAACAGTCGATGTCAGCTCTTCCATCGACGACGCGGTTTCCTCCAGAGCGCTGGCCTGCTGCTCGGTGCGCGCCGACAGGTCCATATTGCCCTTGGCGATCTCGGTGCTGGCCGTGGCGATTTCGTTGGTGCCAGTGCGTACCTGATCGACGATACCCTGCAGGTTGCCATTCATTTTCTTAAGCGCCAACAGCAGCTGGCCGATCTCGTCGGTGCTGGTGACATCGATTTGCTGACTCAGATCGCCCGCAGCCACGCCTTCGGCCAGCACCACGGCGCGGTTGACCGGGCGGGTGATCGAACGTGATGTCATTACACCGATGACAACTGCGGCGACGCAGGCGAAGATTGCCAGCGTGATCATTGTGAAGATGGCGGCCTTACCATCCGTTACCGCTTTCTCGCCATCCTGCCGCATCAGTTCCTGCTGGAAGTCGGACATCGTCGCCAACGCGGCAAAGAACTCGTTTTGTGGAGGGCGCAGTTCCTTCAGCACATAGACGCCGGCGGCTGCCGTCTTGCCATCCTTGACCATTTGGATGGCAACATTGCGGGCCGCGCCGTACTTGGCGCGCTTTTCAGCCAGTGCCGTGAATAGTTCGCGTCCCTTGGGGGTGTTGATCATGCCGTCGAGCTTCTTCAGGTAAACGTCGTTTTTCTTGACCGCCTCGGCGACCTTGTCCAGAAACTCGGTCACGGTGGCCTTGTCATCGCCGGCGATGATGGCGTTACGCAGGAAGCGCGCCTGCACGTTGACCTCGAATTGCATCGACTGCGCCAGCATCACCTTGACGTAGCGGTCGTCGAGGATATTCGAAATAGCTTTGTCGCTGGCGTTCAGGCGGCTGATCGCCAGCGTTGCCAGTATCACCAGCATCAGTAGCAGCAGGCCGAAGCCGAGGGCAAGGCGGGTGCCCAGTTTCCAGTTGGACGGTTTCATACGATTCCCTTTTTTAATTGATTGAATGCGACATCGAACTTGATGCGGCAGGGGCGGGGCCGCGTATGACTGGAGAGCGGTCGATCTGGACCGCGATGCGCTAGCGTCAGGCCGCCAGCGACTCGGAATGTGCAGGACACAGGTCGCGCACCAGCGCCTCAATGTCGAGCATGATGATCATCCGATCGTCCACGCTGGCAATAGACGGCATATAGGCGGCGCTGCCGCCGCTCAGTTCCGGAGCGGGCTTTACTTGCGCACTGTCGAGCGTGACCACGTCGGCCACGCTGTCGACCACGATGCCGGTAGTCTTACCGGAAAGGGTGATCATGATCACCACGGTGCTGTCGTTGTAGCTCGGTTCCGGAAAGCCAAAATGGATGCGCAGGTCAATCAACGGCACAATGACGCCCCGCAGGTTGACCACACCCTTGAAATAATCCGGTGTGTTGGCAAGTTCGGTAACACGGCTATAACCGCACAACTCTTGAACCGCCAAAATATTGATCGCGTATTCCTCTTTTCCTAAGCCGAACACCAGACTGCTCAGCCTGAACTGCTCTTTCTCCACAAGTTCCATGGGGTTCTCCTTGGTTGATTGAAAGAACTAAATCTGATGAAATCATTGTGTACCGATTTTAATTTCACATCAACAAATTCCTCAAAAAAAACAAATAAAACATTTTTACGTCAAAATTTGTTGCTTTTTGGTACGAAATGAGGAGTGTGCAGGAGCAATCTGGCATTAAAGTTGTTATTGTTGCATTTCCGCGAACTGTTAGCCGCCAGGCGTGCCTTCGAGAACGAGGCTTTCCATGATTGCTACCGGCCCATTAATGGCAGAAGCGATCAGGCACTCGATCACGCAACGGCGTATAAAGGGCTGTGATAAGTACTCCCATGAGCGCCGGAGCCACAGCCGTCATGCATGCAGCTTCCAACGACGCGCAAAGCGACCTACCAAGCCGATTGACGGAGGGATTGGATTGGGCGCACCAATTGAGTCCGAGCTCGAAGAGGGCCGCGTACAAGCTGATATTGGGGTTGCCGCCGGCGTGAAGAAGCAGCTCAGCCGTCCGCCGCTCGCAGGCCCGCCAGATCAGGAAGGCGCCATCGGTGTCGCAATAAACCTTGCGTTGGACCTGGGCCATCTGTTCCTCCTTGCAGTGTCAAAGCCGGACGCCTCACCTCTCCCACTGGAACTTCATCGTCAACGACTTGCTCACCGTATCGGGCGCGCGCGTCCTGTCGCGCGAATAGCCGACCGACAGCGAGCGGCCGTGGCGCCACAGGTGGCGATACAGCAGCGAGCGGTGCACCTGCCGCTCGGCCCACGGCTCCAGGCCGGAGACGCCGTCGTCGCGCCGCGCCGCCGAGGTGTTCTGCGCCAGCAGCCGCAACGAATCGGCCGGCGTGAAGTGCAGCATGCCCAACCAGCGCCAGCCGTTGTCGACGAAGGCCGGCCGCCCGAGCGTGCCCTGCACCCAGGCCCGGTTGACGCGCTGGTCCAGCTCCATCGCCCAGCCGCGCGGCAACGCGAAGCGCAGCCCTAGTTCGACCAGCGCGTTGCCGCCCCGGCCGACGCGGTCGGCGTCGACGTCGAGCTGCTTGCCCAAGGTCACTTCGGACTTGAGCTTGGTGATCCACGGCAGCGGCGACGTTTCCATGCCGAAGTGCAGCGCCGGCACGTCATGCAGTCGTCCTTCGCGGCGCCCGCGCTGCTGGTCGAAGCCGAGGTTGGCCCAGAAATCCGTCTGGCGCGCCGCGCGGAACCAGATGCCCGGTTGCAGCTTGCGCTCGACGATCTGGTTGGCCTGCTGGCCCGAGAACCTATCGGACATCGTGCGGATCTCGTGCAGCCCCAGGTGCGCCTCCATCTCATACGCCTCGAAGCGCGTGTCAGCCACGTCCAGCCGCTGCGCCCCCAGCCTGCGGTTGAGGTTGATGTCGGTCTTGACGATGCCCGTTTGCGGCACGAAACCGTTGTCGTTGACGAAGCCGGGACCGACGGCCTCCAGCTTCAATTCGTTCCACAAGCCCTCAGACAGGTGCGTGTACTTGCCCGACACATACGCGCCATTGCGCGCGCGCACCCGCACCACCGCCGCCACCGGTTCGGTGACGAAGCCGGCGCTGGTCTGCGAGTGCATCAGCAGCCAAGTCGCCTGATTGCCGTCGCCGCGCCATTGGCCGTCGAAGCCGAACACCTGGTTGCCGCCGGCGTCGCCATAGTCGCGCTGCGAGACGAAGGCGCCCAGCAGCACGCCATCGGCATGCCAGCGCGCGCGCAACAGGCTGGTCAGGGTACGCCGCGTTTGATCGTACTCGGCCGTCTCGTACGGCCCGCCGCGCAACACGATGCCGCCCTCCTGGTCGCGCAGGCTCATCGCCGTGGCGTCGGCCTGCGCCGCGCGCCAGGTGCCGCGCAAGCCCCATTCCGGGTCGGCCACCGTGCGCGAGTAGAAGGCCGCCAGCGGCAGCCCCAGGACGTCGGCGCTTTCAAGAAAGAAGCCACGCTTCTCCGGCAGGCTCAGCGCGATGCGGCTGGCGCCCGACGACGTCGGTTCGTCGATTTCGACCTGCGAGAAGTTCGGGTTCAAGGTGGCATTGAACACCATGTCCGCGCGCGGACGGGCGTTGATCTCCAGGCCCAGGCTGCCCTTGTTGGCGCGCTGCCGGCCGGCGCTGTCGGAACCGCTGTTCGAGCGCAAGGTCAGCTCCGGCTTGATGTCGAGGAAGCTGCGGTCGCGCACGGCGGCGACCGTGCCGCCCATGCCGTCGATGTCCTGCATCACGCCGATATGGCCGATGGTGTCGGTGGTCAGCGGGGTGCTGGTCAGCAGCAGGCCGCCGGCGTGCGGTACGTTGCGTTCAATCATCACGCGCCACGCCTTGCCGTCGGCATAGGGAAAGCGCAGGTTCGACAGCGGCCAGCGCACTTCCATGCTGTAGCCGTCGGGCAGGCGCTGGACGGCGGCGTCGATCGGGAAATCGGGACCGAGATCGGACTCGTCCTCGTCAGCGCGGTACATGCCGTCGTTCAGCACGCCGGCGGTGTTGACGCGCACGAACTGGGCGGCGCGGCCGTGGCCGGTCGGATCGAGCCAGATGCCGATGAAGTCCTGGTCCGTGCCGACCTTGTCGCGCCGCGCCAGCGAGCCGCGCAGGTTCTCCGGCGCGGGATCCCAGGCGCGGATGCCGAACACCAGCGCGCCGTCGTCGATCAGCAGGCGCACGGTGGTGCGCAGCGCGGCCGGCGCGGCGTTGCCGCTGTTGGGCAGGAACTCGTGGAAGGCGTCGAATTCCCGGGCGTTGCTCCAGGCGTCCTCGTTCAGCGCGCCATCGATCTTCACCGGCGAAGTGTGGTCGATCAAGCGCGCCGGCAACGGCAAGACTTTGCGTTGCTCGGCCTCCAGCGCCCGGACCTCGGCCGTGGCGGCCAAGCCGAGAAGAAACAGCATGCCGAGGCCGCCCTGGACATTGCTCAAAACTTTGATTAAATGATCCACCGCCGCCTTCAAATCAACCGCAGCCAAGCGCGCTGCGCGGGCGGTAGTTTAAACTAAAGAAATATCTTTTTGAGAACTTTCTTGAACGGGCATCGCTCGCTGTTTCGACATGACCGGCATTGTGAAATCCACCAATCCGCGTAATGATTCTTGCCATCTGAACTTGGAAGCATGGTTTCGCTCATTCTTATCTGCTAATCTTTTTCCCGAATCAAGCAACGAAGTAAGCAACCCCACCGAGCGACCTCGGCCACCATATCGGCGTGGCCCTCGTCTTATCGGCGCGGAGTACGCGAGGTACTCCAGTGAGCGCTGCCCAAGCAGCGCCTATAACTGGAGACATGTCATGCGCATCGCCCATTCAGGCCCGAAAAAACGGCCTATTCCCGTCCCATCCTTGTTGTTGGCTTCGGCCATCGCCGCCGCGCTGCTGTGCGCGCTACCAACAGCGGCAGCGCAAGACACGCGCGACGTGCGCGAGCCAGGCCTGCCGAAGGCTTGCGCGTCCGTGACCGCCGAAGCCGCGGCACCCGGCCGCGACGACGCCGCGCGCATCCAGAAAGCCATCGACCAGTGCACACAGGGCGGCGCGGTCCATCTGGCGGCGGGCGTCGACAAGGCCAACACCAGCTTCACCGCAGGCCCGCTGACCATCGGCAACGGCGTCACCCTGGTGGTGGACGCCGGCGTCACGCTGTACGCCAGCACCAACCCCATGCTGTTCGACAACGGCGAAAAAGCCTGCGGCACGCTCGATGCGGCCGGCAAGGGCTGCCGTCCCTTCATCACCGTCAACGGCGCCAGGGGCGCGGGCATCATGGGCGATGGTGCGATCGACGGCCAGGGCGGCCAACGGATCGACGGCAAACCCGAGACATGGTGGCAGATCGCCCGCCGCGCGCAGAAGGAAAAGCTGCGCCAGAACGTGCCGCGCCTGATCCAGATCGACAACGCGCGCGATTTCACGATGTACCGCATCACCTTGCGCAACTCGCCCAACTTCCACGTCGCACTGAACAAGGTGGACGGCTTTACCGCCTGGGCCGTGCGCATCGATACCCCGCGTGATGCGCGCAACAGCGACGGCATCGACCCCGGCGCCTCGCGCAACGTGACCATCGCCCACAGCTACATCCGCACCGGCGACGACAACGTCGCTATCAAGGCCGGCAACAACGGCATGAGCGAGAACATCTCGATCCTGCACAACCATTTCTACAGCGGCCATGGCATGTCGATCGGCAGCGAAACCAACGGGGGCGTGCGCAACGTGCTGGTGGACGACCTGGACATGGACGGCACCACCTCCGGCCTGCGCATCAAGAGCAACGACCGCCGCGGAGGCGTGGTCGGCGGCATCGTCTACCGCAACGTCTGCCTGCGCAACAACCGCTGGCCGTTGTATATCGACACCAACTACGAGCCAGGCCCTGCAGGCCAGCTGATCCCGTCTTACACCGGCGTGCGCATGGAAAGCGTGCACAGCCTGACGCCGGGCCAGGTGATCCTGCAAGGCTACGACGACGCCCATCCGCTGCGCTTGGCGCTCAAGGACGTGGTGGTGGACGGCAACCCGCCGGTCAAGACCTCGTCCATCAAGCTCGACGGTCAGCTCAACGCGCCGGACGCGCGCGCGGTCGACTGCGCCGAGCGCTTCGTCCCCTTCCCCGAGGGCCCGGAGGCCTGGCCGGTCAAAGTCGCGCGGCAATGATCATGCGGCTCCTTTTTCCCGTCCTCCTCGGAGCGGCGTTGCCGCTGCATGGCCACGCCGCCGACGCGCCGCAGTTGAAACTGTCGCCCGCGGCGCACGCCGCCGACGTCCAGGTCGATACGCCACTGCGGATCACCTTCGATAAGCCGCCGGTGCTCGGCACCGAAGGGGCGGTCCGCATCTACCGCGTCGCCGACCGCGCCCTGGTCGACGAGCTGCGCCCCGGCGAAGACGTCGATGTCATCGGCAACGCACAACAGGAATACAAGCGTGTGGTGCGCTACACCCCGATCATCGTGCAGGGCACGACCGCGACCATACGCCCGCACAACGCCAAAATCGACTACGACACCGAGTACGAAGTCGTCGTCGATACCGGCGTGTTCACCAACGCCAGCATCGCGCCATGGACCTTCCGTACGCGGGCGGCGGCGCCGGCCGGCGACAGCCTCAGCGTCGACGATGACGGCCCGGCCGACTTCCGCACCGTACAGGGCGCGCTCAACCATGCGATGCGCCAGACGTCGCGCGCGGCGCCTGTATCAATCCGCATCGCCAACGGCCGCTACGACCAGTTGCTCTACCTGCGCGGCAAGGACAACGTCACCTTACATGGCGAAAGCCGGGATGGCGTCATCCTGGAAGCGACCAACAACGACGGCATCAATCCGGGAACCGGCGCCGGCCGGGGCCCGCTGACACCGGCCGCCAACGGCGGCCGCTCGGTGTTCCTGATCGAGGACGCCGACATGGTGACGCTCGACAATCTCACGCTGATCAACAACACCGTGCGCGCCCGCAGCAAGGGCGGCCAGGCCGAGACCCTGGTCTTCAGCAGCGACCGTGGGCGCCTGGTGGCGCGCGATGCGAGCTTCTTCAGCGAGCAGGACACCATCCAGGTCAAGGGCTACTCGTGGTTCTACCGCACGCTGATCGCCGGCAATGTCGACTTCATCTGGGGCGGCAACCGGGCGGCGCTGTTCGAGGACAGCGAGATCCGCACCGTCGGCGACAGCGCCCATGCCGGTGGCGGCGGCTACATCGTGCAGGCGCGCACCGTTGCGGCGGGGGAGCCGGGGTTCGTGTTCCTCAACAGCCGGTTGACGCACGGTCCGGGGCCGCTGGGGAACGATGTGCCGGCGGGCACAGCCTACCTCGCGCGGCAGGGGCCGCCGGCCACATGGGACAACGTCAGCTTTATCAACTGCCGGATGGACCGTCATATCGCAGCCCAAGGCTGGGCGCCGAAAAAGCCGCGGACGCCGGAGGCCAACCCGGGCGCCGGCTGGGGCGAGTTCGGCAGCATGGACCTGGCGGGCCGGCCGCTGGACTTGAGCCAGCGCACGCCGGGCCACGTGCTGGCGGCGGAGCAGGTGAAAGCCCGCTTCGGCAGCAGACAGCAAGTATTCAGCGGCTTCGATGACGGCAAGGGCTGGGACCCTTCCTCGGAAACACCAACACAAACACGTAGGGCGGATTAGCGCAGCGTAATCGGCCATGGTTGAGCCGCCGGCGGCGCATACATGGCCGATTACGGCGTTCCGCCTAATCCGCCCTACGTATCTCCACGAGTTTCACATTGCCCCACAGGGTTTTACCGCTTCACCGCTTCACCACAGACGTTTCATTATAAAAAAATAGGAGACTGAACATGACAACCACTATCAAACCCCGGCTCGTCCTCACCGCCACCGCACTAGCGGTGCTGGCACTGACCAATCAAGTGCACGCCCAACAAGCCGACGACAACATGACCCGCGTCGAAGTGACCGGTTCGTCGATCAAGCGCATCGCCACCGAGAACGCCCTGCCCCTGACCACCTACAAGGCCGAGGAGCTGGAAGCCCAGGGCCTGACCACGATGTCCGAGGTCGCCACCTCGCTGGTCACCGGCGCAACCAACGAGCCGGTCGGCGGCGGGGGCGGCGGCACCATGATCAATATGCGCGGCCTCAACACCAACCGCACCCTGGTGCTGCTCAACGGCCGCCGCCTGCCCAACGAGGCGATCGGCGCCAGTTCGGTCAACGTCGACGTCGTGCCGATGAGCGCCGTCGAGCGGGTCGAAGTGCTGCGCGACGGCGCCTCGGCCATCTACGGCACCGACGCCATCGCCGGCGTGATCAACTTCATCACCAAGCGCACCGTCAACAAGGTCAGCCTGAGCGCCGGCATCGTCAAGCCGCAACGCTCCGGCGGCGGCGAGCAGCAGCGCGTCTCCATCACCGGCGGCACCGGCGACCTGAAAAAGGACGGCTGGAACGTGTTCGCCTCGTTCGACATGCAGCGCCGCACGTCGCTGATGCAAAAGAGCCGTCCGGAAATCTGGGACCCGGAACGCATCGCGCAACTGGGCGGCACCGTCTTCACCAGCAACACCTCCGGCTCGTCCTCGTCGCCGGCCAACTTCACCGTGTACAACAACGGCCGGCCGACCACCACCACCGGCAACCCGTATTGGGCCACCGGCTGCGGCAGCAACTACGACGCGCCGTACAGCCTGGCCTCGACCAAGGCCTCCGGGGCGGGCGCCAGGACCTGTATCCTGGACCCGACCATTTATCCGCAACTGCTGCCGGACAACAAGCAGACCACCCTGTTCACCAAGGCCTCGATCCGCCACGGCGACGACAAGCTGTTCACGTTGGAAATGCTCAACACCGAGTCCTATATCGACGCGCTCAATCCGCCGCAGGTGTTCGGCGCGCAAACCGATTACGACAGGCTCAACCCGGGCGTGCGCAAGCCGCTGTTCATCAAAAACAGCAGCAAGTGGTACCCGGGCGGCAGCGCCGGCGTACCGGCCGTGGCCGGGGTCACCGGCCAGGACCTGGCGCTGACGTGGAGCCTGGACGAGCTGGGCACGGCCGGCACGCACGACCGCCAGAACACCAACCGCATCGTCGTCGCCGACGAGGGCGCTGTCATGGGCTGGGACTACCGGGTCGGCTTCAACGCCGCCATGAGCGAGCGCCGGGTCGGCTACAAGAGCGGCTTCGTCACCACGCCGGAACTGTATGCGGGCGTGGCCAACGGCACGCTCAATCCCTTCGGCAAGCAGGACGCCGAGGGCCGCGCCTATCTCGACAGCATCAGCGTGGACGGCGAAAACTACCGCACCGCCCGCGTCAAATATTTCGGTCCGGACTTCAACCTGTCGCGCGAACTGATGCCGCTTGAAGGCGGCTCGCTGGCGATCGCCGTCGGCGGCGATCTGCACCGCGAAATGTACAGCGACCGCACCAGCATGCTGGCCAACGCGGTGACCTACAAAACGTCCGGTGCGCCGGGCACCAATCCCAAGGGCGCGCGCACCATCGGCGGCCTGTACATGGAGCTGGACGCCCCGCTGACCAGGCAGCTCGATGTCACCTTGGCGGCGCGCGCCGACCACTTCAGCGATTTCGGCTCGACCTTCAATCCGAAGGCCAGCGTCCGCTGGGAACCGCACACCGCCGTCATGCTGCGCGGCACGGCCAGCACCGGCTTCCGCGCGCCCACCCTGCCGGAGCTGTACGGCGCGGCCCGCACGCGCACCCCGTCGGTCAACCGCTGGGACGACCCGCTGCTGTGCCCAAGCCCGACGCCGTCGCAGCCGAACACCGGCACCTTGACGACCGACCCGCGCTACACCGGCCTGAACCTCGATCCGGCGCGCGTCTGCAACACCCAGCTGACCACCCTGACCGGCGCCAACCCCGACCTGCAACCGGAGGAATCGCGCACCTACACCGCCGGCATCGTGCTCGAGCCGGTCAAGAACATGATGCTGTCGTTCGATGTCTGGGACATCAAGATGAAGGGCACCATCGCGCAGATCACCGAGGACACGATTTTCTCGGACGTCAACCGCTACAACAACCTGTTCACGCGTAACCCGGACGGTACCCTCGACTACATCGTCGTCACCCGCATGAACATGGGCGGCCTGCACACGCGCGGGGTCGACGTCAGCTTCCGCTACGTCGTGCCGACCAAGCAATGGGGCAAGTTCGGCGTCAACCTCGACGGCACCTATGTCGACCAGTACGAAGGCCAGAACGACGCTGGCGGCGCCTGGGTCGACAGCGTCGGCCGTCCGGGCGCGCTGGCGACCGGTTCGACCTCGGCCAACACCTACATCTTCAAGTGGAAGCACAATCTGCGCTTCTCGTGGAACTACGTCAAGTTCGGCGCGCAGCTGACGCAGTCCTACACCTCCAGCTACGAGGATACCAACGCGCTGCCGACGCAGAAGCCGGGCCAGCCGTTCCACAACGTCATCGACCACTACATCCTGTATAACCTGAGCACGAACTACAAGTTTTCGGATAATCTGAAAGTCACCTTTGGCGTCAACAACCTGCTGAACGAGGAACCGCCGTTGTCGAACCAGCGTTTGAGCTCGCGCGTGGTGTTTGCGCAAAATATCGCCAAGCCGATCGGCCGCGCCTATACCTTGCGTGCCGAATACACCTTCTGATGCCATGACCATGAAAACAATGAACCGTCACAAACTCGCCGGCGCCGTGCTGCTGCCGCTCGCCTTGGCCGCGTGCCAGACCGCCCAGGTAGACGCGCCGGCCAAGCCGGCCTCCGCGCCCTGGGTAGCGGACCTCGGCAACGGCCAGTACAAGAACCCCGTCCTGCACGCCGACTATTCGGACCCCGACGCGATCCGCGTCGGCGACACCTACTACATGACCTCGTCGAGCTTCAACAGCGCGCCCGGCCTGCCGCTGCTGACCTCAAAGGACATGGTCAACTGGGAGCTGATCGGCCACGCTTTGCCGGCCCTGGTGCCGTCCGAACGCTTCGCCGTGCCGCGCCATGGCGAGGGGGTCTGGGCGCCGTGCCTGCGCTATCACGACGGCAAGTTCTGGATCTTCTACCCGGACCCGGACCACGGCATCTTCGTCATCACGGCCGACCGTTTCGACGGCCAGTGGAGCGCGCCCAAGCTGATTCTACCGGGCAAAGGCATCATCGATCCGACGCCGCTGTGGGACGACGACGGCAAAGCCTGGCTGCTGCACGGCTGGGCCAAAAGCCGGGCCGGCTTCAACAACATCCTGACCCTGCGCAGCATGGCGCCGGACGCCAGCAAGCTGCTCGACACCAAAGGCACCACCCTGATCGACGGCAACGCGATCAAGGGCTACAAAACGCTGGAGGGTCCGAAGTTTTATAAGGCCAACGGCTACTACTACGTGTTCGCGCCGGCCGGCGGCGTCGAGGAAGGCTGGCAGTCGGTATTCCGCTCGCGCAGCCTGAACGGGCCGTACGAAGTGCGCACCGTGCTCGAACAGGGCAAGACGGAGGTCAACGGCCCACACCAGGGCGCCTGGGTACGCGCGCAGGACGGCAAGGACTGGTTCCTCCACTTCCAGGACAAGAACGCCTACGGCCGGGTGGTCCATCTTCAACCGATGCGCTGGGTCGACGACTGGCCGATCATGGGCGAAGCGGGCCCCAATGCGGGCGCCGGGCAACCGGTGCTGACCCACGCCAAACCGGTGGCCGGCGCGGCGGTAAAAACGCCGCCGACCTCCGACGAATTCGACGGCTCGCGGCTCGGCCTGCAATGGCAGTGGAATGCCAACGGCCATGCGAAATGGTATTCGCTCAGCGAGCGCCCCGGCCAGTTGCGGCTGTTCACCCAGGCGGCGCCGGACGCGGCCGATTATGTGCGCGCGGCGCCGTCCATCCTGGCGCAAAAGCTGCCGGCGCCGGAGTTCGTCGTCAACACCCGCGTCCAGCTCAACGACGCCAACAACGGCGACCGCGCCGGCCTGATCGTCAACGCCATGCAGTATGCGTGGCTGGGCCTGCGCAAGACGGCCGACGCGACTCAACTGGTCTACACCAGCTGCGGCCCGGCCGTGTTGCGCTGCAAGGAGACGGCGACCGTGGTGCTGCCGTCGGCGCCGTCGTCGCTGTACTTGCGCATGCGCATGGCGCCCGGCGCGATGGCAAGTTTCGCCTATAGCACCGACAACGTGACCTTCCAGCCCGTGGGCCAGCCGCTCAAGATCAGCAAGGGCCGCTGGGTGGGCGCGCAAATCGGCGTGTTCAGCGTCGGCGACGGTGCTTCAGGCAACGCAGGCGCCAAGGCATCGAGCCTGGATGTCGATTACTTCCGCGTCAGCGCACAATGATGGAGATGAATAAAATGACTAAAGTAGTGAACCCACAACGCCGCAACGTCCTGCGCGCGGCCTCGGCCGGCGCCATGCTCGGTGGCGCCGCGCCGCTCGCGCTCGGCCAGACCGCGCCCACCGCCTCCGCCGACCCTTGGGCCACGGCGCAGCGCATCGTCGACCGCTTCGCCAAGCCACTCGTGTTCCGCAAGGAGGATTTTCCGATCACCAGGTTCGGCGCCAAGCCGTGCAAGCTGGCACAGATCACCACCACCGGCGGCGACGAGCCGCTGAAGCGCATGTCGCCGGTCGCCAAGTCGCCGGATTGCTACCCGGCCATCGCCGCCGCCATCGCCGCCTGCAACAAGGCCGGCGGCGGCCGCGTGCTGATTCCCGCCGGCAGCTGGTACTGCGCGGGGCCGATCGTGCTGCTGTCGAACGTCAACGTCCATCTTGCCGCCGGCGCCGAGGTCTACTTCAGCGCCAACCCGAACGACTACGCCAAGTACGGCGCCATCGATTGCGGCAAGAACGGCAAGCTGGTGATCTCGCGCTGGCAAGGCAACGACGTGCTGAACTATTCGCCGATGATCTACGCCTACAACCAGCGCAACATCGCGCTGACCGGCGAGGACTGGACCAGCATCCTCAACGGGCAGGCCGGCGTACCGTTCGAAACCGGCGGCGGCTCCTGGTGGGACTGGAGCGGCAAGAACAAGCAGGCGCCCATGCACGGACGCAAGATCAACCCGGCCAATCCGGAGTCGCTGGCGGCGGTGGCACCAATGCTGTCGGACGCCGAGCGCGCGCTGATCCAGGGCACCCGTCCCGACTGGCGCACCGACTCGCGCTATCTGCCGGCATTGTCCGAAGCCGGCGTGCCGGTCGCCAAGCGCATCTTCGGCATCGGCCACTACCTGCGCCCTTGCATGGTCGAATTCGTCGGCTGCACGGACGTGCTGATGCAAGGCTACCAGTTGCTCGATTCGCCGTTCTGGCTGCACCATCCGGTCAACTGCCGCAACGTTCACTTCAGCAAGGTGCGGATGGAAAGCAAGGGCGCCAACAGCGACGGCTTCGATCCCGAGTCGTGCGACACCATCCTCGTTGAAGGCTGCCTGTTCAACACCGGCGACGATTGCATCGCCATCAAGTCCGGCAAGAACCGCGACATCGCCGAAGGTCCGACCCGCAATATGGTGATCCAGGACACCATCATGAACAGCGGCCACGGCGGCGTCACCCTGGGCAGCGAGATGGCGGCCGGCATCGAGCACGTGTACGCGCAGCGCATCGAGTTCCGCAACATCCACTGGGACAGCGACCCGCTCGGCACGGCCATCCGCATGAAGACCAACATGAATCGCGGCGGCTTCCTGCGCCATTTCTACGTGCGCGACGTGACCGTGCCCAACGGCGTCAAGACGGTTCCCGGCTTCTACAATCCGCTGCCCGGCTCGCTCATCAAGCCGAAGACGGTCTCGACCAGCGGCGGCGGCCTGATCACCATCGACTGCGACTACGCGCCGGCCGACGACGACGTGCGCATCCGGCCGCCGTCTGTCTCGCACGTGCACATCTCCAACGTCAAGGCCGGCAACGTCAAGGTCGACGGCGCCGAGGTGTCGTGCTACCAGGCCATGGTGATCCTGGGACCGGTGGCGACCAGCTTCAACGGCAAGCCAGGCACGCCGGTGTTGCCGCTGACCGACATCACCATCACCGACTGCGACTTCGGCACGCCGCGCAACGCCGGGCAGCCCTGGTTCACCCACAACGTCAAGGGCCTGGTCTTGAAGAATGTGCGCATCGCCGGCAAGACCATCTCGACGGTGCTGGACACCTGATGCGGAGATCGCGATGACCACTCCGACCACCCCTGTCGCCCGCCGCAATTTCATGCAGACGCTTGCGGGCGGCACCCTGGCGCTGGCCGGCGGCCTGCCGGCGCAGCTGTTGGCGGCCACGGCGGCCTCCGCCGCTTCCAGCGACCCTTGGCGCCAGGCTCAGGCCATCATCGACCGCGTGTCGAAGCCGCTCACCTTCCGCAAGGAGGATTTCATCATCACGGCGTTCGGCGCCAAGGCTTGCGAAGTGGTGCCGATCAACGCCTGGATCGGCTCCAGCGACCGCGCCGATATCCACACCCCGGCGCCGGGATCGACCGATTGCTACCCGGCCATCAGCGCCGCCATCGCCGCCTGCCACAAGGCCGGCGGCGGCCGGGTCTTGATCCCGACCGGCAACTGGCTGTGCGCCGGGCCTATCGTGCTGCTGTCGAACGTCCACGTGCACCTGGCCAAGGGCGCGCATGTCTACTTTTCCGCCAATCCGCTCGACTACGCGCGCCACGGCGAATTCGATTGCGGCGCCAACGGCAAGCTGTCGCTGACCCGCTGGGAAGGCAACGATTGCCTGAACTATTCGTCGCTGGTCTACGCCCACGGCCAGCGCAACATCGCCCTGACCGGCGAGGACTGGACTTCCATCCTCGACGGCCAGGCCGGCGTGCCCTTCCACGGCGATGCCGATTGCTGGTGGTCGTGGAAAGGCCGCGAGCGCAAGGGCGAGGTGCATGTGCCGTTCACGGTGGGCAAGGTGCAGGAACGGCCGAACCCGCGCAACCGTCCGCTGGCCGAGATCGCGCCGCATTTGTCCGCCGAGGAAGCCGCGAAGATCAAGGGCGACGATCCGTGGTTCCTTTCGGACTCGCACTATCTGCGCGCGCTGAGCGAGGCGCGCGTGCCGGCCAAACAACGCATCTTCGGCATCGGCCACTTCCTGCGGCCGCACATGGTGCAGTTCATCAGTTGCACCGACGTGCTGCTGGCCGGCTACCAAACGACCAACACGCCTTTCTGGCAGCACAACCCGGTGGACTGCGCCAACGTGCACGTGAAAGGCATCTACGCCAACAGCATGGGCGCCAACAACGACGGCTTCGATCCGGAATCGTGCCGTTACGTGCTGATCGAGGGCTGCCAGTTCAACACCGGCGACGACTGTATCGCCATCGATTCCGGCAAGGGCACGGATACGCAGTTCGGCCCGTGCGAGAACGTGGTGGTGCAGAATTGCCGCATGCACAGCGGCCATGGCGCGCTGACCTTGGGCAGCATCATGTCCGGCGGCATCCAGAATGTGTACGCGCAGAACCTGGTGTTTGAGAACGCCAATTGGAAGACCGATCCGCTCAACATCGCCATCCGCCTCAAGACCAATATGGCGCGCGGAGGCTTTTTGCGGAATTTCTATGTGCGCAATGTGCAGATCCCCAATGGGATACGCACCACGCCGGCGTTCTACAAGCCAACACCGGGCTCGGGTATTCCGGAGAAGACCGTGGCCGCCGGCGCGGGCGGCGTGATCACCTTCGATTGCGACTATAGCCCGCTCGACGATACCATCCGCACACGGCCGCCGCTGGTGACCAACGTGCATATCTCGGGTATTACTGTGGGCAATGTGCAGACCAGGGATGGCAGGTTCTCGTGCTATCAGCCGATTGTGGTGCTGGGGCCGGTGGCGGTGAACTACAACGGGCCGGGCAAGCCGCGGATTCTGCCGGTGAGCAATGTCACCATCAGCGATTGCGACTTCGGCACGCCGGTGCTCAATCAGCCCGCGTATCTGTACAACGTCAAGGACCTGGTGCTCAAGAACGTGACCATCGCCGGCAAGGTGCACAACCAGCGGATGCGATCGTCCGAAACACGTAGGGCGGATTAGCGTAGCGTAATCGGCCATGTGCGAGCCGTCGACGGCGCATCCATGGCCGATTACGGCGTGCCGCCTAATCCGCCCTACGTGGTTTATCGTGTTTTGTTAGGCCGGTAGCCAAAGGTTACGACGTTAAACCGTTGCCAGCGCCAGCTTGGGTGCCGGCCGTGTTGGCGTCTGATGCGCGACCGGCGTGCCTTGGCGCTGCCCTTGGCTGAGCCTGAACACGCTGACTATCTGAGTCAGGTGCGACGCCTGTCCCTCCAGCGCCGCCGTGGCGGCGGCGGCTTCCTCCACCAGCGCGGCGTTCTGCTGCGTCACGGCGTCCATCTCGTTGACGGCCTGGTTGATCTGCTCGATGCCGACTTCCTGCTCCCGGCCGGCCGCCGTGATTTCGCTCATGATGTCGGTGACCCGCTGGATGCTGGCGACCACCTCGGTCATCGTGGTGCCGGCCTTGGCCACCAGCTGATTGCCCGCGTTGACTTGCTCAACGGAGTCGTTGATCAGGGTTTTGATTTCCCTCGCCGCGCCCGCCGAGCGCTGCGCCAGGTTGCGCACCTCGGACGCCACCACCGCGAAACCGCGTCCCTGCTCGCCGGCGCGCGCCGCCTCGACCGCCGCGTTCAAGGCCAGGATGTTGGTCTGGAAAGCGATGCCGTCGATGACGCCGATGATGTCGGCGATCTTGCCGGCCGAGGCATGGATGTGGCCCATCGTCGTCACCACTTCCGTCACCACCGCGCCGCCCTGGCGCGCCACGTCGACGGCGGACACGGCCAACTGGTTGGCTTGGCGCGCGTTGTCGCTGTTTTGCTTGACGGTGGAGGTCAGTTCCTCCAGCGACGACGCGGTCTCTTCCAACGCGCTGGCTTGCTGTTCGGTGCGCGATGACAGGTCCAGGTTGCCGCTGGCCACTTCCACCGTCGCGGTCGAGATCTCATCGCTACCGGCGCGCACCTGGCCGACGATATTGTTCAGGCTGCGGGTCATGTCATTGAGCGCCTGCAACAGCAATCCAATCTCGTCCTGGCTTCGCACCTCGACATGGCCGCTCAAATCGCCGGCGGCCACGGTCTGCGCCAACGCCACGGCCCGGTTCACCGGCACGGTGATCGACCGCGTGATGAGCCAGCCGATCAGCACCGCCATGATCGCGGCCGTCAGCGACAGGAAGGCGCTCAGGCGCACGGCCAGCGCGCCGCCCGCCGCGATCTCCCCGCCGTCCTTCTTCATCAGCGATTCCTGAAAATCCTCCATGGCGTTGATGGCGCTGAAATAAGGGGTTTGCACCGCGCGCAACTCCTTGCTCACGTATTTTCCGGCCTGCTCGGACTGCCCATCCCTGATCAGCTTGACGAGGGCGTTGCGCGCCGCCGTGTAGGCGTCGCGCCGCTCGCTCAGGGTCTTGAACAGTTCCTTACCCTTGGGAAGCGTCAGCATCGTGTCCAGCTTGACGATATATTCCTCGTTCG
Source organism: uncultured Duganella sp. (assembly GCA_963511605.1). Classification (GTDB taxonomy): domain Bacteria; phylum Pseudomonadota; class Gammaproteobacteria; order Burkholderiales; family Burkholderiaceae_D; genus Rugamonas. The sequence goes on along the minus strand of CAUPJZ010000004.1, from coordinate 7,555 downwards.
CCTTCAGCGACGCATCCATCTTCCCCAGTTGCTCGCGCACTTCGGCCGGGTCCGCCGCGCCGATGACGGCGTTGCGCAGCAAGCGCGATTGCACATTGACCTCGGTCTGGATTTGCCGGGCCAAGGTCAGCTTGACGAAGCTGTCGTTCAAGATCCGTTCCGTCGCCTGGTTGATCAGGTTGATGCGGGTGATGGCGACCAGCGCCACGGCCGCCAGCAACAGCACCACCACGCCGAAGCCCAGGCCCAGGCGCGTTCCGATTTTTAAATTGGAGAGGTTCATGATAGTTTCCGTTTGGGTTCAATGACTGCAACAGGTCGATGTTGGCCCAACGGCGGTGCGACATATTGCGTCAAGGCATGCCATGCGGCTGCATGTTGTTATAGAGCGTCAGCATGCTTGTTGATAGCGTATCGGCCATCCTTGCTGCTATATTGCTTGATCAACATTCACCGGTATGTAACCGCATGACACGTCTACCACTTCATCTCCTGACGACCCTCGCCGCCGGCGCCCTGCTGGCCGGCTGCGCCACCCAGGCGCCGCTGACGGACTTCACCGCCGGCTCCGGCGGCGCGCGCGCGCCGGAGCAACTGGCCGTCACGTTCGACAAAGCCGACCTGGCGCTGCGTGTCGATCCCGCCACGCAAAGCATCCGCGGCGACGCCACGCTGACCTTCACCGCCAACGCGCTGGCGACGCCGCCGCTGACCCGCGTCGCCGTCGAGCTGGACCGCAACCTGCCGGTCGACGGCGCCAGCGTCGACGGCGTGGAACTGGCGCGTTCGGCGATCAGCAATCCGGACGGCCGCCTCTACCTGACATTGCCGACGCCGCTGACGGCCGGCGCCAGCACCACCGTGCGCATCCGCTACCACGGCGTGCCGCACGTGGCCAAGCGCGCGCCGTGGGATGGCGCCTTTACGTGGAGCAAAACGGCGGACGGCCAGCCGTGGATCGCCACCACCGTCGAGGGCGAAGGCTGCGACCTGTTCTGGCCCTGCATCGACCATCCGATGGGCAAGGCCAAACTAATCGACCTGCACATCAGCGTGCCGGCGCCGCTGGTGGTCGCCGGCAACGGCGTGGCCGTCGGCATGGATGAAAAGGACGGCTGGCGCACCTACCACTGGCGCGCCAAGAATCCCAGCACCTACGGCATCGCGCTCAACATCGGCCCGTACGAGATGCTGTCGGGCGACTACGCCAGCCGCTACGGCAACACCATCCCGCTGCGCATGTGGTATCTGAAAGGACACGAGCGGCAGGCCAAGGGCCTGTTCGCCGAGTTCGGGCCGATGCTCGATTTCTTCGAGCGCCGCATCGGCCCCTACCCGTTCGGCGACGAGAAAATGGGCGTGGTCGAGACACCGCACCTGGGCATGGAACACCAGACCATCAACGCCTACGGCAACGGCTACCTGAAGTCGCCTTACGGCTACGACTGGCTGTTGCACCATGAGCTGTCGCACGAATGGTTCGGCAACCAGGTGACCAACGCCGACTGGGACGACATGTGGCTGCACGAGGGCTTCGGCAGCTACATGCAGCCGCTGTACCTGCAATGGCTGCGCGGCGAGATGGAATTCCAGGCCGAGCTGTTCAACCAGCGCAAGTCGCTGCGCAACAAGGTAGCGGTGGTCGGCGGCAAACCGCAACGCATCGAGGACGTCTACGACGACAAGCGCGGCGGCCCGGGCAACGACATCTACACCAAGGGCTCGCTGATCTTGCACACCCTGCGCAACCTGATCGGCGACGACGCCTTCTTCCGCGCCACGCGCCGCATGGTCTACGGCACCGACATGCCGATGCCGGGCCACTTCCAGCCGCGCTGGAGCAGCACCAGGGAGTTCATCGCCATTGCCAACACCGTCAGCGGCCGCGATCTGGGCTGGTTCTTCGACGCCTACCTGTACCACGCGGCGCTGCCCGAGCTGGTCGAGACGCGCAACGGCGGCCAGCTGCGACTGGAATGGAAGCTGAAGGACGGCGGCCCGTTCCCGATGCCGCTGGAAGTGCGCATCGTCGACGACCAGGGCGAGCGCATCGTCCAGCTGCCGATGACGGGCGGCATCGGCGAACTGACACTGGCCGCCAGCGCGCACTATACTGTCGATCCGGCGTCGCGCGTACTGCGCCAGGAGGCGCATATCGACGAATGGAAGCGCGACGAAGACGAACGTAAAAAGAAGAAAGAGAAGGCATCATGAAAAGGATCTCGCTGGCGCTGCTGATGGCGGCCGCACTGTCCGCCTGCAGTCCGCAATACGACTGGCGCGACTACCGCAGCAATGACGCGCCATACGCCGTGCTGTTCCCCGGCAAGCCGGCCAGCCAGACGCGCGCCATCAAGCTGGACGACCTGGACGTGAACATGACGATGACGGCGGCCGAGGTGGACGGCGTGGTGTTCGCAGTCGGCAGCGCGCAACTGGCCGACGCGGCGCGGACGCCGGCGGCCCTGGAGGCCATGAAGACGGCGCTGGTCAAGAACATCGGCGCCACGGTGACCAAAAGCGCATCGTCGGCGGCTGCGGGGCAGACCGTGCTCGATGTCGAGGCGAAGGGCAGCCAAAATGGGGAGTCGATGCTGCTGATCGGGCGCTTCATCGCCAAAGACACCCGCATTTATCAGGTCGTCGTCATGGGGCGGGAGAAAAATATCGTGCGCGACACCGTGGAAACCTGGTTCAGCTCCTTCAAATTGACCTGAAACCAGGCGCTTGGCTTAGAAGATGCTTAATTGACGTGCGCTAACGTCCATACAGATGGGCTCGTCTCTTGTAAAGTTTCCGTGACGACCTAATGTGAACAGCAACGGCACGCCGCTGCATCGTCATTCGGCGCACCGTACGACCTCTTGATCAATAATACTAAGAAAGCGCGCATCATGTTAATTGCCTTCAAATCCAAATCCAGCCCCGAAGTCCTGATGTATCAGGAACACGCCCAGCGCATCCTCGACTTGCTCCACAAAAACCCCACGCGCGGCGTGATTACCGCCGCCGAGGCCGAGCAGGCGCTGTCGGTGCTCGAGCATGAAGTGGCCGAAAGCAAACTCCACCCTGAAAACGATATCGAGCACGACATCCACGCGCACGAGAAGGAAGAGAACGAGACGGTGGAGCATGCGGTCATGCAGCGCGTGGGATTCCACGCGCGCGCATATCCGCTGCTCGAGATGCTGCGCTCGGCCAAGCAGGAAAACGAAAGCATCATCTGGGGCGTGTAGTCCGGCCCGGGAACCCGATAACTCGTGGAGACACGTAGGGCGGATTAGGCGGAACGCCGTAATCGGCCATGCATGGGTCGTCGACGGCGCATCCATGGCCGATTACGCTGCGCTAATCCGCCCTACGTATCTCCGAAGTTAGTCGCGGTCCCGAGCCGATATGACCCGTCAATCGCCGGCCAGGCTCGCCTTTAACGGCAAATCGATCGTGAACCGCGTCCCCACCCCGACCACGCTGTCGACCCGGATGCTGCCATCGAGCAGCGACGTCACGATGTTGTACGTGATGCTCAACCCCAGCCCGTTGCCGCCCTGCCCCAGCTTGGTCGTGAAGAACGGATCGAAAATGCGCGCCTGGTGCTCGATGGCGATGCCCGCGCCGTCGTCCTGGAACACGATCCGCACCCGGTCCGGCCCCAGCCGCACCGCCCACAGCCGTATCACGCCGCCGCTGCGCCCGTCGAAGGCGTGCAGCAGGGCGTTGTTGATCAGGTTGATGATGACCTGGCCGTAAGGCCCGGGGAAGCTGTCCATCTCTATATCGTCCGGCATCTCCAGATCGATCTGGTGGCCCGCCTTGCGGATCTGGTTCTTCATCGTCGTGACGATTTCCTGGCTGGCCTGGTGCAGGTCGAAATGGCGCCGCTTGGCGCTGGCCTGGTCGACCGCCACCTGCTTGAAACTGTTGACCAGCTCGGCCGCGTTGCGCAGGCTGCGCATCAGCAAGGTCGACGCCTCGCGCGCGGCGTCGATGAATTGCGCCAGGTCGGAACGGCGCAGCACGTTGCTGTTCTGGCGCAGCTCGATCTCCGTGGTCTTGTCCTCGAGCGTGCTGGCGATCACCAGGCTGTTGCCAATCGGCGTGTTGAGCTCGTGCGCGACGCCGGCCACCAGCGAGCCCAGCGCGGCCAGCTTCTCGCGCTCGACCAGCTGCTGCTGGGTGTCCTGCAACTGCCGGTAGGAATCGGCATTGGCGAACGCCACCGCCACATACGACGCCAGCGTGGTCAGCATGTCGGCATCGATGCGCTGGTAGGCGTGTGCGCGGTAGCTGTGGACGGTGATGATGCCGCGCACCTGGCCGTTGACGGAAATCGGCACATAGATCAGCGAGCGCGGCTCGGTCGGCAGCGATCCGTCTTCGAGCGTGCCCATGTTGTCGACGCCGGACACCAGCGCCAGGCTGGTGATATAGCGTGCGTATTCCTGTTCCAGGTCGTTGATGAACACTTCCTCGGCATGGTTGATGCACCACACCGCCAGCTGGTTCGGCTCGCGCATGCTGCGCGTGTACGGCGTGTAGCGCTTGCCCTTCTCCATCGCGAACGGATACTCGATCAACTCCTGCTCCGGCCGGTAAATGCCGATGCCGAACACGCTCGCGTCCATCAGCGCGTGCACCTGCTGGTACAGCATGGTCATGATGGCCTCGCTGTCGAGGTTGGCCGTGATGCGGCGGCCGATATCGGACAGCAGCGAGATATTGCGGTGCGCCAGCTCCACGCTTTCCTTTTGCAGCTCGGCCTCCTGCTTCTGGCGTTCGATCGACTCCTTCTGCAGCACCAGCTCGCGCGTGCGGCTGCCGACCTCCTCCTCGAGCGCCTGCTTCTGCCGCATCAACATGCGGATACGGATGCGGAACAGCAAATACGCGGCCCCGACCGCCAGGCCGACCATCAGCAGGCGGAACCACCACATCTTCCACACCGGCGGCGTGACGATCAGTTCCAGCGCCGCCGCTTGCTGGCTCCAGACGCCGTCCTTGTTGGCGGCCCGCACGCGGAACACGTAGCGGCCCGGGTCCAGGTTGGTATAGGTGGCGAAGCGCTTGCCGGCGTCCGTCGTCACCCACTGCGGATCGAAGCCCTCGAGCTGGTAGGCGTAGCGGTTGCGTTGCGTATCGGCGAAATGCAAGGCCGCGAACTCGATCGAGAACATGACGTCGCGATGGCTCAAGGTCAGCGTTTTGGCCTCGCTCAACGCCCCCTTCGGCAGCACGTCGGGACGCCGCACGTCGCTGAGGATCGATTCGTTGAAGATGAAGAAATCGGTGATGGCGATCTGCGGCGCGCGCGTGTTGTCATGGATGTCGCCCGGCTTGAACGCGGTCATGCCCGCCAGGCCGCCGAAGTACAGCGTGCCGTCCGGTGCCTGGTGGGCCGCGCCGATGAAGTATGAGCCGTCGATCAAGCCGTCCTTGGCCGTGTACTGCTTGAAAAACCCGGTCTCGGGAGTGAACATCGCTATGCCGGCGGTGCTGCTGATCCATAGCCGGCCGTTGTCGTCCTCCAGGATGGCGCCGATCGGGTCGACAGCGCCGCCGTTCTGTCCCGGGTAATAGCGGAAGAGCAGGTCGCCGTCCGGCTGCGGCAGGGCCTTGCACAAGCCGGCGGCGGTGCCGACCCAGAGCACGCCGCCCTTATCCTCAAAGATGAACGGCACCCTTTTGTGGCTCAGGCTGTCCGGCCGGTTCGGATCGTGGCGGTAGTGGCGGAACTTGCCGCTGGCGCGGTCGAAGCGGTTCAAGCCGTTTTCCGTGCCGATCCACAGCATGCCGTGCCGGTCCTCCAGCAGCGCGTAGACGCGGCCGTCGACGCTGTCCGGGTTGTCCGGATCGGCGCGATAGGTGGTGACGGCGTCGGTGTCCGGATCGACGCGGTGCAGCCCGCTGCGGGTGCCGGCCCAGATGACGCCGGCCCGGTCGACCAACAGCCGCTGGATCGACAGCGAGTTTGGGTCGGCGTCGAACGGCACCCGCGTGTAGCGGCCGGTGGCCGGATCGCGCCGGGCCAGCCCGGTGGAGGTGCCGACCCACAGCCGGCCCTTGAGGTCGGTGGCCAGCGCGATCACCACGTCGCCCGGCAGGCCGGCGGGATCGCGCTCGTCGCGGTGCCAGGACTCGACCGTGCGCTTGGCCACGTCCAGCCTGGTCAAGCCCTCGCCCGAGCCGAGCCATAGTTTGTTGTCGCCGGCGCCGACGATCGCGCGCACCTTGCTGTTGGTCACGCTGGGCAGCACGCCGGACGCCTCGGTGTAGCGCTCGAAACCGCCGCTGTCGAGATCGACCCAGTCCAAGCCGGTGTACCAGTTGCCCACCCAGAGCGTGCCGGTGCGGTCCTGGTACAGGGCGGTGATCTGGTTGTCGCCGATGCCGTGGCGGTTCAGGCTATCCCAACGGTAGCTATGGAACTCGCCGCTGGCCGGATCGCGCCGTTTCAGGCCGTCCTCCTGGGTGCCGACCCACAAGGTGCCGTCGCTGTCGTGCATCAGGACGTTGACGCGCAAATCGCCGAACGGCCGGGACAGCGCCGGCGACAAAAGCTTGGGTGTGGCGCCGTCGAGCCGCCAGGCCTGCAGGCCGGCCATGGCGCCGGCCCACACCACCCCGTCCGGCCCCACCGACAGCGAGGTGATGTTGTTCGATGGCGCGGCCCCGTGCCGCGGCGTCAGATGCTGGAATTTGGCGGCGCCCGGCGGCAGCATCTCCAGACCGCTGGCCGTGGCGATCCACAGGTTGCCGGACTTGTCGCGCGCCACCGCGTTGACCCGGTCGTCGGAGATGCTGTCCGGGTCGGCCGGCGCATGCCGCAAGGTGCGCACTTGGCCGCTCTTGATATCGAGATGCTGCAGCCCCTCGCTGGTGGTCAGCCATAACCCGTCCTTGCCGTCGCCGATGATATTGGTGACGGCAAGGTTGCCGGTCTTGATGGCTTGGTGGACAAAGCCGCCGGTGGACGGGTCGTAACGGTCCAGTCCGCCCTTACTGCCGACCCACAGCCGGCCGCCGGCGTCCTCGTACAACGCCTGCACATAGTTGTCGAGCAGGCTGTGCGGGTTCCCGGGATCGTTCTTGAAGACAGTGACGCGGTAGCCGTCAAAGCGGTTCAGGCCGGCCTGCGTGCCGATCCAGATGAAGCCCTGGCGGTCCTGGATCACGCGTGTGACGGACTCCTGCGTCAAGCCCTGCTCGACACCCAGGTGTTCGAAGCGCAGGCTGAGCGGGGCGCTGTGGACGAGCGAACAGAACGCCAGCAGAAGCAGGCCAAAAAACCGCGCCGTACGCATGGCGAAAACTGACATAAGGTTGCACTCCAATATTAACTATATTGTAATGCAGAAACGTGACGAGAAGACACGTAGGGCGGATTAGGCGGGACGCCGTAATCGGCCATCTTTGAGCCGTTGGCGGCGCATGCATGGCCGATTACGCTGCGCTAATCCGCCCTACGTGTCCCTAGATGTCTCTCCGGACACGGGCCATGAACGAAAAAAAGCCCCGACCAAATCATTGGAAGGGGCTTTTTAATATAACTAGCCTG